>JAYRZA010000004.1:0-179653 GCA_041916695.1 Devosia sp. | reverse complement strand
CGGCCCGCTTCGGCGCCAGGGCCTGCCTCGTCGGCGCCGGCCTGCTCGCGCTGGGCTGAGCGGCCGCGCCGCCGCGCGCGGCTTTGACCCCGATCAAACCGCGCCCCGCCCGTCGCGCTAGTTTCACTTCGTCACTGCTCGAGCCGCGCAGGTGCTGCCGCCCTCGCCTCGAAAGGAGCACGAGATGAAGCTCACCAGCGTCACCCTCACCCCCAGGCCCATGGTCTACGTGGCGCTCAGCGCCACCATGCCGGAGATTCCCGTCGTCATGGGGAGGGGCTTTGCCACCCTCGGCGCCTTCATCGCCGCATCCGGGGTACAGCCGCTTGGCCCGCCCATCGCCCTCTATCACGACTGGACCGGCACCACGACCGCCATCGACCTCGGCTTCCCGGTCTCCGCCGACGATGCCGCCAAGGCAGCCGGCGAGGTCAAGGCCGGCACGACCCCACACGGTCCCGCTCTCAAGACCGTTCACAAGGGCTCCTATGCCGGGTTCGGCCAGACCTATGCCGATCTCGAGGCCCGGATCACCGATGCCGGCATCCCGCAGGGCGCCCGCATGTGGGAGGTCTATCTCAACGGCCCCGACACCACCCCCGAGGACCAGCTCCTCACCGAGATCTACACCGAGGTTTCGGCCGCCGACGCGGCCAGGTTCCCCGCCGATTGACACACAGCAAGGCATTTTCACCATGGCTCACAAGCAGGTTCTGTTCCGCTCCGCCGCCCGCGAGAAGGTTCTCGCCGGCGCCACCCAGCTCGCCGATGCGGTGCGCGTCACCCTCGGGCCGCGCTCCAAGTCCGTGCTGATCGAGCGCAAATGGGGCGCCCCGCTGGTGTGCAATGACGGCGTCACCATCGCCAAGGAGTTCGACCTCAAGGACCCCGAGGAGAATCTCGGGGCCCGCATGCTGCGCCAGGCCGCCGAAAAGACCGGCGAGATGGTCGGCGACGGCACCTCCACCGCCACCGTCCTCGCCCACGCCATCTTCGCCGATGGCGTCCGCAACGTCGTCGCCGGCGCCAGCGCCATCGATCTGAAGCGCGGCCTCGATCGCGGCACCCGCAAGGTGGTCGAGGCGCTGAAGGCGCTGTCCCGCCCGGTGGCGAGCCGGCTCGAGAAGGAGCAGGTGGCCACCATCTCCGCCCACAACGATCCGAGCATCGGCAAGCTCGTCGCCGACGGCATGGACAAGGTCGGCGACGAAGGCGTGATCACCGTCGAGGAGGCCAAGACCACCGAGACCATGCTCGACGTCGTCGAGGGCATGCAGTTCGACCGCGGCTTCATCTCGCCCTATTTCGTCACCAATGCCGAGCGCATGGAGGCCGCCCTCGAGGACCCGCTGCTGCTCATCGTCGATGGCAAGGTCAGCGTTCTCAACGACCTCATCGGGCTGCTCGAATCCGTCGCCAAGTCCGGCGCGCCGCTGCTCGTCATCGCCGAGGATGTCGATGGCGAGGCGCTCGCCACCCTGATCGTCAACAACCTGCGCGGCACCTTCCGCAACTGTGCCGTCAAGGCCCCCGGCTTCGGCGATCGGCGCAAGGCCATGCTCGAGGATATCGCCACCCTGACCGGCGGCCAGGTGATCTCGCACGAACTGGGGCTGAAGCTCGAGAACGTCACCATCGACATGCTCGGCCGCGCCAAGCGCGTCGTCCTCGACAAGGAGACCTGCACGATCATCGGCGGCGCCGGCGCCCCCAAGGCCATCGAGGGACGCGTCGAGCAATTGCGCCGCGAGATCAAGAAGACCACCTCCGACTACGACCGCGAAAAGCTCGAGGAGCGCCTCGCCAAGCTTGCGGGCGGCGTCGCCGTCATCCGCGTCGGAGCGCCCACCGAGGCCGAGATGAAGGCGCGCAAGGATGCGCTCGACGATGCCATCAACGCCACCAAGGCCGCGGTTGCCGAAGGCATCGTGCCGGGCGGCGGGCTGGCGCTGCTGCGCTGCGCCGCCGCACTCGAGGCCGAGGCCGGGCAGGCCGAGGGCGACGAGCGCACCGGCCTGCTGATCCTGCGCCGCGCCCTCGAGGTCCCGGCCCGCCAGATCGCCGAGAATTCCGCCGTCGATGGCGGCGTGGTGGTGGCCCAGATGCTCGCCAGCAAGGGGGCCGAGGGCTACGACGCGGCCAGGAAGTCCTATGTCGATCTGATCGAGGCCGGCATCATCGATCCCACCAAGGTGGTGCGGCTGGCCCTCGAGAACGCCGTCAGCGTCGCCAGCACGCTGCTCCTCACCGAGGCGACGATGACCGAGCTTCCCGAGCCGCCGGCCGAGCGCGCCGGCATGCCCGAGGCCGGCCTCTGATGGCCACCCCGCTCAACCGCAGGCACCAGTACAACCTGTGGTACTTCGCGGCGGCGCTGTTGCTGCTCTTCGCCTTCCAGTTCTGGCTGGGCTACCGAGCGGTGGCCCAGATCAGCTACTCGGACCTGCTGACCCACCTCGAGGCGGGCCACATTGCCGAGGTGACGATCAGCGAGTCGCTGATCCAGGGCCGCTTCGGCTCCGCCCAGGACGGCTATGACTACTTCATGACCGAGCGGGTCGATCCCGCCCTCGTCGCCACCTTCGTCGACAAGGGCGTCACCGTCCGCGGCACCACCGAGTCCAACCTCCTCGCCACGCTCGCCTCCTGGGTCGTGCCGGTGCTGCTGATGGCCGGCATCTGGTACTTCGTCTTCCGCCGTTTCGCCGAAAAGGGCGGTATCGGCGGGCTGACCGCGATCGGCAAGTCCAAGGCCAAGATCTATGTCGAGACCAAGACCGGCGTGACCTTTGCCGATGTGGCCGGGGTCGACGAGGCCAAGGCCGAGCTCGAGGAGATCGTCGCCTTCCTCAGGAACAAGGAAAAATACGGCCGGCTCGGCGCCCGCATCCCCAAGGGCGTGCTGCTCGTCGGCCCGCCGGGTACCGGCAAGACGCTGCTGGCGCGCGCCGTCGCCGGCGAGGCCGGGGTGCCGTTCTTCTCCATTTCCGGCTCCGAGTTCGTCGAGCTCTTCGTCGGCGTCGGCGCCGCCCGGGTGCGCGACCTGTTCGAGCAGGCCCGCGCCGCGGCGCCCTCGATCATCTTCATCGACGAGCTCGATGCCCTCGGTCGCGCCCGCTCGCCCTTTGCCGAGCTCGGTGGCGGCGACGAGAAGGAGCAGACGCTCAACCAGCTGCTCAGCGAGCTCGATGGCTTCGACCCGCGCGTCGGCATCGTCCTGCTCGCCGCCACCAACCGTCCGGAAATCCTCGATCCGGCGCTGCTGCGTGCCGGCCGCTTCGATCGCCAGGTGACCCTCGATCGGCCCGAACGCAAGGATCGCAGGGCCATTCTCGAGGTGCACCTGAAAAAGATCGCCCTCGCCCCCGGCCTCGATACCGACCAGATCGCCGCCCTCACCCCCGGTTTCACCGGTGCCGATCTCGCCAATCTCGTCAACGAGGCGGCGATCTTCGCCACAAGGCGCGGCGCCGATGCCGTGGCCATGGCCGATTTCACCGCCGCCGTCGAGCGCATCGTCGCCGGCCCCGAGCGCCGCAGTCGCGTCCTCACCGAGAACGAGCGTCGCCGCGTCGCCTGCCACGAACTCGGTCATGCCCTGGTTGCCGCCGCCATCCCCGGCGCCGATCCGGTGCACAAGGTCTCGATCATCCCGCGCGCCATCGGTGCCCTCGGCTACACGCTGCAGCGCCCCACCGACGATCGTTACGTCATCACCGCCGCCGAACTGCGCGATCGCATCGCCGTGCTGATGGGCGGCCGCGCCGCCGAGGCCCTGGTCTTCGGGGAGATCTCGACCGGCGCCGCCGACGATCTCGCCAAGGCGACGGACATTGCCCGGCAATATGTCGCGCGCTTCGGCATGGGCGAGGGGACAGGGCAGGCGGTGCTCGAGCAGCTGGCGCAGCCATTCCTCAACGGCCCCTATGCGCAGGCAGGCCGCCGCGACTACTCCGAGGCGACCTCGCGCGAAGTGGATCTCGCCATCCGGCAGTTGATAGAGGCTGCGTTCGAGCGCGCCCGGGCCCTGCTCGACGCCAGTCGCGCCGAACTCGACCGCGGCACCGCGCTGCTGCTCGAGCGCGAGACCATCACCCCCGCCGACTTCCTCCCCCTGCAACGGCAGGCCGTCCCCGCCGCGCTTTGACGTCCCTCAAAACGCCGGCCGCGGCGCTGCGCTAGGTGTTGGGCGTTGTCCGAAGCAAGAGGAGATTTCTCCATGAACGAGACTTCAAATAAGCTTTCAGTCAAGACCGACAAGGATAAGGCGGTCGCCCCGGCTCCTGCGTGGCATCCCTTCGAGGAACTGCGGCGCGAGATCGACCGGCTGTTCGACGACGGCAACTGGCTGAAGCCCTTCCGGGGCGAGTTCCCCGGCTTTGCCCGCGTCGGCACGAAGGGTCCGGCGGTCGATATCGTCGAGCACGACACGGCCTTCGAGATCACCGTCGACCTGCCCGGCTATGACAGCAAGGACGTGTCGGTGACCCTCAGGAACGGCAATGTCGTCATCAAGGGCGAAAAGTCCGAGGAAAAGGAAGACAAGGCCAAGGACTACTACCTCAAGGAACGGCAGTTCGGCGCCTTCGAGCGGTCCTTCGCCGTACCGGAGACCGTCGACACGGCCAAGGTCGATGCCGCCTTCGGCAACGGCGTCCTGACCGTCACCCTGCCCAAGTCCGAGGCGGCGCGGGCCCCCGAGCAGAAGGTCGAAGTCAAGGCCGCCTGAGGCCGGCCCGTTCGGGCGGCCCTCCGGCCGCCCGGCTTCCGGGGGCTCGCCGGCGCCGGGTTCGCGAGTCCCCTTCAGGGCAGGGCCTTGCCCCGACCCGGAGACCAGTGCCCGGCCGCTTGGCCGTTGGAGGCAGATCATGGCGTTTCGGGACCGCGTCGATGCCGGCCGCCGCCTTGCCGAGGCTCTGCTCCCCATGGCGGGCGAGCACCCGGTGGTTCTCGCCCTGCCGCGCGGGGGCGTCCCGGTCGCCTGGGAAATTGCGCGCCGGCTCGCCGCCCCGCTCGACCTGCTCATCGTGCGCAAGCTCGGCGTGCCGGGTCATTCCGAGTTCGCCATGGGTGCGGTCGCCGATGCCGAGCCGCCGGTCGTCGTGCGCCGGAACGACACCATCCGCGCGCTCGGCATTTCCGCGTCCGCTTTCGACGCGGTGCTGGCCGCCGAGACCGCCGAGGCCCGCCGCCGCCGTGAGCGCTATCTCGGCACCCGGGCCCGTGCGCCGCTCGCGCATCGTACCGTGATCGTCGTCGACGACGGCATCGCCACCGGCTCGACCATGCAGGCGGCCCTGCAGGCGCTCCGGCAGCTCGGCCCGCGTCGCATGGTGCTTGCCGTGCCGGTTGCCGCAACCCAGGCGCTCGAGCTGCTCCGGCCCGAGGCCGACGAGATCGTCTGCCTCCTGTCGCGTCCGGACCTCGGCGCCATCGGAGCCTGGTACGATGCCTTTCCGCAGCTCGACGATGTCGAGGTGATCGGCATTCTCGACGCGGCCGCCGCGGCGACGCCGCCCTCCTGAGCGGTGCTTCCGGGCCGCGATTTCCGGTCTGGACAGCGCCCGGCACTTCCGGTAACGTTCCCAAAGATCGCGGGTCCACCGCGACGGAGGAGTTGCTTGGCCCGTCGTCCCACCATCGTCGACGTCGCGCGCCTCGCCGGCGTGTCGAAGAGCACGGCGGCGCGGGCGATGAGCGATTCGGCCGAGGTCAACGACGCCACCCGCGACAAGGTGCGCAAGGCGGCGCTCGCCGTCGGCTACGAGCGCAACCACCTCGCCGTCGGCATGCGCTCGGGCCGGTCCGGTCTGTTCGGCCTCGTCATTCCCGATATCGCCAATCCGTTCTGGGCCGAGGTGGCGCGCGGCGCGCAGGACCTCGTTGCGGCGCATGATGCCTCGCTGCTGGTGTTCTCCTCCGACTGGGATCACGAGCGCGAGGCCAGCCACCTCAGGGCCCTGCGCCAGGCCCGCGTCGAGGGGGCGATCGTCAATCCCGTCTCCGACAGCGTCGACGAGTTCGGCCGTTTCGGCCTGCCCTTCGTGCTCATCGGCTCCAGTGCGGAACGCTTTCCCGACACCCCCTCCATCGGCTCCGACATTCGCCAGGCGGTGCGCCTGGGGCTCGATCATCTCGAGCAGATGGGGCACCGCAGCCCGGCCCTCATCCTCGGTCCGAAGTCGCGCCTTGCCCGCGCCCGCTTCCTCAGGAGCGTGCACGAGCACTGCCTCGAGCGCGACATCGATCCGGCGAGCCTGTCGGTCGAGAGCGCCGACTACACGGTCGAGGGGGGCTTTTCGGCCATGCAGCGCCTGCTCGAGCAGCAGCGCGATGCGCATCTGACCGTGTTCTGCGCCAACGACCTGATGGCGCTCGGCGCCATGATGGCGGCCCGCGTCGCCGGCCGCGAGTGCCCGCGCGACGTGTCCGTGCTCGGCTTCGACGGCGTGCCGGCCGGCGCCTTCTCCTGGCCGGGGCTCACCACCATCGAGAAGCCGGCGCGTGAACTGGGGCGCCGTGCCGCCGAGGCACTGTTCGATCATCTCGCCGGCCGGGCCCTCGACGGGCGCACCTACCTGCCGTGCCGGCTGATCGAGCGCGGTTCACTCGCCGACCTGCGGGTCGTGACGCCGTTGCGCATCGCTGGAGGCGGCAGGAACTGATCATGAGCAGGATCGACAGCCCGTCAGCCGCTTCTTCGCCCCAGCTTGGGAACGTTCCCGGTATTCCCGCAGTGCGTCGTCTCCGCTCCGGCGCCCGCCGCTGGTGGCCCTACTACCTGATGATGGCCCCCGGCATCCTGTTCTTCGTCGTCTGGCACTATTTTCCGATCTGGGAGGCCAGGATGGCCTTCGAGCAGGTCCGCATCATCCCGCCCAACATCTGGGTGGGGCTGAAGAATTTCCAGACGCTGTTCGCCTCGCCGATCTTCTACCAGGTGCTGGCCAATACGCTGATCATCTCGGCGATGAAGATCCTCTTCGTCTTCCCGGTGCCGATCATCGTCGCCCTGCTGCTCAACGAGATCCGCAGCAGCAAGCTGCGCGGCGCCATCCAGTCGGCGATCTACCTGCCGCATTTCCTTTCCTGGGTGGTGATCGCCGGCGTCTTCATCGCGCTGCTCTCGCCCACCGATGGCGCAGTGAACCAGATCCAGCAGGCGCTCGGCTTTCCCGCCGTCAGCTACATGACCAATACCGGCACCATCCGCTGGGTGCTGGTCATCTCCGAGATCTGGCGCTCCGCGGGCTGGGACAGCCTGCTCTACCTCGCCGCCATCTTCGCCATCGACCAGCAGCTCTACGAGGCGGCCGAAATGGATGGCGCCAACCGCTGGCAGAAGATCTGGCACGTCACCATCCCGGGGATCGTCCCGACCATCGCGACGCTCTTCATCCTCAACATGGGCATGTTCCTGTCGGCCGACCTGAACCAGGTCATCAACATGCAGAACGACGTCAACGCCTCCACCATCGATATCCTCGATACCTATGTCTACCGCATGGGGCTGTCGACCGGGGAGTACGCGCTGGCGACGGCAGCCGGTCTGTTCAAGGCCGTCATCGGCATGATCCTCGTCGTCACCTCGCACCTCGTCAGCAAGAAGCTGACCGGCAAGGGGGTGTGGTGATGGTCCATTCGCTGCGCCGCACCCCGCTCGAACGGCTCGAATACGCGCTGATCGTCTCCGCGCTGCTGCTGCTCGTCGTCTTCACCCTGCAGCCGCTGCTCAACCTGCTGGCGCTCTCCTTCTCCGATCCGGCCAGGGTCCCGGGCTTCTCCGGGCTCTCCATCCTCCCCGACGGCTTCTCGCTCGATGTCTGGGGGCTCCTGCTGCAGCACCCCAATGTGCAGCGCGGCCTGTTCAACTCCATCTGGATGACCGCCACCAGCGTCGCCATCGGCGTCATGGGCACGGCGCTGATGGCCTGGGGCCTGTCGCGCCCCGAGCTGCCGGGCCGCCGCCTTATCTTCCTCATGGTGCTGGTCACCATCGTCTTCGAGCCCGGCATCATCCCCGACTACTTCCTGATGAAGCGGCTCGGGCTGCTCAACACCCCCTGGGCGGTGATCCTCTACAAGGCGATCAGCGCCTGGTACCTGATCATCCTCGTGCGCTTCTTCGAGGAAATCCCCAAGGAGCTGCTCGAAGCGGCCGAACTCGATGGCGCCAATCCGTTCCAGACCTTCTTCATGGTCGTGCTGCCGCTGGCCCGGCCGGCGCTCGCCACCATCGCGCTGTTCTACTTCGTGCTGCACTGGAACGAGTTCTTCCGCTCGATGATCTACCTCAACGATCAGACCAAGTGGCCGCTGCAGGTGGTCCTGCGCCAGTTCGTCATCGAGGGCGACAAGATCGCCATCGTCGGCGCCACCAGCGCCAACAACAATACCGGGCTGGCCCAGATCAACATCCGGGCGCTCAAGGCCGGCATGATCTTCATCACCATCCTGCCGGTCCTCGCCATCTATCCGCTCATCCTCAAGTACTTCACCAAGGGCACCATGACTGGTGCGCTGAAGGGATGACGCGTCACGCCTGAACGAAAGCACAAGGGAGGAAACACCATGCTTCGCAGACTGCTGCTCGCCACCACCGCCGTGGCGATCATCGGCGCCCTGGCCGTCCCGGCCATGGCCCAGACCACGCTCCGCCTCGTCAGCAAGGACCTGCTGACCACCAACCCCGACGACATGCGCGAGATCGAGGCCATCGAGGCGGCCCTCAAGGCCAAGGGCCTCGACATCGACATCCAGACCGTCGACCTGCCCGGTGGCACCTCGGCCTATGTCGAGGCGCTCGGCGTCATGCTGCTCTCGGGCGACATTCCGGACATCATCTACTTCCAGGGCGGCGACCAGAAGATGGCCGAGCAGGGCATCCTCGAGGACCTGACCCCCTGGATCGAGAAGTCTGAGAACGTCAAGGCCGCGCTCTGGCCGCACAATGTCGATCGCCTGGCGAACTATCCCTACCTGCTCTACGTCTATCCCCCGCGCGCTCCGCAGCCGGTGATGCGCAAGGACTGGCTGGACAAGCTCGGCCTCGCGCCGCCGACCACGGTCGAGGAGTACGAGGCCCTGTTCCAGGCCATCCACGATGCCGATCTCGATGGCGACGGCACTGCCGGCAACACGCTGGGCCTCACCGGCTTCGGCAACACCAACGAACTCGACTCGATCTTCAACCAGGCCTTTGGTGTCACCGGCACCTGGATGAAGAACGCCGATGGTCAGTGGGTCAACGCCCGCGTCACCGATGCCGAGAAGGCCAAGATCGGCTTCTATGCCGGCCTCGCCGCCAAGGGGCTCTACGACAAGGAGTATGTCACCAACACCTTCGACGTGAAGGAAGACAAGTTCTACACCGGCAAGGCCGGCGTGATCTTCGGCTCCTCGCCGGAAGTCGTCGACATCTACTCGGGCAAGATGCGCCAGGCCCATCCGGGCGAGGACATCACGCTCACCCTGCTGCCGATTCCCTCGGGTCCCGGCGGCAAGGGTCTCGCCGCCGTCGACGTCGCCAAGGAGTCCCGCGGCTGGGCCATCTCCTCGCTTTCCGGGCATAAGGAGGAAGCCTTCGCCGTACTCGACTTCATGACCTCCAAGCAGGGTCAGGACATCGACCGCATGGGCTTTGAGGGCACCCAGTACACCGTCGATGCCAGCGGCAAGGTGACCTTCACGGAGGCCATCTCGACCTGGTACGCGCGCTTCTTCAACGCCGCCAACTGGGCCCCGCCGACCCCGCTGCTGAGCCCCACCGCCCAGGCCGCCCTCGACACCATCAAGGCGAATTTCGTGGCCGACAATTCCTTCGTCTGGCCCGCCGAATACGCCGCCGACGTGGATGCCGCCGAGCAGGTCTATCGCTCCTGGGTCGCGCGCTTCATCACCGGCGAGGCCAGCCTCGACCAGTGGGACCAGTTCGTCAGCGAGTACAACGCTGCCGGCGGCGCCCGCATGGCCGAGTATGCCCGTACCCGGCTGAACGGCTGAGTCCGGAACTCGCGGCACCCGCCCCCCGCATCCTCCCTGCGGGGGGCGGGTGCCGCTCCCCTGCCGGTGGCGCCCCGGTGTCGAACCACCGGCAGGGTCCTTCCCTCGCGAGGCCGCGAGGCGGGTCGTCGGCGCCGTGATCTCGAGGTTGTCTTTCATGCCCAGCCCCTTCAACGGTCGAGTCCGCGCCATGCTGCACGGCATCGCCCTCGGCGACGCGCTCGGTGCGCCCGTCGAAAAGCTCTCGGCCGCCGAGATCCGCGACCGCTACGGCCGCGTTACCTCGCTCGCGGCGCGCTGGCACAAGATGGACCTGCCGCCCGCCGAGCGGAACCATCGCGTCCGCGGCAACGGCATCGTCACCGACGACACGCTGATGACGCTCGCCCTGATCGAGGTCTATGCCGAGACCGGACGCCATCTCGACGCCTGGGACATGGCCTCGGCCATGGTGCGCCAGTTGGCATGGACGTCGCGCTGGATTCCCGAGATGCAGCGCGAGGCGACGCTGCTCGATCGGGTCTTCTATCCCGAAAAGTGGATCTACCAGCGGCACCAGCTGGCCGGCTGCGATCCCCGCCAGGGCGGCATCGGCAACATGGTCAACTGCGGCGCCGCCATGTACATCGCGCCGGTCGGGGTGGTGAACGCCTGCGATCCGCGCGCCGCCTACGACGAGGCCATCGCCTTCGCCTCCGGCCATCAGGAGAGCTACGGGCTCGAGGCGGCCGGAGTTCTCGCTGCCGCCATTGCCCAGGCCTTCGTGCCGGGCGCCGGCATCCAGTCCATCCTCGAGACCGTCCTTGCCCTCGCCAAGGACGGCACCCGTCGAGCCATCGCCGACATCGCCGAGGCAGCGCTGGCGTTGCGCCGCTCGGGTGCCGACCATGCCGCGGTGGTCGCCCGTTTCCACGCCATCCTCGCCCCCTATTCCGCCATGGGCGACGACGTCAATCACGCCGCCCACAAGGCCGGCCTCGCCACCGAGGCCTATCGCCCGTCGCGCCTGCGTTCCATCGAGGAACTGCCGCTGGCGCTCGGCTTTGCCGTCCTCAATGACGGGGATTTCCGCCGCGCGATCGAGGACGGCATCAATTCCGGCCGCGACACCGACTCGATCGGCGTCATGGCCGGAGCCATCCTCGGCGCCCTGCACGGCGAAGCCGTCGTCTCCGACGCGGATCGGCAGCTCCTCGATACCGCCAACCGCTTCGACCTGACGGCCGCCGCCGACCGTTTCGCCGAGGTTGCGACGGCGATCATGCGGCACGACGAGGAGCAGCTGGAGGCCCGCTCCCGCAACCGGCAGGCGCTGACGGGCGGCCGGGCGCCTGCCTCCGCGCTTCCCGCCGAGGCACGCAGCGCGACCGCCGCCCCTTCGCCGCTCCCCCCGACGCGCAGCGTCGGGTGAGGCGGCATCGGCCGAAGACAATTGCAGAACGGGACCGACATGCTGACCACCACCGAAATCTTCGACCGCATCTATTCCGGCTTTCTCGGCAAGGCCATCGGCGTCCGCCTCGGCGCCCCCGTCGAGCCGACCATCTGGAGCTACGAGCGGATCCGCGATACCTATGGCGAGGTCACGCAGTACCTGCGCGATTTCAGGAACTTCGCCGCCGACGACGACACCAACGGCCCGGTCTACTTCATCCGCGCGCTGCGCGACTACGGCCTTTCGGCCACCGCCGCCGATGTCGGGCGCACCTGGCTCAACTATGCCGCCGAGGAACACGGCATGTACTGGTGGGGCGGCTTCGGCAATTCCACCGAGCACACCGCCTACATGAACCTCAGGGCCGGCATCCCCGCCCCGCAATCGGGCTCCATCGCCCAGAACGGCACCACCGTCGCCGAGCAGATCGGCGGCCAGATCTTCATCGACTCCTGGGGCTGGGTGAACCCGGGCAACCCGGAGCGCGCCGCGCGCATGTCGGCCATGGCCGCCTCCGTCGCCCATGATGGCGAGGGCCTCAATGGCGCCCGCTTCTGCGCCGCCGCCATCGCCCAGGCCTTCGTCGCGACATCCATCGACGAGATCGTCGAAACCGGTCTCGCCCAGATCGATCCGGGCTCGACCTATGCCCGCGTCGCCCGCGCCGTGATCGATTTCCATCGGGCCAACCCCGCCGACTGGCGCTCCTGCCGCGACATGCTCAAGGCCGAGTGGGGCTACGACCGTTACCCCGGCGTCTGCCACATCGTCCCCAATGCCGGGGTGACCATCATGGCCATCCTGTACGGCGCGGGCGACCTGCCGCGCACCGCCGAGATCGCGACGATGGCCGGCTGGGACACCGACTGCAACGCGGGTAACGCCGGCGCCATCGTCGGCACCTTCCAGCAGGTGCAGCCCGGCTGGGACAGGTACCGCAGGCCGATCAACGATTTCGTCGTCGCCTCGGGCGTCGTCGGCACGCTCAACGTCGTCGATGTCCCGAGCTTTGCCCGCGAGCTGACCGTTCTCGCCCTGCGCCTCGATGGCAGGGAACCCCCCGCCCTCTGGGTCGAGGATTTCGAGCGCCGCGGCGTGCGCTTCGATTTCGATGCCCCCGGCTCCACCCATGGCTTTCGCACCGAGCCCTGCAACCAGATCGCCGTCAGGGCCGCGACGGACCGGCAGGGCCCCAACGCGCGGGGGGCGCTCGAAATCCTGCTCGACCGGCTCGAGCGTGGCACGGGGCAGGGCGCCGTCGGCGACTCGGCGGGCCGCGTCTTCTGGAAGCCGTTCTACCGTCGCGCCGATTTCGACGACGAGCGCTACCGCCCGATGTTCACCCCGCTCGCCGATGCCGGCCAGACCGTCCGCTTCAAGCTCCAGCTCGATCCCTGGAACGGCGACGGCAACCTCCGCGTCGCCCCCTATGTCCGCCGCGCCATGTCCGGCGAGATCGTCGAGACCGGCGCCTGGCACGTGCCGAGCTCCGAAGGCTGGCAGGACTATGCCTTCGTCATTCCGGAGGGCGACGAGGCCATCGACGAAATCGGCGTCCTCGTCGAGTATTTCGGCCGCCTGAAATTCCTCGGCCGGCTGTTCCTCGCCGAGTTCTCGGTCTCCGGGGCCGGGCGCCTCGCCATCGATCCCGGGCTCGAAAAGCCGGAATGGGGCGGCATCACCCGCTTCACCTGGAACCGCGGCCACTGGAGCCTGCAGGAGGGCGCCATCCACGCCCACACGGCGGAAGATGCCGACGCCTGGACCGGCAACGCCTATCTGCGCGACGTCACTGTCACCGCCGACCTCACCCCGCTGGCCGGCGCCTCCCATCTCGTCGCCGCCCGCGTCCAGGGCACGAGCCGCTTCTATGCCGCCGGCTTCGAGCACGGCGAAGCGGTGATCCTCAGGCAGGATCATGGCACCACCGTCCTCGCCCGCACCCCTTTTCTCACCGCGCCTGGCGAGGCCCGCAGGTTGGCGCTCACGGTGGTGGGCGACCGGCTCACGCTCGCCGTCGACGGCAGGGACCTGCTCACGGCGACCGACGGACGCTTCCGCTACGGCCAGGCCGGCCTGCGCATGGCCTCCGCCGGGCGCATGACGGTGGCGCGGCTCGACGTGGTGGAACTCGAGTGACCCGGCGCGTCGCGACCCCCATCGAACGCACTCGCGCGGGGATAAGTCCGTTCAGCAAGGTGACCGAAAGATGGCGCGCTGGATCGGATAACATAGACAGAACAAAGAGTTATAACGTTCATCAATGCGGCGCAATCGATCCGCACCGCCCGCCGCGCACCTGTCCCCCCGGGGGGCGTCGCACGGCCGCGAACCGCGCGGCGGTGCCGCGGGGCAGGGGGGGTGCTGCGGCGGGGTACCGCGACGGAGCCGGCCGGCGATGACCGGGCCCATCCCCTTCACTCCCCTTGCCGCCGGCCCGCTCGCCGGCATTCGCGTCGTCGACCTGTCCCGCCTCGTCGCCGGCAACATGCTGTCGCTGCAGCTCGCCGATTTCGGTGCCGATGTGATCAAGATCGAGCCGCCGCAGGGCGATCCGCTGCGGGAGTGGCGGGACGACGGGCACTCGCTCTACTGGAAGACCTACGCCCGCAACAAGCGCTCGGTCGTGCTCAACCTGCGCGAGGCCCCGCACATGGCCGCCCTCAGGGCCCTGCTCGCCACCGCCGACGTCTTCATCGAGAACTTCCGCCCCGGCACGCTCGAGGAAATGGGCCTTGCGCCCGAGACCCTGCTGGCCGCCAATCCCGATCTCGTCGTCATCCGCATCTCCGGCTTCGGCCAGACCGGCCCCTATGCGCAGTTCCCGGGTTTCGGCACCCTCGTCGAAGCCATGAGCGGCTTTGCCTATCGCACCGGCTTCCCCGACCGCGAGCCGGTCCTGCCGCCGCTGGCGCTGGCCGACATGATCGCCGGGGTCTATGGCGCCAATGCCACCGTGACGGCCCTGTTCGCGCGCTTCCGCGGCCTCGCCCGCGGGCAGGTGATCGACCTCAGCCTGCTCGAGCCGATGTACTCGGTGCTCGGTCCGGAAGCGGCGATCTACGCGGTCACCGGCAAGGTCAAGGAACGCTCCGGCTCCGCCTCCAACACCGCCTCGCCGCGCAACGTCTATCGCTGTGCCGACGGCCGCTACGTCGCCCTTTCCGGCTCGACCCCGCAGGTCGCCCGCCGCATCTTCGAGGTTATCGGCAGGCCCGAAATGAACGCCGACCCGCGCTTTGCCAGCAACTCCGCCCGCGTCCGGCACCGCGATCTCGTCGATGAAGCGGTCGGCGAGTGGTTCGCCCGGCACACCCACGACGAGGCGCTCGCCATCATGCGCGAGGCGGGAGCCACTGTCGGCCCGATCTACTCGATCGCCGACATCGCCGCCGACCCCCATTTCCGCGAGCGCGGCATCGTCGTCGACGTCGAGGATGCCGAGTTCGGCAGCCTGCCGGTCCACAATGTGGTACCCCGCCTTTCGGCAACCCCCGGTACGTTCCGCCGTCCGGCGCCGGAACTCGGCGAGCACACGGCCGAGGTCCTCGCCGAGGCCGGCATCGATCCTGCCACGGTGCGGTGATGCAGCTGCGCTCCCTCCTCTATGTGCCCGCCCACTCCGAGCGCTTCCTCGCCAGGGCGCACGAGCGCGGCGCCGATGCCATCATTCTCGATCTTGAGGATGCCGTGCCGGAGGCCGGCAAGGATGCGGCCCGGGACGGGCTTGCGACCGCGGTCCCGGCCGTCGGCGGCAATGGCGCCGCCGTCTTCGTCCGCGTCAATGCCGGACCGCGCCAGACGCCCGATGCCGTGGCGGCCTGCCGCGCCGGCGCCTTCGGGCTGGTCATCCCGAAGGCCGGCGATCCGGCCGCGCTGGCCGCCCTCGCCGCCGCGCTGCGCGCCGAGGAGCAGCGCCTCGGGCGACCGGCCATGCCCTTCATCCTGCTCGTCGAGGATCCGGCCGCGCTGCTCGATGCGCGGGCGCTGGCCCGACAGCCGCGCGTTCTGGCCCTCGCCCTCGGCAGCGAGGATTTCGCCTTGGCCCTCGGGGCGGACCCCCGGTCCGACGTGCTGCGCCATCCCAAGCTGCTGCTGCACTACGCCGCCAAGGCCGAAGCTCGCCTGTCGCTGGGGCTGCTGCAGTCGATCGCCGACTACGCCGATCCGGATGCGCTCGCGGCGGCGGCGGGCGAGGCGAGGGCGCATGGCTTCGATGGCGCGACCTGCGTTCATCCCTCCGCCGTCGCGGTCTTCAACCGGGCCTTCGCGCCCACCGATGCCGAGCGCGACTGGGCCAGGCGGGTCCTCGACAGGGCCGCTCGGGAAACCGGCGCCTTCGCCTTCGAGGGGCGCATGGTGGACGCTCCGGTGCTGGCGCGGGCGCGAAAGCTGGTTCAGCGCGCCACGGAAGAGAACGCCACCAGGCCTTCGAGCGAGAGCGGCTCGGACAGCAGGTAGCCCTGCAGTTCGGAGCAACCGTTCTGGTCCAGGAACGCCCGCTGCGCCTCGGTCGCCACGCCCTCGGCCGTCACCGTCATTTTCAGCGCCCGCCCCAGCCCGATGATCGTCTGCACAATGGCACCCGCTTCCGCGGAAACCCCCAGCTGTTCGACGAAGGAGCGATCGACCTTGAGCTTGTCGACATTGTAGCGCCGCAGGTAGTTGAGCGACGAGTAGCCGGTGCCGAAATCGTCGAGGGCGAGCCGCACGCCGGCGTCGCGCAGCTGCTGCAGTCCCGCCGCGGTGATCTCGGTCGTCTCCAGCAGCACGCCCTCGGTAATCTCGAGTTGCAGCCGCTGTGGCGCAATGCCGTGGTCCATGAGGCCGCGGAGGATGCGCGACACGAAGCCGGCGCTGCGCAGCTCGACGGGAGACACGTTGATCGCCACCCAGGGCAGCGCGGTCGACTGCAATGTCCGGCAGGCCTGTGCGAAGGTCCAGGCGCCCAGGCGGTCGATCAGGCCGCGTTCCTCGGCCACCGGCACGAACAGCTCCGGCGACAGCAGGCCGCGTGTCGGGTGCCGCCAGCGCACCAGCGCTTCCGCCCCGACGATCCGTCGGCCGTCCCCGGCAAACACCGGCTGGTACTCCAGCAGCAGCTGGCCGTCGGCGTCGAGCGCCTGGCGCAGGTCCTGCTCGATGGCGCGACGCATCTCGACCTTGGCCGCCATGTCCGGGCGGAACACCTGCCAGCGGCCGCGCCCCAGGGCCTTCGCCTCATAGAGTGCGATATCGGCTTCCCGCAGCAGCTGATCGGAGCTCGACCCCGGCTGCCAGGGAGCCACCCCGATACTGGCGCCGACGAAGGCGACATCGCTACCGAGGTCGAACTGGGCCTGCAGGTGCTGCAGCACGGTGTCACAGATTGCCGCGACCGCAGGCGCCGGGGGACCGCAGAGCAGCACCGCGAACTCGTCGCCGCCCAGCCGCGCCACTATGCCGGCTGGGCCGATCAGGCCGGACAGCCGCCAGCCGACCTGCCGGATCAGGTCGTCCCCGGCGACATGTCCCAGCGTGTCGTTTACGTGCTTGAAGCGGTCGAGGTCGATGAGCAGCAGCGTGGCCGGCACGCCCTCGGCGGCGCCGGCCGCGGCCTTGAGCATCTCCAGCTCGAACTTCGCCCGGTTCGGCAGGCCGGTCAGGGCATCGTGGTAGGCCAGGAAGTGGATGCGCTCCTCGGCCTGGCGACGCTCGGTGATGTCGCGTGCGATGCCCACCAGCCCTGTCACCGCCCCGTCGGGGCCGCGCAGCGGGATCTTGGATGTCGACAGCCAGCGTCGCGTGCCGTCGGGGCGGACGACGTACTCCTCGATGTCGAGCATCGGCAGGCCCGTCCGGAGCACCGCGCTGTCATCGGCGAAGAACTTGCCGGCGACCTCGGCCGGGTGCAGGTCAAGGTCGGTCTTGCCGATCAGGGCAGTGGGGTCGGAGTGGCCGAGATCGGTCGCAACCGCGGCATTGGCCACCACGAAGCAGCATCTGGCATCCTTGACGAACAGGTAGTCCGGCACCTCGTTGAGCACGGCCAGCAGCCAGGCACGCTCCTCCTGCCACTGCTGCTGCTGTGCGATCAGCTCGGCGAGTTGCAGCTGCAGGCGGTCGTTGGCCGCGATCAGCGGTGCAAGTCGGTCGACCGCCTTCAGCATCGGGGTCCGCGCGGTCGACGGCGTTGCGCTCATGCTCGGGTTCCGCTCGATCGGTCGCACCGATCCTGCCACGCACAGTGTCGCGTATCGGAGCAAATGATACGTGAAGGCTGCTCCGAGAATCGTATTCAGCCTCGCAAGCAGAAGTGCTGAGCCGATCGGCGCACCAGGAAGGACTGGCGCCGGTGCCGGCTCACCTGTGTTCGGCGGCGCTCCGCCGGTACTCGCCGGGCGATTGACCGAAATGGCGGCGGAAGGCCTTGGCGAAGTAGTTAGCATCGGCGAAGCCGGCGGCGCCGGCAATGCTGGAGATCGGCCGGTCGGTGGCCAGCAGTAGCCGGGTCGCCAGTTCCATGCGCTGCTGCAGGACGAACTCCGAGGGACTGCGGCCCATCTCGACACTGAAGCGTCGTACGAAATGGGCTCGGCTCAACCCCGCGACGCGCGCCAGGCGGTCGACATCGAGCGGCTGGTCGAGGTGCTCGAGGATGAACCCGCGGGTCCGCGCGATCGCCGGCGCCATCTGCTCGGCATCCGGCCTGACCGGCTCGAAGCTGCCGTCGTAGAGCGCCATCAGGGCGAGATAGGCGAGGCTGGATGCGAGGCCGCTGCTCGGCTCCGGCGCCTGCAGCAGGCCGACGCAGGCGGCGGCCATCTGGTCGATCGCCGTCGCCGGCGGCGACAGCACCGGTCCGCGGCTGTCGAGCACGGCCTTGACCAGCCGCAGGGACTCCCGGCCGTTGGCGCCGATCCAGAAATACTCCCAGCTCCTGCCGCGATCGAGCCAATAGCGGTTGGCATGCGGAAAGCTCAGCACCATCGTCGATCCGGGCAGCAGCGCATGCCGCACGCCCGCATAGTCGAGTTCTCCGCGTCCAGCGATGGTGTGTTGCACCACGACGAACGGCGCGTCGCCGCGCTTGAGCCCTTCCCAGCTGTAGACCTCGTTGGCCCGCTTCTCGAAGCCGGCCCCTGTCGCCATCACATGCAGCCCGACAGGGCCGCGCGGCGGCTGCACGGCGCGCACGGCATGGCCGTGGGCCATCAGGTCGGACAGCATGAGATTACCCGGGTGCGCACGACATTTCTCTACACCGTGCGACCACGCACCCGCTAGACCTCGTGGGCCAACGGAGGAGAACAAGGCATGTCGTTCAAGGTCGCGATCATCGGCGCAGGCTCGGTCGGGTTCACCAAGACCCTGATTTCGGACCTCCTGAAGGTCCCTGAATTCGCTGCGGTCGAGTTCGCACTGACCGACATCAACCCGCACAATCTCGACATGATCCGGCAGATCATCGAGTCGATCGTGGCGGTCAACAAGCTGCCGGCCAGGGTCACCGCCACCACCGACCGGCGCGCCGCCATCGCCGGGGCGCGCTACATCATGAGCTGCGTGCGCGTCGGCGGTCTCGAGGCCTTCGCCACCGACGTCAACATCCCGCTCCGCTACGGCGTCGATCAGTGCGTGGGCGACGCCATTTGTGCCGGCGGCATCCTCTACGGGCAGCGCAACATCCCGGTGATCCTGGACTTCTGCAAGGACATCCGCGAGGTCGCCGAGCCCGGCGCGCTGTTCCTCAACTACGCCAACCCGATGGCGATGAACACCTGGGCTGCCCTCGAGCACGGTGGCGTCAACACCGTCGGGCTCTGCCACGGGGTGCAGCACGGCGCCCACCAGATCGCGCAGGTGCTCGGCATCGAGGACAGCGAGCTCGACTATGTCTGCTCGGGCATCAATCACCAGACCTGGTACATCGACATCCGCGCCAAGGGCCGCAAGGTCGAGAAGGACGAGCTGATCGCCGGCTTCGAGGCGCACCCGGTCTACTCCCGGCAGGAAAAGGTCCGCATCGACGTGCTGAAGCGCTTCGGCGTCTATTCCACCGAGAGCAACGGCCACCTCTCGGAGTACCTGCCGTGGTACCGCAAGCGCCCCGAGGAGATCGGCCGCTGGATCGACATGAGCGACTGGATCCACGGCGAGACCGGCGGCTATCTGCGCTACTCGACCGAACGGAGGAACTGGTTCGAGACCGATTTTCCCAGGTTCAAGGCCGATGCGGTCAAGCCGCTCGCCGAGTACAAGCGCACCACCGAGCACGCCAGCTACATCATCGAGGCGCTGGAAACCGGGCGCACCTATCGCGGCCACTTCAACGTCCGCAACAACGGGGTGATCCGGAACCTGCCGGCCGACGCGATCATCGAGAGCCCCGGTTTCGTCGATCGGTTCGGCATCAACATGGTCGAAGGCATCGAACTCCCGATTGCCTGCGCCGCCACCTGCTCGGTTTCCGTGTCGGTGCAGCGCATGAGCGTTGCCGCGGCGATGAGTGGCGATCTCGACATGCTCAAGCTCGCCGTGCTGCACGATCCTCTGGTCGGCGCCATCTGCACGCCGGACGAGGTCTGGCAGATGGTCGACGAGATGGTGGTCGCCCAGGCGCAGTGGCTGCCGCAATATGCCGCTGCCATCGACGGGGCGAAAACCCGCCTCGCGCGCGCCACCGTCAAGACCCGCGACTGGCAGGGCGCCGCCCGCAAGACCGTCCGCTCCGTCGAGGAACTGCGCGAGATGAAGGGGGCGCACCACTAGCCGCATTGGGCCCGTTCTGCCGGCAGAAGCGTTAACCTCCGTTAACCCGAAGCGGTGCAGGATGGCGGCATGTCTGAAGCCGCCGCACCGCTTTCCCAGCCGACCAGCGGGTCAACGCAGCCCCCATCCGATCCGGCGCTTGCGGCGATCCGGCTGGCACGCGCCAGCCTCGATGCGTTGGTGCTGCGCATGGGCGAACCGATCGAGGCCAGGGTCGTCGGCCTGCTGGCGGGCGGTCTGACGCAACTGGCGTCCGGCAACGACGCCTTCGTGCTGAAGCTCCCCGCGCCGCTGCCGATCGGGGTCACCGTCACCATCCAGGCCCGGCCCGCGCCGGACGGTCAGCCCGCCGTCACCGTGCGGCTCGGGGCGGCGCCCCTCCCGGCCCCGGCTCCCGCCGGCGGAGTGGCGAACCCGCTTCCGGCCAATCTCTTCGCGGCCAGGTCATCCCTGCCCGCGCCGGCCGCTCCCGCGGTCGTGCCGCCTCAGTCGGTCCCGCAACCGGTCGCGGCGGGGCCTGTCGAACCGGCGCCGCTCACGACCACACCGCTGCGCCCCGCTCCTGTTGTGCCGGCCGGTCCCGCCCCGGTCGCCGCGCCGCCGGCAGCGGGCAGCTCGCCTGCTTCCCCGCCTGCCGTCCCGGTGCAGGGTGCCGTCGGGTCGGTCATCGCGAGCGCGCCGCCGCTGTCCATTCCGGGCGCGGCGGCGCCCCTCGTCGTCGCCGTCCCGGTGGTGCCGAACGGCGTTCCGGTCGCCTCTGCCGCCATGCTGCCTGCGGTCGCGTCGACCGCGCCGACGCTCGCTGCGGCCACTGCGCTGCAGCCCACCGCGGCCCCGACACCCGCCCTGTCCGAAGTCGGGGTTCGGCCGATCGGCGCATCGCCGCTTCCGTCCTCCGCTGTTACGGTCGCCGCATCGATCCCTCGGGCGGCGTCACCCTCCGCCGGCGCCGTGAAGCCGGCCTCCGCCGCGCCCCTGCCGCAGCTCGCGCCGGCAATGGCGTCGCAGGCATCGACCCCCGCGCCTCAGGCGCCCGTCGCCTCGCCCGCTGCGCCGCTCAACCTCGCCGATCTGGGCCAGGTGGCCGCCCGGCAGGACAGCATGGCCCCGCTGCTGGCCCGCCTCGCGGCTGCCCTGGTCCAGGGCGCGGCGCTGCCTCGCCCGGTCGTCGAAGCGGCCGTCGGGTTGCTGGGGCGGCGGATCGATCTCAACCGCGCACCGCCGGTGGGAACCGCGCTGCGCGATGCCGTACTGGCGAGCGGCGTCCTGGCCGATGCAAAGGGCTCGCGGGCCGGCGTCCGGGACAGTCTCCTGCAGCTGCGCGCCGGACTTCTCGCCGTGCTCGGCGGCGATGGTGACGCCGCCCTGCCCGAAGGGCGACGCCCGGTCATGCCGCTGCGCGGCGAGCCGCCGCGCGCCGCCCCCGCGCAGGCCGCCGCGGGCCCCGCACCAGCGCTGCCGGAGCTGGCGCGCGATCTCTTCGGCCATACGGACGCGGCACTGTCGCGGCTGAAACTCCTGCAGGTCGCGTCGCAGCCCCCCGACTCCGCCCGTTCCGATGCCCAGCCGGTCCGCCCCGAGCTCCGTGTCGAGATTCCGCTCCTGCTCGGCGCCGAAACCGCCATGCTGCAGCTTCAGGTCGAGCGTGATGCCCGCCATCGTCCGACGCGACGCGAACGGGCCTGGCGCATGCGCTTTGCCGTGCACTTCAGCGCCACCGGCGAGATCGGCGCCGAGGTGGCGCTGTTCGGTCGCACCGCCAATGTCTCGGTCTGGGCCGCCGAAGCGGAAACGGCGGAAGCGATCGAGGCCATGCTTCCCGAATTGTCGCCGGCCCTCGCCCGGCACGGTCTCGAGGTCGGTGCGGTTCGCGTCCGGCGCGGGGTTCCCGCAACGCGCCCCCGCCATCCGGGCCGGCTGGTGGACAACGCGCGATGACGGATGCCGATCGCAGCTCCGTCAGCCTCGCCGTTGCGCTCGAGTACGACAAGGCTAGCCGCGAGGCGCCCCGCGTCATCGCCAAGGGGCGCGGCGAGGTGGCGCGCCGTATCGTCGAAATCGCCGCGGAAAGTGGCGTCACCATCGATGCCAACGGACCGCTCGCCGAGGCCCTGGCGGGGGTCGAGCTGGACGAGCAGATACCGCTCGAGCTCTATCAGGCGGTCGCCGAGGTCATCGGCTTCGTGCTGCGCGCCAACGCCCGCAAGTTCCGTACCTGATCGACACCGGGTTGCCCAAGCCGACCGGTCGTGCCACGTCTGGTTCCTCTAGCGGGCTCAGCCCATATCCGGAACCGACATCATGGCCAAGACCCTTGCCGATCTCGACACGCCCGCCGTCCTCATCGACATCGACCGTGTGGAAGCCAACCTCGCTCGCGCCCAGTCGCATGCCGATCAGCACGGCTACCGGCTGCGCCCGCACATCAAGACTCACAAGCTGCCGCGCCTCGCGCAGCGCCAGGTGGCCCTCGGCGCCGTCGGCATCACCGTGCAGAAGCTGGGAGAGGCCGAGGTCATGGCCGATGGTGGCCTCCGCGACATCTTCCTGCCCTACAACATCGTCGGCAACCGCAAGCTCGCCCGCCTGAAGGCGCTCAACCAGCGGGTCACGCTGTCGGTCACCGCCGACAGTCCGGACACCGTCGCGGGCTATGCCGCGACCTTCTCCGTCGATCGCCCGCTCACCGTCCTGGTCGAGTGCGATACGGGCGGCGGTCGCTGCGGCGTCCAGACGCCGGCACAGGCCCTCGCGCTTGCGCGGCAGATCGGCATGGCCCCGGGGCTGCGCTTCGGTGGACTGATGACCTACCCGCCGCTGCACGGGCTCGACCGGTCCAACGCCTGGCTGGCCGACGCCCTTGCCCAGTTCCGGACCGCCGGCATCGCGGTCGATCGGGTGTCCGGGGGCAACAGTCCGGACATGTGGGCGCCCGGCGGCGGCCCGGTGACCGAACGGCGGCCGGGGACCTACATCTACTACGACCGCTTCCAGGTGAAGGAGCACGCGGCCAGCCTCGATGACTGCGCGCTCACCATCCTTGTCACGGTCGTCAGCCGCCCCACGGCGACGCGTGTGGTGCTCGATGCCGGCTCCAAGTCGCTTACCTCCGACCTGCTCGGCATGGAAGGCTTCGGCCTGATCATGGGCACCGAGCTGACGATCAAGGCGCTCTCGGAAGAGCACGGCGTCGTCGAGATGCCGGTCGCGTCCGACTGGCCCCGCATCGGCGAGAGGCTGCGCATCATCCCCAACCACGCCTGCGTGATCTCCAACCTGTTCGACGAGGTGCACTTCGTCTCTGGCGACAGGGTGGTCGATACGGTGCCCGTTGCCGCCCGCGGCCGAGTCGACTAGGGCTGGGCGCGCGCGGGGAGTGGCATGGGAATGGTCGCCGAGGGGTTTGAGAGGGTTTCGCTCGCCAGCGAGTGGCGCCCCGCCACGGCAACCGCCGGCCCCTGCTACCGGCTCTTCGTTTCGAATGGCGGTTCGGCGCCGTTGTCCGGCTTCCGGCTGGGGTTCTCCGGCCCCGCCCGCGTCAGTGACGGAGCCGAACTGGTCGGTGGGCGCGTGGTTGCCCGCCTCTCCAACTATTGCGAGATCGCGCCGGATCCCGGCTTCGTTCTAGCCCCTGGCGCGGTGTGGACGATCGAGATCAAGGCGCTGGACTTCCCGATCCGCCACTGGACGGATGGCGCCGTCACCGGCTTTCTGGTTCTCGCCGATGGCAGCACGCGCGCGCTGCCCACCGAGCCGACCCGGCTGGCCGGCAGCGACGCCGTGCGCCGCAAGGGGACCATGGCATTCCCGGTGCCGGAGCGTCCTCCGGTGCCGGTCTCGATCATCCCCTGGCCGCAGCATGTTGCGGTCTCCGGGCGCCGCAGCGTGCCGCCGGGGCTCGTCGCGGTCCCGGCATCGCCTGCCGGCGAAAGCGCCGCCGCGGCCTTCGCCGAACTGTCCTCCCGCCTGTTTCCCGGTGAAGGCCTCGTTCGCCCGGCGCATCAGGGCGGCTACCGGGTCGACCTGGTCGCGGGTCCCGGCGGCAGCGAAACCTATGCGATCGACTTCGCTGCCGATCACGCGACGGTCACCGCGGCAAGCGAAACCGGCTTCCTCTACGGCCTCGTGACGCTCGGGCAGATTCTGCGAGGGGCGCGCCGCCACCTCGACCGGTTCAGCTTTCCGACTGCCGGCCGGATCGAGGATGCCCCCGTGATGGCCTGGCGCGGCTGCCATCTCGACGTCGCCAGACGCTTCTACGGGCGCGACGAGGTCGAGCAGTTCCTCGCGGTCCTCGCCTGGAACAAGCTCAACGTGCTGCACTGGCACCTCAGCGACGACGAGGCCTGGCGCGTCGAGATCGAGGCCTACCCGCAACTCACCGAGAAGGCGGCCTGGAGCGGCTATGGCCTGCCCCTGCCGCCGCTGCTCGGGGCCGGGCCGGAACGCTCGGGGGGCTACTACACCAGGCAGGACATCCGCGCAGTGGTCGCCCTCGCTGCGCGGTTCGGCATCGAAGTCGTTCCCGAGATCGATATGCCGGGTCACTGCTACGCGCTACTCACCGCCTTGCCGGCGCTGCGCGATCCCGGCGAGAACGGCCTCTATCACTCCATCCAGAGCTTCCCCAACAACTGCCTCAATCCCGCGGTCGAGTCCGTCTACGGCGCCGTCGAGACCATTGTGGGCGAGATGCTCGACCTGTTTCCGTCGCGCCACTTCCACGTCGGGGCCGATGAGGTGCCCGAGGAGGCCTGGCAGACCTCGCCCGCCGCCCGCGCCCTTCGCCAGCGCCTGGGTGTCGGTGGCGCCACGCCTCTTCAGGCGCACTTTCTTTGCCGTCTGCAGGCCTTCCTCACGGCCAAGGGCCGCATAACCGGCGCCTGGGAGGAGGCCTCGCACGGCGGCGGCATCGACCGCGACAACTGCTATCTCGTCGGTTGGCGGTCTGCCGCGACCAGTCGCGAGCTGGCTGCGGCGGGCTACAGCGTCGTCGTAGCCCCGGGCGAGGCCTACTATCTCGACATGGCCAACGCCGCCGACTGGCACGAGTGCGGCGCCGCCTGGGCCGGCTTCTCCTCGCCCGAGGCCACCTACCGGTTCGAGCCGACGGCCGGCTGGAGTGCGGCCGAGAAGCAGCAGCTGCGTGGCGTCCAGGCCTGTATCTGGTCCGAGCCGATGACCGAACGGGCGGTGTTCGATCGCCTCGTCTTCCCCAGGCTTTCGGCGATCGCCGAAACGGGGTGGAGCCATCACCGCGACTTCGCCCGCTTCGGTGCCCTGGCCGGTCTGATGCCGAATCTCTATGGTTGCCACGAGCAGGCTGGAGACGACTGATGGGTGAGGTCGGTGATCTGCTGGTTCGGCTCTACGATCTTCCGCAGGGCCCGGTGCGCGACAGCCTTGCCGCCGCGGGCATCGAGGTCCGGCGCGCCTTGCCGCCTGAACGCCTCATCGTGCTCGACTGGGTGACGCGTCACTTCGGCACCATGTGGGCAGCCGAAGTCGAGATGGGATTTGGCCAGCATCCCGTCACGGTCTGGCTGGCCGTTCGCGGCAACGCGCTGCTCGGCTTTGCCTGTCACGATGCGACCGCGAAGGGCTTCTTCGGCCCGACCGGCGTCGATGCGTCGGCGCGCGGGCAGGGCGTCGGCGAGGCACTTCTGTTCGCTACCCTGAATGGCATGCGTGCCGCGGGTTATGCCTACGCCGTCATCGGGGACCCCGGTCCCGTCGATTTCTACCGCAAGCGCCTCGATGCTTCGATCATCCCGAAGTCGAAGCCGGGCCTCTACCGCGGCATGCTGCGTCCACAACTCGATAGCGGCCAAGACTAGACTAAACCCTCTCTTTACCGTGGCGCCTTAGTGTTTGGGGGTTGCTGAATTACTTTTCAGGCACTGGGCATGGGCGACGATCCCTGTCGTCCGGCCGCCGCCCCCGATGGACGATCCTCAACTTGGCCAAGCGCGATGTCCCAGATCCGGTAACAGCGACGGCGTCGCCAGACACTGCGTCCGGGGATGATCTTGTTGCAGACCTCCGGCACCAGCTGCAGGTGGCGCGCAGCCGGCTTCACACCCAGCAGTTGCGCCAGAGGGCCATTCTCGAAAACCTCGCCCACGGCGTCTCGCTCTACGACAAGCAGGGGCGCCTGATCCTGTGCAACCAGCAGTTTCTGGACATCTACCGTCTGCCTGACGCCCTCGCTCGCCGCGGCACGACCTTCAAGCGGATTCTCGAGGCCCGGGTGCAGGGCAATACCCATGTCGGCGACGATGGTCCCGGCTATGTCGCCGACCGCCTCAAGGCCGTGAACGAGCAGCGCCCGCTGGGCGGCATCCACCGGCTGAACTCGGGTCAGGTGATCTCCATGACGCACCAGCCGATGTCCGGCGGGGGTTGGGTATCGACCCACAAGGATGTCACCGAACTGTTCAACATGCAGGCCGAGCTGACCCACCTCGCCTATCACGACTCGCTGACCGGCCTGCCCAACCGCACGCTGTTCTATCAGCGCGTCAACCGCGCCTTCGATGCCCGCGGCGAGGACGGACACTTCGCGGTCCTCTGCCTCGATCTCGACGGCTTCAAGCCGATCAACGACACGCTGGGTCATGCCACGGGGGATTCGCTGCTACGCCAGTTCGCGGGACGCATCGGCCGGGTCCTCGGCCCCGACGATACCGCCGCCCGCATGGGAGGCGATGAGTTCGCGGTGCTGCAGGCCGGGGGCGACGCGGCGAGCGCGAGGGCGCTGGCGTTGCGGATCGCCGAGGCCAGCCAGGAGCCCTTCGACTTCGACGGCGAGGTCGTCAGCGTCTCGGTCGGCATCGGCATCGCCTGCGCGCCGTCCGACGGCGCCGACATCGACCAATTGCTGCATTCGGCCGACCTGGCGCTCTATGCCGCCAAGCGCGACAGGCGCGGCGGTGTCCGCGTCTTCGAGGCAGACATGGATCGCGCCATCGAAGCGCGGCGCCGCACCGAACACGATCTGCGCCGCGCTTTTGAGAACGGCGAGTTCGAACTCTACTACCAGCCCATCCTCAACCTCGGCACCAGGGCCTTTTCCGGGTTCGAAGCGCTGATCCGATGGCAGCATCCGGAGCGCGGGCTGGTGTCGCCCGCGGAGTTCATTCCGGTCGCCGAGGAGATGGGCCTCATCGTCGGCATCGGCGAATGGGCCTTTCGCGAGGCTTTCGCCGAGGCAGCGCGCTGGCCGGCCGAGCTGCGCGTGGCGGTCAACGTCTCCTCCATCCAGCTGCGCCGCGGCAACCTGGTGGCGGCCGTCATGAACGCCCTCGCGGCTTCGGGGCTCGCGCATGATCGAGCGGAGATCGAGATCACCGAATCGGTGTTCCTCGAGCAGTCCGAGCAGAGCCTCGAGACGCTGCGCCAGTTGCGTGCGCTGGGCGTGCGGGTGGCTCTCGACGATTTCGGCACTGGCTATTCGGCACTGAGCTATCTGCTCGCCTTTCCCTTCGACAAGATCAAGATCGACGGCGCCTTTGTCCGCGCCCTCAGCGACGCCCAGCACGCCCAGGCCATCGTTGCCGCTGTCGCCGACATCGGCGCCAAGATGCAGATGACGACGACGGCCGAGGGCATCGAGACGGCCGAGCAGCTGCGCTCGGTACATCTTGCCGGCTACACCGAGGCCCAGGGATATCTGATCGCCCGCCCGATGCCGCGGGAGCAGGTGCGCCGTCTCCTCCATGCCGCCTTCGACACCATGCCCAGCGAGCCGTTCGAGAGCGCCCGACGTGCCGTCGGCTGAAGCCGGTCCATCCGCTGCGGCTCCTCCGGCGACGACGTCAGCCGGCGCTGCGAGGGACTGGCCCTTTGTCGTCGCCGTGGCGCTCGCCGTCCTTCTCCTTGGCTTGCTGCTGCGTTACGTCGCGCACCTGCAGACCGGCGGCCAACCGGGTCTCGCCGCCTATGCCGAGGCCCTGTGCCGCTGGGATTGCCTGTGGTACGTCGATATCGCGCAGGCGGGCTACGACCCGCACCCCAACAACGAAGGTCAGGCCGCCTGGGCGTTCTTTCCTCTGCTGCCCTTGCTGCTCGGTCTCCTCCAGCGGTTGAGCGGTCTCACCGCCCCCCTCGCCGGCTTGGGTCTCGGTGCCTTCGCCACTGGCGTCGCCGCCATCGCATCGTGGCCTCTGTTTGCCGGCAATCGCCGCGCCTATGTGGTGGCCGCTGTCCTCCTCCTCGCAGGTCCCGGCGCGGTCTATTTCACGACCGGATACTCGGAGAGCCTGTTCGTGCTCTTCACCGTTCTCGCCTTCGCCGCACTGCAGCGCGACGAATATGTGGCTGCAGGCCTTGCCACGGCCTGCCTCTCGGCGACCCGTCTGGTCGGGATCGTGATGGTCCTCGTCATCGTGCTGCACGCCGTGCTCGCCGCAAGTCGCAGGGGTTGCCGCTGGCGCGACGTTCCGACCGCCCTCCTGGGCGACGGTCGGCTGCTCTTCGGCATCGCGCTCGCCCCGCTCGGCCTGTTCGCCTACATGGCCTGGCTCTACCTGACGGTCGGCGATGCACTCGCCTTCATGCGCGCGCAGGAGGCCTGGGGCCGGTACCTCGACTGGCCGTGGCTGCAGCTCTGGGAGGGGCTGACGTCGAGTTTTCTCGCCTATGTCATCTGGTCGATCAGCGCCGTGGTCGGCCTGCTGCTCGCCGCGCTGCTGCTGGCCCGGCGCCGCGCCACCGAGGGTCTCTTCTGCGGCCTCGGCCTCGTCATCCCGCTGTCGAGTGGCGTCATCTCCATGCCGCGCTTCATCGCCGGGCAGTTTCCGTTCTACCTGCTGCTCGGCAAGGCAGCCTCGCGACGTGGCTGGCATGCTGCGCTCGCCAGCCTTGCCGCTGTCGCGCTGGGGTACCTGTCCGCCCTGGGCTGGCTCTCCGACGTCAGCTATCTAACATGAGCGGCTTCCGCCTCACCCCTTGGCACTGGGGCGCCGCCACGTTGCTGCTCGCCGAGCTGTTCGTCGCCCTGCTGGTGCTGATGCCCCGCCCGAGCGCTGCCTACCGGGCACAGTTCATCGATCGGGCGGACTGCTGGCATGGACAAGAGGGAGGCGATTACCGGCTCGGCCGGGCCGTCGCTCCGCGCTTCGATACGCCCGAGGCCGGACCGGATGGCATCTTCGTCTGCGGCTGGCTCACCCTCGACGACGGTGCCTGGAGCCTCGGCGGCGGCGCGCATCTCTACTTCCGTCTGCCGCCGCTCACCGGTCCGCTGCGACTCGTACTCGATGCCCGGGCGCTGGTCTCACCCAGCCATCCGGTGCAGCGGATCGACATCGAGGCCGACGGCCTCGCTCTGCCAGGCCTCCAGCTTGCCAATCGGAGCATCGAACGCATCACCGTCGACATTCCCGCCGGGCCCGCCGCCGACGGCGCGCTCGATCTGCGGTTGCGCTTTCCCGACGCCGTCAGCCCCCGGCGGATCGGCGCCGGCAACCACCGCGGCGCCCTGGCACTCTTCGTGCAGTCGGTGACGCTGACCCCGAAATGACACGAGGCGGGGGATTGCTCCCCCGCCTCGGTCGTGTGCCGTGAGCGGCCGGCTCAGAGCTTGTCGGTGATCATCGTGGTGTAGGCGCCTTCCGGAGCCTTGGAGATGATCTTCTGGTCGACCAGGGCCTTGATGGTGCGCTCGTAGGCGGCCATGTCGAGGGCCGGGTCGTTCGCATCGACGAGCTTGGACACTTCGCCCACCATGTAGCGCTGGTGCGCCAGTTCGGCGGCGCCGGTGTCGTCCGAGTCGACGACGATCTGCGCGGCCTCGTCGGGATTGTCGAGCGCGTACTGCCAGCCCTTCATCGAGGCCTTGACGAAGCGGGTATAGGCATCGACCTTGGCCGGGTCCTGCAGGGTCGGCTCCATCACGTAGAGGCCGTCCTCCAGCAGGTCGTTGCCCATCTCGGTATAGTTGAAGATGGTCAGGTTGTCCGGGCCGTAGCCGGCGTCGAGCGCCTGGCCGTACTCGTTGTACGTCATCACCGAGATGCAGTCGGCCTGCTTCTGGATCATCGGCTGGATGTCGAAGCTCTGCTGCAGCACCTTGACGTCGCCGCCTTCGGCCGTCGACAGGCCTTCCTTGTTCATCCAGGCAAAGAACGGATACTCGTTGCCGAAGAACCAGACGCCGAGCGTCTTGCCCTTGAAGTCGGCGACCGAGGTGATGCCGGTTTCCTTGGGGCAGATCATCATCAGGGCGGCGCGCTTGAATGGCTGCGCGATGTTCACGAGCGGCACGCCCTTGTCGCGTGCTGCCGCCGCGCCACCCATCCAGTCCACGATGATGTCGGCGCCGCCGCCGGCGATCACCTGCTCCGGCGCAACGTTCGGGCCGCCCGGCAGGATCGTCACATCGAGGTTTTCCTCGGTATAGAATCCCTTGGCCTTGGCGACGATGTAGCCGGCGAACTGCGCCTGCGTCACCCACTTGAGCTGCAGCGTCAGTTTGTCCTGGGCCAATGCGGCCGAGGCGGTGAGCGCCATCGCGCCTGCCGCCAGTGCCAGAAGAAGTTTCTTCATGCTCGTTTCCCTTACCCCTGTTGCGCCCGACCACCACGGCCAGGCGGACTTCAAGTCCGCCCACCTCGGCCAGGCGGACTTCAAGTCCGCCCACCTCGGATCGACGGATGCCAGAAGGTCACCGCGCGCTCGATGAGTGCGATGACCCCGTAGAAGGCAGAACCCGCAACCGCCGCCACGGCGATTTCTGCCCAGACCAGGTCGATATTGAGTTTGCCGACCTCGGTCGATATCCGGAACCCCATTCCGACGATGGGCGTCCCGAAGAATTCCGCTACGATTGCGCCGATCAGCGCCAGAGTCGAGTTGATCTTCAGCGCGTTGAAGATGAACGGGGCGGCCGCCGGCAGCCGCAGCTTCAGCAACGTCTCCCAGTAGCTGGCTGCGTACGTGCGCATCAGGTCCCGCTCGATAGCGGACGACGCGTTGAGCCCCGCGACCGTGTTCACCAGCATCGGGAAGAACGTCATGGCGACGACGACCGCAGCCTTGGACGGCCAGTCGAAACCGAACCACATCACCATGATCGGGGCAATGCCGATGATCGGCAGCGCCGAGACGAAATTGCCGATCGGCAGCAGCCCGCGTTTCAGGAATGGCGAGCGGTCGACCAGGATCGCTACCGCGAAGGCCGAACCGCAGCCGAGCACAAAGCCGGCCAGCACCGCCTTGAAGGTCTGGGCGAAGTCGGCCGTCAGCGTCGGCACCGACGCCACCAGCCGCTCCCAGATCTGGCTCGGCGCAGGCAGCAGCACCTGAGGCACGTTGGCTCCGCGGGTGACGATCTCCCAAGCGAACAGCAGCGAAAGGCCGAACACCACCGGGATCAGCACCCCGAGCATCTCCGGTGTGCTCCCCTGTCGGATCGACCGGGCGAGGCGCTCGACGAACAGCCAGGCGAACAGCCAGCACGCAACCAGTGCCAGCCAGAACCAGCCGGGCTCGACATCGAACAGCGCCAGCGCATCGACCAGCGCCCATGCCCCGAAGGCGGCGATTGCGCCGTCAATCCAGGGCGATACCGGCACGATGAAGCGCAAGGCCGTGACCAGTCCAACGATGCCGAACAGCAGCAACGGCGTTGATATGCCACCGGCGAGGCCGAGCAGAAGCGACAGCGCGGCGGAGGCGCCGGCCGCAATCGCGAGCGCTGTCTGCAGCCGGCTCACGCGCTCACCCCCATCCGGCGGTTGGCCAGTCTCTCGCCCCAGCCGACGAGGATCACCAGTACCGCGGCGAGCGCCGCAGCAATGAACAGCGCGGCCCAGATCTGGATCGTCTGGCCATTGTAGGAGCCGGTCAGCAGGCGCACCCCCAGGCCGCCGCCGGCGCTGTTCGAGAGTTCGCCGACCACTGCTCCGATCAGCGAGATCGCGATCCCGACCTTCATCGAGGCGAACAGGATGGGGATCGAGGCCGGCCAGCGCAGCTTCCAGAACACCTGCCAGGCCGAGGCGTTGTAGGTGCGCATCAGGTCGAGCTGGATGATCTCCGGGGTCCTGAGACCCTTCACCATGCCGACCACCACCGGAAAGAAGCTCAGGTACATCGAGATCAGCGCCTTGGGGACGATCCCGGTGACCCCTACTGCCCCTAGGCCGACCACCACCATCGGCGCGACGGCAAGGATGGGCACCGTCTGGCTCGCGATGATCCACGGCATCAGCGAGCGGTCGGAAGCGTTGTTGTGGACGATCATGACCGCGAGCAGCACGCCCAGCAGCGTGCCGAGGGCAAAGCCCGAAAGTGTGGCGCCCAGCGTGATGCCGGCATGGAACGCAAGCGAACGCGGCGCGGTAATGGCCGCCCCGAACAGTCCGGTCCAGATGGCGCCCACCACCTGGTGTGGAGCGGGGAGCACCGGCTTGTCCTGCGCGTATGTCTGCAGGGCAAACTCGGTGAACGGCACGTCGGTGAGGTTGGCCCGTCCGTTCAGCGTCTGCTGCCAAGGCGCGTTCATCACGATCGCCATGGCGTACCAGAACAGCACGATCACGCCGAGGACTACCAGCACCGGCACGCCCTTGCTCCGCATGCCCGTTACTCCTCGTACGAGTGGCCGGCGCGCAGGCCTTCGCGCACCCGGTGCGCGATGGCGAGGAACTCCGGCGTCTCGCGGATATCGAGCGGGCGCTCGCGCGGCAGCGGGCTGTCGATGATGTCGGTGACGCGGCCAGGTCGCGGGCTCATCACGACGATCTTGGTACTGAGGTACACCGCCTCCGGGATCGAGTGAGTGACGAAGGCGATGGTCTTGTGCGTCGCCGACCAGAGCTTCAGCAGCTCGGAGTTGAGGTGGTCGCGCACGATCTCGTCCAGCGCCCCGAACGGTTCGTCCATCAGCAACAGGTCGGCATCGAAGGCCAGCGCACGCGCGATCGAGGCGCGCTGCTGCATGCCGCCCGAGAGCTGCCACGGGAACTTCTTCTCGAAACCCGTCAGGTTCACCAGCTCCAGCGCCTTGTGCACCCTGGCGGCACTGTCGTGGTATCCCATGATCTCCAGCGGCAGCGCCACGTTCCGATCAATGGTTCGCCATGGCAGCAGGGCCGGGGCCTGGAACACGTAGCCATAGGAGCGACTTGCCCGCGCCTCCGCCGGCGAGATGCCGTTGACGGTGATCGCGCCCGCCGTCGGCTGCTCGAGGTCGGCAATGACCCTGAGGAAGGTCGTCTTGCCGCAGCCCGACGGACCGATGAACGAGACGAATTCGCCCTTGTTGATGTCGAGATTCACATCCGACAACGCCAGCACGTCACCGTCACCGGTCTTGAATGTCAGGCCCAGGCCCCTGGCCGAAACCACCGACGTCAAATGCACACCCCCTGCATACAGGCTAGAGCCGGAGCGGCTTTTTGCCGAGCCACCCGTGCACCCATCACACCCCGCTCTGCGGAATGCCCGTGCGCTCCACCTTGCGCGGCGCCGTGATTTCCTTCCATGTCGAAAGCGCGCGGTTCACCGCATTGTTCGGCTCGCGACCGACGAACTGGCCGTGTCCCTGCTGCGGATCGACCTTGTCCTCCGTCACCGAGACGCGCCCCCGCGTCATCACGAAGCGCGGCAGACCCGTAACCTCGAACCCCTCGAATACGTTGTAGTCGATCGCCGACTGCTGCTTGACGGCCGAGATCGTCTTCCTGCGCTTGGGGTCCCAGACCACGAGGTCGGCATCGGCACCCACCAGCACCGCGCCCTTCCGGGGGTAGAGACCGAGAATCTTGGCTATGTTGGTCGAGGTCACCGCGACGAATTCGTTCATGGTCAGCCGGCCGGTGTTGACGCCCTTCGTCCACAGCACGGGCAGTCGGTCCTCCAGCCCGCCGGTCCCGTTCGGGATCTTGGCGAAATTGCCGATGCCGTTGCGCTTCTGTGCGGTGGTGAAGGCGCAATGGTCGGTGGCCACCACCTGCAGCGACCCCGATTGCAGGCCGGCCCACAGCGAATCCTGGTGCTGCTTGTTGCGGAAGGGCGGACTCATCACCCGACGCGCCGCATAGTCCCAGTCCTTGTTGAAGTACTCGGTCTCGTCCAGCACCAGGTGCTGCACCAGCGGTTCGCCATAGACTCGCATCCCCTTCTGTCGCGCCCGCCGGATGGCCTCGTGCGCCTGCTCGCAGGAAGTGTGGACAATATAGACCGGCACGCCCGCCATGTCGGCGATCATGATGGCGCGGTTGGTGGCCTCGCCCTCCACTTCGGGTGGCCGTGAATAGGCGTGGCCCTCCGGCCCGTTATTGCCTTCGGCCAGGAGCCTTGCCGTCATCGAGGCGACGACATCGCCGTTCTCGGCGTGGACCAGCGGTAGCGCTCCCAACTCGGCGCAGCGCTGGAACGAGGCGAACATTTCGTCGTCATTCACCATCAGCGCGCCCTTGTAGGCCATGAAGTGTTTGAATGACGTGATGCCGCGATCGACGACGTCGGCCATCTCCTTCCACACCTGCTCTCCCCACCAGGTGATCGCCATGTGGAACGAATAGTCGCAGGAGGCGCGGGAAGTCTTGTTGTCCCACATCGATAGCGCCTCAAGCAGCGACTGGTTCGGCGAGGGCAGGCAGAAATCCACCACCATGGTGGTGCCGCCCGAAAGCGCGGCCCGTGTGCCGGATTCGAAATCGTCCGAAGAATAGGTGCCCATGAACGGCATTTCGAGATGCGTGTGCGGGTCGATCCCGCCCGGCATGACGCAACAGCCCGAGGCGTCGAGGGTTTCGCCGCCCGACAGGTTCTGCCCGATCTCAGTGATCACGCCGTTCTCGACCCGCACATCCGCCTTGTAGGTCAGGTCCGCGGTCACCACGGTGCCGTTCTTGATGATCTTGGAAGTCATTGCTGTTCCCTCAAACGAACAAAAGCCGCCGCTGCGGCGCAGCGACGGCCTTGAGAATGGTGCTGTGAATGGAAGCGCTAGGCTTCGATGAGGCCGAGGCGCTTTTCGACACGCTCAAGCTGCTCGTCGATCCCGTCCACCCGGCACGAGATGCTGGCAGATTGGTGTTCGATGAACGAAAGCCGCTCTTTGGATGCCAGGTGGTATTGAGTGTGCAGCGCCAGCGTATTCTGGATGCGCCTGAGCGTTCTGCAGGTGAGGTCGTTGGTGACCGTTTCCGGCACGCTACGCTCCTCGAACCACCCCAATGTTGTGCGGATCGGCTCACCCCACAATCTCCGCCGTCTCCAGCACCGCGTGCAGCAGCACGTCCGCTCCGGCGCCGGCCCACTCCTTACTGATGTTCTCGGCTTCGTTGTGGCTGAGGCCGTCCACGCACGGGCACATGATCATCACGGAGGGCGCGACGCGATTCATCCAGCAGGCGTCGTGGCCTGCGCCCGAGATGATGTCCATGTGCGAGTAGCCCAGCGTCTCCGCCGCTTTTCGCACCCGCGCCACCAGCGTGGGGTCGAAAGCCACGGGATCGAAGTGCCCCACGGCCTCCACCGCGCATCCGACCCCGAGCGCCGCCGCGATCGCGGCCGCTTCCTTCTCGATCCGCGCCCGCATGCCGTCGAGCTTGGCCTGCTCGGGCGAGCGGATATCGACCGTGAACACCACCGTGCCCGGCAGCACATTTCGGGAATTGGGCGAGAACTTCACCTGCCCGACGCCGCCGACGGCCCCCGGCTGCGCATCCATGGCCACTGCCTGCACCATCTCCATGATGCGCGCCATGGCGAGCCCGGCATTGACGCGCATGTTCATCGGCGTCGAGCCGGTATGCGCTTCCTTGCCGGTCAGCGTGAACTCGAGCCACCACAGCCCCTGGCCGTGCGTCACGACGCCGATCTGCTTGCCCTCGGCCTCGAGGATCGGGCCCTGCTCGATGTGGTATTCCAGGTATGCGTGCATCCTGCGCGCGCCGACCTCTTCGTCGCCCACCCAGCCGATGCGACGGAGTTCATCCCCGAAAGTCTTGCCCTCCTGGTCCTTGCGGCCGTAGGCATAGTCCATCGAGAACTGCCCGGCGAACACGCCCGAGGCCATCATTGCCGGGGCGAAACGGGCGCCTTCCTCGTTGGTCCAGTTGGTGACCACGATCGGGTGCCTCGTTTGGATGTTCAGATCGTTCATCGAACGCACGACTTCGAGCGCCGCCAGCACCCCGAGCACCCCGTCATAGCGCCCGCCGGTCGGCTGGGTGTCGAGGTGCGAGCCCACATAGACGGGAAGCGCGTCCGGGTCCGTCCCCGGCCGTGTCATGAACATGGTGCCCATCTTGTCGACGCCCATGCTCAGGCCGGCCGCCTCGCACCACTTCTGGAACAGCACGCGACCCCTTGCGTCATCGTCGGTCAGCGTCTGCCGGTTCGACCCGCCCGCAACCCCCGGTCCGATCTCCGCCAGTTCGTGGATGGTATTCCACAGGCGGTCGGGATTGATGCGCAGGTTCTCGCCGGGTGCTGGCATGCTTGGTCCTTCATCCGAGGGGCTCGGAACAGGGTTACTTCTGGCTCGGGAACGCGAACTCGGCCCCGCCCTTGATGCCCGCTGGCCAGCGGGCGGTGATAGTCTTCAGCCGCGTGTAGAAATGCACGCCCTCCGGACCGTAGATCGAGTGGTCCCCGAAAAGTGAACGTTTCCAGCCGCCGAACGAGTGATAGGCGACCGGCACCGGGATCGGCACGTTGATGCCGACCATGCCCACCTCGATCTTGTCGGCGAACTCGCGTGCCGCGTCGCCGTCGCGCGTGAAGATCGCCGTGCCATTGGCATATTCGTGGCCGTGGATCAGATCGACCGCGTCCTGGTAGGACTGGGCCCGCACCACCGAGAGCACCGGCCCGAAGATTTCCTCGCGGTAGATCTTCATGTCCGGTTTCACCCGGTCGAACAGCGTGCCGCCGACGAAGAAGCCGTTCTCGTAGCCCTGCAGGCTGAAGCCGCGGCCGTCGACCACCAGCTCGGCGCCCTGCTCGACGCCGGAGTCGATGTAGCCGACGATCTTGTCGCGCTGAGCCTTGGAGACGATCGGGCCCATCTGGGCGTCCTTGTCGGTTGCCGGGCCGATCTTCAGCGCCTCGACACGAGGCTTGAGCTTTGCCACCAGCGCATCGGCGGTCTTGTCGCCCACCGGCACCGCCACGGAGATCGCCATGCAGCGCTCGCCTGCCGAGCCGTAGCCGGCGCCCATCAGCGCGTCGGCGGCCTGGTCCATGTCGGCGTCGGGCAACACGATCATGTGGTTCTTGGCGCCGCCCAGCGCCTGCACACGCTTGCCGGCCTGCGTACCCCGCCGGTACACATACTCGGCAATCGGCGTCGAGCCGACGAAGCTAACCGCCTTGATGTCAGGATGATCGAGGATGGCGTCGACAATTTCCTTGTCGCCATGCACGACATTGAGCACTCCCTCCGGGAGCCCGGCGTCCATCAGCAGTTGCCAGGCAAACATCGGCGCCGAAGGATCGCGCTCCGAGGGCTTGAGGATGAATGTGTTGCCGCAGGCGATGGCCAGCGGGTACATCCACATCGGCACCATGGCCGGGAAGTTGAACGGGGTAATGCCGGCCACCACGCCGAGCGGCTGCCGGTCCGAGTAGCTGTCGATCGAGGGGCCGACATTGCGGCTGAACTCGCCCTTCAGCAGGTGCGGAATGCCGCAGGCGAAATCGACGCAGTCTATGCCCCGGGCCAGTTCGCCCAGCGCGTCGTCATGCACCTTGCCGTGCTCCAGGCTGATCAACCGCGCCAGTTCGTCGGAGTGCCTCTCGAGCAGTTCCTTGAACTTGAAGAACACCCGCGCGCGCTTCATCGGCGTGGTATTGGCCCAGGCCGGCAGGGCGGCCCTGGCCGCCGCTACCGCGGTTCCCAGTTCGTCGACGCTCGACAGCGGCAGGGTGGCAATCGCCTCCCCGGTTGCCGGGTTGAACACCGGCTGGCTGCGACTGCTCGCCGAGGTGACCAGCTTGCCGCCGATCGCATTCTGAATGGTCTTCATCGCGGTCCTCCGCTCAAACTACGGAACGTTCATTCCTCGTATAGAACGCTCGTTCCGTCTCACTCAAGCGTCTTCAGGATGCCTGCCAGGGTGCCGATCAGTTCGTCGATCTGCGCCTTGGAGATGATCAGCGGCGGGCTCATGGCAATGATGTCGCCGGTGGTGCGGATGAGGATGCCCTGCTCGAACGCCTTCACAAAGGCCGAGAAGGCGCGCTTGGTCGGCGATCCGGCGATCGGCTCAAGTTCCACCGCGCCGATCAGTCCCAGGTTGCGGATGTCGATGACATGCGGCAGCCCCTTGAGCGAATGCAGCGCGTCTTCCCAGTAACTGGCAAGCTCCGCGCCACGCGTCAGCAGGCCCTCTTCCTTGTAGGTCTCGAGCGTGGCGAGGCCCGCGGCCGAGGCTACCGGGTTGCCCGAATAGGTATAGCCATGGAAGAACTCGATCATGTGCTCGGGCCCGCCCATGAAGGCGTCGTGGATCTCGGAGGTGACGAGCACCGCGCCCATCGGGATGGTCCCGTTGGTCAGACCCTTGGCGGTGACCATGATGTCCGGCGTGACCCCGAAATAGTCGGCGGCGAAGGGTGTGCCGACGCGGCCGAAGCCAGTGATCACCTCGTCGAAGATCAAGAGGATGCCGTGCTTCCTCGTGATGTCACGCAGCTTCTGCAGATACCCCTTGGGGGGAATGAGCACGCCCGTCGAGCCGGCCACCGGTTCGACGATCACCGCTGCGATGGTCGAGGCGTCGTGCAGCGTCACGATGCGCTCGAGTTCGATCGCCAGGTCGCCGCCGGTCTCGCGCTCGCCGCGGGTGAACTGATTGGCCCCCGGGGTATGCGTGTGCGGCATATGGTCGACGCCGGTCAGCAGCGTCCCGAACATCTTGCGGTTCGTGACGATGCCGCCGACCGAGATGCCGCCGAAATTCACCCCGTGATAGCCGCGCTCGCGGCCGATCAGTCGGAAACGGGCGCCGTCACCTTTCACCCGATGATAGGCGAGCGCTACCTTGAGTGCCGTCTCGACCGATTCCGAGCCGGAATTGGTGTACAGCACATGGTTCAGGCCCTGCGGGGCGATTGAGACCAGCGCGTTGGCCAGCTCGAACGCCTTTGGATGACCCATCTGGAACGCCGGCGCATAGTCCATCTCGGCCGCCTGCTCGGCAATCGCCTGAACGATGCGCGGACGGCCGTGCCCGGCGTTCACGCACCACAGGCCTGCCGTGCCGTCGAGCACCTTGCGGCCATCCGAAGTCGTGTAGTGCATGTCCTTGGCGGCCACGAACATGCGCGGAGCCTTCTTGAACTGCCGGTTCGCGGTGAACGGCATCCAGAAGGCGCTGAGATCGTTGGGCGTGACGTTGCGGCGGTCGGACACCTTGCGCTCCTAGGCAGTCTTTTGTTGAAGTCAATGGTCAGGTTTGTTTGCCACTTGACCTTTGGACGTGTTATCCAGAAATTTGACCAGTTGGAAAAAACGTTATCACTCCCATGCCGCCGATCAAGGTGAAAATGCTCGACTCCGAGGACGGCAAGGGTGCGGCAAAAGCAGCCCGGATGCCGCGGCCGCGCGCTCAGACGCGCATCCAGCGCGAGAAGCAGGATGTGATCCTCGAGGCCGCCCTCGATGTGTTCAGTCGCGAGGGGTTCAGGGGCGCCACCATCGATCAGATCGCCGAGGCGGCGGGGATGAGCAAGCCAAACCTGCTCTATTACTTTCCGCGCAAGGAAGAGATCTACAAGCGCTTGATGACCTCGATGCTCGATGTCTGGCTGACGCCGCTGCGCGAGCTGGATTCGGTGGGCGATCCGGTACCCGAAATACGCTCGTACATCCGCAGGAAGCTCGAGATGAGTCGCGATTTTCCGCGCCAGAGCCGGCTCTTTGCCAATGAGATGCTACAGGGGGCGCCACGCATCCTCGACGTGCTCGAGGGGGACTTGAGGCAACTTGTGGACGAGAAGGCCAGGGTGCTCGAAGGCTGGATGCAGGCCGGCAAGATCGTCCGCACCGATCCCTATCACCTGATCTTCGCCATCTGGGCGACCACGCAGCACTATGCCGACTTCGACGTACAGGTGCGTGCGGTCCTCGGCAAGGACCGGGGCGGCGAGGGGCGGTTCGAGGATGCGGCGCGATTTCTCGAGAACCTGTTCATGCGCGGTGTCTTGCCGCACAGGGATTGACCGCGCCACGCCGAAGCCGAGGATGCGCATGTTCCGTAAGACCGTCCGATCCTCCGACTTGTGCTTCGCCGATGCCGTGGTGCTCGGTGTCGCCAATCTGGGGGTCTGGATCGTCCACCCATGGCTGTCCATCTCATTTGCCTGGCGTCGGCGGCGCTGGCCGACCTTCGCGACACCCGCTGCGGTCTCTGAACTGGTGCAGTGGCGCAAGGTCTTTGACCGGAACCCGTTGTTCGGAGTTCTCGCAGACAAGCAGCGGGTTAAGGACTGGGCGCGCAGCAAGGTACCCGGCATCAGGACGGCGGAGATCGTCTGGTCGGGGACCGTGGCGGCCGACATGCCCGACGAGCTCGTAGCGCCTGGATATGTGATAAAGACGAACCATGGCACCTCGACCAACTACTTCCCCAACCGGGGGGCGAAGTCGCGCGCGGAAGTCAACCGGCTGCTGGATGCTTGGTTGGGCCAGCGTTTCGATCACGAGCTGCAATGGGCCTATAGCCAGGTCGAGGCGCGAATCATTGTCGAGCGACTGATCGGAGATGGCCAGGCCCTTCGCGAGATGACCTTCCGCTGCTGTGACGGAAAGGCGATCACCGCCTATGTCTATAGTGCCCAGAAGACCACCGATGAACAGCGTGCATGCTTCACCGGCAACGGGCAGCGGTTTCCGCACGAGACAGGGCTTGCCGAAGAACACCGGCTGCCGGACGACTTCCGGGTGGGGCCGGATTTCTTCGAAGCCAGAGCGATCGCCGAGCAACTGGCCACCGGTCTCGATTTCGTTCGGGTCGATTTGATTATGAGCGGCGCGGACCTGTATCTGTGCGAGATGACCCTCTATCCGGATTCAGGGTTCGGCGACGAACACCGCACCCACACCGCGGAAACGATCTACCGCGCCTGGCTCGGCGCGATCGGGCGCTCTTGGTTTCTCTCAACCCCGCAGCCGTGGCCGCTGTCTGTCTATGCGGCCTCGTTCCGTCGGTGGGCTGCCGCCCGGCTGAAGTCCCGGATCCAGGGGAGCCAAACGCCCACGGGATGGGTCGCGCCGTGAGCGTCGCCGACCGTCTGATTCTCGCGCTCGCCAATGTGCTGCTATGGCTGCGCTATGCCTATCATCATGCCGACTTCAGCTGGCGCAAGCGCCGGCTGGCGCAGTTTGCCGCGCCTCGACGCCTGTGCGAACTGGTCCAGTGGCGCAAGCTCATCGATCACGACCCGCGCTTCGTGACCCTGACCGACAAGCTCGGTGCCAAGACTTGGGTTGCGGAACGGGCACCCGACCTGTTGCAGCCGGAGGTGATCTGGGTCGGCGAGAGGGCCGCCGATCTCCCCGATGCGTATTCCGGGCCGGGCTTCGTCATCAAGACTAACCACGCCTCGCACCAGAACGTCTTCCCCGACCGCGAGACCCTGCCGCGCGCAGAACTGGTGAGGCGACTCGATGCCTGGCTTTCCCGACCCTACAGGGTCGAGCAGCAATGGGCCTACCTGGGCATCAGACCCAGGCTGTTTGCGGAACGTCGTGTCGGGGATGGCCGGCTGTACGACATCAGCTTCCGCATCCACAATGGGGTCGCCAGCGCCGGCCACGTCGCGACCGACTTCAAGACGGCTGCGGAGCGCGACGGCTACTTCTTTGCGGACGGCAGGCGCTTGCACGTGGCGCACTACCCGGAGGCGCTACCGGACGATTTTGTTCCGCCGCCTTCGTTCCACCGCGCGCGCCAGTTTGCCGAGCGACTCGGGCAGGATGCCGACTACTTCCGGGTCGACTTTCTGTGCACCGAGGAAGAAGCCTATTTTGGCGAGATCACCCTTTATCCGGCATCGGGCATGGGCAGCGACGATGAGCCGGCACCGCTGATCTATCGCAGCTGGCTGGCCTGCATCGAGCGCAGCTGGTTTTTGGCGACCCCCCAGCCTTTTCCGCTCTCGCTCTACCAGGGTGCGTTTCGGCGCTGGGCCCGGGTTCGGAACGCCGAACTTGCGGGCGAGTCGCTCACGGCTCCCTGATCAGGGCCAGCGCCAGCAGTCCGCAGACCGTTACCAGAGCACCGACAATGACGCTCAGGCTGACCCAGCCGTGGCCGGCAACGCCCTCGAACACGATGACGAAGGCGGGCACAATGTAGCCATAGGCAATGACCTTGGCCGCCGGCAGGTGCTGGCTGGCGAATTGGATCAGGAAGAAGCAGATCGCCGTCGGCCCGATCGCCAGGTAGAGGATCACCCACCACACCACGGCCGGCAAGTGCAGCCAGTCCACGGATACGATCTCGGGCAGCCCGTAGCCGGTGATCCACAACGCCGTCGCCGTCAGCGTCCAGAAGCTGAGGACGAGGGGGGCCTCGCCGCGCGCATAGCGCCGGAGTAGCGGTGTGTAGAACGCGTAGGCGACGCAGCCGATCAGATAGACAAGCTCGCCCCTGCCGATGTCGAAGCCAAGCAGGGCCTCGAGATCGCCCCGGAAGATCACCCACACCGCGCCGGCCCCCGCGATCACCAGGCTGACGAGCACCAGGGGACCGGATCGCTGCCCCACGATGAACCACGCCGTGACCGCCGTCATCAGCGGCACCAGCGTATAGACCGCACTGGTCGCCACCGGCAGCGTCATGGTCAGCGCAATGAACATGGTGACGAAGTAGATCGCCATCAGAAAGCCCATCACTGCGAAGCGCCACGGCGCCTTCGGCCAGACAAGCCGTCGTCGTGCGACACCGAAGGCAAACGCACCCATTAGCGTGCTGGCAAGCACGAAGCGCACCGCGTTGAGAGGCGCAGGCGCGAGGTGCGGGACGGCCAGCGCTCCGAAGGTGAACGAGCCGGCAATTAACGCGGCGAACAACAACATGGCCAGGTGTGACAGCACGCGTTGCCGACCGTCCGCCCGTGCATCCACCTCCGCGCCGGTCTCGCTCATTCTTGGCTCTCCTCAGAGCGCGGTGGCAATCACGAGGAGAAACGCGCCCACAAGGCTCGAATTCAGCATCGTCGCGGTAAAGTGCGGCGTGCGCTCGTCGCCCTTGTACCGCCAGAGCGGATGAAACAGAACGGTCGCAAGCACGAGAAAGACGATCATTGCGGCACCTCCAAGGATGCCGCAGGCCGCGTAGAACGGCGCCAAGACCGTCAATGCACCCCCCGCGATCTGAAGCCCAATACCGAAGCGGACGGTTGGCTTGGCCAGCGGAAACGGCCGCTTGGCGAGGAGTCCGCTCAATCGCTCGACATGGCGGGTGTTCCTGACACCGTAGGCGACGAACACGCCGCCGAGCAGCAGATGCGCAATGAACGTGATGAACCAGGTCATGTGGCCCTCCCCCTGTTGGCCAAGCTCTGACATGTCCGTGACAGGCTGGGCAGGCCAAATCCGCATTGCCCACCAGTTCCAGGAACACATGTGACGGACTGGTACGCGTTCAGCTGCCGGTCAGCCGTACCGACTGGGCGAAAGTGAAGCCACCGCGCATCGCCTTGGCACGATACAGTGCTTCATCGGCCGCCTGCACAAGTCCGGAAGGGGTATCTGCATCTTCCGGAGCCAGCGCGATGCCGATGCTGGCCTTGACACCGAAGACCTTGCCGCTGAGTTCGAACGGTGCGCCCAGCGCCAGGCCGACATCTGCAGCAAGCTCGGCGAGTTCTTCTCTCGTAGTCGGCGTGGTTCTCAGGATGCCGAACTCGTCGCCACCGATCCGCACCACCAGGTCCCCCTCCTTGGCCAGGCGATCGAGCCGGGTGGCCACGATCCGCAGCAACTGGTCCCCGGCACTGTGCCCCAGCGTGTCGTTGACCTGCTTGAAGCCGTCTAGGTCGAGATAGAGCAGGGCGGCGTACCGGTTCGCCGCGAAGGCGGCATCGAGTCGCTGGTCGAAGGCGAGGCGGTTGCCCAGACCGGTCAGGCTGTCCTGCGCGGCCAGCGTCTGCGCCTGGCGGCGACGTTCCTCCAGCTGCCGGGTAATGCTGTACATGCGGAAGACGAGGTAGGCCACACCGCCGAGGAAGACGGCCGAAACCACGAGGCGCAGCGGCGCCAGCACCAGAAACACCTCGCTGCCGAGCAGGCGCGGCGACCAGGCCAGTTCCAACTCGGTGCCAGGAACACGCACGGTTGCCCCCGACTCAATCGTCGAGCCCGCCGGCACGAAACGGGCGTCCTCGAGCAGATAGTCGTGCGCAAGCCGCACAGCCATTTCGGCATCCGGCTTCGCACCCTCCCTCGCCAAAACCGACAGCGCCACGCGCGCACGCTCCACTTCGTGGCTCACGGCGGAATGGTCGATCGTCTGCACCGCAAAAAGTGCTGCGCCGACCACCGTAGCGGCGACGAAGCACAGGGCCGCAAACGATAGGATCATCAGGCGAACCGGGTCCGGGTCGGTTCTTCGCCGCGCAAGGACCGGACCCGGGACGCGCCCGGGCCGGGACATTGCTAGATAGTGCTGCGCCATGTCGGTTCTCTCCGATGCGGAGAACCTATGGCGGGCGCATTGTCCATTCGTTTATGGGGACAACCGCATCGACGAAATGGTGAGCCAGGCGTTAACACCTCACTCGGCTGGTTCGATCGCCTTTTTTGCCATCGGGTTGTTAGGGTGTGTGGTCCAGTTGGCATAGGCGGACTCGACCGGCCTCCCGGTGCGCTGGTCGATCACTCCAGGTTCGAGGTGAATCATCGAGATGCAGTCCTCGACCGGGCATACGTTGACGCACAGATTGCAGCCGACGCACTCGTCCTCCATCACCTCGAAGTGCCGCGCTCCGTCCTTGGTCTTGCTGATCGCCTGGTGCGAGGTGTCCTCGCAAGCGATGTGGCACCGGCCGCACTTGATGCACTTGTCCTGGTCGATCCGTGCCTTGGTGATGTAGTTGAGGTTGAGGAACTGCCAGTCCGTCACATTGCGGACGGCGCGGCCGTGGAAGTCCTCGAGCGTGCGGTGGCCCTTCTCGTCCATCCAGTTCTTGAGGCCCGAGATCATTTCCTCGACGATCTTGAAGCCGTAGACCATCGCTGCCGTGCAGACCTGCACATTGCCGGCGCCGAGCGCCATGAACTCCGCCGCATCGCGCCACGTCGTCACTCCGCCGATCCCCGAGATCGGCAACCCGAAGGTCTCAGAGTCACGCGCAATCTCGGCCACCATGTGCAGTGCGATCGGCTTGGCTGCCGGACCGCAATACCCGCCATGCGTGCCTCTGCCGTCGATCGAGGGCATCGGAGAGAAGTCGTCGAGGTCGACGGCGGTGATCGAGTTGATGGTGTTGATCAGGCTCACCGCGTCGGTGCCGCCCTTCTTGGCGGCCCGCGCCGGGCGCCTCACGTCCGTGACGTTAGGCGTCAGCTTGGTGATCACCGGCATGCGCGAGTACTGCTTGCACCAGCGCACCACCATCTCGACATACTCTGGCACCTGGCCGACGGCGGCACCCATGCCGCGTTCACTCATGCCGTGCGGGCAGCCGAAATTGAGCTCGATGCCGTCGGCCCCGGTTTCCTCGACCAGCGGCAGGATGGCCTTCCAACTGTCCTCGTTGCACGGCACCATGATCGACACCACCACGGCCCGATCCGGCCAGTTCATCTTGACTTGCTTGATCTCCTGAAGGTTGACCTGCAGGGCGCGGTCGGTGATCAGTTCAATGTTGTTGAAGCCCAGTAGGCGGCGGTCGGCACCCCAGATCGCGCCGTAGCGGGGGCCGTTGACGTTGACCACTGGCGGTCCTTCCTCGCCCAGCGTCTTCCAGACTACGCCGCCCCAGCCCGCCCTGAAGGCGCGCTCCACATTGTAGGCCTTGTCCGTCGGTGGCGCGGACGCCAGCCAGAACGGATTGGGCGACTTGATCCCGACAAAGGTGTTGCGGATGTCGGCCATGGCGTCTCTCCTCAGTTGCCGGTGAGGTATCGGTGGATGCTCTCGGCGGCGTCGCGGCCTTCCGCCACGGCGGTCACCGTCAGGTCGTCGCCGCCGGTGGCGCAGTCGCCGCCAGCCCAGACTCCGGCCATCGAGGTGCGCCCCTCGGCATCGACCTCGATCTTGCCGCCGCTCAGCACGACTCCCTCGCCGTCGCTGGCGAGCGTCTGGCCGATCGCCTTCATCACCTGGTCGCAGGCCAGCGTCAGCATTTCGCCAGTGCCCGCGAGCCTGCCGTCCCGCAGTTCGGTGTACTCGAGGACGATGCCGGTCACCTTGCCGGAGTTGACCAGCACCTGGCTGGGCTGCAACCAATGCCGGATGGTCACGCCTTTGGACGCAGCGAGGTCCTGCTCGAAGCGCGAGGCGTTCATTTGCTCCTGGCCACGCCGGTAGCAGATCGTCACGTCCTCGGCGCCGAGAAGCTTCGACTGGATTGCGGCGTCAATCGCCGTCATGCCCCCCCCGATTACGACCACTCGTCGACCGACGGGCAGCGCCGAGAGGTCCGCAGCCTGTCGCAGATCCGAAATGAAGTCCACGGCATTGATTGCGCCCTCGGCCGTCTCGCCCGGGGTGCGAAGGGCGTTGACGCCGCCAAGGCCAATGCCGAGGAATACCGCGTCGTGCGTGCTCTTGAGGTCGTGCAGGTCGAAGTCCTGACCCAGCAGCTTGCCGTTCACTATCTCGATGCCCCCGATCGCGGTGACGTAATCGACCTCGGTCTGAGCGAAGCCGGCGGTGGCCTTGTAGCTTGCGATCCCGTACTCGTTCAGCCCGCCCGGCTTCGGCCGGCCGTCATAGATGGTAACGGCATGACCGCGCATTGCCAGCCGGTGCGCGGCGGCCAGGCCCGCCGGGCCCGCGCCGACCACGGCAACAGTCTTGCCGCTCGCCGGCGCGCGCTCGAAGAACTGCACGCCGGCTGTCATGGCTGCGTCTGTGGCATAGCGCTGCAATTGGCCGATCTTGACCGGCTTGCCCTCGGCTTCCATGCGCACGCAGGCTTCCTCGCAAAGCTGCTCGGTCGGGCAGACGCGGGCGCACATGCCGCCCAGGATATTCTGCTCAAAGATGGTCTCTGCCGCGCCGAGCGGATTGCCCGTCGAGATCTCCCGGATGAACAACGGAATGTCGATCGAAGTGGGGCACGCGTTCAAGCACGGGGCATCGAAACAGAAATAGCATCGATCGGCCTCGACGAGGGCCTCGTGCCGATCTAGCGGCGGATGCAGGTCCGAGAAGTTCTCCGCATACTGCGCCGTGGCCAGGCGCCCGGCCGCGATGCCTTGTTTGAGCATTCCCCCGCTCATCGGCTGCTCCTTCTCCTCTAGAGCCATTCCAGATCGGGGACGCTAGCGCAGCGCTGAAATTTTATCAATTGGTCAAAATTGCCAGAGGGCGATCGACTCAAAGCCCCCGATGCGAGAAAAGACGTACCCCCTGAGAAGGATAGTCGCAGTATAGCCAGGTACGCGGCGATCACTCCTGTCAATGACAAGGAACCGATTTCTGTCGGACGCTAGTGTTGCCAATTCGCAACAAATAGGATGGAAGGTCAGCTGTTCATTCTCGATTCACATTCTTGCCACATGTGGCAGCCTTTTTCCGCGCCCGTCGTAACGAGTGTGAGTAGCTTAAGGTTGAGTAAGAAAGTAGTTCTGGCCGCAATCACGGTGCTGGGTCTTCTGGGTTCCGTCACGAGTTCCTTGGCAGCGGCGCAGTGCGGTGGAGCCTCCTGGTACGGTCCGGGATTCCACGGCAAGAAAACCGCCTCCGGGCAGCGCTTCAACGAAAACGCAATGACGGCCGCCCACAGGACGCTGCCCTTCGGAACGGTAGTGAAGGTCACCGATCAACGCACCGGCAAGTCCATCAAGGTAACCATCAACGACCGCGGACCGTTCCACAAGGGACGCATCATCGACCTATCCAAGGCCGCCGCCGCAAAGCTCGGGACCAAGAATGCCGGCACAGGCAAGGTCTGTCTCGCCAGGGTGTGATCCCTGCGGGGAGGAGGGGGCACGCACCCGTCACCCTCCTCGCCCGAGAGGTCGTTCGTCACATTGAGTTCGGCCGACAACGACTGCGGCAATCGGCCGATCCCGGTCCGGGCCGGGTGCGTCCATGCTCTTTCCTTCCGGAACAGGACCAGCGAATTGCGGACCGCAGGGATCAGTCGGCGATCCGTCTCAGGGCGGCGATGAACGCGGCAACGCCGTCGGCTAGCGCCCCCGAGTTCTCGATCAGCGTCGCCTGACTCCCAGGTGGGAGTGCGGCGCCTTCACGAGACAGCCTGTTGGCCACCTCGTCCTGGCTTTCGCGACCGCGGCGCGCCAGACGCGCGGCCCTCGTCTGCGGATCGGCGGTGACCAGCAGCACCCTGCAATCGGGGTACTTCTCGATGGCCCGCTCGATAACCTTGCGGGAGGTGTTGACCACCACGATGCGGCCTGCCACCAGCGCGGCGTCGATCACGGCGGGAACGCCGTAGCATAGGCCGTGGGCTTCCCAGTCCAGGGCATAGGCACCGCGCAGTTTCTGTCGCTTGAACTCGCCCGGATCGATCGTGTCATGGTCCTCGAGCGCAGCCACTGCCGCTCGCGTCACGGTGCGCCGCGGGAAGCTGAAGCGGGCGTCGCTCCCCAGATGTGTCCTCGCGGCTGCGATCAGCGTGTCCTTGCCGGCGCCGGACGGTCCGACCACCAGGACCAGTGCCCCATGGCCCATCAGCTGACTCGCTTGCCTTCGCGCCAGACCGAGCGGACCACCGGAACCGATGAGGTACGTGTCACCCTGACGAGGTCGGCCCGCTTGCCGATGGCGATCTCGCCGCGGTCGGTCAGATGCGCGGCGGCCGCCGGTCGCGCCGTCACCATCCCGATAGCCTGCGGCAGCGACACCTCCGCCACCCGCTGTGGCAACAGGAACGCCGCTACGAGCAGGGCGAACGGCACGTAGTCCGAGCTCAGCACGTCGAGGACACCGGCCCTGGCCAGTTCCGCCGCCGAGATGTTGCCGTTATGGGACTTGCCGCGCACCACGTTGGGCGCCCCCATCAGGACCGCGAGGCCAGCGCTGTGCGAGGCCTGCGCGGCTTCCATCGTGGTTGGGAACTCGGCGATGCTCATGCCGTCGCGCACCGCCTCATCGACATGGGCGGCGGTCGCATCGTCATGGCTGGCAAAGGCGAGCCCGACTTGCCGTCCGCGCTGCAGGATGCGGTCGCGGTTGTCGTCTGCATAGCGGTCGTGCTCGGCCTTCCGGTCGGCGATGAACTGGGCCATCTCCGCATCGGAGAGCCGCAGCTTCTTCTGGTAGTACGCCGTATAGTGCTCGAGCGTGGTGTACTGGCGCTGACCGGGTGTGTGGTCCATGAGCGAGGCGAGGCCGACGATCGGGTTGGTGCAGTGCGCCTCGAAGTGATCTGCGGCGTCCGGGGTTGGCAGCTCGCAGCGCAGGTGGATGTGATGGTCCGCCCGCAACCGGTCGCTCGCGTCCGCCTCGCCGATCGCCTCGATCATTGCTGCGACATCAGCGGTGATATCGCCGACCTCAGGGTCGGAGCCGATACGGACCGCGTCGAAGACGGTGGTAATGCCAGCGCCGGCGATCTGCGCATCGTGACTCTGCAGCGCCGCGATGGCGTTCCAGGTGACGCCGGGGCGCGGCCGGTAGTGGCTCTCGAAATGGTCGGTATGTAACTCGACGAGGCCGGGGATGATGAAATCGCCCTCGAAGTCCTCTGCGGCCCGCACGTTGGTGGTGTCGATCTCGGCGATGCGACCGTCGCGGACCAGCACCGAGCCGTGCACCACCTTGTCCGGCAGGACGATCGTGGCATTTGAAAATGCGTGTTCCTTCATCGATCGGACCTTCCCGCAAGTACGAAGTCGGCGCCCCTGTCGAACGGCTGTCCTGCCTGGGGCTCCGCGAACAGCACCAGCCGATCCAGCTCCAGCTCGGATTCGACAAGTGCGCCGAAATGGCGAGTGGCCGCTGCCCTGTAGAGCTCCTGCTCATCTCGAGGCAAACGATCCGTAAGCGTCATGTGAAACTGAAACTGCTCGAGCACATAGGGGTAGCCGAAGCGATCGAGCAAATCGATTTGCCTCGGCGAAAGGGTTCCTCCCGCCAGTCGCCGGCGACGATCGTCGGCTTCCAGCGGTGCCCTGAACCGGTCGAAATGCTCAACCACGTCCGCAGCAAGGCCGGTGACAGCCGGCGACTGTTCAATCGGGACCAGGGCGAGGAAGCCATCGATCAGCGCGAGCTTCATCTGCCCGAGCGAGACTGGCGGCCGGGTCGCGACGAAGCACTCGAGTTCCGAAGCCAGTTGATCGGCTGCGATGCCGGGCGGGAGCCGCATGGGCGCCTTGATGGTTGCGTGGAAACCGTAGCGACGCGCCGAGGTACTCCTGGCATCGAGGTCGGCGCGTGCCAGGCCAGCGACATCCGTCTGCCTCACCGCAGGTCCGGACGGGTCGCGACCAAGCCATTGCGCCGCCGTCGACCACAGCGGATGCTGCCGGTCCGGCGCAAAATAGATGGCATAGCGTTCGAACATGGCTCGTACTCGTCCAGGGCCGAGGCTGACTAGTCCGGTTCGATGTCAGTTTTTTGTCAGCGCGGCAAGCGGCCGCTGCGGGAGGCCCCGGAGCATCAGATCACCCGGGCGAGGCACTCCGTGCTGCGGTCCGGCGAACCGGCGATGACGTCGTCGGCCACCAGCGACTCTCCGCCACCGAGTTCGTTGACAAGGGCGAAAAAGCCGAACAGTCCAGCACCCTTCAGCTGCCACTTGATGCGGGTTCCCGAGGGGAGGGGATCGTCCCCGCCATTGATCAGGACCAGCGCGCCGGGGGTTCCCGCCACTTGGCAGCTCAGGCTCGCCTGCCGGCCGAAATGGCGAGTCTGCAGGCTCGGCTGGGTATCGAACGCGGGCGGATCATGGCTGTCGGAGTCGTGATGCTCGCCACCTCCGCTGCGCTGATTGACCAAACCGGTCTCGACCGGGTGCGTGTCCACGCCGACGGTGAAGCCACCCGGGGGGAGCAGATTGATCACCTGATCGGCCACGGCCGGGCCAGAGACCAGCAGCAGCGCCGCCAGCAGGGCAGCATGTCTTGGACGAATTCCGGCCATTCGCTTTCCAGTTCGAGCTCCCGCAGGCGCGTCCACACCGGCAGACCTGCAATGTCGTGGCATTTCGTTTTGTGCGCAATAGTCCCGATCGCTTGAACTCCCCCTGAGGTTACCGTTAAGTCAGCGTTCAGTCGCAGTTCTGCCGTAGCGGCTCCAGAGGGGGTCCGGGTGCGGAGCACTTGCGCGGTCCCCGGCAACTTGCGCATGATCGCGGCCGTTTCATCAGAGCATTGCCAATGGATCGTGAACTCCTCGAACGGCTGTTTCGGCATGCGGTCGAGGCTGCGCAACCCGACAGCGCCATCGCCGCAAACCTGCCGGCACCGCCCGCCGGACGCACCATCGTCATCGGAGCCGGCAAGGCCTCGGCCCAGATGGCGGCCGCCTTCGAGCGCGCCTGGCCGTACTCTGTCGACAAGGGTCTGGTGGTCACGCGCTACGGCTACGCCGTTCCGTGCAGGCGGATCGAGATCGTCGAGGCGGCTCATCCGGTGCCCGACATTGCCGGCTTTCTCGCGGCGCGCCGCATGCTGGAGATGCTCTCCGGGCTGAGCCACGAGGACCTCGTGGTCGCGCTCATGTCGGGCGGTGGCTCGGCTCTCCTACCTCAGCCCGCGCCCGGACTCGACTTCGAGGACGAGCAGCGCGTCAACGAGATTCTGCTGGCTTCGGGCGCACCCATTTCGGCCATGAACGTCATTCGCAACGAACTGAGCGCAGTTAAGGGCGGTCGCCTGGCGGCACTTGCATCTCCGGCGCGGGTCGTCACGCTGGTCGTCTCCGATGTTCCCGGTGATGACCCCTCGCTCGTGGCCTCCGGGCCGACGGTGCCGATGGCCGCAGGTCGCGCCGAGGCGAGGCATCTGGTCTCGCTCTATCGCATGCAACTGCCGCGCGCGGTCGAGCAGCTTCTGGCGTCCGACAACAACCCGGCGCCGCTGCCGTCCGATCCGCGCTTTGCCGGCAATGCCGTGCGCGTCGTCGCATCCGCCGCGCTCTCTCTTGAAGCGGCCGCGGAGGCAGCGCGGGAAATGGGCATCGACGCTCACATTCTTTCCGATGCGGTCGAAGGTGAGGCACGTGACGTGGCCCGGGTGCACGCGGCGCTCGCCCGTGAAGTCCGCACTCGTGGACGCCCGTTTGCGCGCCCGGCCCTGCTCCTGTCCGGCGGTGAAACCACGGTCACTGTGCGCGGGGCAGGCCGGGGCGGGCGTAACGCGGAGTTCCTGCTGGCCTTCGCTATCGCCATTGACGGGGTCTCTGGCATCACGGCGCTTGCCGCCGACACCGACGGCATCGACGGTTCGGGAGATAATGCCGGCGCAGTGGCGGACGGTAACACTGCTTCTCGCATGCGCGCCGCCGGCATCGATCCGCGCGCCGCCCTCGCCGACAATGACGCCTACTCCGCTTTCAACGCCATTGGTGGGTTATTCATCACCGGTCCAACCGGCACGAACGTCAACGACTTCCGCGCAATTCTGGTGAGGTAGATCAATGGCAAGGGCGACCGGCATCGGCGGCGTCTTCTTCCGGGCGGCAGACACGGAGACGCTTTCCCGGTGGTACGAGGTGCACCTCGGCGTCCGGGGGCTTTGGGATCAGGAGGCTGGACCAACCGTGTTTGCGCCCTTCCGGCAGGGCACGAGCTATTTCCCGGCGGCCAAGCAGTGGATGATCAACTTTCGCATTGACGACCTCGACGCCCTCGTCGCCAATCTACTGAGCGCCGGAATCGCGGTCGAGACGCGTCCCGGGGAGTGGGATACGCCGGAGACCGGCCGCTTCGCCCGAATCGTCGATCCCGAGGGCAATCACATCGAACTCTGGCAACCCCCGGGGTAGTTGTCGCTATTCTTCCACCCAGGACTCGAACGTCCCGTCCTTTCGCAGCCGCGCCACCAGGTAGCCGCCGCGTTCGCGCGGCCGGACCTCGAAGTCGAACTGCCGTCCGTCCATGGCGCGCTGCACCTCCGCAGCGCTCCGGGCGGCCTCCAATGAGGCGTGGACCTGCGGCACGCCGGCCCCCTCGCGGACAAACGCCTGCGACATGCTCTCCCCTTTGTCGGATCGCCCCGTCGCCGGACCATAGCGCTCATTCCGTATCCCACGGAACGATTTTCGTCGCGTCGGAACTTCACTTCCGCGCCCGCTTCCTCTTTAGTGCCGCCCGCGAGAGGAGACACCCCCATGGCCAGAAAGAAGATCGCCGTCATCGGTATCGGCAAGATCGCCCAGGACCAGCACCTTCCGGTGATCGACAAGAGCCCCGATTTCGAGCTGGCGGCCTGCGTGTCGACGCGCGGACTTGGCCATCGGGACGTCCCGGTCTTCAAGTCCCCGGCCGAACTCTACAAGGCGATGCCCGAGGTCGGCCTCGTCGCCGTCTGCACCCCACCCGGTGTCCGCCATGCCTACGTCCGCGAGGCCATCGACGCCGGCCGGGACGTTCTGCTGGAAAAGCCCCCGACCCCCACCATCACCGAGTTCGAGGACCTCGTCGCCTATGGTGACAGCAAGGGACGGGTGCTCTTCCAGACCTGGCACTCGCGCTACAATGCCGCGGTTGAGGCGGCCCGCCTCATCCTCAAGGACGAAGGCGTTGCCTCCGTTCGCATCGACTGGCGCGAGAGTGTCCGAAAGTGGCATCCTGGGCAGGAATGGGTGTGGCAGCCCGGTGGCTTCGGCGTCTGCGATCCCGGCATTAATGCCATGAGCGTGTTCACCCGCATCATGCCTTTCCCGGTTTTCGTCAAGAGCGCTATGCTGCGCTTTCCCGCCAACCGGCAGACCCCGGTCGATGTGGAGATCGTCTTCAAGTCGACCCAGAAGCATCAGCCAGCAATGAGTGCCGGCTTCAACTGGCTCGAGGAAACTGGCGAGATCTGGACCGTTGCTGTAGCGACGCGCAAGGGCACCGAGCTCAAGCTCGAGAGAGGTGGCACGGTGCTGCGGGTCAACGGCAAGGAGACGGTCGCCAACCCCTCCGAAGAGTACGAGGCGATCTACGAGCGCTTCGCCAAGCTCCTCAAGAAGAGGAAGTCCGAGATGGACGGCTCGCCGTTGCGGTTGATCGGCGACGCCTTCTTGCTCGGGGCGAGGGAAAACGTCGACGACTTCCATTGGTAAGGGGCTGGAGCACCAAAGTGTACGACACATTCAACGGCTCGGCGCATCCGCGCTCGCCAAAGGAGATCGCCATCACGGCACTGCCGGAGGATGAGCGGGTCTGGGTGCCGCAGGCGCAAGGCGTCTGGTTCCGCCCGCTTTTTCTCAACACGTTGCAGGGCCAGTGGTGCAATTTGTTGCGCGTGCGTCGTGCCGGCATCCTCAGCCGGCACCTTCATCCCCAACCGGTGCACGGTTACGTCATCAAGGGCCGCTGGCACTACCTCGAGCACGCTTGGGTGGCCGAGACCGGTTCCTATGTGTTCGAGCCGCCGGGCGAGATCCACACCCTGACCGTGCCTGCAGACTGCGAGGAGATGATCACCTTTTTCAATATCTCGGGCTGCATGGTCTATCTCGACGAATCCAACCGGCAGGTCGGTTTCGAGGACGTCTTCACCAAGATCGACATGTGTCGCCGCCACTACGAGAAGGTAGGGCTAGGAGCGGACTATATCGAACAGTTCATCCGCTAGCAGGGAAACCAGAGACATGACCTGGGCCACCGAGTTCTTCGCCGGCAGGCACGTCGTCATTACCGGCGGCAGTTCGGGGATCGGTCAGGGCATAGGTCGTGCCTTCGCCGACGCCGGTGCGATCGTCCACGCCACGGGTGCCACCCAGGCAGAAATCGAACTCGGTGCGGACAACGAGCCGCGCTTCCGCTACACCCAATTGGACGTGCGCTCGACCGAGCAGGTGGCAGAGTATGCCGACACGTTCGGCCCGGTGGCTGTGCTGGTGAACTGCGCCGGCGTAAACTTGAGGGCCGCCGAGTTCACCGCCGGCGGTTTCGAGACGGTACTCGACATCAACACGACTGGCACGATGCGCGCCTCGACCGCGTTTCGCGGCAAGCTGCGGGGCGGCGCCATTCTCAATATCGGCTCGGTCTTTGCCTTCTTCGGCGCTCCGCACGCGCCGGCCTACGCCGCGTCCAAGCATGCGGTGGCCGGGCTCACCAAGTCGCTCGCCATCGCCTATGCGGCCGACGAAATCCGCGTCAACGCACTGGCGCCTGGATGGATCGAGACGGCGATGACCTCCGTGCCGCGAAACAACCCGGTTCGAAATGCGGAACTGATGGCGCGTACCCCGATGGGCCGCTGGGGCAACCCAGGCGACCTTGCGGGCCCCGCCCTGTTCCTATGCTCGCCGCTCGCCGCCTTCGTCACCGGCGCTATACTGCCGGTCGACGGAGGCTACATGTCAGGCTGAGCCGGCGCCCTCGGGACGCTGGAGCGCGCCATTGACGGCGCCGAGGCCGGCGATCCGCAACGACTCGATGACTTACACTCTCCTCGATCCAGGCAGCAGGAACGAGCAAGGGGATGAGGGGCAGGTCCACCTGCATGCAGGGGTCATCAATCCCCGGCGGCCTTGAGGCAAGTCGTTGATCCAGATCATGGAAGCGAACGGAGGTCGAGCGCAGAAGGGACCTGCCCATTGGAATGGGGGCAGAGATGACCTTCGAGACCTACGCCGCCATCGTCTTCGTCTTCGCTGTGGTGACCACCCTGCTCGTCACGGCGCTCTGGTGGATGGGGCAGACGCGCTGATCATCCCGCCGCGCTCAGTTCTGCGATATCCTCGGCACTCAGACTGAGCCGGGCACCACGTGCCAGGCTCTCGACCTGCTCCACCGTCGTTGCAGATGCGATCGGCGCGGCGACTCCTGGCTGTGAGGCCACCCAGGCCAGCGCAACCTCGCTCAGCGCCGCCCCAGTGCGTGTCGCAACGGCATCGAGCGCCGACAGAATGCGAAGGCCCTTCGGGTTGAGGTACTTGTCGACCACACCCTTGCCGCGCGGGCTCTTCTGGGCGTCCGCTGCAATCCGGTATTTGCCGGTGAGAAAGCCCGCTGCAAGCCCGAAATAGTGGATTCCGGAAACCTGCTCCCTGACGCAGATGTCCTGCACCGCGCCCTCGAACTTGTCCCGCGTATAGAGGTTGAACTCGTTCTGCAGCGTCTCGTAGCGGGCAAGTGTCTCTCGCCTCGAGATCGCGAGCGCCTCGGAGAGCAGGGCCTCGTCGTGGTTGGAGGTGCCGATGACCCGCACCTTGCCAGCTTTGATCAACCGGTCATGGGCTCGCAGGGTTTCCTCCTGCGGTGTGTTCGGGTCAGGCCAGTGGCTCTGGTAAAGGTCGATGTAGTCGGTCTGCAGCCGACGCAGCGAGGCCTCCACCTCCCGCTCGATCCACTTGGCGCTGAGATCGCGATGCCCCTGGCCCATGTCCGAGCCAACCTTAGTGAACACCAGGACTTTGTCGCGGTTGCCACGCTCCCACATCCAGCGCCCGATGATCTTCTCGCTCTCGCTGTCGTTGCCTGGTACCCAGCGCGAGTACGAATCGGCAGTGTCGATGGCGTTGAAGCCCTCGGCGACAAAGGCGTCCAGGATCGCAAACGAGGTCGGCTCGTCGGCCGTCCAACCCACGACATTGGTTCCGAGCACAAGCGGTTCGACAAGAAGCTCCGAGCGGCCGAGGCGGCGCTTGGTCATACAGATGTCTCCGGAGAAAGAGTCGCGGCAAGGCCTGCAGACTAGCCCTTCGAACCATCGGCCTCAAGCGCCGCGCGGCTGGATCAGGTCCCAGCGGTTGCCATACAGATCCTCAAATACCGCCACGCTGCCATAGGCTTCGTGCCGGGGTACCTCGAGGAACCGGACGCCTCTTGCGATGAACGCCGCATGGTCCCGCTCGAAGTCGTCGGTCTCGAGGAAGAAGCCCACCCGACCGCCGGTCTGGTCGCCAACTCGTTCCGCCTGTGCGTCCCCATCTGCCTGCGCCAGCAACAGTCGGGCCCCACCACCGCCGGGCGGTGCGACCAGCACCCAGCGCTTGCCCTTGCCCAGGTCGGTGTCGGCCAGCAACCCGAAGCCCAACCGAGCGCAATAGAAGGCGATGGCCTCGTCGTACTCCCTGACGACGAGCGTGACGGTGGCGATTGAGGTCCTCATGTGGAAATCCTGTGACGGCATGTCCGCCTCCAGTCAACTGTAGGCGGGGTATCGATTCCCGCTCCACAACCGATTTACCGATGGCTTTCCGACCGTCTGCACGACGAATCCGAAGCAGAGCACCTCGGCAGAACGAGTTTGCGTCTCTCTTGTCCTTGACCAATCGGTCAAACTCCCCATTGCGCCGCCCGGAAAAAAGCGCTTTGTTGCCCGCCAAGCTCCTGCCGGGCGGACGATGATCGTCGCCACTGAACGCGGGGGCGCAATGCTATTGGGAGACAACCATCATGAACTTGATGAAAACCCTGCTCGCTGCCACCGCGCTCGCCGTGGTGATGAGCGGCAGTGCCTACGCCAAGCAGCTGGTCTATTGCTCGGAGGCTTCGCCGGCCCATTTTGATCCGGGTCCGACCACGGGCGGCAATGATTTCGACGCGTCCTCGCGCACCATCTATAACCGTCTCGTCGAGTTCGAGCACGGCGGCACCGCCGTTCAGCCGGCCCTGGCCGAGAGCTGGGAGGTCTCCGAGGACGGGCTCACCTACACGTTCCACCTCCGTGCGGGCGTGAAGTTCCACACGACGCCCTATTTCACCCCCACGCGCGACCTCAACGCCGATGACGTCATCTTCTCGTTCGAGCGCCAGTGGAAGCAGGACAACCCGTGGTATCAGTACCTCGAGGGCCTGAGCTGGGACTATTTCCAGGGTATGGACATGCCCAAGTTCCTGGCATCGATGGAAAAGGTCGACGATCTGACCGTCAAGATGACGCTCACCGAGCCCAATGCGCCGATGATCGCAAACCTCGGCATGGACTTCGCCTCGATCGTCTCCAAGGAGTACGCCGACCAGCTCGCCGCGTCCGGCAATCTGGCCGACTTTGCCAACAAGCCGATCGGCACGGGCCCGTTCGTGTTTGTCGATTACCAGACCGATGCGGTGATCCGGTATCAGGCCTTTGCCGACTACTGGGCCGGCAAGGTTGCGATCGACGACCTGATCTTCGCCATCACCACCGACCCGGCGGTGCGTGGCCAGAAGCTCAAGGCCGGCGAATGCGACATCATGAGCTATCCCGCTCCGGCTGATATCGCCGGCCTGCAGGCCGACTCGAACTTGACCGTCATGGAGCAGGAAGGCCTCAACATCGGCTACCTGTCGTACAACACCACCATCGCGCCGATGGACAATGCCAGTGTGCGCAAGGCACTGACGATGGCCATCAACAAGGACGCGATCATTGACGCGGTCTACCAGGGCGCCGGCCAGAACGCCAAGAACCTCATCCCGCCGACCATGTGGTCCTACAATGACGCGATTCCGACCGACAGCTACGATCCGGAGGCTGCCAAGAAGGCGCTGGCCGACGCGGGCGTCAGCAACCTGACCCTCGACCTGTGGGCCATGCCCGTCTCGCGTCCCTACAACCCCAATGCGCAGCGCGTCGCCGAACTGATCCAGGCCGACTGGGCTGCCGTGGGTGTCACCGCCAACATCGTGACATACGAGTGGACCGAGTACCGCCAGCGCGGCAAGCTGCCGGATCGTCCGGGTGCGTTCCAGATCGGTTGGACTGGTGACAACGGCGATCCGGACAACTTCTTTGCTACCCTGTTCTCGTGCTCGGCCGTTGGCGTGTCCAACTACTCGAGCTGGTGCAACAAGGACTTCGAGGATGCCATCCAGGCCGCCAAGAAGACCTCCGATCAGGCCGAGCGGACCGCGCTCTACACCAAGGCCCAGGAGATCTTCAAAGCTGAAGAGCCGGCCATGACGCTGGCCCACTCCAAGGTGTTCATGCCGATGAACAAGAAGGTCATCGGGTACACAATGGACCCGCTCGGTATCCACCGCTTCGACAACGTCGACGTGGCCGAGTAAGATCGACTCAATCGAAGGGCAGCGTCGAGCAGGCGCTGCCCTTCGGCATGTCCGGCATGTTTCGCTTCATACTCAACAAGCTCGCGCTGATCGTGCCGACTGTCTTCGGCATCACGATCGCCGCGTTTGCCTTCATCCGGCTGCTGCCTGGCGACCCGATCGAGGCCATGGTGGGCCAGCACGGCATCACGCCCGAGCGCTACGCCATCCTCAAGGAGCAGTTCGGCTACAATTTGCCGATCTGGGAGCAGTATCTCAACTACATCACGGACTTGCTGCGTGGCGATTTCGGCATCTCCCTGGCGACCAAGCGACCGGTCATCGAGGAGTTCCTGACACTGTTCCCGGCGACGGTGGAGCTTTCGCTCTTCGCCATGCTCCTTGCGGTCTTGCTGGGCATTCCGGCCGGCATCTTCTCGGCCATCAAGCGCGGCTCCTGGATCGACCAGATGACCATGGGTGTGGCTCTGGCGGGGTACTCGATGCCGATCTTCTGGTGGGGTCTGCTACTGATCATCTTCTTTTCGGGCTATCTGGGCTGGACGCCCGTGTCGGGACGTATCGCGCTGACCTACTTCTTTCCGCGCGTCACCGGTTTCATGCTGATCGACAGCCTTATCGCTGGAAAGCCTGAGGCGTTCATCTCTGCGGTTCGCCATCTGATCCTGCCATCCGTCGTTCTGGGTACTATCCCGCTCGCGGTGATCGCGCGGCAGACGCGCTCGGCTATGCTCGAGGTGCTTGGCGAGGATTATGTCCGCACCGCACGCGCGAAGGGCCTCGAGCCGCGGCGCGTGATCGGCTTGCACGCCTTCCGCAATGCGCTCATTCCCGTGGTTACCACCATCGGCCTCCAGGTAGGCCTGCTGATGGCCGGCGCAATTCTGACCGAGACGATCTTTTCCTGGCCCGGTATCGGCAAGTGGATGATCGACTCGATCTCCAAGCGCGACTACGTCTCGGTGCAGTCCGGGCTGCTGCTCATTGCCTTGATCGTCATGGCGGTGAACCTGCTCGTGGATATCCTCTATGCGGTGATCAACCCGCGCATCCGGGTGCAGTGATGAGCACTGAGGCCGGCATCACTCCCCCGGGCCGTTTCGCCGCCCTGCGCGAGTTCTGGTACTATTTCTCCATCAATCGCGGCGCGGTCCTTGGCTTGGCTGTGTTCTTCCTGCTGTTGCTGGTGGCGATCTTCGCGCCGGTACTGGCGCCGTTTCCGCCCGATCAGCAGTTCCGGGAATTCATCCGCATGGCGCCGCCCTGGGCGGGTGGTACCCAGCCGCAGTTCCTGCTCGGCACCGACGAGGTCGGCCGCGATATCCTCTCCCGGCTGATCCACGGCGCGCGGTTCTCGCTGTTCATCGGCTTCTTCGTCGTTACCGCCGCCTTGTTCTCGGGCGTGACCTTGGGGCTCGTTGCCGGCTATTTCCGCGGCTGGGTCGATGCCCTGATCATGCGCATCATGGACATCATCCTCGCCTTTCCCTCGCTTCTGCTTGCCCTGGTGCTGGTAGCGATCCTGGGTCCCGGCTTGTTCAATGCCATGCTGGCCATTGCCTTGGTCTTGCAGCCCCATTTCGCCCGCCTGACACGTGCCGCCGTACTCTCCGAGAAGAGTAGGGAGTATGTGGTCTCGGCCAAGGTGGCCGGGGCCGGGCACCTGCGCCTCATGTTCATCACGATCCTGCCCAACTGCCTCGGACCCTTGATCGTTCAGGCGACCTTGAGCTTCTCGAATGCCATTCTGGAAGCGGCAGCCCTCGGATTTCTCGGCATGGGCGCCCAGCCGCCCACGCCGGAATGGGGCACCATGCTGGCGCGCGCCAGGGAGTTCATTACTTCGGCATGGTGGATCGTCACGATGCCGGGGCTCGCCATCCTGATCACCGTCCTCGCCATCAATCTGGTCGGCGACGGCCTTCGCGATGCGCTCGACCCCAAGCTGAAGCGGAGCTGATCGATGCACCTGCTCGAAGTCAGGAACCTCACTGTCAGCTTCGAGACATCGGTTGGGCTGTTCCATGCCGTCAAGGGCATCGACCTGCATGTCGACGCCCGCGAGGTGCTGGCGATCGTGGGCGAGTCGGGTTCGGGCAAGTCAGTCGCCATGCTCTCCGTGATGGGCCTGCTCCCGCCGACCGCGACCGTCACCGCCGACCGAATGGCCTTCGATGGGCGCGACCTGCTGACCACGAGCGCCGCGGAACGTCGCAAGATCATCGGTCGCGACGTGGCGATGATCTTCCAGGAACCGATGACCAGCCTCAATCCGTGCTTCACCGTCGGTTTCCAGATCGAGGAAGTGCTGCGCTTCCACCTCGGCATGGCACGAGCGGAGCGGCGGGCTCGCGCGATTGAACTGCTACGCCAGGTCGGCATCCCCGAGCCCGAGCAGCGGCTGCATTCATTTCCCCACCAGATGTCGGGCGGCCAGAACCAGCGTGTGATGATCGCTATGGCGATTGCCTGCAACCCCAAGTTGCTTATCGCCGATGAGCCGACCACGGCGCTTGACGTCACCATTCAGAAGCAGATCCTCGATCTTCTGGTGCGGCTGCAGAGCGAGCACGGCATGGGCCTGATCATGATCACCCACAACATCGGCGTCGTCGCCGAAACCGCCGATCGCGTGGTAGTGCAGTACAAGGGACGCAAGATGGAGGAGGCGGCGGTGCTCGAACTGTTCACGGCACCGCAGAGCTCGTACACCCGCGCGCTGCTCGCCGCCCTCCCGGAGAATGCCACCGGCGATCGCCTGCCGACTGTGTCCGGCTTCAGTACAGACGAACTGGTGGCACAATGACCGCAGTGCTCGAAGCACGCGCCATTTCGCGCGACTATCACGTCGGCGGCACCCTGTTCGGGGGCGGCCGCGTCGTTCATGCGGTGAGGGACCTCAGCTTCTCGCTCGACAAGGGTCGGACCCTCGCCATTGTCGGCGAGAGCGGTTCGGGAAAGACGACGCTTGCCCGTATCCTGACTCTGATCGACAGGCAGACCTCGGGCGAACTGTTTATGGATGGTGTCGCCGTCGACATCGGCAGGACCGGCGTCACGCGTGAGTTGCGCCGCAAGGTGCAGATCGTTTTCCAGAATCCCTACGGCTCGCTCAACCCTCGCCAGAAGATCGGCGACGTGCTGATGGAGCCGCTGCTGCTCAATACCGACATGCCGATAGCAGAGCGCCGTGATCGAGCGATGCAGATGCTGGTCAAGGTCGGACTGCTACCCGAGCACTTCAATCGCTATCCGCACATGTTCTCGGGTGGCCAGCGCCAGCGGATCGCCATCGCCCGTGCGATCATCCTCAATCCCTCGCTGTTGGTGCTCGACGAGCCGGTTTCGGCGCTGGACCTGTCGGTACAGGCCCAAATACTGAACCTGCTTGCCGACTTGCAGGACGAGTTCGGGCTCACCTACGTTTTCATCAGCCACGATTTGTCCGTCGTGCGCTACATCGCCGACGAGGTAATGGTGATGTACCTGGGCGAGGCGGTGGAGTACGGCAGCCGTGACCGCGTCTTCGAGGCGCCGCAGCACGCCTACACCCGGACGCTGTTCGCAGCGACGCCGCGCGCCGACGTGGAGAGCATCCGGGCTCGGCTGGCGCGTAAGTCCGTCGCGGCGTGACCGTTCAGCCTGTGCCATCGGCTTAAGCCGGTGTTAAGTGGCCTCCACTAGCGTTTTCGGTCGAGTCCGGAGTGCTGGTGACCTCAGTGCCGCAAGCTGCAAAAACCTCGCCGGCCGCGGTCAGCGCTGTGCGCAACGCACGCCTTGGCGGCGGCCCGAAGCGGCACCCCCTCCGCACCTTCCTGCTTTGGGTCGCAGTGCCGACGGCAGCCGTGTTCACGGCGGTTTGTTCGCTCGTCTTTCTCATCATGTACCTGATGAGCGCAGAGATGAACGACATCGATGCCGATCGCGGCCGCAAAGCGATTGCCGCGGCGATCGAGTCCCTGGTCGTTGCCCTTGGTGAAGGCACCGCTGACGAGGCCACCTGGACCGAGGCCTACGTCAATACCTACATCACGCCGAACCCGGCCTGGTTCGACTCGGTTTGGGGCGCGACGGCGCGCATTTCGGAAAGCTACGACACCGTGCTTCTGACCGATACTGCAGGCCAGATCGTGTTCGGGGAAACCAGTCGCGGCCCCATCGGAGGGAAACTGGCGGATCACTTCAGCAGCGCCGAGACGATGTTGGCCGAACTCGATCAGAGCATCAACAGTCTGGGTGACGATGCCACCGTGTCGCACCTGGTCCGGCGGAACGATGGCGCGGCCGCCCTCGCCGCAGCGGTGGTACACGGCAATACCGGTCAGGCCAGCGTGCCTCGCAACGAGCGCCGCATCCTGTGGTTCGCCAAACAGTTGGACGACGGCATGCTGAGCAGTGTCGCGGCCCGCTTCCAACTCCCGCTGCCACGCTTCGATCGCGCTCACGAGCCGGGGGCGGAGACCATGGTCCTGCACGATGCCGATGGTGCCGAGATCACCTCCATCTCGTGGCAGCCGCGCCGCCCAGGTGATCCCGCCTTCACGCATGCGGCGGGCGTCGCTGCAATCATCATGCTGATCATCGGCGTGCTGGTCACGGCGGTGCTGGTGGCCTTCTTTTCCTCGATCAAGAGCCGCACCGAGTCGGACGAGCGCGACTGGCACAATGCTCGCTACGATCCGGTTACCGGGTTGCCCAACGGCTTTGCCCTCGAGGAGAGCCTGCGCAACATGATGCCGAGGAAACGTCGCGACATGCCGCTGACGGTTGCGCAGATCGGCATCGACGGGTTCTTCGACGTGATCGCCTCGTACGGACGCGAAGCCGGGGACCGCTTGATGGATACCCTGGCAGATCACATCGAGGCAGCAACCAGCGGGCATGTCCAGTTCGCCCGCACCGGGGCGGCCGAGTTCACCCTGGCGCGCGCCGGCGATGATGGTGCCGATCTGGTCCGTGGCCTTGCCATGCGGATACTCGGTCTGGCCAGCGAGGCGATAAAGGTCGACAACCTCACGCTGAAGGTCGGCCTGAGCGTCGGATTTGCCGAGGGTGTGGTCACTCGCGAGAGTATCGGCGACCTGGTGCGGCGCGCCGAGACCGCCCTTGCGCGGGCACGCGAGACCGGTGGGCATCATCTGGTTGTCTATGATCCGGGTATCGAGGACGAGCGCCGCCATCGCCTCGAGTTGCAGGCGGAAATCCGGCGCGGCCTCAACGCCGACGAGTTCGATCTCGAGTATCAGCCGATCATCGACTTCGCGACGCGATCGATCATCGGCGTCGAGGCGCTGATGCGCTGGAACCGCCGCCCTGCAGGCCCGATGGGACCGGGCGAGTTCATCCCCGTCGCCGAGAAATCGGGCCTGATCGACGATCTGGGCATGTTCGCATTGCGTCGGGCCGTCGAAGAAATCGGACCATTCGAGGACATCAAGGTTTCGGTCAACGTCTCGGCCGCGCAGTTGCGCAATCCCAACCTCGGTACCACCATAAGCGCTGTACTGGAGGAATGGGGGATGGCGGCCGACCGGCTTCAGCTGGAAGTCACCGAGTCCTTCCTCATCGCCCAGCCCGAGCGGGCCAAACGCGTCATGGAGGAGCTGCGCGCACGCGGCATCGTTCTGGCGCTGGACGACTTCGGTACCGGCTACTCCTCGATCGGCTACCTTCGGCAGTTTGCTTTCGACCGGGTCAAGCTCGATCGCTCGCTTGTTGCCGAGATCGACCAGAACGCGGCACAGTCGGCGCTAGTCGAGGCGACCATGATCTATGCCTTTGCCATGGGATTGGCCATCACTGCAGAGGGCGTCGAGCGGCGCGAAGAGGCGGCGCTACTGGCCCGCTACGGCTGCCGCGAGTTCCAGGGCTACCTGTTCGCCCGCCCGATGCCGGTGGATCAATTGGCGCGGCTGCTGAGCGGACCCGCGGAGGTCAGGAAAGCCGGCTAGCCCTTTCGCTGGCAGTCGGCGCAGCGGCCGCGCAGCTCAATGGTCGTGCGCTCGAGCGCGAAGCCATGCCGCGCGGCCCAGTCGCCGAGGTGGTTGTTAACCTCTTCATCGGCGAACTCGTCCACCCGTCCACAGCTTGAGCAGATCGCAAAGGCCGCACTGCCGCGAACCCTGTGACAGCCCGCGTCTGCGCAGCAGACGAACGCGTTGAGCGACTCCAGCCGGTGCGCCAGACCCTGTTCGATCAGCTTGTCGAGGGCTCGATAGACCTGCAGGGGCGCCCGCAGTCCATTGTCTCGCAGCCTGTCGAGTATGTCGTAGGCCGAGAGCGGACCGTGAGCCTCGTTCAGAGTGTTCAGCACAAGGTCCTGGTTGCGCGTAAGGTCGCGCGGACGTTCGTGGTGGTGGTCGTCATGGGTGTGGGCCATCAGGGGGACTCGCGTCTCTTGGCAGCAAACGGGTGCGACGGGATCAACAGGGAAACCAGAAAAAGGCCCAACGCCGCCACCACTACGGAGGGGCCGCTGGGCGTATCGTAGTGAAGCGAGCCGAACAGCCCGCCGACGACGCCGAGGGCGCCGAGAACGGCGGCGAAAAATCCCATCTGCTCCGGTGTGGCGCTCAGGCGACGCGCCGTCGCCGCCGGAATGATCAGCAGCGAGGTGATCAGCAGGACGCCGACGATCTTCATGGCGATGGCGATGACCGAGGCGAGGAGCAGCATCAGCAGGGCCCTAGTCACCTCGGGCCGCATCCCTTCTGCCTCGGCCAGTTCAGAATTGACAGTCGCGGCCAAGAGGGGGCGCCAGACCACTACCAGCAGGACCAGGATTGCTCCGCCGCTGGCATAGATCACGGCGATATCCCCGACCGACACGGCCAGGATGTCACCGAACAGGAAACCCATCAGGTCCACCCGGATCCACGTCATGAAGGCAACCAGCACGAGGCCGATGGCCAGGGTCGAGTGGCTCAGGATTCCGAGCAGGGCATCGGTCGAGAGTGCATGGCGCTTCTGCAACAACAGCAATGCCGCAGCGACTGCCGTAGCCACGAGGAAGACGCCCGCAGTTAGGTTGATCTGGAACAGGAAGCTCAGCGCCACCCCCAGCAAGGCCGAATGAGCCATGGTGTCGCCGAAATAGGACATGCGTCGCCACACGATGAAGCAGCCCAGCGGGCCGGTGACCAGTGCCAGCCCGATCCCCGCCACAAGTGCGCGCGTGAAGAAGTCATCAAGCATGATCGCGTCCCGTATGGGTTCCATGGCCGTGATCGCCATGGGGAGGCCCGTGATGATCATGCACGTGCTCGTGCGTCGAAATGATCCGACCGTCTGCCTCCTCGACCCGTCCATCCGGAAGGTGTGTATGGTCATGGTGGTGCTGATAGACGGCCAGTGCAGAGGCGGCACGCGCCCCGAACAGGCTCAGGTATTCGGGACTCTGCGCTACCGACTCGGGCGTCCCCCTGCAGCACACATGACCGTTGAGGCAGATCACGGTGTCGGTGGCGGCCATGACCACGTGTAGATCGTGGCTGATCAGCAGCACTCCGCATCCGATTTCGTCGCGAATGCTGCCGATCAGGTCGTAGAGCGCCACCTCTCCGGAGAAATCAACGCCCTGCACGGGTTCGTCGAGCACCAGCAGGTCGGGCTTGCGGACCATTGCCCGCGCCATCAGGGCGCGCTGGAACTCGCCTCCCGACAGATGCTGGACCTCGGCGTCGATCAGGTGCGGGATCCCCACCTGCGCAAGTGCCTGTTCGATGTCACCTCGCGTGAACCTGCCGGTCAGCGTCATCAGCCGACGCACCGTCAAAGGCAGCGTCCAGTCGATCGTCAGCCTCTGTGGAACGTAGCCGATGGTCAGGCCGGGCCGCCGGACGACCGTGCCGGCGTCGGGGCGCAGCACGCCAGTCACCAGCTTAGCAGTGGTCGACTTGCCCGATCCGTTAGGCCCGATCAGCGTCACGATCTCGCCTTTGCGGATGGACAGGTCGATACCTTCGACGAGCCATTTGCCGCCGCGTTTCACGCCGGCATCGGCAGTTTCCACCAGTGTCTGTCGCGGGGAAAGGTCCAACACTGGTCCGCCGAGCCTCTTGTCGATCCACACTGCAATACGTTATAGCGTAACTTCGAGCTAGTGTAATGTCATAACATATCGAAGGGAGTCTCCGATGTTCAAGTTCGCCCTGCCGGCGCTCCTGATGGCCGGGGCCGTGGCAACGCCGGCGGTAGCCGAAGTGCCGCGCGTCGTTGCCAGCATCAAGCCGGTACACGCCCTGGTGGCTGCAGTGATGGGCGACCTCGGCGCGCCGGCACTGATCGTCAAGGGAGCGGCCTCACCGCATACGTACAGCCTAAGGCCCTCCGATGCTGCAGCGTTGCAGGACGCCGAACTCGTGTTCTGGACTGGCCACGGCCTAGAGCTTTTCCTGGAGGACACGATCACCGCTCTCGCGCCCAAGGCGGAAATCGTTGAACTCGCCGAGTCGCCCGGCATCATGCTTCTGCCCCCGCGAGAAGGTGGCACGTTCGAGCCGCACGGACACGACGAGTCCGGCCACGTTCACGACCATGAGGAAGGAGGCGACCACGCCGACGAGGAGGAAGCCGACATGCACTTCTTCCTCGACCCCGAAAACGCGAAGGCCATGGTAAGGCAAGTCGTCGCGAACCTGTCGGCGGCCGATCCGGAGCACGCTGCTACCTATGCCGCAAACGGTCAGGCTCAGATCGCCGATCTCGATGCGCTGCTGGAGGAGACCCGTGCAAGGCTGGAGCCGTTCGCGGACCGGCCCTTCGTCGTCTTTCACGATGCCTATCAGTATTTCGAGCGACGCTTCGATCTGGCGGTCGTCGGTTCCATCACCGTCAGTCCCGGAGTCTCGCCCGGAGCCGATCGGATCGCCGAGATTCGCGACAAGCTCAGGACGCTGGATGCTGCTTGTGTCTTTGCCGAACCGCAATTCGACCCGCGTATCGTCGATGTGCTGATCGAAGGGAGCTCGGCGCGGGCGGGCGTGCTCGATCCCGAAGGTGCAGCTCTTGCCGAAGGGCCGCGGGCCTACCGCGAACTGGTCGAGAACCTCGTCACCGGCCTTGCCGCCTGCCTTACCCCCTGAGGCGGCGGAGGCCTGCCCATCCCGGCCGAATCGCGTTCTAAGCTGTGGTGCCGCGCGACCCCGCAGGCACCGCACTCGGCCAACTGGAGAGCCATCCCGTGTTCTCGCTGCCGCACGTACTGCCCGTCGTGCTCCTGATCGCCTCCAACGTCTTCATGACCTTTGCTTGGTATGGGCACCTCAAGTTCCCCTCGCAGGCCCTCTGGTTGGTGGTCTTGGTGTCTTGGGGTATCGCCTTTTTCGAGTACTGGCTTGCGGTACCCGCAAACAGGATCGGCCATGCTGTGTATTCCGCGGCCGAACTCAAGACCATGCAGGAGGTGATCACCCTGACCGTGTTCGCCGCTTTCTCGGTGCTCTACCTCAAGGAGCCCCTGACCCTGAACCACCTCGTCGGCTTCCTGTTCATTGCCTGCGGCGCCTTCTTCATCTTCAGGGGCCCGATTCCGCGCTAGCTGTGGCCGTGTCCGGGCACGAGGGCTGCACAGACTCGCGCGCATCGGCTAGCGTCTCGCGGGGCGTGGAGGATCAGCATGCGCTACATCGTCATCACTCTCGTCGGCCTTGTCGGGGGCCTTGTGTCTGCCTCGGCGGCGGAGATTTCTTGCGAAGGCCCCTTCGCAGCAGACAGTTCCGAGGCTCGCCTGGTCGAGACTTTCGGCAGGGAAAATGTCATGACCGGCGAAGTCCCGGGTCCCGAGGGCTCGACCCTCACGGCGACGACGGTGTTTCCGGGCGATCCGGATCGGCAGATGGAGTTCGGTTGGTGGGATGAGGCGGCCTTTGAGCGACTCGCCTATTTCACCGTACCGGCCGGCGACACGGCCCCCGGTGGATTGAAGGTCGGGATGAGTGTCCGCGAAGTTGAGGCTCTCAACGGTGCCTCCTTTGAATTGACCGGGTTCTGGTGGGATTATGGCGGCTATGCCGGGTTCGATGGCGGCACGCTTGCTGACCTTGCCGGCGGTTGCCACGTCTCGGTCTCCTTCCAGCCGACCGCCGATATTCCCGGCGACCTCGATGTCGAGCCGATCGCCGGCGACCGCATGGTCGCCTCGAGCGAGCCGCTGCTGCAGACGGTCGACGCCCGCATCGCGGCCATTACCGTCGGCTACCCGGATTTCTCCGCCCTCGAAGATTGACCGCCCCCCCTGCAGGGCGTAGTCATTGCTCAGCGTTGGTTCCCCGGACTCGTTCGGGCGAGGGGATCAAAAGGGAACACGGTGCGGCGTACCCATCAGGGACCAAATCCGTGGCTGCCCCCGCAACTGTAAGCGGTGAGCGCCCCCCACCAGTCACTGGCCCGTCGGGCCGGGAAGACGGGGGTGCGTGACGACCCGTGAGCCAGGAGACCTGCCAGCGCCTCGTTGAACGCTCATCTGTCGGTGGGACAGGCGGAGGTAAGCATGACCAGACCATCGGGCTGAGTCCGTCCATGGGGCCTTGGCCTCCGACGACCTGTCGCTGGCGCGCCGGGCGTCTCAGGAACATGCTTCTTATCTTCGGACTGGATTTCGACAAATGCATATCGAACCTGACCTCATCTCTCCCGAGAAGATGCTGCTGGCCTTTGGCACCGCCGTAGCCGCCGGTGCCATGACGCTCAAGCTCGCCACCGACGCGGTGCGCGAGCGCGGGTCGATTTCACTCCTCGCCCGCTCGGTCGCCACAACCGCCGCCGTATTCTGCTTCTTCGAACTCCTGCCGCATCATCCGGTCGGCGTCAGCGAGGTGCACCTGATCCTGGGGTCGACGCTGCTGCTGGTGTTTGGCGCAGCGCCTGCCGCCATCGGCCTTGCGCTGGGCTTACTGATTCAGGGCCTGTTCTTTGCCCCCTTCGACCTGCCGCAGTACTTCGCCAATGTCACCACCCTGCTGGTGCCGCTCTTTGCCACCAGGCTCGTTGTTGATCGCATCGTTCCGGCCAACACGCCCTATGTCGACCTGCGCTATGGCCAGGCGCTGGCGCTCTCGGCCACCTATCAGGGCGGCGTGGTCGTCTGGGTCGGCTTCTGGGCGCTCTACGGCCAGGGCCTCGGCGCGGACAACCTTGCTTCCGTCGCGACGTTCGGCGGCGCCTACCTGCTGGTGATCCTTCTCGAACCACTGATTGACCTGGGTGTTCTTGCCGGCGCCAAGTTGGTGCGTGGCCTCGCGGCGACCGGTCTCGTCACGCCGCGACTCTACAACTGAAGTTTGTCCCCTAAGCATGTGATCCCCGCTGGAGCGGGGATCACCCTGCCTTGCGGAGTTCGCCATGACCGGAAAGATCCCCGTTACCGTCATCACCGGCTTCCTCGGCGCCGGCAAGACGACGCTCGTCCGTCACCTCCTCGCCCATGCCAACGGCAGGCGCATCGCCCTGATCATCAACGAGTTCGGTGAGCTGGGAGTCGATCGGGAACTCCTCGCCGGTTGCGGCGACGCAACCTGCCGAGAGGAAGACATGATCGAGCTCTCGAATGGCTGCATCTGCTGCACGGTCGCCGACGAGTTCATCCCCACCATGCAGGAATTGCTCTCCCGTGAGGATCGACCCGATCACATTGTCATCGAGACCTCGGGCCTCGCTCTGCCGCAACCGCTGATCCGGGCCTTCAACTGGCCCGAGATCAAGTCCGAAGTCACCATCGACGGCGTCGTCGCGGTTGCCGACGCGGCGGCGCTCGCGGAAGGCCGCTTCGCCAGCAACGAAGCGGCGGTCGACGCGCTCCGCTCTGCCGATACCATGCTGGACCACGAGACCCCGCTGGGCGAACTGTTCGAGGATCAACTCGTGGCGGCCGACATGATCGTCCTCAACAAGACCGATCTGGTGTCGGGGAGCGAACTCGACCAGATCGAGACCCACCTCCGGTCCGAGATTCGGCCCGGTACCGGCCTGGTCCGCGCCCGCAACGGCAATGTTGATGTCGCGGCGCTGCTAGGGCTGGGTCTGGCCACCGAGGATGATCTGGCGGGCCGGGAGAGCCACCACGAACTCGAGCACGGAGGCGAGGGGCACGAGCACGATGACTTCGACTCCTTCTCGGTCATTCTGGACGGCATCAGCGAAAAACAGCTCTTGCTCGGGGCCATAGAACGGACCATCCGAGACCATGATGTGCTGCGCCTGAAGGGCTTTGCCGCCCTGCCGGGGGTCCCCTCACGCCTTGCCATCCAGGCTGTCGGGCCCCGCGTGACAGCCTATTTCGATCGTCTCTGGCGGCCGGGCGAGCAGCGGCAGACGGCGCTCGTGGTCATAGGGGAGACCCCCCTGGACCGCGGGGCAATCAGCGCGTCGCTCGCCGCGGCGGGCCGGCCTTCGTACTGAGGGCGCCGCTGATGAACAGGCCGCCTGCGAGCAGTAATGGGCCAGCCAGCATCAGGTTCGCGGCGAAGGGGTTGCGGAGGAGCAGGAAGATGGCTGCGCCGGCGAGGAGGAACAGCAACCCTCCCGCCAGGGGCCATTTCCAGGCTGCGGCCAGGAACGAAAGGAGCGCGAAGCTAGGCAGGAGATGCGCGAGGAATGCCATTGCCAATGCCGGTAGCGCTTCGTTGCGGCCGAACACATCGAGCGCAAACACCGACAGGAATGCAATGCCTACCAGGGCGACGACTTTCGCGGCAATGAGCAAGGCGCGTGACATGCGCGCCATACTGAAGGCGGCCCGGCCGGAACCTTTGATGCCGATCAAGGCCCATCGCTGATGCATCTTCTCGCCGCCCAGGCCGGGGCGTTGCAGCAGGACGGTGAGGCGATCGACCTTGGCCAGACCCCGGCCGACATCGTCTTCGCCTCTGCCGCAGACAGTGAGCTGGCGATGCTGGCCGCGGCCGCAGATCGAGCCGGGGCGACGGACCTGCGGCTCGCCAATGTACTGCGGCTCGGGCACAACCTGAGCGTCGATCTGTGGCTCGACCAGACCGTGCGGTACGCGCGGCTGGTAGTGGTGAGGCTGTTGGGCGGGTCCGCATACTGGCCCTACGGGGTCGACGAGCTGACGGCGTTGGCGCTGGGTAACGGGTCGCTGCTTGCAGTCCTGCCTGGCGATGCCGATCCCGATCCGATCCTGCAGCAGCGCTCCACCGTGCCGCCCGAGGCATGGTCGCGGTTGCACGCGCTGTTCACTGCCGGCGGTCCGGGAAATGCCGACGCGCTGCTCGCGGCGTTCCGCGCCATCGCCGCGGGCGAAGCGGTGGCGGTGGCGCCGAGGCCGTTCGCCCGCTTTGGCCTCTGGCATCCGGCGCGCGGGATGGTCGAGGAGCTGCCCACCTCCGCGCATCCGAATGTGCCGATCCTGTTCTATCGCGCAACGCTCGAAGGGGCAGGCACCGCCACCATCGCGGCACTGGTCGACGAACTCGCGGCGCAGGGGCTCAACCCGGTGCCGATCGTCGTCTCGACGATGAAGGAAAGTGCCTGCAGTCGCTTCGTTTCGACCACCTTCGCCCGGTATCCGCCTAGCGTCATTCTCAACCTCACCGGCTTCGCTCTGGGGCTCGACGGGCTGGAGGCGGCGCAGAACCCGTTCGCCGATATTGACGCGCCGGTGATCCAGCTGATCCAGGCCGGCCGCCCCGCGGCGCAATGGGCCTCCGATCCGCAGGGCCTCACGGCCAAGGACCTCGCCATGCAGGTGGTACTGCCCGAGCTCGACGGCCGCCACGGCATGCTTCTGGTCGGCCACAAGCAAGATGCTGTCTGGCACGAGCGCACCCAGTGCCCGCTCTCCGCCTACTCGCCTGACCGCGAGGGTATCCTCCGCGCCGTGACGCTGGCGAAGAACTGGGCGAGGCTGCGCGCAACGCCGCCGGCCGACCGCCGCGTCGCCATCGTCCTCGCCAACTACCCGATCCGCGACGGCCGCCTCGCCAACGGCGTCGGCTACGATGCACCACAATCGACAGTTGAGATTCTGCGGGCGATGGAGGGGCAGGGGTATTCCGTCTCTCCGGACGATGGTGGAACGGCAAGGGCATGGCCGGTGAACGGCAATGCCCTGATCGGGGCGCTGCAGTCAGGTCCCACCAATGCGCATCCGCAGCGCGGCGCGGGGATTCCATTCCCCGTGACGCGCTATCGTGAGCTGTTCGCCGATCTGCCGGAACTGCTGCGCGACGAGGTGACGGACCGCTGGGGTGCACCCGAGGCGGATCCATTTGTCCGCGGAGACAGCTTCCACCTGCCGGCCCTGCGCTTCGGCAGCGTCGCCATCCTGCTGCAGCCGTCGCGCGGCTATCACCTCGACGAGAGCGCCAGCTACCATGATCCCGATCTCGTGCCGCCGCACGGATACCTCGCCGCCTATCTTTGGCTCCGGCATGAGTTCGCCGCGCATGCGCTGCTGCACAATGGCAAGCACGGCAATCTCGAATGGTTGCCCGGCAAGGCCACTGCCCTCGATTCGGCTTCCTTCCCCGCAGCGCTGTGGGCCGAGTTGCCACAACTCTACCCGTTCATCGTCAACGATCCGGGTGAGGGCACGCAGGCCAAGCGCCGCACCGGCGCGGTGATCATCGACCACCTGGTGCCACCACTGACCCGGGCCGAGACGTACGGACCGCTGAAGGATATCGAGGGGCTGCTCGACGAGTACTACGCCGCCACCGGGATGGACCGCCGACGCCTCGTCGGACTCAGGAAGCGTATCTTCGACTTCGCCCGGGACAGCCGGCTTGACCGCGATGTCCGGCTCGTCGCCGACGAGACGGAATCGCTCAGGCGCATCGAGACCTTTCTCTGCGACCTCAAGGAGGCGCAGATCCGCGACGGCCTGCACGTCTTCGGCCAATCACCCGCCGGCCGGCTCGAGCGCGACCTGGTGGTGGCGATGGCCCGCGTTCCGCGCGGCGACGGGGCAGGGGAGGCCTCGCTGATCCGCGCCCTCGCCGACGACCTGAAACTTGGCCTCGACCCTCTGGTCGCCGATCTCGGAGCACAGTGGACCGGCCCGCCCCCTCTACCAGCCGCGGTGGCAATCCGTACCATCGGAGACGTGGTCGAAGTACTGGAAGAGCTCGCCTCCGAATTGGTCGACGGCCGTGCGCCCGAGCCCGACTGGCACGCCACTCGAGCCGTCCTCAACACCATTGAATCCACCGTCCGGCCGCGCCTTTCGGCTTCGGGTCCGAACGAGATCGCCGCACTGCTCGCCGGACTCGACGGCAAGTTCATCGCCCCCGGGCCCTCCGGTGCGCCGTCACGCGGCCGGCTGGACGTCCTGCCGACCGGCCGCAACTTCTATTCCGTCGACAACCGTTCCGTGCCGACCCCGACTGCATGGGAGCTCGGCAAGAAGTCGGCCGAGAACCTACTGGCCCGGCATTTCCAGGAGTGCGGCACGCCGCTCGGCTCCCTAGCCCTTTCGGTCTGGGGCACCGCAAACATGCGCACCGGGGGCGACGATATCGCCCAGGCCCTCGCCTTCATCGGCGCGCGCCCCACCTGGGACCCGGGCTCGCTCCGTGTGTCCGGCTACGAGATCATCCCGCTTGCCAAACTCGGCCGTCCACGCGTCGACGTTACGCTGCGCATCTCGGGCTTCTTTCGCGATGCCTTCCCGGTCCAGATCGCCCTGTTCGACAAGGCCGTCCGCGCCATCGGGGCGCTCGACGAGCCGGCGGACGACAATCCCATTGCCGCGCGAATGCGGACCGACGCGCTGGAGCTGATGCAGACGGGGGCGAGCGAGCGCAACGCCGCGCTCAAGGCCGGCCACCGCATCTTCGGATCGAAGCCCGGCGCCTACGGCGCGGGGCTGCAGGGGCTGATCGACTCGGGGTCATGGCAGAACAAGACCGACCTCGCCGAAGCGTTCCTCAATTGGGGCCAGTACGCCTATGGCGCACACACTGCCGGAACCCCAGAGCGCGATCAGTTCATTGCCAGAATCAGCAGTATCGATGCTGTCGTCCACAATCAGGACAATCGCGAGCACGACCTGCTCGACAGCGACGACTACTACCAGTTCGAGGGCGGCCTCACCGTCACCGCCGAAAGCCTGAGCGGCCGCAAGCCGGTCGCCTACCATAACGACCACTCCCGCCCTGAACGGCCGCTCGCCCGTACGCTGGAGGAGGAAATCTCCCGCGTCGTCCGCTCCCGCGTCGTCAATCCCAAGTGGATCGAGGGCGTGAAACGTCACGGCTACAAGGGCGCCTTCGAAATCATTGCCACTCTCGACTATATGTTCGCCTTCGCCGCCACTACCGGCGCCGTGAAGACCCACCATTTCGACCTCGCCTTCGCGGCCTTCGTGGAGGACGATGGGACGCGGGAGTTCATTCAGGCGAACAACCGCCATGGCTATGACGAACTGATCGCAAAGTTCAAAGAAGCCCGCCGCCGCGGCTTCTGGACGCCGCGCTCGAACTCGGCACATGCCTGGCTCGAGGCAAGAGGAGTGACAGATGCCCGACTCTCTCAGTCTGATCCGGAGACGGACCGATTCCCCCAGCACTGGAGCACCGGGATCGTGTCGGAAGACAATGGTGACGAGGTGATGATCTGATGACCGAGGGCCGTCCCAAGAAGACCGACCTGATGACCGAAGCGGAGCGTGACGCCTATCACGCCGAGAAGATGCGCAAGAAGAAGGAGGCGCGGGACCGCATACTTGCCACCAAGACGGAGGAACGAGGTCTCCTCATTGTTCACACCGGCAAGGGCAAGGGCAAGTCGACTGCCGCTTTCGGCATGGTGTTCCGTGCCATCGGCCACGGCTTCAAAGTCGGTGTAGTGCAGTTCGTCAAGGGCGCCTGGAGCACCGGCGAACGCGACGTGCTGGAGAGATTCCCCGATCAGGTGACCATTAGGGCAATGGGAGAAGGCTTCACCTGGGATACCCAGGACCGCCGGCGCGATCTTGCCGCAGCCCGCGGCGCCTGGGAGATGGCCAAGTCGCTGATCGCCGACCCGTCCTACAAGCTCGTCCTGCTCGACGAACTGAACATTGTCCTGCGCTATGACTACCTGCCGCTCGATGAGGTTCTCGAGGTGTTGCGTGCCAAACCGCGGGATACCCACGTCATCGTCACCGGTCGCAATGCCAAGGACGAACTGATCGAACTCGCCGATCTCGTCACCGAGATGACCGAGATCAAGCACCCGTTCCGCGCTGGCGTGAAGGCACAGGCGGGAATTGAATTCTGAGCGCCGAGATCACGCTGAAGTATCCCTGGGGTCGGTCGCGTGGCAACCTCAGCACTGCCAGCCCTCACCGCTGTCGTGCAATGTGCGGACAAGCCGGTCGATCACCGATTCGAACCTGGCGCGTTCCGTTTCCGGGTAGGTCAGGCGGAACGTGCCGACCCCGGCCCCGTTGCAGATCGGGATAGCGTGCACGTGCAGGATACGCCTGTTCACCGCACCTGACCAACTGGCCCAACTTGGGGTGATGCGTTGATAGCTCACCGCCCATTTGTCCTGCTCTTCAAGACCTATTTGCCGGCGAACCTCCGCCTCGAAGTCGCCCCCGATCAGGAATGAGCCGACGATCGCAAGGCCGGCGCCGCCCGACCGGAACGAGAGACCGTCGCCGTTGGTGGGAGGGTCGCCCGGAAGAAAGCCCGGTGGCACGTCGGCTTCGATCCCGAATCGTTCGTTGCGATAGTGACTCCAGCTCGCACCGAATGTCGGTGCGCCGGCCAAGGCAAGAACCAGGAGGATGACCGCAATGCGCATTATGAGAGACTGCCCACTCGTGCCGCCCCGGTCAATGCGGCCGAGGCGCTACAGCACCACGATGCCGGAGTGCTTCGCCTTGCTCTCGGGTTCGACATGGATGGTGATCTGGGCCCTTTCCACCGCCTCCCGCAGCTTGGCTTCGATCCGGTCGCAGATCCCGTGCGCCGTTTCAACGCTCATCGCTCCGTCTACGACAAGGTGAAACTCGATGAACATCATCTTGCCGGCTTGCCGGGTGCGAATGTCATGTGCCTCGATGGCGCCCACGGCGTTGGCCGAGATGATCTCGCGGATGAGGGTCAGCGTGCGGGGTTCCACGGCCACGTCCATCAGCCCAATGACGCTCTGACGGATCATTTGCCAGCCCGACCAGAGAATGGTGACACCGACAAGGGCGGCAAGGACAGCATCCAGCTGCATCAGGCCGGTGGCCGCCGCCAGGACCACGCCGAACAGGACACCGGCCGTCGATAGTACGTCGGTCGCAAGGTGCCGGCCATCGGCACTGAGCGCGGGGGACTTCTCGCGACGACCGAGCCGGATCAGCCAGTAGGCCCAGCCGGCATTGATCACCGAGGCAATGACGCTCACCGCAACGCCTGCGGGATCGAGCCGCAAGCCACGCGGCGCGATAAAGCCGAAATAGGCCTCGCGGAAGATCATGATCGCGGCGACGGCGATGAAGATGCCAATGATCACCGCAGAGAAGTACTCTGCCTTGTAGTAGCCGTATGGAAGGCTCGCGTCGGCCGGCCGCGCCGAAAGCCGCACCGCGGCGAGCGCTACGGCTGCCGTTACGACGTTGACCACGCTCTCGAGGGCATCCGAGTAGAGCGCGATCGATCCCGTCGCCCATGCGGCGAAGGCCTTGAGCGCAAGCACAAGCAGGCCGACGGCGAGACTGCCGAAGGCCACCTTCACTGCCACGCTTGTCCGCCCCGTCGCCATTGCCGGCCAATAGACCGTCCGTCCAGGAGTGGCAAGCCTCTGTATTTGCCAGTGATTTTGAGAAGCGTTCCGATCTGGCCGGGAATCGTTTGACCCCAATCCGGCGGCTGACTACAACCCCTTGAAAGCGCAGCGTTCCTCAAGGGACTGAAATTCACGTCCGGTGCGGTCGACCCAAATCGGGGACCAAGCCCGGTGCTCGCGGATGAGTCTTTGCGAACTCTGCCTCAATCGAGGTGGGCGGAACGCCTACCCAAATCCGAGGCGAGAATGACAATACTTGCTGACCTGCCCGCCGGTACCGGCATCATGTTGTGTGGCCACGGCAGCCGCAATCAGCGCGCCGTTGGCGAGTTCGCGGTTCTGGCCGAGCGGCTGCGGGAACGCCTCCCTGGCGTGCCGGTAGAGTACGGCTACCTCGAGTTCGCCAATCCGGTGATCCGTCTCGGCCTGGACCGGTTGCGGGCCCAGGGGGTGAGTCGAGTTCTTGCCGTGCCTGGCATGCTGTTCGCCGCCGGCCATGCCAAGAACGACATCCCCACGGTGCTGAACACCTACCAGGCGACGCACCCGGGCCTGACCGTCACCTATGGGCGCGAACTCGGTGTCGACCTGAGGATGCTGCGCGCCGCCGGCGACCGCGTGCAGGAGGCGATCGATGCCGCGCCCGCCGCCGTCCCGAGGACCGAGACGCTACTGCTCGTCGTCGGGCGCGGTGCGTCCGATCCGGACGCCAACTCGAACGTCGCCAAGGTGATGCGCATGCTCTGGGAAGGCATGGGCTTTGGCTGGGGCGAGGTCGCCTATTCCGGTGTCACCTTTCCGCTCGTGGCGCCGGCGCTGGACCACGCCGCAAGGCTGGGCTACCGCCGCATCGTCGTTTTCCCGTATTTCCTGTTCACTGGCGTGCTGGTCAAGCGTATCCACGACGCCGCGGCCGAGGCGCGCGTCCGCTACCCGCACATCGAGATCCTCGATGCGCCCTATCTCAACGACCACCCCCTGGTGATCGACACCTTCCTCGACCGCATCAAGGAGATGCTCGTCGGGCAGAACCTGATGAACTGCGCCATGTGCAAGTACCGCGAGCAGGTGCTGGGCTTCGAGGCGGAGGTGGGACTCCGGCAGGACAGCCACCATCATCACGTCGAGGGCATTGGCAGCGGACTGGAGAACTGTCCGTGCAAGGGCGATTGCGACGGCTCGTGTCGGGACGAGGCCTTCTGCCTGAGGCATGGTCTGCCCTGGACGCCCCTACACGGCCATGAACGCGCCGGCCGGCACGATCATCCCCACACGCACGTCCACGCTCCCGGGCGCCACGCCCTGCTCGCCGATCAGGCCGCGCCATTGGTCAATTTTGGAGCCGGCGCCGCACAGTCGCATCCGCACGATCATGCCCACTCGCACGAGCCAGGGCAGCATACGCACGGTCCTGCGGACCATCATCACCATCCCTATCCGCACGCCGACCACCCGCTGGGTCCGAAGACCTTGCCGAAGATTCCTGGGCGGTTGGCGCGGGAGGCGGTGGAGGAGTGACGCCCTACCTCCGCGATCCGGATGCAATCTATCGGGAGAGCTTCGCCACCATCCGGGCCGAAGCCGACCTGTCGCATCTGCCGGAGGTGCTGCACGATGTTGCCGTTCGCATGATCCATGCGTCGGGCATGGTTGACCTTGCTGCCGATGTCGAAGGCGACCCGCGGGTGGTCGCCGCGACGATGGGGGCGCTGCAGGCGGGCGCGCCGGTACTGTGCGACTGCGAGATGGTGCGGGCCGGCATCATCCGCCGGCAATTGCCCGAGGCGACCGAACTCATCGTGACCCTGGGTGCGCCGAACGTTGCCGAACTGGCGCGATTGCTCGCAACGACACGGTCTGCCGCCGCGGTGGAACTGTGGCGCCCCCGCCTTGCGGGCGCCGTAGTGGTCATCGGCAACGCGCCCACCGCCCTGTTTCGCCTCATCGACATGATTCTCGACGAGGGGCGGCGACCGGCGGCCATTATTGCCACACCCGTTGGCTTTGTCGGTGCGGCGGAGAGCAAGGCCTTGCTCGCTGCCGACCGGCTTTCTATTCCATACTTGACGGTGCGGGGCCGGCGGGGCGGGTCTGCCATCGCCGGCGCCGCACTCAATGCGATCACGAAAGGCCTCGCGGCATGACGGCCTGGCTGCACATTGTCGGAGTGGGAGAACGCGGACCAAGCGAACTGCCGCCGGCCTACAAGCTTCTGCTGAGCTATGCCGAGGTGGTCATGGGACCGGCCCGATTCCTCGCTGGAATCGAGCCTGTCAGCCGCGCCGGGGCGAGCGGCGACCTGTTCAACCCCGAGTCTGTTTCGAAGCGCAGTTTCGAGGCCGTGGCTCGGGCCCTGTCGGGCGAACCTGCCGGGCCGGCGTCGTCTGCCAGCTTTGCAGATGGCCGCACATTGATCGAGTGGGAACCGCCGCTTGAGTCCATGATCGATCAGGTGATGCGGCTTCGGGGAACTCCCACCGTCATCCTTGCTTCGGGCGATCCGATGTGGTTCGGCATCGGGGCCACCCTGACCCGCTATCTCGTTGCGTCGGAGTATGTGGTCCACGCGCACCCGTCGGCCTTTCAACTCGCGGCCGCTCGCTTGCACTGGCCACTCCAGGCAGTCACGACCCTCTCCCTGCACGGCCGACCCGTGGAGCTGTTGCATCCGCATCTGCAGCCGGGCAATCGCATCCTCGCCCTGACCTCAGACCACACCACTGTCGACCTCGCCATCGAGCTGTTGACCGATCGTGGGTACGGGCGCAGTCACCTCACCACGCTGGAGAACCTCGGGGCCGCGGAGGAGCGGATCACCACCGAGGAGGCCGACGCCTTCGATTCCCATGTGGTCGGTGACTTCTATGTGCTGGCAATAGAGTGCGTGCCGGATTTCACTGCTCCGCTTCTCCCGGTCGTTCCGGGGCTGCCTGACGAAAGCTACGTGAATGACGGTCTGCTGACCAAGCGCGAGGTGCGAGCCGCCACCCTGGCCAAGCTCGCACCGTTTCCCGGGGCGGTGCTGTGGGATGTTGGCGCGGGCAGCGGTTCTGTCGCGATCGAGTGGATGCGTTCGGTGCGCGAAGCGAGAGCCGTCGCCTTCGAGCGCGACGGCGAGCGCATGCAGATGATCGCGGTCAACGCCGCGGCGCTCGGTGTTCCGCACGTGGAGATCGAAGGCGAGGAGGCTCCCGCCGGCTTTGCCCGCCGCGCGCCGCCCGATGCCGTGTTCATGGGCGGTGACGTCGGCAATGACGACCTCTTCGATGCGTGCTGGAGTGCCCTGAAGCCGGGCGGCCGTCTCGTTGCCAATGCCGTAACGCTCGATGGGGAGCATGCGCTCTATTCGAGGCACCTTCAGCTAGGCGGTGAGTTGGTGCGCATAGAGGTGTCGACCCTTGATCGAGTCGGCGGTCACCGCGCCTTCAAGCCGCGCATGGCGGTGACTCAGTGGTCAGTCACCAAGGCGCTCCACGGGCTGGTCGTATCGCCATGACCGCGACGCTGTTCCTCGTGGGGGTCGGGCCGGGCGATCCGGAACTGCTGACCCTCAAGGCGGTTCGGTGCCTCGGCGCCATTGCCGTCGTGGCTTATCCCTCTACAGGCGACGGCGCGGCGCTCGCCCTGGACATAGCCGGTGGATACGTGAACCCCGATGCCCTGCGTTTGCCGTGCGCCATCCCGATGGCACGCGAGCGCGGGCCGGCACAGTCCGCCTATGACGAGGCGGCCGTCCGCATACTCGATCACCTTGCCGACGGTCGCGATGTCGCTTGGCTATGCGAGGGCGATCCACTGTTCTATGGCTCAGCCATGTATCTCGTTGGCCGGATCGCCGGCGCTGCCCCGGTCGTGGTCATTCCCGGCGTCACCTCGCTGACGGCTGCCGCAGCCGTGATCGGCCGGCCATTGGCCGCGCGCAACGAGACGCTCAAAGTACTGCCCGCGCCACTCGAGGACGAGGTGCTGCGAACCGAACTGGCCGTCGCCCCCGCCGTGGCAATCATCAAGGTCGGGCGACATTTCGACCGCATCCGATCATTGCTCTACGAAACCGGCCACGCCCAGAGCGCCATGGTGGTCGAGCACGCCACCACCGGACGGCAGCGGGTCACCCCGCTCGTCGAGTTCGAACATGGCGACCGCCCGTATTTCTCGACCATCCTCTGCTATCGCGGCGCCGAGGCCTGGAGCGTCGCCTCGTGAGGCCGGCCGTTATCGTGTTCTCCGATTCCGGTCAGGACGTAGCCGCTCGCATCGTAGAAGCCGTCAACGGCGAACTCTGCGTCTGTGGAAGCGGTGGGGCCGAGGCGTCTGTCCTGTTGCCCGGCCTGTTTCGCGAGGGGCGCGCGATCATCGGGGTCTGCGCGGCGGGCATCCTGATTCGGCTGCTCGCGTCGTCGCTTTCCGACAAGTCGGTCGAGCCACCGGTACTGGCAGTGTCTCACGACGCAGCCGCGATCGTGCCCCTGCTCGGCGGGCACCGTGGTGCAAACCGGCTGGCGCGCGAGCTTGCCGTGTCCCTTGGCGCGACCGCCGCCATAACCACGGCCTCGGACAGCAAGTTTATGCGCGCCCTCGACGAGCCGCCGCCGGGATGGACGCTTGGCACCCCCCAAGACGCTCGTCCGGCCATGATGGCCTTGCTGCTCGGGGCCAAGCTGCAGGTCGAAGGCTATGCGCCGTTCCTTGCGGACGCCGGCTATCCGGTCTCCTCGATGGGCGCGGTCAGGGTGCTTGTCAGCGAGCATCGGGGCCGCATCGAGCGCGGTATTGTCTATCATCCGCGCACGCTGGTCGCAGGCGTCGGCTGCGAGCGGGGCGTCAGCACCGAAGAGGTGATCGAGATGATCGACCTCGCCCTCGACAACCGCGATCTCGCACCCGACAGTCTTGCCGCCATCGCTTCGATCGACATCAAGGCCGATGAGCCGGCGTTGCTGGGCGCTGCGGCGCATTTCGGTGTGCCGCTCCGGCTGTTCTCCGCGACCGAACTCAGCCAGGAGCGCTACCGGCTCAAGTCCCCCTCCGACTACGTCGAAGAGACCGTGGGCACACCCGGCGTGGCGGAAGCCGCGGCCCTAAAGGCCGGACCGCTGGTCGCCCCCAAGATCAAGTCGAAGCGCGTGACCTGCGCCATCGGGCGGGCACCGCGCCCACTGGATACAGCCAAATTCGGAAGGCCTCCGGGAATCCTCCACCTGGTTGGTGTCGGACCGGGGTCGGCCGCCTTCCGCACCGCCGCAGCGGTTACTGCACTCGAGGCCAGCAGCGACTGGGTCGGCTACGGCCTCTACCTCGATCTTGTCGCCGATCTGCGGGCCGCTCGGACCGAGCATCGCTACGATCTGGGAGAAGAGGAGCCGCGCGTACGCCATGCGCTGGAGCTCGCCGGCTCCGGCAAGGTCGTGTCGCTGATCTGTTCGGGCGACTCCCAGATCTACGCCATGGCCGCCTTGGCCTGCGAACTGCTCGATGCGGACGGCGAGCGTGCCGTCTCTCCGGTCGCCCGGCGCGTCAACCTTGAGGTTCATCCGGGCATCTCCGCCTTCCAGGCGGCCTCCGCTGCGGCCGGAGCCCTGATCGGGCACGATTTCTGCTGCATTTCGCTCTCCGACCTCCTTACCCCACGCGAGCAGATACTGGCACGGCTGGAGGGAGCGGCCGTCGCCGACTTCGTGACGGCGCTCTACAATCCGCGCTCGCAGCGTCGCGTCGATCTGCTCGACGCCGCCTGCAGGATCTTTGCCGAACATCGACCGCCGCAAACCCCCGTGGTCATTGGTTCGAACTTGGGACGACCCAATGAGACGGTGCGCATCGTAGAGCTGCGGCACTTCGACGCAAGCGAGGTGGATATGCTGACTATCGTCATCATCGGCGCCTCGTCATCCCGCATCTTTCAGCGCGGCAATGGCCTCGTCGCCTACACGCCGCGCGGCTACGCAAGGAAGTACAGGTGACTGTTTATTTCATAGGTGCCGGACCGGGTGCCCCCGACCTGATCACCCTGCGCGGGCAACGCCTGATCGAGCGCTGCGAAGTCTGTCTTTACGCTGGTTCGCTGGTGCCGTCGGAGATAGTGGCGTCGGCGCCCCCCGGGGCACTGGTCCGCGACACTGCGCCGATGCATTTGGACGAGATCATTGACGAAATCAACAAAGCCCATGATCTAGGCAAGGATGTGGCTCGCGTTCACTCTGGTGATCCTTCCATTTACGGCGCGGTGGCCGAGCAGATGCGGCGGCTTGATGCGCTGGGGATCGATTATCAGGTGGTGCCGGGGGTACCGGCGTTTGCCGGCGCCGCCGCACAACTTGCGACCGAACTGACCCTACCGGAAATCTCCCAAACGATCATTCTCACCCGCACCGCCGGCAAGGCATCGAGCATGCCGGAGAGCGAGAGTCTCGAGATCCTCGGCCAGTCGAGGGCGACGCTGTGCATACACCTCTCGATCCGAAATGTAGCCTACGTGGAGACGGCGCTGACGCCTCACTACGGCGCTGATTGCCCGGTGGTGATCGTCTATCGGGCCACCTGGCCGGACGAGGAAGTGATCCACACGACGCTCCGCCAGATGCGGGCCCGTGTCAGGGAGGAGAAGTTGACGCGCACGGCCCTCATCCTTGTCGGCCGGGTGTTTGGGGAGACCGCGTTTCGCGCGTCTCGTCTCTACGACGAGGGGTTCGCGCACGTGTTGCGCAATGCTGGCAAGAAGAAGCTCAGGGCCGCCCCGTGAGCCTAGGCGCGGTCGAGCCGCAGCGCGGCAATGGCCTGTCCGACAGTCGGCACCTCATGCGCCGGAGGCAGTGCGGGTCTGGCGATCATGATAACCGGCAGGCGCAACTGCAGTGCCGCCGCCAGCTTGGCTTCGGTCTGCACGCCACCGGAGTTCTTGCAGATCAGATGGCTGATGCCTTGCTCCTGCAGCAGGGCCAACTCGCCTCCAAGAAAGAATGGAGGCCGGGCAATCAGTACGGTGGCATTCACCGGCAGGGGTTTCTCCGGCGGCTCGATCGAGCGTACGACGAAACTGCAGTCGGCTCGAACAAGATAGGCCTCGAGTTGTGTGTGGCCCACCGTGAGCAGCACGCGTGCCCCCTTTGGCAGGCTCGCAGCTGCTTCCTGGGGCGATGCCACATGCTTCCAGAACGCATATTGCGGCTCGTGCCAGGCTGGTCGCACCAGCCGCACCAGCCGCACCTCGGCAACTTGTGCGCCCGTTACCGCGTTGACCTTGATTTCGGTCGCATAGGGATGTGTCGCATCCACCAGCCGGTCGATGCGCTCGGCCTTCAGAAAGCCCGCGAGCCCGTCGGCCCCACCAAATCCACCCACCCGCACATTGCCCCTGGGCAGCAGCGGGTCACTGGTGCGCCCGGCGAGAGACGTGGTGACCTCGTGGCCCATCGCCACCAGCCGTTCCGCCAGCAGACGCGCCTCTTCCGTCCCGCCCAGGATCAGGATTTTCATCGTCCAGTCGCTACTCCCTGCGATCGCGCCCGTGCGGCTGACGACCGACACGTTGACTACCGCCATACCGTCGGCACAGCGTCTCGGTACCACGCATCCCTCGAACGACACAGTGTCCACAGGCGTAATACCTGCGACCAGGGCCGTGTTGGTACGGGCGGTTGCCGACACTTACGGCGCACCATAGGCGCTAGCCCCAAAGAACCGCAGAGAAATCCTGCGCCTTATGTTATTCGTTCCGCCTCGAGGCGTGCGCGGCACCGCTGTCGTGCGTTCAAGCGGAGCCAGATCAAGCCGTCGTGGTCGTGGCCAGCCGGCGGGCGCGTTGCCCAGAGTTGGTGCACTCGTGACGCTGGAGCGCAGGCATGAACGGGCTCGTCATCGCCGCACCCCGCTCCGGCTCCGGCAAGACCATGCTGACGCTAGGGGTCGTCGCCGCCCTGCGGGCGCGCGGACTCGCTGTGGCGCCCGCCAAGACTGGTCCAGACTACATTGACTCCACGATACTTGCCAGTGCGGCAGGCCGGCCAGCGGTCAACCTGGATCCGTGGGCGATGTCAGGGTCGCGGCTCCTGGCTCTGGCCGCATTGCCGGCGGCGGACGTCGATCTGCTGGTCGTCGAAGGGGTCATGGGCCTCTTCGATAGCGCCGCGGATGGTCGCGGCAGCACGGCCGACCTCGCGGCCGCCCTCGGCCTGCCGGTCGTCCTCGTGCTCGACGCAGAGCGGCAGAGCCACTCCATTGCGGCGCTTGCCCACGGCTTTGCCACCTGGCGAAGCGACGTTCGCGTTGCCGGTCTCGTCGTCAATCGTGCCGCCTCAGCGCGGCACGAAGCCATGCTGCGCACGGCGCTTGCTGCTTTGGATGTGCCACTGCTTGGCGTCATCCCCCGGCGCGAGCAACTTGTTCTCCCGGATCGCCACCTGGGTCTCGTCCTGCCTGACGAGGTCGCCCAATTCGATGCAGTCGTCTCTGCCGCTGCCAAAGAGGTCGAGGCTTATCTCGATCTTGATCGCCTCCTGTCTCTCACGACCCCGCTGGCCGGAGAACCCGGAGGGCTGGAGCGGGTGGTGGCACCGGCGCCCGTCCGTCGGCTGCCTCCGCTCGGACAGCGGATGGCCATCGCACGCGACGATGCGTTCGCCTTCATCTATCCCCATATCCTCGCTGACTGGCGCGACTCGGGCGCCGAAATGAGCTTCTTCTCCCCACTCGCCGACGAGGCGCCCGATGCCGGCGCGGATGCCGTCTTCCTGCCAGGCGGCTATCCCGAGTTGCACGCGGGAAGACTGTCTCGGGCGAGCGGCTTTCTGGCCGGCCTTCGAGCCGCGGCGGCCCGCGATGCGCTCCTCTACGGCGAGTGCGGCGGCTTCATGGTGCTCGGCACTACCCTCATCGACAGCGCCGGCGATTCCCACCCAATGGCAGGCCTGCTGCCGCATGAGACCCGCATCGACCGACCGAAGCGCGTCCTTGGCTATCGTCGCCTCGCTCACCGCAGCCCGCTGCCCTTCCCCCCGGCGCTTGCCGGCCACGAGTTCCACTATTCCTCCGCACGCCGAACACGCGGGACGCCGCTCTTTGCCGCAATGGACGCGCTGGGTGCGACTTTGCCGCCGATGGGGCTGGTTGTCGGTCGGGTGATGGGCTCCTATGCCCACGTGATCGACGCCGCACCGCTCTAGGGGACGCCTCGCATGCCCGCCAGATCGCTGATGTTCATGGGTACTGGCTCCGATGTCGGCAAGTCGCTGATCGTCGCCGGACTGTGCCGTGCCTTTGCTGATCGCGGTTTGCGCGTGGCACCCTTCAAGCCGCAGAACATGTCCAACAACGCCGGCGTCACCGCCGACGGCGGAGAGATCGGCAGGGCGCAGATGCTGCAGGCACGCGCTGCTCGGCGCCCCCCATTGACGGCAATGAACCCGGTGCTCCTCAAGCCCGAACACGAGGTTGGCTCCCAGGTGATCGTGCGCGGCAAACGCGTCGCTACCATGCCTGCGCGAGAGTACTGGGCGAAACGCGGGGACCTTTTGCCTGGCGTGCTGGAGGCGTTTGACGGCCTCGCGGCCGATGCCGATCTAGTCCTGGTCGAGGGGGCCGGCAGCGCCTCGGAGATCAATCTGCGTCACGGCGACATCGCCAACTTCGGCTTCGCCCGTGCCCGCAACCTGCCAGTGGTCCTGATCGGCGACATCCAGCGCGGGGGTGTCATTGCCGCGCTGATCGGCACACTTGCCGTCATAGATGCCGAAGACGCCCGCCTGGTCACAGCCACGCTTGTCAACAAGTTCCAGGGCGATCCGGCCCTGTTCGATGAGGGTCTGCGAATCATCGCCGATCGGACCGGCGTGCCGTGCCTCGGACCGGTACGCTGGTTCGATCGGGCGGAACGCCTGCCCGCGGAGGACGCCCTGGACTTGGCGAGACGGCGGAGGCGCGGTGATGGACCTTTCGTCATCGCCGTGCCGCAACTGCCGCACATCGCCAACTTCGACGATTTCGATCCCTTGCGCGCCGATCCTGGCGTCGAGGTCGTCATTGCGCGTCGGGGTGCCCCCATTCCCGAGGCGGACCTCATCATCATCCCCGGCAGTAAGGCGACAATCGCCGATTTCCGCTTCCTCCAGCAGGAAGGATGGGGAATCGACATCATGGCACACCACCGGCAGGGCCGGCCGATTCTGGGGATCTGTGGTGGCTATCAGATGCTGGGCGAACGGATCGACGATGCCCTCGGCATCGAAGGTCCGCCGCTGTCAGTCGATGGCCTCGGCCTGTTGCGCGTTGACACCAAGCTCGGCGAGAACAAGCAGCTTCGCCTCGAGACCGCGCGCCACAACGCTACCGGCGAAGCGATCGACGGTTATCACATCCACATGGGTGAGACCTGGGGCGAGGATTGCGACAACCCCTTTGCGACCGTCGAGGGTAGACCCGAGGGAGCCGTCAGCCGCAATGGCCTGGTGATGGGCACTTATCTGCACGGCCTGTTCGCGGCCGACGGCTTCCGTCGAGCCTTCCTCCGTCGGCTGGGCGCCGCGACATTAGGGGAGCAAGCCTACGAACACGACATCGACCAGACCCTGCAACTCCTCGCCTGGCACCTGGAGACCTATCTCGACCTCGACCGACTGTTAGCGCTGGCCCGCCCGCCGGTGCGGTGACCATGGACGCCCTTCTTGCCCCCCTCGCTCTCCTAGTCGAGCGCCTCGCCGGCTACCCGGAACCTCTCTTCAGGGCAATCGGACACCCCGTCACGTGGATGGGCGCCCTTATCGATCGCCTCGATCGTCAGCTGAACTTCGGAGGCGGTCGCAGGGGCAAGGGCACGCTCGCGCTGATTCTGCTGCTCGCCGCCACAGCGCTCGTCGCCATTCCCCTCGCCTGGCTGTGCCGGCTCATGCCGTTCGGCTGGGTGCTGGAGGCCGGGCTCGCATCGAGCCTTCTGGCCCAGTCCTCACTCCACAAGGCCGTCGCCGACGTCGCGGCCGGCCTTCGTAACTCGCTCTCCGAGGGTCGTTCCGCCGTCAGCCACATTGTCGGTCGTGACCCCGAGGTGCTCGACCGCGCCGGGGTGGCCCGCGCCGCCATCGAGAGCCTTGCAGAATCCAGCTCCGACGGCATCGTCGCCCCGCTTTTCTGGCTGATTGTCGGCGGCTTGCCCGGAATTGCCATCTACAAGGCCGTCAATACCGCCGACTCGATGATCGGCCACAAGACGGAGCGATATCTGGCCTTTGGCTGGGCCAGCGCCCGCTTCGACGACCTACTGAACCTCGTCCCAGCCCGACTGACTGCCCTCCTGGTCGTTGTTGCCGCCTTCTTCGTTCGAGGCGGTCTGCCTGCTGGCGCCCTTTCCACTGCCCTGCGCGATGCCTCCAGGCACGAAAGCCCAAATGCCGGCTGGCCCGAAGCCGCCTTCGCCGGCGCGCTAGGCTTCCGTCTCGGTGGGCCGAGAAGCTATGGTGGTGAACTGGTCGACCTGCCTGCCTTTGGTGACGGCCGCGCCGAACTGGGACCAAGCGATATCGAGTACGCGCTCCGGCTCTATCGGGTCATGCTCGACCTCGCGATGGCCTGTGCCGCTCTCGTAGGTGTACTCAACTGGCAGTTCGGCTGACCATCACGCCTCGTGTACCGGAGGCGTGGACGGCTCGATCTCTGGGGGTTGCCCCTTCAGCACCAGTGGTAGGCCCGCGACGACGAAATACGCATCGTCGCAGATCTCGGCTAGTCGCTGGTGGGCCGCCCCGGCCAGGTCTCTGAACGTGCGCGCCAGTGCGTTGTCGGGCACGATGCCCAGCCCGACCTCGTTGGAAACCAGGATCGCTCGCGTGTCGGGCGTCGCGCGCAACGTGGTCACCAGTTCATCGACGGCGCCGGCGACGTCCTCGTTGGCGATCAGCAGGTTGGTGATCCAGAGCGTCAGGCAGTCGACGAGGATTGCGTCGTGCTGCGATGCCGCGTGGCGGATCGCGGCGCTCAACCGGAGTGGTTCCTCGATGGTGGTAAACTGGTGCGCCCGTTGCTGGCGGTGCGCCGCAACCCGCTCCCGCATTTCGGCATCGAGTGCCTCGGCTGTGGCCAAATATGCCGGCCGCGTCCCGGCCCGCATGGCAAGTCGCTCGGCAAAGCCGGTTTTTCCCGAACGGGCCCCTCCCAGCACCAGGACATGTCCCATGTTCGCCTCCTCCCTGCCGCGGGGTATTCTAGCGCAACGCACCGGGAACTGTATCGATCCCGAGCTCGTGCCGTTCACGCATGCGTGCCATGCAGGCAAGCAGCTTCCGTGGCGACGCCCATCGCTTATTCTACTTTCGTCTAGAGGCCTTTGGCATTATGGTCCGCGCCGGATCCGGGGCCCCGGGTCGGTTAGCCAATTGAGTTGGAGAGTGCCGCTCGTGCCTAGGTACTATCTCGGGGTGGATGGTGGCGGCACCAATTGCCGTATCCGCCTGGCCGACGAGAACCTGCAAACCCTCGCTGATGCGGGTGGGGGCCGTTCGAACCTGCAGATTGAAGGCGGCGAACCGGCCTATCGCTCGATTGCCGAAGGCGCGCGCGAGGTCTTCGCCAAGGCCGGCATTGACTTTGCCGAAACAGCAAACACGCACGCGTGCTTCGGCATGGCGGGTGGCCGTCTTCCTTCGGCCCGCGCCGCCTTCGAACAGCGCGAATGGCCGTTTGCCAATGTCCGGGTCTATGACGACATCGACATCGCCCGTGCCGGTGCGCATGGTGGCGCGGACGGCGCGGTGATCATCGTGGGCACCGGCTCGGCGGCCCTCGCGATGGTCAATGGCGAGCGCCACCAGTGTGGTGGCTGGGGTTTCCACGTCGGCGACCAGATGTCGGGGGCGATTCTCGGCCGCGAACTGGTACGCTATGCCGTGGAGGCGGCCGACGGGCTAGTGCCGGCGTCGGACCTGACTCGCGCTGTGATTGACCGGCTCGGCGGCAGCATCGATGCGGTGATGGACTGGTCGTTCCCGCAGGATCCGCGCGGCCCGCTGAAGGCTACCGCGGGGGCGCCGTCCACCCTGCTCGGTCGTGCACCCGCCGAGTTCGGCGCCCTCATCCCGTTGTTCTTCGATTTCTATGACAAGGGCGACCCGGTCGCGCTGCAGCTGATGGAGATCGAGCTGGGCTACATCGATGCCTACGTCAGCTGGTTCAAGGCCCGCGGAGCGCGCACGATGGCGGCCGTCGGCGGCTTCGGTACCAGGCTCTACCCGCTGCTGATCGCCCGCTACGGTGACTTCATCGTCCGCCCCATGCACGAGCCGCTGCACGGGGCGGTCATCCTCGCCAGACAGAACTTTCCTCCCCCGTGACGATTTCCGACTGAGTATCGCATGAACTACCTCGACAGGAGCCTCAAGAGCGTGTCCAGCCGCATCATCCCAGTCCAGCCGTTCGACTATGTGGTGTTCGGTGCGACCGGCGACCTGACCAAGCGCAAGCTCATTCCGGCACTCTACCATCGCTTCAAGGACGGCCAGTTCGACGAGCAGAGCCGCATCATCGGTGTCTCGCGCTCGAAGCTCAGCGATGCCGATTTCCAGACGCTGGCTCGCGAGTCGATCGCCGCCTTCGTTGAACCCGGCTACCAGGATGCGGCCACCATCGAACGGTTCGTGTCAGTCTGCTCCTACGTTGCCAATGACGTCACCGACGAGGCCAAGTGGGGCGACCTCAGCAAGAACCTCAGGAATGACCCCAAGGTGGTGCGCGCCTTTTATCTCGCCATTGCCCCTGATCTGTTCGGGCCGACCTGCGAGTACATCCACAAGAGGAAGTACTATCGGCGCGATGCCCGCGTGGTGATCGAAAAGCCGCTCGGCCACGACCTTGCCTCCTCGATCGCGATCAATGACGAAGTGTCCAGGATCTTCCATGAGGATCAGGTTTACCGCATCGATCACTATCTGGGCAAAGAGACGGTGCAGAACCTACTGGCTCTGCGCTTTGCCAATATCCTGTTCGAACCGATCTGGAACTCGGCGCACATCGATCACGTGCAGATCACCGTCGCCGAATCGGTTGGGGCCGGTACCCGCGGCTACTACGATGAGTCCGGCGCGCTGCGAGACATGGTGCAGAACCACATTATCCAGTTGCTCTGCCTCGTGGCCATGGAACCGCCGGCGTCCGATGCCGCAAATGCTCTGCGTGATGAAAAGCTCAAGGTGCTGCGGTCGCTGAAGCCCGTCACGGGACCGGACGTGCCGCGAGTTACCGTGCGCGGTCAGTACCGCGGCGGCAGCGTCGACGGTGCCGCCGTCTCCGGTTACCAGGACGAACTGCCTGCCGAAAAGAAGGGCTCGCGCACCGAGACCTTCGTTGCCATCAAGGCTGAAATACAGAACTGGCGTTGGTCAGGCGTGCCGTTCTACATCCGTACCGGCAAGCGGCTGCCCAGCCGCGCGTCCGAGATCGTCATCCAGTTCCGCCATATCCCGCACTCGATCTTCGATCATGCAGAAGGGGCGCCGAGGCCGAACCGGCTGGTCATCCGCATTCAGCCCGACGAGGGGGTGAAGCTGTTGATGATGATCAAGGATCCCGGCCCAGGTGGCATGCGCCTGCGCGAGGTGCCGCTGAACCTCAGCTTCGCCGAGACTTTCGCCGATCGCACCCCGGAAGCTTATGAGCGCCTGCTGCTTGATGTCATCCGCGGCCAGCAGACACTGTTCATGCGCCGTGATGAACTCGAGGCCGCCTGGATGTGGGTGGATCCCATCCGCGACGGCTGGGACGCGTCCACTGACGCACCGCAGAGCTACACTGCCGGCACCTGGGGGCCGACGGCAGCCATCGCCCTGATCGAGCGCGATGGCCGCACCTGGCACGAGGATGGGCATTGAACGTGACGCGGCGCAGCTTTGGCACCAAGGAGGACCTGGCGCTGGCGCTGTCCGAGACGGTTGCCGAGCGACTCAACGACGGCATTGCCGCGCGGGGCAGGGCAGTGTTGGCCGTCTCGGGAGGCTCAACTCCGGCGCGCTTCTTTTCGGTTCTCGGCCGGCGGCGGGATATCGACTGGAGCAAGGTGATCGTCACCCTCGTGGACGAGCGTTGGGTCCCGGAGACGTCGGACCGGTCCAATGCCGGATTGGTCAACGAGCGTTTGCTGCAGGGGCCGGCCGCGACCGCCCATTTTGTGCCGTTGTACACTGGCGGTGAGGCGCCGGATGCTGCTGCCATCGCCCGCACGAACATGCTAGTCAACGATCTGCCAAGGCCGTTCGACGCGGTCATCCTGGGCATGGGCAGCGACGGGCATACCGCGTCGTTCTTCCCAGGAGGCGACAGTCTCGCTGCGGCCCTGACCGGCAAGGGACCGGCCATCGCCATCCGGGCCCCGGGGGCTGGGGAGCCCCGGGTGACTCTGGTCCTCGAGCGCCTGCTCGACACCAATGGCCTCTACCTGCATATCGAAGGGGAGGAAAAGGCCGGCGTGCTCGAAAGGGCATCGGCGGAGGGGGCGATCGAGGACATGCCCGTCCGCGCCGTCCTGCGCCAGGGCCGGACCCCGCTGACCGTCTTCTGGAGCCCGTAGGCTCGCGTCTGGCAGCGCTTTATCCGCTGCCCACCGGCCCTGTGCTTTCCCCAAGGAGTTCGAGATGAACGTCGTCAAGACCGTCCATGAAGTGACCGAGCGCATCGCGTCCCGGAGCGCCGCCTCTCGCCGCGACTACCTCGATCGCGTCGATGCTGCCCGGGTCAAGGGTGTGCACCGGGCGACGCTGGCCTGCGGCAACCTCGCCCATGGCTTCGCGGCCTGCGCCCCCGGCGACAAGGCGAAGCTCGCCGGTTCGAAGGCGCTGAACCTTGGCATCGTCACCTCCTACAACGACATGTTGAGCGCCCATCAGCCCTACGCGACCTATCCGGATATCATCAAGGACGCGGCCCGAGCGATAGGCGCGACCGCCCAGGTTGCCGGCGGCGTGCCTGCCATGTGCGATGGCGTCACACAGGGCCAGCCGGGCATGGACCTGAGCCTGTTCTCCCGCGACGTGATCGCCATGGCCACCGCTATCGCGCTCAGCCACAACATGTTCGATGCGGCAGTCTATCTGGGCATTTGCGACAAGATCGTCCCCGGACTTATGATTGGTGCGCTGGCCTTCGGGCATCTGCCGGCCGTCTTCGTTCCCGCCGGCCCGATGCCGACCGGCATCTCCAATGATGAGAAGGCCAAGGTCCGCCAACTCTATGCCGAGGGCAAGGTCGGCCGTGCCGAACTGCTCGAGAGCGAGGCCAAGTCCTACCACTCTCCGGGTACCTGTACCTTCTACGGAACCGCCAATTCCAACCAGATGCTGATGGAGATCATGGGCCTGCATCTGCCGGGCGCCAGCTTCGTCAACCCCGGTACCCCGCTGCGCGAGGCGCTGACCCGCGAGGCCACAAGGCGCGCCCTCTCGCTCACCGCCGAGGGCAACGACTACACCCCCATCGGCCACATCGTCGATGAGAAGGCCATCGTCAACGGCATGGTCGGCCTGCTCGCCACCGGGGGATCGACCAACCACACCATGCACATTGTCGCCATCGCGGCCGCCGCCGGGCTGAAGGTCACCTGGGAGGATATGTCCAACCTCAGCGCAGCGGTGCCCCTGCTGGCGCGCGTCTATCCCAACGGCATCGCCGATGTGAATCACTTCCATGCCGCCGGCGGCATGGGATTCCTCATTCGCGAACTGCTCGAGGCGGGCTACCTGCACGAGGACGTCAAGACCGTCTGGGGGCAGGGGCTTTCGGGCTACACGGTCGAGGCCCGCCTCCTCGGCGACAAGCTGAGCTTCGAGCCCGTGCCGCCTCAGTCCGGCAATGCCAAGGTCCTGGCTCCGGTCCGCCAGGCCTTCTCGCAGAACGGTGGCCTCAAGGTCCTGTCAGGCAACCTGGGCAAGTCGGTTATCAAGGTCTCGGCGGTCAAGGCCGAGAATCGTGTGGTCGAAGCACGGGCGCGCGTCTTCCACACTCAGGACGGCATGCTTGCCGCCTTCAGGGCAGGCGAACTGACCGGTGACGTGGTCGCCGTCGTTCGTTTCCAGGGCCCCAAGTCGATCGGCATGCCGGAACTGCACAAGCTCACCCCGGCGCTGGGCATCTTGCAGGATCGCGGGCACAAGGTTGCACTCGTCACCGATGGCCGCATGTCCGGCGCCTCGGGGAAGATCCCCGCTGCAATCCACATGACGCCCGAGGCTAGCGACGGAGGCGCCATCGCCAAGATCCGCGACGGCGATCTGATCCGGCTCGACGCTGATGCTGGAACACTTTCCTTTATCGGAGACGAGAAGGAGTTCTTCTCCCGCACCCCGGCCACCGAGGACCTCCGTCGCGATCACTTTGGCATGGGCCGAGAGCTCTTTGTCGGCTTCCGCGCCCTCGTGGGCACCGCAGATCGTGGCGCCAGCGTCTTTGGCTGAGCCACTCGGCGGCACGGTCTTGCTGGCACCTTGTCGCTCGCCAGGGTGTCGGACCTCGCCGCCGTCGGACGTGTCGAGGCTACGACTAAGGCGCTAGCTTGCCGCAGGAGAAATGAGGGGAGTCGAAGTGGGCATTCCTTGGCGCGCCGGAGGGCTTGCGGCACTGCTGGCGGTGGCCGGATGCGCGTCTCTGTCGCTGCACACCACATCGCCCCTGCGGCCGCTTGACTACCTCCGGGACGACATCGCAAGCCTGCTGCTGGTCCTCGACTTGCCGGCCTCTCTCGAACCGCTTGAGCATGGCGCGATACTTGACCTCGACTTCGTTATCCCGGCCAGCGGGGAGCGCCATGTCCGCGCCGTGCTGCTTGCCGCCGATGCCTCTGATCTCGCAGGCGCCTTACCGCCGCCGGCCGAAGCGCGCAGCTACTACTTCCTCGGCTTCTCTGCGGCAGACAAGGCTGCAGTCCAGGAGGCCCTCGTCTGGGCCAGGGCCCTGCCGCAGGACAACAATGCCATGGCGCTATCGCTAAGTCCCGGCCTCTGTCGCACCGGTGAGGTCGATACCGCGAGGGCCAGGATTTCGGTTCTTGTCGCGCTTCCCGGAGAAACCGGCCTGGCGCCGCTGGTTGCCGATCTGACTGTCGACGACATGCTGGCGGCGGCCTCGATGGGATCGCTGCCAACCTGCAACGGGCACTCGGGCTAGGTTTCACGGCATGATTGAATCGTCGGCGAAGTCAGTTCGCTGCGCAGGTCGGCTCCGGCTAGAATCCGCCACCGGTCTTGAAGCCGCCGCCAGTGCGATTCCCGCTCGATCCCGTCCGTGGCCGTGAAAAGCCGCCACTGCTACCTGGGCTGCCGCCGAGTCCGCCACCGCCCGTTCCTGGCAAACGTCCCCAGCTTCCCCCGAACCCGCCCTGGCGTCGGCTGCTGGTGCCGCCACCGAAGCTCGAGTCGGGCCAGGTGAAGCCGCTCGGCGCCGGCTCCTGGCGACGCGGCTCGGCCCGGTTGCCGCCCGACCACTTCTGGCTGCGTTGCCACTGTCCCCAATAGTCCGCCGCGCTGATCCCGCCTCGCAGGAAATCGGTGAGCAGGTCGCCCACGAGGCTGTCTTCCCGGAAGCTCGAGCGCGGATTGTCGAAGCCCTGCTTCTTGAATTCGTACTGGATGTCCTCAAGTTCACGTCGCCGCGCCGCCAACGTCTTAAGCCGCGCCCGCTGTTCCCGGCTGTCCGTTTCTTCTTCGGCAGCGCGCTGGCGCACCTCGTCGATCTGCTTGACGATGGTGTCGTCCTGCCCGGTCTGGGTGGCACGTGCCGCCGCCAGCAGGGTTTGGATATCCTCTCGTCCCAGCGCCTCGGCGAGGCCGTTCACCGCAGTGCTGAACGCAGGATCGCTTCCCTGCGCCAGCTCGCGAACACCCTTGGCCCGTTCGTCGCGCTTGTCTTCAAGCGCCACCATGTCGCCGTCTATAGTAGCGATCCGCGCCCGGGCCGCCTCCAGCGCCTCGCGCGCCGGCTTGCCGCCGGCGGCGTCGATCACCTGCCTTTCGAGCGCCGTCACCTCGGCGTCGGCCGCCTCCGCGATCTGCCGCTGCCGTTCGGCATGTTCGCGCAAGCGCAGCGGAATCTCGTTCAGCATGGCGAAGTTCGCCCGCGCTTCGGGAAAGCCGACCATCCCGGCCACAAGCGTGTCGAGGTACCGGATCAGGTTGTTCTCGCGGTAGTTCTTGGTCCCGAAGCCGCGTTCCCACAAATACATGAACAAGGGATCGTCGCGGTAGGGCCGGCCCTTCTGCTCGCGATCGGCCTCTGCTTGTTGGGTCTTCCTGAAGCTCTCTTCTGCCACCTGTGCCAGTTCGTCGGCCGTCTGGCGCTTTTGCGCATAGACCGGGTCCTTCTGGGCCTCAGCCGCCACCCGGTCGGCGATACGCTTCAGCTCCGCCTCAGCCGATTCCGCTGTCCTGGCAGCTTCCGATCGTTCGCCCGTCAGCGCGGCGATCTTCCCGTCGAGACCCTTCAACTCGCTCTCTGCTGCCGCCAGGTCGTCGCTGTGGCGGGCCAGCATCTCGCGCGCCCTGCTCTCGGCCTGGCTCAGCCGACCGGCGAGTTCGGACTGGATCGCCGGGTCGAGGCGGAGCCCGGCAAGCTGCCGAAACAGCTCGCTTTCGGTCTCGCGGAACTTCGTGACCAGTTCGGCTGAGCGTGCCAGACGCTTGGCAATCTCGTCCTCTTCGCGCCGGATGTCGCGCAGTGCATCGTCCAGAGACTTGAGGGCTTCGGGACCGGAAAGGCTCACGGCATCACCATCTGGTCACCGCGCCGCCGAGCACCGGCATGACGTAGTCGACATCGAGGAATCCGTACTGCTTGATCCCCATCGTGCTGCGTTCGACGATGCCATCGTCGCGCTTGTCTGCTTCGACCGACCGGTAGGTCGCCTCCGGCACGCGCACCCCCCAGACCGCGACGCTCTCGGTTTGCCCATTCTCCTCGTTGGTTATCGGTAGCGTCAGCGCCTTACCGTCCGTTCCGATCGCCTCGACCACGACATAGTAGTTCGTTGCCGCCGTGTTGATCTCTGGAAACGTCCAGAAGCCGGTCTTCTGGCCTTCTCGGTTGACGATCTTGAGCGTGTATTCCTGACGCAACTGATCGCGCAGTGCGGTCAGACCGGCGATGGCCTGTTCGGCCAGTGCCCGGTTTCCTTCCTCCGCCGCAGCCTTGCCGCGAGCCCGCAGGTTATCGGCTTCACCGACAGCCTGCTGCACCTTTGTCTCTTCATAGATGGTCTGGTAGAGCGCATCCATCTGGCGCGGCAAGCCCTCGCTCAACTCGATGCGTGCCGCCTCGGCCTGCGCTTCCCGGAACGGTCGCCAGGCAAAGAAATAGCCGCCCAGTCCGATCACCAGCACCAGCGCAATCGCCAGAACGGCAGGCCCCCACTTGCGACGACCGACATAGAGACGGGCCAGGCTGACTTTGAAGCTCGGCTTAGGGGGCTCGTAGACGAAACGGCTCTCCGCCAGCGCCTTTACACCCTCCCTCAGGACCGCATCGCTTACCTCAATGCCCTGCTGGTGGTAGATGTCCCGCAGCCGGCGCAGCAGTTCTGCCTCGCGGGCGTCGCCCGCGAGTTCGCGCTCGACTAAGTCCTGCCGGTGACGGAGCGTGTCCACCACGTCCATCGCCAGCATCACTTCGTCGAGCGGCGCCTTTTCCACCTCTGCGCCAGCATTTGTCATCGCTGCGGCGTGCCCAATCGCCCTCCTCGATTAGCCGGCCTTGCCTTCGAGCATCAGCGCATTGCCCTCCGCCGCAAGCTGGGCGAGACGACGCTTGCCGTCCTCGACCGCATCGCGAATTTCCGCCGAGTTCCTCGTCGCCTGCTCGCGCATCTCGTTGATGATGGTGCGGCTCTTCTCCTGGAAGCTGACCACTGAGTCGACCAGCTTCTTGACCGCGTCGGCGCGGATGGTCGGCCCATAGCCGGCCTTCACCGCCGCCTCGCCCACGCGGTCGCCGATCTCGCTCAGCGTCTCCAGGCTCTTGGACATGCCTTCCTTCATCGCGTTCAGCGTCTCGGTCGACTCATGCAGCCCGAACATGCCGGTGAACGAGGCCGAGAGAGCGGTGAACACCGTCTCGTTGGTCGAAAAGAAGCTGATTGCCTGCTGATAGACCCTCTCCTTGGCATTGGTGGTCTGCATCAGCCGGGCCATAATGACCTCGGAGGTCGAGTAGCTGATTGTGAGGTTATCGGAGAGGTCCTTGGAAATCTGGTAGCGCCGTTCCTCATTCTGCAGTTCACGCAGCTTCTCGTCGCGTGTCATCTCCAGCTTGGCCCGGTCCGCCGGGGTGCCGCCACTGAAGGCGGTGAGAGCGTCGCTCGCTGCAGTCAATGCCGCCTTCTTCTCGTCGAGATGGCGCGTTGCAGTTTCCAGCACCTCGAGAGCCATCACCTCGGCCTGCTTCAGTGCCCCGCGAAAGTCCCGGTACGCCTCGAGGATGGTGTGCTCGCGGTCGATCTGGTTCTTGGTTTCCTTGGAGACGTCGATATAGGTGACGCGGATCTTCTCGAAGCGCTGGGCGATATCGCCGCGGCTTACCTTCATCCACACATTGGACACCCGCTCCATGAAGTCCAGCTTGCCGTCGTCGAGTTGATCGACCAGGCCCTTGGCATCGTCGCGGATGGAATTGAAGTTCTCGGTGATCAGGTTGTAGCGCTCGCCAATGCTCATCGCCGCCACCTGGGAACGGACCACCTCGTTGAAGGCGCTCGCCTGGGTGAGTGTGCGGCCGATCAGAACCACCTTGGTCTCGTCGAGTCCGGTGATCTCGTTCAGTAGCCCCGTGATCGGCTGTTCGCCGGCCTGCTCCGGCCAGATCCCGAGTTCCTTGATCGCCCCCATTGCCTTGTCGAGGTACTGCAGGGGTTTGTCCATAACTTCACTGGCCATCTGACGCTCATCCCTAGGTTCGATCACCGGGCTCGTGACATGATTCACCGCAGGGCAGCGACAACACAATTCGTCGCGGCGACCCCGTACCCATTTTCTCCGATATGGTGCGAAAAAGCCGCAGGACAAAGGGCTTGCCGCCAATTTGCGTTCCCCCGTTGGCTCATGCTTCATGGATTGCTCCTGCGACTGGGGAGCACTACGTCTTGCACAGAAGCTGACGAAAGGCGGGTAGCTATGGAATTCGGCGGCAGGTACCTGTTTTCGGCTCCACGCCAGGCGGTGTGGAAGGCGCTTAATCAGACCGAGATGCTGAAGGCCGCCATCCCGGGCTGTCGCCGCATCGACTGGACTGGCCAAGCCAGCCTCGAATGCGAGATTCAGGTCAATTTCGGCATCGTGCAGCCGGTGTTCACCGGCGACCTCGAACTGCGCAACGTGGTGCCGGCTGAGAGCTACACGCTCGCCGGCCGCGGCCGCGGTGGTTTGCTCGGCATGGCCGAGGCGGCAGCCGACATCACGCTTTCGGACGCTGCGGGGGGTACGGAACTGCTGTTTCGTGCCAGCGGAGGCGCAGATGGCGGCATCATGAAGCTGGGAAAGGCGGTGATCGGCAACTCGGCACAGCGCGTCATCGATGGCTTCTTCGATCGCTTCGGACGTGCCATGGGCGCAGACGTGACGCCGCTGCAGGGCTGAACGGACCCAAGTTTTTTCCACTTGGTCAAAAATGCGTGGCATCCCTCTTGCCGAGCGCGCGATTGCACGATTGTATTCACCTTCAGCGCGCCGGGCTGTCAGGGCGGCATTTGCCGTGGCCGGACGCGAAACAGGGAGACTGATCCATGAACCATTTCAGCAAGCACCTCGGCGTTCTCGCCGCGGGCGTCGCCATCTCGGCACTGGCGGCCGGCGCCGCACTCGCCGATCCGGCGATCATCTACGATCTGGGCGGCAAGTTCGACAAGTCATTCAACGAGGCGGCCTACAACGGCGCCGAGGCCTGGAAGGCCGAGTCCGGCGGGTCCTACATCGACCTCGAACTGCAGAACGACGCGCAGCGCGAGCAGGCCCTGCGCCGCTTCGCCTCCCAGGGCGCCAACCCAATCGTGATGGCCGGCTTCTCGTGGGGCACCGCACTTGGCACCGTTGCCGCGGAATTCCCGGACACCAACTTCGTCGTGATCGACGCTGTGGTCGATCAGCCGAACGTGCAGTCGATCATCTTTGACGAGCACACTGGCTCGTTTCTCGTCGGCGCGCTCGCGGCGTTGAAGTCGACCACCGGCACCGTCGGCTTCGTCGGCGGCATGGACGTGCCGATCATCCACAAGTTCTACTGTGGCTACGCCCAGGGCGCCAAGGCCGCCAACCCGTCGGTCAAGCTGATCGAGAACTACACCGGCACCACACCGGCCGCCTGGAATGACCCGGTCACCGCCGGTGAGCTGACCAAGGCGCAGTTCGATGCCGGCGCCGACATCGTCTTCGCCGCCGCCGGCGGCTCGGGCCTGGGCGTGCTGCAGGCCGCCGCCGACGCGGGCAAGCTCGCCATTGGCGTCGACAGCAACCAGAACTACCTGCATCCCGGCTCGGTGCTGACCTCGATGCTCAAACGCGTCGACGTCGCGGTCACCACCGCCTTCAAGGAAGCCGGCGACGACGCCACCTTCAAGCCCGGCATCACCGTTCTCGGCCTCGCCCAGAACGGCGTCGGCTACTCGCTCGACGAGCACAACGCCTCGCTGATCGATGACGCGCTCAAGGCGAAGGTCGACGAACTGTCTGCCAAGATCCAGTCTGGTGAGATCGTCGTTCACGACTACACCACCGATTCGACCTGCCCGGGCGTCTGAGCGCTTCGGTGACCTCGACCGCCCACACGGGTGACACTCCTGCGCAGCGGCCCCAAAGGGCCGCTGCGTCTTCGGCCGCTGCGTCCGAATTCGCCATCGAACTGGAAAAGATCAACAAGCGCTTCGGGCCGGTCCACGCCAACAAGGACATCGACCTCAAGATCCGCCGCGGCTCGGTGCACGGCATCGTCGGCGAGAACGGCGCCGGCAAGTCGACGCTGATGTCGATCCTCTACGGCTTCTACACCGCCGATTCCGGCGAGATCCGCGTCGATGGCATCCCGCACAAGATCACCGATTCCCGCCATGCCCTGCAGCTCGGCATCGGCATGGTGCACCAGCACTTCATGCTGGTCGACAACTTCTCCATCCTCGAAAACGTCATCCTCGGCGTCGAGGACAATGCGCTGCTCGGCCCCAGCCTCGAGCGCGCGAGGAAGGAACTGACCCGCCTCGCCCACGAGTACAACCTCGACGTCGACCCGGACGCCATCATCGAGGACGTGTCGGTCGGCACCCAGCAGCGCGTCGAGATCCTCAAGGCGCTCTATCGCGGCGCCGACGTGCTGATCCTCGACGAGCCCACCGGCGTGCTCACCCCCTCCGAGGCCGACGACCTGTTCCGCGTGCTGCGCGTGCTGCGCGACCAGGGCAAGACCATCATCCTCATCACCCACAAGCTCAGGGAGATCATGGCCATCACCGACTACGTCTCGGTGATGCGGCAGGGCGCCATGGTCGAGACCCTCAGGACCGCCGACACCAACCCCGAGCAGCTGGCCGAGCTGATGGTCGGCCGCCGCGTGCTGCTGCGCGTGGAAAAGGGGCCCGCCCACCCGGGGGAGGTGTTCCTCTCGGTCGAGCACCTCGTGGTCAAGGACGATCTCGGCGTCACCCGCGTCAAGGACGTGAGCTTTTCCGTGCGCGCCGGCGAGATCGTCGGCATTGCCGGGGTCGCCGGCAACGGCCAGACCGAGCTGCTCGAGTCCGTTTCCGGCATGCGCGATCAGTCGAGCGGCGTCGTCAAGCTCAAGGGAACGCCGCTCTCGCTCGCCGGCGACGACGGCGCCCACCGCGCCCGCCAGGCCGGCCTCGCCCACGTCCCCGAGGATCGCCAGCGCATGGGCCTCGTCGTCGCCTTCGAGGAATGGGAAAACTCCATCCTCGGCTACCAGGACGATCCGGCCTATGGCAAGGGCTTCATCCTCGATATCGAGGCGGCCCGCGCCAGGGCGCGCGAGCGCATCGCCGCGTTCGACATCCGCCCCACCAACGAGCGGCTGAAGACGGCCAACTTCTCCGGCGGCAACCAGCAGAAGATCGTGCTGGCCCGCGAGATGTCGTCCGATCCCGAAGTGCTGATCGTCGGCCAGCCGACCCGCGGCGTCGACATCGGCGCCATCGAGTTCATCCACAACCAGATCATCCGGATGCGCGACGCGGGCAAGGCGATCCTCCTCGTCTCGGTCGAGCTCGACGAAATCCGCTCGATGGCCGACCGCATCCTCGTCATGTTCGATGGCCAGATCGTCGGCGAGGCCGACCCGGCGGTCGCCACCGAGGGCGAACTCGGCCTGATGATGGCGGGCGTTACCGACCGCCAGGCCGCCCCGGCCCCTGCCGCTGCCGCAGGCGCCATCGCATGAGCGCGCTTCGCCCCCTGCCGCGCTGGGCCGATATCGTCCTGCTGCCGCTGATCAACCTGGTGCTGGCCTTCGTGGTGTCGGGCCTCGTCGTCCTCGCCATCGGGCAGAATCCGCTGGCGGCGCTCGAAGCCATCGTCGGCGGCGCCTTCGGCAACGGCTACAATATCGGCTACACGCTCTACTACTCGACCAACTTCATCTTCACCGGCCTCGCCGTGGCGGTCGCCGCGCATGCCGGGCTGTTCAACATCGGCGGCAACGGCCAGGCCTACATCGCCGGGCTGGGCGTCATCGCCGTCGCCCTGCCGCTGCAGTTCCTGCCCTGGTGGATCACCTTCCCCGTTGCCGTCGTCGCCGGCGGCGCCGTGGGCGGCTTCTGGGCCTTCGTTCCCGGCTGGCTGCAGGCCAAGCGCGGCAGCCACGTCGTCATCACCACCATCATGTTCAACTTCATCGCCTCGGCGATCATGGTCTACATGGTGGTGAACGTCCTGAAGCCCGCCGGGGTCCTCGCGCCGGAATCGGCGATGATCGATGCCGCGGCGCGCATGCCCAAGCTCGGCACCTTCATCCCCTGGTTCAAGAACACCGACGTCAACTTCACACTGCTGCTGGCGCTCCTCTGCCTCGTCGGCGCCTATGTGCTGATCTGGCACACCCGCTTCGGCTACGAGATGCGGGCGCTGGGCCACAACCCGACGGCCTCCACCTATGCCGGCATCTCCAACTCGCGCACCATCATGATCGTGATGACGCTCTCGGGCGCGCTCGCCGGCATGGTGGCGGTCAACCAGATCGTCGGCGTGCAGTACCGCCTGGTGCTCGACTATGTCTCGGACGCCGGCTTCGTCGGCATCGCCGTGGCGCTGATGGGCCGCAACCATCCGGTCGGCATCCTGTTCGCGGCGCTGCTGTTCGGCGCCCTCTACCAGGGCGGCAACGAGCTGCAATACGTCATCCCGGGGCTGAGCAAGGAAATGGTGGTGGTCATCCAGGCGCTGGTGATCCTGTTCACCGGAGCCATGGAGGGCATGTTCCGCCCCGGCCTGCAGCGCCTCTTCATGCTGTTCGCGCCCGCGCCGAAAGCCGCGCCGCTCCCCGCCAGGTCGGAGAGCTGAGCCATGGATCTGGCGCTCGTCCTCTCCACCCTCGATGCCACCATCCGGCTCTCGACGCCGCTGCTGCTCGCCTGCCTCGCCGGGCTCTATTCCGAGCGCGCCGGCGTCTTCGACATCGGCCTCGAGGGCAAGATGCTGATGGCGGCCTTCGCCGCCGGCGCCGCCGCCTCGGTGTTCGATTCGGTGTGGATCGGGCTGCTCGCGGGGGTCCTGGTCTCCATCGCCACCGCAGGCCTGCAGGGCGCCGCCGCCATCACCCTCAAGGGCAACCAGCTGATCGCCGGCACCGCCATCAACATGCTGGCGGCCGGCCTTACCACCTTCCTCGGCATCCAGTGGTTCGCCCAGGGCGGCCGCACCCCGCAATTGCAGCCCGGCGAGCGCTTCACGGAAATCACGCTGCCCCTTGCCGATGAGCTGCAGGGGGTCCCGGTCGTCGGGCCGATCTACCACGACCTGATTTCCGGCCATAACCTGCTCGTCTACATCGCCTTCCTCACCGTGCCGATCACCTGGTTCGTGCTCTACCGCACCCGTTTCGGTCTGCGCCTGCGGGCCGTCGGCGAGAATCCCAAGGCGGTCGACACCGCCGGCATCTCGGTGATCCGGCTGCGCTACCAGGCGGTGCTGATCACCGGGCTCCTCTGCGGCCTCGCCGGCGCCTTCTTCTCGATCGCCCAGGGCTCGGGCTTCGGCAACAACATGACCGCCGGCAAGGGCTTCATCGCGCTCGCCGCGCTGATCTTCGCCAAGTGGAAGCCGGTGCCGGCCATGCTCACCTGCCTGCTCTTCGGCTTCCTCGATGCGCTGCAGATCCGGCTGCAGAGCGCCGTGATCCTCGGCATCGAGGTGCCGGTGCAGGCCATCCAGGCGCTGCCCTACGTGCTCACCGTCGTGCTGCTCGCCGGCTTCATCGGCAAGGCCGTCGGCCCCAAGGCCGGCGGCGTCCCCTACACCAAGGAGCGGTGATGCCCCATCCCGCTGACGCCGCTCTCTTCGCCGCCGCCGAAGCCGTGCGCGCCAGGGCCTACGCCCCCTATTCCGGTTTCCACGTCGGCACGGCCATCCTCGCCGACGACGGCAACGTCTATGTCGGCTGCAATGTCGAGAACGCCGCCTATCCCATCGGCAACTGCGCCGAGCCCTCGGCCATCGCCGCCATGCTCGCCGGCGGCGGCAAGCGCATCAGGCGCGTCTACACCACCGGCCCCGGCAGCACCCCGGTCACCCCCTGCGGCGGCTGCCGCCAGCGCATCCGCGAGTTCGCCGATCCGGATGTGGTCGTCGTCTCGCACGGCATCGATGGCGCCCCGCTCGAACAGACCATCGCGCAACTGCTGCCGCACTCTTTCGGCCCGGAGTTCTTGGGTAGATAATGCCGTTCAACGAACCGCCGCAAAGCCGGGGTAACCGGTAAGCCGGTCAGGAGGCCAACATGGAACTTCGCGTCGTCGATCAGGCAGCCAACAAGCCCGCTGCGAAAGCCAAGCCCGCTGAAAAGCTTGTCGAGCCCGCCGGCTCGCATCGCCGCAATCCCGGCTTCCCGCTCGATCTCGATTGGGTCGACCGCACGGTGATGAACCGCTCGGCGCTCGAACGCCGTGCCGCGACGCTCCCCGCCCGCCGCACCGTCAAGAAAGAGTGGCAGGCCGCCTGGCTGCTCAAGGCCATCACCCTGATGGACCTCACCACGCTGAATTCCGACGACACCCCCGGCCGGGTCGAGCGCCTCTGCGCCAAGGCCCGCCATCCACTGCGCCAGGATATCGTCGACGGCTTCGATATCGCCGCGCTCAACATCAAGCCGGCCGCCGTCTGTGTCTACCACGCCTTCGTCAAGACCGCCGTCGATGCGCTCAAGGGCACCGGCATCAACGTCGCCGCCGTCAGTACCGCCTTCCCGCACGGCCTCGCTCCGCTCTCGAGCCGCCTCGCCGAGATCGAAGCCTCGGTCGCCGACGGGGCCAACGAGATCGACATCGTCATCGAGCGCGGCATGGTGCTTACCGGCAACTGGCAGGCCCTCTACGACGAAGTCCGCGCCATGCGGAAAGCCTGCGGCGACGCCCACATCAAGACCATCCTGGGCACCGGCGAACTCGCGACGCAGACCAACGTCGCCAAGGCCTCGCTGGTCTGCATGCTGGCCGGCGCCGATTTCATCAAGACCTCGACCGGCAAGGAAAAGGTCAACGCCAACCTCGTCACGTCGCTTGCGATGGTCCGCATGATCCGCTGGTTCCACGAGGAAACCGGCATCGAGATCGGCTACAAGCCCGCCGGCGGCATCGCCACCGCCAAGCTGTCGCTCGACTACATGGCGCTGATGAAGGAAGAGCTCGGCACCCACTGGCTGCAGCCCCACCTCTTCCGCTTCGGCGCCAGTTCGTTGCTCACCGACATCGAACGGCAGTTGGAGCACACCCTCACCGGGCACTACGCGGCCGATTATCGGATGCCAATGGTTTAGCTAACCGTCCCCTCACCCGGCGCTGCGCGCCACCCTCTCCCTCAAGGGGAGAGGGGAACCGACTGAGAATTCTCGGCTGCCGCCCTTCTCCCCTTGAGGAAGAAGGTGCCCGAAGGGCGGATGAGGGGTACGCCCCACGCTCGATCGACGGAGGAACGAAAATGAACAAGATCGCTGATATCTTCACCTCCCTCGATTACGGCCCGGCCCCCGAGGCCAGCGATGTTGCGCTCGCCTGGCTCAGCGCCCACGAAAACACCTTCGGCCATTTCATCGATGGCAAGTGGACCAAGCCCGGCAAGACCTTCTCCTCCGAGAACCCTGCGACCGGCAAGACCCTCGCCCAGATCACCGACGGCACCGCCGACGACGTGAACGCCGCCGTGAAGGCCGCCCGCGCCGCCTTCCCCAAATGGTCCGCCCTCTCCGGCTACCAGCGCAGCAAATACCTCTACGCCATCGCCCGCCTCATCCAGAAGCACAGCCGGCTCTTCGCCGTGCTCGAAACCATGGACAACGGCAAGCCGATCCGCGAGAGCCGCGACGTCGATATCCCGCTGGTGGCGCGCCATTTCTACCACCACGCCGGCTGGGCCCAGCACCGCGACCGCGAGTTCCCCGACCACGTGCCCTACGGCGTCTGCGGCCAGATCATCCCGTGGAATTTCCCGCTGCTGATGCTCGCGTGGAAGATCGCCCCGGCGCTCGCCGCCGGCAATACGGTTGTCCTCAAGCCCGCCGAATTCACCTCGCTCACCGCGCTGCTCTTTGCCGAAATCTGCGAGAAGGCGAAGCTGCCGCCGGGCGTCGTCAACATCGTCACCGGCGAGGGCGGCACCGGCGCCGCCATTACCGGCCACCCCGATATCGACAAGATCGCCTTCACCGGCTCGACCGAAGTCGGCAAGATCATCCGCAAGGCCACCGCCGGCTCCGGCAAGGGCCTCTCGCTCGAGCTCGGCGGCAAGTCGCCCTACATCGTCTTCGACGATGCGGACATGGACTCGGCCATCGAAGGCCTGGTCGATGCCATCTGGTTCAACCAGGGCCAGGTCTGCTGCGCCGGCTCGCGGCTGCTGGTGCAGGAGAGCATCGAGACCCGCTTCCTCGAAAAGCTGAAGAAGCGCATGTCGACCCTCCGCGTCGGCGATCCGCTCGACAAGGCCGTCGATATCGGCGCGCTGGTCGCCCCGGTACAGGTCGAGCGCATCCGCGACCTGATGCAGCGCGGCGTCGCCGAAGGCGCCATGGTCTACGAGCCCGACGGGCAGTTGCCGGCCCGTGGCTGTTTCATGAAGCCGGCGCTGGTCACCCATGTCTCGCCCGCCAACACCCTGGTCGCCGAGGAAATCTTCGGGCCGGTGCTGGTCGAAATGAGCTTCCGCACCCCCGAGGAGGCAGTGGCGCTGGCCAACAACACCAAGTATGGCCTCGCCGCCACCGTCTGGACTGAGAACGTCAACCTCGCCCTCGATATCGCGCCAAAACTCAAGGCGGGCGTCGTCTGGATCAACGGCACCAACCAGTTCGACGCCGCCGTCGGCTTCGGCGGCTACAAGGAATCGGGCTTCGGCCGCGAGGGTGGCAAGGAAGGCATGGCCTCCTACCTGAAGCCGAAATGGGAAAGAGACCTCAAGCCTGCCCCCAAGCTCGGTGTCACCCCGGCGAAAGCCGGGGCCCAACCCGCCAATCCACTGGACGATGCGGGCATCGACCAGACCGCGAAGATGTATATCGGCGGCAAGCAGGCCCGCCCGGATTCCGGCTATTCCCGCCCGGTCTACGGCCCCGCCGGCGCCCTCGTCGGCGAAGTCGGCGACGGCAACCGCAAGGACATCCGCAACGCCGTCGATGCCGCCCGCGCCGCGCTGGGCTGGGCCAGCACCACCGCCCATGCCCGCGCCCAGATCCTCTACTTCCTCGCCGAAAACCTCGAGTACCGCGCCGACGAATTCGCCGCCCGCATCAAGGCCGAGACTGGCGAGGACGGCGCCGCCGAGGTCGCGGCCTCCATCGAGCGCCTCTTCGCCTTCGCCGGCTGGGCCGACAAATACGACGGCGCCGTGCACAATCCGCCCAGCCGCACCATCGCCGTCGCCATGGTCGAGGCCATCGGCACCATCGCCATCCTCGCCCCGCCGTCGCGGCCCTTGCTCGGCTCCATCGCGCTCATCGCTCCGGCCCTCGCCATGGGCAACACCGTCGTCCTCGTTCCCTCCGAGCGCTCGCCGCTGTCGATGACCGATTTCTACCAGGTCCTCGAAACCTCCGATGTCCCGGCGGGCATCGTCAACATCGTCACCGGCGCCACCGCGACGCTGGCCAAGACCCTCGCCGAACACGACGGCGTCGACGCCATCTGGGCCGCTGCCGATGCCGAGACCTCGGCCATGGTCGAAAAGGCGTCCGTCGGCAACCTCAAGCAGACCTGGACCAGCCGCGGCCTCTACTACGATCTCGCCGACAGGCAGAAGTTCGAAGGCGACTACTTCCTCCGCCGCGCCACGCAGATCAAGAACGTCTGGGTGCCCTATGGCGCCTGAAGCAAACGCGATGCTGTCCGCAACTACCAGTCACCTCGTTCTTGCGGCGATAGCGAAGACCGGAGCAGGGGCGGCGGGAGACGGGCGCCTTTCCCGCGGAGAAGCGCCATGACGTTTCTCCCTCAAGAGACCATCATCCGCAAACGCGACGGCTTCGTCCTCAACACTCCGGAAATCGCCGCCTTCATCGCCGGCCTCACGACCGGGAAGGTGTCGCATGCGCAGGCGGCCGCCTTCGCGATGGCGGTGTTCTTCCGCGACATGACGACGCCCGAACGCGTGGCACTCACCGAGGCCATGCGGGACTCCGGCACTGTGCTCGACTGGTCCGATCTCGATGCCCCCGTCGTCGATAAGCATTCGACCGGTGGCGTGGGCGACAACGTCTCGCTGATGCTTGCGCCAATACTCGCCGCCTGCGGCGTCTATGTGCCGATGATCTCCGGCCGTGGTCTCGGCCACACGGGGGGAACCCTCGACAAGTTCGATTCCATTCCGGGCTACGTCACGCAGCCGGACAACGCACTATTCCGCCGCGTGGTGCGCGAGGCCGGCTGCGCCATCATCGGCCAGACCGCTGATCTCGCTCCGGCCGACAAGCTGCTCTACGCCATCCGCGACGTCACCGGCACGGTCGAATCCATTCCCCTGATTACCGCATCGATCCTCTCCAAGAAGCTGGCCGCCGGGCTCCAGGCGCTGATCCTCGACGTCAAGACCGGCTCGGGCGCCTTCATGCCGACCCTTGAGCGCTCCCGCGCGCTGGCTGATAGCCTCGTGTCTGTCGCCAACGACGCAGGCCTCAGGACCGGGGCGCTGATCACTGACATGAACGAGCCGCTCGCCAGCGCAGCCGGTAATGCGCTTGAAGTCCGCAACGCCGTCGATTTCCTGACCGGTGCCCATCAGGACCCGCGCCTGCGTGAGGTGACGCTGGCGCTTAGCGCGGCCGCACTCGAGTTGACCGGCTACTCCGGTGATGCCCGCCAGGCCGTCGAGCGCGCCCTCGGTGGGGGGCTCGCAATCGAGCATTTCTCGCGCATGGTGGCCCTGCTGGGAGGACCAGCCGACTTCGTCGCGGCGATGGACCGGCACCTTCGCTCGGCGCCGATCATCCGTGACGTCGATGCCGAGGTCGAGGGCAATGTCATCGCCATCGATACCCGCGCCATAGGCATGGGCGTGGTGGCACTGGGTGGAGGGCGCAGCCTACCCACCGACACTATCGACCACGCTGTCGGCTACGATCGGCTGGCCGGACTAGGCACGAAGCTTTCCCCGGGGATGTCCCTTGGTCGCGTTCACGCTCGGGACCAAGATGAGGCAGACGAAGGAGAGCGTCGTTTGCGCGCTGCCTACACCATCGGTCCGGAGGTGGAGCCGTTGCTCCCGCTGATCGCCGACCGGCTCTCGCCGCCGCAGACGCGAGAAGGCCCTGCGGCTGAGCAATCCAGTTCCCCCGGAGCCTTGTGATGCCCCGCGCTATCCTCTGCATTCTCGATAGCTTCGGCATCGGTGGTGCTCCTGACGCTGCTGATTATGGCGACGCTGGCGCCGATACGCTTGGCCATATCGCGGCCAACTTCCCGATTTCGCTGCCGAATATGGACGCCATGGGGCTCGGCGCGGCGGCGCAACTGTCGACCGGCCGCATTCCGCTCGGTCTCACCGACCAGCCCCGAGGCGGCCGTTGGGGCGTCGGCCGCGAGGTGTCGAAGGGCAAGGACACCCCGTCCGGCCACTGGGAGATCGCCGGTGTCCCGGTCCCCTTCGCCTGGGGCTATTTCCCCCACACCGAGCCGACATTTCCGCCCGATCTCATCGCCCAACTCGTTGAAAAGTCGAAACTTCCCGGCATCCTGGGCGACAAGCATGCCTCCGGAACGCAGATCATCGCCGAACTGGGCGAGGAGTCGATCCGCACCGGCAAGCCGATCTGCTACACCTCGATCGATTCAGTGTTCCAGATCGCTGCGCACGAGTCCCATTTCGGTCTCGAACGACTCTACGAGGTCTGCCAGATCGCGTTCTCGCTCACGGCGCCGCTGATGATCGGCCGCGTCATCGCCCGCCCGTTCGTCGGCGAGACCGCCAGCGACTTCAGGCGCACCGGCAATCGTCGAGATTTCGCCATCCCACCGCCGGCCCCAACCTTGCTCGACCGTAACCAGACTGCCGGCCGACAGGTCTTCGCCATCGGCAAGATATCCGACATCTACGCTGGCCATGGTGTCACCCACAAACTGAAGGCCACCGGCAACATGGCGCTGTTCGACCGCACCCTCGAGGCTGTCGAAATGGCCGCAGATGGCGCCTTCATCATGGTCAACTTCGTCGATTTTGACCAGGAGTACGGCCATCGCCGCGACATCCCGGGTTATGCCAGGGCTTTGGAGGCCTTCGACCGGCGGCTGCCCGAACTCATCGTCAGCATGCGCCAGGATGACCTGCTCATCCTCACCGCAGATCACGGCAACGATCCCAGTTGGTCGGGTTCCGACCATACCCGCGAACAGACGCCGATTCTGTGCTTTTCCCCAAGCCTGACGCCGGGGAGCATTGGCATCCGGACGACCTTTGCCGATATAGGAGAGAGCATCGCCCGCTGGTTAGGCCTCGCGCCCGGACCACACGGCAAGTCCTTCCTCTAGCCCGAGGTTTCCACATGCGTGGCGTCACGGTCGTCGATCACCCGCTGATCCAGCACAAGCTGACCATCATGCGGGACAAAGAGACTTCGATCGCCAGCTTCCGCCGGCTGCTGCGCGAGATCGCGCACTTGCTCTGCTACGAAGTGACGCGCGACCTCGAGCTGGAGATGATCCCAATCGAAACGCCGATGGCGCAGATCGAGGCGCCCACCATCAAGGGCAAGAAACTGGTCTTTGCCTCCATCCTCAGAGCCGGCAACGGGCTGCTCGACGGCATGCTCGACCTCGTGCCGGCGGCCCGGGTCGCCCATATCGGCATCTATCGCGACCACGAGACACTGCAGCCGGTGGAGTACTACTTCAAGGCCCCCTCCGAGCTGGAGAACCGCCTGATCATCGTCGTCGACCCGATGCTCGCTACCGCCAACTCTTCGATCGCCGCTGTCGACAAGCTCAAACAGCGCGGCGCCAACAACCTGCGCTTCCTCTGCCTGTTGGCGGCGCCTGAAGGCATCGAGAATTTCTCGGCCCACCATCCGGACGTGCCGATCTTCACCGCCGCCATCGATAGTCATCTCAACGAGAAGGGCTATATCGTGCCCGGCCTCGGCGACGCCGGCGACCGAATGTACGGGACCCGTTAGCATTCAGACGGCGTCGCCTGGTGGCCTGCCTGAACACGCGTCGTCAGACCCTGTTAACGTCGGCGGGCGCACAGTTGTGGCATCCACTGGCCAGGAGGCCGAAGCGATGCAATCCGCCCTCTTTCCGTACGAGTTGATGGCCGCCCGCAGCATTGAGCGCCGTGGCGGCCGCGAAGCAACTGCACCGCTCTACCTTCCGGCCTGCGAACGGCGGCCCGAGGACGCCGTTACCGGGGGCGACAAGGTCGAGGCCGATTTCGGCATCGCGGCGGATGGTCCCGCTTGCGGGTCCGAAAGCGACGACGACCGCTGAGGTCAGATACCGACTGTTCCTGCGGGGTAGACGCCGAGGATGCGGAAGTGGTCGGTGAAGAACTTCAGCTCCTCGAAGGCGAGTTGCACCGCCCGATCGGAGGGGTGGCCTTCGATATCGGCGTAGAACTGGGTTGCGGTGAACGAGCCGTCCAGCATGTAGCTCTCTAGCTTGGTCATGTTCACCCCGTTCGTCGCAAAACCGCCCATTGCCTTGTAGAGGGCTGCCGGTACGTTGCGTACCCGGAAAACGAAGGTGGTCTTTACTCGTCCGCCCTGCGGCGGCTCCTCGGGGTGTCGTGCGATCGACAGGAAACGGGTGGTATTGTGGGCCGCGTCCTCGATGTTGCTGGCCAGGATGGTGAGACCGTAGACCTCCGCTGCCAGCCGAGAGGCGATCGCCGCAACCGATCTGTCGCCCTTCTCGGCCACTTCGCGGGCCGACCCGGCCGTGTCCACACCGTTGATGGTTTTGAGTTTGTGCTGGCTGATGAACTTACGGCACTGGCCCAGCGCCACCGAGAGTGACTGCACTGAAGAGATGTCGGCCATCGTCGCGCCGGGGACGGCGAGCAGGTTCATTTCCACCCTGAGGAAGTGCTCACCTGTGATGTGCAAGCCGCTTTCAGGCAACAGGTGGTAGATGTCGGTGATCCGCCCGTAGAGCGAGTTCTCCACCGGCACCACGCCATACTCGGCCCTGCCGGTCTGTACCGCCGCTATGGTGTCTTCGAAGGTCAGGCAGGGCAGGGCTTCGTCGGCAGGAAAGAGGGCATGCGCGGCAGCGTGACTGAAGGCGCCCGGTTCGCCCTGGAACGCGATCTTCCGTCTCATTTCGGCATCCTCCCGGGCTCTTTGCGCGGCACTAATGGCGCCCGCATCCGTGCGAGTCAATCGAGGCGAGGCCTGCGGCTTTCCGTTATTGTCGCAGGCACCCGATACCCCGTTGCAGGTGATGCGGCGACAGACTATCTTCCCGCCGCGTCGGGACGGGGGCTGGAGGGCCGTGCTTGCCTATTCCGCCGTTCACACTATACCGGCGGAGAAGGCTGAAGGACTCCCGATGGATTCGTTTGAACTGAACAAGATCTTTGGCGCCATTCTGGGCACCGTGCTGTTCGTGATGGGCGTGGGCTTCCTGGCGGAGGCCATCTACCATCCCATCGAGGGGCGCGGCCCGGGCTACGCCCTGCCCGGCGTCGAAGAGGCCGGTCATGGCGGCGAGGCGGAAGCCCCGGTCGAGGAAGTGACGCCGCTGCCGGTTCTGCTGGCCAGCGCTGATGCGGCACAAGGCCAGTCGGCCGTCAAGAAGTGCGCCAGCTGTCACAATTTCGGCGAGGGCGAGGGCAACAAGTCCGGTCCGCTGCTGTGGGGCGTGGTGGGACGGCCGGAGGGCAGCCACGATGGCTTTGCCTATTCCGAGGCGCTGCTTGAGCACAATGCCGCCGGCGATGTGTGGAGCTATGAAAATCTCAATGCCTTCCTGGCCGCCCCCAAGGCCTATGCGCCGGGCACCAAGATGAGCTTCGCGGGGATCAAGGATCCGGTCGAGCGGGCCAATGTTCTGGCCTACCTGCAGACGCTCTCGGCCAGCCCGGTGCCGTTCCCGGCAGTCGAGGCCGCGGCCGAGGAGCCCGCCGCGCCGGCCGCTGCGGAAGCCGCCCCTGCCGAAGCGGCGCCGGCCGATTCTGCCCCCGCTGAGGTCGCTCCGGCGGTCGAACCGGCACCCGTCGAGGCTGCGCCCGCCGCGCAATGAACTGCCGCTGAACCCTTGTTGCGGGCCGCGCCAATGGCGCGGCTCGTTCGTTTGTGGGGACGACAATGACCTTGCTGCTGCACCTGGCCGACTTCAACGAACGGCGCTGGGCCGATGGCTTCGCCGCCGCACTCCCCGGTATGCGGGTCGTCACCCGCGCCGAGGAGTACGAGCCGGACGAGATCGACTACATCTTCATCTGGAAGCCGCTGCCCGATGCCTTTGCCGGGCTGAACCGGCTAAAGGCCATCCTGTCGCTTGGCGCCGGCGTGGACGCCCTGCTGCGCAACCCGAGCCGCCCCGCTGGGATTCCGATCGTGCGCTTCATGGACGAGGACCTGACGCAACGCATGAGCGACTACATCGTCGCCAATGTCAGCATGCACCAGCGGCTCGCCACGCGCTTCAAGCGCGACCAGGCGGCGCGTCGCTGGTCGCAGCTCTACCCCGCCCCGGCCTGGGACACCACGGTCGGCATCATGGGGCTCGGCAAGCTCGGGCTCGATGCCATCGCGCGCCTCAAGGCGCTCGGCTACCGCTTGCGCGGCTGGAGCCGCAGCGACAAGGCCATCGACGGCGTCGAGGTCTTCGTCGGTCCGGCCAACTTCGCCGATTTCCTGTCGGGAACAGATGTTCTCGTCAATCTGCTGCCGCTCACGGCCGAGACCCAGGGTATTCTCAATTACGAAACCTTCAGCCGGCTCAGGCGAGGTGGCGTCGACGGCTGGGGACCGGTCATCGTCAACGCCGGGCGGGGCGGACATCAGAAGGAAGCCGACATCGTCCGAGCCCTCGGAGACGGCACGCTCAAGGCGGCATCCCTCGACGTATTCGAGGTCGAACCCCTGCCCCAGACGAGCCCGTTGTGGGAGATGGACAACGTGTTCATCACACCCCACATCGCCGCGGCCTCGAGCGAACGCACCGGGGTTGCCTACTTCTCAAAGGTCATCCGCGATTTCGAGGCCGGTCTGCCCCTGCCCAATGTGATCGATCAGCAGCGCGGCTACTGAAGCGCGATCTCCCAGTACTCGCCCACCAGGTCCTGCCCGAAACTGTGGTGCGGTCCGCTCTCGACGAGGTGGAAACCGGCAGCAGCGTAGAGGCGTCGCGCCGAGGTCAGGGTGGATTGCGTCCACAGTCGCATGCCGGCATAGCCGCTGCGCCGGGCGAAATCGATGGACTGATCGACCAACTGGCCGCCTATGCCGAGCCCACGGGCCTCGGGTTCGACGTAGAGCATCCGCAATTGCGCCACACCCGGTCGCTTGGCGTAGGCCGTGACGAACACTGACCCAACCACCCGTCCGCCGCGATCTGCGACCCACAGTGCCTTCGGCGGGTCCGCGTCGGCCTGTTCGAACTCATGGTAGATGCGGGCGATCAGCGCCTCGAACTCGCCATTCCACCCCAGTTCGCGATTGTAGAGCAGTGCCTGGCGGTGGATCAGCCAGCCAAGTTCGCCAATGCGGTGCGGACGCAGCACGACGGTCGGCGGGGGCAGGTCGTCTCCAAGGAGCCTCCGGATGGTCCCCATGGCGTCGCGGAGGGCGAGCCGCGCGTCGGCGTCGAGCGGCCCGATAAGGGCCGCGACGGATTCCTCGGAGGCGTGCTGCAGCCGCTCCACCGCCTTATCCCCGGTGCTCGAAAGTGCGATAGAATTCTGCCGTCGGTCGGATGGAATGGGGGACAGTACGAGCAGCTCGCGTGCCAGCAGGCCCTGCAGCAGGCGACTGAGATAGGCGCGATCGAGGTCGAGCAACCGGGACAACTCTGCGGCGGTGGTGTGACCGCGCGAGCCGATCTCGTATAGCACCCGCGCTTCGGCAAGGCTGAACGGACTCTGGGCGATATGTTCGTCGAGTACCCCGATCAGCCGGGTGTAGAACCGGTTGAAGGCGCGGATCTCGTCGATGCCGGTGTCAGTCATGATGCGTGACATTGACACCGATATGGTTGACGATGTCAACTATATCGGTGCTTGAGATAGAAATAGACGGCACGGATGCCCTGGTCGGTGCCGCCGAACGGGCGGCCGGGACGCGGTTCCGGAGCCCAGCCGTAGATGTCGAGATGCGCCCAGGCCTTGCTCCGCGACACGAACCGCTTCATGAACAACGCCGCCGTGATCGAACCGGCGAAGCCGCCGGAGCCGGCATTGTTGATGTCGGCGATCTTGGAACTCAGCATGGATTCGTAGGGGGCGTGCAGGGGTAGGCGCCACAACGGATCGTCGCTCTCCCGTCCCGCTCGCAGCAGTCCCTCGGCCACGGTGTCATCGGTAGAGTAGAGTGGCGGCAGGTCGGGTCCGAGCGCCACTCGCGCCGCGCCCGTGAGCGTTGCCATGTCGATCATCAGTTCCGGCGCCGCTTCGTCGGCTAGCGCCAGCGCGTCGGCGAGAATCAGCCGGCCCTCGGCGTCGGTATTGCCGATCTCGACCGTCATGCCGTTGCGGGCGCGCAGCACGTCGCCGGGCCTGAAAGCGGGGGCGGAAATGGCGTTCTCGACGATCGGGATGAGGACACGCAACCGGATCGGCAGCCGGGCATCTACGATGGCGTGCGTCAGTCCGAGTACGTTGGCAGCGCCGCCCATGTCCTTCTTCATCAGAGCCATCGAGGAGGAGGGCTTGATGTCGAGGCCGCCGGTGTCAAAGGTCACCCCTTTGCCGACCAGCGTCACGGCCGGGTCGGACTCGTGGCCCCAGACGAGGTCCAGCAGTCGCGGCGCCTCGGCGGCGGCGCGACCCACGGCGTGGATCATTGGGAAGTTCCGCGCGAGCAGTTCGTCGCCGACGATGCTACGGGCCTCGATTCCGTGCCGTATCGCGAGCTTGCGGACCTCTGCCTCGAGTGCCGCCGGGCCCAGGTCGTTGGCCGGAGTGTTGATCAGATCGCGGGCGAGAAACGCCGCCTCGACCAGCCTGGTGACTTCGGCGGCATCGGTCCCCTCGGGGTCGACGAGGGTCACCTCCGCCTTGGCCCGGCGGTAGCGGTCGAACCGATAGGCGCCGAGACGGAACCCGAGGGAGGCAAGGGTCGCATTGCCGGGGTTGCCCGCCAGCAGATAGGCTCCCGCGTCGACCGCCGCGCCGGCGAGGCCGAGCGCCAGCGGGGGGCGCTCCGCCTCGGGCCCGAGCCCGAACAGGTAGGCCGCGACATTGCCCGCCTCGTCCGGCAGCGCCAGCAGGCGACCGCGTTGACCCGCAAAACCGTTGGCCGCCGCCCAGCGCTGCTGTCTGGTGTCGAGTGTGGACGCCGTGTCCCCCTCGCCTACACATATGAGAGGAATCGGCTTGCTGTCGGCCATGGCGCGGGGGTCCGTTGCAGGGGATCTGACCCTCTCGTGTACGCCCTCGCGAGGTGAGCGGCAATGGCATCGAACTCGCGCCTTAACCCGCTGTTAGGGTTAATCATTTATTGCTTCCTTCGGGCTCGGGTATTGCCAGTTGCGTCCCCGGAGGAAGTGTCGTGTCGTCCAGTCGTCTCCATCCTGTCCTGCGTCCGGTGCGGCTCGCGATGCTCGCCGGCACCGCCGCCCTGTTGTTGAGCGCCTGTGCGACCAGCCCGACGACGACCGGCAGTATCGGTGCGACGCCGGATTTTTCGGGTGCTCCGGCCGAGCAGGTGCAAGGGGCTATCGCCAAGCTGCAGCAGGCCTACAAGAAGAACCCCAAGGACCGCACCACAATGCTCTACTATGCCGCTGCGCTCAGGGCCAACGGTCAGGCCGAGCAGGCGGTCGCGGTCTTCGATGCGGGCATCGGCCTGTATCGACGCGACATCGGTGTGATGGTCGCCTATGCCAAGGCGCTGGCCGCGGCCGGACGCTTCGAACAGGCGATCAACGTTGTCGGAGGTGCCATCGATCCGACGGCGCCCGACTGGAATGCGCTGCTGGTGAAGGGCGCTATCCTCGATCAGGTCGGGCGCAACGCCGAGGCCCGGGAGGCCTACGCCGTCGCTCTCAGGATTGCCCCGCAGCAGGCCTCGATCCACGCCAATCTCGGCCTCTCCTACGCAATGACCAATGAACTCGACGCGGCCGAGAAGGAACTCAGGCTGGCCGTGACGCTGCGCGGAGCCACCTCGCAGGTGCGGCAGAACCTTGCACTCATCGTCGGGCTGCAGGGGCGCTTCGACGAGGCCCAAACGCTGTTTGCCGCCGAGTTGCCACCCGACCAGGTCGAGTCAAACATGAGCTATATCCGAGCGCTACTGACCCAGCAGAACCGCTGGGACCTGATCAAGAGCACCGGCTGACGAACCCGGCGGCCGGTCCTAATGCGAAAGCGGCGCCCCAGGGCGCCGCTTTCGTTCTGCGCTTGTATCCGAACTCAGCCGAAATTGACGTTCTGCTGGAACACCCGGATGATCGCTGGTGAGATAATGACGATGAACAGCACCGGCAGAAAGAACACGATCAGCGGGACTGTGAGTTTGGGCGGCAGAGCGGCGGCCTTCTTCTCGGCCTCCATCATGCGCTGCTCGCGGCCCTCTTCGGCCATGACGCGCAGCGAGGTCCCGACCGAGGTGCCGTAGCGCTCGGCCTGGATCAGCGCCTGCATCACCGACTTGACGTTGTCGAGTCCGGTGCGCTTGCCGAGGTTGTCATAGGCGCGGGTGCGGTCCTCGAGGAAGCTCAGCTCGGCCGTGGTCAGGGTGAGTTCCTCGGCAAGCTCGACCGACTGCACGCCGATCTCCTTGGCCACCCGCTTGAAGGCATGTTCTATGGACATGCCCGCTTCCACGCAGAGCAGCATCAGGTCGAGCGCATCCGGCCAGGCACGACGGATCGACATCTGCCGCTTCTGCGTCTGGTTCTTCAGCATCAGGGTCGGCAGGTAGGCGCCGACCAGGCCGAGGAACAGCGCATAGACGGCATTCATCCATAGCGGTCGGTCGGCGAATACCGTGAGGCTGAGATAGGCGAATGACAGGATGAACAGGGCAAACGGGGTGACGAACCTGAGGAAGAGGTAGGTCGTCATCGCCGACGGCCCCCGATACCCCGCCCGTGCCAACTGCTCGGCCGTGCCCTCGTCGGCAAACGCCTTCTCGAGCGAGAAGCGCTGCACGACGTTCTTCATGTAGTCACGCCCGGCGACCTGCCGGATGGTACGCGTCGGCTGTTCACTCTGGTTGGCGCCACGCAGGCGGGCCATCTCCTCGGCGCGCATCTTCTCGCGCTCCAGCGCGACCCGGCGGATACGTTCCCGCATCTTGGAGCCGCCGGCAAAGAAGGTGGCACCCAGTGAGAACACCATCGCTGCCGCAGCGATCGCGGCGAAGACTGCCACGAGGAACTTGCTGTCGGTCAGGGTCCTGATCAGATCGTCCATCGCCGGGTCCTAGAAGTCGAACTGGATCATGCGGTTCATGATGAAGCCGCCGATGAACATGAGGATCGCCGCAGCGCCGAGGCAGATCAGACCGATATCGGTCTGCACCAGCGGGAGCAGATAGGTCGGCGTGGTCAGTGACACGAGAAAGGCGACGATGAACGGCAGCGAACCGATGATGCCGGCCGATGCCTTGGCCTCCGATGACATCGCCTTGATTTTCCCCTTCATCTTCTTTCGGTTGCGCAGCACGCGGGCAAGGTTGCCCAGGGCCTCGGAGAGGTTGCCGCCCGCCTGGCTCTGCACCGTGATCACCACCACGAAGAAGTTCACCTCGGGCAATGGCACGCGATCGTAGAGCGTAAGCACCGCCTCCTGCATCGACTTGCCGAGCGACTGCTGGTCCAGCACGCGCTGGAAGTCCGACTTGATCGGCTCCTTGGCCTCCCGCGCCACGAGGCGCATCGAATCGTTAAGTGGCAGGCCAGACTTGACGCCGCGAACGATGGCCTCGACGGCGTTGGGAAGTTCGTCGAGAAAGGCGTTCTGGTACTTCTTGCGTCGCCGCCCCAGGTACATGCGTGGCAGCAGGTACCCCGCCGCAGCACCGAAGATGGCCGCATAAAGCAGTTCGAGCTGCAGCAGGAAGCACGCCACGAAGACCACGAGGCCCAGGATGACGGAGTTGCGGATGAAGGCCGCCCGCTTGATCTTCATGCCCGCCTGGTAGAGTTGGTCCTGCAGCGGGATGCGCTTCTTCTTCTTCTCGAGCGCAGCGGTCTGGGTGCGGAGCGTTTGCTGGATTTCCTTGCGCCGGGCGTCGCGCGTCCGCTGCGCGTTGGCATCGCGACGATTGGCCTGCAGATCGCCCTGCAGCGCCTTGATGCGCTTCTCGGCGCGTCCCCCGCCCAGTAGGGACGGTATGAATGCCAGACCGGCGGCTCCCACCGCGACGGCAGCCAACAGGGCCAGGATCAGCGGGTTCATTGCTGCTCCTTACGCACCGAGGATCTCGCGCTGCTCGACGTTGGACTTTTCCAGCGCCTCGACGAGATTGGCTTCTTCGTTGAAGTAGCGCGCCCGTTCCGTGAACTGCGGCTTGGTGATGCCGGTGGAGCGATGGCGGCCGATCAGGCTGCCGCTCTGGTCTTCCCCGAGGATGTCGTAGAGGAAGATGTCCTGCGTCACGATCACGTCGCCTTCCATGCCCAACACTTCGGAGATGTGGGTGATCCGGCGCGACCCGTCGCGCAGGCGCGCCGCCTGCACAATCACGTCGATCGAGGAGACTATCATCTCGCGTATGGTCCGGCTGGGCAGCGAGTAGCCACCCATGGTAATCATTGACTCGAGACGCGACATTGCCTCGCGCGGCGAGTTGGCGTGCAGCGTCCCCATTGAGCCATCGTGGCCAGTATTCATCGCCTGCAGCAGGTCGAAAGCCTCAGGGCCGCGCACTTCGCCCACGATGATGCGCTCTGGACGCATGCGCAGGCAGTTCTTGACCAGGTCGCGCATGGTGATCTCGCCTTCCCCCTCGAGATTGGGGGGGCGGGTTTCCAGGCGCACCACGTGTGGTTGCTGCAGTTGCAGTTCCGCCGAATCTTCGCAGGTGATGACCCGTTCGTCGCGTTCGATGAAGCCTGTAAGGCAGTTGAGCAGTGTCGTTTTGCCCGAGCCCGTACCTCCCGAGATCAGGATATTGGCGCGAACGCGACCCAGAATGCGCAGCACCTCGGCACCCTCTGGCGAGATTGAGCCGTACTTGACCAGCTGCTGCAGGGTCAGCTTGTCCTTCTTGAACTTGCGGATGGTGAGGGCGGCGCCGTCGATCGCGAGTGGCGGCGCAATGACGTTGACGCGGCTGCCGTCCGGCAGGCGCGCATCGCAGATCGGGGAGCTTTCGTCGACGCGGCGTCCTACTTGGCTGACAATGCGCTGACAGACGTTCATCAGGTGTGCATCGTCGCGGAAGCGCACATTGGTGAGCTTCACGCGGCCGCCTACTTCTATGTAGCACTTCTGCGAACCGTTCACCATGATGTCGGCGATGTCGTCGCGGGCCAGCAGCGGTTCCAGCGGGCCGTAGCCGAGCACATCGTTGCAGATGTCCTCGAGCAGGTCCTCCTGCTCTGAGATCGACATCACGATCGACTTGAGCGCGATGATCTCGGCGACGATGTCGCGAATCTCCTCCCGCGCCGCGTCCTGATCCATCGTTGCCAGTTGACTCAGGTCGATCGAGTCGATCAGGGCGTTGAAGATCGCCGACTTGGTCTGGAAGTATTCCTTGTCGCGCGCGATCGCTTCCGGACTGCGCACATCAACGATTCCTTCGTCTGGACGCCTGCCGGAATCGGCGGGACGCGCCAGTTCAGTCCGTGTCGGCGTGGGCACCACCGGTGTTGCCGGGCGCGAAGCCGGGGCATTGGCGCCCGGTGTATTGCCGCCGAAACTGGTGCGCTTGCCGAACATCGGGAATCAGCCTTTCAGGCGCGCTTCTTCTTGAGGAAGGTCGGCAGCTTCAGCGGTGACCGGCTGACGGCTCTTTCTGGCGTGTTGCGGCCGGTCACGTGCATGCCGATGACCTTGAAGGTCTCGTTGGCGCGATTGCTCGCTGCAACCTCGGCGATCATCTGGCCGTTATTCGCCGCGGTACCGAACGTGGCCGCGTCGAAGGCGATCTGTCCCAGCAGCCTGCACTCGACCGAAGTCGCGAATTCGTTCGGTGGAATCTCCGGCCGACGTGGGACGCCGACCTTGTTGAGCACCAAGAGGGGTTCGGACTCGGTTGGGCGCAGGCTCTTTATCGTATCGGAGAGGTTCTTGGCGTTGCGCAGGTTCGCCAGGTCCGGCTCGGCGACGATGATGATCTCATCGATGGTGGCGATGGTGTGCCGCACCCAGTTGCTCCACAGATGCGGGATGTCGAGGACGACCACCGGCGTCGTGCGCTGGCTGAGCTCGATTACCTGCTCGAACTCCCGTTCCTCGAAGTCGAAGGTTCGGTCGAGCACCACGGGAGCCGTCAGCAGGCTCACATGGTTGGCTGCCTTCGAACTGAGCCGGTCGAGAAGCGTTTGATCCATCTTCTGGCTTGCGCCGATGGCATCGGCGATGCCGTGCGGCGGGTCCTGGTTGAAGTTGAGTCCGGCCGTGCCGAACGGCAGGTCCAGATCGAGGATCAGCACGTCCTGTCGCAGATGCTGCGAGATCGCCCAGGCGACATTGTGGGCAACGGTCGAACCGCCCGAACCGCCCTTGGCTGAGACGAAACCGATGGTGCGGCCGATCGGTGCCGCTCCTTCGGCGGCGAACAACTCAGTGATCGTTGAGACGATCGACTGGGCGCTGGCCGGCAACACGATGTACTCCGACACGCCGGACCGGATCAGTTCGCGATACAGCACCACGTCGTTCACATGCCCGAGCAGGATCAGGCGCGTCGATGAATCGCAGACTTCTGCGAGACGACCCAGGGCTGCCGGGATCTCGTCGGGCTGCAGTGACGTTTCGACGATGATCAGGTTGGGTGTCGGGTTCGATTTGTAAGTCTCTACCGCACCATCGAGCCCTCCGTTGTGGGTTGTGAGGGCAACTTTGCTCATGCGGCGGTCATGCAGTGTCGCTTCCACCAGTTGCGCGGTCTGCGAGTGTTCGCAGAACGCCTGGATGGTGATGCGGGGGATCAGCCGGGCGCCGTTGGCCACCTCGAGGGCGGCCTCCTCGGCCGGCTTGGGGGTGTCGCGGTTGAGGAAACTCATGTTACGCTTACTCCATCAATCCAGCAGGAAGCCGACCGAGCCGTTGTAGCTGCCGCGGGTGCCGGCGGGTCCGACGCCGTACATGTTCTCGAGGTGGCCAAGGAAGATTGCCTCGGCGTCGCTGGCGAACTGCAGGCGGTCGGTCGGCAGTTCCGGCTGCTGCATGGTGGCTTTGGCATAGTAGGGGGTGACCAGCACCACCAGTTCGGTCTGTGCGTGAATGTAGTCGCGCGAACGGAACAGCGCGCCGAGTATGGGCAGGTCCCCCAGGCCGGGCAGCCGGTCGATCTCCGATCGGATACTGTCCTGGATCAGGCCGCCGATGGCGAGCGTTTGGCCGACGCCCAGTTCGACAGAGGTCTTGGCCTGGCGGTTCTTGATGCCCGGCAGCGTCGTCGCGCCGACGGTGATGCTGCCCTCAGCACTCAGTTCCGAGACGGACGTGTCGATCAGCAGCCCAATCGAACCAGTGGACTTGATGGTGGGCGTGAAACCGAGTTTGACGCCGAAATCCTTGTAGCTGTAACTCACGCGGCCCTCCGCATCGATGTCGGTGGGGACCGCGAACTGCCCGCCCGCGACGAACTCGGCAGGCTGGCCCGACATGGCCGTCAGCGTGGGCTCGGCAAGCGTGCGCACCGCGCGCTGCTGCTCGAGGGCGCGGATATAGGCGTCGATGCTGAGCCCGCCCACGTCCACCCCGGCCTTGAAACCGTTGGAGGTGAAGATGTTCGAGACACCTCCGATCGGCTGGGTGGACAGCAGTTCGGTTGTGACGTTGCCCGCCGAGTAGCTGGCACCGAGATTGATGCCCAGTGTCTTGGCAACCTGCCGGTTGACCTCCGCGACGGTGACCTTGAGCATGACCTGCTGCGGGCCGCCGACGGTGATGACGCTGGCGACATTGTCGGGGGAACCGGCGAACTGGCCGGCGATGGCTACGGCCTTTTGCGCATCGTCTTCGGTATTGGCGTAGCCGGACAGCACGATGCGGTTGACGTTGTTGCCCTCAGCGTTGACCAGGGCGACCGATTCGACCTCGATCCTGGCGGTCGGCAGGACCTTGGCATAGGTGTCGCGCAGCGCCGCGGCGACGTTGGACACCGCCCCCTTCACCGATACGTCCAGCACCACGATGGTGCGTCCTTGCCCGTCCAGGAAGAAGATGTTGGTGTCGCCCGAGCCAACCGACTGCAGCACGGCGCGCCGCTTGGTGCGCATGATGGCGTTGGCCACGGCCGGCTGGGAAACGATCACCTCCTGGGCGTCGGCGGGCAGGTCGACGATCACCGACTTGTTCATGCCCATGCTGACGTTCTTGCTGCCGCCGAATGCCTTGCCGGAGATGCTTACGTGCGTCACCTCGGCGCCTTGTGCGTTGCCAAGGGCCAGCGGCGCCAGGCCGAGGAGTACGCCAAGCATGGCCGCGACGGCGGTGAGCTTCAGCGTGTCGCCGAGCAGGCGACGAACGGGCATCGAGGAGGGGGGCGACATGACAGGATCCTCACGCATCACTGATCCACCGCGGTGTCAGCGGACTCATTCGCAGTCTCATCATAGGAAGCGTTGTCGACAGCAGCATCGGCTTGCCGGCTGGACATCACGTCGACGTCCCGGCCGAAGCGGATCAGGCGGATCGCGCGATTGACGCCGCTGTCCTGCTGGCGGACTTCGCCGCTGGCCTGGGCATAGTCCGCAATGGAACGCAGGACCAATGACAGGGTACCGATGCGGCTCGAGTTGATCACGAGTTCACCTTGGGCCGGATTCAGCTCGAGAGTGGCGATCGCGCTGTCCTGGAACACGCTGGAACGTGGATCTTCAGGATCTGGCGTCTCGCCGGTGGTTCCGGCCTCCCCCAGGCGCAGCCCGATGGCCAGCACTTTGATATTCGACAGGATGGTCTCGGACACGGTGCCGCTGGTTCCGGGGCGGCTGAGGACGAGGTCGACACGGTCATTGGGCATGATATAGCCGCCCGAAGCGGACGCAGCCGAGACCTGCACCGAAACCGCACGCATGCCCTTGGCGAGCACCGCCGACAGGTAGCCCTGATCCGAGCGGACCAGCTTCTGTTGCATGATGGGCTCACCAGGGAAGAACTCGAAGCGGGCGACCGCTCCGGTCATTTCGGTGAGCGCGTCGGGCAGCGCCGTCTTGGTCACGTATTCCGGGCGGACGGCCAGTTCCGGCCAGTCCTGCCACTCAATCGTTTCCTCGGTCAGGCGCTGTCCCACTCCGATCGGCAATTTGGCCACCAGGATCTGCTCCTTGGCCTCCTCGACGACCTTTGTCGGGCCCTCGACAACCACCTGCTCCGGGGTGTCGCTCCGCGTTGCGAGAAAGGCCGCCAGACCACCGGCCAACAGGGCCACCAGCAGCAGGATGAGGCGCGACGCTCGCATCGGCGAAACTCCGGAACAATAGACGCACAAGCGTCCGACTACTCAGTCCCCGACTATCCGGGCAAAGGGTCAAAGTTTGGTTAATCGATGCTTGTCAATTACGGTTAACGGGCCGTTCCCGTCGCGCATCACGCCACGATGTGCTGGAAGATGATGCTGTCGGAATAGACCAGCAGACCAGCTGCGGCGAGCGCAATGCCATAGGGAACGCCGGACTTGCTGTCGTGTAGCCGATCAATCCAGGCAATCCGGCGCAGTCGCTCGGGCAAGGGCCAGCGTCTTGCCGCCAGCAGGATGAGCGTCAACGCGCCCCCAAGGAGGGAAGCATAGACCAGATAGGGCAGCATCGTCCCAAAGCCGAGCCAGAGCGTCGTCGCTGCTACAAGCTTGGCGTCTCCGCCACCGATCCAGCCGAAGGCGAAGAAGGCGAAAGAGAAGACCAGGACTAGCGCAGCGCATGCCAGGTGCATGCCCATGGTCTCGAGCGGCATGCCGACGGCGAGTGCAAGCACGAAGAAGCCGAGGATCACCAGCAGCACAAGTCGGTTGGATATCCGCATGGTCAACAGATCTGACGAGGCGGCCAGCGCCATCAGCAAAGGGAAGACGAGCAGAGCGGGCACGGACAGGGCAGGTAGCATGGACCGGCGGCTGGTTCACGAGTTCGGCCGGTCGACCGGCGCCGCACCAGCTTGGCCGAGCACGGTTAACAAACCCCAAACAACGAAGGGGGCGACATGCGCCCCCTTCGGAATTCGTAGCGATACCGTGGACGGTATCAGGTCGTCGAAGCGCTGTTGAGCTTCGTCGAGATCTTGTTGAAGAGACCGGACAGGCTGCCACCGAGGGTGGTCGCGGCAGCGATGATGCCAACGGCGATGAGCGCGGCAATCAGGCCGTATTCGATCGCAGTGGCGCCGGACTCGTCATTCACGAAACGAGCGACAGTGTTCATATTGGGGCTCCTTGCACACGTCATTCTGTGACAGCATCGCTGGATGCGTCAGCACCGTTCGACACATCGAACATGGCGTTACGCTAGAGGGGACGTCTTGATTTTGGGTTAATCGGAACTCGCTGAAAGGCCCACGTTGCGGGGCTTTCCGGCGTGGTCAACAAGGGGTTTCAGCAAAGACTGCAAGCGTTCCGAATCTACCGAGAGGCCCGGACTTCGGGGAAAAAGTTCTGATTGTGAACAATCCTCGGCTGGTCCGATGCGACTTCGTTTGCCAATTGTTCACCATTCCGCGCAACACTTGATTTAGCGTAGTCTTCAAATGAGCCGAGGTTTTCCGATGATCCGCAAGAGTTTGGCGGTGCTGACCTGCCTTCTGACCCTCTGCGCGTCGGTGCCTGCGGCTCTTGCCGAGGGGGCGCCAGTCAGCGTCAAGGTCAACATGGCGCGCATCCTTCGGATAAACGCCCCGGCGGCGACAGTTATCATCGGCAATCCCGGCATCGCCGACGTGACCATCCAGGATCCGCAGACGTTGGTGCTGACCGGTCGCAGTTACGGACAGACCAACCTTATTGTGCTCGACGGCATGGGCAACCCAATCGCCGACACGCTGGTTGAGGTCGTGCAGGACATGGCGAACGTGGTGACGGTCTACATGGGCGACAAGCGGGGCACTCTGGCGTGTTCTCCGGTCTGCCAGTCGATCATCATGCTCGGCGACGACAGCGACTTTACCTCCGATGCCCTTGGCTCAGCTTCGAGCGTGTCGGCGATGGCGGCCGGCAACTGACCTCTGTCGGGTTCGTGCCAAATCGCCGGCACTCACTAACCAATACTTAGTTCAGCGCCGGTAGCATGAGAGAATGGCGCGAACCCGATCCCTATTGCGATGGTTGATGATGCCGGCATTGCGTCGCGGCCGCGCGTTTGCGCGCGACGAACGCGGCGTGACCGCAATCGAATTCGCGATCCTGGCCTTGCCGTTCTTCACTATCGTCGCGGCGATACTCGAGACGACCCTGGTGTTCTTTGCAGGCCAGATTCTCGATAGCGCCGTGCAGGACGCGGCCCGGCTTCTGCGCACCGGTCAGGCTCAGAACGCCACCTACAGCGCCAGCAACTTCCGCACCGCGATCTGCAACGGCCTCTTCGGCATGTTCAACTGCGCAAATCTGCGCATCAAGGTCTCGGTCGTCTCCAACTTCAGCAGTGCCACCACCAGTTACCCGTTGCCCACCGGAGGCAGTTGCACGCCCTCGAGCTGCGACTGGACCATGTCGGAAAGCTATGCACCGGGAGTCGGCGGCGAGGTGGTGCTGGTCCAGGCGTACTACAAGTGGCCAACGATCGTGCATCTGCCGGGCTTCAATCTGCAGGATCAGCCGGACGGCACCCGCCTGCTCGGCGCAGTGCGCGTGTTCAAGAACGAGCCGTTCTGATGCTCGTCCGGAAACTCCGCTTGTTTGTCGGTCTGGCCCGCGAGGAGGGAGGCGTTGCGGCCGTCGAGTTCGCCCTGATCCTGCCGCTGCTAATCCTGCTCTACTTCGGAACCGTCGAGTCTGCCTCGCTGTTCACGGTGGATCGCCGGGTGGCGACCGTGGCGAGCACTATGGCCGACCTCGTCTCACGCGAGAAGAACTCGATCAGCCAGAGCACGACGCTCGCCAACTACTTCCAGGCGGCGAACGGCATCATGCAACCCTATCCGACGACCAACCTCAAGCAGGTGGTGACCTTGCTCAAGGTCACGTCCGCCGGAGCGACCACGGTGGTGTGGAGCGTAGGACACAATGGCGGCGTCGCCCGGACGGTCGACGCGAGCTACAACCTGCCGACCACCAGCCAGATCAACCTGCTTGCCCGGACCAACAGCTACCTCGTCATGTCCGAAATCTCATATCCCTACAAGCCGCTGTTCGGCATGGTGATCACGGACGCGATCAACCTCTCGCGCACCGAATATTTCCTGCCGCGCTACGAGGCCAAGATCGACCTCGTCAGTTGAGCGCGGCCGCGCTTGCCCCATGTGGCAGCGCCATGCCATAGGCGGGCGTCGAACAGTGAGGCTCCCATGCACGACACCCTGATTCCGGTCTTCGACCTCGGCGGCGTGTTCGTCGACTGGAACCCGATGTACCTGTTCCGCAAGCTGTTCGACAGCGAGGAAGAGGCGCAGTGGTTTCAGGACAACATCTGCACCAAGGACTGGAACCTCGCCTTCGATGCCGGCGACATCTACGCCGAGGGCGTGGCGCGGCTGATTACCCGCTATCCTCGATACTGGCGTGAGATCCAGGCTTACGACCTGCGCTGGAAAGAGACGCTGGGTGAACTGATCCCCGGAACGATCGCCATTCACGATGAACTGATCGCGGCAGAGGTCCCGACCTTTGCGATCACCAACTTCTCCTGGGAAAAATGGATGAGCTGCCTCGGCGAATGGCCGTTCCTCGAGAAGTTTGATGGCGTGGTAGTGTCCGGGCTGGAGGGGTTGGTGAAGCCCGATCCGCGAATCTACCGCGTCTTCTGCGAGCGCTACGGGCTTGCACCAGAGAGCTGCGTGTTCATCGACGACAGCGAGCCCAACGTCGTTTCTGCGCGCAAGTTCGGCATGCACGCCATCCACTTCACCGATCCCAAGGCGCTGCGCCATGAGCTGATCGGTCTCGGGCTGCCCGTGAAGAAGTAATCGCCTGACCGGTGCAGTCGTGACGCACCGGTCACGCAGGTGTGAACGTGAGTGCGAGGCCGTTCATGCAGTAGCGCAGGCCGGTCGGCTGCGGGCCATCGGTGAAGACGTGGCCGAGGTGGCCGCCGCAGCGCCGGCAATGCACCTCGGTGCGCGGATATCCCAGCTTGTGGTCGGTCGATTCGCCGACGGCGTTCTCGAGTGGCTGGTAGAAGCTGGGCCAGCCTGTGCCGCTGTCATACTTGGTGGCCGCGTCGAACAGCGGCAGTTCGCACCCGGCGCAGGAGAAGACCCCGGCCCTGTGCTCGTCGAGCAAAGGAGAGGTGCCGGGATACTCGGTAGCCTCGTGGCGGAGCACCTCGAAGACATTGGGGGGCAGTTTGGCCTTCCACTCGGCCTCGGACAGCGAGACTTCGAAGCTGCCCTCCGCGGCAACGCTGCCGCCCATCGGGCGCAACGCCGCTGCCGCGGCCCCCAGCGCCAACAGCGCTGCACCACCGGAAAGCAAGGAACGACGACCGATCTGCATGGAACTGTCCTTTCACTGCTTCGGAGAGTATCGCCGTGCGAGCTCTCCGTGCACCTCAAAAACCCGTGTCCCGCCCCGTTGGGCGGAACACGGCGCGTGGTCTGTGCGTCGGAGTCCGCTGCACCCCGGCGAAAGGTTACATCTTGGGCAGCAGCACCTTGTCGATGACGTGGATCACGCCGTTCGACTGGATCACGTCGGCAATGGTGACATTGGCAACGCCGCCGGCCTCATCCGTGATCGTGACCATGCCGTTGTCCGCCTTGAGCCAGAGCTTGCAACCCCCGAGGGTATCGACCTCGTGAGTGCCGCCATCGTCCATCGCCATCTTGCTGATGTCCGTAGCCAGCGCCTTGGCCGGGATCACATGGCAGGTGAGGATCTTGGTCAGCTGGTCCTTGTTCTCGGGCTTGAGCAGTGACTCGACCGTGCCGGCCGGCAGCGCGTCAAAGGCGGCGTTGACGGGGGCGAGCACGGTGAACGGGCCCTCGCCCTTGAGTGCGTCGACAAGTCCAGCCGCCTGCACCGCGGCCACCAGGGTGGTGTGGTCGGGCGAGGTCACGGCATTGTCGATGATATCCTTGTTCTCGTACATCGGCATGCCGCCCACCGTCGGGTTTTCCGCATGTGCCACGCCGGCAACGGCGGTGATCGAGAGCATGGTGGTGAGGGCGAAAAGGCGCAGGGTGGAGAGCTTCATCTGGTGTCCTTCCTTGGTTTTCCCGCGTGCTTTGCGGTAAGGCGGACGAAGTTACGAGAGGGCATTTCGCGGAGTTTCAGCCGCGACTGCCGGGCGGGATCACGATGTGTTGGTGCCACCAGACTGATCCGATCGACCGGATCGTTCGTATCGGCCGCTTGGCCGTCACACTCGTCTAGATCGGCGTCGCGGTGCCCTTGGCCACGATCGGCCCCGTCGGAGCCCCGCTTGGCGAGCCGCCACGCGGTTCGATGGAGATCGCGAGCACCGTTCCCTCTCCGAAGCGCGCCGTCACCTCGGAACTGAGCTTGATGTCGCTGCGGGTCAGCGCCTGGATCACGCCCATCGAGACAGGGGCTGAGGACCCCGTGATCGCCCACAGTTCGAAGTCCTTGCCTCGCGCTGCCTCGCCGGACAGCCCCGTGACTCGGATGCTGCCGGTTGCCGGATTGAAGAGCGCCACGAAACTCACACCGGATCCCTGCTCAGCAAGTGCTGCCACCAATTGGTCGGCGAGTATCCGCGGGTCGAGGCGCGGGGGTTGCAGCAGGCCGAACGCGACCGAAAGCAGTGCAACCGCCAGGCCGGCTCCCGCCAGACCGCGCCACAATGGCAGGGAGTTCCACCAACCGGCGGCAGCAGTTGACGGCCCGAACAGCCGCCGCTCGATTCCTGCCAATGCCGCCGGCGGCGTCGCCGCGGCGAACTCGTCATCAAGGCCCGACAGGTGCGACTGCCACAGCCTCAGTTCCTCTGCCAGGCGGGGCTCCTCTGCAAGTCGACGCGCAACTGCTTCATGCTCGGATGCATCCAGCAAGCCGAGTGCGTACTCGGCGACCAGCACCCGATCGCTCTCGCTAGCACCGCTGTCTCGCTCGCGGCTCATGCCGAAAGACACTCCCTGAGCTTGATGAGGCTGCGCCTCAACCAGGTCCGCATCGTATTGAGCGGAACTTTGTGGCGCACCGCCAGTTCTTCGTAGCTGAAGCCATCGAGGTAGGCCCCGCGCACGCAGTCGGCCTTGTCGGGCTCCAGGCCGTCGAGGCAGGCCTGGATGCGGCTCTGTTCCGACCGCTCGATGCTGGCCTGTTCCGGTGTCGGCGCAGCATCCGCAAGCCCGATGGCCGCATCGATGTCCGCCGTTGCAGGCTTTCTCGCCCGCAGCAGGTCGAGGCAGTGATTGCGAGCCACCGCCACCAGCCAGCTGATCGGGCTGTAGCCCCCCGCCACGTATCGATCGGCACGCTGCCAGATCTTGACATAGACTTCCTGCAGCGCCTCCTCTGCTTCCGCCCGGTCTCTCAGGATACGCAGCGTCACGCCGAATAGTTTCGCACTGGTGCGCCCGTAGAGGTCCCGGAACGCCTCCCGGTCGCGCAGTGCCACCCGAGTAATCAGTCGGGCTATGTCGGGGGGCTCGGGGGACATGCACAGACCCTAGCGACTCGCCGTCCGCGTGCCTAGCCTCTCGCCCCGTCACGAAAGCATCGCGATTGCGTGTTGAAGCGGTTCGCAAAACCGCTTTTCCCACGGCGCCAATGCGCTATAGGACGGAGCATCATGGATACGCAGCGTGCTATGCCCGACATCGAGAGTTTCTCCCGCGACGCAGCCGTCTTGAGCCAGGCGCTGCCGTACATGCAGCGATACGAAGGCAAGACCGTCGTTGTCAAATACGGTGGTCATGCCATGGGCGACATTGCGCTTGGCCGCGGATTTGCGCGGGATATCGCGCTGCTCAAGCAGTCCAAGGTCAATCCGATCGTCGTGCACGGGGGTGGACCGCAGATTGCCTCAATGCTGAAGAACCTCGGCATCGAATCCAAGTTCGAGGGCGGCCTGCGCGTCACCGACCAGCGCACCATGGACGTCGTTGAGATGGTGCTCGCCGGTTCCATCAACAAGGAGATCGTGGCACTGATCAACGCCGAAGGGGAGTGGGCGATAGGTCTGTGCGGCAAGGACGGGAACATGGTCTTTGCCAGGAAGGCGGAAAAGAAGGTCAAGGATCCCGGGTCGAACATCGAGCGCCTCCTCGACCTCGGCTTTGTCGGTGAGCCGGTAGAGGTCGATCGCACGCTGCTGGACCTGCTGGCACGTTCCGAGATGATCCCGGTGATCGCGCCGGTCGCTCCAGGCCGCGATGGCAACACCTACAACATCAACGCTGACACGTTCGCCGGCGCCATTGCCGGCTCTCTCGGTGCAAAGCGCCTGCTTTTCCTTACCGACGTCGACGGCGTGCTCGACGCCAATAGGAAGCTCATCCCCGAATTGACCATGCGTGATGCCAAGGCGCTAATCGCCGACGGCACCATCTCGGGGGGAATGATCCCCAAAGTCGAGACTTGCCTCGAGGCGCTGGACAATGGTGTCGAGGGTGTCGTGATCCTCAACGGCAAGACGCCGCATGTAGTGCTGGTGGAACTGTTCACTGCCCACGGTGCCGGCACGCTGATCGTACGCTGACGCCATTGCCTGCCGCAAGCGCCGCGGACGCCACTCGGCGGCCGTTCTCGTTCAGCTTTCCGCTGCGCGTCCCGCAGTGGCGACCGCCGGTCGTCCGATCCTGAGGAACGGCACCAGCACCACCACGAGGGAAAACGCCACGATCTGGTAGACGATCGCCGGCCCGGCGGCAGCGGCATAGGCGGCCTTGGGCGGCATCCCGGACATGAGGTTCTCGCCCAGTAGGGTGAAGAAGATCTCGCCGACGATGGCGATGCCGAAGGCGCCGCCGATCTGCTGGAACGCCTGCAGAGCTCCCGATCCGGCGCCAGCATCTCGTGGTGGAACTCCCGACAGCACAGTCTGGAACAGGCCGGAAAAACCGAGGCCGAGCCCCAACCCGGCGATGAACAGGGGCGGGAGGAACGTCAGGTGCTCTGCCGTCTCGCCAAGACCCCTGAACACAATGTCGACCCAGGTGATGCCGAACACCAGCAGGGCGGCGCCAAGCCCAAGCCGGGTCCTGAGATAGCGCTGCCCGAATCGGCCGATGACCAGCGAAACGAGCATCACGCCAACCGAGAATGGCGTGTTGACGAGGCCGGACTGCAGGGGCGTAAACCCATAGCCCTGCTGCAGACTCAAGGAGATCACCATGAACATGGCCGGAATGCCGGAGGCGAAGAGCGTGGTGACGAGCAGCCCGAGCAGGAAATTGGGATTTGTGATGAGGCTGTAGTTGAGGAGTTGCGCGGCGTTAGTGGCGGCGCGACGTCTCTCCCAAAGCACGAACAGCACGACGAGCAGTGTCGAGCCGCCCATCAGACCGAACGCCCACGCCGGCCAGCCATAGGCGCGACCCTCGATGATCGGAAACACCAGCGCAACCGTCGCCGCACCGAACAACCCGATTCCGACGAAGTCGTTCTTCAGGTCCGGGTGGCCGGGGGGCCGAGGAATCAGGAACCAGCCAGCAACCAGCGCCAGGACACCGAACGGGATGTTGACGAGGAAGATCGGCCGCCAGTCGAGGCCACCGATATCAGCCCCTATCAACAGGCCGCCAACCAGCGGTCCGGTAACCGCGGCAAGGCTGGCGCTCAGTCCAAACAGCGAGAACGCCTGGCCCTTTTCCTCGGGCGGAAACGTCACCTGTGCAATGGCAAGCACTTGCGGCGTCATTGCCGCGCCGGCGAGGCCCTGAAGGGCGCGCGCCAGAATGAGCCATTCGATCGAGGGCGCAAGGCCGCAGAATGCCGATGCTGCCGTGAAGGCCGCAACCCCAGTGAGGAACATGCGAGTTCGGCCGACGATGTCGCCGAGCCTGCCGAACGGCAGCAGTCCCAACGCAAAGCTCAGCACATAGGCCGCGATCACCCACTCGATCTCGTTGGGCCCCGCGCCCAGGTCGCGCTCCAGGCTCGGTAGCGCGACATTGACGATCGTGACGTCGATCAGGTTCATGAAGCTCGCGAGCAACAGCACGAACAACGCGATCCAGCGGCGCGGATCGGCTTCGGCCTTGTTGGCCGGGGGATGATAGGCATGGCTCATCGGGCTGCGTCCTTGACGAGAGCGGGGTTGACGATGGCGCGGCGCAACTCGGCGCACAGTCGCTCATAGTGGGCGGGGGAGGTGTCGGCGACCCGGCCGAAGCCAACCAAGGCGCCGACTACCATCTGCGCGGCCGGCTCCGCATCGAGGTCAGAGCGGAAACTGCCATCGTCTCGGCCGGCCTGCAGGATCTCGGCGATCATGTCGCGCCAGCGGGTCATCATTGGCTGCACCGAATCCCGCACCGTCGGATCGCGTCGGCCGCGCTCGAGCAATTCGGACATGACCACGAGCACCTCCGGCTTTTGGGTGAGCATCTCGCGAAAGTCGAAGAACTCGTGCTCGAGCCGCTCGCGCGGCGTCAGGTGGGCCCGCGGCCGAAGCAGAGACTGCGCCCGGAATTCGGTGCGCATCGATTCCGTCACTAGCCCGACTAGGGCCTCCTTGGTGGGCACGTGATAGTGAAGGGTCGCGATATTGATGCCCACCCGGTCGGCAATGTCGCGGGTGCGCAGGCCCTCCATGCCCTTATCGACAATCAGCGCGCGCGCCGCTCTGGCAATGGCCTGCCGGCGGTCTTCGCTGCTTTCGCGCTTGTGCTGGAGAAGGTGCTTCATGGGTGGGTCTCGCGCGGGCGAGGCATGTAGCAGCTAGGATTGATACAATCAATCAGTTGATTGAAAGCTTGAGCAGGCTCTCTTGTGACACCCCTCCAGGCACCGGTGTGCCCGTCACCGTCCTGGGGCGCTCGGCCGCCGGCATCCCACACGAGGCTGGCCTGCAACAGGCCCCCGTGCTAGCCTGGAAGTGGAGATGGGGCGACGATGAGTTTCATCGACAGGTACTGGATGCTGATCGGCGCAGTCGTGCTGGTCGTCTTGATCGTGGGCGGCGGCTACTACTTCGCGAGCGCTTTCAGCGGCATGTAGGGTAGGCTCCCCCGGATGCGAACAGGCGAATAAGCGACATGCTCGTGCAATGAACCCGATATCATCGCCTCGTTCGCTGTCCCACGTGCGCGACTGGGTCTTCGACCTCGACAACACGCTCTATCCACGCGAGTGCAATCTGTTCGCGCAGATAGACCTGCTGATTTCTGACTACATGGTGGGCGTGACGAACCTGCCTTATGACGCCGCAAGGCGTTTGCAGAAGGACTACTACCGCGACTACGGCACGACGCTTAATGGGTTGATGCAGTTGCACGACGTAGATCCAGATCACTATCTGGCCACCGTCCATGCGATTGACTATTCGCCGGTGGCTCCGCACGAGACGCTGATAGCCGCGATCCGCGCTCTGCCGGGGCGGAAGTTCATCCTCACCAATGGGGATGTCGGCCACGCCCGGTCCGTGCTCGGTCGGCTGGGCAATGCCGTCGACCTGTTCGAGGACATCTTCGACATTCGGGCCATGAGCTATCGGCCGAAGCCCCTTCCCGAGGCCTATGAGTCCTTCTTTTCGACGCATGGCATCGACGCACGGAAGGCCGCAATGTTCGACGACCTCGAGAAGAACCTCGTAATACCGCACGAAACCGGCATGGTTACCGTGCAGGTGGTGGCGAGTGACGATTTCACTCACGACCAGGTCGACCCGTGGGAACTTGAGAGGACCGGCGGCGCCCATGTGCACCATGTCACGGCCGATCTTGCGGGTTTTCTCAACAGCTTGCCTTAAGTCGGAGGCACGGCGACGCTACGACGCCAGTTGGACCTCCGGGAGGCCATAGTGCGCACGGATGACGTCCCATCCCTCCTTGGCGCTGTCGACGACGGTGAACAGCTTCACATCGTCCGGCGAGATGGTGCCGGCCTCCGCCAGTGCGTCGAAGTTGATGATCCTGCGCCAAAACTCGATCCCGAACAGCAGGAGCGGGATGCGCTCCATTCGACCGGTCTGAATCAGCGTTAGTGTCTCGAAGAACTCGTCGAGCGTGCCGAAGCCGCCAGGGAAGATGGCAACGGCCCGCGCCCGCATCAGGAAGTGGATCTTGCGCGTGGCGAAGTGGTGGAAGTTGAAGCAGAGGTCCGGCGTTACGTAGCTGTTGGGCGTCTGCTCATGCGGCAGGACGATGTTGAGGCCGACTGTAGGGGCGCCGACATCGCCTGCACCACGATTGCCCGCCTCCATCACCCCGGGCCCGCCGCCAGTCACCACGACGTAGTCGCGGAAATCGAGCGCCTTCGAGGTCAGCGAGGCGTACTGCGCGAAGCGCCGCGCCTCATCGTAGTAGCGCGACGCTGCCTCGAGGTTCTGCTTTTGCACGTCGTTGCGCGCCGCCCAGGCCGATTGGCCGGGTTCCGGAATACGGGCGCCGCCGAACAGCACCACAGTCGAGTTGATGCCCTTTTCCCGGAGCCTGAACTCTGTCTTTAGGTACTCGAGTTGAAACCGGACGCCGCGAGTATCTTCCGACGTCAGGAAATCGTCGTCGGCGAACGCCAGTCGAAAAGTCGGCGACCGGGTCTGGGCGGTCGAGGGGGCCTGCTTGGCTGCGTCGATATCCTCGATCGAGGTGCGCAACGAAGTATGCCGGCGTCTGGCCATTCTGGCTCTCCGTAGTCTTGAGCGCGGATCGTCGCAGACGCGGGTTAAGGACAGGTGGCGGCCTGCATGGCCCCGTCAATGCGCGGCATCGATTGACTCGGGTCGGCTTGCCGCTAATGTCCGCGCCGTTCAGCCCCAGAGAGGCCCTCATGTCGACCTACGCCGATCTTGCCCAGACTATCGACTCCGCCTGGGAGGCTCGCGCTGAGATTTCGCCCGCAACAGGCGGCGCTGTCCGCGTTGCAGTCAACACGGCGCTCGAACTGCTGGATTCGGGCAAGGCAAGGGTTGCCGAGAAGCTGGATGGCGCCTGGCAGGTGCATCAGTGGCTGAAGAAGGCCGTGCTGTTGAGTTTTCGCCTCAGCGACAACGCAGTGATCCAGGGCCCCGGCGGCACCGTCTGGTGGGATAAGGTGCCATCGAAGTTCGAGGGGTGGGGCGAGAAGCGCTTCCGCGACGCGGGGTTCCGTGCCGTGCCCGGCTCGATCGTTCGCCGGGGCGCTTATGTCGGCAAGGGGGTGGTACTGATGCCGAGCTTTGTTAACATCGGTGCCTTCGTCGACGAGGGCTCGATGGTCGATGGTTGGGCGACGGTCGGCTCCTGTGCCCAGATCGGTAGGCACGTGCATCTGTCGGGTGGCGTCGGTATCGGCGGCGTGCTCGAACCGATGCAGGCTGGTCCGACTATCATCGAAGACAACTGCTTCATCGGCGCGCGCTCCGAAGTGGTAGAGGGTGTGGTCATTGGTGAGGGTTCGGTGCTCTCTATGGGCGTCTATATTGGTGCATCGACCAAGGTCGTCGACCGCTCCACAGGCGAAGTGCACATGGGACGCGTCCCGCCCTACTCTGTGGTGGTCTCTGGGAGCATGCCCGGCAAACCCCTCCCGAATGGCCAGCCCGGTCCGAGTCTCTACTGCGCTGTGATCGTCAAGACCGTGGATGCGCAGACCCGCAGCAAGACCGGAATCAACGAGCTGCTCAGGGACTGAGGCCCTTGACCGATCCTGTCCAACTGCTCGCCGACCTGATCCGCCAGCCCTCGGTCACTCCGGAACCTGCCAGAGTGTTCGAGGTGCTCGAAGGCGCTCTCCTCCCGCTTGGCTTCAGTTGCCACCGTGTGCGCTTCGAGGGCAATGGGTCCTACCCGGTCGACAATCTCTTTGCGACGCGCGGCAGGGGCGGGCGTCACCTCCTCTTTGCCGGGCACACGGACGTGGTCGCTCCGGGGGACATCGCCGCCTGGACGCATCCGCCTTTCGCCGCCGAGATCGTTGATGGCTCGATCTACGGGCGCGGCGCGGCCGACATGAAGTCGGGCATCGCCGCATTCGTTGCGGCGGTGGCAGCGGCGGTGAGCGATGGCAGCGCCAACCGCGGCACCGTTTCGCTCGCCATCACCAATGACGAGGAAGCCGACTCGATCAACGGCACCGACAAACTGATGGCCTGGGCCGAGGCGCAGGGGCATCGCTTCGACTTCGCCATCGTCGGCGAGCCGAGCGCCACGGCGCGGGTGGGCGACAGCATCAAGGTCGGCCGCCGCGGCTCGCTCAACGGCCGGATCACCGTCACCGGCACGCAGGGCCACGTCGCCTATCCCGACAAGGCAAATAACCCGCTGCCCGTCGCTGCCACCCTCATACTGGCGCTTTCGGGGAAGCTGGACGACGGCAGTGAGCACTTTCCCCCCTCCAACCTCGAGTTCACCTCGGTCGACGTGGGCAATGACACGACGAATGTCATCCCGGCGGCGGCCAGGCTCCGCTTCAACGTGCGCTACAATGACCGCTGGACTCCAGAGGCACTCGGCGATGCCATTCGTGAGGTGATTGCCAACCAGGATCGGCGCGACTGCACAGTAGTCTTCGAGGTCGCCGGCCGGCCGTCGCGTTCATTCCTTTCGCCGCTCGGTGGCGGTGTAGATACGCTGATCGAGACCATCGCACGTGCCACCGGCATCCCGCCGGAGCTTTCGACCGGGGGAGGCACCTCCGACGCAAGGTTCATCGCCGAGTATTGCCCTGTAGTCGAATGCGGGCTGCCCGGCCCAACCATGCACAAGGTCGACGAGCACGTGCGGGTCAGCGACGTCGAGGCGCTGGCACGACTGTACCGGGACTTCATCTCCGCGTACCTTGGATAGGGGCGGTCGATCGCCCCAGCAACACAGTCATCACGTACATGGGGGGCGTGCTTGTCACGGCCCGTTCCCGGTTCTACATGCAGCACACCGATGGCGAAGGACCGCTGATTGTCGCGACAGACCAACACCTTTATCGCCGAAGCGCAGAGAGCCCTGCGCGGCATCCTGGCCCTGCTGACCGGCGACAGGACGGCAGCGCGCTATTTCGAATTCTCGCGTTCGGGAATGGCAGGCAGCTTCATTGCCGTACTCGCGGTTGCCGCCGTCCAGCTGATTGCGCAGGTGGCGCTTGGCATTGGCGGACCCGGGGACATCACGCGCGGTGCTGTTCAGACCGTCATCATCTATGGCGCGTTCATCGGGGCGAGTGGCGTCTTGCTGTCACTGATCGGACGGCGTGACGCCTTTCCCCACTTCGTCGTCACCTATAACTGGACCAATGCCGCGCTGACCATCCTGCTGCCATTCCTGTTCCTGACCGGGGTCCTTCCGACCCTGGTGATTACCCTCGTTGTCACGTTTCTGCTGCTCATCAACATCGGTCGGCTGATCATGACGCTGAAGGGCGGCCAGATTGCCATGCTGCTCGCGACCCAGATGATCGGCGGAATCCTTGCACTGATCATCGTCTCGGTACTGTTTCCTGTCGGACCCGGCGACGTGGGACTGCTTCAGTAGTCTACCCCGGTGAGGTAGAGTCCGTCTGGCGGCGCTAGTGGTCCGCAGGCGGCACGGCTGCGCGCGTCGAGCGCGGAGCGGAACCGCGCTGGAGCCCACCGTCCCTCGCCGACCAGCTTCAGTGAGCCCACCATCGAGCGCACTTGGCTGTGCAGAAAGCTCCGCGCCCTCGCACTGACCACGATCATTTCCCCCTGCCGGCAGACGTCGAGTTGGTCCAGCGTGCGGATCGGCGAATTCGCCTGGCATTCCGAGGCACGGAAGGTCGTGAAGTCGTGCCGACCGAGGATGAGTTGCGCTGCCACGTGCATCGAAGCCGCGTCCAGGGGGATGGGCACGTGCCAGACCCGCCCGTCTTCCAGCGCGGCCCGGGCGCGTCGGTTGAGGAGGCGGTACTCGTACCGGCGCGCCGTGGCCGAGAACCGCGCCTCGAAGTCGCCTCCGGCCCGCGACGCGTCGATTATCGCTACCGGGTACGGTTTGGTGTGATAGTTGAGCGCCTCTCGGACCTTGAACGGGTTCCACTCCCGCGAGAGGTCGAAACTGACCACTTGGCCGAGCGCATGTACTCCGGCATCGGTGCGGCCAGCGGCCTGGATCGAAACCCGCTCTCCGGAGAACCGGGCAATGGCCTCTTCCAGGACCTGTTGCACCGAAACCGCATTGGCCTGCCGCTGCCAGCCGCAGAACGGCCGGCCGTCGTACTCCACCGTGAGCCTGTAGCGCGGCATCAGCCGGCCCGTTCGGGCAGGGGCCCAGCACCGCGCAGGAAGGTTGCCGCATCCATGGCGCCCTTGCCCTCGCGTTGCACCGCGACGAGGCGCACCGCCCCGATGCCGCAGGCAATAGTGAGGCCGGCGAGGATTGTGCCCGGCGCCGCCGCCCCATCGGCAAGGCTCGAGCGCAGGACCTTGATACGCGTGGGCGTCTGATTGAGCGAAAGCTCGAACCACGCACCGGGCGAGGGCGCGAGGCCACGGATCAGGTTGTGCACCTCCAGCGCCGGCCGCGTCCAGTCGACGCGCGCTTCGGCCTTGTCGATCTTCCCGGCGTATGTGACGCCCTCGGTCGACTGCGGCGTGAACTCCAGGCTTCCGCGTTCCAGCGCGGCGAGGGCCCGTCCCATCAGATCGGCTCCGACCAGCATCATCTTGTCGTGCAACTCGCCTGCTGTCATGTCCGGACCGATCGGCATTTCCTCGACAAGGCCTACCGGCCCGGTATCGAGCCCTTCGTCCATGCGCATCACCATGACCCCCGTGCGCCTGTCGCCGGCCATGACGGCGCGCTGGATCGGTGCGGCACCGCGCCAGCGCGGTAGCAGCGAGCCGTGCAAGTTGAGGCAGCCAAGCCGCGGTGCGGTCAGGATAGGGGCGGGCAGGATCAGGCCGTAGGCGACCACAACCGCCAGGTCCGCCTCGTGATCGGCAAAGACGGTCTGTTCCTCGGTCGACTTCAACGAACGTGGCGTGTGCACCGGGATGCCGAAGCCTTCACCAGCGAGGTGCACAGGCGACTTGCGCTCTGCCTGACCTCGACCCGCGGGTTTCGGTGCGCGGGTGTAGATCGCAACCACCTCGTGGCCGGAGGCGACGATCTCGGTGAGGGTGGGCACCGCGAATTCGGGCGTGCCCATGAAGATGATCTTCAGTTGAACGCTCCTCTTCCTTCCCGCTCCCTGGTGGGCGAGAGGGCCGAAAGGCGGGTATGGGGACGATCCGGTCCCGCATCCGGCTCACTTACTCGCCGCCCTCTCCCATAGGGGAGGAGTAGAAGTGGCTACCCGGCCCGTCGGGCCTGCTTCTGGAACTTCTTGAGCACGCGGTCGCGTTTCAACCGGCTCAGATAGTCGATGTACAGTACACCGTCGAGGTGGTCGAGTTCGTGCTGGATGCAGATGGCCAGCCGGTCGCCGGCCTCCCGCTCGACCGTCTCACCCTCGAGATTGGTGTACCGCACCTTGACCTCGGCAGGGCGCTCGACCTCGTAGTAGAGTTCGGGGATCGAAAGGCACCCCTCTTCCGTCGTGACGGTCTCGTCCGAGTAGCTGAGGATCTCGGGGTTAATCATGACGATCGGCGCCTTGGGTTCGTCGTCCTTGCTGAGGTCCATCACCACGATGCGCCGCAGTTCGCCGACTTGCGGTGCGGCAAGCCCGATCCCCGGCGCGTCGTACATGGTGTCGAGCATGTCCTGTGCCAGTTGCCGGATCCCGTCGTCGATCTTGTCGATCGGCTCGGCAATCGCGCGCAGGCGCTCGTCGGGCAGGATCAGGATGGGGCGCTTGGCCATGGAATGGCTCCTTTGCGGGAAGTGTTGCTGAATATGGTATTTCCGACTGCCCGGTCAACCGGCCGAAAGCGAACAAAAGGGAAACCGAATCGGATAGGGTCGCGCGATGGACCGCGTACTCTTCACCGTCGGTGAGACCGCCGTTACCCTCGAACAGGCGCTGTTCGGCGGGGCCGGGCTGCTCGTGCTGCTGCTGGTTGGCGTGCTCGTGGTCCAGATCCGACAGGCGCAAGACCGAAAGGACGAAGCGCAGCGGCTTCATGACGAAGTGGTCGCGGCCCGTGTCCGTTCCGAGGAAACCGAGCGGACCATCGCTGATCTGTTGCGCGTCCAATCGGAAATGACCGGGCGCATGCAAACCATGAGCGAGATCTTCGGTTCGCGCACCTCCGATCTTGCGCGCCTCGTCAACGAGCGGCTCGACAGCCAGGGCCAGCGTATCGGAGCGGTGGTGCAGGAGACGAACCAGCGCACCAATGAAAGCCTCGCCAAGCTCCAGGAGCGCTTGGCAGTGATCGATCGGGCGCAGTCCAACATCACTCAGCTGAGCCAGGACGTCGTGTCGCTGCAGGCAATCCTCGCCAATAAGCAGACGCGAGGCGCCTTCGGCCAGGGCCGCATGGAATCCATTCTGGGAGACGGGCTGGCACCGAACGCTTATGGCTTCCAGGTGACGCTCTCGAACGGTCGCCGTCCCGACGCGGTCGTCTACATGCCAAATGGCGCTCCGCCGCTGGTGATCGACGCCAAGTTTCCCCTCGAAAGCTGGCAACGGCTGGGCGAGGCGCAGGCGCCCGATGAGTTTCGCTTCGCCGCCAGCGGGTTCCGAACCGATATGGGGGTCCACATCAAGGCGATTTCCGAGAACTACCTGATCGCGGGCGAGACGGCCGACACCGCATTTCTCTTCGTTCCGTCGGAGTCGATCTTCGCCGATCTGCACGAGAAGTTCGAGGACGTGGTGCAGCGGGCGCTGAAGGCCCGCGTGGTGATAGTTTCGCCCTCGATCCTGATGCTGTCGGTCCAGGTGGTGCAGGCATTGCTGCGCGACGTACGCATGCGCGAAGAGGCCCACCGCATCCAGAAGGAAGTGCGGGAACTGCTTGGCGATGTCGGCCGGCTCGATGAGCGCGTGCGCAAACTGCAGACGCACTTCAGCCAAGCGGCCAGCGACATCGGCGACATCGTGACCTCGTCTTCCAAGGTGGCGCGACGGGGCGAGCGCATCGAGGCCATGGAGTTCGACGATCCGGCGCTGCCGCAGCGCCTCGCGGGTGAGTAACCGGAGCGGTCACAAACGCTCACAAGGGCGTCATCTGCCATTCCGGTCCCGAGATTGTGTCGTAGCGTCATCTGCCACAGAGGAGGACGCCATGGACGATCATGCCGACAACCCGAAGATCACCCAGGAGATGATCAACCTCTTCGACGACTACACGCACCTCAGTCTCGATCGGCGCAGGTTCATGGATCATCTCGCCAAGCTTGCTGGATCGATGAGTGCCGCAACCGTGGCGGCGGCGATGATGGCCTCCAATAGCCGGGCCGCCGGTTTGGTCGCCGAGGATGATGCGCGGCTGCTGGCCAGTGACATCACCTATCCGGGTGCCAGGGGCGAGATGAAGGGTTACCTCGTTTCTCCGGCGACAGGCGGTCCCTTCGGCGCCGTCATTGTCGTGCATGAGAATCGCGGCCTCAACGCCCACATCAGGGACGTGACACGCCGTGTCGCTCTGGAGGGATTCCTGGCTCTCGCGCCCGACTTCCTGTCCGACCTTGGGGGGACCCCGGCCGATGAGGAGGCAGCCCGGCCGATGTTCCAGACGCTTTCGGCAGCAGACGTCGCTGCGAACGGCGTCGCCACGGTCGCCTTCCTCTCGGGACACGAGAAATCGAACGGCAAGGTCGGCGCGATGGGGTTCTGCTGGGGCGGCGGCACGGTCAACAACCTTGCGGTGGCCTCACCCGACCTCAAAGCTGCGGTTCCCTACTATGGCGGCCAGCCCAATCCCGAGGCGGTGCCGGCGATCAAAGCCCGGCTGTTGGCACACTACGGCGGCCTCGACGAACGCATCAATGCCGGCATCCCGGCCTTCGAGGCGGCACTCAAGGCCGCCGGCACGAACTACCAGATCTTTGTCTACGAGGGCGCCAACCACGCCTTCAACAACGATACGTCCGAGGCCCGATACGACAAGGCAGCAGCCGAACTCGCCTGGAGCCGCACAATCGGGCTGTTCCGTGAGACTCTCGGCTAGAGCCGCGTCCGCGCTTTCAGCGCCTGGCTGAGGGTGCCTTCGTCCAGGTAGTCCAGCTCGCCACCGACGGGCACCCCATGCGCCAGGCGGGTGATCTTGACCCCGCTGGGGGCCAGGCGGTCAGTGATGTAGTGCGCCGTGGTCTGGCCCTCGACGGTGGCATTGACAGCGAGCACGATCTCTTCGAACTCCGGCGCGCGCCTCAGCAGTGCGTCGATGCTGAGATCGTCGGGGCCGACACCGTCAAGAGGCGAAAGCACGCCGCCCAGCACGTGGTACTTCACGGCGCCGACGCCGGCGCGCTCCAAGGCCCAGAGGTCGGCGACATCCTCGACCACGATCAACAGCCCGCTCTCGGCGCGCCGGGAATCGGCGCAGATATGGCATGGCGAGCGTGTATCGACATTGCCGCAGACCGCACACACCGTCACCGCCTGCACCGCCCGGTCGAGCGCGGCGGCGAGCGGAACCATCAGCGCTTCCTTTTTCTTGATCAGTTGCAGGACCGCGCGACGGGCGGACCGCGGCCCAAGCCCCGGCAATCTTGCCAGCAGCAGGATCAACTGTTCGATTTCCGGTCCGGCGGTGGCCATGGTCAGCGCCCAGCGGTCGACGTTGTGCCGCCCGGCGTAGTGCCGGGTGGGAGATTACCGGTTTGCCGCATCGTCAGAACGGGAACTTCATGCCTGGCGGGAGCGGCAGGCCCGCGGTCACCTCCTGCATCTTCGCGTTCATCTCTGCTTCGGCCTTGTCGCGAGCATCATTGTGGGCAGCGATGATCAGGTCCTCCAGCACTTCGACGCTGTCTTCCTTGAACAGCGACGGGTCGATACGGAGTCCCTTCATGTCCCCCTTCAGGGTCAGGGTAATCGTCACCATGCCGGCGCCCGATCTCCCCTCGACAGTCGTCTCCGAGACCTTGGCCTGGAACTCCTGCATGCGCCCCTGCATCTCCTGGGCGGCCTTCATCATGCCCATGATGTCCTTCATTCTTCTTCATCCTCATCGCTGTCGCGGAAGGCGTCCGCATAGGCCTCGACCGGGATTTGCTCGTGCTTGACGTTGACCCGGACGGTCGCTCCCGGAAACGTCTCGAGGATGGCCTGAACCAGTGGATCCTGGTGCGCCTGAGCGCGCACCTGTTCATGCTGCTCCTCGCGCTGTTCGCGGATGGTCGGCACGTGCCGGGCATCTGTCTTGAGCGTGAGCATCCATTGCCGGCCGGTCCAGGTCCTGAGCCGGGCCGAAAGCGTCTGGATGATTCCGGGATCGGCCCCCTCGACCAGCGCAACCTCTAGCCGGCCATCACCGATCGAAACCGGTCGCAGGGAGGATTCGAGAGCGTGCTTGACGATCAGGTCGCGCTTTTCCCCGGCCAGGGCAACGAGCTCGGCATAGCTGCGCGGGTTGGCGAAGGCTTGCGGCGCCGGCTGCGGTGGCGCCGGTGCCACGGGGGGTAGGGGCTGCGGGCGTGCCGCTTCGACGCGCAATGCCTGCGTTGCCCCGCCCCGGCCCACTGGCGGGGTCGACTGAGGCGTCGCCTGCGGCTGGCCCTGCAGCTTCGCGATCACCTCGTCAGGCGTAGGTAGATCGGCGGCATAGGCGAGGCGCACCAGGACCATCTCCGCCGTCTGCAGCACATCGGCCGCTTTCTGCACCTCGTCATATCCCTTGAACAGGATCTGCCAGGTGCGGCTCAGCGCCCGCATGCCGAGCCTTGAGGCAAGCAGAGCGCCGCGGCTTCGTTCGTCGGGTGTCAGTGAAGCGTCATCTGCCGCTGCGGGCACCACCTTGATGCGGGTAACGAGGTGGGTGAGGTCGCACAGGTCCGAGATGATGGTCTGCGGGTCGGCGCCGGCATCGTAGAGCTCGCGCAAGGTGCTGAGCGCCCCGGCAATGTCGCCCGCCATCAACCCTTCGAACAGGTCTATCGTGCGCGCCCGGTCGCCCAGCCCGAGCATCGCCTTGACTGTCGCCGCCGTAACGCGACCATCACCATGGGAAATCGCCTGGTCCAGCAGGCTCTGGTTGTCGCGTACACTGCCCTCACCGGCGCGCACGATCATTGCCAGCGCTTCGGGCTCGTAGCCGATCCCTTCCTTGCCGAGCAATTCGACCAGATGGGCCGTCATGATGTCGGGTGGTACCCGGCGCAGGTCGAAGCGCATGCAGCGGCTGAGGATCGTCACCGGCACCTTGCGGATCTCGGTGGTGGCGAAGATGAACTTGACGTAGGGGGGCGGTTCCTCGAGCGTCTTCAGCAGGCCGTTGAAGGCCGCCGTAGAAAGCATGTGCACTTCGTCGATGATGTATACCTTGTAGGGTGCCGAGACAGGCCCGTACCTCACCGAATCGATGATCTCGCGGATGTCGTTGATGCCGGTATTGGAGGCCGCGTCCATCTCGACCACATCGACATGCCGACCCTCGATGATGGCACGGTCATGGAGGCCTTCCTTGTCGAAGTCGAGCGTCGGCCGGCGCCCGGTCTCATCTTCGTAATTGAAGGCGCGGGCGAGAATGCGGGCTGTCGTCGTCTTGCCCACGCCGCGCACCCCGGTGAGGATGAAGGCATGATGTATGCGGCCGGTGCGGAATGCGTTCCGCAGCGTCTGAACCATGGCGTCCTGGCCGATGAGCCCGGCAAAGCTCAGCGGCCGATACTTGCGTGCCAACACCACATAAGGCGACGTCGCCGTCGAAACATCGGTCGCGGGCATCTCTTCGGGGAACAATCCGTCAGCCATGGGACAGCATATACCGGGTGGCGACGTGCTGCGCAAAACCTCATCCCGGTGAAACCCGGAAACCGGCAGAAAGTCGTGCGGATCGGAGGAGGCTGGCAACGACCCGTGAGGATCTCGTTGGGGCTGCTTCCTTCCGGACCTGACCCGGTTGGCGAGGAACACGTCCGCGCCAACCTCCCGACGCCTATATGGCGACCGAACAGCGCCATGGCAAGTCCTCCGTTTGCGCTCGAGCCACCCGGTCGCCGCTGTGTGGGCGCCGCAAGGCGCTCAAGTGGTCGCCAACAGCGGCCGCAAGATACTCCCCGGCCTCCGACTTGCGCGCGGCCGAGAAGCGCGCCAAATCATGTCGCTATGAAACTCACCATTATTCAGACTGGCGAAGTTCCGCCGCCGCTGCGTCCTAGGTTCGGACCCTACCCGCCGATGTTTCGGCGCATGTTCGAGACTGGGGGGCATGCCTTCGAGTACGAGACGGTTCCCGTCTTCGAGGGAGCCGCATGCCCCGATCCGAACGGCCTGGACGCGATCCTGATCACCGGTTCTGCCGCGGGTGTCTACGACGACCTTGTCTGGCTCGATCCCTTGCGGGACTTCATTCGCCGGGCATATGCGGCCAGCACGCCGATGCTTGGCATCTGCTTTGGTCACCAGATTATGGCAGACGCCCTGGGCGGAAACGTCCGCAAGTCCGAGAAGGGCTGGGGGTTGGGCCGGCACACCTATCGTCTGAAGTCCCGTCCGGACTTTCTTGCCACCGATCTGTCGGAGCTGTCGATCGCCTGCTCGCATCAGGACCAGGTCATCGCTCCGCCGGCCGATTCCGCGGTGTTCCTTGCATCTGATTTCACCCCGAATGCGGGGCTCGCCTATCGCAACGGCAGGGCCCTCAGCTTGCAGCCGCACCCGGAATTCGATGACGACTACACCCTTGCGCTGGTCGAGCTTCGCCGCGGCAGGGCATCCGACGTGGTGGTCGAGACCGCGGTGGCTTCGGTGGCCATCCCCTCGCATAGTAGTGAAGTGGCGCGCTGGCTGGGAGATTTCCTGAAGGCCTGATTGTTCCCCAAGGGCTTGCCCGTAGCAAACGTCTCACCCAGGATGCTGGATATTCACGGGGGATTGCGAATGAACCGGCTTGTTGTCGCGGTGCTGTCCGTCGCGATGTCCTGCGGCTCCGCCGTTGCGGCTGGCGCCGAAGACTACGTGTACTGGCGGACAGTGGATGGACTCGATGACCAGTGCCACTACCTCAAGGCGGTCGAGCGCCAGTTGGTCGGCACGTTCGCGCTCGACGCGCTGCAGGGCACTCTGGAATACGGGCATTCCCAGGATGGCCGCATGGAGCCCGAGGCCTACGAAGCCTGGCTGAAAGGCCTCGACGATCAGGCAGCCTCTGCGGCCGCCATCGGCTGCACAAAAGCCGCTGAACCTTACCTGCTCACGGCCCGTGACCGCGCCAGCCAGTTGATCTACCAGGACCTGCTGCTGGCATTCCACTTCAACGGGTTGGCCGAGGGCGACATGAGCCGGAAGCCCCTCGGCGCCGACGAGATCAAGGCCGCACAAGGGTACGATCAGTTCGTCCAGCAGGTCTATGGCGCGAACTTCCAGGCTTTTGCCGAGGCTCAGCGACAGGCCGCCGGTGCCCGCTTGCCGATGGCCGAGACGTTCAATCCATTTGCATCGTTCGACACCCTGGGACTCGACTCGCTCGAGGGCGATACTCTGACCGACACTTGGAACCTCCAGTTTGCGGTCGGCAGGACGCTCGAGTCCATTCACTTCGAAGTCGTAGCCGAGGTTGCTGGCTACCGGGTCTGGCCCGAGCCGGTTGCGAAGGCCGGCGGAATCAACGCCCTCCACCAATCCGGCTCAACCGAGATTGCCGGTCATGTGCTGGATGAGCCGACCGGATTCCAGATCGAGGGCGGGGGGCGGATGTTTGCCGTGCCGCTGCTTCGGCCCGACGGTCAGATCTGGCTGATGAGCTATGGCGACGAAGCCGGCAAGGCCTCTACGCGCCAGGTCGCGGCTTCGATACTGGTGCGCACGACTCCACTGGCCGGCGATCAGACGGCCTATGCCGCCTGGGGTGCGCGCGACTGGCGCGGGCTCGCCACGCGCTTCGAGTTGAGCCTGCTCGATGCTCCATGTCTCGGTGGACCGTGCTGGGCCGTGCCGGACGAGGCGAAGACGGCACTCCTTGCAGCCACCAGTTCGGACTATGCCGAGTTCTGGTTCGGCACCGACCGAACCGCCGGCCCGGCAGTCGACTCCGAAAGCTACCAGCGTGGCCAATTCTCTCCCTGGCGATTGTTCGCTCTGGAGGGGCGACTCGAGTAGGCCTCAGCGCGCCATGAGTTCCGCGATCTCGGCACGCAGTTCTGCCAAGCCGACCTTCGTTTCGCTCGAGGTGAGGATAAGTTGGGGGTGGGCAGCCGGGCGCTTGGCGATTGCCCCGCGCGTCTTGGTCAGGGCCTCGTCGAGTTCTGCCTTGTTCGGCTTGTCGGCCTTGGTCACCACCACTTGATAGCTGACCGCGGCCTTGTCGAGTTCGTTCATGACGCTGGCGTCGTTGGCATTCGGTCCGTGCCGCCCATCGATCAATACGTAGACGCGCCTCAGGTTGGGTCGCCCGGTGAGATAGGCGTGGATGAGACGCGTCCACTGCTTCACCTTTGCTTCGGGCGCCTTCGCGAACCCATAGCCCGGCATGTCGACAATGCGCAGCGGCGCATCCGCGGCCTCGAAGACGTTGAGCTCCTGCGTACGGCCCGGCGTGTTCGAGGTACGGGCGAGTCCGGTTGTGCCGGTGAGGGCATTGATCAGCGAGGACTTGCCTACATTGGAGCGTCCGGCGAATGCGATCTCCAGCCGGTCCGGGGGAGGCAGATCGGCAATCCGCACGCAACCCTTGTTGAAGGCGAAAGGTCGGGCGAAGAGCAGGCGCCCTGCTTCGATCTGCGCCTCGGTGAATCTGGGTTCGATCATGTCGCCTTCCTTAGGGGAGGCGGCGCCTTAAGGAAAGGCCGGCCAGCGCAGGTGAACCTGGATCGGATGGCCGAAGGCCGCGACCGGCTCCGGCCGCTCGACCGGGGCGTCCAGAGCGTCGGGTGTCGCTGACTCTGGAAGCCGCGCTGGACGACTTGCACTGGCGTCCGGCGCGGCGAGCAGGCAGAGGCGTCGAGCACTCCGACCCGCCTCAGTTGACCTTGCTGTCCGCCGGCTTCCGCCTAAAGCTTGCGGCAATATTGCCGAGCAGGTTCACCTCGGCCCCGTGGCGCTTCATGATGAACCACTGCTGCGTCACCGAAAGCAGGTTGTTCCAGGCCCAGTAAATGACGAGGCCGGCAGGGAAGGTGCCCAGCATGAAGGTGAACACGATCGGCATCCAGTTGAAGATCATCGCCTGGGTCGGATCGGTTGGCGGAGGGTTCAGCTTCATCTGCACCCACATCGTAATGCCCATGATCAGCGGCCACACGCCGAGGTGCAGCAACCCGCCGAGGATCGGCAGAGCGGTGGGATTCCAGGGGATCAGCCCGAAAAGCGTGAAGATGTTGGTCGGATCGGGGGCCGCGAGGTCGACAATCCAGCCGAAGAACGGCGCATGACGCATCTCGAGCGAGATGAAGATGACCGTGTAGAGGGAGAAGAAGACCGGAATCTGGATGAGAATGGGCCAGCAACCGGAAAGCGGATTGATCTTCTCCTTCTTGTAGAGCTCCATCATCGCCTGCTGCTGCTGCACGCGATCGTCCTTGAAGCGCTCTTGGATGGCCTTCATTTCCGGCTGCACCCGCCGCATCGCCGCCATCGAGGCATAGGAGCGGTTGGCGAGCGGGAAGAACAGGCCTTTGACGATGACGGTTACCGCCAGGATGGCAAGGCCGAAATTGCCAAGGACGCTGTAGAGGATCTGGATCAGCTCGAACATCGGGCGGGTAATGAAGTGCAGCCAGCCCCAGTCGATCAGCAACTCGAGCCGGTCGAAGCCATAGGTATTGTCGTAGGCGTCGATGACGCGGGTCTGCTTGGCGCCCGCGAACACGAAGCTCTTGCTTTCCGCCGTGCCGCCGGCGGGTACCACCAGTGGCGTGCTCTCGACGAAGCTCGTCTGATAGATATCGAGCGTACCGGCCTTCTGATGCGAGAAACGCGCGTTGATGGGCGCTCCGGGCCGCGACAGGATGGCGGTCGCCCAGTACTTGTCGGTAATGCCGACCCAGCCGCCGGTAGCGCTGCTGGCGTCGATCTGCTTTTCGTTGGCGACATCGTCGTACTTCTTCGACACAAGGTTGTTCGAACCGAGTACGCCGAGCGGACCCTCGTGCTGCACAAAGAAGTTCTGGACGACAGGCTTCCCCTGCCGCACGATGCGGGAATAGGGGAACAGGGCCACGTCCCCGGCGCTGGTGTTCTCCACCGATTGCGTCACCGTGAAAAGGTAGTGGTCATCCACCGCTATGGTGCGGTGGAAGACGAGGCCAGCGCCGTTGTCCCACCTGAGTGTGACCGGTGCCGCGGCGGTAAGGGCTTGGTTGCTGCCCTCGAGTGACCAGACGGTATCGGCGCCCGGGAGCACAGCAGTTGAGCCGCTTGCCGGTGCAAAGCCCGACTCGACATAGTAGCCGTGGGGAGCGCCCGAGGGGACCAGCAAGGTGATGATCGCGGAGGCCGGGTCTACGGTCTCGCGGTACTCCTTGAGCTGCAGGTCGTCGATGCGGCCGCCGGTGAGGCTGATCGAGCCGGATAGGGCCGGGGTGTCGATCGCGATGCGGGGCGTGGCGGCCAGTGCGGTTGCGCGATCCGGGAAGCTGCCGCTGGCAGTGTCAGTTGCGGTTGAAGGCGTGGCGCCATCCGTGGTTGCAGGGGTGGCGAGACTCTGATCGGCCGCCGCTTGCTGTGCTTCGATCTGCGCCCGCTTTTGTGCCTGTTCAAGCTGCGGACCCGCCACGAAGAACTGCCAGCCGAAAAGCACTACCATGCTCAGCACGATCGCAATGATCATGTTGCGGTTGTTTTCAGACTGCATCAGCGCTTCTTCCGGGCGTGGACTTTGGGAATGGCAGCGGCGAGGTCAGCGACCAGCCGGTCGAACGGTACGCTGAGTGCCTCGCGGCGCCCGACGAGCACGTAGTCATGTTGGGGCAACAGCTGCATTGCGCAAGTCCGTGCCGCGGCGCGCAGCCTCCGCCGTATGCGATTGCGCTCCGGAGAATTCCCGGTGAGCTTGGTAACGGTGAATCCCATACCCGGTTCTGTCCGGTCGGCATCGTTGACCTGCAGCGAAAACGCAGAGCGCCCGACGCGACTGCCCCGGGCGACTCTCAGAAATTCCGATCGGGTCTTGAGGCGCCGCATGTGGGCCCCCTGCGACGTGGCCGCCGACACGGCCGGCAGCTCAGGCCGAGAGCTTCTTGCGGCCGACGGCGCGGCGGCGGGAGAGTACCTTGCGGCCGTTCTTGGTCGCCATGCGGGCGCGGAAACCGTGACGGCGCGTGCGAACCAGTGTGCTCGGCTGAAAGGTACGTTTCATGACATCAGACCACGCCGGCGCGCGGTTCCTCTAGTTCTGTGCTGCGCAAGATGCGACGCCGGACGGGTCCCGACAGGGCGCCCACGGCAGGTTGGCGCGGCTTATAGGGAATTGGCCGCCCCAAGTCAACGCGGAGCGGCGTGCGATGCGCCCGCGCGACGAACCGGAGAATCGCGATTTCCCCATTGCCTTGGTCGGGATAGCTATTGTCTCATTCGACGCGGTGATAATGAGGCGCGGGGAGGGCTGTTTCCCCCGTCGCAAAGAGGCGAACTTGGCGGAAATCCTGACTCCCGACCTCTGTGTCATCGGGGCCGGCTCTGGCGGACTGGCCGTGGCCGAGGCCGCCCGCGCACACGATGCCAGCGTCGTGATCGTCGAAAAGGGACGTCTTGGTGGCAATGCGCTGCATATCGGCGCTACGCCGGCCCGCGCTCTCGCCGCAGCGGCAAACCACGCGCAGGCTCTGCGGGAAGCGCCGCTGTTCGGAGTGTCGGCGGAGGAGCTCAGGGTCAATTTCCGAAAGGTGCATGATCACGTCAATGCCGTGATCGCTGCGCTTTCGCCGGCTCAGGCAGCACCGCGCTTCGAGGCGCTCGGTGCCACCATTGTTGCCGCAGAGGGGCGATTTGTCGACAGGCGTACGGTGGTCGCGGGGGACACGCTGGTGCGGGCCCGCCACTTCGTCATCGCTACCGGGGGCAGGGCGGAGGTACCGGCAATTCCCGGGCTCGACGCAGTCCCTTACTTCACGACCGACACCATTCTCGACAACACGCGGAAACTGACGCACCTGGTGGTGATCGGGGGTGGAGCGCTTGCGCTGCAGCTTGCCCAGTCCTACCGGCGACTTGGTTCCGAGGTCACGGTGGTCGAGGCAGGCCTGTTCCTGCCGGACGCCGATCCGGAGCTGGCGGCAGTCGTGCTCAGGCGACTAGTTGAGGAAGGCGTTCGTCTGCTGTCCTCCAGCAGCGTCGCAGCGATTCAGGCCCGTTCCATGGGGATCGGGGTGAGCGTGAACTCTCCCGATGGCGAGATTGCTCTCGATGCGTCGCATATCCTCGTCGCAACCGGCCGCTGGCCGTTGCTCGACGGGCTTGATCTTGACAAGGCCGGCATCCGTCGCAGCAAGGCGGACCCCAATCACCTCCAGCTGAACCGGGTGGGGCGGACCAGCAACCCCGCCGTCTTTGCGGTCGGAGAAGCGGCGGGAACGGGCATGGTGCATGCCGCAAGGCGCCAAGCCGCGCAGGTGGTGCGCTTGGCACTGTTTGGCCTGCCTGGCGCGACCGATCCGCTGGCGGTCCCCCGTGTGCTCCATACGGACCCGGAATTGGCGGAGGTCGGCCTTTCCGAGCGGGCGGCGCGCACTCGTCACGGACTGGGGTTCCGCGTCACGCGGCTGAGCTTCGCCGACAATGACCGGGCCCGCGCTGCCCGCACGCCACACGGTGTCGTCAAACTGATATCTACTCGCAGTGGCAGGCTGTTGGGCGCCGGGGTTGCAGGCCCGGGGGCGATCGAACTGGCCGCCCTGTTCACCCTGGCACTGGCAAGCGGCGCCACGGTCGCTCGGTTGGCGGCTCTTGCGGCCCCCTATGGCAGTTACGCCGAGATCGTCAACCGTTTGGCCGATCTGGCGGGTGCGCAGCCACCCCACCCGATCCTCACGCGCCTCCTCTCAGTACGCCGACTGCTCGGCTGAACTGCTACGAAGATGCTGGAAAGCCCTGGCTTTCCCCGCTATCTGTTGCCCTGATGGCAACCACAAACCGCGCGATGCCTGGCCGGCTTTCCGGCCTTTCCGTCAAGATTATTGCCACGATCGTGATCGTGATCCTCGCGGTCGAGGTGGTGATCTACCTGCCTTCTGCCGCGAGCTTCCGCCAGGGCTGGCTGAACGACCGTCTTCGGATCGGGATTGTTGCCGCTCGCGTGCTCGACGCCGTTCCCGACGCCATGAATCTACCTCGCATGCTAACGGATCGTCTCCTCAACTCCGCTGGGGCCCTGGCCATCGTCTACCGGCGTGAAGGTCAAAGCCAGCTGATCGAACTCGCCGATACGGACATGCCTCGCGAAGCGGTGACCGTCGACATGCGGGTGCGCGATCCGGCGACCCTGATCCTCGGAGCCCTCGATACCCTGTTGTTCGGCGGCACCCGGACCTTGAGGATCCTGGGCGAGGAGATCGGACAACAAGAGAGGATCATCGAGGTGCTGATGCCCGAGGCGCCCCTCAAGGCCGAACTGCTGGTCTATTCGCGAAACCTGTTTGTCCTGTCGCTGATTCTCGCCGTCATCACATCCGCTGTGCTCTACGTTTTCGTTTCGCGCATCCTCATCGGCCCGATCCGGCGGCTGACGGGCAACATGGTGGGCTTCCGCCGTGCGCCCGAGAACGCGACGTTGATCGTCGCCCCGACGACGCGACGCGACGAGATCGGGGTCATGGAGCAGGAACTGGCCGCCATGGAGACCGACATCTTCTCGATGCTGCGCCAGCGGCGACACCTGGCCGACCTCGGTCTCGCAGTGGCCAAGATCAACCATGACCTGCGCAACACCTTGACCTCGGCGCAACTCTTGTCCGATCAGGTGGCGAATGTCGACGACCCAAACGTGCAACGACTTGCCCCGCGTCTTGTGCAGTCGATCGACCGCGCCATCGGGTTTGCCCAGTCGGTGCTCGACTACGGTCGACAAAGCGCGGCTCCGCCACGCCCTGTCCGGGTTGACCTGCACCGGCTGATCGAGGATGCGGCGTTCGAGGCAGGCCTTGCCGGTCATCCGACGATCGGGTTCGTGAACGCCGTGCCGGTCGAGGCGGCGGTGCTCGTCGATCCGGATCAGTTCGCCCGGATCTTCATCAATCTCCTCCGCAACGCGCGCGAGGCGCTGGAGAGCAAGGGCGCGGGCGCCGAGACTGCGAAAGTCGAAGCTGGGCTGGACGAACACTCGGTTGGTCTGGTGGTCTGGGTTCAGGACAATGGTCCCGGCTTGGCGCCAAGGGCCCGCGAGAACCTCTTCGTTGCGTTCGAGGGCTCGGCCCGGGCCGGCGGCACCGGGCTGGGGCTTGCCATTGCGCGGGAACTCGCCGAGGCGCATGGCGGTCGCCTCGGTCATGTCGAAACCGGGCGCGGGACCCGTTTCGAGTTGACCCTGCCCCTTGGCCTGCGCCAGACCTGACGGCCGTTCCGGTTGGCCGGGAATCTGCGTGCCCCGCGCTTGCAATGCAGGGACACCCAATGTATGGGTCTGCGCGTTCCGCCGGACCCGTTCCGGTCGACCGGCGCCCGTAGCTCAGCTGGATAGAGCACCAGACTACGAATCTGGGGGTCAGGAGTTCGAATCTCTTCGGGCGCGCCACTTCCCTGAATGCACTGATCATTTCGTCCCGATTGCGGTCCGCGTCAGGACAACGCTGATACGACCTTCGGTATGACGCCCGCAGGCTCAATGCGCCGCTGGGCCGGTGACAAGCGTCCCTGGCGGCCGGACCAACCCGCGCAGTCACCGAGGTCTTTCCGCTCAGTCGAAGAACTCCGGGTCGCGCGAGGCCGCGGTCCTGCAGCACGCGAGGGCTCCCCGAACGTCAGATAGAGCCCGTCACGGCAAAGGCCACGAAGGCAACGCCACCCGGGCAAAGCGCTCCACCACCAGCGTCCTGACAAGCTCACGAACAGCAACGATCCACTCGCTGTCGGCATCATCGGCACGGACCACAATGCCAATACGGCTGCGAATCGGGTTGCCCACAATCTCTCGAATTGCGATTTCGCCGCGATCACGTTCTTCGTCGATTGCGGCCACCGAGGAGATGGCCGTCGCCATGCCGCGGGTTAGCAGGGAGCGCCAGACGTTGATCGAAAAGACGTGCCGATCACTTTGGAGTGCAAGACCCGCGGCGGCGGCCGCGCTACGCGCGCCGCGGTACGATACGCTCTGCTCTCCGTAAAAGACCAGGTCGGACTTCAGGACCTCTGCCAGGGTTATCGGGGTGGCTCCGCCTGCCAGATTTGGCGCGGCGGCGAAGACGAAGACGTCGTCCAGGACGTCGGTCACGACGACTGCGCTCGACACGCCGAGTTCATAGCCCACCACGACGTCCAGGAGGCCCGCGGCGAGGCGCTGCTCGAGATCGATCGTCCAGCCCTCACTGACCACCAGCGCCCCCCCATCAAGGCACTCGCTCGCTGCCAGCATCGCCTCAACCCCGATCAGTCGGGCAATGGAGGGCGGCGCGCCCAGTCGAACCTGTCGCACGGGCGCCCTTTCCGAAAGAAGGCGCGCCGCATCGTTTGCCAGATCCAGTATCCGGACGGCCCGGCCGTAGAGTTCGACTCCCAGCGGAGTCGGCTCGACCCCTCGTGAATGCCTCTGCAGAAGCAGCACCCCGAACTGATCCTCAAGTTCCTTGAGCTGCAGACCCAACGCGGTCGCGGTTACGTGCTGGCTCTCGGCAGCCCTTGCGATGCTTCCAGCCTTCAGGGTCGCTACGAAATACTGGAGCTGCTTAAGTGTCAGATGCATGACAGATCGCCCCATCTCGATTGCATGGACACCACGTCCGGAAAAGGCGTTGCTGCTTTGCGGGCGAGGTCACCTCGCCCCGTACGCACTTCTACACAATGCCGGGCGGGTGGATCAACACCATGCCGGCCCCAAGTTTTGCTTCGGATAGTGCAAGGAACTCTGCTTTGGACAGGTCCTTGGCTCCCCGCAAAAGTATGCAATGCCCAGGCTGCAGGGTAACGGCACTACCGCCGGTTGCGAAGGAGGGGAAAGATGGCTCGGAAGTCGAAGACCACGGGAGACAATTTCGAGGCGGGCGAGACAACGTCCGTCAGCCGCCGCGAGTTCTTCAAGGGAGGTGTCGCAGTCGCCGGAATGGGTGCGGCTGCACTGGGCGTGCCGGGCCTCGCAAAGGCGGACGACGGCGACGAAATGCAATGGGACTATGAGGCCGACGTCGTGATCGCGGGGGGCGGCTGTGCAGGCTTGACCGCTGCGATACGCGCGCGTGATGCCGGTGCAACCGTGCTGGTGGTCGATCAGAACTTTGATCTCGGCGGCCGCATGCTGCACTCCGGTTCCTACCTGTCGCTGGGCGGCGGTGATCCCATCCAGAAGCGCGACATGGCCGGCGCCGCCGACCCGGAAGGCTTCATCAGCGTGCCACCGGCCGAAGAGCCCGCTGAACTCGATGACAATGTCGAACTGCTCTTCACCGACGTGACCGACTGGTCCGTGGTTGATGCCAAGGCGCAAAGCCCCTATCGCTACAACGAACGCGAGATGATGCGGGCCTGGGCCGAGAACTGCCCGCCGACGCGCCAGTTTCTGATGGACAACTACGTTCGGTTCACCCGCATTTCGGGCACCCATGGCGGTGGTGGCCTGTCGAGGGCGCGAGCCCCTTACTGCTTCCTGATGCTGGGCGACAAGACCGACATCAAGGCTGGCACGATCTCGGCCGAGGATGCCGGAGTCGCCGACCCGGAGCGGACCAGCCCGTTTGCTCCGGTGCAAATGGAGGACGGTGCCAGCTTCGTTGGACCCGGAGCCCTGCGTAACGGCGTCGCCCTCGCGCGGCCACTCGAGTTCTCCGCCCGCGAGAAGGGCGTGATGTTCATGCTGAATCGCCGCTTCACCGAGATCATCCGCGAAGAGCAGTTTTCGGGCCGTGTGCTCGGCATCAAGGCGACCTATTCGCCGCGCATGCATCCCAAGAGCGGTCAGCGACTGGAGAGCTTCTGGCAAAACGGCAACGTCGATGAACGCCGCGAAAGCATCACCATCCGCGCCCGCAAGGCCGTCATCCTCGCCAGCGGCGGGCATGCCGGCAATCCGCAGGTCCGCAGCATGTTCTACCCCGCGATGCGCGAGCCGGCCTTCCCGACCAGCGGTATGGCGCTGCAGGGCCCGGGCGGGCAGGACGCGAGTGCCCTGATCGCTGGCCTCCGGATCGGGGCGAACATGGCCGGCATGCAGCAGAACCTCTCCTACCCCACGACCTATCACATTGCGACGCGCCTCGGCACCCGCGATGCGTACACGGACATGATGCCGGGACACCCGACCTTTGTGTTCCGCGGTTCGACCGGCCTGGGTGTGGGCAACGCGGGTTTCGAGGAGTTCATCGCCGTCAACCAGGTGGGCAAGCGCTTCTTCAACGAGGTTCGCCTGCCCAAGCGTCCCGGTGGCAACCGCTACCCGGGTGATGGGGCAGCGCCTGGTCAGGGCCTCGACCACAAGCCGCTCGACTGGCGAAACTGCTCCGCGGAGTGGATTCGCCAGAGCTACACCTACGATCACGGGCTCGACGCGGCCCTCGCGATCAACGAGGGATCACGGGCCCCGGACTACTTCTCCGGTCCGCTCTGGGCGATCTTCGACGAGGACGCCATCGCCCGGACCGGCTGGGAGGTGCGCTTCCCCTATGTCAGCGAGGACAACGGCTACTACTTCAAGGCCGACACGATCGACGACTTGGCGCGACAGATCTATGCGGGGCACCCGTTCCAGAGGGTGCCGCTCGGCCACCTCGCCAAGACCGTGGAGACGTGGAACGGCTACGTCGCTGCCGGTGCCGACCCGGAGTTCGAACGCGAGAAGGACGCGCCCATGTACGCGATCGCCAAGCCTCCGTTCTATGCACTGTCCATCATGGTGATCTGGCACGACTCGTATGGCGGGCTGCGCTGCAATGGCCGGCAGCAGGTCATCGACATGCAGGGTCAGCCGATCCCCGGCCTCTATGCCGGCGGTGAGGCGGTGGGCGGATTCAACAAGCATGGTCTCGGGAAGGGGCATGTGCAGGGCTTCATCGCCGGCACGCATGCCGCCCGCGAGATCGGCTGATCGATCCTCCACGCAAGTCGGGGTCTGGCGCCAACGTGCCGGACCCAACCGGGTGATGGATGATGAGTGTGATTAGATGACACAGGTTTCGGGAGAGATCGCGCAGACGGCTTTGCCGTTCCGGGTAGTCGTTACTCCCCAGTCAGTTGAAGGGGGCCTGGAGGTTGAGTTGACGTTGCTCGAGACTGACGAGTCGGCGCGAGACTATCTGGGCGACGAGATCCGCTTTGTGGACGAAGACGGGGGCGAGGTCGGGCTAACCGAACTCATCGAGGTCGACGGCAAGGTTCAGTCCCAGCCAATGGTAGCGGACGCGCCAACTCTCCCGGGGGAGCATCGGTGGGCCGCTTGGCTCGTCGAGGGCGAAGGCGAGCCAAGTAAGGCCGAGTTGCCGGTCTTGTTCTCCTTTTTGGTCGATCCCCACCGCATCAGCCTGTCCGCCTGGGGTGCGCCCGGTGCGATTGAGGCGGGGGGGCGGTTTGAGGTGACTCTCGGCATCAAGTGTCCTTGCGGGTGTTCGACGGCTGGGTGGCCGTACCTGGTGCTCGATGGCTCGGGCCGGCAGGTCGCGTCTGGCGCGGTGGGGAACCTCCCCTGGCCGGGGACCGAGGGTCTGCACCATGCTACGATTCAGCTGAGGGCCCCCGGGCAGACGGGTCCCCAGACCTGGACAATCCTCGCCACCGATCCGCAGCGGCCTGTGGCGCACGCAGAGCGCAGCCAGGTCTTGGTCGTTCACACCACGCCCGTTGCGGAGCACAGTCTCCGCGTCACCGCTGTGGACGCGGTTTCCGGCGACCCGGTCGCCGGCGCAAAGGTGGTTGCCCACCCGCATCGGGGTGTCACCGGCAGGGACGGCACGGCAGTGCTCCGTGTGCCGGCCGGTAAGTATACGCTGTTCGTTTCCGGCAAGCAGTACTTCCCCTACAAGCTCGAGGGGGAGGTGACCGCAGATGTCGAGATCCGGGCAGCTCTGCATGTCGATCGGGAGTTCAGCGAAGCAGATGCCTGGGCCTGATCAGCCCATTCTTGAGACCTGAGGAAACGACCTTGCGAAAACTACTCGTCGTACTTGCACTGGCAGTGCTGCCTGCCCTTGGGGCTACCGCCCAGGAGGCGATCGATCCGGTGACCTACGAGCAGGGCCGGACGCTTTATGATACGAACTGCCAATTATGCCACAAGAAGGACGGCAAAGGCACGAGGGATGTCTTCCCGGCCCTGGCCGGCAACGAGAACCTCGCAGACATCTTCCCGCTTGTCTCCAACGCGCACCAGGGAGGGGCGGTGATGCCCCCGTTCCCGGCGCTCGATGACGCGGCCCTGGCGGCTTTGGCGAGTTACGTCCGCAATTCCTGGGGCAACAGCTTCGGCGGCGTCACCGCAGAGGAGGTCGCGGCCGTCCGGGCCGATCTCGATCCTCCCCTCGAACTGCTCAGTATCTGGGATGGCATCTACACCCAGGAGCAGGCCGATCGAGGCAAGGCCGTATATGGCAGCCCGTGCGGTCTGTGCCACGGTGGCAAGCTCAATGGCGTGCCGGACGATCAGGACATGCGCCCTGCGCCACCCCTCTCTCGGGCCAAGTTCCTGCGGGTTTGGGACGGACGCTCACTGGGCATGCTCTACTCCTACACGCGCTGGACCATGCCGCAGAGCAACCCCGGATTCCTGCCGGAGGAGGACTACCTGGCCATCGTTGCCCATATGCTTTCGACCACCGGTGTCCCTGCCGGCGACACCCCCCTTTCAGGTGACATCCGGGAACTGGGGCGGATCATCATAAGGCAGGCACCGTGAACGCCGCCGATTGGAGCGGGACGCGGCGCGCCATTTGCGGTGGCGGGTTTGCCGCGGCCGGCTGGGTCGGCCTGTGCCTCAACGTGGTTGCGCAGCAGGCGGAGGCCGCGCCCCCCGCTCTCAATGCCATGGCAGTGACCTGCAGCGTCTCCGGCTATGAGGTGCTGCTCAAGAACGCCGGAAGCGACACGTGGCCGACGGGCACGACGATCGCGTGGTCGGTTCGCTTCGCCAAGATGGCAGGCACCCACACCATCGATCGGCCGGTCGAGCCCGGCGCCATCGTCTTCCTCGCCTCGGCACTGGGTTCGAGCTATCTCGACCCACGCAAGAAGTGCGAGGCCCGGTTCCCGGAACCGGCGGAACCAGCCTCGCCACCAAACTAGACCAGTTCTGTCGCATTGGTGCTTGCGCGCCTGGCGGTGTGGCCTATCGGCCGTCACAACTTCGGCCAACTCGGTACGAACCCGGTTCCCAACGCGCTGTCCGCGGGATCGCCAGGCTGGCCTCCGCGCTGCCCGAACTCGGCAGGCGCACGATCCAGTCGCAACGTCCTGCCGGTTCAGCGGCTGTCTGCAGCCAGCGGATCTCGCCCGCCGACGCTCCTGCCCGCTTGCTGCGGGTACCGCCATTGCGCCGCTGACCTCGGGGCTTCGTGCTTGGCGAACCGCTCGAGGCCCCCTTTTTGAAATTGACCGCCGAGCGGTCTCGCGTCGCGTCTCCGCCTTGTGCAGGACGCGGCAGGACCTGGCTCTGCGTCGGTCGCGTCTCCTCGTGGTTTACCTCTCTCCTTGGCTTTGGACGCGGATACGTCGATCTCAATAGTAGGTATTTGCATCGACTATATCGCCTCCCCGCGTTGGCTTTGGCATGGTTCCGGCAGTTAGGCGACGCGCCCCGAGAAGGGGTCGGTGTCCGGCAGGAGAGGCGTTCCGCATCCGCGTACGTCGCTCTCGGCTCGAGTTCTTGCGGAAGCCCGAAGGGCCGATACTGAGGAGAGTTTCATCGTGCGAATTACCAGAGCTGCTCTGCTAGGTGCGGCAGTGCTCGCGACGCTTGCCGTGCCGGGCCTGGCCCAGCACGATCTACCCAAGAAGGAACCCGCGGCAGACGCAGTCTCGTCGCCGGAGCAGGGTGCCGCAGCCGAGACGGGCGACGTGGGTGCCAAGGTCGCCGGCCAGATCGCCGGCGGGCCACTGACCATCTGGAACAACGTCTTCACCCAGCCCCAGGCCGATCACGGCAAGTCGATCTACACCAAGAAATGCCAGACCTGCCACGGCCCGACCGGTCGAGGTGGCCCCGGCACGCCGCCAGTCACGGGTGCCGCTCTCAATACCAAGTGGGCCGACGCAACCCTGCTCGATCTGTGGAACTTCGCGCACATGAACATGCCGCCTGGCGCCAAGGGCCAGGCAGGCAGCGCGCAGGACTACGTCGATATCGTCGCCCACATCCTCGACATGCATGGCGCCGATCCCGGTGACGTGCCGTTGACCACCAACGAAGACCAACTCGCCAACATCACAATCGTGCGCAAGCCCAAGGGCTGACGCGATGGGGTGGCCACGCGCCGCCAAAACGGGGCGTTCCGGCCGGTTTTGCCGGGACTTTGTCTAGATCGGTCGACGGGGGCGAAAGCCTGCGCGGCCCAGGGAGGGTAACATGAGACTAACCGCAGCTCTGTTCATGAGCTCCGTCTTGCTGAGCAGCGCCATAGGGCCGGTGCTGGCACAATCCGTCATTGACAACTTGCCTTCGGTGACCAAGGAGATGCTGGCCAATCCGCCCGCGGGCGATTGGGTCAGCTACGGCCACAACACGCTGAACTGGCGCTACAGCGAACTCGACCAGATCAACGTCGAAAATGTCAAAGGGCTGCAGCTGGTATGGGCCCGCGCGCTCGATCCGGGCGTCGTGCAGTCCAATGCGCTCGAACTCAACGGTGTGCTGTTCATTCCAAATCCGGGCGACGTGATCCAGGCCGTCAATGCGGCGACCGGCGACCTGATCTGGGAATACCGGCGCGAGCTGCCCGATCGGTCCACCCTGCAGGCGCTCGGCGAGCGCAAGCGCGGCATTGCGTTGTTCGAGGACAAGGTCATCTTCTCGAGTTGGGACAACTTCATCGTCGCGCTCGACGCCAAGACCGGGCAACTGGCCTGGGAGACCGATCGCGGCGGCGGCACCGACCTGATCATGTCGGCAACCGGCCCGGTCATCGCGGACGGCGTGGTGGTCACCGGCGCGAGCTGCCAGTTCTCCGAGTTTGCCTGCTACGTCACCGGCCACGACGCCAACACTGGCGAGGAACTCTGGCGCAACGAACTGATCCCGCGTCCGGGCCAGGAAGGCGACGAGACGTGGGGTGCTTCCTCCTTCGACCAGCGCTGGATGACCGGCGTCTGGGGGCAGCTGACCTACGACCCGGTGCTGGACATCGTCTACTACGGATCCTCCGGCGCCGGCCCGGCTTCGGAAGTGCAGCGCAACACAGTCGGCGGAACTCTCGCAGGCACCAATACGCGCTGGGCAGTCAAGCCCAAGACCGGTGAGATCGTCTGGAAGCACCAGGTGCTGCCGCGCGACAACTGGGACCAGGAATGCACCTTCGAGATGATCGTGACCAACACGAACATCACACCCTCCGCCGACATGGAGGGCAAGCTGGCCATCAACCCGAACGCCTCCGGCGAGAACCGCCGCGTGCTGACCGGCGTGCCGTGCAAGACCGGCATCTTCTGGCAGTTCGACGCGGCGACGGGAGAGTTCATCTATGCCCGCGAAACGGCAAAGCAGGACCTCATCGCCTCGGTCGATGACAGCGGCGTAGTCTCGATCAACGAGGAGCGCATCCTCGACGAGATCGGGGTCCCGAGCCCGATGTGCCCGACCTACCTGGGTGGTCGCGACTGGCCCCCGACCTCGTACAATCCGAAGTCCAACGTGATGTTCGTTCCGATGAACAACATGTGTGCCGATGTGACAGCGCGCGACCAGGAGCCGACGGGTCTCGACGTCTACAACGTCGATCTGGCGTACCATCTGCCGGAAGGCGAGACCAATATCGGTCGTATCGACGCCATCGACGTAGCGACGGGCAAGACCCTGTGGTCCTACGAGCAGCCTGAGACGCTCTACGCGCCGTCGACAACCACTGCCGGCAACCTGCTCTTCATCGGCGAGGGCGGTGGTCGTGACTTCCATGCGATCGATCAGTCGACGGGTGAGGTTGTCTGGAAGACCCGCCTCGCTTCGCAGGTGACTGGTCACCCGATCACTTACGAAGTGGACGGCCGGCAGTATGTCGCCGTCACCGCGGGCGGACCGTTCATCGTCGGGGACCAGTGGGCAGCCGTGACCTCGGTACCGGTCGACGCCCCGTCGGGCAGCAACGCGATCTACGTGTTCGCCCTGCCTTCGGCCAACTGAGCCGCTCGACTTCGCGCTAATCTCAGGCCCGGCACTGCTGCCGGGCCTGAGCCTGTTCCGGGAGAAGCCAGATGCACCTTCGTCGCCTTGTTCTGCTTGCGGGCCTGAGTGGCCTGCTAACCGCGACAATGCCCGCGAAAGCCCAGGTGCAGCAACTGGATGTTCCGCGCGACCTGTTCACCCAGGAATTGCGCCAGGGGGGCAACGCAATCACGTTCTGCTACAATCCCGAGGGCATGATGGCGGGGTTCGAGCAGGATTTGGCCCGAGCCATTGCGGATGTCCTGCTCATCGAGGGCAAGCTGTTCGCGCTCGAGGCCAGCGTTTTGCCACAGCCGCCGCTGGACCATCGACTGCCCCTGCAGGTGGCGCAAATCTACGTCGCGCTGGCGCAGGACTGCGATGCCATCATGGGCTTCTCGCTGTCTCCCAGCAATCCGGCCTTCGTGCTCGTGACTAGGCCCTACATGGAGACGCCGACGGTTGCCGTGACCATCGATCCCGACCTGGCCGGTCTCGCCGATATCGGCAAGGACGGAGTCGTCGCGACCCGCGGTCTCAGCCTTGCCGACAATGCGCTCATCAACTACGTCGCCGCTCATCCCGACGCGAAGTGGACACGCAGTTCGTACCGTACGAATCGGGACCTGATCGAGGCGGCGCTGGGAGGGCAGGTCGATCTGGCCTTGGTGTGGGAGCCGGCGCTCTATGTCGCAACCGCCGGTGATCCGTCCCTGTTTGGGCTGCGCGTCCTGCCCGACCTGCCCTTCCCGGTGCGGCCACTCCTGACTGGCATCGGCACCCGCGCGGAGAACACCTATCTCAACCAGTTGCTCGGCGATGCCATCGCCGAGCTTCAGGCGGATGGCACCATCCAGTCGCTAATGGCGCAGCACCTGCTGAAGCCGCCAGGCAGCATCTGAACAACCGGGAGATCGGTGCCGGAATGTTCGACCTCAGCGTGACGCAACTGCTGTTCCGACTGGTGGCAATGCTGCTGGTGGTCGCCCTGCACGGCTACGCCATGGCCGCCCTCTCGCTTCTTCTGGGCGATCCCGGACCGCGTCAGGATGGCCGCATGACTCTCAGTCCGTTCGCCCACCTCGATGTCCTGGGTCTCCTCGCGGGCCTGCTGTCGCGCTGCGGCTGGGTCGTCTGGATGCCGATCGATTACCGCCGTCTGCGCTTCGGTCTCGCCGGCGTGCTGATCGTGGTCGTCGGCGCGGCTGCCGTTCTCCCCTTCGCGGCGTCCCTGCTGCAACTTGCGCGACTTCCCATCACCGATTGGCTGGCACCTGGTACGGCGCTGCAACTGGGGAACCTCTTCGGCTACGTGCTCGACGTGGCCAGCTGGTATGCCGTCGCGAACCTGCTGCCCATCCCGCCATTGGCCGGCGGGCACGTCCTGCTGTTTCTCGTCCCGGCACTGCAGACACGGTTGCACGCCGTGCTGATCTGGTCTCGGCTCGGCCTTACCATCGCATTTGCGCTTGGCGCACCGTATCTGCCGCGCTTGCTGGCATAAGTCGAGCCAATTCCTCGGTTTGGCCGCAGACCAGCAGAGCACGCCTGTCCTGCCGCCTTCGCTGTGCTACTGATCCGTCCGTGAAGACCACACGGGCGTGACCGCAATGGACGAAACGCAGCCTGGCCCGGCCGGCGAGGGACCGACGCGAAACCCCGCGGCCTATTCCGAAATCACTCTGCAGCAACTGCGGGTGCTCTGGGCCGTCTGGCACGCCAAGACGGTCAGCAACGCGGCCAAGCTCCTCAACCTGTCGCAGCCGACCATTTCGCAGCACCTCGCCAAGCTTGAGAGCGTGGTCGGCGTACGTCTGTTCGATCGACGCATGGGTCGCATGCTGCCCACCGCCGAGGGGATGACTCTGGTCCAGCACGCGCTTCGGGTGCTGCGCGAAATGCAGCGCCTCGAGGAGGGGCTCGCAGGCGGCCCGGGATGGACACGCACGCTGCGGATTGCCGGTATCGGCTCGATGGTGCGGCTGCTGCTGCCGCCTGCCCTGAGCCAGATGCAGTCCATGATGCCGGAACTCGCATTCGACATTCATGAGGCCTCGCCGGTCGACGTGGTCGAAATGCTCGACGCCCGGCGCGTCGCCGTCGGTCTTGTCGCAGCGACGGCCCTCGAGGGCTCTGGGGCCGGCCTGCTGCAGGTGCCGCTCATGAACGACCCGTATGTCCTCGTTGTCCCGCAGTCTGTGGAACTGACCGATGTTGCCACGGTGAGCGACCTCGCACCGGAACAGCGGCAGATTTTGTCACGATCGATACGCTTTGTGTTCGGTTCTCGCAGCGATACCCGCATGGAGAACTGGTATCGCTCACGCTCGCTGGGCGAGCGGGTCGTCGCGGAGTGCCGGAGCTTCGAGGCAGCCGTGGCGCTGGTCAGTGCGGGCATGGGGATATGTCTCGCCCCCGCACTGTCGTGTGGCTCGGACGGAAACCGGTGGAGTGGCATTCGCCTCCTCGCAACCGAACTCGCCGCCGAGCGACCACTGGTGGCCGTTTTTCTCGAGGAGCACCGGCAGGATCCCGCTATATTGGCGTTGATCGAGGCTCTGAAGCGGGTGGCTGCACAATGTCGTCCTCCCGCCATCGGGGCCGTCCCGCCGATCCTGTCCGCCGGCGTCATTCCGTCCTGACCGTGACGCCATAGCGCTCGGCCAAGGCGGTCATGTACCCGTTGCGTCGCAACTCGGCGAGAATCGCCGACACCGCGTTCTTGAGCGTCAGGTCGCCCTTCCAGAGCCCGAGGCTCACCGGGTTGTCGCCAGCCCCGGTGTCGAGAGCACGAAGGGACCAGCCCGCCTCGCCAGCGATTTGGCTCAGCATCAGTGCCTCGCTGGCGCCCGCGTCGAAACGTCCCGCCGCGAGACCCTCGATCATCTCGTCGCGCGTCTTGACTAGCGTCACCGTGGCACCGGCGGCACGCAGGAACCGGCTGAGCGCGATCCGATCGAGGCCGGCGGGGCCGGCAAGAAAAGCGATGGCCTTCCCGGCGAGGTCGACGATTGGTGCGGGACTGACCAGGGCCCACCCCGTTTCGAGATACGGTGCGGTCGTGTCGAGGAAGGAGCGGGTGATCTGCGAGCTGACGACACCTCCAGCCAGGATCTGGCACTGTGCCCGCGTGATGCGCCAACTGCGCGGGTTGAAGTCTCGGACCATGGCGGCGTTGGACTGGATCGTCAGTCCGACTCCGATCCTGTTGGCGATTTCACCCAGTAACTCGACATCGAAGCCGGGTGCCTGCGCCTCTCCCGTCACCAGCGGCGCGTACTCGGGCGGCATGCACGCCGTGAGCCGACCGATCCGCCGGACTTCGCTCAGCGAGGTGTCGACCTCGAGCAGGTAAACCGACGCCAGGATTGTCAGCATCAACGCGATGACCCCGAGATCACCCCATGCCCGGGGTGGCCTGGGCGTTGCGGCTCCGGGCCGGTCGGTGTCGCCTCGCCGAGCCATTCACGCCTTCCTGAAGTCCCACAGTGCCACCACGAAGAACGTGACGGCCATGCCCGCGATCACCGCATTGCCCATCCATGACTCGAACTGATGGAACGCAATGAAGCTGCCCCGCAGGGCGTCTACCGCATAGGTGAGCGGGTTGATCTCGATGACCGTCACCAGCCACTCTGGATAGACCACCACCGTCTGCGCCCTAGTCAGGGCCGGGTCGAGCGGGAAGATGGAACTCGAGGTGAAGTAGAGCGGCAGGATGACCGCATTGGAAAACACCCCAAAGCCCTCGAAGCTCCGAATCCGGTTGGCAATGATGATGCCGAACGAGGTGAGGCCGAAGGCGAGGACGAACATCTGGATCGTCCCGATCAGCAGATCGGTGGGAGAGAAGGCAACTCCGACGAATCTGGCCAGCACAAGGACCAGCGAGCCGTGCAGCATGGCGATGGTGGCGCCGCCGAGGACCTTTCCGAGGAGCACCGCGCTGCGCGGCATTGGCGACACCAGGACCTCGCGCAGAAAGCCGAACTGACGGTCCCAGATCACCGACACGGCCGTCTGCACGGACGTGTAGAGGATGTTGAGCATCACGATGGCCGGAAAGATGAACTGCAGGTAAGTATAGGGCACGACGAAGCGGACTTCGGCGAAGACCTCGCCCCGGAAATAGGGGTTGAGTCCGATGCCCATCACCAGCACCCAAAGCAGCGGACGGCTCAGCCCGCCGATCAACTGACCACGATCACGCAGGGCGCGTTTCACCTCCCGCAGCCAGATTGCGTAGATCCCGCGCATGACTCCCAGCAGGTTCATCTGGTGTGTTCGCCTCCGGACTTCGCAAACGACAGGGTGCGTCGGCGGTCGTTGCTGGCCTTGTCGCGCAAGTCCTGTCCGGTCAATGAGATGAACACACTCTCGAGGCTGGGGGTGATGAAGGACACCTGCCGGATGCGCTGGCCGAAACGCGCCATCAACTGATCGGAGAAATCCGTTCCGGCCACGGGGATGACGAGCACGTTCGCGTCGCGCTCGGCCGCGTCAGGATAGGCGGCAAGGAGGTCGGCCGCGGCCTCGGGATCGCGCGGCACCACCTTGACGAGTTCGCTTCCGAATTGCTGCTTGAGCTTGTCGGGCGTGCCGCTCGCCAGAACCTTCCCATGATCGATGATGCAGACCGTGTCGCATTCCTCGACCTCCTCGATGTAGTGGGTCGTCACCACGACCGTGAGTTCGCGCTTGCGACGCAACTGGTCGAGATAGGTCCACATGCGCTGGCGGGTCTGCGCATCGAGTCCGACCGTCGGCTCGTCCAGAAACAGGATGCGCGGGTTGTGCAGCAAGGCCCGGGCGATCTCGAGGCGACGTTTCATGCCAGCAGAGAATGTGCGGACGATCGCATGCCGCCAGTCCGTCAGTTCGACGAGTTCCAGCAGTTCGGAAATGCCCCGCCGGACCGCCGACGGCGGCATCCCGTATACGAGTCCGTGAAACTCGAGATTCTCGGCCGCTGAAAGCCGGTCGTCGAGGCTCGGCTCCTGGAACACAACGCCGATCTGGCTTCGGGCCCGCAGCGGGACCTTCACAACGTCAAAGCCCGCGACGGTCGCTGTTCCGGAGTCGGGCGGCAGCAGGGTGCACAGGATGTTGAGCAGGGTGGTCTTGCCCGCGCCATTAGGTCCGAGCAGCGCGAACAGGCTGTTCTCGGGAATTCTCAGCGTCACGCCGTCGAGCGCTAGTTTGCGTCCATACTGCTTGCTCAGGCCCTGGACCTTGATGACGTAGGGGTCGGGATCGATGGTCATGTGATGACTCCGGTTCGCCGAAACTCGTGAAGAAACACCTGCTCCAGGCCGGTTGTGGTGCTGAAGCAGTGGTAGCGGCCGAAACGCCGACGCACGGCGCTGCGGACGGCGTCCTGCCAGCGCGCGAAGGTTTCGCGGTAGGTTCCGCAAACGGCGTCATCGAGTGTGACTTCGACCTCGGCCCCCGTCTCCGCATCCACCAGGTAGACCGGGCCGGACCCGAGCAGGGCAGGGTTCAGCTCGTCTGGAGAGGCGACGTGCACCGCTAGGATTTCGAGGTCCCTCGCACCGCCGGCGTGGCGCATCAGCTCATCGATGCCCTCGAACAGGAAGTCGCTGATCACGACGACGAGGCTGCGCCGCCGCGCCGACGACAGCGCCTTGCGCAGCCCTTCGGCGAATGAGCTGTGCCCCTCGGGCCCGAACTGCTCGAACCAGTCAAACAAGTATGGCGCCCGCGACGTGCCGTGCACGCGGGGCGAGAGGTGCAGCCGCCCACCCGCGAATACGCAGCCCTGCACGACGTCGCCGCCGGCAAGGCCGACAAAGCCGAGCGTGCGCGCCAGCGTCAGTGCGTACGCCAGCTTGTCCGGCTCGCCATGCGCCATCGACCGCGTCGCATCGAGTACGACGAGGATCGGCAGTTGCCGGTCAACCGAGTACTGCCGGACATAGGGTTGGCCGAGCCGAGCCAGCACTCGCGCATCTATGTGGCGGACGTCATCTCCACTCAGGTACGGGCGGTGGTCAGCGAACTCCATGCCGGCGCCCTTGTCGGCGCTGCGGCGTTCACCCGTACCGACGGATGGACGCGCATGACCAGTCAGGAAGCGTGACGTCGCCAGCCGCTCCAGAAGCATGGGCGAGGGTGAGGAGGGCTCGGTCAAGACACCTTCCTCACGCACTGCTCGAACGTCTCGAGGATTAGCGCCTCAAGCGAGACGCCCTCGGCCACCCCCTCGTAGTTGAGGTGGACGCGATGCCGCGTGGCGGGCAATAGCACGGCGCGTAGGTCCTCGAAGGCGACATTGAACCGGCCGGCGAACAGGGCGTTGGCCTTGGCCGACATGATGATCGCCTGCGCCCCGCGCGGGCTCAGGCCGAACCGCAGGAACCGCCTGACCGATGTCGAGGCGATATCGGACCCCGGCTGGGTGGCGAGGCCGAGGCGCGCCACCGACCGTCTGACGTGCTCGGCAACCGGCACACTGCGCACGATGCGCTGCAACTCGACGATGTCGTCAGGACGGAGGGCTTGCACCACCTCAGACTGAGCGGAACCCGTCGTGGCCGAGAGGATCTTCTCGAGCGTTTCCTCCGACGGGTAGGCAATGTCGATGCGGAACAGGAAACGGTCGATCTGCGCTTCCGGCAGGCTGTATGTGCCCTCCATCTCGATCGGGTTCTGCGTCGCGAGCACGAAGAACGGCTGCGGCAACGGCATGGAGCGGCCGGCGGCGCTGATGGTGCGCTCCTGCATCGCCTCGAGCAATGCCGACTGCGTTCGCGGCGTTGAACGGTTGATCTCGTCGGCCAGGAGCAGTTGCGTGAACACCGGGCCCCTCTGAAACTCGAGGCGGCTGCGTCCGTCCTCGCCGGGAACGAGCACCATCGACCCCGTGATGTCCGCCGGCATTAGGTCCGGAGTGAACTGGACGCGGGCAAAGCCTAGCCCGGTGGCCTGGCCGAGCGTCTTGACCAGCAGCGTCTTGCCCACCCCGGGTGGACCCTCGAGCAGCACATGCCCGCCGGCGATCAGCGCCACCAGCAGCTGTTCGACCACCTTGTCCTGGCCGAGCAGCACCTCCGCGATCGTATCGCGCGTGGCTCGCAGCGCCCGCAGCAGGCGCTCCAGCGTCGCTTCATCGGCGTCGGCCTCCGCCGTCGCTGCCACGTTCATCGTCGACGACATTTTCGGTCCTTCTTCACGGGGAGTGTTCGAGGGTCTGAGGAACGGCCGTTCTGGCGGCCGACCGGGCGGGTCGGGTCGCAGCCGCCGATGCCCGTTCACGCGGCGCCAGCAGGCGCTGTACGAGGCCGGAATAGCGGAGTGACAGTTCGGCCATGAAGAGAGCGACCGCCGACAGCAGGTAGGCCGGCCAGCCCGCCAACTCGATCCAGAGCCCCCCAGACAGGCGGGGTAGCGGAGCACCTTCGGTGAGCACCTCGCCGCCGGTCCGCGAAACCAGGTAGTCATGCGCGCTGCGGCTTCGTGCCGGGTCGCGCGCCTGCGGATAGGCAAGGTGGATCGCCGCGGACGCCGTGCTCCCGTCGGCGCTCGCCTCGAAGCGGTAGTCGCCGGGAACCGGGCCCGTATAACGGGCCCGGAACTCCCCTGGAGCGGTCCCCGGCGACAACGCCAGGGCGATCGGCTCGCCGTCCTCGGCGATACGCACGGCAAGTGTTGGCGGTGCCGCCGCCGCGTCGGCACGATCATCGAGATGCACCCGGATTTCGACCGAGTCGCCGAGGCGCGTCGCCGCGATCCGCAGACCGTCCTCTTCTGTCGGCGGCAGGAACTGGCGGATCAGTTGCGTCCATGCCGCCGGGTAGTTCTCGATTTCCTGCCAATTACTGGTCCACTCCCCGATCGTCTGGGTGGCGAGGGCGGTGACCTGTCCGTTGCCGTGCCGCCAAGTGGCCATCAGCGGCATCGGTTCCCCCGACTTGTCCGGTGTCGCGAGCAGGACGCTCGCCGAAGGCTTTGCGGTCGTCAGAACGAAGCCGTCGACCTCCGGCATGGTCGCCGGCAGGTGCCGCAGGTAGGTCGCGGAACGGTCGACCCATTGCGGGCGCGAGGAGCCGAGCTCGACGGCATCCTCGGACAGCAGCAGGGCCTCCTGCGAGAGGATCGAGGGCAACGCCTCAAAGTCCTGGGTCGCGTGGAAGGTGCCCTCACCGAGGGTCGCAATGGTTTCGACCAGGCTCGCGCCGGCGCCTTCGCCGATCGCCACCGAGGAGACAGTGGCACCCAGCTGGCGCAGACGGTCGATGGCGCCGGGGAAATCCCCGGGCTGGCTCAGGCCATCGGTCATGACGATGACATGCTTGACCTGAGACTGGGCGGCCTCGAGTTGTGCGGCGGCCTCGATCAGGCCTGGATAGATGGAGGTCCCTCCGCCAGCGTCGATTCGTCCGATCGCCGCATTGACGGCCGCACCGTCGCCGATCTCCTGCAGCGGCAGCACCGCCTGCTGCGTCTCGTCAAAGACGACGATCGCCACCTCGCTCTGCGGATTGAGCAGGCCGATTGCCGCATCTGCGGCCTGCTTGGCGATGTCGAGCCGGGTCAGCCGGCCCACTGGCTGCTGCATGCTGCCGGAGCGGTCGAGGACGAACACCATCGCCACCCTCGGGGTTTCGCGCGGGATGTTGCTTGAAAGTGGCGACAGGCGTTCGAGGGCCGTCTGCAGGTAGCCGCCCGGTCCGAAGCTGTTGGGGCCGCCCGTGAGCAGCAGGGCTCGCCCATGTTCGGTCACCGCCGCTTCGATCTGCCGGTGCTGTGCGGTATTGAGCGCAATGGCCGGCACATCTAGCAGCACGATGCCATCGAAACGGAGCCAGCCGTCGAGCGTGAACGGCGCCCGGTCCGGCACCATCGAGACCACGTCGAGGCCCTGTGAGCGCAGCATCCGGGCAAAGAACGCCCCCTGGAAAGCATCGCGGGCAATCACCGCAATCGGGCCAACGGGCCGCGGCGACACCCACAATCCGTCCCGGTCGTTGTCGGACGGTGGCAGACCGGGACGGGCGATCGCCGTCTCGAAAAGCTGCGACGACTCGCCCAGATCGGTGACGAGCGTTTCGACGCGACTTGTTCCCTGTTCCAGTTGCACCTGCTGCTCGGCGACCAGCTCGCCGTTCCTGAAGGTGCTGAGAACGGCAGGTCCCGCACGGTCGGCAACCACGTAGGCCGAGAGCGCGAAGCTGTCGCCCGCAAACACCGGGTCGGGAGTGGAAAGCCGAACCACTGCGATGTCGTCCGTTGCGGGTCCGGTCGCGAGGCTGACCCGCAGGTCACGCCCGACCAGCGCCTCCGCCGCCGCCGCAACCTGCGCCTGATTGGCGGCGGGCGCATCGGCCAGCACGATTTGGCCACCCGTGTGCCGGTCGGCCAATGCCTCGGCAAGATGCAGCAGATCGGCCAACGATGCATCGACGGGTTGGTTCGGCGACTCTGCTGCCATCAGCGTCGGCACCCCCGATGCCGCCGCAGCCCTTGCCACATCCGACGCCGCGGGCTGACCCGTCGCTGAGACCAAAATCAGCTGCTCTTGCCCAAACGGCGCCCAGATCGGCAGGTCGGCGACTGCTGCGGCGACGAGCAGAACGGTCGCGATCCGCAATCCCAGCATCGCGCGCCGCCGCTGCGCCAGCGGATTGGCGCCGCTGAGTCCCGTTCGGTGGAGGAAGCGCTCGGGCCCGCGACCGGCTAGGCCCGCCTCAACCACCAGGAGCAGCCCTGCGATGCCCGCCAGCCACGGCCAGATTGCGTGGGCGGAACCGTCGACCTCCGAGGCAGCGGCCAGCGGAGCAGTGGCCGACAGCGCAGGCGGGTTCACGGCGACGAGTTGCCGAAACGTCCCTCTTGCCAGCTCGTACAGTCCGGGCCGCTCTGGGACGAAGGCGCCACTCGAGGACAGGACCATAGCCCCCCCGGTATCGTCGGTCGGTCTTGCCGTACCGCCGATGAGCCGGCTGTCGAAGCGGCAAGCGGCGCCGGCAATGCAGGGGGCGTCGACCCGGTCGCCGCCGGGGAGGGGACCCAGCCATTCCGCGATGTTGAGCACAAAGCGCGGGAAGCCCGTCTGGCCGGACCAAGCTGCCGTCGCTGGATCGAAGGCAAGGCGTACCTGCCGCCCGGCCGGTGAGGTAGCTGCCAAAATGAGCGGAATAGTGCCGGAACTGAGCACCGTCTCCTCGTTGCTGCGCGGCGCAAGAGTGACCGGCTCGACTTCCGCCATCTGCGACCACGCGATGCCGCGCGACAGGGCGTGATCGTCGTCCCACCGGGTTGGTAACCTGGGGTCGCCCGCCACCGCCTCGGGTTCGTCTGCTAGTCGCGCTGCGCCGATCCAGACCGTGTTGGTGTCGGGCGCGGTTGCCAATACTGCCTTGTCGATCACGACAAGCCCGAAGCGGGAGGTATCCTTCGGCATTTCGGCCGTCGCAAAGACTCTCACACCCTCGATGGCCTGCAGGGCGCGAACCATGGGCTGCTCGCCGGCGCCGAGATAGAGAACCTCGAGGATGGGAGCTTCCTCTCGGACAACGAAGGTCCAGGTGCCGGCTTCCGGCTCTCCCGCCTCGGTCACCGAGACTGTTCCCGGTCCGGGAAGATCGAGCGGCACGCGGAACGGCGTGGCGGTACCGTCCGTCCGGGGGGTCACGGTCCAATTGCTCCACGGCAGCGCCGTGCTGCTTCCGGCAGGCATGAAGCTGATGGCCAGCTTCGTGGGCGCGGAAGCGGCGAATGTCACACTGCCCTCGAGCAGTACGAGGTCCCCCGCAGAGTCGCTGACCAACGTCACGTCGGAGATGGTGTTGGCTGGCAGTGCGGGCTCTAGCGGCAGCAACTCGGTCGGCAGTGTACCCAGAGCCTGCTGCCAGCCGAGCGCCGGGGCTTCGTCGGCGACGATGGCGAGGTGGGTGGGAAGGTCCTCGTGCATGGCGAGCAGCGTCAGCCGCGCCGTTTCCCGCCAGTCCGCGACCCCGGGAACAGGCCGCATGCCGTCGCCGACCAGCCTTGTCGCGGCGCCCTCGAAAGGTTGCCGCGCGAAGACATATTCGCTGCTGGCACCGACCGAGAGCACGGTCAGCTGGGCGATGTCGGGTGCGCGCCGCGCCAGGAGGTCGCGAGCGGCGTCGATTCCCGACTCGAGGCGGCGTTGCGCTTCGGCCCCGTTGACGGTGCGGTCGACGATGACGATCCAATGCTCGCGCGTACGCGCACCACCCAGGATTGGCTGTGCCAGCGCCAGCGCCAACAGCAGTACCGTGGAAACCTGCAGCGCCAGCAGCAGGCTCGGCCTCGGCCACTGCAGCCTGGGGCTGGCAGAACTGGCCGACGCCGCGATCTGCTGCCAGATCAGCACGCTCGGGACCGTCCGCGACCGCCGCCGACGCATGTGCAGCAGCACGACGACGAGAGCGAGCCCCCCGACGGTCAGGAACACAGGAAAGAGGAGCCCAAGCGTGCTCAAGGCGATAGCGGCTCGAAGTAGCGCGCGACCACAGCTGCAGCGTCGGCACTCACGGGTTCGCGGGAAACGGCTTCGGCTCGTTGGCGGGCCCATTCGAGGCCTGCGTCATCCACGCGACCGTCAACCGCTACTAGGTTGATGCGCGGCGCGACCTGCTGCATCAGCCCGGCACCGGCCTCCATTTCATCGGCCGCCAGCGCGACATCCTCCCGCTTCGTGGCTGCATGTTCGCCTTGGTCCTGGTCGCCGCCGAGAGGCTGAGTGCCGAGGCCTGCAGCATTGCCGCCGTCCTTGCCGGAATCGGCAGCGGCCCCCGCCGGACGCAGGCCGATGGACTGCATCGGCTGCTCCTCCATCAGTTGCGGTTCGGTCTGTCCCCCCGGCTTGCCGGAGTCCGCCGCATCCTCGGCCCGGTTCGCCGCATCGGCGGCAGCCGAATCCGCCGCCGCCGCCCGTTCCTTCTGACCCTCGTCGGCCGCGTACATTTCCCGCGACGAGATGGTCTCGGTGGAGCCAGGAGTGGTCAGTGCAGCGCCTTCTCCCTCGCTGGGTACCGGGCCCCGTGTCGTTTCCAGGTTTCCGGCGGATGCCGGAAACCACGAAGGCAGCGCGTCGCCATAGGCCTGACGGGCCTGTTCGAGCAGATCCATCAACCGCTGGTCCAGTTCCGCCGGGTCGAGGTCTGTGCCGGCCAGTTCGGCGAGCGCCCGGGCGAGGGCAGCGAGGTACTGATCGTCGCGGGCCTCGGCATCGCGGCCGACGAGTTCGGCAAGCGCTGCGATATCCTGCCCGCTTGCGGACGTCGAAGGCGGATCCGTTGTCTGCTCCGCGGGCGCCGCGGCCTTCCAGGGCGACCAGAGTGCCAGGCCGCCGCTGGCCAGGGCCAGCATCATCGCCGCGATGACCAGTGGAGACAGCACCGGTACCGCTGCTCGAAAGTCGATCCGCGCTCCGGTTCTCGCGGCGTCCTGCTGCTGCAGTCGTGCGATGGTGCCGGCAGGAAGCGCGGCACGCCCCAGTTCGATCGCGGTGCTCAGCTTCTCTTCGAGCCTCAGACGCTGGTCAAGTCGTCGGGCCAGACTCAGGTCGGAGGGCAAGCCGAACCGGGAAAGCCCCGCAGCCACGCCTGCGGCCAGCACGGCGGTGACGGGCAGCAGCACTGTTGCGCTCGCAGTCATGGACAAGGCAAGGGCCGTCACGCTGATCGCAATGCTTGCGGTGATCAGGGCGCGACGCTCCCAGACCCGCTTGCGCGCCCGACCGATTGGCGCGCCTATCGACTGCGCCGCATTTTGCATGTCCGCGACCTCGCCTGCACTCTCGTGATGTGCCGGCGATCACACTCTCAGCGGCGGGCAGCCCTGTGAATATAGACGATATCAATAGAGGCTATTGGCTTTGACGCGAATTTCGTTGGAGCCGATACGGGTCCACCCCCCTCGCAAGAAGGCGGCGCCGGACGTCAGGCGGAGCGATGATTGCCAGCGACACACTCGCCTGCGGGCGCGCGACTTGTCGCTTCCCCACTCGGGCGGCTCGCCGTGCGGTCGGATTCGTGCCGGTTGCGTGCACGGAAGAGAAATCTCTACCAATGCCGTCGCATTTAGCGACCTGTTCACGCATCACCAAAGTGCTGAAGTACGTGTTGCAGGGAAGGAAAATCTAGTCAATGGTAGGGCTTGCGACTTTCGACTAGGCGGCCGCCAAGAGCCGCTCTGGGGGACTTCATTTCAAGGCCTTTCACTCAGGAGGAGAGAACTATCATGGACATCAAGAAGCTGAGCCGACGCGACGTCCTCAAGGGGACCGCAGCAGGTGCCGGACTTCTGGCGACTGGCGGGTTTCCCGCTTTTGCACAGGACGCCAAGCCGGACGCCCCGCTGCCGGTCGGTGACGCCAGCAAGCTGACAGTCATCCATCGGACGGAATACTTCGAGGCCGCGCAGACCGCGTTCCGCGATACCGTGCAGGCCTTTGCCGACTCCAAGGGCGTGGCACTCGACATTTCGACCACCAATCCTGAGTCGTTTGGCGACTTCTTGGGCAAGATGACGGCGGCGGTTAAGGCCGGCAATCCGCCCGACTTCGCCTACACCTCCAACGTCTCCATCGCCCAGCTGAAGCTGCTGGATCTGGTCGAGGACGTCAGCGATGTGGTCGACCAGGCGGTCGCATTGTATGGCGACATCATGCCCGGCCTCAATGCCGCCAAGACCGCCAAGATTGACGGCAAGTGGTGGGCCATCCCGCTGATCGGAACCACCACCGGCTACTATGCCCGTGGCGACAAGCTCAAGGAGAAGGGCATCGACCCGGCTTCGCTGAAGACCATTGTCGATCGTCGCGAGGCGGCCCTGGCCATCTCCGGGCCGGACTTCTACGGCTGGGGCTTCACCCCCAACCAGTCCGGCGA
>JAYRZA010000003.1:0-194465 GCA_041916695.1 Devosia sp. | reverse complement strand
GCACCGGTCGTGGCGCCCGCGCCCACCGGCCTGCCGCGCCGTTCGCCGATCCTGCCGATGTGGCGGCAGGAGCAGCGGATCATCGAGGACGCCATCGAGACCTGCGGCGGCAATGTCGCCCTGGCGGCGGCGGCGCTGGAACTCAGCCCCTCGACCATCTACCGCAAGCGGCAGGCCTGGGCGGAGATGGACGGCAGGCGCGGCGCGGCCTAGCGATCAGCAAGAAAACCGAAATCAAGAACCGACATCAGTCTTGGCGAGCTTCTCGCGCGCCTTCCTGGCCGTGGCGAAGGCCTTGGCCTCCTCGCCCCAGGCCATGCCCTTCTTGACAACGGTGCCGTTCGCATCGACCAGCGACCAGTCCCACTTGGCGTTCGGCCCGACGCCGCCGGTGCGCCGGAGCTTGATCTCGAGTTCTACCGCCATGTGAACACCCTTGTGACCGAATAGTTGAAGACGACGCTCATCAGCACGCCGAGCAGGCCGGCGAGGTAGAACGAGCCGTCGAAGGCATAGATCCAGCTCGCCACCGAGACGTTGGCGAGCGCACCGATCGAGCAGACCGCGTAGAAGGTCAGCAGCCCGGTGAGATAGCGCCAGCCCCTGAGCTTCTTGTTGGCATAGGTCAGCTCGTTGTTGAGCATGAAGTTGAAGGTCATGGCGACGATCACCGCCGCGGTCTGGCCCCAGAAGAAGTTGAAGCCCAGCCGCTCGTGGGTGATCCACAGGGTGCCCATGTGCACGATCACGCCGAGCCCGCCGACGAGGCCGAACAGCAGGAAGCTGGTGGGCAGCAGGCCGCGGCTCAGCTTGGAGACCAGCAGGCCGAGGAACTGCACCACGATGATCGGGCTCATCTTGCTCTCGCCGGCGTGCCGCGGCCGGAAGGTGTAGGGCACCTCGCCGATCCGCAGCGTCTTGCCGTTGAGCGCGTGGAAGCGGTTGGCCGAGACGATGATGTCGAGCAGGATCTTGAAGCCATCCTCGCTGAGCGTCTGCACCACCTGGTCGAAAATCTCGCGGCGCATCAGGAAGAAGCCGCTCATCGGGTCGGTCAGCGACTGGCCGGTCAGCAGGCCGGAGAGCCTCGTGGCGAAGCGGCTTCCCGCCTCGCGCGCCCGCGACAGCCCCTGCCCGGCGCTGCCGTCGCCCGCATAGCGCGTCCCGACGACGATATCGTCGCCGGCCACGGCCTTGGCCAGCATCTGCGGCAGGATGGCCTCGTCGTGCTGCAGGTCGGCGTCGATCACGGCGAAGTACGGCGCCGAGCTGGCCATGATGCCTTCGATCACCGCCGAACTCAGGCCGCGGCGCCCGATGCGGCGGATGCCGCGCACATTGGGATGCTGGCGGGCCATCTCGCGCACCACTTCGGAGGTGCCGTCGGGCGAGTTGTCGTCGACGACGATGAACTCGAACGGCACGCCGCCGAGCGCCGCGCCCACCTTCTCGTAGAGCAGGGCGACGTTGTCGCGCTCGTTGTAGCTGGGCACGATCACGGCCAGTTGCGGGGCAACCCAGGCGGCAGGGTTCTGCCGATAGTTCTCGAACTGGACGACCGACACGTCTCGCTTCCTTGCTTGTCACGCGTCTGGTACGCCGGGCGACACGGCAATGCAATGCGCCACGCAAGCTGCTCCACGCTTCGCGCGCGCTCGCCGCCCGACCGGCTGCCCGGCGTATGGGGTAGCGACTTGACTCGCGCCGGACGGCTTCCTATATCGCCGCTCAGCCTGTTAGCACTCCTCGATGACGAGTGCTAACAGGCGTGAAATCAAGAGGCTGATAGGAGCAAAAATGGCTTTCCGTCCCCTGCACGACCGCGTGGTCGTCCGGCGCGTCGACAGCGAAGAGCGGTCCGCTGGCGGCATCATCATTCCCGACACCGCCAAGGAAAAGCCCTCCGAGGGCATCATCGAGGCCGTCGGCCCGGGGGCCCGCGACGAGAGCGGCAAGATCGTCCCGCTGGACGTCAAGGCCGGCGACCGGATCCTGTTCGGCAAGTGGAGCGGCACCGAGGTGAAGCTCGACGGCAAGGATCTGCTGATCATGAAAGAGTCCGACATCATGGGCGTGATCTCGTAACCAGGCCCTCCCGCCGGTTGCGATCCCCTCCATCCATTTCGTAAGGAGCGCCTCACATGGCTGCGAAAGACGTACGCTTTTCCACCGATGCCCGCGACAAGATGGTCCGCGGCGTCAACATCCTCGCCAATGCGGTGAAGGTCACCCTCGGTCCGAAGGGCCGCAACGTGGTGATCGACAAGTCGTTCGGTGCCCCGCGCATCACCAAGGACGGCGTCACCGTCGCCAAGGAAGTCGAGCTCGAGGACAAGTTCGAGAACATGGGCGCCCAGATGCTGCGCGCCGTGGCCTCCAAGACCAACGACATCGCCGGTGACGGCACCACCACCGCGACCGTGCTCGGCCAGGCCATCGTCAACGAAGGCGTCAAGCTGGTTGCCGCCGGCATGAACCCGATGGACCTCAAGCGCGGCATCGACCTCGCCGTGGCCGAGGTCGTCGAGAACCTGACCAAGGCCAAGAAGGTCATCTCGTCCAACTCCGAAGTCGCCCAGGTCGGCACCATCTCGGCGAACGGCGAAAGCGCCATCGGCGACATGATCGCCAATGCCATGCAGAAGGTCGGCAACGAGGGCGTGATCACCGTCGAGGAAGCCAAGACCGCCGAGACCGAGCTCGACGTCGTCGAGGGCATGCAGTTCGACCGTGGCTACCTGTCGCCGTACTTCGTCACCAATGCCGAGAAGATGACCGCCGTCCTCGAGGACCCGGTGATCCTGCTGCACGAGAAGAAGCTCTCGAACCTGCAGTCGATGCTGCCGATCCTCGAATCGGTGGTGCAGAGCCAGCGTCCGCTGCTGATCGTGGCCGAGGACATCGAGGGCGAGGCGCTCGCCACCCTCGTCGTCAACCGCCTGCGTGGCGGCCTCAAGGTCGCGGCCGTGAAGGCTCCCGGCTTCGGTGATCGCCGCAAGGCCATGCTGGAGGACATCGCGATCCTCACCGGCGGCCAGGTGATCTCGGAAGAACTCGGCATCAAGCTCGAGAACGTCACCATCGACATGCTCGGCACGGCCAAGCGCGTGGAAATCTCCAAGGAGAACACCACGATCGTCGACGGCGCCGGCACCAAGGACGACATCCAGGGCCGCGTCGCGCAGATCAAGGCGCAGATCGAGGAGACCACCTCGGACTACGACCGCGAGAAGCTGCAGGAACGACTGGCCAAGCTCGCCGGCGGCGTTGCGGTGATCAAGGTCGGCGGCTCGACCGAAGTCGAGGTCAAGGAGCGCAAGGACCGCGTCGACGACGCGCTGAACGCGACCCGCGCCGCAGTCGAGGAAGGCATCGTTCCGGGCGGCGGCGTGGCGCTGCTGCGGGCCTCCTCCGCGCTGACCGTCAAGGGTGCCAATCCCGACCAGCAGGCCGGCGTGAACCTCGTCCGTCGGGCCCTGCAGGAGCCCGTCCGCCAGATCGCCGGCAACGCCGGTGACGAAGGCTCGGTCGTGGTCGGCAAGATCCTCGAGAGCAGCAACGCGAACTTCGGCTACAACGCCCAGACCGGCGAGTATGGCGACATGATCCAGATGGGCATCGTCGACCCCGTCAAGGTGGTGCGCACGGCGCTGCAGGACGCTGCCTCGGTCGCTTCGCTGCTCATCACCACCGAGGCGATGATCGCCGAGGTGCCGAAGGACGCTCCGCCGGCTATGCCGGGCGGTGGCGGCGGCATGGGCGGCATGGGTGGGATGGACTTCTAGGAAGTCCACCTGCCCGGGACGAAATCGACCTTTTCCAAGGTCACGAACGGGAGGGCGGTCCGGCAGGGCCGCCCTTTCGTTTCGGTGGTTGCGCCCGGCCGCCACCGGGCAAGGGTCCCGACACCACCAGCGGAATGCGCCCGCCTGCAGACCCAAGACCTCGTCAAGATCGAGCGCTACGGGGGGCGGGTGGCCCTGTCGGCCGCCGTGGCGCGGTGCGAAGGGCGCGACCTGTGGCGGCTTCACGCCAAGTACGGCGGAGCAGGCGGCCATGTCGTATCGGCGGAAGCCGCCCGACTGCTCCTGAGGCGAACCCGGATGATCGGCGACACGGTCGACCACGTCCTCTTCAATCCCGGACGCTCCCCCGTATTCGCGCGGCCGCGTCGAAGTGCTGTCGCTGCCGCGACAGATCGGCTACCGCCTCGGGCTGATGGGCAAGGAGGCGCGCGGCGTGGTCGGCTGGCGGCGCGTGACGTTCGGTCCCGAGCCGGCGCATGTCGGGCCGGCTAGCGGAACACCAAGAGGCGCAGCGCCAGGATGATCGAGACAATCACCACCAGCGGCCGGATCAGCCGGGCGCCGAAGCGGATGCCGGTGCGCGCGCCGAGGTAGCCGCCGACGAGCTGGCCGATGGCCATGGCGATGGCGGCGCTCCACACCACATTGCCGGAGGGCACGAACAGCGCCAGCGCGCCGAGGTTGGAGACGAGGTTCAGCACCTTGGTGTGGCCGGCCGCCCTGGTCAGCCCCAGGCCGAACAGGATGACGAAACCCATGGTCAGGAACGACCCGGTCCCCGGCCCGAAGATGCCGTCGTAAAAGCCGATGGCCAGGCCCATGACCGGCACGAAGGCCGAAAAGCCCAGCCGGGCCTGCCGGTCGGCGTCGCTGAGCCGGGGCGCGAAGGCAAAGTACACGGCGATCAGGATCAGCGCGACCGGCACCGCAAACGAGAGGACGGAGACATCGATCGACCTGACGACGACGGCCCCCAGATAGGCGCCCAGAAAGGTCAGGACGGCCGGCAGGGCCAGCGCGCGCAGCGAGACGAAGCCGCCGCGCCAGTAGGTGAAGGCCGCCATGCCGGTGCCGATCACCGACTGCATCTTGTTGGTGCCGAAGGCGACGACCGGCGGCAGCCCGGCCGAGAGCAGCGCCGGCACGGCGATCAGTCCCCCGCCGCCCGCGATGGCATCGACGAAGCCGGCGAGCATCCCCACCGCCCCGAGGGCGACCAGCACACCCAGCTCGAGTTCCATGTGGGTCCCGGGGCTAGAGCAGGGTCGAAATGCCGGGCGGCACGCCGCCCATGATCGACAGCAGCGCCTCGAGCTGAGCCTTGCGGAGCGGCGTCCAGTCGGCGGTGCGCGACACGATCAGGTTGGCCTCCGACTTGAGGATCAGCCCATCCTCGAGAACGCGCAACTGATTGGCCTGCAGCGTGGAGCCGCTCGAGGTGATGTCGACGATGAGGTCGGCGGAGCCGGATGCCGGGGCGGCCTCGGTGGCGCCGGCGCTCTCGACGATGCGGTACTCGGCAATGCCGTACTTGGCGAACTGTCGCCGGGTGAGATTGACGTACTTGGTGGCGACGCGCAGCCAGCGGCCGTGCCGGGCGCGGAAATCGGAGGCGACGTCGGCGAGGTCGCTCATCTGCTGCACATCGATCCAGGAATCGGGCACCGCCACCACCACGTCGGCCTCACCGAAGCCGAGCCCGCGCACGAACAGCACGTTCTCCTCGCCGTTCTCGGACGCCTCGTGGATGAGATCGGTACCGGTGACGCCAATGTCGACGCTGCCCTGGATCAGTTCGCGGGCGATCTCGGCGGCCGGGTAGAAGCGAACCGTCACCTGCGGCTGGTTCTTGATCGAACCGATATAGGACCGGGCGCCGCCGGGACGGGCGATGGTGAGGCGCGAGGAGGAGAAGATCTTGCGCGTCATTTCCTCGAGCCGGCCCTTGGAGGGCACGGCAAGGGTGAGGCCGCCGGGCAAGGTGCTCACAGGTTCGCCTCCCGCTCCAGCCGATCGACCCACAGCGCGCAGCCCGACGCACTGACCGGCTCGGGAGCCCCCAGCCGTTCCAGCATGCGGTCGTACTCGCCCCCGGAGGCGAGAATCTCGCCATCGCTGCCGGTCATCTCGAAGACGATGCCGGTGTAGTAGTCGAGGCGCGGCGAGAAGCTGGCATCGAAGATGACGTCGGCGCTGGGCGACAGCGCCGCCAGCGCCGCCGCATGGTTGCGCACGTGGCCGAGCTGGTCGTCGAAATCGAAGCCGGCCTCGTGGCAAAGCGCGCTGATCCGCACGAAGGCGGTCTCGGCGCTCTCGGCGACCGACAGGTACTCCTGCAGCAGCGTCACCGTCTCGACCGGAACCGGTGCGGCGTCGAGCGCCTGCTTTTCGAGATAGCGGTCGGCGATCTCCTCGGGCGTGCGGCTGCCGATCAGGCTGAGCCCGCCCGAGAGCATGGCATCGGTGACGATCTCGACGACGGTATCGCGGCTGTCGGGGGACGGCGCGGTGACGCGCTCCTCGGGATTGGCGAGGCGCTCCATCAGCCGCTGCAGCGCCTCTGGATGGCCGAAACGGTGCCGGATGCGGCTGCGCCAGGCCGGCGGCACTTCCGCGGCCTCGAGGAAGGCCTCGAACAGTCCCACTCCGCCGAAGCGGACATTGGGGGCGGTGATATCGTAGATGGCCAGAGCCCAGCGGGCGAAGGTCAGCACCTGGTCCAGCGCCTGATCGGACTCCGCCTGCCCCAGCAATTCGAGGCCGGCCTGCTCGAATTCAACCGGCGTCGAGTTGAGCTGGCGGAAGATCGGACCCAGGTAGGTGAAGGCCGATGCCACCCCGGTCAGCCCCTCCTCGAGATATTGCTGGGCAATGGGCAGGGTGAAGTCGGGCCTCAGGCAGTATTCGACGCCGTTATTGGTGGTGGTGAGCAGCAGGTTGCGGCCGAACTCCTCGCCGGCAAGGTCGAAATAGGGCCCGGCGGGCAGCAGCAGCGGCGGTTCGGCGCGCGTTACCGTCCGCGACTCGACCAGCCTGACGAGAGCCGCATAGCGCTCGGATGCCGACTTCACTTGCTGCCGTCCAGGTAGGCGCGGACGGCCGGCAGCGCCGCGACCCGGTCGACGATCTCGGCGTCGGCACACTCGAACTGGCCGGGGCGTTCGGCCTTCCACTCGGCATTGTCGGTGATGGCGCGGGCCGCCTCCTTGCCGGCGATCAGGTCCTTGATCTGGACGACGCCGCGCGCCCGCTCGTCGGTGCCCTCGATGATCACCGCCGGGGCGTTGCGCCTGTCGGCATAGGCCACCTGCTTGCCGAAGTTCCTGGTATTGCCCATGAACATCTCGGCGCGAATGCCGGCCCGGCGCAGCCGCGCGGTGATCTCCTGATAGCGCGGGGCCTGGTCACGGTCGAGCACGAGCACGACGACGGGGCCCACGGGATCGCTGGCAGCGAGGTTGCCGGTGAGCTTGAGCGCATTGGCGAGGCGCGACACGCCGATCGAGAAGCCGGTGGCCGGCACCGGTTCGGAGCGGAAGCGGGAGACGAGGCCGTCATAGCGTCCGCCGCCGCCGACCGAGCCGAACACCACGTCCTGGCCTTTCTCGTTCTGCACGGCGAAGGTGAGTTCGATCTCGAAGACCGGGCCGGTGTAATACTCGAGGCCGCGCACGACGGAGGAGTCGATGCGGATGCGATCGGGGCCATAGCCGCCGGCGAGGAACAGGGCCTCCATGGCCCGCAGTTCCTCGACCCCCTCGGTCCCGCGCCGATTGTCGGCGACGAGCCCGGAGAGCCGCACGAAGAGTGGATCGCCCTCGTCCTCGGCGCGCACGTAGCGGAGCACCCTCGCCACCTGCTCGGGCGTCAGGTGGGCGCCCTCGGTGAAGTCCCCGCTGTCGTCGCGACGCCCGGCTCCGAGCAGGTGGGCGACGCCCTCCGTGCCGAGCCGGTCGAGCTTGTCGATGGCGCGCAGCACCACGAGGCTCCGCGCCGGGTCGGCCGCCCCCAGCCCGACGCTCTCGAGCACCCCGTCCAGCACCTTGCGGTTGTTCACCTTGACCACATACTTGCCGGCCAGGCCGAGCGCATCCATGGTGTCGGCCATCATCATGCACATCTCGGCATCGGCCTCCGGGCCGGCCGCGCCGACGGTATCGGCGTCGAACTGCATGAACTGGCGGAAGCGGCCCGGACCGGGCTTCTCGTTGCGGAAGACGTAACCCGCCCGATAGCTGCGATAGGGCTTGGGCAGCCGGTCGAAATGCTCGGCAAAGTGGCGGGCGAGCGGCGCGGTCAGGTCGTAGCGCAGGCTGAGCCACTGCTCGTCGTCGTCCTGCAGCGAGAACACGCCGGCATTGGGGCGATCGGTATCGGGCAGGAACTTGCCGAGCGTCTCGGTGTACTCGAAAAGCGGCGTTTCGACCGGGTCGAAGCCGTAGCGCTCGTAGACCTGGCGGATCCTGTGCACCATGCGGTCGACGGCAGCGATGTCGGCGGGCAGACGGTCCTCGAAGCCGCGCGGCAGTCGCGGCGCGATGAGCTTCTTCTTGTCGGTCATGGTCGGTCTGCTGGTCCGTGCCCGGAATCTGTGGCTGGTTCCTAACGGAAAGCCCCCTGCGACTCAAGGAAGGGACCTGTGTCGAAACGGCAACACTCACGCCCACGCTGCGACAGGCTGTCGCATCCGGGGTTGGCACGGGACGCGAGTCGGTCTATCAGCGCCGTTGTTCAACGCCAACGGAAAGGGAGGCGAACTCGATGACCAAGTTCATTCACGTCTCCGGTCCCGGCGTCTGCAAAGCTGGACTTCGTCGCGCCTGACGCGCTTCCGACCCGCCAGCGGGTCTCCGTTCCAGTCTCCATTGACCACCTGACCTGACCGGCTTCGTCTTCGCGCGTCCCGCGCCCGAAGTCCGTGGCCATCCCGCATCCGATACCAGAGGACCGGACCCGCAAGGGGTTTCCGGACAATGCCATGACTCTCACTCTCGACGCGCGTGCAGCGGCACGGGCGAACCGTAACTCGCGCTCCCATGCCGGCATCGCCGGTGCCGTGTTCTCGGCCATTGCGACGATGCTCGCCACCGCCCGGCCGGCACCGGAGACGCACCGCAACCGCGCCCGCGGGTCGCCGCCCGTACCGGTGCAGCTGCGGCGCGACCTGGGGCTGATGCCCGAGGTTCTGGAGCCCCGAAGTCACTGGGACTACCGGTAAGGCCACGCGCCGGCCGGCCGTCCCCTCCCCCATCGCCAGAGGACCGGAACACCTCCGGGAAAAGGCCATGATTCTCATCGTCAGGGACCGCGACACGACGCTGGCCCTCGAAACCAGCCCGCACGAGATCCGACGCGGCCTGGTTGCGCTCGTCAGACTGTACCTGCTCAGGCGGCGGGCCAACGCGCTGCTGCGGCGCGCGCTGAGGCCCTACCGGGCCGGCAGCGCGGCCCAGCTGACGCCGCACCTGCTCAGGGATATCGGGCTGCCGCCCGATTTCGGGCGCTAGCCGCGTCCGACGGCCGCCCGCCCCGCTCGCCGGGGCGGGCCCTGCCGCCTCACCCATCCTCAAGGGAGCCGGACGCTGCGCGCCGGACCAAACATGCCAAACAGACGGGACGACCACATCTCCCCACGCCGGCCCGTGCGGTCACGAGCGACGCCGGGCCGGGAGCACCGGCAGGCCGAACTGCCGCAGGTCTCGCAGCTGGCCCTGCTGATGCTGCTGCTCTATCGCCCCTGAGCCCAGGCTCAGCCCCGGTCGGCGAGCGGCCTTGCCGGCCGGGCGAGCGCGGCCCGCTCTGCCTCGACTTCGGCGTGACAGAAGCAGCCGTCGACGTGGTCATTGACCAGCCCCATGGCCTGCATGAAGGCGTAGCAGGTGGTCGGACCGACGAAGCTGAAGCCGCGCTTGCGCAGGTCCTTGCCGAGGGCGCGCGAGGCCGCTGTCTCGGACGGGATGGCGCCCGCTTCCAGCAGGCCGACACGGGGAGCCGGCTCGAAGCTCCAGACATAGGCGGCGAGCGAGCCGAACTCGCGCCGGATCTCGAGCGCGCGCCGGGCATTGTTGATGGTCGAGACGATCTTGCCGCGATGCCGGACGATGCCCGCATCGCCGAGCAGCCGCCCGACGTCGGCGTCCTGCATGGCAGCGACCCGGTCGAGATCGAAGCCGTGAAAGGCGGCGCGGAAATTCTCGCGCTTGCGCAGGATGGTGATCCAGGCGAGCCCGGACTGGAAACCCTCGAGGCAGAGCTTTTCGAACAGGCGGGCGTCGCCGGTGACCGGCCGCCCCCACTCCCGATCATGATAGTGCACGTAGAGCGGGTCGGAACCGGCCCAGCCGCAGCGGATCGGGGCGTCCGAAGTTGACATCGAAAGGTCTCCGTCAATAGATGCGCGACGCGGCGATTCGGCGGGGGGCTGAAGCCAGTGATCGTTCCGGACAAGCTGTCGGCCCTGATCGTCGACGACAATGCCTATGCGCGGGCGGCGGCCACCGCAACCCTGCGCAAGCTGGGTCTCACCAACATTGTCGAGGCCGATGGCGGGGCACCGGCGGTGGGCTCGCTGCTGGCCAGCCGCTTCGATGTCGTGCTGCTCGACTGGTACATGCCGGAGATGAACGGGGCGGCGCTGCTGCAGGTGATGCGCGATACCCGCTTTGGTCCCAACGGCACGGTGCCGGTGATCATGATGACGGCCTATCCCAACCGCGAGACGATCGCACGCGGGCGGCAACTGGGCTGCTCGGAAGTGCTGACCAAGCCGTTCACCGCCGCCCAGGTGAGCGGCGCCCTGGGCCGGTTGCTGCCGCATGGCTGGGACCTGCCGTCCGATGACGCCTCCGGCGAGATCGCGGCCAAGATCTTCCTCTAGGCGCTCCGTCACACACGGTTAACCACGACGACCCACTGCTGCTTAACCATGCCGCTTCACTGCAAGTTCGGCATTTTCATCAATATTTCCGGAACCGCCCGCCAGTAGCGGGCCACGATCCGTGAGTGTTGTGATGATGCGTTCCTTTCGCAGCCTGATGCTCGGCGCCGCCCTGATGCTGAGCTCGTCCCTCGTCGTCGAGACGGCCCAGGCCGCCCGGTTCCTGTTCGATCCGCCGCCCGGCATGTCGACGACCAGCGGCAAGCCGCGCAATGCGCTGCAACTCAAGACCAACAAGGTCCGCCTCGATGCGCGTTTCATGCGGCAGGTGGTGCCCTACCAGACCGACCAGAAGCCCGGCACCATCGTCGTGGTGACCGCGCAGAAGTACCTCTATCTCGTGCTCGGCAACGGCCGGGCGCTGCGCTACGGCATCGGCACGGCGCGCGACGGCTTCGAGTGGAGCGGCACGCACCGCGTCTCCAACAAGCGCGAGTGGCCCGGCTGGACCCCGCCCGAGGAGATGAAGCGGCGCAAGCCCGGCCTGCCCGACTACATGCCGGGCGGCGTCAACAACCCGCTCGGCGCCCGTGCCATCTATATCGGTTCGACGCTCTATCGCATCCACGGCACCAACGAGCCCTGGTCGATCGGCCAGGATGTATCCTCGGGCTGCATCCGGATGGTCAACGAGGATGTCGAGGACCTCTACGACAGGGTGAAAATTGGCGCCAAGGTGATTGTGCTTTAGTTAGGAATTTCAGCGAGACTGACGCCCGGATTCCTATGGGTTTCGGGCGTCATGCGCGGTTTCATCGAACTTCTGAAGCGCTTCCATTCGGACGAACGCGGCGTCTTTGCCGTGCTGTTCGGCCTGATGGCCATCGTGCTGATCGCGACCGCGGGCGCGGTGGTGGACTATACCCAGATCGAGCAGGCGCGCACGCGGGCGCAGCAGGCGCTGGATTCTGCGGCGCTCGGCCTGCTGCCCACCATCTACGATGCGACCGAGGACGAACTGATCGCCTCGGCGCAGGCGCTCGTCGAAGAACGCCTCGCCATGTCCAGCACCGACGTGGACATCGACGAAGCAACGCCCGATACCGACAACGGCACGCTGCTGCTCTCGGGCTCGGTCACGATTCCGATGTCGTTCGTGCGGCTGATCGGCATCCCGACCATGACGACCAAGATCAGGGCCGAGGCCACGCGCGGATCGGTCGACCTCGAGGTGGCGGTGGCGCTCGATAACACCGGCTCGATGAAGTACGACATCGACGACCTGCAGACGGCCCTCGACGAGCTGATCGATCTCGTGGTGCAGGAGGACCAGGAACCGACCTACTCCAAGATGGCGATCATCCCCTGGTCGGAGGCGGTGAACGTGGGCGACCTCGCCGACGAAATTCGTGGATCGGTACCGGCCGGCAAGACGATCACCAATATCAGGTGGATGGCGAGCCAGGTCGATGTCAGCGGCATCACCAAGGCCAATCCCGCTGTCGTGACCACCGCGAGCAACCACGGGTTCGCCACCGGCGACGTCATCTACCTCGCCAATATCAGCGGCATGTCGCAGGTCAACAACAAGTATTTCAAGGTGGTCTACAAGACGGCCACCACCTTCTCGCTGCAGACGACGGCAGGGGTGAACGTCAACAGCTCCAGCTACAGCACCTACAGCACGAGCACCAGCGACAAGGCCCGAAAGTGCCTGATCACCAGCTGCGAGATCGTCGTGACCGCGACCGGCCACGGCTTTGCGACGGGCGACCACGTCCACATCGTCGGCACCAGCAACTCGTCCTATAACGACGAGACCTACACCATCACCTCGCTAACCGCCGATACCTTCTCGCTCGACGGGGAGAAGTCCACCAGTTCGACCGACCCGCGGGCGACGGGCGGCAATGCCTACTGCACCAACTACCTGTGCGAGTACTACTATTTCGAAGACGACGACGGCGACTGGCGCACCTACCAGATCACCGACTGCGTCACGGAGCGGGCCACCGACACCTATACCGACGCCCCGCCCTCGACGACGCTGCTCGGGGCGAACTACGAGAGCAACGGCGTTTGCGACATCGACCAGGAGATCACGCCGCTGACGGCGGATACCGACGTGCTCTACGACGAGTCCGACGACATGGACGATCACGGCTCGACGGCCGGCCACCTGGGCACCGCCTGGGCCTGGTACATGCTGTCCCCGGAATTCGGCTACCTGTGGCCCGATGCGGAGAACGTTCCGGCCGACTACGACGAGCCGAACCTGCTCAAGGTCGCGATCATCATGACCGACGGCGTCTACAACCGGCAGTACTGCAACGGCGTGAGGACCGGCATCATCGACTGCGACGCGCCCGACGACACGGCGGTCCAGGCGGCGGCGCTGTGCGAGGCGATGAAGGACGAGGACATCGTCGTCTACACGATCGGCTACAACATCGCCGACGACAGCGACGAGGAAACCCTGCTGACCGACTGCGCCAGCAGCGACGACAAGGCCTTCTTCCCGGATGACGGCGGCGACCTGATCGACACGTTCCAGGAGATCGGCCAGAACATCACCGACCTCAGGCTCTCGAAATAGCGGGGGCCGGCCGCGACCGGCTCACCCCGCCAGAACGAAGCGGCGCCCGCCCGGGAAGGCGGCGAGTGCAGCGGCCTGCTGGGCCGGCGTCAGGCCCTCGAAGGTCACCGTCATCGGGGTCTCGGGGGCGTGAATGGGGGCGATTTCGGCGAGGCGCGCCGCGCGTGGCCGCGTGTTGCTCGACGCCAGACGCAACCGATGCCTCGCCTGCTGCATTGTCGATCGGTCGCGCCGTTCCATCCTCGTGATCCTCGCCATCCTCAATCCTCGGTCCAGCCATGCACCATGGTGCAGCCGGTTGCGACCAGGGTAAGGCGGGGCCGGTCAATTTCCCGTTAGCGGCAAAAGCAGGGACAGGCTAGCGCGGACCGGCTGAATGCCCGCCTGCCGGCCCGTTCAGTCCGCCTTCAGCCCGCGTCGGACGCGAATGGTGGGCAGGAACCGGCGACGGCGACGGGACCGCGAGCGCAGTCAGCCCGGCGCCATGCGCGGGCCGTGCGCCAAATTCAGACCGACGGTGTCGAGGAATGGTACCGCCTCCCCGGTTCGAACGGGGGACCCCTAGATCCACAATCTAGTGCTCTAACCAGCTGAGCTAAGGCGGCCCTGAAAGCGGGCGGACCATAGTTTCAGAACTGTCGGCTGGCAAGGGCGGAATTGCGGTGCGATCATCCGCTTGCCACTGCACTTAACCATGGGCCGCGAATGGCGGAAACCGGGCTCGCCTTGTTGTGGACCCCATTGCCGGGCCACGATATTTAGAGAGCGTTAAGTATCGAGTGCGGCCTGTGCCAAAACGGCACAGCCGGAGAGTGGTGCGCGTGCACGCAGACTGGATCAAATCGCCGAACGGTCGCCGGGTGCTGCTGCATTGGGCCGATGCGCGACCCGCCTGGCTGTGGTCGCAGGATGGCGAGTCGCTGCTGTGGCGCAACGATGCCGCGCGGTTCTTCCACGGCCGGATGAAGAAGCACGGGGTCAAGCTCGCCCCGGAGGCGGTGCCGATCCGCGGCCAGATCGCCCGGCTGATCCGGCTCGGCTCGCCCGGGCGCCCCAGCCTGAGCCGCATCCAGTTCCTCGCCGGCGACCGGCCAATCTCGACCACCTGCACCTGCACGCCGCTCGAACTCGATGACGGCAGCACCGCGATGCTGATCGTCGGGGTGGACCCGATCGAGCCCGAACTGCTCGAGGCGATCGAGCCGGGGCGGATCGACGCCCTCTCGATGCGGCTGTTTCCGCCCGGCGCCGAGCACCTGATCGTCAGCGAGGACAGCCAGATCACCGCCGGCTCGCCGCGGGCACTGGCGCGCTTCGCCCCGATCCTCGAGAGCGAGGGACTGCCGGCGCTCGACGGCGACTGCGGCACCGCCGAACTGGCCGGCGAACGGCTGCGGCTCACCCGCTTCAGGGCGGGCCCGCACGACGCCATGCTGCTGCTGTTCGAGGCGGCCGGGCCGGTCGACGCCGGCGCGTCCGCGACCGCGCCGGAGATCGCCGAGGTGCGCTCCGAGGAAGGCCTCGAAGACCTGCACCGCCCCGAACGCGACCACCGGATCGCCGAACCCGCCAGCGCCGAGCCGCTGCTGCCGATCGGCCTGCCCCCCGCACCGCCGCCGCCGGCAACCACACCGCCGCCGGGCGACCTCTGGGTCGAGCCGATCAGCGACGCCGAGCCACCGCCGGGCACGCTGTCGTCGCTGTTCGATCGGCTCGCCGACGACGACAACCTCTACCAGGCGCTGGCGGAGCGCGACGAGGCCTTTGCCGGACCGCCGCCGGAGCTTCCCGAGACGGTCTTCGTGGCGCCGCCCGAAACCGAGCTTGCCGCGGCAGACGGCATCGGATCGCGACCGGCGGCCCAAGATCTTTCCGCGGCCGACGCAGCCGGGCAGGCGGAAGCCGCCGCCGCCCTGCAGGCGACGACGGAACCGGGTTCACCGGAGGCGATGACGCCCGTGGAACCACGCGACGCGGAGGCGACGCCGCCCGCATCCCCGCCGCCGGCCGAGAGCGAGGCACCGCCCGCTTGGCAGGCCATCGAGCCGGACCTTGCCGCAGCACCCGTCGTTGCCGATGGAGAACCGCAGGTCGTGGCGGCAGGCGCCGGGGCCGCGATGGCGCCCGGGGTCGACCAGATCGCCGAACTGATCGCGGCGGCCGATGCCGAGAGCCCGAGCCGTCCAACACCGGACGACGCGGAGACGGTGCCCGCCGCCCCCATCGTTCCGAGCCCCGGCGTTCCGGCCCCCGGAGTCACCGCCTGGCGGGTCATCGGACGCGGCTTCGAGCCGATCGCGGCGCCGGTCGCGGGGGACAGCGTCGACGCCGAGCAGATGCCGGTCGCGCCCGACGCGGAGACGGTGGAGCGCGTCTCGCGGTACAATTTCGACGAGCTGAGCCGCATCCTCAGCGATCGCGTGGGCGGGGCGGCCGCAACGGCCGGCGAGCCGGAGGTGGCCGCGGCGCCCGCCGCGCCGGACGGAGCGCTGATCAGCCTCGCCGGCGAAACGTTCATCCTCAACCGCCTGCCGCTCGGCATCATGGTGTTTCGCGACCAGCAGGTGCTGTTCGCCAACCGGGCGCTCACCGAACTGACCGGCTATGACAGCACCGAGGCGCTGCGCGCCGCCGGGCTCACGGCAATCTTTCCGGCCGAGGACGCCGGCGCGGCCGGCCCGGTGACGCAGATCGTGCGCCGCGACGGCAGCCTCGCCCCGGTCAACGCCCGCCTGCAGTCGATCAACTGGCACGGCCGACCCGCCCTGATGCTGTCGGCCAGCATCGCCGAGCCGCGGGGCGGGCACGAGGCGGCGGTGCGCAGCTTTGCCGAGCTGCACGCGGAGGCATCCGACGAGGGGTTCATCGCCGCCGACCGCAGCGGAACGATCACCTCGGTGTCGCTGCACGGCCGCATCCTGCTGGGCCGGACCGAGGACGAGCTGGTCGGCCACCCGCTGGCGGCGCTGATCGAGCCCGACGAGATCGCCGAGCTGAAGCGCTTCCTCGAGCGCCCCGCCCGCTTTGCCGAGACCGCCCGCCCGACCATCGTCTTCCGCGGCCGCAACGCGGGAATCCAGCTGGTGCTCTTCGCCGAGGGACAGGCGGGCGTGGTGGCCGGCTATTTCGGCACGGTGCGCAAACTCGCGGCGGGCCAGCCGGCCGTGGCAGCACCGCTGCCCGCGGCCACCGGCGCGGACGATATCGAACCTTCGATGCTGGTACGGATCAGCCGGGGCGTGCGGCGCCCGCTCAACAGCATCATCGGGTTTGCCGACCTGATCCACAGCGGCACCGCGGATGGCCCGCGTCAGGCCGAATACGCCCGCGACATCAAGACGGCCGGGCTCGAAATCGCCACGCTCGTGGACGAACTCGACGACTACGCGCGACTGCGCGAGGGCCGCTACGAGGCACAGGCCGACGACATCGAGCTCGGCGCGCTGCTCGACACCTGCCTGCTGCGAGTCAGGGGCCAGGCCGCGACCGCCCGCGTGCTGGTGCGCAGCGCCGTCTCGGAGCGGTTGCCGCATATCACCGCCGACCGGGCCTCGCTGACGCAGGCCATCCTCAATCTGCTCGCCAGCGCCATCGACCAGACGCCGAGCGGCGGCACCATGATCCTGTCGGCGCAGCTCGAGGACAGCGGCGCCATCGTCGTCAATGTCCGCGATACCGGGGAGCGCCGCAGCGACCTGGGCGAACGCTTCGTGGTCTTCCGGGACGGCATCGGCCGGGACGGGGAGGCACTTGCACCGGTGCGCTCGAGCGTCGGCCTGGCGCTGACCCGATCGCTGCTCGCGGTGAACGCGCTGTCGCTGAGCGTCGACCCGGTCGCCGGTCCCGGCACGCTGTTCTCCCTCGTCATCCCGGCCGACCTGGTCAGGGCGTAGCAGATTGTCGCAGGGGATGCCGCCTCGTCCCCGGCATAGGCGATTGGAAAATCAGCCGGAATCCCCTGCTCCCTGGAATGCTTCCAGATGCGGCCCGGACCGCGTCGCTCCGCTGCGGTGCCTTATGTTGACTTCGACAGTCACAAATAGGAGAAGGCGCGGCATACGCGGAGCCAGACTCCGCCAGTTCAGGAGATGCTGCCCATGAAACTCAAGACCGCGCTCAGCGCCCTGCTGCTGGCCCTTGCGGCGACACCGGCCGTCGCCCAGAGCGGCGAGGTCAACGTCTATTCCTATCGCGAACCGGGCCTCATCCAGCCGCTGCTCGACAAGTTCACCGCCGAAACCGGGATCAAGACCAACGTGCTCTTCGCCGGCGACGGCCTGCTCGAGCGCGTCGCGGCCGAGGGCGAACTGTCACCGGCCGACCTGGTGCTCACCGTGGACGTCGGCAACCTGGTCGGCGCCAAGGAACAGGGCCTGACGCAGCCGATCACCACGCCGGCGCTCACAGAACGGCTCGCCCCCGAGTTCCGCGATGCGGAGGGCGCCTGGGTGGCGCTGTCGCTGCGCGCCCGCGTCTTCTATGTGAGCAAGGATCGTGTCAGCGAGACGGCGCTGAGCTACGAGGACATCGCCAGGCCCGAGTGGAAGGGCCGCCTCTGCACCCGTCCGGGCGACCATGTCTACAATATCGGCCTGATCGCCAACCGCATCGCGCTGTGGGGCCTCGACAAGACCCGCGCGTGGCTGACGGCGGTGCGCGACAACCTCGCCTACCCGCCGACCGGCAACGACCGTGCCGGCGTCAAGGCCATCCTCGAGGGCAGCTGCGACCTGTCGATCTCGAACACCTACTACATGGGGCTGATGCTCAACAACGACGCCGAGCCGGAGCAGAAGCAGTGGGCCGCGGCGGCGCGCATCGTCTACCCGGATGCCGAGGGCGAGGGCACGCAGGTCAACGCGGCCGGCGCCTTCATCGCCAAGCATGCGCCGCACCCGGAGAACGCCAACGCGCTGATCGCTTTCCTGCTGTCCGACGAAGCACAGCAGCTTTACGCCAACGGCAACTACGAGTATCCGGCTGTCGCCGGGGTCCAGCCGGCGGAACTGGTGCTGAGCTGGGGACAGCTCAACCCTTCCAAGGTGCCGCTGACCGACGTCGCGGCGCATCGGGCCGAGGCCGCGGCCCTGGTCGACGAGCTGCGCTTCAACGAAGGAGCGCAGAACTAACGCCACGAGGAGTGCCTGCCCATCAGCAGCGCAGTTTCAGCGAGGCAATCCAAGCAAGCCGGCGGGCATGGCCTCCCGCCGGTTTCGGCCGTCGTGCTCGTGCTCGCGATGGGGCTGCCGATCCTGTGGCTGGGGTTCAGTGCCCTGGGCGCCACCGGGGCCGGCGGCGGACTCGGTGCCGCCATGCTGCCGACCGCCCTGCGCGAGACGGCCACCCTGATGGGCTGGGTCGGACTGGCCGCTGGCACCCTCGGGCTGGTCTCGGCCTGGCTGACAACGCATTTCGATTTTCCCGGCCGCCGGCTGTTCGACTGGGCGCTGATCCTGCCGCTGGCGGTGCCGACCTATCTGGCGGCCTACAGCTATGTGGAGTTTCTCGACTTCACCGGCCCGGTGCAGCAGGCGCTCCGGGCGCTGAATGGCGCCCAGACCATCCGGGACTACTGGTTCCCCCAGATCAAGAGCCCGACCGGGGCGGCGCTGGTGCTGTCGCTGGTGCTCTACCCCTATGTGTACGTCGCCTGCCGGACCTTCTTCCTGATGCAGTCGGGTTCGGTCGGCGCGGCTTCGCGCACCCTGGGCGCCAGCGGCCCGCGGACCTTCTTCACGATCATCCTGCCGCTCAGCCGCCCTGCCCTGGTGACGGGCATCACGCTGGCAATGATGGAAGTGCTGAACGACCTGGGCGCGGTCCAGTATTTCGGCGTCAACAGCCTGACGGCGGTCATCTACTCGACCTGGATCAACCGCAGCAATTTCGGTGGCGCGGCGCAACTGGCAGTCACCATCGTGCTGATCGTCGCCGCCCTGATCCTCATCGAGCAACGGGCACGCCGCGACCGTGTCTACCAGCTCCATCGCGACAGCCGCGTGGCGCCGCCGCGCGAAACCCTCGCCGGCCGGCAGGCGGTTGCCGCCAGCCTGTTCTGCGGCGCCCTGCTCGTCGGCGGCTTCGGCGTCCCGGTCGGGGAACTGCTGGTGCTGGCGGTGCGCAATCTCGGGCCGAACACGCTAGAGGCCGCGCTCGGCGCCGGACTGACGACGGTGCTGCTCGCCGGCACGGGCGCCCTGCTGACCGTCGGCATCGGCCTGCTCGCCGCGAGGATCGGCGGCGCCAGGGGATCGCGCCGGGCGGCGGCCGCGATCCGGGTCGCGACGCTCGGCTACGCCATCCCGGGGACGGTCCTCGCGCTGGGGCTGCTGCAGCCGCTGGGACAGGCCGATCTGTGGATCAATCGCGCCAGCGTGGCGCTGTTCGACTGGCGGCCGGGCCTTGTGCTGTCGGGGTCCGTGGCGGCGCTGCTCTACGTCTATGCCATCCGCTTTCTCGCGGTATCGCATTCGACGCTCGATGCCGCCATGCGGCGGCGGGGCGAGCAGATGCTGGATGCGGGCCGGGTGCTCGGGGTCAGCGGGTGGCGGCTGCTGCTCAGCGTCGACCTGCCCAGCCTCTCGCCGGCGCTGCTGTCGGCGGCAACCCTGGTGTTCGTCGAGATCGTCAAGGAGTTGCCGGCGACCCTGCTGCTGAGACCGCTGGGGGTGGAGACGCTCGCCACCATGGTCTATGCGAGGGCCAATGTCAGCCTGTTCACCGAGGCCGCCCTGCCGGCCCTCGGTATCGTGTTGGTCGGCGTGCTGCCGGTGATCCTCGCCACGCGCCTAAGCGACCGTCGGACGGGCTGATCTACATTTCAAATTAACCATTCCTTGACTATGCTTTAGCGGTTGCTCCACCCTTTCGATCGACCCAGGCTCGAGCGTTGGCATGCCGCAGGCCAGCACCCCATCGGCTAGAAGCGGCTCGCCGCTCGCGAATGCCCTGCTGTCGCAGTTGGCCGTCCGGCTGATCGGCGGCCTGCTGGCGGCAGTGCTGCTGCTGTGGCTGCTGATCGACGTGCTCGCGGGAGCACCCGCACCCGGGTTCATCGGCGGGCTGCTGGGCGGCGCGGCGACGGAGGGCGCGGCGGCACCCGGTCCGATGGTGCTGGAACGCCTCGCCGTGACGGTGCCGCTGTCGCTGCTGGCCTTCATCGTTGCCGTGGCGGGCGGGCTCGGCTTCGCAACGGCCGATGCGATCGTGCCGATGCGGGTGCCGGCGGCGCTGCTGGCGGCCACTCCCGCCTTCTGGGCCGGGCTGCTGCTGATCCTCGGCGTGGCCGGCGGTCTCAGGCTGCTTCCCGCCAGCGGCTTCGTCCCCTGGGACAGCAATGCCGCGGCGGCGTTCGGTTCGCTACTCCTGCCGGCCCTGGCGATCGGCCTCCCCGGCGCCGGCCAGCTGGCGCGCCTGCTGCTCCACGAGCGCGACGTCGTCGATCCCGGGGCCGTCCAGGCGTTGCGGGGCAGCGGGATGACCACCGGGCAGGCCCGGCGCAAGCTGGCGATCGCGCGGCTGCGCTCGAGCTTTCCGGCGCTCCTCGCCCGGCTGTTCGTCGCGATCCTGATCGGCACCGTGCTGGTCGAGGCGCTGTTCTACCTTCCCGGCCTCGGCCGACTGACCCTGGGAGCGGCGCTGCAGCACGACCTCCCCCTGTTTGCACTGGGCCTGTTCGTCCTGCTCGGCCTGGCGATGCTGGGCGATGTGCTGCTGCGGCTCACCCGGCTGGCGCTCGCCGGGCAGGGTGCGGCATGACCGCCCTGGCCGAGCTGCGCCTCATCCGCTGGGGCCTCGTCGCGGGAGGCGGGGCCAGCCTGCTGCTCGGCGCGCTGGCATTGGTGTCGCTGGTCTGGGTGCCGTTCCCGCTCGCGGGCCCGCCCCTGTCGCCGTTGTCGGAACCGGGCGGACCGCACCTGCTAGGAACCGACCAGGCCGGGCGCGACATGGTCTCGCTGCTGATGACCGCCGCCCTCTCCAGCCTCGCCGTGGCAGGGTTCGGAACCCTGATTGCGCTGCTCGTCGGCCTGCCGGCGGGCGCCCTGGCCGCAGCCCGGCTCGGCCCCTGCCCGCGGCCGGTCCGCGTCTCGGCGCTGATGCTGGCGCCGGCCCTCGTGGTGGCCATGCTGCTGGCCGCGCTGGGCAGCGCCGGCCCGGGAATCGCCATTCTCGCGATGGCGGGGCCCGGTGCCGTGGCCTCGGCGCTCTCGGTGTGGGGGCCGGTCGATGCGCTATTGGGTCGCGACTACGTGGCGGCGGCGCGCATCGCCGGGCTGACCGCGCTTCCGACCATGCAGCGCCACGTGCTGCCGGCGCTCCTGCCCCTGGTGGCGGCACTCGGACTCGAGCTCTTCGCGGTCGCCATCCTGATCGAGGCGAGCCTGGGCTTTCTCGGCCTTGCGGCCGGCACCGGAGGAACCGGCCTCGGGGTGTTGCTGCGCGAAGCGCAGGGCTTCATGCAGATCCGTCCGCTGCTCGCCATCGCGCCGGGGGTGACGATCGTGACGCTTATCGTTGCGCTGCAGCTGGCGGCGCGGGGATTGAGACAGGGCATCGATGGCAGCCCGGCTTGAAATCGAGACACTGGGGCTGTCGCGCCGGCGGCAGCCGCTGGTCGAAGGGCTGAGCCTCAGCCTCGCCGGTGGCCGGACAGCCATCGTCGGGGCACCCCGGGACGCGATGGAGGCACTGGCGCTCGAGCTGGCCGGCCTCGGCGACGGGCGGGTCGAGCGCACCGGAAAGCTGATGCTGGACGGCGCCCCCTATCCGACGACGGAAGCCGAACTGGCGCGGCTGCGCAGGCGCATCGGACTGCTGCGTGCCGGCGACGGCATGGCCGGACTGGCAGCCCTCAACGAGCGCGCGCCGGTGCTGCTGATCTGCGACGACCCCATGCACGGGCTTGTCGGCGCGGACCACCGGGACCTTTCGCAGGCCATCCTCGATGCCCAGGCGGCAAGGGGCTTCGGCCTGTTGCTGCTGACCGGCGACATGCGCCTCGCGCTGGCCATGGCCGCCACGATCATCGTCTTCGAGGGCAGCCGTCCGATCGAGTCCGGAACGACGGAGACGATCGAGCGGTCGCGACACGGACGGACGCGCGAACTGCTCGGCGCCTTCCGGCCAGGGGCGCGGACGGCGATGCGTCCGCAGGTCGGCGAGCCGCTGCTCGAGTTCGATGCGGTGGAGCGACGGATCGGCGGGTCCGGACCGCCGCTCCTTCGACGTCCGCCGGGGAAAGTGGTGGTGACGCCCACCACGCTGGCCGTGGGGCGCGGCGAAGCGGTCGGATTGCTGGGCGGCGCCGGCAGCGGCAAATCCGTGCTGCTGCGCCTTGCCGCCGGGCTTGGCCGGTGCAGCGGAGGCGCATTGCGCTTCGACGGGGATGCCTACCACGGCGACGACCTGCCGGCCGAGCGGCGCTCCGCCATCGCCATGGTGTTCAGCGATCCGCACCGCGCCTTCAATCCGGCGCTGCCGGTCGGCCTGTCGCTGACCGAGCCGCTCAGGGTCGAACAGCAGCTGCTCGTCGACGAACAGGCCGACCAGCTGGTCGAGGTCGTGCGCGCGGTGGGTATCGATCCTTCGGTGCTCGGACGTCGCCCCGCGGGGTTCGGCGCCATGGACCTGCAGCGACTGGCGCTGGCGCGGGCCCTGGCATCGCGCCCGAGATTGCTGCTGCTCGATGAGCCGACCTGGCGTCTCGACGCGGCGGAGCGAAGCGAGTTCCTGGTCCTGGTGAACCGGGTGCGGGCCGACAATGCGCTGACCGTGCTGTCCGCCAGCCGCGATATCGAGGTGCTCGGTGCGCTGTGCGATCGAATCGTCGTGCTGGAGAGGGGGCGCATCATCGAGGAGGGGACGCCCGCCGAGCTGAGCGAGGTGGCCCAACAGGCCGAGACGCGTCGCCTCGTCGCGCCCCGCTATCCCCGGCTGCCCGGCAGCGTGCCCCCGCCGGCGGCAATGCCGGTCGCAGCGCCGGAACCGCAGCCGGAGGCCGCCCCCGTGCCGCCCGCCGCCGCGGCGGTTCCGCTTCCCGCCGAGACGCGCGAGCCGGAAGCAGCCGCCGGGCCGCCGGTCGCAGCACAAGCCAGCGGATCGACCGAGGGACTGCCGGCAAGCGAGGTCGAGCAAGTCGACGCCGCGGTGACGGTCGAGCCGGTGTCCACCCCCGCGCCGGCGGATGCGGCGGAGCCTGACTTCGGCCCGCCGCCGGCAGCAGCGGAGGCCGAGGCACCGCCGGCAGCCGACCACTCCCCCGAACCTCAGGCGGTTGCCGAGCCGGCACCGCCGCCGGTGCCCCAGGTCCCGGATGCCGCTGTCCCGGTCGCGATACCGGAGGCTGCGCCCGGGTCGCCGATACCCGAGGTCGCAGCGACCGAGCCCGCGCCGACCGACGATCCGCGGCCGGAGCCGGCGATCCTGGCGCCACTCGGCAGGCTCTTGCCCCCGGCGCCGCTGCTCATCGCGCTGCCGCCGCACAAGCTGGAGGGGCCGGCGCCATCCGGCCCGCCGCCGGGAACGGAATCAGCCGACGATGGTGCCGACGAAGGCCGCGAAGGGGGGCAGGGCGAGGGTCCCGTCGACCGGACCGGCGACTGAGCCCGGCGCATCGGCCGATCGCACCGCCATGCCGGCCGGCAGGGCGACCGACCTGTGCGTCTCGGTCATGTTGTAAGCGCAGAGCATGGTCTCGCCCGCCGCGGAGCGGAGGAACATCAGGACGCCCTCGGGTGCGTCGAGGGTCTGGATGCTGCCCTTGGCGAGGGCCGGGTGCTTCCGGCGGAAGTCGAGCGTCGCCCGGTAGTGGTGCAAGAGCGAGTCGTTCTGCTTTTCCTGCTGGTCGACGGCCCGCCGCAGATGATCGGCGGGGACCGGCAGCCAGGCCTTCTGGGCGGTGGTGAAGCCACCCAGGTGCGCCGCGGCCTGCCAGACCATCGGCGTGCGGCAGCCGTCGCGCCCCTTGAACTCGGGCCAGAACTCGATGCCATAGGGATCGACGAGGTCCTCGAAGGCCAGCTCGGCCTCGGTCAGGCCCAGTTCCTCCCCCTGGTAGAGGCAGACGGAGCCGCGCATGGTCAGGAGCAGGGTGGACGCCAGGCGGGCGAAGGCCTCCTTGTGATTGTGGGCGCCCCAGCGGCTGAGGTGCCGCACCACGTCGTGATTGGAGAAGGCGAGGCAGATCCAGCCGTCCGGGGCGTCCTTCTCGGTCAGGTCGATCGACTTGCGGAAATGGCCGGCGTCGAAGGCACCGCCCAGGTAGTCGAAGGTATAGGCCATGTGCAGCCGGTCCTCGCCCGAGGTGTACTGCGCCATGATCTCCAGCTGGTGCTGGCTGTCGCCGATCTCGCCGACGCTGGTGGTGCCCGGATATTCGTCGAGCAGGGACCGCACCCGCCGCAGAAAGGCGAGGTTCTCCGGCCGGCTCTTGTCGAAGACGTGCTCCTGGAAGTTGTAGGGATTGACGGCCGGCGCGGTGGAGGCGTTGAAGTCCTCGGGGCGCACCACCGGATTGGACTCGAGCCCCTCGGAACAGAAGTAGAAGTTCACGGTGTCGAGACGGAAGCCGTCGACGCCGCGATCGAGCCAGAAGCGCATCGCCCCCAGCACGGCATCCTGCACGTCTGGGTTGTGGAAGTTGAGATCGGGCTGGGACGCGAGGAAGTTGTGCATGTAGTACTGCATGCGCCGGCTGTCCCAGGTCCAGGCCGAGCCGCCGAAGATCGAGAGCCAGTTGTTGGGCGGCGTGCCGTCCGGGTTGGGGTCGGCCCAGACATACCAATCGTGCCTGGGGTTGGTCCGCGACTGACGGCTTTCCTGAAACCACGGGTGCCGGTCGGAGGAGTGCGAGATCACCTGGTCGATGATCACCTTGAGGCCGCGCGAGTGCGCCTTCTCGAGCAGCCGGTCGAAATCGCCCAGCGTGCCAAAGATCGGATCGACATCACGGTAGTTGGCGACGTCGTAACCGAAGTCCTTCATCGGCGACGTGAAGAACGGGCTGAGCCAGATCGCGTCGACGCCGAGGTCGGCGATATAGTCGAGGCGCTCGGTGATGCCCACCAGGTCGCCGATGCCGTCGCCGTTGTGATCCTGAAACGAGCGCGGGTAGATCTGGTAGATGACGGCGCCGCGCCACCAGTCCCGGTCGACGGGGGGCAGCGGCATCGACTTCTGCTCCGTCATCGGGGCAACGGATACGTTGGGCGGAACGAGGCTCACTGGCGGGCTCCCCTGAGGCGGTGCAACTGGCTCGGTGATGCGCGCCGCCATGGCGGCTGTCAATCGGCACGCCGCCGGGACTGCAGGCGAAGGCGCACGCGCCGGGGACGCGATCGCGGCCACCCATGGTTGCAATTCGGCTCAGCCTGCCTATAACTCCCCCGCCCGCTTTTCCCGGAAAACCAAGATGTTTGAGACGCTCAAGAAGGCCACGCTCGACAAGATCTTCGTACTCATGGCCGAGTACGCTGCCGATCCGCGCACCGACAAGATCGACCTCGGCGTCGGCGTCTACAAGGATCCCGGCAACAACACCCCGATCATGTCCGCGGTGCGGAAAGCCGAGCAGCGCATCCTCGACGGGGCCAAGACCAAGACCTACAAGGGCGTGGTCGGCAACAAGGAGTTCTCGGCCGCCATCGTCGAGCTGGCGCTCGGGGGTGTCATCGACAAGGCCCGCATCCGTTGCGTCAACGGCGCCGGGGGCACCGGTGCGCTGATGATCCTGATGCATGTGCTCGGGCGCGCCCGGCCGGGCGGGCGCATCTTCATCTCCGATCCGACCTGGCCCAACCACATTCCGCTCGCCGAAAATGCCGGCCTTTCGGTGCACTACTACCGGTATTTCGATCCCAAGACGCGCGCCGTCGACTTCGACGCGATGATGGCGGTCATCGATGGACTGGGCAGCAACGACACCGTGCTGCTGCATGGCTGCTGCCACAACCCGACGGGCGCCAACCTGACGCCGGCGCAGTGGGACCGCGTCGCAGAGAGCCTCAAGCGCACCGGCGCCTTCCCGCTGGTCGATCTCGCCTATCTCGGCTTCGGCGATGGCATCGAGGCGGACGCCTATGGCGTGCGCAGGATCGCGACCAGTGTTCCGGAATGCATGATCGCGTTCTCGGCCTCGAAGAACTTCGGCCTCTATCGCGAGCGCGCCGGCGTCGCCATCGCCATTGCCCGCGACAGCGAGACCGCCGACGTGGTGTCGTCGCAGATGCAGAACATCATCCGCGGCACCATCAGCCAGACTCCCGATCACGGTGCCGAGGTCGTCCGGGTCATCCTCGAGGACAAGGACCTGCGCGCCGAATGGGAGGCGGAGCTGACCCAGATGCGCGAGCGCATGCAGAGGCTGCGCGTCAAGCTTGCCGATGCCATCCGCCAGCGGTCGAACTCCAAGGATTTCGACTTCATCGCCGAGCATTCCGGCATGTTCTCGCTGCTTGGGCTGCCCGAGGACGTCGTCACCCGGCTCAAGACCGAGGACGGCGTCTACATGATCAACGACAGCCGCATCAACGTCGCCGGCATCCCCGAGGACCGGGTCGGCGAACTGGCCGACAAGCTGCTCGCCGCGATCCGCTGAACACGACTTGCGGCGTGCCCTTGCGGCGCGCCACAATCGGCATACCTAGACACCAGCACACCACTCTCCCGGAGGGGAAGCCATGAAGTTCTTCGTCGATACCGCAGAGATCAAGGATATTCGCGATCTCCATGAAACCGGCCTGCTGGACGGGGTGACGACCAACCCCTCTCTGGTTGCCAAGTCCGGTCGCAACTTCAAGGAAGTGATCAAGGAAATCTGCGCGATCGTGCCCGGCCCGGTGTCGGCCGAAGTCGCCGCCACCGATCATGCCGGCATGGTCGCCGAGGGCGAGCACCTCGCCAAGATCGCCGACAACGTCGTGATCAAGCTGCCGCTCACCTTCGACGGGCTGAGGGCGTGCCGGCACTTCTCGCAAAAGGGCATCAAGACCAACGTCACGCTGTGCTTCTCGGCCAATCAGGCGCTGCTCGCCGCCAAGGTGGGCGCCAGCTACATCTCGCCCTTCATCGGCCGCCTCGACGACATCAACCTCGAGGGCATGCAGTTGATCCGCGACATCCGCCAGATCTACGACAACTACAATTTCTCGACCGAGATCCTCGCCGCCTCGATCCGTTCGGCCAACCATGTGACCGAAGCGGCGCTGGCCGGCGCCGATGTCGCCACCATCCCGCCGGCGGTGATCTACAAGCTCGCCGATCACCCGCTGACCAAGTCGGGGCTCGAGCAGTTCGTCAAGGACTGGAAGTCGACCGGCCAGTCGATCCTCTGAGGACGCCGTACACACCACCAGCACGGAGTCACCCCGGCGCAGGCCGGGGCCCAACCTGAGATTTCGCCGCCATCGCGGAGGGCGCTGAGAGCGCTGGATTCCGGCCTGCGCCGGAAAGACACCGTGGGTCCGGCGGCGCGGGAATCGCACAATGGCCAATGAACCGATCGCCAACGCCGTCCGCAACGCCCTGCGCACCGTCACCATCCCCGGCGGCGGCAACCTCGCCGACTATGGCGGGCTGAGCGAGATCATCGTGACACAGGGCGCGGTGGCCTTCGCCATCTCGGTCGCCCATGGCATGGAGGCCGCCTTTGCACCGTCCCGCTCCGCCGCGCAGGCGGCCGCCGAGACGGTGGCGGAGGGGCGCAAGGTCATGGTGTCGCTGACCTCGGACCGCAACCAGGCCGCGACCGGGCAGGCCAAGGCGCAGGGCCGCCCCGGACCGCCGCCGCGGGAGGCCGTGCCGGGCATTCGCCATATCGTCGCCGTCGGCTCGGGCAAGGGCGGAGTCGGCAAATCGACCGTGGCCGTGAACCTCGCGCTGTCATTCGCCGCCGAGGGCCTCGTCACCGGCATCCTCGACGCCGATCTCTACGGGCCCTCGATCCCCAAGCTGCTCGGGCTCGAAGGCAAGCCGGCGGTGCGCGAGGACGGCATCTTCTCCCCCCACGAGGCATATGGTCTGAGGGCCATGTCGATCGGCTCCATGCTCACCCCCGGCCAGGCCGTGGTCTGGCGCGGCCCGATGGCCACCTCGGCGCTTCGCCAGCTGCTGCGCGAGAGCGACTGGGGCGGGCTCGATGCCCTCGTGGTCGACCTGCCGCCCGGCACCGGCGACATCCAGATCTCGCTGGTCCAGCAGGTACCGCTGCTCGGCGCCGTGATCGTCTCGACGCCGCAGGACCTGGCGCTGATCGACGCCACCAAGGCCATGGACATGCTGCTGCGCACCGAGGTCCCGATCCTCGGCATCGTCGAGAACATGAGCTATTTCGTCGCCCCCGACACCGGCAAGCGCTACGACATCTTCGGCCATGGCGGCGCGCATGCCGCGGCCGACAGGCTGGGGATCCCGTTCCTCGGCGAAATCCCGCTGGTCATGTCGATCCGCGAGACCTCCGACGCCGGCCGACCGGTGGTGGCGACCAATCCCGGCAGCGCCGAGGCCCTGCCCTTCCGGACCATCGCGAGGCAGTTGCTCGCTGCCCATCCCGCGCTGCGGCCCTAGCGTCGCCCCGCCGAACTCCGCCGGCATTTCTGCCCCCTCGGGATGATCGGCGGGGTGACAGACGCGCCGTCCACTGCTATGCAATCGATTACATCGACCGCCGGATGTCGAATTCGGGTGGACCGGTTCGACCAATCACGAGCGCTGAAGGGCGCCATTTGCCGAGGAGTAGCCCCGATGTTTTCGATTTCCCGCAGCGACCTCGGGCCCAACTTCACCTTCGGCACCGCGACCGCCGCCTACCAGATCGAAGGCGGGCAGACCGACGGCCGCGGCACCTGCATCTGGGACACCTTCGCCGCCACGCCCGGCAACGTGAAGCACCGCCACGACGGCTCGATCGCCACCGACCACTACAATCGCTGGCCGGGGGACCTCGACCTGATCCGCGACGGCGGCTTCGATGCCTATCGCTTCTCGCTCGCCTGGCCGCGGCTGATCCCCGAGGGAGCCGGCGCCATCAACCAGGCGGGGATCGATTTCTACGACCGGCTGATCGACGGCATGCTGGAGCGCGGCCTCAAGCCGTTCGCGACGCTCTATCACTGGGACCTGCCCAGCGCGCTCATGGATCGCGGTGGGTGGATGAACCGCGACATCGCCGGCTGGTTCGCCGACTACGCCGCGCTGGTCGGCAACCGGTTCGGGGATCGCCTGCACGCCACCGCCACCATCAACGAGCCCTGGTGCGTCGCCTTCCTCAGCCACTTCCTCGGCGTCCACGCGCCCGGCTACCGCGACCTGCTCGCCGCCTCCCGGGCCATGCATCACGTGCTGCTGGCGCATGGCATGGCCATCGACGCGCTACGCGGCGAGGGCACCAAGAACCTCGGCATCGTGCTCAACCTCGAAAAGACCGAACCTGCCTCGGACAGGCCCGAGGACCTCGCGGCCGAAAACATCGGCGATGCGCTGTTCAACCGCTGGTATCTGGGCGGCGTGTTCAAGGGGGCCTATCCGGCGGAACTCACCACGGCGCTGGCGCCCTGGCTGCCGGTGGGCTTCGAGAAGGACATGGAGACCGTCTCCCGCCCGCTCGACTGGCTGGGCATCAACTACTACACCCGCGGCATCTATGCCGGCGATCCCGAGGCCGGGCTGTTCGGCGGTCGTCGCATCTCGGGCGAACTGGAGACGTCCGACCTCGGCTGGGAAATCTACCCCAAGGGGCTCGAAGACCTCCTGGTCCGCGTCAGTCGCGAATATACCAAGGTCCCGCTCTATGTCACCGAGACCGGCATGAGCCAGACCGACGATACCCGCCGGGTGAAGTTCTACGACGATCACCTGCGCGCCGTCGCCAACGCGCAGGCGCAGGGCGCCGACGTCCGCGGCTTCTTCGCCTGGTCGCTGCTCGACAATTACGAGTGGGCCGAAGGCTACACCTCGCGTTTCGGCATCGTGCACGTCGACTACGAGACGCAGGTCCGAACCCCCAAGGGCAGCTACCGCGCCTTCCAGGGCATGCTGCACAATACCCGCTGAGCGGACACGCCCGGGATTCCACGGCACGGCCGGTGCGCCGGGCGCCGGCCACCGACCGGCTTCGCCCTTCGCCGGGTTGACCCCCCTGCCCCGGAGCAGGCAAAGTGTCGGCTTACGAACGCCAGGTTCACTATGCCCGTCATCAATGCCATTGCCGAATTCGCCGACCAGGTCGCCGAATGGCGCCGCGACTTCCACACCCACCCCGAACTGCAGTACGACGTGCATCGCACGGCCGGCCGGGTCGCCGACCTGCTGCGGAGCTTCGGCGTCGACGAGGTGGTCACCGGCATCGGGCGGACCGGTGTCGTCGGCGTGATCAACGGACGCGGTCCGGGCCGGACGATCGGTCTCAGGGCCGACATGGACGCACTGCCGATCACCGAGAAGACCGGCAAGCCCTATGGCAGTGCCGCGGCGGGGCGGATGCACGCCTGCGGGCACGACGGGCATACCGCCATGCTGCTCGGGGCGGCGCGATACCTGGCGGAGACGCGCAACTTCACCGGGCGGGCGGTGCTCGTCTTCCAGCCGGCCGAAGAAGGCGGCGCCGGCGGCAAGGCCATGCTCGAGGACGGCCTCATGGAGAGGTTCGGCATCGAGGAGATCTACGGGCTCCACAACATGCCGGGAACGCCCGCCGGGCATTTCGGCGTGCGGGCCGGCGGCATCATGGCGGCCAGCGACGCCTTCGACATCATCATCGAGGGCGAAGGCGGGCACGCCGCCATCCCGCACAACACGGTCGATCCGGTGCTGATCGCGGCGCACATGATCACGGCGCTGCACTCCATCGTGTCGCGCGACATCGATCCGATGAAATCGGCCGTGCTGAGCGTCACCATGCTGCAGGCCGGGGAGGCGTTCAACATCATCCCGCGCACGGTGAAACTGACCGGAACCGTGCGCACGCTCGACGAGGCCATCCGCAACTACATGGAAGAACGGCTGCGCGGCGTGGCGGAGGGCATCGCGCAGACCTTCGGCGGCAAGGCCATGGTCAGCTATCGGCGCGGCTACCCGGTAACGGTGAACAGCCCCGCCGAGGCTGCGTTTGCCGCCGAGGTCGCGGCGGCCGTGGCGGGCGACGAGCGGGTCGACGCCAATGCCGACGCCAAGATGGGCGGCGAGGATTTTTCCTACATGCTGCAGGCACGGCCGGGTGCCTACATCTTCCTCGGCAATGGTCCGAGTTCGGAACTGCACTCGGACACCTACGACTTCAACGACGACATCATCCCGGTCGGCGTGAGCTACTGGGTGAAGCTGGTGGAGAGCGCGGCACGGCGTTAGCCCGGGTCGAGACGGCTCCGGAGCGCTTCCCCGGCGCGCCGGATTGGACGATAGTCAAACCCGGCCTTCGAGTCCCATCATGTCCCCTCCCCTCGCCGCAGGCATCGTTGCCCGCCGGACGCTGCTGACATTGCTGATTTCGGCGGCGGGCGGCGCGCTCGCCATGCTGTTGCACCTGCCGGCTCCCTGGCTGATGGGCGGGGCAGTGGCGGTGGCAGCGGCCGCGCTGGCGGGGGTGCGCGTGATGCTGCCGAACTGGCTGCGCGACACCACCTTCGTGATGACCGGGCTCTCGATGGGGGCGAGCGTCGCCCGCGATTCGCTAACGCTGATGGTGCAGTGGCCGGTGACGCTGGCCGCCCTTGTGCTGGAACTGCTCCTGATCATCACGCTGACCGGCCATTTCCTGCGCAGGGTGTTCAAGCTCGACGCGGGCACCGCCTATCTCAGCTCGTTTCCCGGGCACCTGAGTTTCGTCATGGCGATGGCGGCGGCGGGGGTGGGCGATCCGCGCCAGATCGTCATCATCCAGGTGATCCGGCTGCTGATGCTGACCGTGTTCGTGCCGATCGGCGCGCTGTTCCTGCCGCTCGGTCCCTATGTGGCACAGGCCGGGGCGACGGAGATCCCGATCCCCTGGATCGCCGGGGTGGCGGTCGCCTGCGGGATCACCGGGCTGGTGTTCGCACGGCTCAGGATGCCGGCCGCGTTCGCGCTGGGCGCCATGGCGACATCGATCACCTTCAAGCTGCTCGGCTGGTTCGATGGCGTGATGCCCCCGTGGCTGCTCACCGGGGTGTTCATCTTCGTGGGAGCCCTGATCGGCTCCCGCTTTGCCGGCATCACCGCCATCGAGTTCCGGCAGGCGGTGATCGGCGGCCTCGCGGGCACCATGGTGACGGTCGGCATCGTCACGGCGGTGGCACTGGCGGTGACGCCGCTGGTCGACATGCCGTTCGGGCAGATCTGGCTGGGGCTCTCGCCGGGCGCCATCGAGGGGATGGGCTCGCTCGGGATCGCGCTCGGCTTCGACGTCGCGTTCATCGCCGCCCATCATGTCGGGCGGCTGCTGCTCCTGACCTTCGCGATCCCGCTGGTCGCATCGCTCATCAGGAGCCGCGACAGCGGCTAGCCCGGCGGGCGACGCCCGCCGAAGGCGACATCGATCTCGCCGCCCGCGAGGAAGGCAAAGCCGCTGGCCGCCAGCGTCAGCCGGGAGCCGCGGCGGCTGGCATGGCGCGAGATCGGCAGCGGTTCCGCCCCGGCGTCCCTCCTGAGGGTGATCGTGATGGGCCCGGCGGACAGGTTGAACAGGCAGGTCAAGGCCTCGCTGCCCTGTCCCCGGCGGAAGGCAAGCAGCGGCTCGGCCACCTTGAAGAAGTGGATGCCGCCGTCGCGCAGCACCGGGTGGGCGCGCCGGAAGGCCAGCGCGGCGCGGTAGAAGGCGAGTACGGAATCCGGGTCGGCGTTCTGGCGGGCCACGTTCAGGACGGAATGCTCGGGCTTGACCGGCAGCCACGGCCTGGCCGTGCTGAAGCCGTTCGGCGCTTCGCCCTCCTCCCAGGGGATCGGAGTACGGCAACCGTCGCGGCCCTTGTATTCCGGCCAGAAGCGGATGCCCGGCGGATCGGTCAGTTCCTCGAAGAGGATATCGGCCTCGGGCAGGCCCAGTTCCTCGCCCTGGTAGAGGCAGACCGAGCCCTTGAAGCTCAGCAGCATCGCGGCCGACAAGCGGGCCAGATCGGCCGGGCCGGCGGCGTGCTTCAGCCAGCGCGACAGATGGCGGTTGACGTCGTGGTTGGAGAAGGCCCAGCACGGCCAGCCGTTCGGAGCACCGGCGAAGAAGCCCTGCTGCCTGGTGCGGAAGTGCGCGGCGGTGAATTCCGGGCCGAGCAGATCGAAGGTGTAGGCCATGTGCAGCTTGTCGCCGCCCGAGGTGTACTCCTCCATCAGTTGCAGGCCCCGGTGACTGTCGCCGATCTCGCCGACGCTGGTCGAACCCGGGAACCGATCGAGCAGCGCCCGCACCCGGCGCAGGAAGCCGACGTTCTCGGGCTGGCTCTTGCCGTAACGGTGCTCCTGCATGTCGTAGGGGTTGACCGCGTAAGGCAGGTGCCTGGGCCGACGGGCCGGCGGATTGTTCCGCAGCTGCCGGTCGTGGAAGTAGTAGTTGACGGTATCGAGCCGGAAACCGTCGACGCCGCGCTCCAGCCAGAAGCGCAGGACGTCGAGCACGGCCTCCTGCACCTCGGGGTTGTGGAAGTTGAGGTCCGGCTGCTCGACGAGGAAGTTGTGGAAATAGTACTGGCCGCGCGAGGGGTTCCATTCCCAGGCCCGCCCGCCGAACACCGAGGGCCAGTTGTTGGGCGGCGTTCCGTCGCGCCTGGGGTCGGCCCACACGTACCAGTCGGCGCGGGCATTGCCGCGCGAGAGGCGACTCTCGCGGAACCACGGGTGCTGGTCGGAGGTGTGCGACAGCACCTGGTCGATGATCACCTTCAGTCCCAGCGCGTGAGCCTTCTCGATCAGCAGGTCGAAGTCCTCGAGACTGCCGAACAGACGGTCCACTTCCTTGTAGTCGGACACGTCATAGCCCATGTCCTTCTGCGGCGACTGGTTGATCGGGCTCAGCCAGATGGCATCGACGCCCAAGCTGGCGATGTGGTCGAGTCGACGGATGATCCCCGGCAGGTCGCCGATTCCGTCACCGTCGGTATCCTGGAAAGAGCGGGGATAGACCTGATAGATCACCGCGCCGCGCCACCACTCCGTCATGGATTTCTCCCGCCTGTCGGCCAATGCCGTTCCGTTCCGCCGCCATCAGCGGCAAACCGACTCTGGTACAATCAGGACCGGCGCGCCAGAAGCCGTGATTTGCACCGGCGAAATAAGTTCTGGTAAAGACCTTATCAACGGTCGAGACCGTGACGGAGAACCACGTGCAGGCGCTGCCGATCAACTGGCTGGCCATCATACTGGCTGCCGGGGCGCGCATGCTGGTGGGGGTCATCTGGTACTCCGACCTGCTGTGGAGGCGGAGGTGGCTGGAACTGACCAGCGAGGTCCATCCCAAGGCGCCCGCCGGGCCGCTGCGGGCATTCGTCCTCGACTCGACGATGTCGCTGCTGATGGCCTTCATCCTGTCGAGCGAAATCCACTTCATCAATGCGCAGGGCGCAATCGCGGGCAGCGTGGTCGGCCTCGCGAACTGGCTCGGCTTCGTGTTCACCGTGCATGCGACGCTGTTCATCTACCAGGGACGGCCGCTGCAGCTGATCGCCATCGACGCCGGCTACAGCCTGCTGGCATTGACCTCGATGGGAGCGATCATCGGCGCGTGGCCGTGACTCACTCGTAGGCCACCGACGGAATCTGGGTGGCGAACTTGCCGCCCGAGACGTCGATCGAGGCGCCGGTGATGTAGGCCGCCAGATCGGACGCCAGGAAGCAGATCAGGTTGGCGACATCCTGCGGGTCGCCCCAGCGGCGCAGCGTCAGGGTGTCGAGCAGGCGCTGCTTGCGGGCCTCGGGCAGATGCGCATAGCCGTTCATGTCGGTGGGGATCATGCCCGGCGAGTAGGAATTGACGGTGACGCCGAACGGGCCGAGTTCGCCGGCCAGCACGCGGGTGAATTGCACCACCGCGGACTTCGAGGCCGCGTAGGCGGCACTGCCGATCGACGGGATGATGGCCGCGAAGGAGGCGGCATTGATGATGCGGCCCGAGCCCTGGCGCTGCATGACGGTGGAAACCGCCTGGCACATCAGGAAGACACCCTTGGTGTTGGTGTCGAAATTGGCATCCCAGACCTCCTCGGCAAGCCTGTCGACCCGCGCCCCGGCGGCAACGCCGGCATTGTTGACGAGGATGTCGATCCGGCCGAACTGTTCGTCGACGGCAGCGACGGCGGCCTTGACCTGGGCGGCGTCGCGCACGTCGGCAAGGATGCGCATCCCCGGCAGGCCTGCCTCCAGCCACTCCATCGAGGCATCGTCCAGCAGGTCCTGGCGAATGTCGACGATGGCGACGATGGCGCCTTCCTCGGCGAGGGTGCGCGCGATGACGCGGCCGATGCCGCGGCCAGCCCCCGTCACGATGGCAACCTTGTCCCTGAGATCGATCTGCATGTTCAAACCACCGCGCTGGGGAGGGGCTCGCCGGCGAAATGCGCGACGAGGTTGGCGACGACGAGGTCGCCCATCTTGTTCCGGGTCTGGTGCGTCGCACTGCCCTGATGCGGCGACAGCACCACGTTGTCGAGCGCGAAGAAGCCCTCGGGGACCTGCGGCTCCTTCTCGAACACGTCGAGAGCCGCCCCGCCGAGCCGGCGCGCCCGCAGCAGTTCGAGCAGCGCCGCTTCGTCGACCAGGGTGCCACGCGCGACGTTGACGAGGAAACCCTCGGGGCCGAGCGCCTCCAGCACGTCGCGGCCGACGACCTTCTCGGTCGCCTTGCCGCCGGGGGCGATCAGCACCAGCCAGTCGCTGTCGCGCGCCATGTCGACCAGCTTGTCGTAGTAGATGAAGGGCTCGTCCGGCTGACGATGCCTTCCGTGATAGACGACCCGCATCTTCATGGCCTGGCAGCGCGTGGCGATCTCCTTGCCGATCCGGCCCAGCCCGAGAATGCCGACCGTCTTGCCGTTGAGCTCGGTGAGCAGCGGGAAGTTGCCGGAGGGCCACTTGCCCTGCCGCACGTACTGGTCGGCCTGCGGAATGCGCCGCGCCAGCGCGATCATCAGGCCGAGCGTGATCTCAGCCACCGCGTCGTTGAGGACGTTCGGCGTGTTGGTCACGCGGATATTGCGGGCGCGGGCGGCGGCGGTGTCGATCGAGTCGTAGCCGACACCGAAATTGGCGATGATCTCGAGCTTTGGCAGCCTGTCCATGAGTTCCGGGCCGACATTGCCGCCGGCAATGGCGCGCACCCGCGGCGCCACATCCCGGATGAGCGCCTCCCGGTCCGGGGCGAGGTGCAGCTTGTGCACGGTGAACCGCTTGCCCAGTTCGACCTCGCAGCGGTCGAGCAGCTTGTGAGTCTGGAGAATCTCTTCCGACATGTCCGTCCCTCTTGGCGCAGGTGTTTTAGGGGGGAAATGGACCGTGGTGAAGTCGAGATCGGGGCGCGCGACAGAGTTTCACGACCGCGCAGGCGTTGTTGCCGCACGAACGGCACCGCAACGCGCAAGACTCCGCTGCAAGCCCGCTTGCGGCGCAGCGGCGAATGTGTAGCAATGACTTACCGAGTGGGATCGGCCGCCAGTCCAAGCAGGAGCGATGTCCGTAACGCCGCCGTTTGACGAAATGCACAATGCGGATGGATCGGTCCGCGACCCCTACCTCATTCTGGACGAGTGGCTGAAGGAACAGCCTCCCCAAGCCCTGAGCCTGATGCGTTCGGATGCCGAGAGCCTGTTCCGGCGGCTCGGGATCACCTTTGCCGTCTATGGGAGCAACGAGGGCACCGAGAAGCTGATCCCGTTCGACATCATCCCGCGCATCATCTCGGCGATGGAGTGGAGGCGGCTGTCGAAGGGCATCGAGCAGCGGGTCAAGGCCCTCAACGCCTTCCTCTATGACATCTACCACCGCCAGGAAATCCTGAAGGCTGGCAGGGTCCCGGAGCGGCTGATCCTCAACAACTCGGCCTTCTGCCCGGAGATGATGGGGCTCGATCCGGCCCGCGGGGTGTACTCGCACATCATCGGGGTCGACATCGTCCGGGTCGGCCCGGACGACTTCTACGTGCTCGAGGACAACCTCAGGACCCCGTCGGGCGTCTCGTACATGCTGGAGAACCGCGAGGCGATGCTGCAGCTGGCGCCAGAGCTGTTCCAGCGCTTCAAGGTCGCGCCAGTCGAGACCTATCCCGAGACCCTGCGGCGGACGATGGAAAGTGTTGCCCCCGCCAATGCCTCGGGTTCGCCGAACCTCGTGGTGCTGACCCCGGGCATCTACAACTCGGCCTATTTCGAGCACTCGTTCCTCGCCGACCAGATGGGCGCCGAACTGTGCGAGGGGCAGGACCTGTTCGTCGAGAACGGCAAGGTCTACATGCGGACCACCACCGGACCGGAACGGGTGGACGTGATCTACCGGCGGATCGACGACGACTTCCTCGATCCGCTGACGTTCCGGCCCGATTCGATGCTGGGCGTGCCCGGATTGTTCGATGCCTACCGCGCCGGCAACGTGACCCTGGTCAATGCCCCGGGCACGGGCATCGCCGACGACAAGGCGGTCTACACCTACGTGCCGGAGATCATCGAGTTCTATCTCGGCGAGAAGGCGCTTCTGAAGAACGTGCCGACCTACAACTGCACCGATGAGGACGAGCGCGCCTACGTGCTCGAGCACCTCCAGGAGCTGGTGGTCAAGGAGGTGCACGGTTCGGGCGGCTACGGGATGCTGGTCGGACCGGCTTCGACCAAGCAGATGCGAGAGGAGTTCCGCAAGAAGATCCTGGCCCGGCCGGACAACTACATCGTGCAGCCGACGCTGGCGCTATCCACCTGCCCGACCTTCGTCGATCGGGGCATCGCGCCGCGCCATGTCGATCTGAGGCCCTATGTGCTGGTCGGCGACGACGTGCGGATCACGCCGGGCGGCCTGACCCGCGTGGCCCTCAAGAAGGGCTCGCTGGTGGTGAACTCGTCGCAGGGCGGCGGCACCAAGGACACCTGGGTGCTGGAGGATTGAGGATGCTGGCGCTGGCGACTGCCCCTCACCCCGCCCTTCGGGCACCCCTCTCCCTCACGGGGAGAGGGGAGACGTCGCACGATCTCGCCCCCGCTTCCCCTCTCCCCGCAAGGGAGAGGGCGCCTCGCGAGGCGGGGCGGGTGAGGGGAAGGAGCGTGGCCACATGCTAGGCCGTACCGCACAGAACCTGTTCTGGCTCTCGCGCTATATCGAGCGGGCGGAGAACATGGCACGCATGTTCGAGGTGGGCTACCGGATGAGCCTCACCTCGCGGCGCGAGGGTAGCGCCTCCGAGCACCTGATCTCGATGATGCAGGCGGCCGAGGTCGACGAGGGCTTCAACCGCAAGCACAAGCAGGCCGACGTCGCCGCCGTCGCCCACTACATGATCTTCGACGAGGAGAACCTGTCGAGCGTGCGCTCGTGCCTGCTGGCGGCGCGGACCAACGCGCGCTCGGTGCGGACGGCGCTGACGCTCGAGATGTGGGAATCGATCAACGCCGCCTGGCTGGAGTTCGCGGAAATCCGGCCGCGCGACGTCACCGGGGCGAGGCTGCAGGAGCTGCTCGGCTGGATCAAGCAGGTGAGCCACACCTACCGGGGCGCACTGCTCTCGACCTTCCTGCGCGACGCCGGCTATGCCTTCAGCCAGATCGGCAACTTCGTCGAACGGGCGGACAATACCGCGCGCATCCTCGACATGAAGTACTACGTGCTGTTGCCGCGCGCCACGCTGGTGGGCGGCGACGTCGACGTGCAGCAGTGGACGATGATCCTCAGGGCCGCCTCGGCGCACCGCAGCTACCGGCACGTCTACCACGACCGCTACAAGGCCTGGAACATCGCCGACTACCTGATCCTCCGCCCGGAGATGCCGCGCTCGCTGATCTTCTGTGTCTCCTGGATCAACAGGACCATCGACATGCTGGAGGAAATCTACGGGGCGCGAACGGCCGGGCACGATGCAGCCGACGCGGTGACGGCGCTCCTCGAGGGCACGACGGTGGACCGCATCTTCGAGTACGGCCTGCACGAGTTCCTCACCGAGTTCATCAATCGCAACAACCGCATGACCGACGCGCTGGCCGAGAGCTACAATTTCTACTGATGCAGATCACCGTAAGCCATAGCTTGAGCCTGACGCTCGGACCGGGAACGGTGCGGAGCGTGCAGCACGTGCTGCTGACGCCGCAGTCCGGCCCGACGCAGACGGTGCGCCGGTGGACGATCGACATGCCCGGCATCGCCGACGCAGCGAGCTTCATCGACGGCTTCGGCAATCGTGCGCAGCTGGTCACGCAGTACCGACCCGAGGCCGAACTGACCGTGTCCGTGAAGGGCGTCGTGGAGACGATCGACCGCAACGGCGTCGTCGGACGCCTGCCCGGCGAGCCGCCCTCGGCGATCTACCGCCGACCCAGCCCCCTGGCCAAGGCGGCCGGGGCGATCACCTCGAAGTTCCGCTCCGGGCCACGGGAGGGCCAGGGCCGCATCGCGCTGCTGCATGAACTCATGGCCCGCGTCGGCGAGGTGATCGGCGGGGCGCAGTCGCAAAGCCAGTCTTCCGAGGGGCAGGCCCAGAGCCAGTCACAGGGCGAGGGCCCGAAGGCGGCAGCGTCGGACTTCGCCCACGCCTTCATCGGCGCCGCCCGCGCGCTGGAGATTCCGGCGCGCTACGTCACCGGCTACGTCGCGGCCCATGGCGACGAGGCGTCGTGGCACGCCTGGACGGAGGCCTGGGACGACGGCCTGGGCTGGATCGCCTTCGATCCGGCGCTGGGTTACTGCCCGACGGACAGGCACGTGCGCGTGGCAGCCGGACTTGACGCGGGCTCCGTGCCGGCCATCCGCGGCGTGCCGGCGATCACTGCCCCCCTGATCGACGTGACCGTCGCGGCCCAGTAGCGCCGCCGCCCGGCCGCCTCAGAGCCCCAGCACGTACAGCCACCCCGAGACGGTGAACACGCTCAGCACGGTCGAGATGAGGATGGTGTTGGTCGCCACGTTCACCCCGCGGTTGTAGTAGGTGGCGAAGACATAGGCGTTGATGCCCGACGGCATGGCGGCGAGCAGCACCCCGTAACGGGCGTATTCGTGATCGACGTTGAGGATCGGCACCATCAACACCCAGGCAATGGTCGGCTGCAGCAGCAGCTTGAGCAGCGCCATGGAGGTCGACTGTCCCCAGTTCTCCTGCAGCCGGTATTCGTTGAGGGCGCCCCCCAGGCCGAACAGCGCGACGGGCGTGACGGCCGCCGCCATCATCGAGATGAAGGCATCGGCGGGTTCGATCAGATCGAGTTGCATGACGTTGGCGATCACGCCCAGCAGGATGCCCCAGAGGAGCGGATTGGAGACGATGCGCACGAGGGCGACGCCGAGCGCCTTGTGCAGCGGGGCCCCGTCCCGGCGGGCCAGTTCCATCGTCAGCATGCCCAGCGTGATCAGCACGGAGGCGTGGAACGCGATGATGGAGAAGGCCACCGTCAGCGCCGTCTCGCCATAGGCGCGATGCAGGATCGGGATGCCGATCAGCACGGTATTGGTGAACATGGCGGCAAAGCCCGACGACACGCCCTCCCCCGGCCGGTTGCGGAAGACGCGCACCGCAATCGCCGAACCCAGCACGAAGGACGCGATCGCCCCGACATAGAACGGGATGATGACCCCGAGGTGGAAGGTCGTGCTGAAATCTGCCGAGGCCATGGCGCTGAACAACAGGCACGGGGTCGCGAAGTTGTTGACGAACTGCACCAGGCCGCGCACGCCCTCGCTCGGGAACAGCCGGAACCGAACGGCGAGATAGCCGAGGGTAATCAGCGCGAAGACCGGAAGAACGACGTTCAGGATGGCGAGCATGGAGGGTCTGCCGCGGCGGGGTTGCCTCCTGTTGCACCGCATCGCGCCGGGGGTCAACAACAGATGAAAATCACACGCATCGGTGCCTGCGATGCATTGATCCGGCCACCGGTTGTCCCGTAGATCGCTGCAGCGAACAGCCTCGTGCACACTCGGAACCGGTCATGTCGGCCCTCGACGTCTTCGATATCTTCGTCATCGGTGGTGGCGTCAACGGCACCGGTATCGCCCGCGACGCCACCGGGCGCGGCTACCGGGTCGCCCTGGCGGAGATGAACGATCTCGCCTCGGGCACCTCCTCGTCGGCGACCAAGCTGGTGCATGGCGGCCTGCGCTACCTCGAGCACTACGAGTTCCGGCTGGTGCGGGAGGCCCTGATCGAGCGCGAGGTGCTATGGGCGAGCGCGCCTCATATCATCTGGCCGATGCGGTTCGTGCTGCCCTACGAGAAGAACCTCAGGCCGGCCTGGCTGCTCAGGCTGGGGCTGTTTCTCTACGACCACCTAGGCGGCCGCAAGCTGCTGCCGGCGACCCGGACGCTCGATCTCACCGCGGACGAGGCCGGCCGGCCGCTCAAGCCCGGATTTCGCACGGCGTTCGAGTACTCCGACGGCTGGGTCGACGACGCACGCCTCGTGGTGCTCAATGCCCGCGACGCGGCGGATCGGGGTGCAGAGATCCTGGTCCGCACCAAGGTCGTGTCGGCACGGCGGGATGGCGGGGGGTGGAGGATCGAGCTGGCGCGCCCCGACGGGTCGCTCCGCACGGTCAGCGCACGGCTGCTGGTCAATGCCGGCGGACCATGGGTCGACAGGGTGATCGTCGAGGCGCTGGGCCGGAACGACGCGCATCACGTGCGGCTGGTCAAGGGGAGCCACATCGTGGTGCGGCGGCTGTTCGAGCACGAGCGCTGCTATTTCTTCCAGAACCGCGACGGGCGCATCTTCTTTGCGATCCCCTACGAGGGCGACTTCACCCTGATCGGCACGACGGACAAGGACTTCGCCGGCGATCCGGCCACGGTGGCGATCGATGCCGAGGAGACGGACTACCTGCTGGCGGCCGCCAACGACTACTTCGCGCGACCGGTGACCCGCGAGGACATTGTGTGGACCTACTCGGGCGTGCGCCCGCTGTACGACGATGGCGCCAGCGCGGCGCAGGAGGCGACGCGGGACTACGTGCTGCGCGTCGAGGGCGCGCGGGAGGACGGCCCGCTGATCAACGTGTTCGGGGGCAAGCTCACGACCCATCGGCGCCTCAGCGAGGAGGTGGTCGACCGCATCGACGCAATGATCGGCCCGAAGGGACCGCGCTGGACCAGGGACGGCAAGCTGCCGGGCGGCGACTTCGCCCCGACCGGCTTCGAGGCAGAGCTGCGGCGACAGCAGGTCCTCTACCCCAAGCTGAGCCCGCTGCTGCTGCGACGCCTGGTGCGGGCCTATGGCACGGCGGTCCCGACCCTGCTCGGGACGCGGGGCGACGTGGCCGACCTGGGGCAGTTCTTCGGCGGTACGCTCTACCAGGTGGAAGTCGACTGGCTGATCGAGCGCGAGTGGGCGCGCAGCGCCGAGGACATCCTGTGGCGGCGCAGCAAGCAGGGTCTCCGCCTCAGCCGGGCGGAAGTGTCGGAACTGGCGCGCTACGTGGACGCGCGCATCGGGGGGATGGAGCAATGAGCGGGAACATTCTGGCGATCGACCAGGGGACGACCTCGAGCCGGGCTATCGTGTTCGACGGCGAGCAGCGGATCGCCGGCATCGGCAAGATGGAGTTCACCCAGCACTTCCCGCAGGACGGATGGGTCGAGCACATTCCCGAGGAGATCTGGGCGACCTGCCTGTGGTCGGCCAAGACGGCCCTCAAGAAGGCCGACCTGAAGGCGAACGAGATCGCCGCGATCGGCATCACCAACCAGCGCGAGACCACCATCGTGTGGGATCGCGCCACCGGCAAGCCGATCTACAATGCCATCGTCTGGCAGGATCGCCGGACCCACAAGCTGTGCGAGAAGCTGAGAAAGGCCGGGCACGAGAAGCTGGTCAGCGAGCGGACCGGGCTGCTGCTCGACCCCTATTTCACCGCGACCAAGCTCGCCTGGATCCTCGACAACGTGCCGGGGGCCCGCAAGCGGGCCGAGCGGGGCGAACTGGCGTTCGGCACGGTCGACTGCTACCTGATCTGGCGCCTGACCGGGGGCCGCAGCCATGCCACCGACGTCACCAATGCCTGCCGAACCCTGTTGTACAACATCCGGACCAACCGCTTGGACGACGACCTGCTGCGTCTGTTCCGCATTCCGGCGGCGATCCTGCCCGAGGTCAAGGACAACGCGGCGGAGTTCGGCAGCACCGATCCCGACATCTTCGGGGTGTCGATCCCGATCACCGGGTCGGCGGGCGACCAGCAGGCGGCGACGATCGGGCAGGCCTGCTTTGCGCCGGGGATGCTGAAATCGACCTATGGGACCGGCTGCTTCGCGCTGCTCAATACCGGCGCGGACCTGGTGCGTTCGAAGAACCGGCTGCTGACGACGATCGCCTATCGGCTCGACGGCCGCACGACCTATGCCCTCGAAGGCGCCATCTTCATGGCCGGCGCGTCGGTGCAGTGGATGCGCGACATGCTCAAGATCATCGAGAAGGCGTCGGACGCGGGACCGCTCGCCGCCAAGGCCGACCCGACGCAGAACGTCTACCTGGTGCCGGCCTTCGTCGGCCTCGGGGCCCCCTGGTGGGATGCCGAGGCGCGCGCCTCGATCACCGGCCTCACCCGCAATTCCGGCCCCGCCGAACTCGCCCGCGCCGCTCTCGAATCGGTCAGCTACCAGACGCGCGACCTGATCGACGCGATGCGAAAGGACTGGAAGGGCGCCAGCGACACCGTGCTGCGCGTCGACGGCGGCATGGTCGGCTCGGACTTCACCATGCAGTTCCTTGCGGACATCCTGAACACGCCCGTCGACCGGCCGACCATTCTCGAGACCACGGCCCTCGGGGCCGCCTGGCTGGCCGGCTGGAAGGCCGGCGTCTGGCCGGATCAGGAGGGCTTTGCGGCGCGCTGGGCCCTCGACAGGCAGTTCACGCCGCGCATGGACGAGGCGGAGCGGAAGCGCAAGCTCAGGGGCTGGCGCGATGCGGTGCGGCGCACGCTGACCACCGGGTGACAGTTGCCGCCGGGGCGCGTGGTCCGCGCCTCAGTTCCATGCCGAATAGGGACCGCCGGCGATGAACGCCCAGTAGATGCCGTAGCGGCTGCTGGTGCCGGCCGGAACGGTGGCCACGGCCAGACCGAACTCCTCGAAGCGCGTCGACAGCAGCGTCTCGCGGTGGCCCTTGGAGTTCAGCCAGCCGGCGATGGCCTGCTCGAGGGTCCGCTGGCCGCCGGCGACGTTTTCCCCCGAGGCGCCGACGAAGCCGGAATCGACGACGCGACGATGCAGCGACAACCCGAGGTCATGCGAGAGCTGGTCCCTGGAGGCCATCAGCCGCGCCTGCACGCGGGCCGCGGATTCGAGCTGCGCATTGTAGCGCAGCGGCGGCTTGCCGTAGCGGGCGCGCGCGCCGTTGATCGCGGCGAGGATGGCGCCCTGCGTCAGCTGCGGCGGCGACAGCCCGGAACCGGGGCCGGGCACCGGGACCACAGCGGATGAACAGGCGGCGAGCACCGGCAGCAGGGCAAGGGCGAGGAGACCGCGGCGGGAGAGCGTCATGCAGGCTTTCCGGGGCAAGGGGATCGGCAAGCTAGCGCAAAACGCGGCGCTGGCAAGGCCGACTCGCCCGCTCTCAACACGCCCGAGCGGCTGGCGGCGGATGGATCGCATTTGAGATGAATTAAGCATGATTTTGCTTGGCGCTGGCCCGAGGTCCGGGTTGCGCGCAGGGTGCGGGCTCGCGACGGTTGAGGGGCTAGCTTGCGATGATCGACAACGATGCGGGACGGTTCGACGTGCGGGCGATGACACGCCGCGAATGGATCCGCCAGATCGACTATACCAAGAACATGCTGTTCGCCTCGGCGGCCGCCTCCCTGACCATCGTCGGGGCCGGCGCGTTCTTCCTCAGCCTCTGGCTCTAGTCCAGGGCGCGGGAGGCGCGGGGCGGGGATGCGAGGCGGCCGGGTGGCCGGAAAAATCCCGCCACATTGATGAACGCCGCAAGTGCCTGCAGCGCAACAAGATCACGCGGGTATTCGCCCGCTTTCGGTCACCTTGCTGAACGGACTTATCCCCGCCTGAGGGGGATCAGTCGGTCTCCCGGGCCCCCGCCCCGGCCCGGATCGCCGCCGGCACGAGCACGGCAAAGGTGGCGAGGGCGATCAGCCAGCCCCAGTGCGGCAGCTGACCGGCCAGCCAGGCCAGCGGCAGCAGCACGAGCACGTCGATCGCCAGGGCGAGGACCGTCACCCTGGCGTGGGACCGGAATCGCCGCTGCAGGGCCTGGTAGGCATGGCGCCGATGCGCCTCCCACACGGCCTCCCGGTTGAGGGCACGGCGCAGCAGCGTGACCAGGCTGTCGGTGAGGAACAGCGCGCCGAGGATCAGCCACTGCCAGATCGACAGCCAGGCGCTGGCGATGGTGGAAAAGCCGAAGAACGCGATCATCAGGCCAAGGTAGGTGCTGCCGGTATCGCCCATGAAGATGCGCGCCGGCGCCCAGTTGAGCAGCAGGAAGCCGAGCGTCGCCGCGGCAATCCCGAGCATCCACCACAGCCGCAGGTCCTCGAGCACCAGGGGTTCGGCGAGCCAGGCCAGCAAGGCCCCGCCGGCGAGAAGGAAGATGGCCTCGCTGCCGGCCAGCCCGTCTATGCCGTCCATGAAGTTGAACAGATTGATCCAGAGCGCGCCCGACAGCGCCAGTACGACGAGCAGCACCGACTCGGGCACGACAAGGCCGAGCTGCGGGCCGAGCGCGTCGAGCGGCAGCGTCGCGACGACGGCCCCGCTCAGCAGCACCTGCGCGCCCAGGCGCCAGCGCGCGGCGATCGGACGGCGATCGTCGGAGTAACCGATGAGCGCGATGAGGACGCCCGCCATCAGCACCGGCACCGCCAGCCACGGGATCAGCATGGAAGACAGAAGTCCCGCAAACGAGCCGCCCACGACGATGCCGAGTCCGCCGCCGACCGGCGTCGGCCGGACATGCGAGGATCGCTCGTTCGGCTCCTGGAGCAGCCCGAGCCGAGCCGCCCGCTTCATGACGAAATAGGCGACGCCCCACGACAGCAGCAGGGCAATGGCGGCGATGGCGAGACCGAGACTGGCCATGAGGGCTCCACGCAGGCAAGGCTGCGAGTTAGCCCGGGCCGGGCGTGCGGCTCAAGAGCAATGATCCCCTTCAGGGAGGGCCATCGCACTCCAACCCGTGCCCCGGTGGTCGGTCTCCCCTCTCCCCTTCAGGCGTCGGGGGGACCGGCGCTGCCGGTCAGCCGGCGTAGAGCTGCAGACCGCCATCGACCCGCAGCAGCTGGCCATGGATGAACTTGGCCTCGGGCGAGCAGAGGAAGACCACCGCATCGGCGATCTCCTCGGGCTCGGCGTAGCGATCCATCGAGACCTTGTTGGAATTCATCTTGTCCGGATCGACCGTGCGGGTGGCCTGGAAGCGCGCGGTCTTGGAGGGGCCGGGGCTCACCACGTTGACGCGCACCCCGTGCTCGCGGACCTCGTCGGCGAGGCAGCGGGTATAGTGGGTGACGGCGGCCTTGAGCGTGGCATAGATGCCGCCATGCGAGACCCCGATATGGGCCGCGACCGAAGCGATGTTGACGACGATGCCGTGCTGGCGCTCGACCATCTGCGGCACGAAGGCCTGGGTGACCAGCATGGTGCCGATCAGGTTGTTGTTGGTGAGCGTCACCAGGTCCTCGTAGGTGATGCCGAGGATGTTGTTGGGCACCGGCTTGTTGCCCGAGGCGCCGATATCGCCGCCGGCGCAATTGACGAGGATTTCGACCGGCCCGAACTTCTCCTCGATCTCGCGGCGCATGGCGGCGACCGCGTCCCGGTCGCCGATATTGCCGGTGACCCCCATCGAGCGGACGCCGAACGCCTCGATGGCCTTGACCGTGTCGCCCAGGTTGCGGGCCTCGCCGTACTTCGCGCTTTCCTCCCAGGAGAGATCATGCACCACGACATCGGCACCGCGCGCCGCGAGCTTTCGCGCCATGAAGCTGCCGAGGCCGCGGCCGGAGCCGGTTACGAAAGCGATTTTGCCAGAAAGATCCTTTGCCACTTCGGGCCTCCAATCACATCAGTCCGAGCGCCTTGAGGTTCGCGGCGCTCTTGCGGTACTGGGCTAGTTCATACTCGATCAGTTCGTGGTCCGCATTACGCTCCCACGGGGTTCGCCACTCGGCATCCTCGTGCAGCCGGTTGCGCTGCGCCGCCAGCAGGCAGGCGGCAAGCTCCTCGGCGGGCTTGGGGGCGTAGCCGTGCCACCAGTCGGGGGTGAAGAGCCGCACATGGCGGGCCTCGAGGGCGCCGATCTCGATGCAGGCGATCATCTCGTCATTGTGCCGGGCGAGGATGTCGAACATCTGCTTGTGCGGCACGCAGCCATCGCCCGACGGGCAGCGGATGAGGCGGAAACCCTCCGCAGTGAACTGCACCCAGTAGTCCTTGACGTGGCAGTGGCGCACATAGGGCGCGATGACGCGGGTGAAATCGAGCGGCGACTCGGCGACCGGGAAGGTGTTGGCCATGTCGAAGACGATGCGGACCGAGGGACCGTATTCCTCGCAGAAGCCCACCAGCTCGCGACTGGTGAAATCCTGGTGGTTCTCGATGAGGAGCACGACACCGGCGGCCTCGGCGAGCGGCGCGTAGGCCTCGAGCTTCTCGTTGACCGAGTGGACCAGGTCGTGCCAGCGCTGCCCGGCCGCCGCACGGTCACCGCACAGGATCGGGGTCAGCGCCAGCCGGACATAGCGCGCATCGAGCGCCCTGGCACAGCGCAGCAGCAGGTCGATGTCGCAGTTCTGCAGGCCGGAGCTGAGGACGCGCTTCCAGCCCAGCCGATCGAGCCGCTCGCGCAGGGCCGCGAGATCGGCATCGGACATCTGCTTGAACCAGCCCTCCCACAGCTCGATGGCCTTGCCGCCCAGTTCCTCGGTGAGCGCGATGAAGCCCTCCAGCCCCTTGCCATCCGGATTGTGGCGCGGCGTCCCCATGCCCTGCAGGCCCAGATAGTAGGTGAGCCCATAGGGGTTCAGACCGGTGGTGAGTTGCATCAGCGTTGTCTCGAAAAAGAGAGGCAGTCGCGGTCCAGTTACCTGAGTCCCGCGTCGACGGTTATCGATTGTTTGGTGATCATGCGGCTGTCGTCGGAGGCCAGAAACAGCACCATGCGGGCGATCTCGTCGGCCAGCAGCGTATGCTTGAGGGCCTGCCGCGAGACGATGGCGTCGATCGAGGCCTGATCCTTGTACCACAGGCGCTTCTGCCGCTCGGTGATGACCGCGCCGGGCTCGATGGCATTGACGCGGATATTGTCGTTGCCGAAGCCCCGCCCGAGGGCCCGGGTGAGCCCGACGATGCCGGCCTTTGCCGTGGCATAGGAGGCCATGTTGTCGGCGCCCCCCCGCCAGGCGATCGAGGAGAAATTGATGATCGAGCCGCCGCCGAGCTGCCGCATCTGCGGGCGCACGGCCTGCGACGCGAAGAACTGCGGCTTGAGGTTGATGTCCTGGGAGCGATCCCAGTAGTCCTCGGTGACGTCGTCGATGGCGTGACGGTCGTCGTTGGCGGCATTGTTGACCAGAACGCCGATCGGCCCCAGCTGCGCCCCGACGGCGACGATGGCCGCCTTGAGGGCGTTCACGTCGGTCACGTCGCAGCGGACGAAGCGGGCACCGACCTCGGCGGCCAGTTCGCCGCCCTCCCTGTCGAGGATGTCGCAGAAGGCGACCCGGCTGCGATTGCGGGCAAAGGCGCGCACGATCTCGGCGCCGATGCCGGTGGCGCCACCGGTCACGAAGACGACACGGCCGGCCAGGCTCGGGTAAGTCGCGAAGTCAGGAATTTCAGCCGTCCTCTAGATCAGGCGCCTGGTACCGGGGTCGAACAGGCAGGCGCGCGTCATGTCGACGGCCAGCGGCATGGTCTCGCCGGCCTTCGGCGCCTCGTCGGGCGAAAAGCGTCCCACCACCTCGAGCTCGCCGAACTTGAGCACGGCCATGGTCTCGGCGCCGGTCGGCTCGACCAGTTCCACGGGCGCGGACATTTCCGCGATGCCCGGCTTGCCCCGGGTATTCTGGCTCTGGCGGCTGAGGTGCTCGGGGCGGATGCCGAGCACGACCTTGCGGTTCGCCCCGACACGCTCGGCGACACCGCCGTGAAGCTCAAGATTGGCCATGCCGCCGGTGATCGGGAAGGAGACCACGGGCCTGCCCTCGAGGGAGGTGACCTCGGCGGAGATGAAGTTCATCGACGGCGAGCCCATGAACCCCGCCACGAACATGTTCGCGGGGCGGTTATAGATGGTCTCGGGCTCGTCGAACTGCTGCACCTCGCCCAGGTGCATGACCGCGATGCGCGAGGCCAGCGTCATCGCCTCGACCTGATCGTGCGTCACGTAGACGGTGGTCTTGCCGACACGCTGGTGGAGCTTCTTGATCTCGGTGCGCATGTCGACGCGCAGCTTGGCATCGAGGTTGCTGAGCGGCTCGTCGAACAGGAACAGCGCCGGATCGCGCACCAGCGCACGGCCCATGGCGACGCGCTGGCGCTGGCCGCCGGAAAGCTGGCCGGGCTTGCGATTGAGCAGCTGGTCGAGCTGCAGGAAGGCGGCGACGCGGGCGATGGTCTCGGTCTGCTGCGCCCTGGGGATGCCGCGGCTCTCCATGCCGAAGGCCATGTTCTCGCGCACCGTCATGGTGGGATAGAGCGCGTAGGACTGGAACACCATGGCGATGTCGCGGTCCTTGGGCGCCACCGAGTTGACCATGCGGTCGCCGATCCAGATCTCCCCCGAGGTGACGGTCTCGAGACCGGCGATCATGGCGAGCAGGGTCGACTTGCCACACCCGGACGGGCCCACCAGTGCGATGAACTCGCCGGCCCTGGCCTCTAGGTCGATGCCCTTCAGGACCTCGACGGTGCCAAAGTTCTTCCGCAGGTTGCGGACGGTCAGCGATGCCATTTACTTGATTGCTCCCTGCGTGAGGCCGCGGACGAAGTACTTGCCGCCGAAGAAGTAGACGAGCAGCGGCGGCAGCGCGCCGATGAGCACGGCGGCGCTCATGACGTCGTAGGTCCGCACGGTGGTGCCGTTGAGGGCAAGCGCCACCAGGGCCGAGGTGATCGGCTGGTTGGAACCGGAGTTCAGCACGACGCCGAACAGGTACTCGTTCCAGATGCCGGTGAACTGCCAGATGACGGTGACGATCAGGATCGGGGGCGAAATCGGCAGGATGATCTTGAAGAAGATGCGCCAGAAGCCGGCGCCGTCGATGCGCGCCGCCTTCACCAGATCGTCGGGGATGCCGACGAAATAGTTGCGGCAGAACAGCGTAGTGAAGCTCAGGCCCTGGATGCAGTGGACGAGGACCAGACCGTAGACGGAGTTGGCAAGCCCGATCTTGCCGAGCAGGAACGCCCAGGGCAGCAGGGCGATCTGCCCCGGCATGAACACGCCCAGCAGCATCATGCCGAAGATGACCTCGGAGCCCCTGAAGCGCCACTTGGACAGGATGTAGCCGTTGAGCGCGCCCAGCATGGTGGAGATGATGGTGGCCGGGACCACCATCATGACCGAGTTCCAGAAGTAGCGCTGCATGCCCTCGCACTGCCCGCCGATGCAGAAGCTGCTCCAGGCCTGCGGCCAGCCATCGAGATGGAAGCTCCGCGGGAAGGCGATGAGGCCGTTCTGCGAGATCTCGGGCAGCGTGCGCATCGAGTTGAACACCACCACGAAGAGCGGGATGATGTAGACGAGCGCGAACACGATGAGCAGACCGTAGATGACGATGCGGCTGACGAGGTGCCGCCGGCTCGCGGCAGCCGCGCCGGGATCGATGCCGACGGAGGACAGGGTTGCTTCAGCCACGGTTGAGCTCCCTCCTGCGGCGCCACACCAGATAGAGTGAATAGGGCACCAGAACCACGGCCAGGGCCGCGAGGATCATCATGGCCGCCGCCGCGCCCTCGGCGATCTCGCCGCGCTGGAACATCAGGTCGTAGACATAGGTGGCGGGGAACGTGGTGGAGATGCCGGGCCCGGAATTGGTCAGCGCCACCGCCAGGTCGAAGGTCTTGATGGCGAATTGCAGCAGCACCACCGCCACCGCGATGAAGATCGGGGCGATCGAGGGCAGGATCACCTTGCGGTAGGTGCGGAAGGTGGAGGCGCCATCGATCTGCGCGGCCTTGACGATATCGCCGTCCACCGAGCGCAGGCCGGCGAGGAACAGCGCCATGGCAAAGCCCGAGGACTGCCAGATGCCGGTGATGATGATGGCCCAGATGGCGTTCTTGCGATCGGTGGTGAGGGCGAACTGGAAATCGGCCCAGCCGAGCGACTTCATCAGGAACTCGAAACCGCTGGTGGGGTTGTACAGCCACTGCCAGACGGTACCGGTGACGATGAACGAGACCGCCAGCGGGTAGAGGAACATGGTGCGCCAAAAACTCTCGGCGCGCACCTTCTGGTCGATCAGCAGGGCGAGCAGCAGGCCGACGCCCATCGCCGCGATGACGTAGAAGGCGGAGAAGTAGAAGAGATTGGAATAGGCCACGCCCCAGCGGCGATTGGCCCAGAGGTCCATGTAGGGCTGCAGCCCCTTGAACCCGTAGGTGGGCAGCAGCGTGGAGTCGCTGAGCGAGATGTAGAGCGTCCAGCCGGAAAAGACGAACACGTAGACGAAAGAGGCGATCAGCGACGGGGCCAGCACCATGATCGGTACCCAGCGCCTCAGCTTTTCGCCGAACGACGTGCCGCCCGCCATGGCGGCGCTGCCTGCTCACCCCACGCGCCTCCCCCCCCCAAACAAAAAAGACGGGCCCGGGGTGGCGCCCCGGCGGCCGGCGGGTTGAAGGGCCTACATCTGGGCTTCGACGGCGTCGGCCATCGCGTTGGCCGCATCAGCCGAGGACATGTCCGGGGTGTTCACGAACTCGGTGATGGTGTCCATCATGGCGCCGCGATACTTCTGCAGCACGGTCATGTTGTGGGCCATCGAGCGCACCAGCGAGCCTTCCGCGATGGACGCGGCGAGGTCCTTCTGCGCCACCTGCTGGCAGGCGTTGAAGCCGTTCGACAGGTCGACGTCGAGGCGGGCCGGGATCGAGCCCTTGGAGATGTTGAACACCGTCTGGAATTCGGGGCTCAGGATGGTCGAGGCGAGCAGCTTCTGGCCTTCCTGGAAGTCGGGGTCGTTCTGCTTGAAGAACACCACCGAGTCCGAGTTCAGGATGAAGCCGGGCTTGCCCCAGTCGGTCGGGGCCTGGGCGCACAGGATGTCGTTGCCCGGATCCTTGCCGACGGCCTTCAGCACGCCGATTTCCCAGTCGCCCATGATGAAGAACAGCGCGTCGCCGTTGGCCATCATGTTGGAGGCGGTGTCGTAGTCGCGGCCGGCGATCGCCGGATCCATGTACTTGGAGACCATCAGGCGCATCTGGTCGAAGGCCTTGATCATGCCATCGGAGCGCAGCGCGTCGATGTCACCCTCGACGAAGGCCTTCTGGAACAGGTCCTTGTCCTGGCCGTAGACGACGACTTCGAAGGTGGTGGCGTCGGTCCAGTCGGCGCTCAGGTGCGCCAGGCAGATCTTGCCCCCGGCGACGGCCTTGTCGCAGGCGGCGTTGAACTCGGCCCAGGTCTTGGGCAGTTCGGTCACGCCGACCGATTCCATGGCGGCCTTGTTGCCCCAGATCCAGTTGATGCGGTGAATGTTCATCGGGGCGGCGACCCACTTGCCGGCCGGCTTCATGACCGGCAGCAGTTCGGGCGCGACGACCTTGTCCCAGCCCTCGGCCGCGGCGAGCTCGTCCATGTCGGCGGTGCCGCCGGTGGCATTCCACTCACCGATTTCCGGGCCCTTCAGCTGCACGGCGGCCGGGGCGTTGCCGGCGACCACGTCGGCGCGCAGCTTGGCGAGGGTGTTGGCCGTGTGGCCGGCGATGGCGGTCTGTTCCCACACGCCGCCCTTGGCGGTGAACATCTCGCCGAGCTTGGCGATCGAGGCGGCATCCGAGCCGGATGCCCACTGGTGCAGCATCAGCACCTTGGGCGCAGCGAGCGCGGTGCCCGAAAGCAGCGCAGCAGTCAGCATCGTGGCCGCGGCTGCCGCGGCCCTAGTCGTGATGGTCATATTTCATCTCCCATGCGTCCTGCGATCGACCCGACTCTTGACGGTCGTGGGCGGCCACTTGCGCTTTTTCCCTGTCGGTGCACATCCTTCTGCGACCGACGTATTAGTTCTATGGTGAACATATTCGGGTTGTCAACGCGCCTCGGGGAGCGCTCGTGTGAACAAGGTCGAACTGAAATCGCTGCTTAGCGACAGGGCTTTGGCGACACCGACCGGCCGCATCGTGCGCACGCTGAGCGAGCGCGGCAGCCTCAGCGCCGTGCAGCTGGCGCGCCTGACCGGGCTGGCAAAATCGACGGTTTCGACGGCCCTTTCGGAACTGAAGCGCACCGAAATGGTGGTGGAAACCGGAACCGAGCAGAGCAGCGGCGCCGGACGGCCGGCGACCACGCTGACGCTCAACCCCAAGGCGGGAACCTGCATCGGCGTCCTGATCGGGCAATCGGAACTGCAGGTGATCGTGGCGGACGTCTCGCACTCGGTGCTGTGGGACAAGTCGGTCTATCTCGAGCCCGGCTATTCGGAGCAGACGGCGGCCGAGCTGGTCCGGGAACTGATCACCGAAGCCTATGCCGACCAGTGGCAGACCCCGGCCGGACTGCTGGGCGTCGGCATCGCCGTCGGCGCCCCGGTCAACCCGGTCAACGGACAGATCCTGCGCGGCGGGCTGCCCAACCTCACCGGAACCGACATCCGCGCCCTGCTGGGCCGGCTGTTCGACGTGCCGATCTTCGCCGACAACGAGAGCAACTGCTCGGCGATCGCGGAGATGACCTGGGGCGCGGCGCAGGGCTTCGAGGACTTCATCGTCTATACGCTCGACCTGGGGGTCGGCGGCGCCATCGTTTCGGGCGGCAAGGTGCTGCGCGGCATCGCCGGCGGCGCAGGCGAGTTCGGCCACGTGGTGATCGACCCGAACGGACCGATCTGCCGTTGCGGCAACCGCGGCTGCCTCGAGGTCTATGCCAGCTTCGCCGGCCCGCTGGCCGAAGCGCAGCGGCATTTCGGCCGGAAACTCAGGATCACCGACGTCGTGCGCATGGCTCTCGCCGGAGACGCCGCCTGCCAGCGCCTGATCGCGCAGGCGGGGGAAGCGGGGGGACGCGGCCTCGGCCTGATCGGTTCGGTATTCAACCCGCCGCTGGTGGTGGTCAGCGGCCGGCTGGCGACGGCCGGCGACATGCTGATGACGCCGCTGGCCGAGAGCTTCGAGCGCTACTCGCTGGTCAAGCGCGACGACGTGCCGGAGAACGCCCGGACGATCCTGCGGCGCAGCACCTTCATCGACAACGGCGCCTGCATGGGCGCCGTCGGGCTGGTGCTGCGGCACCACGGACGGCCACTGAACTAGCCGGGCAGGCTGGCGCCGGCTACTCGCACATCTCCACCAGCGCCTCGTGGTCGAGGATCTCGACCTCGCTGACCGAACGCATGCGGATGATCCCCATGTCCTTGAGGGCCCGCAGGATGCGCGACACGGTCTCGAAGGTCACGCCGAGATAGTCGGCGATGTCGTTGCGCTGCATGGGAAGCGCCACCAACTGGTCGTTGCCCTGACGCTCGGAAAGGTCGACCAGCAGCGAGGCCATGCGCTCGTTGGCATTGCGCCGGCCAAGAACCATCAGGTGGTTCTGGACGCGGGCGAGGCTCTTGAGCGCCAGCATCAGCATGGAGCCGGTCGGCTGCTGCCCGCAATTGGTGCGCAGGACCCGCACGCCGGCGCCGTCGACACTCTCGGCATAGGACTCGTGCTCGTCACCGGCCTCGAAGCCGAACACCTCTCCGGCGCAGTGAAACGCGGTGATCTGGCGACGGCCATCGGCCGTCAACCGGCAGATGCGCACGGTGCCGAACTCGACATAGTAGAGCGGCCCGGCCTTCTCACCCTGGGCGTAGATGACGGCATCCTCGGGATAGAGCGTCACCGCGGCCGGCTGCATGGCGGAGAGCAGTTCCGACACGCCACCGACGCGGTGGGAAGCGGCCGCGACAGTCGCACGGAAGGCCGGGTGAATATGCATCTGAAATCCCTCGCTGTTCAATGACAGCAAGGTGGACCAGCGGCCGGATTCAGGAAATTCCGGTCGGAGTCTTAGGGGGTTTACTTAGTGCCCCCGCTAGACCGCGACCGAGTGGCGCCCGGCGCCGCTGGCCAGGTAGGCGTCGAAGGTCGCCGCGACCGAGCGCGCAAACGGCCTGCCGATCTCGTTGATGCGAAACGCCTTGCCGTCGAAGCTGACGAGCCCGTCGCCATCGTAGAGCGCCGCATAGCGCATCTCCTGGACGACCGGCGCGGCGGCCGCCTCGCCGAAGCGATCCCTGAGTTCGCCGATCGAAACGGCGAAGTCGCACATCAGGCGCTCGATCACCCAGCCGCGCAGCCTGTCCTCCTCGCTCAGCGCAATGCCGCGCGCGGTCGCCAGGCCGCCTTCGCGGATCTGCCGGATATATTCTCCCGTCGCGACGGTGTTCTGCACATAGCCTTGCGGCAGGCTGCCGATCGAGGAGGCGCCCAGGCCGATCAGGGCCGGCGCGGCGTCGGTGGTGTAGCCCTGGAAGTTGCGATGCAGGTGACCACCTGCCGCCGCAACGGCCAGGCTGTCGGTGGGGAGCGCGAAGTGATCCATGCCGATCTGCCGGTAGCCGGCCGTGAGGATGCGTTCCGCCGCAGCGAGCGATTGCTTCAGCCGCTCGGCGACGCCGGGAAGAGCGGCCTCGTCGATCATCTTCTGGTGCGTCTTCATCCAGGGGACGTGCGCATAGCCGAACAGCGCGATGCGCTCGGGCCGGAGCGACAGGACCTGGTCGGCGGTCGCCTCCACCGACTCGATCGTCTGGTGCGGCAGGCCGTAGAGCATGTCGATGTTGGAGGACATCACGCCCCGCCGCCGCATGGCCTCGATGACCTCGCGGGTCTGCTCGAAGGTCTGGACGCGGTTGATGGCCGCCTGCACCCTGGGATTGAAGTCCTGCACGCCGACGCTGATCCGGGTGACGCCGACGGCGGCCAGAGCGTCGTAGCGATCCTCGGTCAAGTCGTTGGGATCCATCTCGATGCTGAACTCCAGCGCATCGGAGACGACGAAGTTCTCCCGGATGTGGGCGACGAGGGCCTCGATATCGGCGGGCCGGAGCATGGACGGAGAGCCGCCGCCCAGGTGCAGGGCGACGACGTGCCCCCTGCCGCCGAGCTTTTCGGAGACCATCTCGATCTCGCGATAGACCGAGGGCAGATAGGCGGCGATCGGGTCGTAGCGCAGCACCTGCTTGGTGTGGCAGCCGCAGAACCAGCAGAGCCGGTCGCAGAACGGGACGTGCACATAAAGCGATATCGGGGTCTGCGGAGGCAGATCCCCGAGCCAGGCGGCATAGGTGGCCGAATCAATGCCGGCATGAAAATGCGGCGCCGTCGGGTAACTCGTGTAGCGCGGCACAGGCCTAGCGTAACGCTTGATCAGATCGTCCATAGAACCTCTCCTCGGACCTAGATGCCCCATCCAGCGATTAAGTCCTTGATCCGGATCAAATCCCGGAGCCGTTCCTGTGGCACCACTCCGGACGACGCAGGGAGGAGCCGCACAGTGACGGTGAAGGTCTTGAACGAGGTGGAGATCCCCCAAGTCTGCCGAAGCTGCAGCGCGCGCCTCGACGGGATGTGCGCCTCGCTGACGGCGGCCGAACTGGGCCTGCTCGCCACCCACACGCGGCACACGCATCACCGGCCGGGCGAGGCCCTCACCATCGAGAGCGACGAGATCACCAGCTACGCGAACGTGACCGACGGCGTGGTGAAGCTGTCGCGGGTGCTGCGCGACGGCCGGCAGCAACTGGTCGGCCTGCAGTTCGCCCCGGACCTGATGGGACGGCTGTTCGGCACCGAGAGCCCGATCACCGCCGAGGCCGCCTCCGAGGTGGCGCTCTGCCGCGTGCCCAAGCTCGTGCTCGAGACGCTGGTCGAGGGCAGCGACGAGTTGAAGCGCCGGTTGCTCGATCAATCGCTGCAGGACCTCGACGATGCCCGCGAGTGGATGGTCACGCTCGGTCGAAAGACGGCCGCCGAACGCGTCGCGAGCCTGTTCCTGCTGGTTGCCAGCCGAACGGGCGACGGGGGCGGCAGGGCGACGGGGCCGGTGAGCTTCGAGCTGCCGCTGGGACGCGGCGACATGGCGGACTTCCTCGGCCTCACCATCGAGACGGTGTCGCGGCAGATCAGCAAGCTGCGCAACGAAGGGCTGGTCTCGGTCGAGAACCACCGCCACGTGACGGTGCCCGACCTCCCGGCGCTGAGACGGCGCGCCGGCTGAACGCTCCTAGCGCTGCTCGTCATCATCGAGGATGCGCTGGCTGGCGCCCTCGAGATCGTCGTACTGCCCGGATTTCAGGGTCCACAGGAAGGTGACCAGGGCCAGCAGGCCGAGGCCGATGGCGATCGGGATGAGGAACGTCAGACCGGTCATGCCGTCGCCTCCGTCAATCGAGCATTGCCATCGACCGCACGCGCAGCCGGACCACGCGCTGCGAAACCGCCGAAGCGGAGCCGGAAGGCGTTGGCGACCACGATGATCGACGACGACGACATCGCGATCGCGGCGATCAGCGGCGTGACGTGGCCGAGCACGGCGAGCGGCACGGCGATGGCATTGTAGCCGATGGCGATGACGAGGTTCTGGTTGACGATCGCGGCGGCGCGCCGCGCCGTCTGGATAACGAAGGGCACGGTGACCAGGGTGCCGCCGGTGAACACGAAATCGGCGGCGCTGCGGCCGATGTCGGTCGCCGTCGACGGCGCCATGGACACGAAGGCCGCCCGCAATGCCGGCGCGTCGTTGAGGCCGTCGCCGACCATCATGGTCCGGCCGATGGCGACGTCGGCCATCTTGTCCTCCGGCAGCAGATGCGCCTTGGCATCCCAGATCCCCACCTGTGCCGCGACGGTGGCGACCGGCCGCTGCGCATCGCCCGACAGCAGGCGAACCGGCAGTCGCAGGTCATCGAGCTGGTCGACCGCGGCGGCGGCGTCGGCCCGCACTTCGTCCTCGAAGCGGAAGAACCCGACGACATGGCCGTTGCGCGACAGCCAGACTTCGGTGGCATCGGGACGCGGCGCTCCGCCGAGGCCGCACCAGTCGGGGCTGCCGAAGCGCCAGACATCGCCGCCGAGGCGTCCCTCGATGCCGCGCCCGGCGACTTCAGTCACCTCGATGTCCATTCCACCCGGATCCGGAAGCGCGGCGGCGATGGTGCGCGACAGCGGGTGCGTCGAACTGCGGGCGAGAATGGCGGCGACACGGCGGGCCTCGTCGCCCCCGTCCTGGTGTTCGACCAGCCTGGGCTGGCCGACGGTGAGGGTGCCGGTTTTGTCGAAGGCGACGGAATCGGCCTCGGCGGCGCGCTCGAGGGCGGCGCCGTCCTTCATCAGCACGCCGCGTTCGAACAGCCGCCCGGCGGCCACGACGTGGACGATCGGCACGGCCAGCGCCAGGGCGCAGGGGCAGGTGATGATCAGCACGGCCACCGCGTTGAGCAGCGCCGCGTGCCAATCGGCGGTCAGCAGCCCCCAGGCGAGGAAGGTCGCGATGGCGATGGTGTGCACCACCGGCGCATAGACGGCGGCGGCGCGATCGGCAATGCGCCGGCGCCTGGTCCTGGCCCCCTCGGCGGCCTCCATCAGCCCGACCATGCGGGCGAGCAGCGAATCGGCGGAGCGCTTCTCGGCCCGCAGTTCGATCAACCCGCCCAGGTTGTTGGCGCCCGCGGCGACGCCGGCGCCGGCCGCCAGCTCGAGCGGCGCCGATTCCCCGGTGACGATGGAGTAGTCGAAGCTGGCGCGCTCGGAGAGCACGATGCTGTCGACCGGGACGCGCTCCCCGGCCCTGAGCTCGAGGACCATGCCCGGCTCGATCTCGTCGAGCGGCAGGTAGTCGCGGCGGCCGTCGGCAGTCAGCCGGGTCGCCCCCCGCGGCGCCATGCGCGCCAGATTCGTGATGGCGCTGCGCGCCTTCTCACGCATCAGGTGATCGAGGGTGCGACCGGCGAGGAGGAAGAAGAGCAGGGTCGTCGAGGCGTCGAAATAGGCATGCTCGCCCGACCGGATGGTCTCGAACAGACTCAAGCCGGTCGCCAGCAGGACGCCGATCGAGATCGGCACGTCCATGTTGGTGCGTCCGACGCGGACGGCGCGCCAGGCCGAGCGGAAGAAGATGCGTCCCGAATAGGCGACGGCCGGCAGGGCGATCAGCGCCGACAGCCAATGGAAGAGGTCGCGGGTGGCCTCGTTGGCCCCGGCCCAGACCGAGACGGAGAACAGCATGATGTTGCCGGCCGCGAAACCGGCCACGGCGAGGGCGCGCACGAGCTCGCGCAGCACCGGATCGCCTTCCTCGTCCTGGCTCGGATCGAGCGCATAGGTGTGGTAGCCCGAGGCGACGATGGCCGGCGCCAGATCGGATGGCCGACCGCTCGCGGGATCGAAGGTCACCCGGACGCGCCTCCGCGTGAGATTGACGCGGGCTGCCTTGACCGAGGGCAGCGCCGACAGGCCCGTCTCGATCGAGCGGATGCAGGCGGCACAGTGGGCATCGGGCACCGCGAACTCGAGCTGGCAGGTGCCATCCCCGAGCTTGCGGCTGAGGGTGAGCAGCGCATCGTCATCGGTCTCGATGCCGGTGGGCGCGGTGATCTGGACTTCGCCGTCCGGGGTGCAGCAGGTCATTTGCCGGGCTCGCCGAGCTTGAAGCGCTCGTGCAGTTCGAACGGCCCGAGCGCGGTTTCGGGCGCCTCGACCCAGGCATCCCAGACGCCGGCGACGAGAGTGACGGCGACGGCATAGCTGCCGTCCGACCCCCGCGCCAGTTCCAGCATCTGGTCGTCGTGGCCGCCGACGGGCCGGTTGAACTTGACGGTCACCTTGCCCAGATCGACGGGCGCCCCGGCCCCGTCGCTGACGGTCAGCGTCGCCACCCCGTCGGCAACGACGAAGGACGGCGCCCACCCCGCGGCCTGCTGCTCCAGGTGCGCGAGGCGCCTGGTCTCGAACTCCTGGCTGGCGACGTAGGAGTTGGTGACGACCAGCCCGGTCCAGCTGGTGGCCGAGAACACCGCCATGGTGATGTTGACGGCGATGATGGTGCCGAAGAAGGCGAACATGACGAAGAGCATGTGGCGCCCGGTGAAGGTACCCGGCTCGGCTGTGCTGCTGGTCTTCATCACTTCTTCTCCGGGGCTTCGAAATTGGCTCGGGTGGAGGCGCGAATGCCGTCGGTGCTGTCGACGATCATGGTGAAACCGGTCTGCCGCGCCGACAGCGTCGCCGGATCAGCATGCACGTAGAGCCGAAGCGGCAGCACCTTGTCGGGCTCGAGCTCCAAGAGCAGATCGGTCTCGCTGGCGCCCTTGCTGTCGGCCAGCGACAGGGTGCCGCCCGGCAGTCCGTCGAGGTGCAGGGTGACGGTGCGCGGCTCCGGCGTCATGTTGAGGATCTTGACGTCGTAGCCGTTGCGCACGGTGCCGTCCTTGAGCATCACGTAAAGCGGATTGCGGTCGTGCAGGACGTTGATGTCGAGCGGGGAGCGCAGCGAGAGCACGGTCAGCATGGCGAGCCCGATCGCCGCCCAGCCGACGAAATAGAGCACGGTGCGGGGCCTGACGATCGAGCGCCAGGTCGTGTGGCGAATCTTGTCGATGAACTTGCCGGCAGCGTCGCGGACGCGCGACGGCTCGATGGCCCCCTCGGGGGAGGTGGCGAGGGCCATGTTGCGATTGTAGTTGTTGAGCGTGGTGTAGGAGATCAGCCCCTTTTCCTTGCCCAGCCGGGTCATCACGTCGTCGCACGCATCGATGCACAGGGCGCAGGTGATGCACTCGAGCTGCTGGCCATCGCGGATGTCGATGCCCATCGGGCAGACGACGACGCAGGCATTGCAGTCGACGCAGTCGCCGACCGGCTTGCCTTCGGCGAGCGCCTTCTTGGCGTGCTTGGTGCGCGGCTCGCCGCGCCAGTCGTTATAGGTGACGGTCAGCGAGTTCTCGTCGAGCATCGCCCCCTGGATGCGCGGCCACGGGCACATATAGATGCACACCTGCTCGCGCATCAGGCCGCCGAACACATAGGTGGTGGCGGTGAGCAGCGCGATGGTGGCGTAGGCGACCATCGGGGCCTGCAGGGTGACGACATCGTGCAGCAGCGCCGGGGCGTCGGCGAAGTAGAATATCCAGGCACCGCCCGTGGCGATGCCGATCAGGACCCAGATGGCGTGCTTACTGACGCGCTTCCAGAGCTTGTCGAAGCTCCAGGGTGCCGCCTCCAGCTTGATGCGGGCATTGCGATCGCCCTCGATGGCCCGCTCGACGACGAGGAAGAGATCGACCCACACCGTCTGCGGGCAGGCGTAGCCGCACCAGGCGCGCCCGACGGTGGAGGTGACGAGGAACAGCCCGATACCGGCCATCACCAGCATGCCGGCGACGTAGTAGAATTCCTGCGGCCAGATCTCGATGAAGAAGAAGAAGAAGCGCCGATGCTCGAGGTCGATCAGCACGGCCTGATCGGAGGCGTAGGGCCCGCGGTCCCAGCGCAGCCAGGGGGTGATGTAGTAGATGCCGAGGGTGATCAGCATCACCAGCCACTTGAACTTGCGGAAGGTGCCGCTGGCCCGCTTGGGGAAAATCTTCTTGCGGGCGGTGTAGAGTGGCTGACGCCGCTTGGGCGAGTTCACCGCCTCGACGTCGTAGTTCTGGTGGGTGTCCGGCTGCTGGTCCGCAAGCATCTTGGTCGCATTCGCTGATAGGTGGTCAGCGCTTGTCCCATGCCGGGGAGAAACGGAGATTGATCTGGGTCAATCCCCCGGTCCAAAAAGCGAGGGGGGCGCTTGCGGTCGCCCCCCTCCTTCTGCGGCTGCGGTGCTGCCTATTGTCCGCCGCCGAGACTGTGAACGTAGACCGCCAGCTGCTTGACAGCGGTGTCGCCCAGACGGGCGCCCCAGGCCGGCATGACGCCGTGCCTCGCCTGGTTGATCTGCGCCTTGATCGCCTCGAGGCTGCCCTCGTAGAGCCAGACCTGATCGGTCAGCGACGGCCCGCCGAGATCGGCCATGCCCTCGCCTGCCTCGCCGTGACAGGCGGCGCAGTTCTCGGCGAAGATCGTCGCGCCTTCGTCGCTGGCCGCACCGCCCTCCAGACCCGAGAGCGACGCCACCTGCTTGGCCACGGTTTCGATCTGCGCCGCATCCAGCACCTGATCGACGCCGAAGTTCGGCATGATGTTGAAGCGCGTGTCCGCATCGGCGGCCGAGCGGGCTCCATGGGTGATGGTGGTGTAGATCTGATCGATCGAGCCACCCCAGATCCACTCATCGTCGTTGAGGTTGGGATACCCCACCGATCCCGCGGCGCCGGTACCATGGCACTGCGAGCAGTAGACCTTGAACAGCGACTTGCCGCCGGCGGTGGCGAAGCGCGCGAGGTCGGCATTCGCCCCGATCTCGGCGACCGGAGTCGCCGCGACCTGCTCGAGCAGCCCGCCCTGAGCCGCCTTGGCCGCCGCGAGATCGGCGTCCAGATTGGCGCGGGTGGAGAAGCCGAGCACGCCGGTGGTGGCCGAGGAGATCATCGGCCAGGCCGGGTAGGCGATGGTGTAGCCGATCGAGAACAGGATCGTGCCGTAGAAGGTCCACAGCCACCAGCGCGGCAGGGGGGTGTTCAGCTCCTTGATGCCGTCCCACTCGTGGCCGGTCGTCTGGGTGCCTGTGAGGTCGTCGACTTCGTGCGTGCTCATCTGTCATTGCCCCGCTGCATGGGGTGGGCATCATCGAGGGGAATGCGGGCTGCCGCTTCTGCATGGGCCTTGGCGCCCGGGCGGAGCAGGAAGACTGCCACCGCCACGAAGATCGCCATCATGTAGACAAGGCCCCAACTGTCGGCGAAGTGCCGGAGCGTATCGTAGTGAGATATGTCCATTTGCTCCTCGCTCAGCGGTAGTTCGCCTTGGCGTCGTAGGTCGTGAAGTCGACCAGCGTGCCAAGCATCTGCAGGTAGGCGACGAGCGCATCCATCTCGGTCACCTTGGCGGGATTGCCGTCGAAATCGGCGGCACGGGCATTGGCATAGCGTGCCGCGAGCCCGGATGTGTCGCCATCCACCGTGGCCTGGGCTACGAGGTCGGCGGAGGCATTGGCGACCGCCTCCTCGCTGTAGGGCACGCCGATCAGGGCATTGGCCTTCAGGTCGGCCGCGATGCTGCGGTAGTCCAGTTCAGTCTGCGCCAGGAACCCGTACTTGGGCATGATCGACTCTGGCACCAGCGCCTGCGGATTGGTCAGGTGCTCGACGTGCCAGACGTCGGAGTAGCGGCCGCCGACGCGGGCCAGGTCGGGCCCGGTGCGCTTCGAACCCCACTGGAACGGATGGTCGTACATCGACTCCGCCGCCAGCGAGTAGTGGCCGTAGCGCTCGACCTCGTCACGGAACGGACGGATCATCTGGCTGTGGCACACGTAGCAGCCCTCGCGAACGTAGATGTTGCGACCGGCCAGCTCGAGGGGGGTGTACGGGCGCATGCCGTCCACCTTCTCGATGGTGTTCTGGAAGAAGAACAGCGGAACGAGTTCCACGATACCTCCGACCACCACGACGAGAAGGGAGAGGACGAGGAGCAGTGAGGCGTTGCGTTCGATGACGCCATGCTTTTCTAGAAGAGACATTATCCTTGCTCCTTACTCGGCAGGCTGCAGGCTGGCAGGAGCGGCCATCGGACGCTCGTTGCGGACCTTGCCCTTGATGGTCATCCAGATGTTGACCGCCATCACGATGGTACCGGCGAGGTAGAGGGCGCCACCGACAGCCCGGGCGATGTAGTAGGGATGCAGCGCCGCCACGGTCTCCGCGAAGGAGTAGACGAGGAAGCCCTGTTCATCGTACTCGCGCCACATCAGGCCCTGAGTGATGCCGCTGACCCACATGACCGAGGCGTAGATGACGATGCCGACGGTGGCGAGCCAGAAGTGCCAGTTGATCATGCGGAGCGAGTAGAGCTGCTTGCGACCCCACAGGCGCGGCACCATGAAGTAGATGGCACCGAAGGAGATCATGCCGACCCAGCCCAGGGCACCGGAGTGCACGTGGCCGATGGTCCAGTCGGTATAGTGGCTGAGGCCGTTGACCGACTTGATCGACATGACCGGACCTTCGAAGGTCGACATGCCGTAGAAGGCGACCGCGATGACCATCATGCGGATGATCGGATCGGTCCGCATCTTGTCCCAGGCGCCACGCAGCGTCATGAGGCCGTTGATCATGCCGCCCCAGCTGGGCATCCACAGCATGATCGAGAACACCATGCCGAGGGTCTGCGCCCAATCGGGCAGAGCGGTGTAGTGCAGGTGGTGCGGACCGGCCCAGATGTAGAGGAAGATCAGCGCCCAGAAGTGGATGATCGACAGGCGATAGCTGTAGACCGGCCGTTCGGCCTGCTTGGGCATGAAGTAGTACATCATGCCCAGGAAGCCGGCGGTGAGGAAGAAGCCCACTGCGTTATGGCCATACCACCACTGGGTCAGCGCATCCTGCACGCCGGAGAACACCGAGTAGCTCTTCGACCCGAGAAAGCTCACGGGAATGGCGAGGTTGTTGACCACGTGCAGCATGGCAATGGTCACGATCATCGACAGGTAGAACCAGTTCGCCACGTAGATGTGGGGTTCCTTGCGCTTGATGATCGTGCCGAGGAACAGGATCAGGTAGGCGACCCATACGACCGTCAGCCACAGGTCGGTGTACCACTCAGGCTCGGCATACTCGCGGCCCTCGGTGATGCCGAGCAGGTAGCCGGTCGCCGCCATGAGGATGAAGAGCTGGTAGCCCCAGAACACGAACCAGGCGAGGGAATCGCTGAGCAGCCGTGCCCGCGAGGTCCGCTGCACCACGTAGAAGCTGGTGGTGATCAGCGCCGTACCGCCAAAGGCGAAGACGACGCCCGAGGTGTGGAGGGGCCGCAGGCGGCCGAAATTCAGGTATGGACCGAAGTTGAGTTCGGGCCACGCCAGTTGCAGGGCGATCACCACGCCGACCAGCATGCCGACCACGCCCCAGAACATCACCAGGATGGATCCCACCCGGATCGGGGCGTCGAAGTACCCTGCCGCCTCACCGGCGGCCTCGACCGCCACCTTGCGGTCCGGCAAGCGCATCAGCACGATGGCCGCCAGACCCAGAACAGCCGTGAGCACCCCCATCTGGATCTTGAAGGGGGCATCCTGCCCAAAGGCCGACAGCATGAGCGTCAAGAACGCTCCCACTGCCAGTGTTATGATCCAACCCAAATTTCGCAACGTCGCCCCCTGAATAGGCAATTCGAGACGCTGCAACCTATGGACCGGCCCAAACAGCCACATTGATCCAGATCAAGGCGCCCGGGGCGCCGGCTCACAATTGTGACGACATTCACAGCGGAGTTCGCGAGGGATGACGCGTCAGGAACTGCGATCCGGATTGCTCGATGCCTACGAGCGGCAGATGGGCCTTTGCGATCGCCTCGAGGAGGTGGCCGATTCGCTTCCGGGCCGTCTCGACAGGCAGCAGTGCCTGCACCTGGCGAGAATGATCGGGCCCCTGCTCAAGCAGGCTCACGCTGCCGAGGAGCGCGAGCTGTTTCCGCACGTGACCCGGCACCACGAAGGCGGTGTCGACCTCGTCGAACAGTTGCGCCTCGAGCATGTCGAGGACGAGTGCTTCGCCGAGGAGGTGCAACACGAACTGATGCAGATGGGACAAGGCCGCACCGACCTGACGCCCGAGGCGACCGGCTACATGCTGCGGGGCTTCTTCGAGGGCATCAGGCGGCACGTGCGGCGCGAGCGCGAACTCCTGGCGGCAATGCTCAGGACGCGCCGGACCGGCTAGGCCATCGGCACGTGAATGGCCAGGCGAACGGCGACGAGCAGGGCATTGCCGATCACCGGCGTTTCGACCGTCTCGGCCACGAAATCCGTCAGCCATTGCAGCGGGCGGGAGGCGAGAAGCACGACGGGCGCCGCCCTGATGCAGAACGCGATGCTGTCGAACTGCGCGCCACGCACCGCCTTCTGATCGAGCACGGTGCAGTCGAAGCGGTTGGTCTCGGCCCATTCGACGGACGGCAACTGCGCCCTTTCGGTCACCTCGAAGCCCTCCGCCTCGAGCGCGAAGACCAGCGAGTGTCGCAGGTCGCTATCGGGAGCGATCACGAGCAGGCGGCCGACGGGCATTCAGACTGTCTCCTCCGCGCTGCCCTCCAGCGGCGCGAAGACGATGCTTTCGCACGCCGCGGCCTACGGGATTTGAGGTAGATCAAGCCGCGCCCACTCGAGCCCGCGTCAGCCGGCCGGATCGTAGCCGATGTCGATGACCATGCGGACGAGTTCGGCGAGACTGCGGGCCTGCATCTTGCCCATCAGGCCGGCGCGGTAGACCTCGACGGTGCGCGGGCTGATGCCCAGCTCGGTCGCGATGGTCTTGTTGGGGTGCCCGGCGACGACGCCGTCGAGCACCTGCCGCTCGCGCTCGCTGAGGGAGCCGAGGCGCTGGCGCACCAGTTCCTCGGCGGCCTCGTTGCGCACCTGTTCGTCGGCGCGCTCGACCGCGCGACCGATCGAATCGATCAGGACCTGATCGCTGAACGGCTTCTCGATGAAATCGAGGGCACCGTTCTTCATGGCCTCGACGGCCATCTGCACATCGCCGTGACCGGTGATGACGATGGCCGGCAGGAGCGTACCCGCATCGCGCAGCTTGCGCAGCAGTTCCACGCCGTCCATGTCCGGCATGCGCAGATCGGTGATCAGGCAGCCGTTGCGGATGCCGGCGGCGACCGCGAGGAAGTCCGTCGCGCTCGCATGCACCCGCACGGCGAAACCGGCCCCCGACAGCAGGAAGGCGAGCGAGTTGCGAACGGGCTCCTCGTCGTCGACGATGTGAACGACGGTGTCAGCTGTACTCAACGGAGGCCTCGGTCAGGATCGGCAGAGTGAAGGTGAAGGTGGCGCCGCCATCACGGTTGCGCACGACACTGAGCTCACCGCCATGCGACTCAATGATGCGTCGCGAGATGGACAGGCCGATTCCCATACCACTGGCCTTGCTGGTGACGAAGGGCTGGAACAGCCGCGGCGCGATATCGTCGGCGATGCCGGGGCCGGTATCGGCAACCTCGACCTGCATGCGCTCGGCATCGAGGGCGCGCGTCGATACCGTCAGTTCCTTGCGCGGGCTGTCGCGCATCGCCTCCATGGCATTGCGCATCAGGTTGATCAGGACCTGCTGGATCTGCACCCGGTCGGCGACGACGCTGGCCTCCTCCGGTCCGAAATCGAAGACCGACTTGATGCCCCGTTCGCGCGACCCGACCAGGGCGAGGGCGCCGGCCTCCTCGACCAGCGACTTGATGTCCTCCGGTCGCTTGTCGGTATCGCCGCGCCTGACGAACTCGCGCAGGTGCCGGATGATGTCGCCGGCGCGCAGGGCCTGCTTGGCGGTCTCCTCGAGGGCACCGCGCATGCGGTTGGCGTTCTCCTCGTCGATGCGCTCGAGCATGCGCCGGCAGCCCTGAACGTAGTTGGCGATGGCCGACAGCGGCTGGTTGAGCTCATGCGCGAGCGTGGCGGCCATCTCGCCCAGCTCGTTGAGACGGGCGAGGCGCGCCAGTTCGCTCTGCGCCTGGTCCAGCATGGCGGCCGTGCGCTCGCGCTCGGTGAGGTCGCGGATGAAGCCGGTGAAGAAGACCCGGTCGCCGGAGCGCATCTCGCCGACCGCGAGCTTCATCGGGAAGGTCGAGCCGTCCTTGCGCCGCCCGACGACGACGCGGTCGATGCCGATGATGCGCCGCTCGCCAGTCGACAGGTAGCGCGCCACGTAGCCATCGTGCTGATCGTGATAGGGCTGCGGCATCAGCATGGAGACGTTCTTGCCGATGACTTCGTGCTGGGCGTAGCCGAACTGCCGCTCGGCGGACGCATTGAAGGTCACCATGGTTCCGGTGGTGTCGATGACCACGGTCGCATCCGGCACGGTGTCGAGGATCGACTTCAGGTGGGCCTCGCGCTCGCGCAGGATCGCGGCGTTCCGCTCGGCCTCGTTGCGCAGCTGCAGGGTGGCGCGGAGCAGCATGCCGAACAGGCCGACGCCCAGGATACTCAGCAGGACCAGCAGCGCCGTGCGGTAGGCCGGGGACAGGATGTCCGGGGGAACGACGGAGACACCGATCGCAGCGACGAGCAGGAGGGCGGCGACGACGCCTACCGCCAGATCGGTCCTTGCCCGCTGGTTACCCACGTCGTGCTCCGCAACGCAACCGGCCCAGCCTAGCCGGGTCGATGGCCCGATTCAAGAAAGCTCGCTCCCCCGCGCCAGTCGCGATGCAATTGACCTGGGTCAAAGCCATGTCCCGCAGAGCGGGCGATAAGGTGGCGACTACATCGCATTTTCGCCGAAACAAGGAAACTGGCAGATGCCTACCGAGGGACTGTTCTTCATCACCGTTGTCATTCTGGCTTTCGTCGCGCTGATGGCGGCCCTGGCCTATGCGCAGCGCGTGACGGTCGGCAAGCCGAAGGACGATTGAGGAAAAAGCATGATCAGGGACATTGCCGTCCACCTGACCGGATCCGAGGAGGATACGGTCCGCCTGGCCTATGCGGGGGCCATGGCCGGGCTCTTCGATGCCCATCTGAAGGGCCTGCAGGTCAACGTCATCCCCGAAATCATCTCGATCACCGATCCGTCCGGGTCGGCCTATCTGCAGACACTCATCGCCGAGAGCACGGCGCGTGCCGATGCCGCCGCGGCAAGGCTGCGCGAGCGCCTGGCGCAGATCGGCCCCTCGACGGAACTGCGGCGGCTCGACGTCTATCCCGGCGCGGTCGGCAAGGCGCTGGCCGCCGAGGCGAGGACGAGCGACCTGTTCGTCGGCACGCGGCCCTACGGCGACCCGGCCGGCAGTTCCAGCATCGAGGAGGCGGTGCTGTTCCGTTCCGGCCGGCCATGCATCTTCCTGCCGCCCAAGCAGATCTCGCCGGCAAGGCTGGAGACGGTGTTCGTCGCCTGGAAGAACGCGCCCGAGGCGGCGCGCGCCCTGGCCGGCGCCCTGCCCCTACTGGCGAAAGCCGCTGCCGTGATCATCGGCATCGTCGAAGAGAGCGGCGCCGGCGAGCAGTATGGCGAGGAGCCCGCCAGCGACGTCGGCCGCTATCTGAGCCGGCACGGCATCCGCTCGGAAATCCGCATGATCAACGGCTGGAACGACACCGGGGCGGCGCTGCTGAACGAATCGCGGCGCGCCGCGGCCGATCTCGTCGTGATGGGCGGCTACGGACACTCCCGGTTCCGCGAATGGGCGCTGGGCGGGGCCACAAGACACATGCTGGACCATGCCGAAGTCCCCGTGCTGATGGCGCACTAGGACCCGGTCGCCGGTTCAGTTCGCGGTGAGCAGCGGCCCCCGGCCCGGCATCCGGGTCAGGCCGCTGCCGAGACGCCGCTCCAGATGGCCCGCGATCAGCGACAGCGGCCAGCACAGCGCGAAGTAGATCAGCGACACGGTGCCGAAGACCAGCACGGGCTGGAAGGTGATGGTGTTGACCTGGGTGGCGGACCGCGCCAGTTCGGCAAGGCCGATCAGCGAGGCCACCGAGGTGGTCTTGACGATCTGCACCATGAAGCCAACCGTCGGGGGCAGCATGAGGCGCAGCGCCTGCGGCAGGATGACCAGCCGGAGGGTCCGCACGAAGCGCAGGCCGAGGGCCGTCGAGGCCTCCCACTGGCCACGCGGGATGGCCTCGATGGAACCGCGGAAAATCTCCCCGAAGAAGGCGCCGCCATTGAGCGAGAAGGTCAGCGCGGCGGCCAGCCAGGGATCCGGCCGGGCCCCGAGGAACGACGCGCCGTAATAGGCCATGAACAGCTGGATGAGGATCGGCGTCCCCATGAAGAACTGGGTGTAGCCGGCGGCCAGCCAGCGCAGCGGCGGGACGGGCGCGACGCGCAGCGCGGCGACCAGCAGCCCGATCGCTCCCCCGCCGGCAAAGCCGATCAGGGCGAGCAGGATGGTCCAGCGCGTCGCCATCAGCAGGAAGACCAGCTCGTTGGGTCCGAAATCGCGAAGGCTCATGCGGTCATGCCTTCCAGCGGAACAGCAGCCGCCCGAGGGTGGCAAGGACGAGGCTCGCGGCCTGCACGAGGACGAAGTAGATGACGGCGAGGAGGATGTAGATCTCGAAGCTGCGGAAGGTCTGCATCACCAGGTTGTTGGCGATCGCCGTCAGTTCCTCGGCGGCGATCGCCCCGACGATCGACGTCCCCATCAGCTGCAGGATGAACTGCGCCGACAGGGCCGGATAGACGGCCTTCAGCGCCGGCACGAGCACGATGTGCCTGATGATGCGGTAGGGCTTCAGCCCGAGCGCCTTGGCGGCCTCGATCTGGCCGCGCGGTACCGACTCGACGCCGGCCCGCAGGATTTCGGTGGCATAGGCGCCCAGGTGGATCGACAGCGCCAGAATGGCGGCCGCATTGCTGTCGAGCCGGAGCCCGAACAGGGGCAGCGAGAAGAAAACGAAGTAGAGCTGGATGAGCAGCGGGGTATTGCGGATCAGCTCGACATAGGCCGCCACCGGCCACGACACCCAGCGCGGCCCGAAGCTGCGGCCGACGGCGCCGAGGACGCCGATCACCGTGCCGAAGACGATCGAGAGGACGGCCAGCTGGACAGTCTTCCAGACCCCCGCGACGAGATCGTCGAGATGGATGAGGACCGGGCCGAACTGCAGGGCGGTTTGCATGGGCACCCCGTCGCGGGTAAGGGCCGGGCGGGGCCGGTGCGGCCCCGCCCGTCAAGCAGCAGGAGGTCAGAAGACCGGCAGCTCGGGCAAGGGCTGATTGCGGTACTTCTGCGACAGGGCCTCGAGCACGCCGTCGTTCTTGAGAGTGAACAGCCAGGTGTTGATCCACTGCCGCAGGTTGTCGTTGCCCTTGGCAACGCCGATGCCGAAGTAGAAGGTCTTCAGCTTGTACTTCTGCTCGAAGTCGTCGCCATTGGCGCTCTTCTTGAGGTAGATCTCGCCGTAGTCGCCGCCCCCCATGACATCGATCTGACCCGAGACCATGGCCTGCAGCAACGATGCATAGTCATCGAAGCGCAGCATCTCGATACCCGGGTTGGCCTCGGCGGCCGCGGTCAGGATGCCGTCCTCGGCCGTACCGCGCGTCACGCCGACCTTCTTGCCGACGAGATCGGCATGGCTGCCGATGGCGGTTCCCTTGGGGGCGATGACCACCGCCGACTGACCGGCATAGGGGATCGAGTAGTCGATCTGGATGGCGCGGGCGGCGGTGATCGAGAAGATCGAGACCACGGCGTCGACCTGCTTGGTCAGCAGCGCCGGAATGCGCCCCGGAGAGGTGACGGTGACGAACTCGACGGGGACACCGAGGGCCTCGCCCATCTTGGTGGCGACCTCGATGTCAAAGCCCGTGGGCTTCAGTTCGGCATCGAGAAAGCCGTAGGGCGGCGTGGTGGTATCCACCGCCACGATCAGCTTGCCGCGGGCCACGATCTCGTCGACGGTCTGCGCCGCCGCGATCCCCGGAAACACGAGCGACGCCAGCGCCGCTCCCATGACAACGACAGACTTGAGTACATTCATTGAGACTATCCCTCCATGACGCGCAGCGGCTTGCTCCATCGGGCGCGCGGACCGACTTGCCGTAGGTGCGGGGCCAGCAATCCTCGCCCTGCCGCCAGACGGCCCCTCCCAAGGCCTCCGGCGTTTTCTTATAATGGTATGCTATTATAATCTTTTGGGCTCGTCACTGGGAATCTGCGGACGGCGGCGCGAGCCTGCGGCGCGAAGGCGACGAAGGCCGGCCGCGCGCTTCCCGTGACGGTGGTGAACGGCCGACCTCACCCCCTCGGGCGTGATGGTGACGAGACAGCCTGCTGCGGACAGCGGTGCGGGACAGCGTCACTCCGCGCGCCTGATGGTGGTGAACGGCCGGTAAAGGCGCGCCCGGCATTTGCGTCGGGTTTGGAACCGAACGGTGATCCTTGCGAGCTAGAACTGAGCAGCCCCGGACCGCCTTCAAGCCAGAGGCGCCGCCCGCGGTCGACAACGAGGATTGCCGGTGCTCCGACGCGCACAGACCAGACCTGCCGAAGATGACGCCGACGCCGCCGCGCGCGGTGGCGAGTCCACCCTGCGCGTCGAGCGGCGCAACCGGGAAGCACGGCAGGACGCCGACTGGACCGAGGCGCCGGTCATCGATCGGCGCAACCTCGACGCCTGGCGCGCCGAAGTGCTGCAATCGGTTGTGACCGACGACGACGACTCCCCCATCCAGAGCGGCCGGCCCGGCGGCCTCAGGTCGCTGTTCCAGCCGGCCCGAGTCGCCCTTCTGCTGGTGGCCCTGGTCGCCGGCGGTGTCGCGGCCTACCTGACGATGTACGAAGCCGAACCGGTCGAGCAGGCGGCAACCGACGTCGCGGCGGGACCGGTCGCCGCCCCGGCGCCGGTGGCCGAGGTGATCCAGCCGGTCACCGCGCGGATCCTGGTGGCTGCCCACCAGATCGCCGTCGGCGAGACGCTGGAGCCGGGCTCGGTGGAGTGGGTGGAGTGGCCGGAGACCGCCATCCGGTCCGACTACATCACGTTCTCGGCGCTGCCCGATGCGGAGACGGAGCTGGCAGAATCGATGGCGCGCGCGGAGTTCTTCCCCGGCGAGCCGATCCGGCACGAGAAGCTGGCGGAAGCGGGCGACGGCCTACTCTCCGCAATGCTGTCGGAGGGAACCCGCGGCGTCTCGGTATCGGTTGCGGCGGAGTCGGCATCGGGCGGCTTCATCGTGCCGAACGACCGCGTCGACGTGGTGCTGACCCATCCCACGGCGGCCGGTCAGCACTCGGAGACGGTGCTCACCAATGTGCGGGTGCTGGCGATCAACGCCTGGCTGGGCGGCACGCGGCGAGACGCCGAGGCCGAGGAGGATGCCACGGACCCCGAGGTCTTCTCCGACGTGGCGATCGCCACCCTCGAGCTGCGGCCCGAGCAGGCCGAAGTGGTGATCAACGCAACCTCGGTGGGACGGCTGGCGCTGGTGCTCCGGCCCAAGACGGAGGTCGCCACGGCGGGCGACGCCGCTTCGCAGGCGCTCAACCAGGCGATCCGCATCTCGAGCCCGTTCTGGACCAGTTCCGGCAATGCCCAATGAGCCCCCCGTTAAGCCGGCGTTGACCATGGCGGGCCTAGTGTTCGCCAAAGCCCGCCAATGCCATGAAGTTGTGTAATTGACTGCCAACGACCCGAACCGCTCCGCCGTGACCGCCCGACGCAGCCCCCACTCCATCGTGGGCCTCGCGTTGAGGGCAGCACGCGCGGCCGTCACCGCCGCCGCGCTGGGTCTGGGCCTGGTGATGCTGCCGGGCGCAGCGACGGCGCAGACGGTGAGCTACGATCTCAAGACGACGTCGGTGATGCGCATCAAGCTGCCCGTCAGCCAGGCGGTGACCGTGATCATATCGGATCCGGTCGGCAAGATCGTCTCCGCCGAGCCGGCCATCGCCGATGCGCAGCCGATCACCGACAAGTCGCTGTACCTGGTGGGCAAGAGCTTCGGCACCACGACGGTGAACCTGTTCTCGGCCGAAGGTGCCCCCGTCGGGCTGCTGGCGGTGGAAGTCGGCGCCGACACGGCGGACATCTCGCGCTCGATCCAGGCCGCCGTCCCCTCCTCCAAGGTCAAGGTCGGAACCGTCAACGGTCGTATCCGGCTCTCCGGCACGGTGACCGATCAGGTGTCGATGGACAAGGTGCTGGAGGTGGTGGCGCAGTACGGCAGCCCGGCGGTGATCAACACGCTCACCATCGTCGGCGGGCAGCAGGTCAACCTCGAGGTCCGCATCCTCGAAGCGCAGCGCGATGCCGGGCGGGAACTCGGCATTTCCTGGGGCGGCAGCATCGGGGGAACGGACATCACCCTGGGAGGCGGCCCCGACAATCCCTCGGCCGGCGCCAAGAGCTTTTCCTCGTTCATCACCAGCGTGATCTCCGGGGCGGCCGGGATCGACCTCAGCATGACGATCAATGCGCTGGAGGGAAAGCAGCTGGTGCGCACCCTCGCGGAGCCGAACCTGACGACGCTGTCGGGCGTGAAGGCGAGCTTTCTCGCGGGCGGACAGGTACCGGTCCGCATCCCCGACTCGAACGGCAACGCGGCCATCAACTATCGCGACTTCGGCGTAAGGCTGGTGTTCACGCCGGTGGTGCTCGACGGCGACCGCATCCAGATCCAGCTCACTCCGGAAGTCAGCGGCATCGGCGGCTTCACCTCCGCCGGCGACCCGGTGTTCAACACCCGCACGCTCGATGCGACCGTCGAGCTGCGCGACGGGCAGAGCTTCGCGGTGGCCGGGCTGCTGCAGAACAGCACGGCGCTGAGCCAGAACCAGCTGCCCTGGATCGGCGACGTGCCGGTGCTCGGCTCGCTGTTCAAATCCTCGAGCTTCCAGAAGCACGACACCGAACTGGTGGTCATCGTCACGCCCCGCCTGATGCAGCCGGCCACGCCCGGCCAGATGCTGGCGACGCCGCTCGACCAGACGCTGCCCGCCAACGACGTCGAGTTCTTCGCGCTCGGGCAGATGGAAGTGACGCCCAAGCTGCTCAAGGGCTTCCAGTCGGGCGCCGGCGTCGCCGGACCCTTCGGCTTCATCATCGAGCTGGGCCAGTGAGGGTGCCGATGCGACAGCGGTCAACGAGCATGCTGCTGAAGGGCGTCGCGGGCCTTGCCCTGGCGGTCGGGCTGGGCGGCTGCGCCTACGACTACCTGCAGCGCAGCGACAAGGTCGGCTACAGCGCCGGAGACGCCGTCAAGGCCAACCTCGAACAGCAGACGATCGACCCGAGCCGGTCGAGCGCCTATTCCACCAAGGGGCTGGGCAAGAACGGCAAGGTGATCGCGGGCGAGGTGCCCGCCGACGCAGAGGCGCCGGCGCCGTGAGCCGTCCGCCCGCCGCCAGGGCGGGCGAGGCCGTGGCGGCACGGCGCGTCAGGCGCGCGTCCGCGCCGCATCCCTGAGGATCTGGATGTTGTTGGCGACCACGATGTTGTCGGGGTCGAGCCGCTGCGCCTTGCGGAAATTGGTCAGCGCCGCCGTGAGGTTGCCCCGCAGCATGTAGGAATAGCCGACATTGTTGTAGTACTGCGCGGTGCCGCCGGTGATCTCGTAGAGGGTGGAATAGACCCGGTCGGACAGATCGAAGCGCCCCAGCCGGTCGTAGGAGGCGCTGAGCCCGACATAGGCCTCGGCGCTCTTCGGCGCCAGTTCGGCGGCGCGCTTGTAGAGGGCGGCGGAATGGCCGAAATCGTTGTTGCGGAAGTGCGCGCGGGCCTCGGCCAGCGCCCCGTCGGCGGTGTAGCTGCCCGGGTTGGTGATCTCCGCCACTTCGAGCCTGTTGTTGCCATAGGTTCCGAAGCCGCCCAGGTTGGAGGACGTGCAGCCGGCGAGCACCGTGGCGAGCAGCAGCGTGCCGGCCATCCCCAAGGTGATCCTGTTGCCGAAGCGGCGACGCATTTGCATGACCCCCAATGAACCGATCCGGCCGACCCCGGACACCGTGACCCTCGCCAAAAAACCTAAGCGGCGAGCGAATACCGCTTGGTAAATGCAAGGTAGTTGCGCGCGATCATGGCTAACGCGGCGTTACCGGGGTCCGCTTCGCCCGGACCGTTGCGACCGGTGTTCGGGCGTGATAGTTAGCCATATGGAACACTATCGACTCGACAGCGTCTTCCAGGCCCTTTCCGACCCGACACGCCGCGCCGTGATCGGCCGCCTGGGCCTCGGCCCCGCCAGCATCACCGACCTGGCCCAGCCCTTCGGCCTGGCGCTGCCGTCCTTTCTCAAGCACATCCATGTGCTGGAGGCGGCCGGCTGGATTCGTACCAGCAAGGCCGGCCGCGTGCGCACCTGCACGCTGCAGCGCGGCGCCCTCACGGCGGCCGAGGGATGGCTGGGGCAGCAGCGCGCCATCTGGGACGCGCGGACCGACCGCCTCGAAGATTTCCTCACCCAAGAAAGCACGCAGGACAGCACGGACACCCGATGACCCAGCCGATCGACCCCCAACGCGACCTGACGCTTTCCCGGATCATCCGGGCCCCCCGTGCCGCCATCTGGCGGGCGTGGACCGACCCCGCGCGCTTTGCGCAGTGGTGGATTCCGAAGCCGGCCCTGTGCCGGGTCGTCGCAATGGACCTCCGGCCCGGCGGCGCGCTGGTCACCGAGATGAGCGAGAACGGCGGGCCGTTCGGACCGCACCTGAGCGCCTGCTACCTCGAACTGGTAGAGAACGAACGGCTGGTGTTCACCAATGCGCTGACCGGCGGCTGGCGCCCGGCGGAACAGCCGTTCATCACCGCCGTGATCTCGTTCAATCCACACGCGGAGGGCACCGAGTACCATGCGCATGTGATGCACAAGACCCCGGACGACCGGCGGCTGCACGACGAACTCGGCTTCTACGACGGCTGGGGAACGGTGGCCGCGCAACTGGCCCAGACGGTGGAGGGGGAGAAGGATTGAAGGGGCGCGCAGATCGCGCGGCGGGCCGCACCGTCGGGTTCACACGGCGGGGATGAGAAAGTGGTGCCCGGGACCGGAATCGAACCAGTGACACGCGGATTTTCAATCCGCTGCTCTACCAACTGAGCTACCCGGGCATGTCCGAACGCCCGGAGGGCGTCGAAGTCGGGCGGTTTATAGGGACCAAAACGGCATCGTGCAAGCGTCAATATCGCGGCGAGGCGAGCGCTATGCCGGTTGAAAACCGTCCGTCGGCGGAGCGCCCGGCGGTGGCGTCAATCGCCGTCCCCGTCGCCTCCCGCGTCGTCGGCCGGAGCCGCGTCGGCGGCCTCGCCCGGGTCGGCCGGAATGACGTAGGAGCCGGAGAGCCAGCGGTTGAGATCGATGTCGGCGCAGCGGGCCGAACAGAACGGATGGTGCTGCTGGCTCGAGGGCCTGCGACAGATCGGGCACGGCCGGACCGGCCGCAGCCGGATGACGTTGTCGCCCATCAGACCGCGGTGAGGCTGGACTGATTCAGCCAATTGAAATGCACCGGATAGCCCTCGCCGGCGAGCAGCGACACGGTCTCGTGCAGCGGCAGCCCGACGACGGCCGAGTAGGAGCCCTGCAGCTTGACGACGAAGGCACCGGCGATGCCCTGGATGGCATAGCCGCCGGCCTTGTCACGCCATTCGGCGCTGGCGAGATAGGATTCGATCTCGCGCGCCGACAGGCGCTTGAAGCGCAGCCGGGTCTCGACGAGCCGCTTGCGCAGGGCTCCCGAGGCGCTCAGCACGGTCACCGCGGTGAACACCCGATGCGAACGGCCCGAGAGCGTGCGGAGGCACTCGGACGCCTCCTCCATGATCTCGGCCTTGGGCAGGATGCGGCGCCCGACGGCCACCACCGTGTCGGCCGAGAGCACCAGCGCATTGGCCGCTATGCCCATGGTGCGGGCCTTGTGCTGGGCCGTGATGGCCTTCTGGTCGGCAAGGCGCTGCGCCAGCTTGCGGGGCAGTTCCCCCTTCTCCGGGGTCTCGTCGATCTGTGCGGGAACCAGATGCTCGGGCTCGATGCCGATCTGGTTGAGCAGCGCCAGGCGTCGCGGCGAAGCGGAGGCCAGGATGAGTTCGGGACGACTTGCCATATCGAGCCTGATTCCGAGACGGTCAGCGCGGGCGGGCGGTGGCCCGGAGATCCCCGCGGCGCCTGCTACTTGAAGCGGTAGGTGATGCGGCCCTTGGTCAGGTCGTACGGCGTCATCTCGCACAGCACCTTGTCGCCGGCGAGCACGCGGATGCGGTTCTTGCGCATGCGCCCGGCGGTGTGGGCGATGATCTCGTGCTCGTTCTCGAGCTTCACCCTGAAGGTGGCATTGGGCAGCAATTCGGTGACGACGCCCGGAAACTCGAGCACTTCTTCCTTAGCCATACTCTCTCCTGAGACAGGCCCTCGAGAACTCGATACTCGCGATGTCGGGGGCGTGAATTGGGCGCAGCTATACTGGATGTCGCCGGCTTTGTGAACCACTGCCGAGCGGCCTCGCCAAACCGCCCCGCCGCCGGGTCCGCCGCCCGGGCGGCGCGTTCGGTCAGGCGGCGCGCGGCGCGGCTGCCAGCAGCCTGTCGAGCCGCTCGCGCACCCTGAGCTGCAGCGCATCGCGCAGCGCCCGGTAGCCGCTCAGCACCGACTCGCGGTTGCCTTCCGCCTCGGTCGGATCGGGCATCGGCCAGTGCTCCAGGGCGCCCATCTCGAGACCCTGCTGCCGCACCGCCTCGGGCGCGTCGTCGGACAGCGTGACGACGAGATCGAAGTGATTGGCGACCAGTTCGTCCATGGTGTGCGGGGTGTGCACCGACATGTCGATGCCGATCTCCTCCATCACCTCGTGCACGAAACCGTCGGCCTTGCCCGAACGCACCCCGGCCGAGCGGACGATCAGCCGGCCGGGAAACATCCGGCGCGCCAGGGCGGCCGCCATCGGCGAGCGTACCGAGTTCATCGAGCAGACGAACAGCACGGTGGGCAGGGTGGATTCGCGCTCGTCGATCCGGGAGGCGAAGGGCTGCACGGCGCAGATAAGCGTGAACAGCCTGCGCGCCGTGCCGAGGTCCATCTCGAGCTTGTTGTCGAGGCGCGTGCGCAACAACTCGGCCGCCTCGTTGTGGAGCCCCCGGCGGGCCATGTCGACGGTCTCGATCTGGTAGGTCGAACCGGTCTTGATCGCATCGTAGTAGCTGTCGCGGATGCGGAAATAGTCGCGGATCAGGCGACGGAAGGGGGTGAGCGACAGATAGTGGGCGGCGACCGGCGCATAGGTCTCGGGGTTGCGCACATCGAGCACGATGTAGTTGCCGACGATGGAGACGTGCAGCGCGAAGGGCCCGGTGGCGGCGACGCGCGCCGGCGCGAAGCGGTTCTCCTCGACCAGATCGAAGATGGCGATGCGCCATTCGTGCACCTCGTCGGGATCGGCCGAGGTGATGGTGTTGGGATCGAGGGTGACGGCGACGATGCGATCGCGCACCGGATCGAACTGTCGCGGACCGAGCGCCATCTAGCGGTTGAGCCTGATCGCGACGCTGCGACCGTGGGCGTCGAGACCCTCGGTGCGGGCGAGTTCGATGGCGGCCGGCGCCAGCTCGGCGAGGGCCGCCGGATCGCAGCCGAGGATCGAGGTGCGCTTCATGAAATCGAGGACGCCGAGTCCGGAGGCAAACCGCGCCGAGCGGGCGGTGGGCAGCACATGGTTGGAGCCGCCCACATAGTCTCCGATCGCCTCGGGCGTGTGGTGACCGAGAAAGATGGCACCGGCATTGCGGATGGACGGCGCCAGCGCCGCCGGATCGTCGAGGGCGAGCTCGACATGCTCGGAGGCGATGCGGTTGGCGAGCCCTGCCGCCTCGGACAGCGAGGCGACGGTGATCACGGCGCCGAACGCGTCCCACCCCTCGCGGGTGATCGCGGCGCGCGGCAGCAGGGCCATCTGGCGCCCGACCTCGCGCTCGACGGCATCGGCGAGCCGGGGATCGGTGGTGACGAGGATGGACTGGGCCCCTCCCCCGTGCTCGGCCTGCGCCAGCAGGTCGGCGGCCACCCAGGCGGGATTGGCCGAGGCATCGGCGATGACCAGCACCTCCGACGGACCGGCGATCATGTCGATGCCGACGGTGCCGAAGACCTGCCGCTTGGCGGCCGCTACATAGGCGTTGCCCGGCCCGACCACCTTGTGGACCGGGGCGATGGTCGCGGTGCCGTAGGCCAGCGCCCCGACCGCCTGGGCGCCGCCGATGCGGTAAATCTCGGTGACGCCGGCGATGCGGGCCGCGCCCAGCACGGCATCGGCGACCTCGCCGCGCGGCGTCGGCACGACCATGGCGATCCGGCTCGCGCCGGCGACGCGGGCGGGCACGGCATTCATCAGCACCGACGAGGGATAGGCGGCGAGCCCCCCCGGCACGTAGATGCCGACCGCCTCGATCGGCGTCCAGCGGGTACCGAGGGTCACCCCGACGTCGTCGGTATAGGTGACATCGAGCGGCCGCTGCTTTTCGTGATGCGCCCGGATGCGATCATGCGCCAGTTCGAGCGCCGCACGCGTCGGCGCGGGAACGCGCGCGGCGGCGGCGTCGATCTCCGCGGCGGTGAAGGCCAGCGTCCCGGGGGTAAGCTCGAGGCCGTCGAACCGGGCGGTGCATTCGATCACCGCCGCGTCGCCGCGCCGACGGATATCGGCGAGGATGCCGGCGACGGCGGTGCCGACCTCCTCGGAGGCCTCGCGCTTGGACTCGAGCAGCGCCGAAAAGGCCGCGGCGAAGCCGGCATCGCGGCTATCCAGCCGAAGCGGCATCAGGCGACGTGCTCGGGCTTGAGCCGGGCGGCCCAGGCCGCGCCGAGATCCTGCAGGCGCGCCTCCAGCACCTCGACATCGAGCCGGATGGTGGCACCGCCGGCAAAGACCAGATCGACGTGGCCACCCGGGGCCACGGCCTCGGTGAAGCGGATGGAGAGCAGTTCCAGAATGCCCTCCTGGGCGCTCAGATCGAAGCCGGCGGCCCGCACCCCGGTGACATGGTCGAAGTGCAGCGCGGCGCGCTTGCGCACCCCCGAGCGGCCGCCCGGGTGCTCCCAGGCGAAGCGGTTCATCATCAGGGCGAAGCGCCGATCGCCGCGCGCAAACGCCATGTCGCCGACGCGCACGATGGCATCCTGCGTGGTGGCGGAAACGACGTCGAGGTCCTCAGCGTCGAGCGCGATGAGCTTGAGATCAGACATGGGCAATCCCGGTACCGTTGGCGTTGCCGCGTAGATGGGCGCCGCACCGACCATCTACAAGCTTGCGGCGACGCGGGCAATGCGGCGCCGGCCCCGCTTCCACGACAGACACGGGTCGCGCACGGACGGCGAGGAATTGCCCAACCGACGGCGACGGCGCCCATCGGCAGCGGCCCTCCGCCTGCCCGCGACACGCTAGCGCGGCTCGCCGGGGCCGTCGTTCTTTCGCGGCGCGACGTCCGCCTGGGCTTCCGGCTGCTCCACCCCGGCCGCGGCGGCCCGGGCACGGGACTGCTCCTTGCGGCGCTTCAGGTTGTCGCGCAGCCGATCCGACAGGCGCCGCTGACGATCCGCTGCCGCCCCCCCGTCCGAACCCATGCCGTGCCTCCCCGTTGCGCCATGCGGCACCATCCGCAATGTTTGTGCCGCACGAGGCCCAGCCAAGTCCAGAGCCCCGGCGCCGGTCCGCCGCGCGCGATGCCGCGCGGCCAGCCGAAGGCCCATGGCGACCGACCGGCCCGGCCGGAGGAGCAGTCCGTCGAGCCCCGTTTTTTGCCTTGCGCAGGACAAGCCCCTGTGGCAGTAACCGCGCCGTCCCCGCGGCCCGCCGCGCCGGCACCCATGCTGCAGTAGCTCAGTGGTAGAGCACTCCCTTGGTAAGGGAGAGGTCGAGAGTTCAATCCTCTCTTGCAGCACCATTTTTCCCAAAGACCGTCGACGTCGCTCGCACTGCCCCGGCGGGTGGGGCTGCGAGGTTGCACCGGCGGCGGTGTCGCCGGGCGTGCGGCCGGCCGGGGCGGACCGGGCTAGCGGGACTCGAGGGCGAGGCCGGTGGCGGGATCGAAGAAGCAGGCGTGCTGCGTATCGGCGGCGAGGTGGATGGGGCTGTGCGCATCGACGCGGATGCGTCCGGGCAGGCGCGCGACGATGGCCTTGCCGCCCAGTTCGGCGGTGATGAAGGTATCGGAACCGGCGTTCTCGACCAGTTGCGCGGTGACGGCGAGGGTATCGGGCGCGGTAGTGAGGGCGAACATCTCGGGCCTGAGGCCGACGATGAGCTCGGCATCGCCGCGCTGGGCCAGCGTCGCCGGCGGCGCGGCGATGCGCAACCGGTTGCCGTCCGACAGCACCAGTTCGTGGCCGCCGCTGCCCGGCGTGACGCGGGCAGGGATCAGGTTCATCGGCGGCGAACCCATGAAATCGGCGACGAACAGGTTGGCGGGTTCCTCGAAGATCTGCTGCGGCGTGCCGATCTGCTGAATCACCCCCTGGTTGAGCACGACGATGCGGGTGCCCAGCGTCATAGCCTCGATCTGGTCGTGAGTGACGTAGACGATCGAGGCCCCCAGCCGCTCGTGCAGGCGCTTGATCTCGCCCCGCAACTCGACGCGCAGCTTGGCATCGAGGTTGCTGAGCGGCTCGTCGAACAGGAACAGCACCGGATCCCGAACCAGGGCCCGGCCCATGGCGACGCGCTGCCGCTGCCCGCCGGAAAGGGCCGAGGGGCGCCGCTCCAGCAGCTTGTCGATCTGCAGCAGCTGCGCCACCTGCCGCACCTTTTCCTCCTGGATCGGCTTGGGCACGCGACGCACCTTCATGCCGAAGGCGATGTTCTCCGCCACCGTCATCGTCGGATAGAGCGCGTAGGACTGGAACACCATGGCGATATCGCGGTCGCGGGGCGGGACCTGGGTCACGTCGCGCCCGCCGATGGTGATGCTGCCGCCCGTCGTCTCCTCGAGGCCGGCGATGCAGTTGAGCAGGGTCGACTTGCCGCAGCCCGACGGGCCGACCAGCACCAGGAAATCGCCCGGCTGCATGCTCAGGCTGATGTCGCGCAGCACGTCGACCGTGCCGAACGACTTCTGCAACCGGCTGATCCCCAATACCGGGCCGGCTTCGGCGGCGGTCTCTAGTGCGACCATGCGTGTTCCCCCCATTTCGGCGCCGGCCCCGTCGAGCCGCGCACGATCAGATCGACCCTGTCGGTCCGCTGCAAGTCCCGCGCCGGCGTTCCCGCCATGCGGGCCACCATCATCCCGGCAAGGATCGGGCCGGCATCGCGGATCGGCAGCCGCGTCACGGTCAGCGGCGGCGCGAAATTCTCGGCGAGCAGGTGCGGCAGCACGTCGTCGTGGGCAATGATCGACAGGTCCCGGCCCGGCTGCAGGCCGGCCTCGCCGGCGGCGCGCATGACGCCGAGCGCCTGCAGGGTCGACGAGCACAAAAACGCGGTCGGTCGCTGCGCCGGCGGCTCCGCCAGCATGGCGGCAGCCAGCCGATAGCCGCTCTCCTCGTGCATTTCGCTGTTGGCGACGAAACGCGGCGGGATCGACAGGCCGTGCTCCCCCATGACGCGCCGATAGGCGCGCTCGCGCTGCAGCGCGTAGCCCATCGGGTAAGGGCCGTTGAGCAGGGCGACGCGCCTGTGCCCCAGCTGCAGCAGCAGCCTGGTCGCGGCGGAGAAGGCCCCGTCATTGTCGATGTCGTAGAAGGCGTAGTCCGGCGCATCCTCGCCACGGCCGTGCACGACGAACGGAATCTTGCGCCGCGCCAGCAGATCGATGCGCGGGTCGTCCGGTTCCGGCGCGCTGATCAGCATGCCATCGACCTGCCCCCGCGAGGCAATGCGCTGGTGGTGGTGCATCTGCGCGGCGGGCGGCGCGATATGGACGACGAGGTCGATCTCGCTGTCGGCAAAGGCCAGCGACAGCGACGAGAGGAAATCCATCACATGCGGGTCGACGCCGCGCTCGGAGGGGGCGCGGAAGATCATCCCGACGAGGCCGGACTTGCCGGTGGCGAGGCGCCTCGCATGCATGTTGGGCCGGTAGTGCAGCGCCTCGGCGCCCTCGAAGACGCGCCGACGCGTCCGCTCGCCCACCTCGGGAAACCCGTTGAGCGCCCGGCTCACCGTGGCCGGGCTGAGGCCCAGATGCTCCGCAAGCTGGCGCAGCGTGGTCACCCCGCTCCTCCCCGAGCACAGCTAAACCGGTTTGAACTTGGCACGACCCCGGGCTTCCCACAATGCCGGATTTTGTGCGCCTCACTGACTAAACCGGTTTGAAACGCGGCGGCGACCCGGCTATGGTCGGCAGCGGAGGAGAGGGCCGCGGCGCTCGTGGGGGGATGCCGCATCAGATCGGCAATGGCCTGATCCGCCGCACCGCCCCGTCTTGGCGGACGCGGCGGCAAGCATCGCGGGATCTTCCTTTCGCCACATCACGCCGGGCCGGGGTCAATCCCGTCCCGCCATCTGGGCCAGGCCGGAACGACCGGGCGGCCGCACTGTCTGGGAGGACAAACACGATGAAGTCCGTTCTTTCGAGTCTCGCCCTCGGAGCCGCGCTGCTCCTCGGCTCGACCTCGCTGAGCCTCGCCTTCGAAGAGGGCAAGCTGCTGATCTGGGTTGGCCCCAACAAGGGCGACGCCGAACTGCGCCAGGCGCTCGAGGCGTTCACCGCCGACACCGGCGTCGAAGTCACCGTCGAGGTGGTCGATCCGCTCACCGACAAGTTCCAGCAGGCCGCGGCGACCGCCGACGGTCCCGATATCGTGCTGTGGGCGCACGACCGCTTCGGCGAGTGGGCCGCGGGCGGCCTGATCACCCCGGTCGAGCCCTCCGACGCCTTCAAGGCCGGGGTGCTGCCGACCGCGCTCGACGCGGTCAGCTTCGGCGGCAAGATCTGGGGCTACCCGGCCGGGGTGGAGGCCATCGGCCTCGTCTACAACAAGGCACTGGTGCCCACGCCGCCGGCCAGCTTCGAGGAAATCGAGGCGCTGAAGTTCGAGGGCGCCATCAAGCCGATCCTGTGGGACTACAACAACACCTACTTCACCTTCCCGATGATGATGGCGAACGGCGGCTATGCCTTCAAGAAGAACGCCGACGGCGTCTTTGACGGCAAGGATACCGGCGTGAACAACGACGGCGCGGTGCAGGGCGCGGCGCAGCTGCGCAAGCTGATCGACGACGGCGTCGTTCCGGCCGGCGTCGACTACGGCGTGATGGACGGGGCCTTCGCCAAGGGCGAAGTGGCCATGATCCTCAACGGGCCGTGGTCGTGGGCCAACTATAAGACCGCCGGCATCGACTTCGCCGTCGCCCCGCTGCCGAGCGTCGGGGGCCAGGCCTCCAAGGCGTTCGTGGGCGTGACGTCGTTCGCCATCAATGCCGCCTCGCCCAACAAGGACCTCGCGGTCGAACTGCTCGAGAACAACCTGCTGACCGACGACAAGCTGGCGATCTGGAACGCCAACAACTCGGTCGGCGCGCTGGCCGACGTCTCGGCCGCCGCGCAGCAGACCGACCCGAACGTCGGGGTGACCATCGCCAACGCCTCGGGCGGCATCCCGATGCCGTCCAACCCGGAAATGGGCGCCTTCTGGTCGGCCATGGGCCCGGCGCTCTCCAACATCACCTCCAAGGCGCAGGACGTGAAGCCGGCGCTCGACGACGCCGCCAAGCGCATCCTGGCGGGCGGCAACTAAGCTCGTGCGGCGGGGCCCCGGCTCCGCCGCGTCTTCTTCTGTCGGGCGGAGGGGCAGGTGACCGACACGGCGCTCAGACCGGAAACAGAGGCACTGGGGATTTCGCCGGGGCTCAGGGCGGCCGGCCTGGCGGTGGTCGCGGTGCTTGCCCTCGCCATGCTCTACGGGGTGTGGGTCCTCTACCTGCAGGGCGAGGCCGTGCTCGCCGCCGTCGTGCTGGCGCTCGCCGTCGGCTTTGCGCTGATCTTTTCCAGCCGGCGCTTCTACTCGACGCGCTTCATCTTTCCGGGCATCGCGGCGATCGTGCTCTTCGTCGCTTTCCCGGTGGTCTACACGGTCTATCTGGGCTTCACCAACTACTCCTCGTTCAACCTGCTGACGCTGGAGCGCACCCAAGCGGTGCTGCTCTCCAGCAAGGTCGTCGACAAGGCGACCGAGCGGCCCTTCCTGCTGGCCGGCGACGGCGCCCAGTACCGCATCTTCCTGCCAGAGGGCGCCGGCGGCTACCTGTCGGAGCCCAGCGCCCTGGACGGGGCGGCGGCGACGCTCGCTTCGGCCCCGGTCGATGCGCCGCCGGCCAATGTGCTGGCGATGAAGGACGTGATCAAGCTCCGCACCCAACTCGCCGCCATAAAGGTCGCGCTGCCCGACGGCACCGAACTGCAGGCCTCGGGCCTGAGGAACTTCGCCAGCATCCGCTCCGAGTATGCGCTGCAGCCGGATGGAACGCTGGTCTCCTCGACCGACGGCGGCGTCCTCACCCCCGACCACTCGCGCGGCTTCTACGTCAATGCCAAGGGCGAGACGGTGCCGCCGGGCTGGCGCGTCAATATCGGCTGGGACAATTTCGGGCGCATCTTCCTGTCCGAGGGCATCCGCCAGCCGCTGCTGACGATCTTCTTGTGGACGGTCGCCTTCGCCTTTCTCTCGGTGGCCCTCACCTGGGGGCTCGGCCTCGCCCTCGCCTCGGTGCTGCAATGGCCGCACCTGAGCTTCAAGCCGCTCTACCGGCTGCTGCTGATCCTGCCCTACTCGGTGCCGGCCTTCATCTCGATCCTGGTGTTCAAGGGCCTGTTCAACCAGAATTTCGGCGAGATCAACCTCATCCTCAGCGCCCTGTTCGGCGGCCGGCCGAGCTGGAACACCGATCCCTGGCTGGCGCGCGCCACCATCCTGATCGTCAACATCTGGCTGGGCTACCCCTACATGATGCTGCTCGCCATGGGCTTCCTGCAGGGGGTGCCGCAGGACCACAAGAAGGCAGCCGCGCTCGAAGGGGCCGGCGCGCTGCGCATCTTCTTCACCATCACCCTGCCGCAGATCGTGCCGGCCTTCCTGCCGCTGCTGATCGCGAGCTTCGCCTTCAACTTCAACAACATCGTGCTGGTGCTGCTGCTCACCCGCGGCGGACCGGATATGCCCGGCACGCTGATCCCGGCCGGACAGACCGACATCCTCGGCTCCTTCACCTACCGCATCAGCTTCTCCGATTCGGCGCAGCAGTTCGGCCTGTCGGGGGCCATCACGCTGATCATCTTCGTCATCGTCTCGATCATCGCCTACGCCAATTTCACCGCCCTCAGACGCGCGGCGGCCGGCAAGGGGAGCCGATCATGATCGTCGAGAACCCGCGCGACCTGCGCCTCAAGAAGATCGCCGCGCATGGCTTTCTGATCGCCTTCCTGGCGCTGATCCTGTTCCCTTTCCTGGTGGTGGTGTCGATCTCGCTGCGCGAGGGCAATTTCACCAACGGATCGCTGCTGCCCGACCGCCCCACGCTCGAGCACTGGGCGCTGGCCTTCCAGCTGCCCTTCACCCGCGCCGACGGCACCGTGGTGCAGCCGCCCTATCCGGTGCTGCTGTGGATGTTCAACTCGGTGAAGATCGCCTTCATCGCCTCGATCGGGATCGTCATCACCTCGACCGTCTCGGCCTATGCCTTCAGCCGCGTGCGCTTTCCCGGCCGCGGCTGGCTGCTCGACGGGCTGTTCATCGTCCAGATGTTCCCCACCACCCTGGCGCTGGTGGCGCTATATGCCATCTTCGACCGGCTGGGCGAGGTGACGCCGCTGCTCGCCATCGACAGCCACTGGGCCCTGATCCTCGTCTACTTCTCCGGCGTGACGCTCCACATCTGGACCATCAAGGGCTATTTCGATTCGATCGATCCGGCGCTCGACCGCGCCGCCCAGATCGACGGCGCGACGCCGTGGCAGACCTTTCGCCACGTCTTCCTGCCCCTCGCCGTCCCGATCATCGCGGTGGTGTTCGTTCTCGCCTTCATCGGCATCGTCAACGACTATCCGTACGCCTCGGTGCTGCTGCGCCAGCAGGACAACCTCACCATCGCCGTGGGGTCGCGCCTCTACCTCAACGAATTCAAGTACCTGTGGGGCGATTTCGCCGCTGCCGCGATCCTGAGCGGGCTGCCCATCACGGTGGTCTTCCTGATCGCCCAGCGCTATCTCGTCAGCGGGCTGAGCGAGGGCGGCGTCAAGGGCTGAGGCGACGAGCCCCAGGCTCCGCGGCGGATCGGCGTGGAATCGGTAGATTGTGACAGCATGCCGTGATTCAGTCCGCTCCGACCCGCGCGCGCCCGGCCCGAGGCACCGCCCGCGCGCCCGCTCAGCCGACGAACAGGATTCCGCCTTGCAGTTTCTCACCGCCCTGACCGATCCAGCCGTGCTGTTCGGCCACTTCACCTATCTGCTGCTCATCGTGTCGATGCTGATGCGTCGGATGGTCTGGCTCCGCGCGCTCGCCATCGGGGCCGGGCTGGCCAAGATCGTCTACCGCACGGCATTCGTATTCGACCCGATCAGCATCTTCTGGGAAACCGCGTTCGTGCTGGTCAATATCGGCCAGCTGCTGGTGATCTGGTACTTCGAGCAGCATCACCGCTTCGACGGCGACGAGCGGGTGCTGGTCGAAGCGCTGCCGGCGAGCGTCGAGCGCCGCGCCGTCCGCCGGCTGCTGCGGCTGGCCAGCGCCCGTACGCTGGCGCCGGGTGAAGCGCTGACGCAGGAAGGGGAGCCCGTGCGGACGCTCAGCTTCGTGGCCTCCGGCGTGTTCACCATCGCCCGCGGCGGCACGATCGTCGCCGCCTGCGGTCCGGGCGACTATATCGGCGAACTCAGCTTCCTGACCGGCCAGCCGGCGACCGCCACGGCGACGGCCAGCAAAGCGGCGCGGGTGCTGGATTTCGATCAACGTGTCCTGCAGGAGGCGTGCCTGCGGGACGAGCCAGTGCGGCGCGTGCTGGAATCCGGGCTCAACCGCAACCTCGCCGGGAAGATGAGCCGGGCGCAGCCGGTTGCCGCAGATGCCGGACTGGCGGTCGGCGCCCGGTAGTCCTTCCGCACCGGATCGGCCACGCCAAAGGGAGCCTCGGCGCCTCCCTGAAACAGAAGGGCCGACCCGAAGGCCGGCCCCCGAGCCCCGCGAGCAGGAGGCCCTTGGCCTTACCCTATCTGACCTTACCTTACCTGGCCGATGGACCAGAAGCTGGTTTCGCCGGAGCTGTCCGCCACACCGTCATTGTCGGTGATGACATAGCCGTTGCCGGCCATGTCGATGGCGAAGCTCTCGACCTTGTCGAGGACATAGCCCCGGCGCGCGGCGAGTTCGGGCAGGAAGTCATGGACCTCCTGCTTGCTGACCACCGGCAGCTCGCCGCCGATCTCGGCGCCGACCAGTTCGGAGACCGGGACGCGGAACAGCTTCTTGAGCGCCGCCCTTTCGGCGATCTGGTTGTCGCGCTCGACGATGTAGACATAGTCGCCATGGGCGGTGATCTCTGAGAGACCGTTCCAGGCTCCCTCGGCCGGAGCGTCGAGCGGATAGCGCACCGCGCTCCAGGTCTTTTCCCCGGTATCGTAGCCGAGGAGCTTCACCTGGCCCCTGGGGTCGTCCTTCCACTCGCGCTGGATGGCGACCCACAGGGTATCGCCGATCCTGGTCACGCCTTCGGCGCCGAAGCGGATCTCGCCGGCGAGGAGCGCCTCGGGGAAGGCGACTTCCTCGACGATGGCGCCCTTGGCATCGACGTGGAACAGCGCATGTGGGGTCAGCCGATCGGTGCGTCCCTCGGAGGCGAGCCAGAAGCCGCCCTTGCCATCGAGGGTGATGCCTTCGAGGTCGAGCTTCTGGGCCGGGTGGCCACCACGCGTCACGATGGTCCTCGAGGTGATGCGGGCGGGCCGGGCGGTCGCGTCGATGGTGTAGATCGATGGCTCGGCGCCGAGCACGCTGTCGGAAACGGCGTAAAGGATGGCGGCCTGTTCGGCGTCGGCAACGGCGCCGGAGATCGCCACCCAGCCGATCGGGAGGCCGTCGGCATCGGGATCGGAGATCAGCTCGGGGTAGGCGGCCTCGCCCTCGGTGCGCTCGTAGAGCATCACGTGCGAGCCGGCGAGGCCATCCGCGCGCAGGTCGACCTCGTTGGCGGTGACCAGCAGGTTGCGGGACGGGATGGCCACCAGACCCTCGGGCGAGATGCCGGAGGGCAGCGACTGCAGATACTCCGGCCCGGCGCCGGTATCCCTGTAGACTGCGATCAGCGAGGAGCGTTCCTGCGCAACGAAGAACAGCTTGTCGTCGCCGAAGACCGCGACCTCGAGCCCTTCCGGCTCGACCCCCTTGTTGTTGCGGGCATCGGGATAGTGACCGAGGCGGGCTGCCTCCATCTCCATGGTCGCCGCGCTCTCGTAGGCGACTGTGCCATCCTTGCTGAAGATGGTGAAGCCGCGCGACCCACCGTTCCAGTCGCCTTCGTTGGCGACGACGAGGCGGTCGTCGTCCAGCCACTTGACGGCGTCGGGCTCGCGCGGGACGTCGTCCTTGCTGGCGGTGAAGCTGAGCGCGCCGTCGCGCCTGGTGTCGATGCCCTCGAGGCTGGTCGCGCCGGCCGAGAAGTGCCCGGTGACCGTGCCACTGCTGCCGTCGACGATGACGACCTCGTTGTTCTCCTGCAGCGTCACCGCGATTTCATCGAGGCCGTTGATGTCGACGAACTCGGGCTCGGGGTCGTCCCCGGCCGTGGCGGAGAGGCCGGTGAGCTCGACCTTGCGCAGACTCGCCGGATCGAGCGCTCCATCGACGAGGCTCAGCAGCACCAGGTAGCCGGCCGGGGCCTGCGGGAGATCGCCGTCGTTCACGTCCTCGTCGCGCTCGTTCTCGATGGCGATGGCGATCAGCGTGCCGGCCTCGTTGCGGGTGACCGAGTCGGGCTGGCCGCCCAGTTCGACGACCTGTTCGATGGCGCGGGTCGCGAGGTCGACGACCACGAGCCGGCCGGAGACATCGACGAAGTCCCTGCGGGTGTTGACGGCGGCATAGACCTTGCCGCCGACGATGGTCACCGAGGTCGGCTCGCCATCGAGGGCGAGGAAGCCGGCGGCCTTCGGGGCGGCCGGATCGGCGATGTCGATGAAGCCGATGCCGCCGGCCGGGCTGTCGGAATAAACGAGGGTCAGGCCATCGCCGGAGGCGGCGATGATCTCGGACGAGGTCGTCTCGGCGTCGGGGCTGTTGAGCGCCACCGGGAAGCTGGCGATGCGGTTGAACACCGGGGCCGCGCCAACCGGTGCGACGGAAGTCATCAGGGCCGTGGCGATCGCCAGCAGTGCGCGGTTATCCATCTTGGTTGCTCCAGGGCAGGGGTGCGATGCCCCCCGGATAGGGCGGCCACAACAAGCCCGGATGACGGTTCGGCGACGGTTCGATGACAGGTCCCGCGCAGGCCCGGGCGCCGGGCACTGCCGGGGCGCTGGCCGCCGCGCCGAAAAGCCATGCTCCGAAAAGCGGTGTGGAGAGGACGACTTTTGTCAACTCGCTGAAGGCTTTGGTTCGCCAGACGTCGCGCGCCGCGGAGGCCGGACATATTGTCTGGGCCCACGCACCCAGCAGGAGATACCGCATGCGCCTGACTGCCCTCTTGACCGCAGCCGTCGTGGCCTTCGTGCCCGTTTCGAGCTTTGCGTCGGACGTCACCCCCCTCGTGAGCGCCGAGTGGCTGAAGGCTCACGCCGGCGACGCCAACGTCGTCATCCTCGACATCCGCGACAAGGTCGCGGAGACGGACCTGGGCGCCCTGCCCTACATCGCCAATGCCGTGGTTGCCCCCTACGGCTCGGCCGGCTGGCGGACCGAGGTCGACGGGGTGCCGGGCCAGATTCCGCCGGTCGAGCAGATCGCCGGCCTGATCGGCGGCCTCGGCATCGACGGTGACGACCACGTGGTGATCGTTCCGTGGGGAACGGACTCCTCGGAGTTCGGCGGCGCCACCCGCGTCTACTGGACCTTCAAGTATCTCGGCCACGACGAGGTCTCCATCCTCGACGGCGGCTGGCGCCAGTACGACGCGCAGGGCGGCGAGCGGGTGGCCGAGCCGGCCAAGCCCGAGCCGGTGACCTTCCCCTACGAGATCCAGCCGGCCCTTCGCGCGACGACCGCCGATGTCGAGGCGGCCCTCGCGAGCGGCAGGGCGCTGATCGACGGCCGTCCGGCGGAGCAGTACCTGGGTCAGGCCAAGAGCCCGGTCGTGCGCATCGAAGGCACCATCCCGGGGGCCCAGAACCTGCCGCACTCCAAGTTCTACAGCGCCGACTTCGCGAGCTTTGCGCAGCCGGAGACCGTGCTGGCGCTGGCGCAGAGCGTCGGCCTCGACGCGGACGAAGCCAACATCGTGTTCTGCAATACCGGGCACTGGGCCTCGATCGCCTGGTTCGCCCTGCACGAAATCGGTGGCAACAAGAACACCGCGATGTATGACGGCTCGATGGCCGAGTGGGCCGCCGATCCGGCTCGCCCCATCCAGTAAGGCCCGATGGTCTAGAACCCTCCGGATGCTGCGCCGGCGCGCTGCATCCGGCAACGCATTGTGACGGACCCCGCGACCATGAGCGCTGCCACCGCCTCGCAACCCGCTGTCTCCACCCTGCCCGGAGCCGACCGGATGCCGCTCGCGGTGGCGGGGGCCATGCTGCTTGCGGGCTTCGCGCTGATCAGCTGGGTCGTCGACTTGCGCCAGGGCGCCCTGTTCCTGATCGGCGGGGCGCTGGGCATCGCGCTCTACCACGGCTCCTTCGGCTTCACGGGAGGCTGGCGGCGCATGGTGGTGGAGCGGCGCGGCCGCGGCATGCGGGCCCAGATGCTGACCATCGGGGTCGCCGCCATCGCCATGATGCCACTGGTGGCCGCCGGCAGCATCGGCGGCCAGCCGATGGTCGGCGCGCTGGCCCCGGTCGGCGTCTCGGTGCTGATCGGCGCGGCGATCTTCGGGCTCGGCATGCAGCTGGGCGGCGGCTGCGGATCGGGCACCCTGTTCACCGTCGGCGGCGGCTCCGCCCGCATGCTGGTGACGCTGGCGTTCTTCATCGTCGGAGCGCTGGTCGGCACGGCGCACCTGCCGTTCTGGCTGCAGCAGCCCGCCCTGCCCGCCATCAGCCTGGGGCGCGAGCTGGGCATCGGCCTTGCCATCGCGCTGACGATCGCCGGGCTGGCGCTGGTGGCGCTGCTCACGGCGATCATCGAGAAGCGGGTGCATGGCAACATCGAGTCCGAACCGGCGCTGCCCGGCAACGGCTGGCGCTGGGTGACGCGCGGCCCCTGGCCGCTGGTCGGCGCGGGGCTGGTGCTGGCCGTGCTCAACGTCGCGACCCTGCTGCTGGCCGGACACCCGTGGTCGATCACCTACGGCTTCGGCCTGTGGGGCGCCAAGATCGCGCAGGCCGTCGGCCTCGACGTCGCCAGCTGGGAGTTCTGGACCGCGCCGGCCCAGGCCCGGGCGCTGTCGTCGAGCGTCCTCGCCGACACCGTTTCGGTGATGGATTTCGGGCTGGTGCTGGGCGCCGCCCTGGCGGCGGCCGCGGCCGGCAAGTTCGCACCCAAGGCCGCCATCCCGCTCGGATCACTGCTCGCGGCGATCGTCGGCGGCCTGCTGATGGGTTACGGCGCCCGCCTGTCGTTCGGCTGCAATATCGGCGCGCTGTTCTCCGGCATCGCCACGGGCAGCCTGCACGGCTGGCTGTGGTTTGCCGCGGCGTTCGCCGGATCGATCGCCGGGATTGCCCTCAGGCCGGCCTTCGGTCTCGACGGACTGGGCCGGAAATGACCCGTCGCAACACCCTGCTGTTCGGCGCGGCGCTGGCCGCAGCAACGGCGGCGATTGCCATCGACCATGCCACGCACCCGGTGCCGCCGCGCCCCGAGTACGGGGCCGGCCCGGTTGCGGCCGGCGCTGCCCCCTGCGCGGCGGCCCCGTGTGCGGCCGGTGCCCCCAAGCTGGCCGCGCCCCCGCCGCCGCTGCAGCCGGGCGGCGAGGAGGAGGGCAGCGGGCTTGCGGCCCCGCCTCCGCCGCCGAAGGCCAAGGTCTCGGGTGATGAGACCCCCGATCTGGCGGTCGGCGGCGATCCGTGAGCGAGGAACGGGAGCGCGCCCTGGCCGAGGTCGCGTACTGCGAGGCCATCCTCGCCAAGTCGGGCCTGACCGTGCTCAACGAAGTGCTCGCCGACACTGCGGCGATCGGCGCCTTCGAACACTATCCGCCCGGCGACGTATTCGATCCGGCCAGCGCGTCGCAGTGGTACTATCACTGCCACCCGGGATCCGCGGGGGACCGCGAGCACGGGCATTTCCACTGCTTCATCCGCCCGGCCGGCGCCTCCGGGCCGGCCCACCACCTGGTGGCGGTCGGCGTCGATGCGCGTGGACGGCCGATCCGCCTGTTCACCGTCAACCAGTGGGTGGTGGGCGACGCCTGGATCGACGCGCCGTCGGCCATCGCGCTGCTGTCGCAGTTCGACGTGCAGATGCCGCGTCCCTCCTATCTGGTGAACCGCTGGCTCTCCGGAATCGTGCGGGCCTACGAAGCGGAGATCGGCCAATTGCTGCGCGACCGGGACCGGGCTCTCGCCGAGAGCGCCAACGGGCGTCCTGACGCCGTGGTCCGCGAGGATCGGTCCCTCGACGTCCTCTCGGAGCTGTCCGTCGGGACGGGCGCGGCAGGCGGGTGGCCAGCGGCCGAGGACTAGGCTTCGTCCCGAGACCTAGGGAACTCGGCAGCTGCCGCGAGCCGGCAGGCCGCTCCATCATTCGGGCAAGACCACTTCGAAACCCCGGGGCGAAGACCTGCGGCCGCGCGGTGGCACGGGAAGCGCCTGCGTGCACCCGGCCATGCGCACCGACAGGGCATCTTTACATATAATAGTACTTTATGTAGCGTCCTTCTACCGCCCAGGTGGACACTGCCGGGCGGCTTTTGGGAGGAACCATCGTGAAGCTCATTTCCACGCTCGCCGTCGCGGCGGGCCTCGTCACCGCTTTGTCGTCCGCGACCCTCGCGCAGGACCTCAACGGTCTCACCATCGGCTTCAGCCAGATCGGCTCGGAGTCCGGCTGGCGTGCGGCAGAGACCTCGGTCACCAAGCAGCAGGCAGAGGCGCGCGGCGTCGACCTCAAGTTCGCCGACGCCCAGCAGAAGCAGGAGAACCAGATCAAGGCGATCCGCGGCTTCATCGCGCAGGGCGTCGCCGCGATCCTCGTCGCACCGGTGGTCGCGACCGGCTGGGAAGACGTACTGGGCGAGGCCAAGGAGGCCGAGATCCCGGTGATCCTGCTCGACCGTGGCGTGGACGCGCCGCAGGACCTCTACCTCACCAGCGTGGCGTCGGACCAGGTCAAGGAAGGCCGCGTCGCCGGACAGTGGCTGGCCGACACCGTCAAGGACAAGGACTGCAAGGTCGTCGAACTGCAGGGCACCGTCGGCTCCACCCCCGCCATCAACCGCAAGAAAGGCTTCGAAGAAGCCATCGCGGGGCACGCCAACATCTCGATCATCCGCAGCCAGACCGGGGACTTCACCCGCTCGAAGGGCAAGGAAGTGATGGAAGGGTTCCTCAAGGCCGAGAATGGCGGCAAGGACATCTGCGCGCTCTACGCCCACAATGACGACATGGCGGTCGGAGCCATCCAGGCGATCAAGGATGCCGGGCTGAAGCCGGGCAGCGACATCCTCGTGGTCTCGATCGACGCGGTGCCGGACATCTTCACCGCGATTGCCGCGGGCGAGGCCAATGCCACCGTGGAACTGACGCCGAACATGGCCGGCCCGGCCTTCGACGTGCTCGCCGCCTACCTCAAGGACGGCACGGTGCCGGAGAAGTTCATCATCACCGAGTCCAAGCTCTATACGGCCGCCGACGACCCGCAGGGCGAATATGAGCGCCGCAAGGGCCTCGGTTACTGATATATGAACGACGGTTGACGTGGTCCCCGCCGGCAGGCACGCCGGCGGGGAAACCCATCGGGAGCGCCTCGAGGCGCCGTGGGCAGGAGGGGCGATTGGACGGCGACCGGCTGGCGCTCGAGGCGCGCGGAATCACCAAGGTCTTCGGCAACCACGTGGCGCTCGACGCGGTGGATTTCGGGCTGCGGGCGGGAGAGGTGCACGCCCTGCTGGGCGAAAACGGTGCCGGCAAATCGACGCTGATCAAGATCCTGACCGGAGCCTACCAGCCGGACGGAGGCACGGTGCTGGCCGACGGCACGGAAGTCACGCTCGATAACCCGCAGCAGGCGCAATCGCACGGGATCGGCACCGTCTACCAGGAAGTGAACCTGCTGGCCAACCGCAGCGTGGCGGAGAACCTGTTCCTCGGTCACCAGCCGACCCGCTTCGGACTGGTCGACCGCCGGAAAATGGAGCGCGACTCGCGCGCCATCCTGTCGCGCTACGGCCTTGGAATCGATCCTTCGAGCGAACTGGGTGCGCATTCGGTGGCGGTGCAGCAGATCGTCGCCATCGCGCGGGCGGTGGAACTGAGCGGCAAGGTCCTCATCCTCGACGAACCGACCGCGAGCCTCGACCGCAACGAGGTGGAACGGCTGTTCGAGATCATCGCGGGGCTGAAGAGCTCCGGCCTCGCCATCGTGTTCATCACGCATTTCCTCGACCAGGTCTTCGCCATCGCCGACCGCGTCACCATCCTGCGCAACGGCCGGCTGATCGACACAAGGCCGCTCGACGACCTGACGCGCACCGACGTGGTGCGCCTGATGCTGGGCAAGGACGTGGCGTTTTCCGGCGCCACCAAACTGGAAGACAGCCGACCCCTGGGGGAGGTCCTGGCGGAATTCCGCGGCTACGGTCGCAAGCGCAGCGTCCGCCCGTTCGACCTCACCGTCCACAAGGGCGAGGTCATCGGGGTCGCAGGGCTGCTCGGCTCGGGGCGCACCGAGATGGCACGCATCATGTTCGGGGCGGACGCGGCGGACGAGGGCACGGTGACGGTATCGGGCGCGCCGGCCGCCATCGCCCGCCCGACCGACGCGATCGAGCGCGGTTTCGGCTTCTGCCCGGAAGACCGCAAGGCGGAAGGGATCTTCGGCGACCTGTCGGTGCGCGAAAACATCGTGATCGCGCTGCAGGGCAAGCTCGGCTGGTTCAGCGCCCTCAACCGCGACGAACAGCTGGAGATCGCCGGGAAGTTCGGCGAGGCGATGGACATCCGCGCCGCCTCGCTCGACATGCCGGTCAAGCTGCTCTCGGGCGGCAACCAGCAGAAGGTGATCCTGTCGCGCTGGCTGGCCACCGATCCGGCCTTCCTGATCCTCGACGAGCCGACGCGCGGCATCGACGTGGGCGCCCATGCCGAAATCGTCAGGACGATCAACCGGCTGCGCGACGAGGGGCTGGCGCTGGTGGTGATCTCCTCCGAGATCGACGAAGTGGTTGCCTACTCCTCCCGCATCGTGGTGATGCGCGACCGCGAACTGGTCGCCGAACTCAACGGCGAGAACATCAACCCCGGCGTGATCGTCCAGGCGATCGCCAATCACAGGGAGGCCAGCCCGGCATGATCCGGCGTTTGCTCAGCCGCCTGGCCAACCCGCAACTCGGCGCCCTGGTCGGCGTGCTGCTGATCAACTGGCTGCTGTTTCCGGGCTTTTTCCGCGTGACCTGGCAGGACGGACGGCTGTTCGGCAGCCTGATCGACGTGCTGAACCGCGGGGCGCCGGTGGCCATCCTCGCCATCGGCATGGTCGGGGTGATCGCCACCAAGGGCGTCGATCTCTCGGTCGGCGCGGTGATGGCGGTGGCGGGCGCGGTGGCGGCGACGCTGGTGGTTGCCGGCTATCCAGCCCCGGTCGCGGTGGCGGTGGCGCTGGCCGTCGGGCTCGCCTGCGGCCTGTGGAACGGCTTCCTCGTTGCCGTGCTCGACATCCAGCCGATCGTCGCCACGCTGGTGCTGATGGTCGCCGGGCGCGGCATCGCGCAGCTGATCACCGAGGGCTTCATCGTGACATTCACCGATCCGGTGCTGATCTTCATCGGCACCGGATCGTTTCTCGGCCTGCCGATGGCGGCGGTGATCGCGCTGCTGCTGATGGTGCTGGTGACCCTGCTGGTGCGGCGCACCGCCATCGGGCTGTTCATCGAGGCCGTCGGCATCAATCGCAAGGCCGCGAGCCTTGCCGGCATCCGCAGCCGCATGCTGCTGCTGATGGTCTATGCGCTGTCCGGACTGTGCGCCGCGATCGCCGGCATCATCGTGGCCGGCGACATTCGCGGGGCCGATGCCAACAATGCCGGGCTGTGGCTGGAACTCGACGCCATCCTCGCCGTGGTCATCGGCGGCACGTCGCTGCTGGGGGGACGCTTCTCGGTGCCGCTCGCGGTGGTGGGCGCGCTGATCATCCAGGCGATGAATACCGGCATCCTGGTGTCGGGCTTTCCGCCGGAGTTCAATCTCATCGTCAAGGCCGGGATGATCTTCATCATCCTGCTGATCCAGTCGCCATTGGCGCCCCGGCTGCTGCCCGCGGCGATCCGGCGACGCGGCGGAACGAGGGGGACGGACAAATGAACCGCAGCCTGCGCCCGCTGGCGGCCACGGCAGTCATCTTCGTCCTCGCCTACGGGCTGAGCGTCATGCAGTTTCCAGGCATGTTCTCGACGCGGGTGCTGGGGAACCTCCTCACCGACAACGCCTTTCTCGGCATCACGGCGGTCGGGATGACCTTCGTCATCCTGTCGGGCGGGATCGACCTGTCGGTCGGCGCCGTCATCGGCTTCACCGGCGTCCTCATCGCGGTGCTGGTCAGCTGGGCCGGACTTCACCCGCTCCTCGCCTTCGCCATCGCCATCGCCGTCGCCGCCGCGTTCGGCGCGGTGATGGGCCTGGCCATCCACTACCTGCAGGTGCCGGCGTTCATCGTGACGCTGGCCGGCATGTTCCTCGCCCGCGGCGGCGCTTCGGTGATCACGCAGGACTCGGTGCCGATCAAGCACGAGTTCTACGACTGGATTTCCGACCTGGTGATCCGCCTGCCGGGCGGCGGCCGGCTCAGCTTCATCGGCCTCACCATGATCGCCGTGTTCATCGTCGGCGCCGTCATCGCGCACCGGACGCGGTTCGGATCCTATGTCTATGCCCTTGGGGGCAATACCGTTTCGGCCTCACTGATGGGCGTCCCGGTGGCGCAGACGACGGTCGCCATCTACACGCTGTCGAGCGTGCTCGCTAGCCTTTCGGGAATCGTGTTTTCCCTCTACACGTCGGCGGGATATCCGCTGGCGGCGGTCGGCGTCGAACTGGACGCGATCAGCGCCGTGGTGATCGGCGGCACGCTGCTGACCGGCGGCTACGGCTTCGTCCTCGGCACGTTCATCGGGATCATGCTGCTGGGCCTGGTCCAGACGTACATCATCTTCGACGGCACGCTGTCGAGCTGGTGGACGAAAATCGTGATCGGTGTACTCTTGTTCCTGTTCATCGTGCTGCAGCGGCTGATCTTTGCGGCCTCCGCGCCGGGGGAAAAGGCGGCTAAGAAAGCATAGCATGTACGAAGCAGGCAGCCTCATCCGCTCGTTGACGGGGCGGCCCGCTGCACGAAACTACCATGCCTATGTGATCAACGAGATCGGCCTCGGCATCGTCTCGGGGGCCCATGCCGTCGGCTCGCTGCTCGCCAGCGATGCGGTGATGATGGAACGCTATGGAGTCTCGCGCACCGTACTGCGCGAGGCGATCCGCACGCTGGAGGCCAAGGGGCTGGTGGAGGCGCGCCCCAAGGTGGGGACGCGCGTGACCCCGAAATCGCGCTGGAACTTCCTCGATCCGCAGGTGCTGGCCTGGCACTTCCATGCCCCGCCCGACCCGCAGTTCTACGACAGCCTGTTCCGCGTGCGCGGTGCCTTCGAGACGCCGCTGGCCGAACTCGCCGCCCGGCATCGCACGGCGGAACACGTACGGCTGATGAAGTTCTGGCTGCACCAGATGGCGACGAGCGGCGACAGCGTGCAGCAGGCCGGACTCGGCGCCCTGGAGGTCCACAGCATCATCGCCGAGAGCGCCGGGGACGTGCTGCTGCGGGCCGTGGTCGGGGTGGCGGAACTGACACTCGCCCTTGCCCTGACGCGGGAGGTGGCGCTGGCGGCAGCGGAGTACCGCCAGCAGTCGCTGACGCTTCGGGAGCAACTGGTGACGCATATCGAGTTCGGCCAGGCCGACGAAGCGATACAGCTGATCGAGAGCTGCCGCCAGCTCGATCGCGCCCAGGTGCTGGGCGCGACGATGGCGCGAGACGCCGGCATGCCGCGACCGGTCAGCTCCGCAGGCCGTAGCTCGTGACGACGTTGCCCTTGCTGGTGCGCCGGCAGTCGAGCAGCTCGAGGCGGGTCAGCGGATCGGTAGGCTCGAACATCCGTTTGCCGGCGCCGGCGACCACCGGATGCGTGATCAGGGTCAGGCTGTCCAGCAGGCCGGCGAAGAGCAGCTGGCGGGCCAGCGAGATGCCGCCCATGACGGCGATGTCGCCGCCCTCACGGGTCTTCAGGTCGCGCACGAACGTCTCGAGGTCGCCGGCGATCAGCGTCGCGTTCGACCAGCCCAGATCGGCGGCGGACAGGGTGCGCGAGGCGATGAACTTCGGCACGCCGTTGATGAAGGCCGCGAAATCGCCGTCCACGGTGGCGGTCGGCCAGTAGCCGGCCCATTGCGAGTAGCCGATGCGCCCCATCAGCACGGTATCGGTGGCCTGCATGACGGCGCCGAGCATTTCGCCCAGGTCGTCGTCGAAGGCATCGAACTGCCACAGATTGGGCGACTCGACGACGCCGTCGACCGAGTGGAAATAGCCTGCCGTGACCTTGCGCATCGTGATGCTCCTTTGCTCGATGGCCGGGGCCCCTGCCCCGACCGTTCACCACCATGACGAACGGACAGGCGCCGGATCGACAGGTGGGCAGTTCCTCCGCTACCGCCGCCGACGGCCCGGCCCGGGACCGAGTTCGATCCAGACCGGGGCGTGATCGCTGGCCTCGGGCGCGCCCCGCACGTCGCGGTCGATGCCGAAGCGGCGGAGACGGGCGACGAGGTCCGGCGAAACCAGCAGGTGATCGAGACGCAGCCCGGCGTTGCGGGCCCAGCGCTCGCGGCGATAATCCCAGAAAGTATACAGCGTTTCGGACGGGGCGAGGGCACGCAATGCATCGGTCCAGCCCTGCTGCAGCAGGCGGGCGAACTGCGCGCGGCAGGCGGGCTGGACCAGGGCGTTGTCGTCGTAGGAACGGGTCGGATAGATGTCGCGCGGCTCGGGCACGATGTTGTAGTCGCCGGCGAGGACGACCGGAACGCCGGCCTCGACCAGCGAGGCGGCGTGCGCAATCAGTCGCTCGTTCCAGTGGAGCTTCCAGTCGAACTTGGGACCGGGCCGAGGGTTGCCGTTGGGGGCATAGAGGCAGGCGACGAGCACGCCATGCGCCGCGGCCTCTATGTAGCGGGCCTCGGCGCGATCCTCGGTGCCGGGGAGCCCGGTGCGGGTCAGGATCGGCTCGCTGCCGCGCGCCAGGATGGCGACACCGTTCCAGCTGGCCTGTCCGGCGAAGACCGCCCCGTAGCCGGCGTCGGCGAGGGCGCCGCGCGGAAACTGACGGTCGGTCGCCTTCAGTTCCTGCAGGCAGACGATGTCCGGTTGGGCGGCGGCGAGCCAGGCCAGCAGGTTGTCGAGCCGCCGGACGATGCCGTTGACGTTGAACGTAACGATCTTCACGGAGCGGACGAGAGGTGTCCGGCCCACTCGGCGATGCGCCGCGCCACCGTCGCCAGGTGATCGGCGGTCGAGAATCCGGAAATCGCCTTGCGCGGCTTCAGGTCGTGGTCGCCGTCCTCGAGCCAGCACAGCTCGATGGCCGGCGACAGCCCATAGCCGGCGACCTCCGCAGGCACGCCGAACTCGTCGCGGGTGCCCTGGCAGATGAGGGTGGGGGTCCTGAGCCCGAGGAGGTGGCGAGTGCGCAACTGTTCGGGTCGCCCAGGCGGGTGGAAGGGGTAGCCGAGGCAGACCAGCCCCGCAATGCGACCGGCCTCGGACAGGCCATCGGCGACCATGCTGGCGACACGGCCGCCCATCGACTTGCCACCGATGACCAGGGTGCCCGCCATAGGGCCGAGCGCGTCGACGGCGGCGAGGTATTCCGGCATCACGGTCTCGGCGCGCGGCGGCGGCTTGCGCACGCCGATGCGGCGACCGGCCATGTAGGCGAACTCGAAGCGAGCGACCCGCAGGCCGGCAGCCGCGAGCGCCCTGGCCGTCGCGTTCATCGAGGCCGAGTCCATGGGGGCGCCGGCTCCGTGGGCGAGGAGGACGGTGACGCGGGCGTCGTGCGGACCATCGAAGAGGAAGTCGGTCGCCATCAGGGCGGTCCGGGCCGGCGCGGCGGGGCGGAGCGGTCAGGTATCATGTCAGCCCGCCGTCCGCCGCAGCTGCGCGTCGGCGTAGGCGATGCCGCGGGTCGCCGTCCGCGCCCATTCCGAAGTCTGGTCGAGCTCGAGATAGCGGCCCCACCAGCGACGCGCCTCGGCGAGGTTGCCGGCATCGAACTCGAGGCTCGCGAGGTTATAGACGGCATCGCCGTAGGCGGGGTCGATCTCCACGGCCCGCAACAGGTGCTGGCGGGCAGCCCCGGTGCGACCGGTATCGCGCAGCAGCCCGCCATGGTTGAACCAGGCCTCGACAAAGGCCGGATCGAGCTTGATGGCACGGGCATAGGCGAGACCGGCGGCATCGGCGTCGCCCGAGGCGCGCAGGCAGTTGGCCTGGTTGAAGGCGGCGACGGAATCGGTCGGATCGATGGCGAGACACTGGCAGTAGAGCACCGCGGCCTCGGCGAACAGGCCCGCCGACTCGGCGGCCTCGGCAAGATCGAAATACTCCTCGTCGGCCTCGTCGCTGGGCTCGAGGTCGAGCACGCGCTGGCCATCGAGCTCGGTCTTGGTCGCCCCGTCGAGGGCGTAGATGGTCGCCTCGTCCTCCGGATGCAGCGAGAGCGCGGTGAGCGAGGATACCGGGCCGGCCCGATGCACGGCGCGGGCGATGGCCCACCAGCCGGCGCCGCCGGCGACGAGGCCGGCATACTTGCGCGAGAGGATGAGATCGCGGAACGAGAACGGCTCGACGCTGTGCTCGAAGGCGTCGAACAGGGCCAGACGATCGAACACGGCGGCGTCGAGCCGCGACTGCTCGAGCAGGGACTGGCGGGTGAGGCCGGTGTGCTGCGGCGCGGTCCTGAGCCCGAGCAGTTCCAGCAGCCCGTTTTCGCTGAGCAGCGTGATGTCCGCCGCCGCAAGCGGCGCGAGGCGCCGGTCGATCTCGGCCTCGCCCAGCGTCAGCAGCTTGCGCCCGACCACGACATGCGAGGTCTGCCGGGTGATGCCGCGCCGCAGGCGCTTGCGCTGTCCCGACAACGCCTTGGCCGCCAGCCTTCGCGGGAACGCGCTGAGCGCTCCGACGATGCCGAAAACGGCGGCGGACTGGGGCATTGCGGGATCAGGCCTTCTTCTTGCTGCCGGCTGCGGCTTTCGGGGCGGCCTTGGCGGCCGGCTTGGCGACGGCCTTGGATGCCTCGACGGCGGCCTTGAGCGACAGCTTGGCGGCCGATTCGGCCGGCGGCGCAACCTTGGGCTTGCTCTTGGCGGCAGGCTTGGACTGTCCCAGGCTCGCCTTGAGCGCATCCATGAGGTTGATGACGTTGCCGCGTTCCGGCGCCGACGCGATGATCGGCTTGTGGCCCTTGAGCTTCTCCTTGATCATCGCCATCAGCGCGATCTCGTAGCGGTCCTCGTAGTTCCTGGGGTCGAACGTGGTGACCTTCTGCTCGATCAGCTTCTCGGCCAGTTCGAGCATCTCCTTTTCGGGCTGGGCGTCCGGGATGCTGCCGAAATACTCGGCGGTGCCGCGGACCTCGTTGGGGTTGCGCAGGGTGCACACGAACATGCCGTTCTCGCGCGCACCGATGGTGACGACGCGCTCGCGGCTGGTCATCACGAGGCGCGCGATGGCGACCTTGCCGGACCGGCGCATCGCCTCGCGCAGAACGGCGAAGGTCTCCTCCGCCATGGCGCCGTCGGGGGCGAGGTAATAGGGCGTGTCCTGGTAGATGGGATCGACCTCGTCCTCGCCGACAAAGGCCTCGATATTGAGGGTGTGGCTGGACTCGATGCGCACCGCCTCGAGGTCGCTCTCCTCGATGATGACGTACTGCTTGTCCTCGTACTCGTAGCCCTTGACCAGGTCGGAGCGCTCGACCAGCCCCAGTTCCGGATCGACCGGCTTCATGTTGATCCGGTTGTGGGTGTCCTTGTGGAGCTGGTTGAAGGTGATGCGCTCGGATGCGCTGGTGGCAGGGAACAGCTTGACCGGACAGCTCACCAGACTGAGCTTCAAGTACCCCTTCCAGCTTGCCCGTGCCGCCATCTGTGCCTCCTACGCGCGAATACTAGGTCCGTTCAGCCGACGACTGTGCCGGAAGATCCCGCGCCGACTGGTTAATGTCGGCCCACGGATCGCCGGACGTGGTTAACAATGCCGGAAGGCTAGAGTAGTTCAAGTCCTCGGGGGCGTCGATCGTGTCGAGGTCCCGCCAATCGAGCGGAGTCGAGGCCGGCAGGCCGGTGCGGGCACGCAGCGAGTAGGGCGCCGCGGAGGTGGCGCTGCGGGCGTTGCGGTGAAAGTCGATAAAGATGCGCCGTTTGCGGTTGGCCGCGCCCATGGTGGCGGTAAACGTCTCGGGCGCCGCCCCCGCAATGGCGCTGGCAATGCGGCCGGTGGCGGCGTGCACCTGCTTCCAGCCGAGCCTGGGCCTGATCGGCACGACGACATGGATGCCCTTGCCGCCGGAGGTCTTGACGAAGGGGACCAGCCCCAGCCGCTCGAGCTCGCCCCGGACGTGCACCGCGGCCTCGACCATCTCGCGCCAGCCGATGCCCTCGCCCGGGTCGAGATCGAAGACGATGCGATCGGGCTTTTCGAGATGGCTCCGGTGCGTCCCCCAGGTGTGGTACTCGACGACGCCGAACTGGGCGAGCGCCAGGTAGCCGCGCGCATCCTCGACGCTGAGGTAGGACTTGTCCTCGTCGTCGGAGTTCTTCACCTCGAACACGCCGAGGGTCGGGGGCATGCCGGTGAAGGCGTGGCGCTGGAAGAAGCAGTCCTGCGGGCGCCCGCTCGGACAGCGCACCAGCGAGACCGGCCGGTTGAACAGGTGCGGCAGCATGAAGTCGCCGACGGCGGCATAGTAGACGGCAATCTCGAGCTTGGTCGGCCCGGACTTGCCGAACAGTCGCCGGTTGGGGTTGGTGACGAAGATCGAGGCGAGGTCGGCATCGGTGATCAGGCGCTGCCGCGAACCCGCCACGGGGGTCGAGAGCGCCGCCTCGCGAAGCCCCTTGAAGACGGCGTGGCGGAGGGAATTGTCGGCGGTGCGGGTGGCATAGTGGATGCGGGCCTGGTGCACCGGCCGCACCCAGACCACATCCTTCGGGCCGCGCTCGAGCGGCACGCCGCCTTCGGCCAGCGGCGCGAGCCGCTCGAGCAGGGCGGCAAGGGTTGCGGCATCGAAGCCGGTGCCGACCTTGCCGCGATACTCGAGTTCGCCATCGACCCATTCGCCCAGCGCCAGTGCGCCGATCCCTCCGGCCGCGGCCGAGCGGGTGAAGCCGGCGATGACGAAATCGCCGACCTGCAGCGCCTTGGTCTTGCTCCAGCTGGTGGTGCGCCCCGACTCGTAGCGGGCGCCGAGGCGCTTCGAGACGATGCCCTCGAGCCCCAGCTCGGAGGCCCGGTCGAAGAGCGCGCCGCCGTCCCCGACCACATGGTCGCTGAACTGGATGGCGGTGCTCGCCTCGACCCGGCCACCCAGCAGCTGGGCCAGCAGGTCCTTCCGCTTCTCGATCGGCACGGCCCTGAGGTCCCAGCCATCGAGGTAGAGCAGATCGAAGGCGTAGTAGACCAGCCGGTTGCCCGCGCCGGACGACAGCGCCTCCTGGAGCGCGGCGAAACGGGCGATGCCGCTTTCGTCGGGGACGACGATCTCACCGTCGATCAGCGCCGACCTGCAGGGCAGCGCCTCGAAGGCCCGGGGCAGGTTGCCGTAGCGCCCGGTCCAGTCGAGCCCGGCGCGGGTGACGAGCGCAACCTTGCCGGCATCGAGATGGGCGAGCGTGCGATAGCCATCGAACTTGATCTCGTGCAGCCATTGCTCGCCCTCGGGCGGATCGGCGACGGCGGTGGCCAGCTGCGGCTCGATCCGCCCGGGCATCGGCGCCTCCACCGCGCCCTTGAGGGTCCCCGGGCGCAACCGCACCGGCCGGCCCGGCCGGGGCGGCGCCAGCAGTTCCTCGATCCGACGGCCGGTCTTGACGCTCTCGGGACGCTCGACGAGGACGTCGCCCTCGGTCCTGGCGGACGGATCGTGCTCCTTGAACAGCAGCCAGCCGGTCTTGCCGTCGTCTGACTTCTTCCTGAGGCGCGCCAGCATCCAGCCGCCCTTGAGCTTTTCGCCCCACAGGCGGAACTTGAAGTCGCCCTTGCGCAGGTGCTCGTCGGGATCGCCCATCGGCGCCCAGGTGCCGGTGTCCCAGACGATCATCGGTCCGCCGCCATACTCCCCGGCGGGGATGACGCCCTCGAAATCGAGATATTCGACCGGGTGGTCCTCGGTCTCGGCGGCAAAGCGCTTGTCCGCCGGGTTGAGGGAGGGACCCTTGGGAACGGCCCAGCTCTTCAGCACGCCGTTGAGTTCGAGCCGCAGGTCATAGTGATCGGCGGTGGCGGAGTGCTTGTGCACGACAAAGCGGTTGCCGCCCGATCCGGCATCGGCACCGGCGGGCTCGCTGGTCCGGCTGAAGTCGCGCTTGGCCCGGTAGGGCTTGAGATGGTCGGCGGGCATGACGGAACACTAGAGCAGTTCGGCGTTTCGTTGAAACGCCGAACTTTTCGATCCGCCGCCGCGGGTCAGATCGAGACGAGCCCTTCGCGGAGGATGATCGACACCGCATCGGCCCGATTGCGGGCGCCGAGCTTTTCGAGGATGGCCGTGACGTGGAACTTGGCGGTGTGGACGGAGATGTCGAGGCCGCGGGCGATCAGCTTGTTGGAGGCACCATCGACCAGGAGCACCGCCACCTGCCGCTCGCGCTGGCTGAGGCGGGGTAAGTCGCCGCCATGCCCGTCCGCCGCCATGCGCTCGCGGTCCAGCGCGTAGCCCGCGGCGACCAAGGTCGCGGCGGAGAGGATCAGGCCGGGATCGAGGCTGTCGAGAACGTTGCGCCCCCCCTGCTCGGCCCCGACGCGCAACAGACGGCCGCTGCCCGCAAAGCCGGCGTCCGCGGCGGGCCGGTCGGTGATGACCACGGCGGCCTCGTCGGCATCGGCCTCGCAGAGGTCATGCCGGCCCTGCACGATGGTGCGCAGAACCTGCTCGAGGCCACGGTCGAGCAGGTCGAAGCCGATGGCGTAGCGCGCCGTGGCGAGGACGGCGCGCGCCGCCTCAGTGCCGCGGGCGTTCCCCGATAGCGAGGTCGAGTTCCAGTGCACTGCCACCGCGCAATACTCCCAATCTTGCCTTGGTTCCGACGGTTCCGGCGCCGAGCCGCAGGGCGACATCGGCGACGGACCGAACCGTGTTGCCTTCCCATGTGGTGACGATGTCGCCGACAAGTAAGCCCCCCCGGGCCGCCGGGCTGTCCGGCTCGATGCCGATCACGATGACGCCGCCCTGCCCGACCGGATGCAGGCTGAGGCCGAGCCAGCCGCGCGGCACGTAGCCCTTCTCGGCGAGCGTCGCCACCGCGCGGGAGACGGTCGAGGCGGGGATCAGCAGGGTGCGCCCGCGGGCACCGCTGACCGCCATGCCGAGCAGCTGCCCCTCGGGCGAGACGACGGCGGCTCCCTCGAGGCGGGACGGCAGGCGCAGGCCGAGCGTCACCAGGGCATCGATCTCGCCGCCCCGCATGCTGCGCCAGGCCGGCCCGAGCTCGCTGACGGCGGCGAGGCTCGAGAGGACGGATTCCGCGGTTCGGCCGACCAGCACCGAGAGCGACCCTGCCGCCGGCAGGGGGGCCGGCATCCAGTCGGGATACTCGGCGGTCTCGAGACGAAGCAGGGCGACATCGGTGGTCGGATCGCGCCCGGCCAGCCGGGCCCGCGCGACGGTGCCGTCCGGCAGGATGACATCGGCCTCCTCCTCGCTGTCCAGCGCCTCGTGGGCGGTGACCGCCATGCCGCTGCGCCAGATGAAGCCGCTCAGGGTACGCCCCTCGCCGTCGCGGATCGCGACGACACGTCGGGCAGCATCGGCGGTGAGGGCGGCAAGGGCATCGGAGACGGAGGCGAGGGGCGCAAGGGACGCTGGGGTGGACATGGCGGAGGAGGCCTCGGTCATCGACTGGCCCGATGCTGCCGTGCCGCCCCTGTTTCGGAAAGCTCCCCAGTTGGGCAGGACGAGGCGATGCCGACCGGCCCCGGACGGGCTTGCCAGAGGCCATCGGAGCCCCGACAAGGACGTGGCGGTCGCATCATGTGAAAGACCGATGCCGGGAGGGATGACAAGGTGCCGGAACTGCTCGTACTGCAATCGCTGTGGACGATGTCGGGTCTCAAGGGAGCGCCGGCCGAGCGGCCGCTCGAGACCAATATCGAAATGATCGCCGGTGCCGGCTTCGACGGGCTGGGCTGCCTGTTCATCGACCGAGAGGAGGCCCGCCGCACCGCCGGCCTCGCCCGGTCGGCGGGTCTGGTGGTCGAAGGTCTGTGTTTCCCGACCGACGTGGATGGCCTCAAGCCGGCGCTCGAATGGGGGACCGCGTTCGGCGTCACCCATATCAACATCCAGCCCAACCTCAGGCCGCGACGCCTCGAGGACGCGGCGCGCGTCGCCGAAGGCTGGGTCCGGCTGGCCGAGCAGGTGGACTTCCCGGTCTATGTCGAGACGCACCGGGACCGGATGACGAACGACCTGCTGTTCACGCTGGACCTGCTGGCGGCGGTGCCTCAGATGAAGCTGCTCGCCGACCTGTCACACTATGTGGTGGGTCGGGAGATCGCGGTGCCGGCGAGCGCCGAGGTTGACGCCCAGATCCGGGCGGTCCTCGATCGCTGCTGGGCCTATCACGGCAGGGTGGCGAGCAGCGAGCAGGTGCAGGTGCCGCTGGGCTTTGCGCAGCATGCGCCCTGGATCGGGCAGTTCGAAGCGTGGTGGACGTACGGATTTTCCAGCTGGATGAAGCGCGCGGGGAAAGACGACCGGCTCTGCTTCATGTGCGAACTGGGCCCGCAACCCTACGCGATTTCGGGAGCCGACGGCACCGACCTCAGCGACCGCTGGGCCGAATCGCTGGAGCTCGCCGAGCGGGCCCGCGCCTGCTGGACCAGGGCGCTGGAGCCGGCGTGAAAGGCGGCGGGTCGGGCCGTCAGGCGGCAAGGCGCCGGGTGCCGCGCGCCAGATCCCAATCGGCGAGGAACCCGGCGAAGCGCTCGATGTCGAGCGGCCTAGAGACCAGGTAGCCCTGGATGAAATCGACCATGCCGGTCGAACGCAGCATGGCGAGCCGGCCGGCCGTCTCCACCCCCTCGACGACGGTCACCCGACCGGAATCGTGGATCATCGCCAGGGCGTTGACCAGCAGCTGGCCGGTGAGGCTGGCATCGGACGCCATGGCAAACTGGCGGTCGAGCTTGACGCCATCGAGCGGCAGCGCCCCAAGATGGTTGATGTTGGAGAAACCGGAGCCGAAATCGTCGAGATAGGTGCCGATGCCGGCGGCGCGGAGCCGCTCGATATCGCGCCCGGCCGCGACGACATCCAGCGCGTCGGTCTCGACGATCTCGATCACCACCTCGAAGCGATCGCTCAGAAGCGGGGCAAACAGCGGGATCAGGCGGTCGGCATCGAGATCGCGCGGGAAGACGTTGAAGTTGAGCTGCAATGCCGTGCCGGGCGACAGGCGCGCGAGATCGGCGCGGGCCCGTGCCACCAGATAGCGCGTCAGATCCATGGTCAGTCCGCGCGCCTCCACCAGCGGCAGGAACTGGTCGGGCATGACGATGCGGCCGTCGACGTCGCGCCACCTGACCAGCACCTCGCAGGCCGTGATGCGGTCGGTCCTCAGATCGAGGATGGGCTGGTAGTGGCAGACGACGGAAGCGGCATCGAAGTGCCTCAGGAAGCGGGCCTCGAAGGCCCAGAAGCGGCGCAGCAGCCGATGCAGCTGGCGCGACAGCCACGCCGCGAAGATGGCGCTCGCCGAGACGATCCCGACGATGATGAGCGAACCGTGGGACAGCAGGCTGCCCAACGTGGCCTCGGCGACGGCGCAGTAGAGGCCCACCACGTCGCAGCCGACATGGTGCAGGGCAGCGCCGCGCGGGGACACGGGATCCTCGACCTGCCCGTCGGCCAACTGGGCCGCGTAGATGCCGGTGGCACCGCCGCGATGCCACCAGCGGCCCTGGGCGCCGACGAGGACCACTTCGGTCGACATCCAGGGCGGCGCCTGGGCCAGCAGGGGCTGCGGCGGAACCACGACCGCAATATCGCCGACCTGCACCAGACTGCCGGTCAGGCCGGAGAGGGCCAGGAAGCCGAGGTCCCGGTCGATCCAGAAGCGGATGCCGGCCGGCGCCGCTTCCGACAGCGGCGAGTGATCGGGCGGACCGAGGGCGTGCGGCACAGGGAGCCGACCGAGATTGGCGGTGCACTGGACGACGCCCCCGGGGGCATAGAGGAACTCGTTGAGGCCATCCGGCAGGTAGGCGACGCGCCGCAGCTGCCGATGGAAGAGATCGCCGCAGGGGGCCGCGGTCACCTCGCGATCGAGCGCCTCGAAGGCGGCATCGACATTGTCGCGCAGCCGCGCATAGGGGGCGAGGGCGAGCCCGACCTGGGCCTTCATGCTCTCGTTCACCTGCGTGAGGGCAGTGACGAGGCCAGTGGCGAGGCTCACACCCAAGACGAGCAGGAACAGCGCCACCCGTATGCCGCGCTGGTGCCGACTGGAGATGAGCAGGCCGACGAGATTGCCCATGGCGGGCCCCTGTTTGCCGCTCCATGGAGGGACGGCAAAGCTCAACGACAGCTTAACCGGGGCGACGAAGCGCCGGCTGCGTTAAGCGCCCGTTAAGCCGTGGCACCGGGTTTTCGCCAGGTAGCGGCCTTGTAGCCGACAGCCATCAGCCCTGAATCGGGGACAGCTGGATCTCGACGCGGCGGTTCTGCTGCCGGCCGGCCTCGGTGGCATTGGAGGCGATCGGATCCTCCTCGCCCTTGCCGGTAATGTAGAAGCGGCGCTGATCGACGCCCTGGTTGGCCAGAACGGTGGCCACCGCGGTGGCGCGCTTCTGGCTGAGCTCGAGATTGTAGCTGTCCGACCCCGAGGAGTCGGTGTGACCGTAGACGTCGACAACGGTCTTGTTGAACTTCTTGAGCACGAGGCCGACCGACACCAGCGTCTCGCTGAACTGCGGCTGGATGACCGCCGAATCGACGCCGAAGGTGATGTTGGAGGGCATGTTGAGAATGATCTGCTGGCCGACGCGGGTGACCGATACGCCGGTACCCTGCAACTGGGCGCGCAGTTCCGCCTCCTGCTGATCCATGTACTTGCCGATGGCCGCGCCGGTGAGGCCGCCGAAGCCGGCACCGATGAGGGCGGTGACGCGCGGATCATTGCCCGTGGCCACGCCGATCAGTCCGCCCACCACGGCGCCACCGCCGGCCCCGACGATCGCCCCGCCGGTGGTGTTCGACAGCTGGCTGTCCCCGGTATAGGGGTTGATCGAAGTACAGGCGCTCAGCGACAGGGCCGCAAGGCCGGCGAGAAGTAGCTTGGAGTGCATTGACGTCCCCCGTTGACCGGCGCCCGTTGTCGCCGCCGAATACGGCAGCATGGTGTCGCGCGCGACCCCCGCCTGCCTTGCCCGCCGCCGATATTATCCGTGGGCCCAGCCGCCGTCGACCACGAAGTCCTGTGCCGAGATCATGCGGGAATCGTCGGCGGCGAGGAACAGCACCATGCGGGCGATGTCAGCCGGGTAGAGCCGGCCGGCCAGCGCCTGCTGCTCGTCGATCAGCCGGTTGGCGGCATCGTCGACCCAGTGGGTCAGCTGCCGCTCGGTCATGATCCAGCCCGGCACCAGGGTGTTGACGCGGACCCCGTGCTTGCCGACATCGCGGGCGAGCGAGCGCGACAGGCCGTGCATGGCCGCCTTGGAGGCGGTGTAGGCGGAGAGATTGCCGGTGAGGATCATCCAGCTGATCGAGCCGAAATTGACGATCGAGCCCTTGCCCGCCGCGATCATGCCGGGCAGCACGGCCTGCGCGGCGAAAAAGGCGTGCTTGAGATTGACAGCGATCCGATCATCCCAGAACTCCGGCGTCACCTCCTCCCAAGTGTGGCGCAGGTCGTGGGCGGCGTTATTGACGAGCGCCAGGGCGGGGCCGTGCGCCGCCTCGAAGCCCCCGATCGCCGCCCGATAGGCGGCAATGTCGGTGACGTCGCACTCGGCGAAGCGGACGGTGTGGCCTGCGGCGGTCAGTTCGGCGGCGAGCCTGCGGCCGGCATCGGCGGCGATGTCGACGAAGCCGACCCTCGAACCCTGCGCGGCGAAGGCCCGCACGATCCCCTCGCCGATGCCGGAGGCGCCGCCCGAGACGATGACGGGCATGCCGTCGAGGCTGGGATAGGTGGCGAATTCAGTATCGGCGCTGTCAGTCATAGGCGCTGCCCCGCAAGCTATCGGACCGGCGGCCTCTTAGCGCGGGCCGCCGGGTGGGGCAAGCCGCCCCGTCACCGGTGTGGCACTGAGGCCGCACAGGCGCAGCCCCCCGCACGCGGCAGGATCGGGCGGCGCCCCCGGTTCGACCGGTTCCCGACGCATGACGGTGGGGGCCGCGATATCGGCGGGAGCGGCGCGGCGCCCTCGTCAGACGCTATCGTCCTCGGCCACGGCCCTGCGGCCGGGGACGATGTCCATGGCTTCGACCTTGGCCAGCAGGTCCTCGATCTTGCCGACATTGGCGATGTGCCGGGTTTCCATGGTGAAGTTGAGGGTGATGTATTCTCGGCCGGGACAGAAGGTGCAGATATTGGCGGCCGGGTGCCAGGCGCCGCAGTAGATCGGCTCCATCATGCCGTGCGTCATTGGGCCGTAGGTGCGGTGCGGTGGCACCAGGGTGAGCACGACGTGGACGCCGCCGTTGAAGCGCCAGAAGCGCTTGCCGGGCAGGAACGGCGCGACGCGGTTGAGATTGCGCAGCGCCTTGAACATCGAGTTCATCATCACCTGGAACTTGGTGATGTCCTTCTTCTCGATCTTGTCGATGGTGTCGTCGATCTTCCTGACATAGGCGACGAAATCGTCGATCACCTCGAACTTGGCCTCGAGGGCGCGGACGCGGAAGAAATCGTCATCGGCATCGTGGCGCTTGCCGTCGAGCATGGTGTAGGCAGCGCCGATCACCTTCTTCGACATGTGCCGCTCCTCGCCCTCGCCGTTGAGGGCGTGGGTGACGAGCGCGAACATCAGCGAGCGCTGGCGCACCCCGAGCTTGTTGGCGAGCAGCCGGAGGCGATGGCGCTTCAGCGCCAGAGTCCTGAAACCCCAGGGCTTCTCGCGCGGCGCCAGCAGGTTGGCGAGGACCACGTAGATGAAGGTCATGCTCCAGCCGCGCAGCGTGCCCTTGATGCGGGCGCCGAGGCCGACCTTGTTGGACTTGTCGCTCATCACGCCATGGCCAGCGGAGGCGGAACGGGTGAGGAGCGCCGAATCGGACCCCTCGAGCAGGGCATGACTGGAGCGCACCTGGATCATCGAGGCGCGCCCCATGTCGTCGGGGCCGTTGCGCAGCACCACCGCCTGGACGCGGAACAGCGGCAGGTCGTCGCGCGCGAAGATGTCCTCGGACTTGCCCAGCCACCTGTCGGGATAGCCCTCGAAGCTGTCGACTTCCTCGACATGGGTGATGGCATCGAGCAGATGCTTGGGAAAGGGCTGGCCGGGGCGCGCCCCGACGAAACCGTGGCTCAGTTGCGGCGCCAGCGCCACCATGTCGGCAACGAGATTGGCCAGCGTCTCCTTGTCGAAGCGCGTGGAGGAGGCGGCGGTGAAGAACACCGTGTCGCGCGCCTCATAGAGGAACCACTGGAAATCGGTGAACAGGGCCTGCGGATGCTTGTTGACCGCCGCGAGCGCAAGATCCAGCAACTCGGCATGATCGTTGGCGAAGCTCGATGACGAGAAGCTCTTCACGTGACGGTCCCCCTGCGTTTCCGTTTCGTTAATACTAGCCGACCGACGGCCGGGGTCAACGTCGCAGCCGCCATGGCGTTAATGGCCGTGCGCTGCGACGGTTCCCCTGCTCTCCCACCGGGTGGGTGAACCGCGGCTGAACGGAGCCGCACGCGCTCGCGCAGAGTTGCGCGGGCCGCGGCACCGTCCCGACGGATGGGCGATTGGCAGGGTTCGACACGCAGTCTAGGATCATTCCAAGGTCGGGCCGCAAGGCGCTTGCCTGTCAGTGACTTGCGCGGATTGCGCGTCGAATTGACCTATGTCAAGGGCGGCCCCGGTCGGGCTAGCTACGCCTCACCATGGTGGGCGCGCCATCCGGGTGCGGAGCCTGCAAAGCGAGTGGAACAGATGGACTATCGCGGGTTTTTCGAAGACGCCGTCGACGCCTTGAGGGCCGAGAAGCGCTATCGCGTCTTTGCCGATCTCGAACGCATTGCCGGGCAGTTTCCGCGGGCCATCTACCGCGATGCCGCCGACAACCAGCGCGAAATCACCATCTGGTGCTCCAACGACTACCTGGGCATGGGACAGAACCCCCGGGTGATCGCCGCGATGCAGGACACGGCCGCCAAGCTCGGCGTCGGGGCCGGCGGCACGCGCAACATCTCGGGCACCAACCGGCCGCTGGTGGAACTGGAACGTTCGCTGGCCGACCTGCACCGCAAGGACGCAGCACTGGTGTTCACCTCGGGGTTCGTGTCGAACGAAGCGGCGATCTCGACCATCGCGCGGCTGCTGCCCGAGTGCATCATCTTCTCGGACCAGCTCAACCACGCCTCGATGATCCAGGGCGTGCGGCAATCCGGCATGCAGAAGCAGATCTTCCGGCACAACGACGTGGCGCACCTGCGCGAACTGCTGGCGGCGGTCGACCGCAAGCGGCCCAAGCTGATCGTCTTCGAATCGGTCTACTCGATGGACGGCGACGTGGCGCCGATCAAGGAGATCTGCGACCTCGCCGAGGAGTTCGGGGCGCTGACCTATATCGACGAAGTGCACGCCGTGGGCATGTACGGCCCGCGCGGCGGCGGCATCGCCGAACGCGAAGGGCTGATGGAGCGGATCGACATCATCGAGGGCACGCTCGCCAAGGGCTTCGGCGTGATGGGGGGCTACGTCGCGGCGAACCGGGCGATCATCGACGCCGTGCGCTCCTATGCGCCGGAGTTCATCTTCACCACGGCACTGCCGCCGGCGCTGTGCGCGGCCGCCCGTGCCTCGATCGAGCACCTCAAGGCCTCGGGCACCGAGCGCGCCGCGCACCAGCGCCAGGCGCAGCTGACCAAGGACATCCTCGCCGATGCCGGACTGCCGGTGCTGAGGACCAATACGCATATCGTGCCGGTGATCGTCGGCGACGCGCGGGCCTGCAAGGCGGCGAGCGACATGCTGCTCGAAAGGCACAACATCTACATCCAGCCGATCAACTACCCGACGGTGCCCAAGGGTACGGAACGGCTGAGGATCACCCCGACGCCGCTGCACAACGACGAGATGATCATCGAACTGCGGCACGCGCTGGTGAGCGTGTGGTCGGCGCTGCAGCTGCCGCGCGAGCGCCCCACCGAAAAGGTGAGCGCCAGCAAGCTGATGAGCGGAGAGCTGACGCTGCCCACCGTCGGCGGCTGAGAAAGCGTGCCGGGGGCTTGATCGAGGTCAAGCCCGCCGCCTCCCGCCGGTGCCATGGTGCCGGCTATCGAGGAGGCCCCGGCCATGTCCATCATCGTGGTCTATGACAGCGTGTTCGGCAATACCGCCAGGGTCGCCGAGACCGTGGCCGCGGCGCTGAGCCCGGGCCGCGAGGTAAAGCTGCTGCGCATCGAGGAGGCGGCCGAGTGGCCGCTGCGGGACATCGAGCTCCTGGTGGTGGGCTCGCCCACCCGCGGCTTCCGCCCCACCCCGGCAATGTCGGAACTGGTGGCGGTGTTGCGCCCGGCGGTGCCCGGACAGGCCGCCGCGGTGTTCGACACCCGGCTGGCACCCGAGGACATCCACCCCGCGCCGCTGCGCTGGGTGGTCGAGGCGGGCGGCTATGCGGCGACGCGGATGGCGGAAAAGCTCGGCGAGCACGGCTTTGCGCTGCGCGGCGCGCCGGCGGGCTTCCTCGTCGGCGGCACCGAGGGCCCGCTGAAGCCGGGCGAGCTCGAGCGGGCGAGGGCCTGGGCGGCGACCCTGATCGCGTAGGCAGGATCGCCTGGATGCCGGCAGACCCGATGTCACGCCGGAGGCCGGGACCCGGCACCTGCGCACGCGCCGTGATCGGGGTCCATCCGGGGATGGGCGCCGGCGAGTTCACGGAACAAGTGCAACACCTGCCAGGGTGTTTGCGCGGTGGGGCGAGCAATGGTGCAGGAGCGCCTCCGCCACCGCCCTTGGCGGACTCGGCAAGAAACCCCTCATCCGCCCTTCGGGCACCTTCTCCCACAGGGGGAGAAGGCGGTCCCGACCCCTTTCGACGCTTTTGTGCGATTGCCCTCTCCGTGAACGGGGGAGGATCAGCGGTCAGCTGGTCAGCACGATGCGCATCAGATCGGCGGTGTTGCGGGCGCCGAGCTTTTCCATGACGCGGGCGCGGTGCACCTCGATGGTACGGGGGGAGATGCCCAGTTCGCGCCCCGCCTCCTTGTTGGACTGCCCGTTGGTGATCAGCTGCAGCACCTCGCGCTCGCGCGGCGTGAGCTGGGCGAAGCCGCGCACCTCGACCGGGCGGCGGCCGCCGCGATCGGTGCCGAGCAGGATATCGTGGCGCAGGGCCTCGGCGACGGACCGCAGCAGCCGGTCGGCATCGACCGGCTTGGCGATGACGTCGCTGGCCCCGGCCCGCATCGCCTCGACGGTGGAATCGACCTCCGGCTGATCCTCGAGCACGAAGACCGGCGTGCCGGTGCGCTGCGTCTTGACGTGGCGCAGGATGGCGAGCCCATCCTCGCTGCCGACCCGGTAGTTGACGATCACCACATCGGGGCGCCGCTGCGCGATGGCGAGCAGGAACTGCGCCGCATCGAGCGAAAACGCCGTCTGGAAGCCCTCGAGCCGGAACAGCACGCCAAGCGCCTCGCAGGTGGCGATATCGGCATCGAGGATATGAACCAGGCGGTCGCGATTCAAGTATGACGGATAATAAACAGGCTCGGTCACTGCACCCTCCGATAATTTCGGCACCCGCGACGCCCCTCCGGGACTGCTGCAGGCGGCGTTCCCAATGTGTGGAGACTGTTGCCGGAAGGCCGGACACTCCCCTGTGCTTGCTATCACCAGGCTTCGGGAACTAGGCGATACTCCCGCCTAGCACGCCATAAGTGTTGTCGCCATCCGGTAGACCCACTACGGGGTATGGAATTTTTTCCGGATGGGATAGGTGTATGGGCGGATGCGGGAGAGTGTCAAGGAATGTTTTCCTAATTGTATACCTGACATAGCTAGCGAGACCTGCTAGTGATTCGGTTGCGTGACAGGCCGGTGTCAGGTCAGAGGAATGTTCCTATGGCCGACACAGAGACGGAGATTGGCAGGCGCGGTGCCGCCTCTATTCCGCTGATCTGCGGGGATCCAAACCCAGCGCCCAATCTGGATAGGGGATGTGTCCCTGAGGAAACTCTGGAATGGGCGGTAGATTTTTTCGCAAGCTTTGCGCCCCCCGGAGTTGAGCCAAGCACAATCGAAACTTTTCTGACGCTCTTATATCGTCGGGATCGGTGTCCCCCTCGGGAATGAGTTCGCCCTCGCCCCAGTTGTGTTCGATCATCCTGTAGGCGTGGGCCATCTCCAAGCCTGCATGCAGCGTATGAGCGTAGACGGCCGCAAGAGTCTGGGTGGAGATGTCTGCCTCGTACTGAACTCCCTTGCGTACGTAGGTGTGGACAATATCGGCACTAGGCCCGTGCAAGGTCGTGTGGGCAATCACGTCTCGGTAGTTTTTGCAACTGGAGAGCAAGCCTATCGAATGGCTGATCGCGGTGGCAGGCTCGCCGGACAGTGTTTTCGATACCTTGACGTACGCCTTCACGATATCAAATTTGGCCTCGATGCTAGCCAAGCGGGATGTGATCTCGGTTCCGAGCCACGGGTCAAGGCCGGTCACCAGGCTAAGGCAGTGCGTCAGCGTATCCTCGGCGAAGTTAAACTCTAGGCAGATGGCCGCCCAATATCTGAGTTTGACGGGGTCTACGTCCTTGAAGGTGTCAAACGCTTCACTATGGTCAGGCAGAGGCCCCCGGTTTCTGCGCCTCACGTGTTCTGGATCATTGTCGCCCATGAAAACACCTCCCAGTGAAAAGACCGTTGAAGAGCGCCGCGACGAAGCCCTTCGCCGCGCTCTGACGACGCCGCCGAAGCCGCATAAACCGATCAAGGCCGTTGAGAAACAGCCGACGAAGGCGCAACCAGCGAAGTAGCCTGCTGGAGTTGCTGTATGCCGATTACGCCCGTGGCTACGGCCGCGATGATCGCAATGATCAGCGCGGCAATCGCTATACTGTTGGCTCTTTGGGCGATGCGGTTGGCGGCTTCGGCAAGAGCCGTCTGCTTTGTCGATTCTTCAGCCGCTATGCGTGCTGCCTCGCTAGCGCTTTTGGCAATTGCCGCATCTTCAGCGGCGCGAGCCTGCGCGCGATCAGATAGCCATTGTTCAACTAAAATACGCTTTTCGGACCTTGCCGGGCCGTACACGCTTCCGGAGAGTCGCGCCCTGACTTCGGACTCACCCAGCGTTTCTAGCCCCGCGACAAAACCTTCTTTGGTCCAATTCTCTCCCATGGCGAGGCCCTCCACAACTAGACCATCACAGTTCGCCTTTGGGAGTCGAGTCGCGGACCTTTCGGGCTACTCGCTTGATGAGATTGAGCCGCTGCTTAAGCGTTACGGGCTTCACCAGTTTGGTTATAGGTGAGACGCTTGCCAGCGGTGGCCGCGATCAGTTCTTCGGCGCGCATCAGGTCGGAATAGCCGAGTGCGGTGCGGCGGTTGTAGCGGAAGTCAAATTCCGACAGGTAGCGGTGCAGGTGGGCTTCGCCGCAGTGCTGATAAACGCCATGCATGCCGCGCTTGAACACTGAGAAGACGTTCTCGATTGTGTTGGTGTGGACCACTCGGTCCTGTTCGTAGCGGACGTATTCGCCCGAGGTGTGGTGAACGGTGCGGTGCGTGGCGAACTCATTGTTCAGACCGTGGTAGCCCCGGCCTGCGCCGGGGTGACCCGGTGGATGGGGCGACGCGGTGCCCGGCTCGCCGTTTGCTGCTGCCTCCCCTTGTCAGAACCCCGGGTGGCGGAAGAGCGGGCCGCGGTCTCCCCCGCGAGCGGGGAAGACGTCGGACCGGCGCCGCGAGGATGCCGCCCGAGGCCCGCGGTCTCCCCAGCGGGCGGGGAGACCTAAGGCCCGGCATGAAGGACATCAGGCTACCGCCGGTCTCCCCCGCGGCGCGGGGGAGACATCGGGCCGGACGGCGCTACTTCTGCGCCTTGATGGCGTCGCGGATCTCGGCGAGGAGCTTTTCCTGGGCCGAGGGGGCCGGCGGCGCGGCGGGGGCGGCGGCTTCCTGCTTCTTCAGGCGGTTGATCGCCTTGACCACGAGGAACAGCACGAAGGCGATGATGGTGAACTTGACCACCGCGTTGATGAACAGCCCGTAGTTGAGCGTGGCGACGCCCGCGGCCTTGGCGGCGGCCACCGACGGGACCGGCACGTTGCCCGGATTGTTCAGCACGATGAACAGGTTGGAGAAATCGATGCCGGACAGGATGAGGCCGATCACCGGCATGAAGATGTCATCGACGATGGACGACACGATGGCGCCGAACGCGGCGCCGATGATCACGCCGATGGCGAGATCGATGACATTGCCCTTCAGGGCGAAATCGCGGAATTCCTTGAACATGGCCCTACCCCTTTGCTGTACGCACGCCCCCCGCGGGCCGGCATGCTTGCCAACCCGTTGACGACAATCGCCAAAGTTCGGGGACAAAGCAACAAAGCAACACGAACTTAATGGCGGGACCCACGACTTTGTGCGGCCTTGCGGCCGGACGGGGCACGGGCGGATACTCGGCCCGGGGAGCGGGGCATGTCCGGCGCGACGATCGACATCGAGGAAAGGCTGCGGCAGGCGGTGGACTTCATCCCCGAGGGCCTCGTGGTGTTCGACAGCGACCTCAGGCTGGTGGCGTCGAACACCCGCTCGCGCGAACTGCTGACGCTGCCCGAGAGCCTGCTGCGCGCGGCGACGCCGCTCTACGACATCGCCCTGTTTCTCGCCCGCCGCGGCGACCTCGGACCGGGCGACGCGATGAGCCTTGCCGCGCAGCGGGTGCAGACGCTGACACAATCGCATGCGACGGTCAGCCAGAGGCAGGGCGCCAAGGGCCAGGTGCTGGAGTTCCATGCGGCGCGACTGCCGGACGGCGGGCTGGTGATCAGCTTCGCCGACGTGACGACCCGCGTCGATGCCGAGACCGAACTCGCCGCGATGAACCAGACGCTCGAGGGCCGGGTCGAGGAGCGGACGGCGGCCCTGGTGCAGGTCAACGCCGAGCTGGAGGTGGCGCGCGCCAAGGCCGACGCCGCCAATCGCGACAAGACGCGCTTCCTCGCGGCGGCCAGCCACGACCTGCTGCAGCCGCTCAACGCGGCGCGGCTCTACACCGCCTCGCTGGTCGAGCGGGCCGGCGGCACCGGGCTGGACGAACTGGCGCACTCGATCGAGGCCTCGCTGACGGCGGTCGAGGAGATCATGTCGGCGCTGCTCGACATCTCGCGGATCGACTCCGGCGCGCTGCGGCCGGTGTCGGCGCCATTCCAGGCGCGCGACCTGCTCAAGAAGGTGGCGGTGGAGTTCGGCCCGCTGGCGCTCAAGAAGGACGTGGCGCTCAAGGTCATCGACACGGCGGCCGGCGCCGTCGGCGACCGGGCGCTGATCGGGCGCGTGGTGCAGAACCTCGTCTCGAACGCCATCAAGTACACCCGGCCGGGCGGGCGGGTGCTGGTGGGGGTGCGGCGCAAGGGCGCGCGGCTGCGCCTCGACGTGATCGATACCGGCATCGGCTTCAACAAGGACCAGTCGGGCCTGATCTTCGCCGAGTTCAGCCGGCTCGAGAACGGCGCGCGCATGGCGCAGGGACTGGGACTGGGCCTGTCGATCGTCAAGCGCCTGGTGACGGCGCTGGGGCTGACGCTCGAACTGGACAGCCGCGAGGGCAAGGGCTCGCGCTTCTCGCTCTACCTGCCGATGGGGCGCGCCCCGGCGAGCGGGGCGGAGGCGGCGGCGCCCGGGCGGGAGCCGGCCTCCAACCTGATCGGGGTCAGGATCCTGTGCGTCGACAACGAGAAGGCGATCCTCGATGCGATGGAGGGCCTGCTGGGCGGCTGGGGATGCGACGTGCGCTCGGCCCGCTCGCTCAAGGACATCGATCGGGACCGGTTGCTGCTGGGCTGGCTCCCCGACCTGGTGCTGATGGACTATCACCTGGACCAGACCTCGGGCCTCGATGCGATCGAATGGCTCAGGCACAATGTCGGGGGGCACCTGCCGGCGGCCCTGGTGACCGCGGACCGAACCGCCGCGGTGCGGGCGCTGGCGGAAGATCGCGGCATCACCGTGGTGACCAAGCCGGTGAAACCCGCGGCGCTCCGCGCGACGATCAGCGGGCTGGCGGGACAGGGGGCGCGCAAGCGGCTGGTGGCGGGGTAGGGTCAGGGGCTACCGGACCCATGAGCCCCCCGCAAGCTCAGGGCATCGCCTGCCGACAGGTACTGGCCGTGGGGCGACTCCCTTCTCCCCTTGCGGGAGAAGGCGGCCCCGACTCCCCACGCGGCCGTGTTGGGCTGCCCTCCCTGCAAGGGGGACGGAGAGCAGAACTTGGTGTCGCCGACCCGTGGCGTACGTCACCTCGCGCCGCTGAGCAGGTCCTCGAAGTGGCCTTCCTCGATGCGGGAGGCGGCGATGACGGCCTGGGTGCGGCTGTCGACGTCGAGCTTCTGCAGGATGGCCGAGACGTGCGCCTTGACGGTCGCCTCGGAGATGGAGAGCTCGTAGGCGATCTGCTTGTTCATCAGCCCGTCGCTGAGCATCATCAGCACGCGGATCTGCTGCGGGGTGAGGGTGGCGAGGCGCTGCATCAGGGCCGACTGCGAATCCTCGGCCGGCAGTTCCATGCCCTCGGGCACGTAGACCTCGCCCGACAGCACCATCTCGATGGCGCGGCGGATATCGGTGGGGCCGACGGACTTGTGCAGGTACCCGGCGGCACCCAGTTCGAAGGCGCGCCGGATGATGGTGCCTTCCTCGACCGCCGAGATGATCATCACCGGGATCTCGGGGTATTGCGCGCGCAGCAGCAGCAGGCCGGAGAAACCGCGGGCGCCGGGCATGTTGAGATCGAGCAGCACGAGGTCGCAGTCGCGATCGGCCTCGAGCGCGGCGCTGAGGGTGGCCAGATCACCCGCCTCCTCGACATGGATCGAGGGATCGCCGCCGGCGAGCGTCTGACGCAGCGCAGCGCGAAACAGCGGGTGGTCATCGACGATGATGATGCGACGCGTTGTCATTGCGGCCAGGCTCCTCTCTCGCACCTCTAGCAAGCCGGATGGCGGTTTCACCATGCCACTAAAGGCGGGTTCGCCCACGGATATGGCGGTTGTCGTTGCAGAATGCACGCGGGTTTAACCCGATCTTTACCATGTTTTCCCAAGAGTGACCGAACGGTGAAGTCCATGACGGGCTTTGCGTCGCTTGTTGCGGGGCCGATGGCCCGACACGGACTGGGATCGATCGATGGCCCGCGCAAATCCCCAGTATGGCCGAGACGACTACGCCCAGCCGGGCGCCGGCGAGTGGCAGGACCTCAGGAGCGAACTGTCCGCACTGCTCGATCAGGTGGAATCGCAGGTGGCGCGGACGGCACCGCGCGAGCCGGGATACCATGGACTGAGCGAGCGGATGCGCGACCTGAGGCACCAGATGACCGAGGTCGAGCCGGAAACCCGGCACCGCGAGGCGCTGCGCTCGGTACAGCGCGCCATCGACAAGTTCAGCGAGCGCGACGAGGCATCGGCCGTGCCGCGCGACACGCTGCAATCGGCCATCCAGCAGATCCGGGCGCGGCACTTCCCGGCGGCGCAGGCGCCGGCGGCCGAGCCGCCGATCTTCGACGAACTGGCCGAGGCGGTAGGCGGCATCTCGGCCCGGCTCGAGCGGCTCGAAGGGGAACTCAAGCAGCAGGCGCGCGGGCAGACCGCCAACGTCAAGGAAATCGCCGACCAGATGGGCCAATTGAGCCAGGTGGTCGAACTGCTCGCCGGGGCGGTGGGCGAAACCGGCCAGGTGAAGCGGCTCGAGAGCCAGATCGCCGGCCTCGCCAAGCTGATCGCGCGGGAACCGCAGGTCGACCTGGGCGCGCTGACGCGCCGGCTCGACGACGTCTCGGCAACCGTCGCCAAGCTCGCCGAACTGCAGAAGGCCTATGCCGACCGCACCGACACCAGCGGGCTGTCGCAGCGGCTCGACGATGTGACCGCGACGGTCGGCCGGCTCGCCGACCTGCAAGTGCAGCTGGTCGACAAGACCGACACGAGCGGGCTGTCGCGACGGCTCGACGACGTGACGGCCACCGTGGGGCGGCTGGCGGACCTGCAGGTCCAGTTCGCCGACCGGGTCGACGCGCCGCGCGAGGAAGCCGCGGGCGACGGCCTGAGGCAATCGATGGCCGGCATCGAGGACGGGGTGCGCAGCATCTACGACCGGGTGGACGCGATCGAGAAGGCGATGGCGGTGCCGCCGGCCGAACTCGAGAAGATCACCGCCGAGCTGGCGCGTTTCGCCACGCTGATCCGGCAGCCGCAGCCGCAGGGGCTGATCGAACTGATCGATGCGCTCAACGACCGCATCAGCGACATGGAAACGCGGGCCCCGCAGGTGAGCGGGCTCAAGGCCGACGTCGACGCGCTGCGGGCCACCGTGATCGAGGCGATGGAGCCGCGGTTTGCCTCGCTGGAGCTGCAGATCGAGGCGATCGGCAGCAAGATCGACGCACGGCCCGAGCCCAATATCGCCCAGCTCGAGGCACAGGTGCGCCAGCTGGTGGCGCGCATGGACCAGACCGGCGAGCAGCTCACCGGTCTCGCCAAGCTCTACAACCAGCCGGCCGAGCGCGAGGCGACGCCGGACCTGCGCGAACTCGCCGAGATGGTGGCGCAACGCACCTCCGCGGCGGTGGCGGAGCGCGAACCGGCGCTCGGCATCGCCAGCCTGTCGGAGCGCGACATCGCCGAGCTGGAACGCCGGCTGACGCGCGTGATCGAGGCGACGCGGGAGCCGCCGGTGGAGACCGGCACGGCGCTCGAGGCCACGATCAACGAGGTCAACGACCGGCTGCGCCGACTCGAGGACTCGGTGGGCCGGGCAGGCCTGGCCGCGGCCCCCTCGCCCGCCCCCCTGCCGGTCGCGGCGGTGGCGGCCATCGCCGATGCGCTCGAGCCACAGCGCGTGGAGCCCGCTCGTCCGATGCCGGCGCCGACCGAACCGATCGCGGCCGCCGAATTGCCCACCTACGATCCGATTGCGCCGCTGCTCGGCACGCTGGAGCGGGACGAGCCCGCGATGGACTACAGCCTCGCCGACCCCGACACCCTCCCGGTTCCGGTGGCGATGGAAGACGCGATGCCGCAGAGCCCTGCGCTCGAGGCGCCGCTGATCGACAAGCCGTTTGGCGACCCGGACCCGCTGCTCGCCGCGCTCGAGGTCAAGAACGGGCCGCGCCGGCGCCACCCCGGGCTGGGGACCGCCGGGACCACGCCAGCGGGCGCTCCCCCGGCAGCGGGCGTCGACCCCGAGAGCATCGTGTTCGATGCCAGCCTTGCGGTGCTGCCGCCGGCCCCGACCTCAAGCCTTGCCGGCGATGCGACCGAGGACAGCCTGGCGCCGCCGCAACCGGAGGCCGTCGAGGCGGTGGCGCCGCATCCGAGCCGCAACACCTTCATCGAGGCGCATCGGCGGGCCGCCCGGCTGGCGGCCGGCAAGCCGTTGGCCAAGCCGGCGCCGACGGCGACGGAGCACGGCAGCGGATCGCTGATCGGGCGGGCCTTTGCCCGTTTCCAGGCATCGCGCAGCGCCGAGGCCAAGCCGGCGCCGGAACCGGTGCCGCCGCCGCCGGCCGAACCCGTGGCGGACAAGCAGAAGCCGGCCAAGGCGCGCAAGCTCGCCGGCGACAAGGACAAGCCGGCACACTGGCTGCCGAAGCGGGAGACCGCGCGCGTCCTGCCGGTGGCTCCGCAGCCCTCGATCGACATGAGCGCCGAGGCGACCAGCCCGGCACCGGATGCGGCCGCCGACAAGCCGCAGAGCTTCCTCTACCGCCACCGCCAGCCGATCCTGCTCGGCGCCAGCGTGGTGGCGCTCGCCTTCCTCACCATCAACCTGATCAACCAGCGGATGGAGGACGACGCGGCAGTGACGGCGGCGTCCCGGCCGCTCGACGTGGGTGACGCCGCGCTGACGCCGACGCCGCTGGCGGAGCAGGCCCTGGCGCCGCCGGCCGCCGCCGACGCGGCGCGCCAGATCCCGCTGATCGACACGCTGTCCACCGCCTCGATCGACCCCGGCGCCGCCCGGGGCTTCGTGCCGGCCGGGGAGATGCCCCCGGCCGTGAGCGCCTTTGCCACGCCGACGGAGACCCCGGCCGCGGCGACCGACCTGTCCGCGGCGATCGCGCCGCTGCCGGCCGTGATCGAGAGCCCGGTGCGGGTCGAGATGCCGCCAGCCGGCGTCGGCCCGCAGGAGCTGCTCACGGCGGCCGCCTCGGGCGACGCGCGGGCGCAGTTCGAAGTTGCGGCCATCTATACGGAAGGCCGGGCGGTCCCGGAGGATCTCAGGGCGGCGGCGATCTGGTACGAGCGCGCCGCAATCCAGGGCTTCGCGCCGGCGCAGTACCGGCTGGGGAACCTCTACGAGAATGGCCGCGGGGTCACCAAGGACGTCGAGCAGGCGCGGCTGTGGTACCAGCGCGCCGCCGAAGCGGGCAACCGCATGGCCATGCACAACCTGGCGGCGCTCTACGCCGGCGGCGGACTCGGCACGCAGCAGTTCGACGCCGCAGCCAAGTGGTTCGAGGAAGCGGCCCGTCGCGGCATGAAGGACAGCCAGTTCAACCTCGGCATGCTCTATGCGCGCGGGCTGGGCGTGAAGCAGGACCTTGCCAGCTCGTTCAAGTGGTTCGCGCTTGCGGCGCTGCGCGGCGACGCCGACGCGATCAAGGCGCGCGACGACATCGCCGCCTCGCTCGACGGGGCGACGGTGCAGGCGCTCGAAGCCGAGGTGGCGGCTTTCATTCCCGAGCGGATCGACCTCGTGGCCAATTTCGCCCCGATCGGCACGTGGAGCGCCGGCTTCGACCCCGGCCAGCCGATCGAGCGGACGGAAGTGGTCAAGGGTGTGCAGAAGGCACTCGCGCTGCTCGGCTTCGACATCGGCACCCCGGACGGGGTGGCGGGCCCGAAGACCGCCGAGGCCATCCGCACCTTCGAGCGGACGACCGGAATGAGCGAAAGCGGCACGATCAACCCGCGGCTGCTGGCGGTGCTGGGCAGCCAGCCGGTGTAGGCCGGTCGCCAGGGATGCGGCGCGGCCCCTAATCCCGACCCATCCGGTAGGCTAACCTCGCCTTTGTACTTTGCTGCTAGGACTGGGTGGCATTTCGCGAAAAACGTCGCATTTCCGTCGCTGGGCCGCGCTACAGCCGACAGATGCCCTAGCCCCCTGGACAGAGCCGTGCAGGTCTATCTGCCGATCGCCGAGCTTTCGATGAACCTGTTCTACCTCGTGGGGATCGGGGGGGCGGTGGGGTTCCTGAGCGGGCTGTTCGGGGTGGGCGGCGGTTTCCTGCTGACGCCGCTGCTGATCTTCTCCGGGGTGCCGTCGTCGGTTGCAGTGGCGTCGGTGACCGGGCAGGTGGTGGCCGCCTCGACCTCGGGCGCGCTGAGCTACTACCGCCGCGGGCAGATCGACCTGCACCTGGCGCTCTACCTGCTGCTGTCGAGCATCCTCGGCGCCTTTGTCGGGGTCTGGATGTTCCAGCTGCTGCGCGCACTGGGCCAGCTCGACCTGGTGATCGCGCTCGGCTTCCTTCTGCTGCTGGGATTCGTGGGCACCATGATGATGATCGAGGCGGTGCGCTCGATCCTCAAACGCCGTGCCGGAATTGTGGTGCGGGACAAGCTGCCCAACCAGCACAACTGGCTGCACGGCCTGCCCTGGCGGGTGCGGTTCAAGAAATCGCGGCTCTACATCTCGGTGGTGCCGGTGCTGCTGCTCGGGCTGGGAATTGGCTTCGTCGGCTCGCTGCTCGGCATCGGCGGCGGCTTCATCCTGGTGCCGGCGCTGGTCTACCTGCTGCGCGTGCCCGGCAACATGGTGATCGGCACCTCGCTGCTGCAGGTGGTGGCGATGATGGCGGTGACGACGGTGCTGCATGCCGTCACCAGCCAGAGCGTCGACATCCTGCTCGCCTTCTGCCTGATGGTGGGGGGAACGGTGGGGGCGCAGTTCGGCGCCTCGGCCGGCAAATACCTGCGCGGCGAGCAGCTGCGGGCTCTGCTGGCGCTCCTGGTGCTGGCCGTGGCGATCCGCTTCGGGCTGACGCTGGTGATCGCGCCGGCCGACCCCTATTCGACGGCCGTGCTCGGCGCGGGAGGGGCGATATGAGGCCGCTGCTGCTGGCACTAGTGCTGGCCGCGCTCGCCACCCCGGCCGGCGCCGAACGGCTGGTATCGCAGGTGAGCCGGCAGGAGGTGGCGATCACCTCGAGCTTCTCCGGCGAAACGCTGACGCTGTTCGGCTCCATCGAACCGGAGGCCGGCTCGGAGCAGAAATATGTCGAGGGCCCGTTCCACGTCATCATCACGGTGACCGGGCCGACGCAGAACCGGGTGGCGCGGCGCAAGACCAACCAGTTCGGCATCTGGATCAACACGCATACGGCGGTATTCGAGGACTTCCCTTCATTCTACCAGGTGCTCAGCGACACCCGCATCGACGAGATCACCGATGCGACGACGCTGGCGCAGAAGGCGATTCCGCTCGACAGCCAGGCACGCTACTCGGCCCGCACCGGCTGGTGGGAAGCGCTGGTCTTCGGCAACGAACTGGTCCGGCTGATGCAGGAAAAGGGCCAGTTCAGGCTCAACGAGCAGGGTGTGGTGTTCCGCTCGGATACGTTCTATTTCGCGCAGGTGGCCCTGCCCTCGGACGCTCCGCCCGGGCCGTACCTGGCGCATACCTACCTGTTCAAGGACGGCGTGCTGATCGCCGAGAAGTCCGACGGGTTCTCGGTCAGGAAGATCGGCTTCGAGCGCTTCCTCGGGCTGGCGTCCAAGGAGCAGCCGCTGCTCTATGGCCTCGTCTGCGTGGCACTGGCGCTGTTCACCGGCTGGCTGGGCGGCGTGGTGTTCAGGCGCTGAGGTACCCCGACAAATCTGTCGCGCGAAATGCCGACACTCTGTCACCACAGCGCCCGTTCCCACGCATTTCGACTATAGCCACAAGAGGTTGATCGAGAAGCAACCGGACGGCACCGACCGGACTGTTTGTGACCTCACCGACCTAGTCGCTAGGCTTGAGCAGTCTGTTCGTACTGACCGAGACTACCAGCTTCGGAAGGAGCGGCACGAGAATTTGACGGCTCCGCGAGCGACGGAGTTGTTCTGACGAGATGGCCGGGCAACCGGCCCAGGCTCCGGCAGGGCCTCACCCTGCTAGTGACCCGTACATGATGACAGCCACTCGCATTCCTTGACCGGGGCGCGTGGAGAGGTTTCCGGTTCGTGGGCCCAATATAAGCGAGAACGGGGTGCGCCGGAAGGCCGCGTCGTTCTTTGCGCTATCCGCATGTGTCCAGCAAGACACCCTGAGGGTCGTATTGACAGGCAACGTCTCGCCGCCCCCCTACCACTCGGCACCGGCGACGAGACGTTTGGCGCTGACCGGGTAGACGCGGCCCTTGCCGATCATCGCGACCTCCAGCGCCGGCCAGTGGAACAGGCCGACGAAGGCGGGGCGGAGGATGTTGAGGCTGCCGGTGGCGCTGCCATAGGCGGGGAGCACCATGATGCGGCCATCGTGGACGAAGCACGGGCGGCGGACCGAGCGGCCGTTGATCGCCAGATGGGCGGCGGGATGGAGGTGGCCGGCGATGAGGCCGGTGGCCTGCCGGGGCTGGTGCGTGAGGGTCAGGCCGGCGCGCTCTAGCTCGGTGACGCAGGCGCCGCCCAGCGCATGCGGGGCAGGATCGTGGTTGCCGGAAATCCAGGTCCAGCGCGCCTTGCCGAGCAATGCCATGAGGCGGAGGCGGTCGGCGGCGAGGAGGGTCGAGCTGCCCTCGTCGCGGTGGAAGCTGTCGCCCAGCGCGATGATCTCAGTGGCGCCGGTCGCGGCCAGATCGGCCTCGAGGCGGCGCAGGGTAAGGCCGGTGTCGTAGGGCGGCAGCAGGCTGCCGCGCCGGGCGAACGAGGAGAGCTTTTCGAGGTGGAGGTCGGCGACGAGCAGCGCGCTCTCGGCGGGCCAGTGGAGGGCCCCGGAGGGCAGCGGGATAAAATCGTGGCCGGCGAAATGGAGCTGCACGGGGTCGTCCGGCTGTTCGGCAGCGCGCGCTGCCAGGGCTGAAGTCACGGCTGGTTCCACCCTGCGGCGATCAGTGGCTTCCCCCCCACCCTTGTTCCCTCCCCGCAAGGGGAGGGAGACCTGACTGGCGGGCCGGCGGCGATGAGGCCATCCACTGATGGACTGTTCTAGTTCGGGCCGAGGCCCATGGCTTCGCGGATCAGCTCGTCGGCGGCGTCGGCCATGGCGCTCTCGCGCGCTTCGCCGGCCACCGGGACTTTGCCGATGTCGAGCAGTACCGGTACCGCCAAAGGCGAGATTCGGTCGAGGGGCTTGTGCACGATGTGGCGCCGGATGCGAGCCAGCATCTGGCCGAGCCGGGCAATGTCGAGCAGGCCGCGGGCGGCATCGCGGCGGGTGGCCTGGATCAGGATGTGGTCGGGCTCGTGCTGGTAGAGCACGTCGTAGATGATGTCGGAGGAGACGGTGATCTGGCGGCCGGTCTTCTCCTTGCCGGGATGACGACGCTCGATCAGCCCGGCGATGATGGCGCAGTTGCGGAACGTGCGGCGCATCAGCTGGCTTTCGTCGAGCCAGGCCTCGAGATCGTCGCCCAGCATGTCCTCGTCGAACAGGTCGTCGAGCGACAGCCGCCCGGTACGGATCAGCGCCGAATAGTCGCCGAGCCCCCAGACGGCGAGCGAGTAGTCGGAGGCGACGAAGCCAAGCGGGCGGGCCCGGGCCCGCTCCAGCCGGCGGGTGAGCAGCATGCCGAGCGTCTGGTGGGCGAGGCGGCCCTCGAACGGGTAGCAGACGAGATAGTTCTGCGCGCCGCGCGGAAAAGTCTCGACGAGGAGGCTCCGGGGGGACGGCAGAACGGAAAAATCGCGCTGCAGGCGCAGCCAGTCGCTGACCTGGTCCGGCAGGTGATGCCACTCCTCGGGATGGGCGAGGAGTTTGCGGACGCCCTCGGCGAGGAAGGTGGAGAGCGGGAACTTGCCGCCCATGTAGGAGGGGATCATCGGATCCTTGCCCTGCGAGCGGGAGACGTAGGCCTCGTTCTCGAACATGCCCTCGAAGGCGACGATCTCGGCACCGAACAGGAAAGTGTCGCCGCGGGTCAGGGTGGTGAAGAAGTACTCCTCCATCTCGCCGAGCACGCGGCCGTTGCGGCCGATGGGTCCGGTGGTGGCGCCGCGGGTGAAGCCCCGGCCCCGCACCAGGCGGACCTTGACCATCGCCTCCTCGACGATGGTGCCGATATTGAGCCGGTACTGCTGGGCGATGCCGGGATGGGAGATGCGGAATTTCCCGTCCGGCGTCTGCCGGAGCTTGGCGTAGCGTTCATAGGCGCGCAGCGCGTAGCCGCCGGTGGCGACGAAATCGACGACGCGCTCGAACAGCTCCCAGCCGAGATCGCGGTAGGGCCAGGCGCGGCGGATTTCGGCATGCAGCTGCACCGGATCGAAGGGGGCCGCGCAGGCGGTGCCGAGGACGTGCTGGGCAAGGACGTCGAGGCCGCCGGAGACCGGGTCCTCGCTGTCCTGCGAGCCCTTCTCGACCGCCTCGAGGGCGGCCTCGCATTCGAGCACCTCGAAGCGGTTGGAGGGGACGAACAGCGCCTTCGATGGCTCGTCGAGCCGGTGATTGGCCCGACCGATGCGCTGCAGCATGCGGGAGGCGCCCTTGGGCGCGCCGATCTGCACCACCAGATCGACGTCGCCCCAGTCGATGCCCAGATCGAGGGTGGAGGTGCACACGACGGCACGCAGGCGACCTTCGGCCATCGCCGCTTCGACCTTGCGGCGCTGCTCGACGGCGAGCGAGCCGTGGTGCATGGCGATGGGCAGCATGTCTTCATTGGCGGCCCAGAGCTCCTGGAACAGCAACTCGGCCTGCGAGCGGGTGTTGACGAAGAGCAGCGTCGTCCGGTGCGCCTTAATGGTGCGGTAGAGCTCGGGAATGGCGTAGACCGCCGAGTGACCGGCCCAGGGGACGCGCGCCTCGGAGGCGAGGATGCTGATATCGGGCCTGGCGCCGCCGCGTGCGACCAGCAGGCGTGCCTCGGCCTGCGGCAACGGGGCGGCAATCCAGTCGCGCAGCAGCTCGGGCTGGGCAACGGTGGCACTGAGGGCCGTGATGCGGAGCTGCGGCGCAAGCGTGCCGAGCCGGGCGAGGCCGAGCGCCATCAGCTCGCCGCGCTTGTTGGTGACCATGGCGTGCAGCTCGTCGAGGACGATGCGCCGGAGCCCGCCGAACAGCGTCGCCGCGTCGGCATGGGAGAGCAGCAAGGCAAGCTGCTCGGGAGTGGTGAGCAGGATCTGCGGCGGCGCGGCGCGCTGGCGCTGCCGCTTGTGCGCCGGGGTATCGCCGGTGCGCGCCTCGACCCTGATGGGGAGGCCCATCTCGGTGATCGGCGTCATCAGGTTGCGCTCGACGTCGACGGCAAGGGCCTTGAGCGGCGAGAGGTAGAGGGTATGGAGCCCGGGGCGCGGGGTTTCGATGAGATCGTTGAGGGTCGGGAGAAACCCGGCGAGCGTCTTGCCGGCGCCGGTGGGGGCGATCAGCAGGGCCGAGGCGCCCGCCTCGGTGGCAGCGAGCACATCGAGCTGATGGGCGCGCGGGGACCAGCCCTTGGTGGCGAACCAGCGCTCGATCTCGGAGTGGAGAGGCAAGGGGTGTTCCCGGTTTGTGCGCAGTATGGGCGGTGAGGGGTGCGTCGACAAGGGGGCAAGCCGGCTGCGCCGGCATGGGGTGCCATGCCGCCGTCGAGCGTCCGGCCACCCCCACCCTCAAGGGGGAGCGAGGCCGATCGGGGCCGCGGCATCCTCAGTTGCTTCGCTCCCCTTGTGGGAGGGATCAGGGTTGGGGTGCGGATTCGCACGACCTCAATGGCATTCCCGGGCATTCCCGCCGACGACGGAATGCAGTATCGATGCGCGCCGGAGGATGTTCCGATGAACGACAACGAACCGCAGGTGCTGCGGCTGACGCCGGGGGCGGCGCTGGCCCTGCTGGTGGAGCGGGCGACCGCCATGCTCTCCGCCCATCGGACGCGCCTCGCGATCGGGATCGCCGGTGGGCCGGGGGTCGGGAAATCGACACTGGCCGTGCAACTGGTCGAGGCGCTGAACGCGGCCGATCCCGGCATTGCCGCCTATGTGCCGATGGACGGCTTCCACATGCGGCACGCCAAGCTGGAGCACTTGGGGACGGTCAAGGACAAGGGGGCGCCGCACACGTTCGAGGGCGCCGCCTTCGCCGAGTTCCTCGCCGGGCTGAAGGCTGCGACCGGGGCTATGAGCGGGCCGGGCTATTCACGCGCCATCGAGGACGTGGTGGTCGATGCGTTCGTCGTGCCCGCCAGGGCGCGGGTGCTGGTGGTCGAGGGTAACTACCTGCTGCTCGCCAATGCCCCGTGGTGGCAGGTACGACCGCTGCTCGACCTGGCGGTGTTCGTCGACCTGCCACGCGAGACGGTGAAGGCGCGGCTTCTCAAGCGTCATGCCGAGCACGGCCTGTTCAGCGAGGCCCGCAATCGCGAGCATGTCGAGCGGGTCGACCTCGCCAATTACGATCTGGTCAAGCGCTCGCGCGGCCGGGCCGACCTTGCCATCGACCTCGTCGCCGAGTCCTGACGTGTCCCGGCCCAGCTATCCGTTCGACGTGCGCTCGCGCGACGTGTGGGCCATCGCGCTGCCGGCCTCGGTCGCCTTCATCACCGAGCCGCTGGCGGGGCTGGTCGACATCACGGTAATCGGACGGCAGGGCGACGCGGCGCTGCTGGGCGGGGTGGTGATCGGCGCGCTGGTGTTCGACTTCATCTTCTCGCTGGCCTACTTCCTCAGGATCGGCACGGCGGGCCTGACGGCGCAGGCGATCGGGGCACGCGATACGCGCGACGGCCTGCTGCACGTGGTGCGGGCGATCGGCATCGCGGTGATCGTCGGGCTCGGGATGATCGTGCTGCAGGTGCCGCTGCACGATCTCTCCAAGCTGGTGATGGCGCCGACGCCGGCGGTCGCCGATGCGTTCGCGGCCTACTTCCACGTGCGGATCTGGGCGGCACCGTTCTCGCTGATCAACTACGCGCTGCTCGGTTGGTTCTACGGTCGGGCGGCGGCGAAGACGGGGATGATGCTGCAGCTGCTCATCCACATCACCAACATCGTGCTCTCGGTGGGGCTGGTCTACGGGCTGGGCTGGGGGGTCGCCGGGGTGGCCCTCGGCACCGTGCTGGGCCAGGTGGCGGCAGCGGGGCTTGGACTTGCCCTGCTCGCGCGGCATTTCGGCGGCGCGCGCCGACTGATCGGGCTGATGACGCCGGCCGAACTGCTGCACGGGCATGCGCTGAGGCGCATGTTCGGGCTGAGCCGCGACCTGATGATCCGTTCCCTGGCACTGATGAGCGCCTATGCCTGGTTCGCGGCGCAGGGCTCGCGGATGGGCGAGGTGCCGCTCGGCGCCAACGCCATCCTGCTCAACTTCCTGATGATCTCGGGCTTCTTCCTCGACGGCATCGCGCAGGCGGCGGAGCAGCTGTGCGGCAAGGCCGTGGGCGCCAACTGGCGTCCGGCCTACGACAGCGCCTACGGCCTGGCCTTTCGCTGGGGCACGCTGCTGGCGCTCGGGCTGGCCATCATCTGGTTCCTGGGTGGCTGGTTCCTGATCGACTTCATGACCACCAGCGAGCCGGTGCGCGCGTATGCGCGGGGCTTCCTGTGGATCGCGGCGCTGTCGTCGCTCACCGGCATGCCGGCCTTCGTCTATGACGGCATTCTCGTCGGCTCGACGCTGAACGTGGTAATGCGCAACGGCATGGTGCTGGCGCTCGCCATCTTCCTCGTGGCGGCAATCCCGTTGCAGGCGGGGCTTGGCAATACCGGGCTGTGGCTGGCGATCCACATCTTCTTCGTGGCGCGCTCGGGCTTCTACTGGTGGGCGCTCGAACGAAAGAAGGCCGGGCTGTTCACCGCCTAGGCTCGGGTGCCGGGCCGGCGGAAGCCGATCAGGCCGCCTTGAGCAGCCTGCCGGCCAGCGCGTCGGCGATCAGTCGGCGGGTTTCGGCGACGCCGTAGAGAGCGATGAAGGAGCCGAAGCGGGGGCCCTGGTCGGCGCCGAGCAGGACCTGGTAGATGGCGCCGAACCAGTCGCGCAGCGGCTCAAAGGCGTGGGACTTGCCGACCTCGTAGACGAGATTCTGCAGGTCCTCGGCATTGCGGGAGCCTTCGAAGGGTTCGAGCTGGGCGGCGAGATCGGCGAGCGCGGCGCGCTCCTTTTCGGTGGCGGCGCGGAAGCTCTTGGTCGGCTTCACCCGGTCGTTGAAGTAGCGCACGGCATAGCCGGCGAGGCGATCGAGCTCGGGCTGCGTCGCGGCGGTGGCGCCGGGCACGTAGCGCGAGATGAAGCCCCACAGCACATCGGTGTCGTGGGCGTTCGATGCCGAGGTGATGTTCAAGAGGAGGCTGAAGGTGATCGGCATGACGGCCGCCGGCGGGTGGCCGAAATGCACGTGGAAGGCCGGGTTCTCGAGGCGCGCTGCGACATCCTGCGCCTGGTAGGCTTCGACGAAGGCGTAATACTCGTCCATGGCGCGCGGGATGACATCGAAGTAGAGGCGCTTGGCGACCCGCGGCTTCTGGAACATGTAGAGCCCGAGACTCTCGGTGGAGGCATAGGCCAGCCACTCGTCGATGGTCAGCCCGTTGCCCTTGGACTTCGAAATCTTCTGGCCGTTCTCGTCGAGGAACAGCTCGTAGACATAATGCTCGGGCGCCACGCCGCCGAGGATCTCGCAGATCCGGTCGTAGATGTGCGCGTTGGTCTGGTGGTCCTTGCCGAACATCTCGAAATCGACGCCGAGCGCGGCCCAGCGCATGCCGAAATCGGGCTTCCACTGCAGCTTGACGTGGCCGCCGGTGACGGGGAGCGTGGTTTCGGTGCCGTCCTCGTCCTCGAAGGTGACGGTGCCGGCGACGGCATCGACATGCTTCATGGGCACATAGAGGACGCGGCCGGACTTCGGCGAAATGGGCAGGAACGGCGAATAGGTCTCCTGCCGCTCGGAGCCGAGGGTCGGGAGCATCACCGCCATGATGTCGTCGTAGCGCTCGGCGGCGCGCCTGAGCACGCCGTCGAACCTGCCGGCCTTGTAGTATTCGGTGGCGCTGGCGAACTCGTAGTTGAAGCCGAAGGTATCGAGGAAACGGCGCAGCATGGCGTTGTTGTGGGCGCCGAAGCTCTCGAACTCGTTGGTCCAGGGGTCCGGCACCGAGGTGAGCGGCATCTGGATATAGGGCTCGAGGAAAGACTTGGACGGCACGTTGTCGGGGATCTTGCGCATCCCGTCCATGTCGTCGGAAAAGCACAGCAGCCTCGTCGGCACCTGGTCGCGGGTCAGGAGCCGGAAGGCGGTGCGGACCATCGTGGTGCGCGCCACCTCGCCGAAAGTGCCGATATGCGGCAGTCCCGAGGGGCCGTAGCCGGTCTCGAACAGGACTTCGGACAGGCCGCGCTTTTCGACGCGGGCCACGAGTTTGCGGGCTTCCTCGAACGGCCAGGCGCGCGCGCTCTGCGCGGCATCGAACAGGGCTGGATCGAGGGTGGGCAGGCTCGCAGGCACGGTGGGCCTCGTCGGGGAACAGGTTGAGAAGGCCGCTCAATTGCCCCAGCCGGGCTCCCGCGTCAATGGACAGCGGCCTTGCCAAGCGTTTCCGGCATGCCTAGGTATGCGCACCTTCAGCCTTCGGGAACGGAAATGGCCCTTTCACTGCACGATGCCCTGATCGCGATCATGGTGGTGACCGCCTCGTCTGACGAGGGCATCTCCTCGCATGAACTCGACTCGATCGAGGACCTGATCATCCGCTCGCCGGCTTTCGAGGGCTTCGACAAGGCGCGCCTCGAGGCGGTGGCCAATGCCGCCGTCGACCGCGTCAACGCCGAGGGGCTCGACAGCGTGCTGGACGCGGCGGTGGCGGTACTGCCGGAACGGCTGCAGGACACGGCCTATGCGTTCGCGGTGGAGGTCGCGGTGGTGGACCTGCACCTGCCGCAGGAGGAACTGCGCCTGCTGGAGATGCTGCGCGACAAGCTCTCGGTCGACCGGCTGGTGACGGCAGCGATCGAGGCCAGCGCGCGGGCACGCATGCGCCGGGCCTGACGGGCGCCGGTTCAGTAGAAGCTGACCGGGAACCAGCGCAGGTAGAGTTCGTCGAACACGCCCGAGCGCTTCAGCCGTCCGAGGCCGTAGTCGATGGCCTGGCGCACGGCGTCGTGGCCGGCCGGCAGTGCGACGGCAAAGCCTTCCCCGAACAGATCCGGCCGGAAATACGGCTCGCCGGCGAAGTCGCAGCAGCCGACATGGCCGTTGAGCCAGAACGCGGCGCGCAGGCCATCGCCGAAGAAGGCGTCGACCTTGCCCTGCCCGAGCGCATCGAGGGCTGCAATCTCGGTATCGAAGTCAACGAGGATCGCGCCTGCAACGTAGCGCCGGACGAACTCGGCATGGGTCGAGCCACGGCGGACGGCGACGCGCCGGCCGGCGAGACCGGCAGGGTCGAACTCTCCAGCCGCTGCGACGGGCGCAACAAAGCGCCCCGGCAGCATCAGGTAGACATTGGAAAAGTCGAACAGCGCGCCGTTCTCCGCCGTGATCGCGAGTCCGGCGATCAGCGCATCGCCCTGCTTGTCCTCGAGGGCACGGGCCGCCTGATCCCAGGGCCAGGCCTGAACGGTGCAGGCGATGGACAGATCGTTGCAGAGCGCCCGCGCCAGATCGATGTTGAAGCCGACCAATTCGCCCTTGTCGTCGCGGAAGTTGAAGGGCGGGAAATCGGCCGTGGTGAGGAAGCGGATGGTCGGGACCGCGGTGAGATTGGGCACGATTTCACGCGCGCCCGGATCGACGTGGTTGGGCAAGACCTGACCCAGGGCCGGCGGCGACAGGGCAAGGAGCACGGCAAGGGCTGAAACGAGGAAGCGCATCGGAATCCGGCGGCGGCGTAAGCCACGGCATATTGCGCAAAATCGCAGCAAAGGCGAGGCACTTGCGAGGCCGACTTCGCCAACGCGCCCGGCCCGCGGTCACAACACTATTGACGTCGCGCAAGCTCTGATCACTAATCACCAGCAGTCTATATTTCAAAACTTATACTATCGGGGGCGACGTGTCGGACGCGACTGCCCTGATGCTGGCGTTACTGGCCGGCAGAATTACGGACGCGGCCGGGGCCCGCGCACAACTCGAGACAGCCATCGGGCTCGAGGTGGATCCGCTGGACCACGTGGCGCTTCAGTTCGGGCTGAGCTCCGCGGAGGTGATGGCGCGCGCCGCGGATTGGGCGGGACTGGCCTTTGCCGAGACCATCCCGCGCCTCGTGCAGGGCAGCACGCAGATTAGCCGGCTGGACGCGATGTCCGAAGTGCGGGCGGTGCGCGCCCGGCTGCTCGGGCGCGAAGTGGTGTTCGCGGCGCCGCGTTTCGCACAGTTCCTTTCACTGAGGACGCATGCCGATGGCGACCCCTCGTTCCGGCGCCGGCTCTGCGTGGTGCCGCCGGCCGCGATCCGGGCCAACCTGGCGCAGGCAAGCGAAGGACTGCTGCTCGATGCGGCCCGACACCGCCTGTCGCAGCGCTGGCCTTCGGCGAGCGGCCACCGTGACCTCGTGCCGCTCCGGCGGGCAGCGTTCGTGGCCGCCATCCTCGCGGTCGTGGGGCTCGCGGCCCTGTCGCCGTTCGTGCTGCGCCCGGTGCTGGTGCCGCTGGTGTCGGTGATACTGATCGCGCCCGCGGCGCTGCGGCTCTGGGCCGCGCTGTCACCACCTGCCTGCGAGCCGGCGCCGACGCTGCTCGCGGACGCCGAACTGCCGGTCTACAGCGTGCTGATCCCGCTCCGCGACGAGGCGCACATGGTCGATCAGCTGGCCGAGGCGATGCGGGCGATCGACTACCCGCCCGCCAAGCTCGATATCAAGTTCGTCGTGGAGGCGCGCAGCCCGCAGACAGTGGATGCCGTGCGGCGCACGCTCGGCGACCCCCGCTTCGAACTGGTGGTGGTGCCGGAGGCGTTACCCGCGACCAAGCCGAAGGCGCTCAACTATGCGCTGCCGCTGGTGCGCGGCGAGCATGTGGTGATCTACGATGCCGAGGACATCCCCGATCCCGTTCAGTTGCGGCTGGCCGCCAGCCGCTTCTCGGCGCAGCCGGAAATCGACTGCCTGCAGGCGGAACTGGTGATCGACAATGCCGGCGAAAACGCGCTCACCGCCCTGTTCGCCGGAGAGTATGCGGGCCAGTTCGGCCTGATGCTGCCACTCCTGGCGCGGCTCAGGCTGCCGATGCCGCTGGGCGGCACCAGCAACCACTTCCGCGTCGCGGCGCTGCGCGAGGTGGGCGGCTGGGACGCCTACAACGTCACCGAGGACGCCGACCTGGGCGTGCGGCTGTCGCGGCTGCTGTGCAGTGAAGGAACGGGTGGCGGTGGGGAGGGGCGGGATTTGGCGGGATTGCGCGGGATTTGGTGGCGGCGCGCAGGTTCGGGTGGCGGCGGCCCGGACGCTGGGCGGCGGTGTGCGTGCGGCGGAACGGGACTTTTCGGGGTGAGGGTGGAACGACGGCCGGTACGGGCTGCGGTTGTTCGACCCTCGTCGAGTCCGCACGGTTTCCGGGGGACTCGGGGCGACGGGCCGACCTCGGACCGGTGCCGAGGGTCGAACGGCCTACCTAGCGCAGCGGCGGGGGCTCGATGCGGTCGGTCGGCCGGCCGCGCGACCCGGCCTCGACATAGGTGGTGGCCATGACGGCGTGACCGGTGGCGCGATCGACGACGATCACCTGGCGACGGCCGCCGAGCAGGAGGATCAGGGCCACGATCAGCAGGATGGCGCCCAGGAAGAAGCCGACGATGGCTGCGTCGGCGGTGGCCTCGACGAAGACGCGCCCGGCAAGGAGCATGGTCGAAAGCGGCAGCGCGACGACGCAGAGGGCCAGCGCCAGGACTGACCAGCCGAACGCCCAGCGGACGGAGCGTGCGAAGAGGCCGATCAGCCCCCCGGCGAGAAGCGCCCCGAGGAGGATCGCCGGCGCGATGCCGCTATCACCGAGCAGCGCGGCGAGCGCCGGACCGAGTGCGAGAAAACAGAGGAAAGCGGAGATAACTCCAACAACGACGCGTATCTCGGCAGCAAAAAAGCTCATTTAAATCCCCATCAAGTGCAATGGGGGAAAGTATTGTCATACCGGCTGCAGGGCGTAAACAATCCGGCCGACGATCGAGATTTTGCCGCCTGCGATCACATTGCCGGCGCCAAGGCCGGTGGCGACCTCGAGCTCGTCGCGGTTCCGGCGCCACCTGCAGGCAAGGAAACCTGCCTCGGCATCGTGGACGGCATAAAGGCAGCCATCCGCCAGGCGCCGCGCTCCGGATCCGGTTTCGACAAGGTAGAACACCTGGCCGGACTCGAACATGCCCAGATCCTCGGGGTCGAGCCTTTGCCGCGCCAGCCACTCCCGCGACAGTGCCAGCGGCGCTGGTCGCGAGCGATCGATGCCAGGCTCCCCGAGGCGGATTTCCAGCATGCCAGGGGCAAACAGGGACTCCGGGGCCTCTCCGACCCCTTGCTCGAGTGTCCGGAAGGCGGCGTCGTCGCCGGCCCTCGACGCGGTGCCGGCTTTCGCCGCCTCGATCGACTGGCGCAACCGATCGAAGACCAACTGGCGCGCCGCCTGCCGCTGCCGGGTGCTGCCGGTCGCGGCAAAGGCCTGCCGCGCCTGATTGAGCCTCGCCAGCTCCACCTCGAAATCGCGGTCGATCTGCGGCCGGCCGTCGGCGAGATATTCCGGCGAGAGCCCCAGCCTCGCGGCGACCCCGAACAGGTCACGCGGCTTGCTGCCGCGCCACTGCCAGGAGCGTATCGTCCCGAGCCTGATGCCGCTCGTGCCCGCTGCGTCCCCGAGACCTCCGAAATAGTCGACGATCGCCCTGACGCGCTCCGGCCACTCGCTCTGGCCCGGCTGGAACGCCAGTCCCGCTCGCGCCCACTCGAGGTCGGCGGCCGAAACAGTCTCAATTGCGACTTCATGAGCCGCTTCTTTCTTGACTCTTGGCAAGATCACACCCCATATTGTCGCAATTGCGACTCTCTGTGATACAATTGCGACATGAAGACCAACCGACACCCCGCCGACGTAATTGCCCTGGTCACGAAGGCCGGGGGCTCGCTCAGTGCGCTGGCGCGCGTGCATCGCATGAGCCCTTCCTCCTTCGGCCACAGCCTGCGACGCCCGATTCCCCAAGCAAACCGCGCCATTGCCAGGTTCCTGGGTGTTGCCCCCATGGACCTGTGGCCGGAGTGGTTCGACGAAGGCGGCGAGCGCCGCAACCTGCCTCGGGTTAGTAGTCACAAACCGACAGCGCGCAAAAGTCAAAACTCCGGGTCGTTCACTGACCGCCGGAGGGCCGCATGAGCCGGCCGGGCGCAGCATCCCGCCGGACGCCGGACAAGCGCGGCCTCGCCGCGCAGCACGCGCGGACCGCGCCGCAACTCGACATTGTCTCCTCGATCCCCGCGGCGGAGGCTCCCCTCCCCGCCGTCGCGGGCGGCGGGACCGGCTCTCCCCCGACCTCCCAGGCCGGTCCCGCCCCTACACACTTCGCGCCCGTGCTGCATCGTGGCCGCGTGGCGCTCGACCTGGTGGATGTCGCTGGCGACCGGTTGCGGGAGCGCGATCGCGACTGGGAAGCACTGATCGCGGCGACCTACGCCGAGATCGGCCAGCTGACACCGATCCGGCTGGTGCGCGAAACCTCGGGGCGCTTCCTGCTCGACGGCTTCGGGTTCGGCGTCGCCCGCCTCGAGGCGGCCCGGATCGCGGGGTGGGGCGAGATCGACGCCGAATGGTGCGACCGCGCCGCCGTCGACCAGCGCTTCTACCGGCTGCCCGAGATCATCGAGGCGATCGCTCGACGCCGCCTCGCGGCACTCGACGAGTGCCGCTTCCTTGCCGAGTACAAGGCGATCCACCTGCGTCTCTTTCCGGGCACCGCAAACGGGGGTGACCCCAAGAAGAAGCAGGCACTTAGGGGCCAGAACGCAGGGATTGCGTTCTGGCAGGTCGCAGCCGAGAGCACCGGGCTCGGGCGACGCTCCGTAGAGGCAAAGGTTGCGATCTGGGAAGGACTCAGCGAGGCCGCCCGACATCGTCTCGCGGGATCGCGACTCGCCGACAGCCAGGCGGCACTCGCCCAGATCGCGGCGATCGCCTTCGGGCTACAGGCGAAGGTGCTCGATCTGCTGCTGGCGATGCCGCCCCGGGCAGCCAATGTCGCGGAAGCCATCGTCCTCGCGCAGGGCAAGCGCCCGAGGAGTGCCGACGACAAGCGCTTCAACGCGGTGGCCGGCAACCTGACCCGGCTCTCGGCCGCGGCGCGCAGGCCGCTCTGGACCGCCTATGCCGAGGAGATCATCCCGGTGCTGAAGGACGAGGGACTGATCTGATGCGCGACCGGATCACCCTCGATCTGTTCCGCGACTTCGAGCCGCCCGAGGCCGTGGCGCGCTTCCCCGCCGAGCAGGTGCGGGCGGAGACGCTGGCCGGCAAACTCAGCCGAGCGGTCAAGGCAACGCTCGATGCCTTCGCCAAGTCTCGCGACGATACCGCCAAGTCCATGACCGAGTTCCTCGGCGAGGAATGCTCGAAGTCGATGCTCGACAAGTACGCGAGCCAGGGTGCGGCGCACTCGATCTCGGCCGCACGCCTCGCGGCGCTGGTGGCGGTGACCGGTGACCCGCGCCCGCTCAATGCGCTGCTCGAACCGATTGGACTGATCGTCGTGCCCAAGCGCTACGAATGGCTGATCCGACGCGAGCGGGCACGCGAGCTGCAGCGCCTCGCCGAGCAGGAAGCCGCGGCCGCCGATGCCCAATGGAAGGCGCAACGGTGAAGGTCTGGCTCACCGCACAGGAGATCGCCGACGCGGCGGTCGGGGGGCAGCTGCCGGGGCTGCCGACGACGCAGCGGGGCGTGCAGAAGCGGGCCGTCGCGGAAGGTTGGGACCGCCATGAGGCCCTCAGCCGGACGCGCAGAGGGCGCGAGGGCGGCGGTGGGCTCGAATACCACATAGACGTGCTGCCCGCGGCAGCGCGGCTCTGCTACCTGTCGAGCTTCGTGTCGGTGGCGGGGACGGCAGCCGAACGGGCCGAGCTGTCGCCGTCGATCCCCGAGGGCGATGCGCTCACGACGACCGGCAGGAAGAACCGCGACGCGCGGCTCGCCATCCTCAAGGCGGCCGATCGGTACCGCGACGGCAACGGGCTCTCGAGCGTCGCCTCGGACGGGTTCTTCGCCTCGCTCTACAATTCCGGCCAGGTCGAGATTGCGCCCTGGGTTCGGCCGCTGGTGGGCCGGCTGTCGGTGCGCTCGCTGGCCCGCTGGCGTTCGGCGGCCAGGACCCGCGGCACGGAGGCGCTTGGGCACGACCCAGCGCTCAGCCGCAAGGACACCGGGGTCCTGTCGCGGGCGGCGGGTGGGGAGGTCAAGACCTTCATCCTCGCGCTGCTCGCCAAGAACCAGTTTCTCTCCTCGGACCATATCCGCAACGCAGTGATCGACCGGTTTGCCGTTCGCGGCTGCCTCGATGTCGCCGGCCGGCCGGCCACTGTGCCGTCGCGACGGACCTTCCAGCTTCAGCTCAGCCAGTGGCGTCGGGAATACGCCAATGCGCTGCTGAAGATCCGCGATCCGGACGGCTATCGGTCGCGCGTCGAGATGGTGGCACTGGGCACCAGCAGGGCCGATCGACTGAACGAGTGCTGGCAAATCGATGCCTCCCCTCTCGATGCGATCATGCTCTCGGGCAAGCGGCAGGTGATCTACGCGGCGGTCGACGTGTTCTCGCGAAGGACCGCGATCCTCGTCACCGCGACGCCGCGGGCCGAGGCGGTCGCGATGCTGGTCCGCAAGTGCCTCCGCCTATGGGGCGTTCCGGAGCGGATCAAGACCGACAACGGTTCGGACTTCACGGCTCGCGCGACGCAACGGTTGCTGGGCGCGCTGGGCATCGAGGTCGAGCTCAGCCCGCCTTACTCGCCGCGCTCCAAGCCGTTGGTCGAGCGGGTGATCGGTACGTTCCAGCGCGACTTCGCCGCGACCCTTCCCGGCTTTGTCGGCCACAATGTCGGGCAGCGCAGCGTGATCGAGAAACGCAAGGCGTTCTCGAGGAGACTCGGCCTCGACGACGCCCACCTGTTCGACGCCGACATGACCGAAACCGAAGTCGCGGTCTATGCCGACAGCTGGGCCGCCGAGATCTATGCCCATAGCAGGCATGACGGCATCGGGACGACACCCTTCGCCAAGGCCGCGAGCTACCTGGGTGCGGTGCGCAGGATCAGCGACGAGCGGGCGCTCGATATCCTGCTCGCCCCCGTGGTGGGTGGGGATGGCATCCGGACGGTGGGCAAGACCGGCCTGCGGGTCGGCGGCGAGGCCTACTACATCGGCACGGTGCAGGTCGGGCGGCAGGTGTTCTGCCGCATGGATCCCGCCGACCTGGGCCGGCTCATGGTGTTCGAGCCGGATGGCGAGACCTTCCTCGGGATCGCCGAGTGCCCTGCGCTGCTCGGGCTCGACCCGGTCGAGACGGCGATGCGCGTCAAGGCGCAGCAGCAGGCGCTGCTCGAGGGGCAGCTGAAGCCGATCCGCGCCGCGATGCGCCGGATCGGGCCACGCGCGGTTGCGGATGCCCAGCTCAGCGTGGCGCGGGCCCGACACGACACTCTCGTCGCCTTCCCGCGGCCGGCCGAGGGGCACTCCACGCCGGCACTCGATGCCGCCGGCACCGCGGCGCGACCGCCGGAAGGGCGACCGCTGGACGGGGCGGCCGCCGCGCAGCACGAACGGCTGACGGCACTGTTCGATGCGCGAGCGACAGGCCAGCCGGCGCCGGCAGGCAACGTGCGACCGCTGAGGGCCACCGAGACCAAGGAGCAGCGCTTCCGGCGTGCTCTCGACCTGCTCGGGGCGGTCGAGACCGGCCAGACCGTCGATCCGACCGACCTGATGTGGCTGGGCGGCTACCGGGAGACCGGCGAGTTCAAGGCGATGCGCCGAATGCATGACCAGTTCGGAGACGCGATGCGGCTCTGAGGTGCGGCTCCTGCGGCAGGGGGCCAGATTGTCGAAGAGGAGAATATTTTGAAAATTTCAGACGTACCGGCGACGCATTCGATCGCCCCGCTCAAGAATGTTTCGGCGCTGATGACGTTGGTCGAGACCCTCGCGGGTCGATCGGCCGGACTGCCCGGGCTCGGCGTCGGGTCCGGACCATCGGGATACGGCAAGACCGTTGCGGCGCAGTTCTGCCAGAACCAGCTGGGGGTCACTTATATCGAGGCCCGCTCGTTCTGGTCGAGCAAGGTGTTCTGCGAGAACCTGCTCGTCGAACTGGGCGGACGGCCGTCCGGCACCCTCGCCAAGATGATGGAGCAGATCATCGACCGGATGGCGGACCTCAACCGCCCGCTGATCATCGACGAGGCGGACAAGCTGGTCGAGAAGCGACAGATCGAGCTGGTCCGCGACATCTACGAGACGACGCAGGTGCCGATCATCCTGCTTGGCGAAGAGGAGCTGCCGACCAAGCTGGCAGCGTTCGAGCGGGTGCACAACCGGGTGCTCGACTGGGTCCTGTTCCAGCCCTGCGACTTCGCCGACACGCGCGCCCTCGCCGACCTGATCCTGGGTCGGGGCCTGCCCGTTGCCGACGACCTGATCGAGGCCGTGCGGGTCAAGACCAGCGGACGCACGCGGCGCGTCGCGACCACCCTGTTCCAGGTGCGGACCTTCGCCATCCAGCACGGGCTCACCGCGATCGACGCGGCCACCTATCGCGGCAAGTTCGAAACCGGTCTGATCCCCCGGCGCGAGCAGAAGGTCGGCTGACGATGGCACCGACCATGGGATATCCCGGCCGCCTTGTCGGCATCGAGCACTACTGGACCGTCATCAAGGGGTTTGCCGGCCGCGGCGAGGCGTTCACCATCCAGGAGGTGGCCCAGCAGACCGCTGCCCATGACGACAGCGTCGGCGACTTTGTCCGGCGTCTCGTGCGCGGCGGCTATGTCGAGCCCGCCGACTGGCGGGAGGTTTCTTCGACCTGGCGGCCGACGATCGTTTCGAGGGCCCGCACCTATCGATTGATCCAGACGGGGGGTCCCGCCCCGTCGCTGCGCCGCGACGGCAGCCCGGGCCTCTATGGCCTCGGCCGGCAGCAGATGTGGAACATCCTGCGCGGCAGCCAGGCGGCGGCGGGAATCGACGCCCGGCAGCTGGCGCTGCTCGCCTCGACCCCGGCGGTGCCGGTGGGCATCGGGGCCGCGAAGGACTTCCTGAAGCTTCTCGTCGCGGCAGGCTACCTGATCGTCGTCCGCCCGGCGGCGCACCACCGGCCGGCGCTCTACCGTCTGCAACGACGCATGAACACCGGGCCGCTGGCGCCGATGATCAGCCGCGCGAGGGCCGTGGTCATCGACCGCAACCGAGGCGAAGTGCTGGCGCCGGTGCTGATCGAGGAGGACGCCACGTGAAGCGCGGGCCGGAACGCCGAACCCGGGCCGGCGACGAGCGTTCGTTCCTCGAAAAGGCACGGGCGGCGTACGGTGACGACCCGCCGGACTGGGTGCTCGCACTCGCGGAGCGGGCGGATCGCGACGGCCTCAAGGCCACCGGTGCGGCGATCGGCTACTCGGGCGCCGCCGTCAGCCTCGCGATCAACCACAAGTATACCGGCGACCTCGGCAAGGTGGCCGAGATGACCCGCGGCGCGCTGCTCGGCGCCCAGGTCGAGTGCCCGATCGTGGGGACGATGGACCGCAAGACCTGCCTCGACTGGCAGGACAAACCCCGCGCGCAGACCAGCTCGCTGCGGGCCCGGATGTTCCGGGCCTGCAGGGGTTGCGTGCATTTCCGCAAGAAGGAGGACGGCCATGCCAATTGATACGGACGGCCCCGCGATCACGGGCACGACAGTGATCGGGCAGAGGACGAACAAGCTCGGCGTCCTGCTGCAGAAGATGCGCATGGTCACCCACCTCGGCCGGGGCCGGGTGCTCGACGACGGCATGGCGGACGCGCTGGTCGACGGGCTGGACGCGGTGCTGACCGAACTCGGGGCGCTGCGAGACCTGACGGTCGCCGAGCTCGAGACCGGCGCAGCCGCGCTCGAGGCGGCGCATGGCGTACTGAGGGCGATCGGGGCCGAGGGCCGGCTGAAGCCGCCGCGCGAGGCGCAGCCGGCGGTGTTCGAAGGGGTCTTCGTGCCCCCGCCGGAGCGGCCACGGTACCTCAAGGACATGGCGCGCCCCAACGTGGTGATCCTCGCCGATGTGCGGCGGGCGCGGCCGGAAGGCGGCAAGCGATGAGTGCGCTGCCGAAGACGGCGGCACCGGCCGAGATCGAACTCGAGTTCGAGGTGACCATCGTGCCGCGCGGGCCGGTGCACCTGCTCTCGGAGGACGGGCGGAGCGCGCTCACGGAACTCATGGCGAGAGGCCAGGCGGCGGCGCTCGCTGCACTGGCCGGGGCGACTGCCCCGCTGTCGGCGACGCTCGCGACGAAGCTGCAGATCGCCGTCGACCGATGGGACGCGCTGGCGAAGGCCGAGCGGGCCCTGAAGGCGGCATCGCCTGAATCGGTCCGACCGCGCCAGCACGACCAGCCGGCACCGGCGGCCGCATTCGACGCCGCAAAGGAGGCGTTTGAAGACGCCTTCAACATCCTCATCAACCGCTTCGAGAAGGAGTTTCCCCATGGCTAAGGCCAAGGTGTTTGGCGCCAACCTACCCGTGCCACAGAGCCGGGAAGAGGCCGCCGCGACGGTCCGGGCGATCGGCGAACTTGCCCGCCACGTCACCCGGATCGAAGCGGATATGAACGACGAGCTCGCGCGCATCAAGCAGAAGGGCGAGACCGACGCCGCGTCGCACAAGGCTGCCCTCGAGGAGAAGACCGAGGGGCTGAAGATGTGGGCCGAGGCCAACCGCCATGTGCTCACCGGCGGGGACAGGTCCAAGACGGTCGACCTGGGGACGGGCGTGCTGAAGTGGCGGTTGCGGCCGCCCTCGGTGCGGCTCAGCAAGGTCGAGGACGTGATCGAACGGCTGAAGAAGCTGGGGCTGATGCGGTTCCTGCGCACCAAGGAGGAAGTCGACAAGGAGGCGATGCAGCGCGAGCCGGACGTCGCACGGACGGTCGCCGGCGTGTCCGTGGGCTCGGCCGGCGAGGACTTCATTGTCGAGCCGTACGAGGCGGAGATCTCCGCCGAAGCCAGGGCATAGGAGGCGGGGATGAGCGGTACCCGCATGACCAGGCTCGTCGAGATCAATGTCGGCTACAGCGCGCATGGCCAGAAGGCCGTGCTGCTGGGCGGAGAGGACGGCTCCGGCAACTGGAGCTGGGCGCTCAGGCTGGAGGCGCGCTCGTTCCGCGAGGCGCCGCTGGTGATCGAGGGCCTGACGGCCGAGACCATCCGGCATTTGGCGGCGGCAGTGGAAAGGGACGGACGATGAGCGCGCACCCCTTCGGTCGCCCCCCGCCCGGGCACCGGAGGAAGCCGCAGCCGCTGATGGTGCGGCTTGCCGCGTTCGTCGCCTTCGCCCTCCTGGTGGCGATGGGCGCGATCGTGCTCGGGCTGGACTTCGGGCAGTTGGGAGGGACCAGATGAACCTGTTCGCGACCCTCAGCGACCCCGCCGCGGGCAAGTTGAGGCAGGCGGTGCGGCTCTTTGCCGAGGCGCTGCTGGAACTGGCGGCGGAACCGGACGCGGTGGGGGAGGCCGCCGCCTCGGCCGGGGAGGAGAAGGCGGGCCCCACCCGTGGGAACAGCCGGAGCGCCGCCGCATTGCCGCGGGTGCGGGAACTGGCGGGGACGATGCCGGTGCCGGAGCTGGCGCGCCAAGTGGGGCTCAGCGAGTCTCAGCTCTACCGGCTGGCGCATCGGCACGGCCTGGTGCTGGGCCGGGAGCAGTACCTGGGGAAGATCGACATCGACGAGCTGCGGCGGCTGGCACCGGACCTGGTGGCGGCAGAGCTGGCCGAGCGGTTCGGCTGCACGCCCGGCGCGGTGCGGATAGCGGCACGGCGCCACAACATCGATCTGCTCAGCGCCAAGACGGCTCTGCAGGCAGAGTTGCGGCGGGAGCTCCAGGACCATGTCGGCAGGGAAACCGTCGACGAGCTGATGCAACGCTTCGGCGCGGCGCGCAGCACGATCTATGCCGAAGCCAAGCGGCAGGGACTGACGGTATCGGCGGGACGCAACGCGCCGGTGCCGGTGACGGAGGTGGGGGCCGATATTGACGCCATCCCCTCGGTGCTGACCGCTGGTGGCTGGGTCGAGCCGGGCCGCGACGCGCCAGGACCCGTAATCGTCCCCCCGCAGGCGGGGGAGGAGCGGGAGGGGCCGGTGCTGGGCGGGGCGGGTTACACGATCAGCACGACGGATGGCGCGCCGCGTTCCCCGGCCCTGATCGAGGCGCTGCGAACCGAAGTGCGGCCGGCGGAGCCAGGCGTCGAGGATCGGGCGGCGCGGCTCGAGCGGCTGCGCGACGAAGCTGCCGGCCGCTCGCTGGCGCCGGCGCTCGATCCGGTCAAGCGGCCGCTCCGAAAGCCGGTGCCGGCGGCGCGGGCACGGCGGGCCGGCCCGGTCGAGCGGGAAAGCAAGTGGGTGCGGCTGAGGCATCCGGACGGGCGCTGGCTACGCATGGACGGGCTGGGCTGGGTAACCAGCAAATCGCAGAGCTACCTGGTGCTGCGGAGCAAGGTGCAGGCGGCGATGGACGCCCTGCCTTTGGCCGGCGAGTGCATTGTCGTCACCGAGCCCGACTGGACGCCGCGGGATATCTGGTTCGCGGGGACGGTCCAGTGAGCAACGTGCACCCGGTCCTCGGCTATCCCAGCAAATCGGACGCCGCCTGGGCGCTGCAGCGACGCGGCCTGTCGCATCGGCAGATCGCGGCGGAGATCGGCGTCAATCCCAGTGCTGTGGGCAACCTGATCCGCCATGCGCGGACGGTGCGGCGGCATGCCTCGAGCCAGATCTACACCGACCGGCTGACCGCCGCGCAGCGGGCGCGCCTGCGCGCCGAGGCGCAAAAGCGCGGCCAGACCGTGCGGCAGCTGGTCAACGCACTGCTGTCGGCTGTGGCCGACGACCGGCTGTTCGCGGCGCTGCTCGATGATGGAGGGGACAATTGAGCGGGACGGCAGGCGACAGATGAGCAGCACCCATCAGGCGATATACGGGCTGCGCAAGGAACTCGGGCTCGACGACGATACGGCGCGGGACTTCTACGCCCGCGAGGTGGGCAAGCGCTCGCTGCGGGAAATGAGCGTCGGCGAGCAGGTCAAGGTGATGCAGGCGCTGCAGCGTGAGGTGCGCGGCTCCGGCGCGGCAGCACAGCGGAAGCTCGCCGGCCCCTATTCGGGCAAGCTGCAGGCACTGTGGATCTCGGGCTACCACCTGGGCGTGGTGCGGGTGCGGACCGACGCGGCGATGCTGGGCTTTCTCGAGCGGCAGACCGGGATCCAGCACACCCGGTTCCTCCGCGATCCGGCCGATGCGCGCCGCGTGATCGAGGCCCTGAAGGCCTGGCTTGCGCGACAGGCCGGCGTTGAGTGGGGCGAGCACGACGAGCCGGAAGACGCGGTGCTCGAGGCCCAGGGACGGCTGCTGGGGTTCGACAGGGGCGAGGTGCTGAACGACCCGGAGGCGGCCGGATGGTCGGCGTGGCGGCTCGGCGAGCCGGTCGACCGGCGGGCACTGATGCAGGGGCTGGGCCAGCGGATCAGGGAGCAGCGGACATGAGGAGGTCGTGGCGGGTGAGGGTCCCGGAGGAAAAGGTCGCGGCGATCGCGGGACAGCTGGTGGACCAGCATGCCGCGCTGCTCAGCGACGGCTACCGGCTGATGGGCTCGTCGGGCGTGTGGCGGACGAAGGGTGACGGGCTGACGGCCCGGTTCGTCTATCGCAACCGGGCCGCCGATGGCTTCACCACCATGACGTTCGTCATCCGCGGCATCAGGCCCTGACGATGATCCAGGGCCTGCCGCTGGTGCTCGAAGAGATCGCGGACGTCGCCGGGACCGAGGCGATGTGGGCGCTGGTGCGGGCCCGGGGCGGCTCGACGATCTTTTTGCCGCGGCGGGTGACGGCCCGGCACTGGCTGGCCGAGATCGTCGGGCTCGAGGCGGCGAACCGGATCTGCGCGCATTTCCGCTCGAACCACCAGTCGCGCGTCGAGGTGCCGCTGGCGCAGGCGACGCAGAAGGCGGAGCGGTGGCGGGAGGAACTCAGACAACCCGGAAGCCTGTCGCAGCGCGCGCTGCGGATGGGTGTAACGGAGCGGACCGTGCGGAACTGGCGGCGGCGGATGCGTGGCGACCGCGACGAGGACCAGGGCGACCTGTTCTGACCGAGCGCCGCCGGACTCGAGCCAACAGAGAACAGTCGCGACGAGGTGCCCCAGTGTTCGAGGCGGAAGTTGCGATCCGAGGGCCTGTCTAGCGATTCCGCCGCGAGGAAAAGACGAGCTGGTGAACGGGGAGCTGGTTACCCTCCACCTCTGTTTCCACCCACTCAAGGTCGGCTGCCTCCAGTGCCTCACGGAGGAGTTCCAACTCTGATGTGCTTCCTCCAGGGGCCTTGACCAACGTCAGCCCGCAGATCGGTGGCCTCTTTAGCCCGAGAATGACGCTTTCGACTGTGGCCCAACCTGCATTCGCGAAGACCGTGGCCACCTGCCGGTGGATGACGTCTGCGTCGACGCTTGAGTTATCTCGAGAGATCGCGATGCCATGCTGCTCTCGCGCAATCACCCTCGTCAGCCGCGCCACTTGATCGGCACTCAGGCTGTATGGGCGGAAGGATGCTACGTCCGCCTCCAGCTTGGCTAGGCGAGCAACTGCTTCGTCGGGAGAGGCGACACGCAGCTTTCGCTCGTACTCAGCTATTCTGTCATCCGCAAGCTGAAGTCGCTCGTCTTTTGCAGATGTGGCGCCAGAGTGCAGCCAGCTTTGCAGGGCCATGCCGATCCCCAAAAACAGCACGGCGCAAGTCACAAACGCCCAAGGTGCCTGCGCGATGACAGCCCAATTGTCTCTAGTGAACGCGACCCAGTCCATGCGTGAAGTATAGCGCGAAAGCCGTCGGTCCCTCAAATGCATATCCTCCGCAAGCGAATAAGAGCGGAGGATCACGGAAACGCTTCCGGGGTTATCTGGATTTGGTGGAGCGGCACATTGGACCTCAAGCGACTGCATTGCGCAAGGGGCCACAAGTGAACGCCGTCGATACCTTCAGGTCGAAGAGTTCCGCCATCGTTGCGAAGCTCCGGGGCGATTTCCCGCTCCGGCACGAGGACTGTTTCGCCATCGTCGGCAATGCCGGGCACGAGTGCAACGGCTTCACGACGCTGCAGGAAACCAGCCCGACCGTGAAGGGCTCGCGCGGCGGCTGGGGCTGGATGCAGTGGACCGGGCCGCGCCGGCGGGCCTTCGAGGCCTACTGCACGCGCAACAGGCTCGACCCCGGCTCGGACGAGGCCAACTACGCCTGGCTGTTCCTCGAGCTCAAGGGCGCGGAAGCCCGCGCCATCCCCGCGACACTCGCGGCGGTGGGGCTCGAGGGCAAGGTCGCGGCGTTCGAGCGCAGCTTCCTTCGCGCCGGGGTCAAGCACTACCGGAGCCGGGATCAATGGGCGAAGATCGCCCTGCAGGAATGGACGCGCTCCGGCCAGGAGCCGGCGCCGATGCCGGCCGAGCGCAAGCGGGCCGTGCTCGTCGACGAGGCCCAGGCGATCGAGGAGCGGGCGGCCCTCGACATGGCCAAGGGGGCGCGGAGCGGCGGCGGCGGCCTCGTTGCGGGTGGCGGCGGCATGGTGGTCGACCAGGTCGCCTTCCCCTGGGCGGACCTGCTGCTGTTCGGCCTGGGCGCGGTGCTGGTGGGGGTGGCGGCCTGGTTGATCCTCAGGGGTTTCAGGAGCGCGCGGGTCTCGGCGGCGCTGCTGTTCGAAGCCGAGAAGTCGGCCGACGAGATGGTGCTGAAGTCGGTCAGCAGGATCGAGGGAGGTGCGTGATGGGCGGGCTCGAGGGCATCCTCCTGGGTCTCGGCGGCAACGCGCTGTCGGGCCTCATCGGCAAGCGCTTCGGCGCGGAGATGGGCGATCTGGCCAAGGCCGCGCTCGAGGCGCTGGGGCAGGCCTTCGGGGTGGCGCCGGAGCCGGCGGCCATCGAGAAGCGCATCACCGAGGTGAAGGCAGAGGACCCGGAGCGGGCCGAAGGGCTGGTGCGCTGGGCCGAGGGCGCGATCGCCCAGCAATTGCTCGCCGAGGCGGAGCTGTGGCGGGCGGCGAACGAGAGCCAGCGCATGGCCAACGCGCTGCTCGAGGCGCAGATCAAGGAGGGCGGACCCGCGGCGAACTGGCTCTGGCTCTGGCAGTATTTCCTGATGGGCGCCTGGGCCTGGTCGCTGGTGCTGGTGCACCTGGTCAACGCCGGGGTGCGGCTGCTGGGCGGGGCGGCCCTGCCGGTGCCCGACCTCACCATCCTGATGACGCTGACCGGAGCGTACCTGGCGCTGCACATGGGCGGGCACACGGTGCTCGAACTGATGCGCGGCGGCACGTTCAGGAAGGGCGAATAGATGGCCCGGAACGGGATCGGCTGATGGACGTGGACGCGCTTCGCAACTTCGCGGCGCTGGGCTCGTCGCTGATCGCGATCGGCACGGCGGTCTATGCCTGGCTGACCAGCCGCAGCAAGATCAATGCCGCCGAGATCACCGCGCTGCAGGCCACTGTCGGCACGCTCGGCACCAAAGTGCAGCTGCTCGAGAACGCGCTCTCGCAGATGCCCGACAAGGACACGGTGCATGCGCTCGACCTCAAGGTGACCGAACTGACCGGCTCGATCAACGTGGTGGCCGAGAGCCTGCAGGCGGTGGAGCGCACCGCCCACCGGATCGAGAACTTTCTGCTCGACCAGGCGAAGAGATGACCCCGATGAGCTACCTCGATCACATGGTCGCCGATGCGCGCCTCGTCGTCCTCAAGGCCCTCTGCAAGCAGGTCGACGGCCGGCTCAACGAGGTGATCCTTTCTGCCGAACTCGACAGCTTCGGCCACAAGCGGAGCCGCGAGTGGCTGCGCACGCAACTGATGAAGCTCGAGGAACTGGGCGCCGTCGTCAACGTCACGCAGGGTTCGGTCATGGTCGCCGGGATCACCAGGCTGGGACTCGCGCATGTGGAGCGCCGCGAGGTGATCGACGGCGTGGCCCGCCCGAGCCCGGAGTTCTGACATGGCCGGACGCGGCCAGCTGTTCGCCATCCAGAAGCTGCCGCCCGAGGCCGACCATATCGTCGCCTGGGCCAATGATGAACTGCGCGGCATGAAGCGGACGCAGAAGGACATCTATGCCGAGTTCTTCTCGAGGCTGCAGGCGCTGCAGATGGAGCATCGCGGCGAGCTCGAGTTCGCCATCCCCAGCCCATCGGCGTTCAACCGCTACTCGGTGATGCAGGCGACCCTGACGCGCCGGATGGACACCACGCGCGAGATCTCGAACGCGCTGGCGGAGAGCTTCGACGCGCAATCGAGCGACAACCTGACCATCCTCGCGGCCGAGGCGATCAAGACGCTGGTGTTCGAGCTGATCACCGCCGGCGGCGAGGCGGGGTTTGCGCCGAAGGAAGCCAAGGGCCTCGCCGACGCGCTGCGATCGGCCGCGCAGGCGCAGAACATCTCGTCGAGCCGGCGGCAGAAGGTCGAGGCGGAGTTCGCCGGCAAGGTCGGCGACGCCGTCGAGAAGGTGGCCAAGGCCAAGGGGCTCACCGCCGACTTCATCGAGCAGGTGAAGGCGGAGATCCTCGGCGTCGAGGCGCCGGGAAGGGCCGCCGCATGATCCGCTGTGCCTGCTGCGGGCGGCCGGTCGCCGAACCGGTGATCGCGACGATCGCCGGGGAGTTCCGGCCGGGCTTCGGCCTCTGCCGCGGCTGCTGGCGCCTGGTCGGCGCCAGCGCCCGGCGCGAGCTGGTCAAGGCGCGGCTCGCCTTCCGCGCCGAGCCCGGGCTCGAGGGTGCGGTGATGTTCTACTGGCTGTGGCGGCTGGCGGTCGGCGAGGCGGTGTTCCGATCCGGGCGGCAGGCGGCATGAGCCAGCAGTTCACCAGGGAACAGTGGGCGGAGATCCGACGCGCCTCGACGGCGACGATCGCCGGCATCGGCACGGTGACGGCGACCAGCCTGCCCAAGGTGCTGCTGCCATATCAGGGGCTGACGCTGTCGCTGCTCGAGTCGGCCGGCACCAACGTGCTGGTGATCGAGAAGAGCCGCCGTATCGGGCTCACCTGGGGGCTCGCGGCCTATGCGGTGCTGAAGGCCGGCCGGGAGAAGAAGGCCGGCGGGCAGGACGTGATGTACATCTCCTACAGCCAGGAGATGACCCGCGAGTTCATCGACGCCTGCGGCATGTGGGCCCGGGCGATCGGCATGGCCGCGCTCGAGGCCGAGGAGACGCTGTTCGACGATGCCGGCGACGGCACCGGGGCGATCAAGGCGTTTCGCATCGGCTTCGCCTCGGGCTTCGAGATCATGGCGCTGTCGTCGGCGCCGCGATCGCTGCGCGGCAAGCAGGGCGTGGTGATCATCGACGAGGCGGCCTTCGTCGAGAACCTCGACGAACTCCTGAAGGCGGCGCTCGCCTTCCTGATGTGGGGCGGCCAGGTGATCGTCTGCTCGACCCATGACGGCACCGAGAACCCGTTCAACGTGCTGGTGCAGGACGTGCTGGGCGGGCGCAAGCCTTACAAGCACTTGAGGATCGACCTCGACGACGCGCTGCGGGCCGGGCTCTACCAGCGCATCTGCCTCGTGCGCGGCAAGCAATGGTCGCCCGAGGCCGAGGCGGCCTGGCGGCAGGAGCTGATCGACTTCTATGGCGACGGCGCCGACGAGGAGCTGTTCTGCATCCCGAGCCAGGGCAGCGGCGCCTGGCTGAGCAGTCCGCTGATCGAGGCGCGCATGACGCTCACCCAGGCGGAGGCGCCGATCCTCAGGCTCGAGCTGCCGGCGGACTACCTGCACCTGCCGCCCGGAGCCCGATCCGACCTGATGCGGCCTTTCCGGCAGGAGCTCGAGGCGGTGTTGCAGCGGCTCGACCCGGCGCTGCAGCACGCGCTTGGGTTCGACTTCGCCCGGGTGGCCGACCTGTCGGTCGCCGAGCTACTGGCGATCGAGCAGACGCTCAGGCGACGGTCGGCGCTGACGGTCGAGATGCGCAACGTGCCCGGGGACGAGCAGAAGGCGATCGTCCGCGACATCCTCGGGGCAGCGCCGCGGCTCGTCGGCGCGGCGTTCGACGCCACCGGCATGGGCTGGACGGTGGCCGAGGACACGGGGCGGCTGTTCGGCCTGTGGGACGCGACGCACAATGCCACCGGGCTGATCCGGGCGATCAAGCTCAGCCGCGACTGGTACCGGTTCGAGATGCCGCCGCTCAAGGTGCGGTTCGAGGACGACGCGATCGCGCTCGCGAGGGACGCCGACCACGCCTCGGACCTCAGGGCCGTCAAGGTGGTGGGCGGCATTCCGATGGTGTCGGAGATCCGCGTCAACGAGAAAGCGGATGGCGGCAAGCGCGGCCACAAGCGGCACGGCGACTTCGCGATTGCGCTGGCGCTGGCCGACTATGCCAGCCGGCAGGCCTGGGCGGAGTATGGCTACGTGCCGGTGGTGGACGCGCGGCGGGCGGACCTGCCTGCCGCGCGCTACCGCGACATCCCCGAGGACTATGTGCCCGAGCCCGAACTGGGCTGGTGGAACGGCCCGCTCGGCGCGCGGCTGAGGGGAGGCATCGATGGGTGAGCGGTGGCGAGAATGGAGCGGGTGCTGCGGTCTTCGCAGTGGTCGCTCCTGCCTGGCTGCGACACTAAGGATGCCGCTCGAAGTAGTTGTGGATGCCAAAGCGGAAGTCACCGGCGTATTCCACCTCTGAGGCCCTAAGTTGGTCTGACAAGGGCTTGAGTTCCTGGAGTTTCTGCATAGCGAAGTAGGCGCCGGCAAGAACAGCGGCGGCAACGCCCACGCCGGTACCCAACGAGGTCAGCGCACCGGCCGCGGTTGCACCAGTGGGGCCAACGATTGCCTTTCCGAGTTCGCACACCTGGCAACGGAATTGCGCCAAGGTCGTCCAAGAAGTAGCTCTCTCCATAGTACTCCAAGCGACCACCGACGCCCTTCTGGTAGACGCCGACCACGGCCTTCTCTAAATCGTTCAATTTCAAATCCCCTCTTTCCAAATCTACTCGATCCCTATCCCAATTCCAGATCGACGCAAACAATGCCGACTCTGAGGCGCTCGACCCGATATCAGTTTCGTGCAACATTCGAGCATTCATCGGGAGGCCCGGTCATTGTGGCGATAAGGCACCTTCCTGCGCTTATTCAGTTGGATGTCAACTCATTGGGCGGGCAAGTCCTCGCCAATCTCATGCTGAAGGCCATGCATTCCGGTGCGCCCCCACGCTTCCCCCGGGGCTGGAAAGTGGTGGCAATCGAGGCGATCAGGGACGACGCCATCAGCGGGGTGCAGGTGGTTACGGTCAGTTACCAGATCGATGGGGCGGGTAGTACTGTGGTCGAGTCGAGCGACTAGTGGGTCCCCTCGATCTGAAAGCTCCGTCCGACGAGCAGAACGACAACAGAGGCCGAGATGGGGTACTTCCGGCCTTATGTATCAAACGCACCAAGTGGCGCAGCACAGCTTTGGGAGTCTGAAATGACTCCCATGGAGGTCGGAATCCGTGCATCGTTCGCAAATTTCACGCTTGGGAATACGAACGATGACGAACAAACCAGAAGACGGCCGGCCAACCGACAGAGAAGGCTCAGCAGAGCCAACTGCTCTCCCCATACCGGAAGAGGAGATAGATGCTGCAAGGTCCAACCCTGCGTTCTATGTAAACAGGATAATTGCGACCAACCTGCTGAATGGCATGCGTTTTGCGTTCGGCGAGCAACACAGACCAGACGCGCCGTCGAGCTTTCGCTGTTCGATCTTCATGTCCTTCGAAGACGCGATAGCTATGCGCGACCTAATAGATCGACAAATGGCGATGATGTTTGCGCCGCCTATGCCAAGCACCCCGGATGGCGGAAGTGCCGACCAGTAATTCGGGCACGACACCGTCGGCCACAGACGGGACAACGACTGGCGTCGGAGGGCCCGAGCCATCCGGAAAGAATGGTGCTGGCCGCCCCAGAAGGGGCCTGCAATTGAACCGGCGCGCCTGGTCGATCGTCATTCCGGATGACGAGGAGTACTTCTCAATTCGGGTGGACCAACTGGAAGCGCTGGCGAGCGGTGGCAAGAACATGGCCATGGAATGGGTGTTCTTCGCAGGTGGGGCTGCTTTGGGGCTTGTTCCTTACGCCGGCGGGGTAATCATAGCCCTAGCCAACAATAAGGTCGTTTCCCTCACAGATGGGGGGCTCGCGGCTTTGTCAGTTGGTCTTGCTGCCTACGCCATCGCAAAATTGATGGAAGCGCGGTCAACGAAGACCAACGTTGAAACGCTAAAAAATAAGATCAAGGCGGGGCAGAAATTGGAGATCAAGTGAGTCTCAGGTCTGTTGCTCCGGCGAGGCCAGGTACGCCGATTGCGGCCAGCCCTGCGCGCTCGATAGCCGACGCTCGGAACCAGTGTGCCTTACTTCTCAGCAAAAAGATGGCTGGTCATAGACATCACGCGGCCCGCCACTTCGCGGTCGAGCGTGATGCTTTCGAGAACTAGTGCGTGAGACTTTCCTTTGAACTCAAAACCGATGACCGGATCGGTCATCAGGTGGCCACCAATACTCGCGCTTTCTACACCATTGGATGACACCCACTGCGAAAGGTCGATCCGCGTCTCCGCCGAACTCTGGCGATCGTGAAGGGAGAGGCCAAGCCCCTCAGGTTCGACGGCGTAGTAGCCAGGCTTGTCGCCGCTGTGGCCGGGATAATAGAGGTGCATTCGTCCCAGGTAGACTGGTGTGTCCGAAACGTCCACCGCTGGTGGCCCCTGGTTGAACAGAACGGCATCGCCATCGCCGAAGGTGATGTCTGGGGCTGTGACGGATGGCCGGTCCTGGGGCGACGCGCTGAAAAACACGGCCTCGACGTCGAATGGTTCTACCCTGACGGGGCCCTTCGGCGGGTTGCGTGCCCATGAGTTCAGCTTCTCGATCACAGCAAGCCCCGGCGACCCATCGATCGTGATGGGGATCGCCGGCTCTCTGATGAGATGGAGATGCATGTCCTGATAGCCCCAGAACTCCTTTATGGCCGCGCTCGTGGATGCATATCGCTTGCCCGTGGCCTGTCGGTCTACCCAGTCGGCGGTGTCGAACTCCACGTCCGGATACTCGAAGGTGACCCTGGTGCTGAGCGCACCCTTTCGAACTGAGCTCGATGAACCGAGCAGGAACGGCGTCGCTGATACATCGACCGGCACAGGGTGAATGTAGGTCAGGAGGAGCTGCGCCTGACTGCTCGGGCGGTAGAATTCCTTGGTCTTGAGGGGCTCACGTGGCGAAGCGAGAAGATAAGGCGAGATCTTCTCGCATTCCGTTCTGGCAGTGACGCGAAGCCAGGCCACGTCTGGTGGAACCCCGTTCGTCGCCAGGCGAACCTTTCCTTCGGTATGGCGCGCGATCGTTTGGTCGATGCTGATCGTTGGATCGACCATCGCCTGTCCGGTTGCGGTCCATGAGTCGCCCAGCGACTTCATTGGCCACTCTCCCGCGCCTGCCCAATGGGGGAACAGATAGCGAAAAATCCCGTGATAGAATTCCGGAGCCTTTTCGTTCCCGCTCACCGTGACGACCGGATAGTAGAACTGAATGGTGTGAGTGTTCCTGTCGTCCCCAATCAGGATAGCTGTTCCCGCGTCGCCATGCTGCACGTACCGTACGCTGTCTCCGGGACGGAAGAAGCATGCCTGCTCTTCCGTCGGATCGATCAGTAGGTTGGGTGGAAGCCCATTGCCCGGTTGAACCTCGATTTTCCCGCCTACGAGTGTCGAGATTTGGGAAATCAATGCTTCAGTGGGCCATCCAGATCCATCTTGCCCGCGAGCAGCGTAGGGCATCAGCGCAACCATCAACACGGACAAGAGCGCATTACTCAGTCGCAAGCGTCGCCTCCTTTTGAAGTGTTCGAAGTCGACTGGACAACCCTGTGATTTCCTCGCCAGCAATTGCGTTCTGACTTACCGTGTCTGGCCGAGATATATCAATCAGCAGCGGCGGGGTCCACGCCCACACCTCTACGATCGGGCGCGGGAATTAGCAAAGGACCGCTTCGGGCCCAGAACCAGCCATTGGGGCCGGTCCGCTCTGCGCACAACCGGTACACCGCCCCCCCGCTTGACAGCAGGCACCGGTGGCGCCCTACGATTGCGCCATGTAGGGAACTGGGGGCAGCATGGCGGGTTCCGCAGGGGGTAAGGAGTCGGCGTCCCCTCGTCCTCGCGACGCGCGTGGCCGGTACGTCGCAGTCGGAAATGGGACGGCCGTATCCATCGGTTCGAGAATCCGTCGTCTCCTGTCGCGGGTAGGGACGCTTCAGTTTCTCCAGGTGGTCACAGGGCTGCTTTCGCTCGTGGCCATTCCCTATGCGATCTGGGCATTCGAGGACACGCGACGTCAAACGCAGCTGACTGAACAGGCCCTGCAGGAGCAGCGCATAGCCTCGGCGTGGCAGATCCTTTCTCTTCCTGGGCGAGGTTCCACCGGCAAGGGGTATGCGCTTTCCACCCTGTTCGATCTTGGCCAGCCGATTGTCGGCGCAAAGCTCGGCTGTCCGAGAATTGAGGACGATGCCGACGTGGCCTCTTCCTGTGAACCTATAGATCTGCGAGGTCTCAAACTCATTGGTCCGCCGATCCGTGAGGACGTTGGCATGGACAGATACCTCCTTCTCGACGGCCCGCCACAAACTGGCGATATCCTGAACTCGGACTTCGGTGGAGCAGACCTCCGCCAGAGCCACTTCGAGGACGTTTATTTCATCGGGGTCAACTTTGGGGGCGCATCGCTGCAGGGGGCGGCGTTCGTCCGAGGATACATGCAGGGCGTCTCGTTCAGGGGTACCGATCTTGCGGCGGCGGTCTTCTCCGGAACTGCGGCGGATTATGTGGACTTTACTGGCGCGAACTTGAGCCATGCGGAGTTTATTGGCGACGTCGTGTTCAGGTACGTCAACATCAGCGGAGCCACACTCTGCAGCCCCGGGGTAGGCTGCGACCTGCACGACGACTTCTATGAGGGCGCTTACTACTATTCGGACACGCCGCCGAAGGGGATGGGTGTCGATGGGGTCTCCGCCGCTACCATCTGCCCGCCACCCCCTGGCGGCTCCTACATAGGCGCAGACCTGTCTGCCCCGGCGGGACCGGAGGGTTGCCCCACCAGGAAGGACCGATTCACCCGGATGCCCTTCGTTCCTGCGCCCGACTGAGCGACAACTGGTGGCTCGATCGCACAAGCACTCGAAGGGGAATACGAGGGGAAGAGTCGCCCTAGGCATGATCGTCTTTCTCTGCCTAATGGCGTGGCTTGATATCGACCCCGCGCGGGGCTCCTAGACCCACTTCCATCATTGGGGGCGGTGCCAGCCGGTTGCACAATTCGAAGCGTTGAAGCGGCTGCCACTACGCGGCTGGTGCCTACTGCTGGCCTCTGTCTCGACCGTTTCCGCTTCGAAATGGGGCTGCCCATAGACGAAAAGGTTATTCTGCGATCTTATTGGAGCCATGCGGATAATCGACGTCATCGGCGCACTCGCCCTTGCGGTCACCATCACCGCGGGCTTGCTTGGGAGCTGGGCGCAGCTTTTCGTTGCGCCTCTCCCTAGCGGGGAGCTGTTCGGCAAGGGCTGCCATTATAGCAGTGACATCATCATCTACATTAGGTGCGAGAGAGAACCCCTTACCAGCCTATTGACGTGGGCCTGGCACTGGACGTGGGGCTTCAAATGGGGACAACTGGCATTGTTCCCGCTCACCTTGCCATCTCTGCTGTCGGAGCTAACTACACTCGGCTTGGCCGCCTGGTTTTTGTTTCGCCAAAGGGCAATCAACCCTACCCCCTAGCTCTTGTGGGGCTGTAGCGACTAGAATGAGTTTGGCATCTTTTTCCAGCCTCTCACGCGAACCACGCGGCATGTTTCATCGACGTCAAGTGCGACTGAGTAGTCGGTGCGGTCCAGAACGTAGGAAGCCCGGTCTTCGGGTGCTGTCCCCCGAGCAGTGCCAGCAATCGGGACCTGAATGGTTCCGCAGAACTGATAGTCGACATCAGGGAGTACGGCGAAGTTCTCACGAAACCCCTCGCTTTCCAACCCTTTGACTGTCGGCTCCAGCGCCAAAGTCTCACGCTCTTCCAGCAGCTCATGGAGCTTGTAATCGTCTTTGACCACTGAGATGAGCTTGCGGACCAGCGGGTCTTTTGGCGGAGTCAAAGGGCCGCACCCACTCAGTGTCACCGAGAAGCACAACGCCAACAAGCTCGCAGCCCGCAGTATCGGAGTATCCATGCCATCCCCAGAGGTGGTGGCGGTGAGCGTCGGCAACAACCCCCACGCCCTAACCTCGGGCGAGGGGTGCGAGTGCCCGCTTCGAGCCGGATTGCCGACACGAGTCCCGCCCACCGACCTCCGGTCCAGCGCGAATGCACACTAAAGCGGTTTTAAAGGGCCTTCCCGCCCCGAGGCGGCTCCGGCCTGAGCAACCGCCGCAACCGCCTGGCCTCAGGCCGCCTTGATCAGATGGCGGGCACGATCGCCGGCAGCCGCCTGAGCCGTGCCAGGCGCGATCCGGCGAGGCCGACATTGCCCTCGAAGCCAGGGTCGGGCGGAATGGAGAGGCGCGGGTCGGTATCGGGGGTGACGGTCCAGCCTCGGCGGCCCATGTAGCGGTCGGTCAGCAGCTGCGGGTGGCAGCGGCAGTTGAAGCCGTTGGGCGGGAAGTGGGTGCGCCAGAACCAGTGATCGACCGGCAGAATGATGCCCTGCCATTCCCGGTGCTGCGGCCGCACCCGATGGTCGCCCACCGTGATGTAGCGCCAGTAGTAGCGGACCTCGGGGTTGAGTGCGGCGAGACGCTCCGCCTGCTCCCAGCGGCCGGCGGCATAGGCCTCCATGGTGTGGAGCCGGAACGCCAGCTGCGCCCGCGCGCCGCCGGTGAACAGCGCGGACTCGGACTCGTGCTCGGCGACCAGCTGGGCGTAGGCCTCGCGGAACTGCTCGAGCGTGGTGCCCTCCTCGACGGCGGCGAGGACCAGCTTCAGCACGTCGCGATGCATCTGCGAGGTCTCGCGGCTTGCCGCCTCGGCCGCAACGCCGCCGGCCTCGACCCAGATGGCCCGCCATTCCTCCGAGGTGAGGTTGAGCCGGCGGCGCAGATGCTCGATGGCTTCCGAAAACCGGATGGCGACGGCTTGCGGCTTAGGCATCGATCAGGTCCGCCCGGCCGGTCAGCTCGGCGACGGTGATAGCCTGGCGGAGGACGCGGGCCAGCGCCCGGCTGTCGAGGTCGGGCGCCATCGCGAGGAGGCGGCTGCGCAGATCCTCGAGGTCGCGCAGCGCGGGGTCGGCGACGATGGCGCCGAGCAGCTCGATCACTGCCCGCGTGGCCGGACCGGCGAGTGTCGCGGCATCGGCGGCGAGCTGCTCGCGCCGCCGATCGGCGAGCTCGGCGTCGGACGGCAGCTGCTCGGCGTGGCGGGACTCGTCGGACGGGATTGGTTGGCCAGGCGAGAGGTTCGGCGCAGGACGGGACGGTCGGCCGGGCGCCGGCGCATCGGCACCGCCCAGGTCGATCACCTCGTCGCCGGCCTCGGGCTTCGAGAACCCGACGAGATCGTAGGCCTCCTGCGCCTTGACCTTCAACTTCAGCGCACGGGCGGTGTCGGCCATGGCCTTGATGTCCTTGACCTCGGGCCGGCCGATGCGGATGCGCGGCGCCGGGCCGGCGCGGCCGTCGAGCTGCATCCAGATCCGCACCAGGTCACGGTTGATCACCGCGGCGATCTGCCTTGCGTCGGCGCGCTCGATGTCCTCCTGCACCTGCCGGTGCTCCTTGCCCGAACCGAGCCCGCCGGTGACCGCGTCGGTGGTGGCGGTCTGGCCGAGCACGGCCTTGCTCACCTGCTGGTCGATGAAGTCGACGCGGACCTTGTACATGTCCGAGCTGGCGCCCACCGATTTGCTCTCGACGAACGCGATCTCCATCGAGGCCGGGATCATCGCCGCCATGTCGCCACCGATATTGGCGATGGCGCGGTAGAGCGAGGCCTTGTCGGCCGGGGTCGCGCCCTGGCCCCATTTGCCGACCCGGATCGGCTGGCCGTAGTTCTGGACGAAGATCGACCAGTCGCGGTTCGAGAACGCCTTGAACATCCAGGCCCAGGCGGTGTTGCGGGCGAGGCCGCCGCGCAGCGGGATGCCGGACTTGGCCTTCATCTGGGCGTAGATGAACTTGCCCCCCGGCAGCGGCGTGCGCTCGCCAGCCTCGCCGATCAGCTGAGGGGTCGTGAGGTTGTGCCGCTCGAAGTCGAACCAGCGCGGATCGCGCCATTCGAGCCGCCTGGGCTGCCACTGGCCCTCGGACGTGTCCCAGAGGATCTCGGTGAACGAGTAGCCCTTGTGGATGGCATCGAGCATGTCGAACAGCTCGTCGGTCAGTTCGTCGCGCTTCAGCCAGTCGCGGACGATCTGGGCGCTGTCTTCGGCCTCGGCGCTGTCGTCGCCGGGCTCGACGGTGATCTCGAGCTGGCTGACCGAGCGCCGGCGGGTGCCGAGTACGCCGACGAGGTGAAGGTCACGCTCCTCGATGGTCTCGGCGAGCTCGAGCATGCGGATCGGGTCGCCGGCATCGGCTTCCCTGAGGATGGCGGCGAGGCGGACGGGGTTGAGGCCGTCGCCGGGGTAGCTGGTCAGCGGCTGGCGCACACCCGAGAGCGTCGCGGCCGCCACCTCCTCGGTGAGCAGCGCCTTGGCGATCGGCTGCCCGCGGGCATCGACCAGTCCCTGGTAGAATTGCGGCATCTGGGGGAGGCCTCCTTGAGGGAGGCCATAGTGCCCGCATCGGGGCGCCGTTTCGGGCCGGAAAGCCTTCCGGGGTTATCGCCCCCGGTCGCTTGGGCATCTTGTCGCCCATGACGCGGCAAGCTGCAACCGGAAAAGTCTCCACCCTCTCGCTCCAGGCCGATGCCGGCGAAGCGGTGGCGCTGTGCGCGGCGCAGGAGCTGCCGCAGGGTGACGCCGTGCCCGACTGGATCATGCTGCTGCCGGCGGGCGGCGAGATCCGCACGCACGATGGCCGCGGGCCGTACCTGGTGAGGGACCGCAAGGCGATCATCGCGCGGTCGCTGCTTCTCGAGCGCGGCATGGTGCTCGACGAGAACCACGCCACCGACGTGGCCGCGCCGCGCGGCGAACCGGCGCCGGCCCGCGGCTGGTTCACCGAGCTCGAGGACCGTGCCGACGGCATCTATGGCCGCGTCGACTGGACGCCGGCCGGCCGCGCCCTGATGGCCGACCGCGCCTACCGCTTCGTCTCGCCGGTGGTGATGCACGACAAGGTCACCAACGAGGTGCAGGCCATCGCCCGCGCCAGCCTCGTCAACAAACCCAACCTGCGGGGCATGGCCTCGCTGCACTCGGAGCAAGACATGAACCTGCTGCAGAAGCTCTGCGCCAAGCTCGGCCTCGCCGATACCACCAGCGAGGATGCCCTGGTGGCGGCCGTCGAGGCGCTGCATTCCGAGCGCGCGGCAACCACCACGGCGCTGCAGTCGCAGCTCGACCTGATCGCCGAAGCCGCGGGCCTGCAGAGGGGCGCGACGGCCGAGGCCGTACTGGGCGCCATCGGCGGGCTGAAGGAGACCGGCGCCGGCAACGAAGTCGCCGCGCTGCAGGCCGAGCTCGCCGCCATGGCGACGCGCTTCAACGCGCTCGACGAGCAGACCCGCCGCGACAAGGCCGCCGCCTTCATCGATCGCGCCATCGAACAGAAGACGGTGGGGCTGTCGACGCTGCGCGAGCACTACATCACCCGGCACATGGAAGACCCCGCCGCGGTCGAGAAGGAGGTCGCCGCGCTGCCCCGGCTCGGTGCCAGCCATACCGGCATCGTGCCGCCGGCCGCCAGGGTGGGCGATCTCACCACCGACCAACGTCACGCCATCGCGTTGATGGGCATCGACCCCGAGGCCTTCAAGAAGACGCTCGCCGCCGAAGCTGCGGCCGAAGCCGCCCTGTAACCCGCCAGCCGAAGGACCCCGACATGGCACTGACCAAGGATCGAAACACAATGCGGGCGGAAAGCGACGAGCGTCGCGGACCGCTGCTTGCCGCCGTTGCCGTCTTCGCCGGCGCAATCGTCATGCGGAACGCCGCCGGCTACCTGACCAAGGGACAGACCGCCACCGGCCTCGTCGGCGTCGGCGTCGCCCGCGAGCGCAAGACCGGCGGCGCCGGCAATGGCGACGAGACGCTGCGCTACTGGCCCGGCTCGTTCTGGTTCAAGAACTCCACCTCCACCGATGAAATCACGATCGCCGAGGTCGGTGACGTGTGCTGGGTGGTCGACGACGAGCAGGTCGCCAAGACCAGCGGCTCCACCACGCGCTCCTGCGCCGGCTGGGTCGAAGCGGTCGATGCCAATCTCGGCGTGCTGGTGCGCTTCGATGAGCCGCTGCTCGTCGGCCACATCGCGGCACTCGCCAGCTAACCCACACTCCAGCTTTCAAGGGGCTTCAAGTGCTCGTCAATGCCGCCAACCTCGACACCCTGCGCGTCGGTTTCAAGTCCACCTTCCAGGGCGCGCTGAGCCAGGCCGCCTCGCAGTGGGCGCGTGTCGCCACGCGCGTGCCGGCAACCCAGAAGGAACAGAAATACGGCTGGATCGGCAAGGTGCAGAGGGTGCGCGAGTGGATCGGTCCGCGCGCCATCGGCAACCTGCAGCAGCACGACTACGCGATCAAGGAGAAGCCCTGGGAGCTGACGATCGGCGTCGACCGGGACGACATCGAAACCGACAATCTCGGCATCTACACGCCGATGTTCGCCGAGATGGGTGCGCAGACCGGCGCCCTTGCCGACCAGCTCGTCTTTGCCCTGCTCGAGGCCGGGTTCGCCACCAATTGCTACGACGGCCAGTACTTCTTCGACACCGACCACCCGGTGCTGGACAAGACCGGCGTGGCCCAGTCGGTCTCCAACACCGGTGGCGGCTCCGGCGCGCCGTGGTTCCTGCTCTGCACCCGGGGGGCGCTGAAGCCGCTGATCTACCAGGTGCGCAAGGAATTCGAGTTCGTCGCCAAGGACCGTGTCACCGACGACAACGTCTTCGATTTGAGGGAATTCCGCTACGGCGCCGACGCGCGCTCCAATGTCGGCTTCGGGTTCTGGCAGATGGCCTATGGCTCGAAGTCCACCCTCAATGCCGCGAACTACGCGACGGCCCGCGCGGCACTGACCGGGATGAAGGGCGACTTCGGCAACCCCCTCGGCCTGGTTCCGGACCTTCTGGTCTGCGGGCCTTCGCTCGAGAGCGCGGCACGCAAGCTGCTCAACTCCGAGTACGCCTCGGGCGGCGAAACCAACGAGTGGAAGGGCACTGCCGAGCTGCTCGTCTGTCCCTGGCTGTCCGCCTGATCCGAGACGTTCACCGCCGCCAGGCGTTCGACCTGCCGCAGCGCTTGACCCGAGAAGGAAACACGATGGCGAAGAAGACCGCGTCCACGCCGGCCCAGGAGCCGGCGACTCCCGCTCCGGCCCCGGCCGGGCCGGTCATCATGCCCGGCCTGCCCGAGAGCCTGGCCGAGCTGACGACCACTGCTTCGCATGCGGCCGTCACCGCCGCGATGGCGGCGGCGGCGCTCGCCCGGGCTCCCGATGACGAGGGCGCGAAGGCGGCCTCGAATGGCGCCGCGACGGTGCTCAGCGAGGCGCTGGAGGCGATCGACGCCTGGTGCCGGCGGCATGTGTCCGGACGGCTCGCCGCGGCCGACGCCGAGGCCGAGCGGCAGCTGGAGGCGAAGCGGGAGGAACTGGCGGCCGCGCTCGACGAACTCGAGGCAAAGCGCGCCGAAGCGGCAACCGCCCTCGAGACCCTGGAGGATACCCCCGCGGCGACCGAGGAGGGCGGGGGTGGCGACGCTCCCGCCGACCTCGCCGTCGCGATCGAGGACGGCAGGGAAATGATCACCGTCATCGGCCCGGCCGGCGGGCTGCGCCGGGCCGGCCACCTGTTCAACGCGGTGCCCAGCACCGTGATGGTGACGCCGGCCGAGAGGGCGGCGATCGCGGCCGATCCGGCGCTCAGCATCACCGGCGGCCTGTCGCACGGCGCCGAATTCGCGGTGCGGGCAGGCCTGAAGCCGGAGGCCTCCGACTTCCGGTTCGAGCATGGCTTCACCCACGTGAAAGTGCTGGGCCCCAAAGGAGGCCGCCGCCGCATCGGCCACACGTTCGGCCAAGAGGAATCGATCGTCCGCGTCGGCCGCGAGGATCTCGAGCGCCTGCTCGCCGACGACCAGCTGGCGGTCGGCGCCGCCTAGACAGACCACATCTCGGCCCCGCCGCCGGCGGGACCGGACGCTCGGCAGCAGGCCCACGGTCCTTATTCCTCTTCGACTGGGCTCGTGCCGATAAGGGCCGCCGGCAGGCGTCGTCAAACCTGCCGGCGGTTCCGATCGAGTGACCCGAGGAGCAACTATCGTGGCCTATTGCACCATCGCCGAGCTGACGGCCCGCTACGGCACCCCGATGCTGTTGCAGCTCTCCGATCGCGGCGGCACCTATCCGGTCACGCCCGACGCGGCCCTGTTCGACCGTGCCATCGCCGATGCCGGCGCTTTGATCGACGGCTACCTGGGCGGGCGGTACCAGCTGCCGCTCACCAGCGTGCCCACCCTCGTCGTCAATCTCGCCCTGGTCATCGCCATCTACATGGCGCACGGGAGCGTGGCGCCCGAGAAGATCCGCAAGGACTATGACGATGCGCTGCGCCAGCTCCAGGCGATCGCCTCGGGCACCATGGTGCTGGTCGACGTGGCCGGCGCGGAAAGCGCCGGAACCGAGTCCAACGAGGTGCAGACCAACGACCCGTCCCGTCCGCTCGCCGCCGACACCATGACGGGGTACATCTGATGGTCTCGATCCGCATCGTGGGCGCGGCAGAGGTCGGGGAGCGCGTCGGCGCCACCGCCGCCCGGCTGGCGGAGCCGCGGGCGCTGTGGGAGGAGCTCGGCCGGATCGGCGTGCTGCAGACGCAGGAGCGCTTCGAGTTCGAGCGCGACCCTGGGGGCCTCGCCTGGCCGGCCTCGATCCGGGTGCTGGTCGAGGGCGGCAAGACGCTGGCCGATTCCGGCCGCATGAAGGCCTCGATCACCTACGAGGCGACAGATGCCGGCGTCGCAATCGGCACCAACGCCATCCAGGCGGCCATCCACCAGTTCGGCGGGCGCATCGCGGCGAAGACCGAGTTCGGCCTGATCTTCAAGGTGGCCGGCCAGTGGGCCCGCAAGATGTTCGTCGACCTGCCGCGCCGCGCATTCCTCGGGCTCTCGCCCGACAACGCGGCCGAGATGCTCGAGGCGGCCGACAACTACATGGCGGTACCGCTCGGGGAGGGCCGCAATGCTGCTCGATGAGTTCCGCACCCGCCTCGCCGCTCAGGTCGAGGAACTGCCGGCCGAGCGCCTGCAGTTCGCCGCGGACCTCGCCGAGCTGGTGCGCCAGAACGCGCTGCCCAATGCGCCGCTCGCCGGGTTCCTGCTCGATGCCGGCACGCGGGCGGTCGACCAGGGACAGTCCGGCGCCGGTTATTTCATCCAGGCGGTCGAGCAGCGCGTCGCAACGGTACTGGTGTTCAATTCGGCGGGCGATGTTGCCGGCGGCAAGGCCGTCGAGCGGGCCGACGACATCGTCGCGCGCGTGCTGCGTGCCCCGCTCGGCTGGGCGCCGGACGGAGACGACGGGCACCTCTACACCACCGACTTCCGCCTTGGCGGCTCCGAGGTGACCAGCCTCGTCAATGGCCGCGTCATCTACCAGCTCGAGCACCTGATCGGGCTGCAACTGAGGATCACCGCATGACGAGGAAGAAGGACGTTCCGCCCCCGCCAGCGACGGGTGGCAGCCACACCTGGGACGAGAAGGGCGGCCGGTGGATCACCACCGGCGAGACGATCCAGCCCTGGGACGCGGCACATCCCGACCATGCGCCGGCGGCGCCTGCCGGCCCCCCCGCCGAAACGCCCGTAAAGGACGCCTAAATGCCAGCGCCGATCATCTGGAAGAGCAAGCTGCTGCTGATCAAGACCGAGGCCGCCTACGGCACCGACCCCACGCCGACCGGGGCGGCCAATGCCATCCTCGCGACCAATGTGCGGCTGTCGCCGATGGAGGGCGAGGACGTGTCGCGGGACCTCGAGTGGCCCTACCTCGGCGCCCAAGGCATGATCCCGGTGGGACTGCGCTGCCGGCTGCAGTTCAACATCGAGCTCGTGCCCTCGGGTACCGCCGGTACGGCCCCGGCCTGGGGTCCGATCATGAAGGCGCTGGGCTGCTCAGAGACGATCGTCGCGTCCACCTCGGTCACCTACCGGCCGGTGTCTGCCAGTCACTCGTCCGTCACCGCCTATATCTGGCACGGACTGACCAGGCAGATCATCACCGGCATGCGGGGAACCGCGCGGCTGCGCTTCACTGCGCAGGGCCTGCCCTATCTGGAGTGCGACTTCATCGGGCTCTACAACGCCCCGGCCGAGGCCGCCCAGCTTGTGCCCACCTATACGGGGTTCAAGAAGCCGCTGCCCGTCACCAAGGCCAACACCCCGACCTTCACCATCAACTCGGTGGCCTTCGTGATGCGCGAGACCATACTCGACCTCGGCAACCAGGTTGAGCCGCGCCTCTTGGTGGGGTCCGAGCAGATCCTCATCGTCGACCGAAACGAGTCCCTCTCCATGCGGGTCGAGGCGCAGCCGGTCTCCTCGTTCAACCCGTTCGCGCTTGCGGTGGCGCAGACCGAGGTCCCCGTCTCGCTCGTCCACGGCACCGTCGCGGGCACCATCATCACGCTTGCGGCGCCCACCACGCAGATCAAGCGGCTCTCGGGTTTCGAGAACGCCCAGAACATCCTCGAGTGGCCGCTCGAGGGCACGCCGCTGCCCTCGAGCGGCAACGACCACTGGAGCCGCGCGCTCACCTGATCCCCACCGGAGCAGACGCATGACGTTCAGGATCACCACCACCCCGCGGGTCCGGGCCCCGGTCAAGCTTTCGATCGAGGTCGACGGCACGATCGAGGAGCACGAGTTCGGCGCAACCTTCCGTATCCTCCCGGTGTCGCGCGCCTCCGGCGAGGCAATGCGCTCCGACGAGGGGCAGCTCGCGTTCCTCACCGAGGCGATCACGGGCTTCGACGACCTGGTCGACGACGACGGCAAGCCAACCCCGTTCACGCCCGCGCTGGTGGCCGCGATGCTCGACCGCGTCGAGATCCGGCCGGCGCTGATCAAGGCCTATTTCGAGGCCGCGCAGAAGGCCGCCGCGGGAAACTGATATGGGCCGCGCGGGCCTGGGCCGCTGGTGGCGCCGGGCTCCTCGCCGATGGCCCCGAACAGGAAGTGATCGCCGATGCGCGCAAAGCCGGCATGGACGAGGCCTCGATCGAGCGGCTGCAGGTCGACCTCGGCGACGAGGACGGGCTCTGGCCCGACCATGTGCCGGTGCTCGAGGCCTTCATCCTGTGCGACACGCAATGGCGGGTGCTGCCCATGACCGGCCCCGACTTCGTCACCCGCATCCGCTACCTGGGCCTCGACTATGCCGGCTGCCGCGCCGCGCTCGAGCTCGGCGGCGTCACGGTGACGCCCGACCTGTTCGCGGCACTGCAGGTGATGGAGCGGGCGGCCGCCGCCGAGCACAACGGCATGGCGGCGCGGCCATGACGCTGCGCACCGCGCTCGTCATCGATGGCGATGCCTCCGGCGCCACGCAGGCAACGGCGGCGGCCGCCGGCGGCCTCGCCCGGCTCGATGCCGCAACCGATGCCGCGACGGTTGCGCTGCGCGCCAACACGGCCGCGCAGGCGGCCAACAACGCCGCCCTGCGGCAGGGGATGCAGCAGCGCGCCAACCTGATCTTCCAGCTCAACGACATCTTCGTCTCGCTGGCCTCCGGCATGAACCCGGCCATGGTCGCCATCCAGCAGGGCAGCCAGATCTCGACCATCTATGGCCCCGGCGGGCTGGGGAAGGCGCTCAGCGAGACGGGCAAGATCGCCGCCGGCCTCGTCACGAAGTTCTGGCCGCTCGCCGGCGCCGTCGCCGTGGTCGGCGCCGGCCTCGCAGGGCTCCAGAAGGAGATCAACCGAACCGGCACCGGCATCGAGGTGAGCTTCGGCGACACCGCGCTCGCCGTGCTGCAGACCTTCGCCGACTACTTATGGGACGTTGTGGGGCCGTCCGTCTCGGCGATCGGCACCTGGTTCGACGACACGGTCTGGCCGGCCATCCTGAAGGGCACCGCCGAAACCGTAAACGTGCTGGTGCGCGGCTGGATGGGGTTCATGGCCGAGCTCGAGCTGGTCGGCACCGCCATCACCCACATCTTCGACGACACCTGGGTGGTGGTGCAGAACGGCTTCGTCGATTTCATGCAGGTGCTGACCGACAGCGTCATGACCGACGTGAACGCGCTGCGGCGCGCCTTCGGCCAGGAGCCGATCGAGGTGAAGCTCGATTTCCTGAGGGCCGAGGGCAAGGACGGCTGGTCGACCGACGCCGTCGACCGGTTCAACCAGCGCCTCAGCGACATCAACGGCACCGACTATGCCAGCAAGCTTTTCGGCGACATCGCCGATCATGCCCGGCAGAACGCACTTGCCGGCGACGACAAGGAGAAGAAGGCCAAGGTATCCGCCTACGAGAGGGAGATAACCGCCATCCGCGAACGCACCGCGGCCATGGCGGTCGAGACCGGCGCCATCGGGCTCTCCACCTTCGCCGCCGAGCGGATGCGCAAGATCCTCGAGCTCGAGACGGCGGCGCGTAGGGATGCCATCGGCCTCACCCCCAAGCGCGTTGCCGAGATCGAACGGGAGGCGACGGCCTACGCCAGGATGGCGGCGACGCTCGAAGAGACCCGCGAGCTCTACGAGTTCGGGCGCTCGTCGCTCAACAGCTTCTTTGCCGACCTGGCGAGCGGCCTGAGGGACGGCGCATCGCTCTGGGATGCCTTCGGCAATGCCGCCGCAAACGCCCTCGACAGGATTGCCGACAAGGCGCTGGGCGCGGCCGCGGACGGCCTGTGGGACCTGCTGTTCGGAGCCGTCCGGGGCGGCCTCGCCGGCGGTTTCGGAGGGGCGACGCTGCTCGGCGCCGGCTCGGCCGCCTCGATCGGCGCGAGCCTCATCGGCCGCAACGCGCGCGGCACCCGCAACTGGCGCGGCGGGCCGACCTGGGTGGGTGAGGAAGGCCCCGAGATCGTCGACCTGCCGGCCGGCAGCCAGGTCTATTCGGCCGGCGAGTCGCGGGCGATGGCGGCCGGCGTCACCTTCGCGCCGGTCAGCAACTTCACGGTCACGGGCGGCACCCCCGACTTCGCTGCCTACGGGCAGCTGCTCGACGAGCGCGACCGGGCGCTGCGCAGCCAGTTCGAGCGGATGGTGGCCGGCTACCTCGCCAATCCGCTGCGGAGCGCCTCATGAGCTTCACCGACCCGCGCCCGCTGGCCGAGTTCGTCGACCTGTTGCCGATCTCGTCGCGGCGCTGGCGCGAGCAGCGCAACGACGAGCTGGCGGGGCTTGGTTCGGGCGATACGCTGGCGCTCGAGCTGGCAACGCCGCTCTGGGCGGTCGACGTCGATATCGACTGGTCGCTCTGGCCCGAGGCACGGCGGCTCATGGCCATGGTGCGATCCATGGACGGCCCGCTCCGCAGCTTCCTGATGACCAACCCGCTGGCCGAGTATCCGGCCGCCGATCCGGACGGCACCATCCTCGGCAGCGCGACGGTGACGATCGACGAGATCGGCAGCGACAACAGCTCGCTGGCCTTTGCCGGGCTGCCGGCGGGCTACGACCTCGGCTGGGGGGATTTCGGCGAGGTGCGGTTCTCGTCGACCCCGGAGCGCCGATTTGTGTTCGAGATCCGCGGCGAGGTTTCGGCCGCCGGCGACGGCACCACCGCGCTGGTAGAGGTGGGCCCGCATGTCTGGCCGGGGGTTGCCGAGGGGCAGACCGTCCATCTCAAGCGCCCGGCGGCGAAGTTCTTCATCGTGCCGGGCACGCTGCAGGAGGGCCTCGTGCGCCGCGGCCGCGTCGACGGCTGGTCGTTCACCGCGCTGCAGAGGCCCTGATGCGCGGCTCGGACAGCACCACCGTCGACGCCCTCGCCGCGGCCCGCACGGCCGGCCTCGTGCCGCGCCAGCTGGTGACGATCACGGCCCGCGCGCTCGATGATGGCGAGCCGACCGAGTTTGCGTTCTGGAACGGGCTGCTGCCGGTCGATATCGAGGTGCTGGGCGGCGCGAGCGGCGCGCTCGACACCCGCGCCTTCGCGGCCGACAACGCGCTGCTCGAGGTGAGCCGCATCCGGCTCTCGAGCGAGCTGGCGATCCGGCCGGCAACGGTGCGCCTCAATCCGGCTCATCCGACCGTCAAGGCGATGCTCGCCGGCTACGACCTGCGGCTGGCCCCGATCGAGATCCACCGCGGCCTGCTCGATGTCGGAACGCGGCTGCCGGTGGCGCCGCCGCGCTGCCGGTTCCTCGGGTTCGTCGAGACCCTCGAGCGCACCCGACCGGCGGCGGGCGGCGAGGGCTCGCTCACCCTCGCGTGCATCAGCCAGACGGTCGAACTCACCCGCACCAACCCGGCCAGGCGCTCGGACGAGAACCAGCGCCTGCGCTCGGGCGACCGGATGATGCGCTACGCCGAGACGGTGGGCGAATGGGAGATCTACTGGGGCGAAGCGGAGGGCCAGGCAAAGTGAAGCGTCACCCCCACTGGCGGCGGCGCCTCGAGCGCTTCATCGACGAGGCCGAGCGGACCCCATTTGCCTGGGGCACGGCCGATTGCGGCCCGGAATGGGCAGGCCGGGCCATCGAGGCGGTGCTGGGCATCGACATCACGGCCGGATATCGCGGGCGTTATGCGAGCGTGACCGGAGCGTTGCGGCTGCTGCGCGAGGCGGAGGTCAGCTCGCTCGGCGACCTGGTCGGTCGGTTGCTCCAGCAGGCGACCGGCTCCAGCTGCGAAATCCATCCGGCCGCCGCCCGCCTCGGCGACATCATGGCAGTGCCGGATGGCGGCCCCTTCGTCCATACGCTCGGCATCTGCAACGGCGAGCGCATCCTGGTGCGCCGGGCCGATGGCAAGGGGACCGTGGAGCGGCTGGCGGCAACCCGCGCCTGGAGGTTGGGCGATGCTTAGGCGGCTGCTGCTGGCCCTGACGCTCTCTACCGCGCTGGTCGCGGCCGATACCACGCCGGCGCTGGCCGGCCCGGCGATCGCCGCGGTGGGGGCCTTCGCCGCGACGCCGATCGGCGGCGTCGTCACCAACTTCGCCCTCGGCTTCGCGTTCAACGCCGCCGGAACCCTGATCAGGGGGTTCTTTTCGAAGAAGTCCACCGGCTCGGCTGCGGCCTCGGGGATTCGCGGCACCGTCGCGGCGGGCGGCGACGTGCCGGTCTCGTTCGTCATGGGCACCCGGATGACCGCCGGCAGCCTCGCCTATCGCGGCACTTGGGGGACGGCCGGCAAGACCCCCAATGCCTACTATGTCGAGGAGCGCATCCTCTCCGACCTGCCCATGCCCGGCGAGCCGGGGCTCTGGATCGACGACGAGAAGGTGACGATCGACTGGGAGGCGATGCCGGTCGACCAGGGCTACCCCGTGCTCGAGCGGCGCGTCTCGGGGGTCGATCATGCCTGGGTGCTCTGGCACGACGGCACGCAGACGGCGGCCGACAGCTACATGCGGGCGAAGTTCGGCAGCCATGCCGAACGGCCCTACGGCGAGGACATGATCGGCCGCGGCCAGGTCAAGGCGATCGTCACCACGCTGATCAACCGCGAGCTGTTCCGCGGGTTTCCGAGGCTGAAGTTCGAGGTCGAAGGCATCCCGCTCTACGACATCTCGAAGGACACGACGGCCGGCGGCGACGGACTGCACCGGGTCGACGATCCCGGCACCTGGGAGCCCTCGGACCTGCTCCCGGTGCACATCTACAACGCCCTGATCGGCGTGCGCTACGACGGCGACTGGGTGTGGGGCGGCCAGAACATCGGCAGCACCCAGCTGCCCGCCGCCTCCTGGATCGCGGCGATCGCCGAGGCGAGGGCGGCCGTCGACCTCGCGGCCGGCGGTACCGAGCCGCAGTTCCGCGGCGGCTTCGAGATCGCCGGCACCATGGAGCCGCAGGCCGTCATCCAGGAGGCGCTGAAGGGCTGCGCCGGCCGGATGGCCGAGATCGGCGGCCTCTACAAGATCCTCTGCGGCGTGCCGGCCTCGTCGGTGTTCTCCTTCACCGATCGCGACGTGGTGGTGTCCCGCGAGCAGGGGTTCTCCCCCTGGCCGTCGCTCGACGAGACCCACAATGCCATCCGCGCGACCTATCCCGAGCCGGCGCTGGGCTGGGTCACCCGCGACGCTCCGGCTCGCACCGCGCCCGAGCTCGAGGCGGCCGACCAGGGCCGGCAGCTCGCGATCGACACCAGCTACGAGATGGTGTTCTCGGTCACCCAGGTGCAGCGCCTGATGGAGGCGGCGATCCGCGAGGCGCGCCGCTGGCGCCGGCACACCATCGCGCTGCCGCCCGAGGCCTCCGAGCTCGAGCCGCTCGACGTGGTGAGCTGGACCAGCGCCGCCAACGGCTACACCGCCAAGAAGTTCATCGTCACCGACATGGACGACGAGCCGACCTACCTCGCGACGGTCAGCCTGCAGGAGATCGACCCGGCGGACTACGACTACGACGCCGAGGCCGACGAGCTGCCGTTCAGCGTCGGCACGCTCCTTCCCTCGCGGCCGGCCGCCCAGGCGGTGGCCGACTGGGCGGTGGCGCCCTTCATCATCACCGATTCCGCCGGCGCCAATCGCCGGCCGGCGATCCGCATGACCTGGAACGGCGCGCAGCCCGATGTGCGGGCGCTGCTCTACGAGGTGCGCCTCGCCGAGACCGGCGACCTGGTGCTCTCGGGCGAGTTCGCCACCCAGTTCGGCGCCGGCGAGGGCGTGACGCCGGGTGGCGCGCTGCTGCCCGACGAGGACTACGAGGCGCGCGGCCGCTACGATCCGTTCTCGGCCCGCGAGACCACCTGGTCGAGCTGGCTGCCCGTCACCACCCCTAATGTCAGGCTGGGCGCGGCCGACCTCAGCGTCGAGCTCGGCGAGATCGCCGGTACCCTTGGCGAGCAGCTCGCCTGGATCGGCGAGGGCGTGCGCAACCTGGTGGCGACGCTGCAGCGCACCGGCAGCCTGATCGCCGAGCAGGACCTCGCGAATTATGACGAGACCCGGCAGCTGCGCCGTGAGCTGCTGTCGCGGACCGGCGAGATCGTCGCCGGCTACCTCGAGGCGATCGAGGTGGCGACCGGCCCGGCGAGCGCGATCGCGGCGAAGCTCGAGACGCTTTACGCGGCGGCTGGTGGCAACACGGCCGAGGTCAATGTCCGCTGGGAGGCCGTCGCGGCACCGGATGGCTACTCCGCGCGCTATGCCATTCAGGCGGCGGTGGACGACGGCACCTATCGATCGGCGACGCTGTTCATGGACGTGCCGGCCGACCCCGCGGAGAAGACGCGCGTGGTGGTCGACGCCAACCAGTTCGTCGTCACCGATGGCAGCGGCGCCTATCCCGCATTCGTGGTCGAGGGGGGCGAACTGAAGTTCGTCGGCGCGCGGGCCGGCCGCATCACGTCGGCAGACGGCACGTCGATGGTCATCGACTTCGACGATCCCGAGATCCTGATGGAGAGCGCGCCGTGAGCGTCCTGTTCCGGGCCAAGGCATCGGCCGGGCGCGTCGCGATCTGGGAAAAGCCGGTCGCCGGGGACCCGCTGGCGCCGTTCGACGATCCAATCGCGAACTTCGACCTCATCCGCTTCTGCTCGGACTTCCAGTACCTGTCGGTCACCTCGGCCACCGAGGTTTCGGTTTCCCACACCCTGCTCGCCGGGGCATCGGGCACGGGCTACAGCGTCAGCAATGGCGTCCAGGACTCGGGCGAGACCGCGGCGATCACCGATGGGCAGATCAGGGTAACGACCCTCCCGCTGGTCTCCCACGGGCTGGGCTATGCTCCGCTGTTCGCGGTCCTGAATGCTCAGCGGATCGTCTCGCCGGGCCTGGTCACGCAGGCCCCGGACACCAGCCGCATCAGGATGGTGTCGGCCTTCGCCACGACGACGCAGATCAGCCTGCGCGAGGTGGCGATCTCCTCGGACGACGACCTGCCCGCCGATGACCAGGACTACACCGTGCTGGTCTTCGCCGACCCGGCAGCCGATGCCGGCAAGCCGTTTCTCAGGATCAAGCCGGACGAGGAGATCAGCTTCGGCTGGGGCAAGGTGAGTTCGGAGCAGCGCGCAATCCGCCGTGCCGCACCTGGCGACGCGACGTTTTACGTGCCGATAACGAGGACCTTGGACATCAAGAACGGGGCGATCCGCACGATCTCTCCGATCGCCGGCGGCGCGGACCTCGGCCTCTATACCGGGGGCCTGACGAACATCGACGCCATCGTGGTGAGCTACTGATGGGCCGCAGCTTCCAGCTCACCGCCGGGCGTGCTCTGGGACGCGATGCCGCCGGCGAGGCGTTCTTCGACACCGACGCCTATCCGGTGCAGTTCTTCCCGCTGGCCGACACGATCGTCGTCAGCGGCCAGGTCATCGAATTCCCGGACCCGCACCATACGAACGCCTACGGGTTTGCCGCCGGGGACACCGGCGGCGGCGTCATCAAGCAGTCCTGCCACAGCTTCGTCTCCATCCCGTTTCAGGAGTGGGGGCCGAGCGACCAGCCCGGCATCACCGATGTGCTGTCTGACGACGTCATCGGCGTGGCCCCGGCCGGCACCGATATCCTCATTGTCAGGGTGCGGCTGAGCCGCACCGTCGCCCCCGACCAGGTCAACGGCAACGACGTGCCGCTGGCGTTCGCGGAGGGCGAGTACGTCATGTGCGACGGTGGCACGCTGCTCCTCGAGCACATGCCGCCGATCACGAGGATGATCTGGATCCGGCTGGCCTCCGCCCCGAACATGGATGGGACCACCAACATCCTGCTCACCCGCAAGCAGAGCGTGAAGAAGCGCAAGTACACCCACTGGCGGGCCGGAAACAGCCCGACGAACAGCGGCTGGACCTGGGGCGGGACCAACGGCGACTACGGCCATATCGTCAAGAGCATCGAACAGAAGGGGCCGACCACGGCCATCGGCGGGGTCATCACCTATCGCCGCGGCGATGGCGCCGCCTGTTCCCTGACCGATGCATCCGACTATGCCGCCGAGTACACCGGCGACATCGAGATCATCCCCGGCAAGTCCAACATCGATCCCGACGAGACCGGAGGTTCGGCGTCGGGCAAGGACTTCGTGCTGACCGACCTCGACTTCATCAACAGCGCGAGCTCCACCCATACGTTCTCGAGCAAGTTCCTCGGGGTCGAGCCGGCCTCCGGTGACACCCGGCATGTCATCGTCACGCTGACCAGCTACACCAGCCTCAAGTCGGTGGCGCGGAACCTCACCGGCGTGACCATCGCGGGGGTCACCGCCACCCAGGCCGCGCTCCAGCGCTACTACGAGAACAATTCCGGGTCGAACGACACCAGCATCGTCGTCGCGATCTACATTGCCGAGGTCCCGACCGGCGAGGCCGGCAACGTCGTGCTCAGCTTCGACGACTCGTTCTGGGCGTCGCAGATCGAGGTCTTCGCGGCCTACAACCTCGCCTCGCCGACCCCTGTCGACACCGTCCAGGGGATCGCGACCGGCACCGTTTCGGGGACGCTCGATAGCGCCGACGATGGCTGTGCGGTGGGGGTGGCGATGAACCGCGACACCGCCGCGATCAGCGCGTTCACCGGGATCGACAACGTCCTGCTCGAGGACTTCGTGATGACGACGCCGTCGTCGCGGACGGTCAAGCGGGCCCGGGGGTTCGGCAAGACGTCGGCGGCCTCATCAAGCGCGGCCGCGACCACCACCAACAGCATCGCCGCCGTCTGGGCGGCCTTCTCCTGAGGACGCGATCATGCCCCTACCGGCCCACTATGCGACCGGCACCGTCACCGTCGCCAATGGCGGCACCACCGTCACCGGCGTCGGCACGGGCTGGGTCGGCAAAGTGTTCGCGGGCGACCTGTTCACCGATCCGGCGCAGGGCGTCTTTGCAAGGGTGACGGCCGACGCTGCCTCGGACACCTCGCTCTCGATCAACGCCTGGCCGGGCACCGGCCTCACGGCCGACCCCTACGAGATCCTGATCACCCCCGACACAACCCGGGTGCAGGAGCGGACCCGGCAGGTGCTCGAGCTGCTGGACGAGGCCGCTCTGCCCCAGGGCGGGACGTCCGGGCAGGTCCTGGCGAAGGCCGGCGGCACGGATTTCGATGTCGGCTGGGTCGACCCGGTCGCCACGGCGGACGACGTCAGTGTTGCCCCGGCGGGCGGGCTGGCCGCGACGACGGTACAGGCCGCGCTCGAGGAGCTGGACACCGAAAAGCAGCCACGCGACACTGACCTCACGGCACTGGCCTCGGCGTTCGCGGCCGCGGGCAGCAGCGGGCCGGCCCGCCTCGATCTCGCCGAAGACACCGACAACGGCACGAACTACGGCCGCCTGACGGTGCCAGCGGCGCTCGGCGGCAATCGCACCTACACCCTGCCCGATGCCGACATGCTGATCTCGGCCTACATGGCCGGCCTTATGGCGTCGGCCAGCGCGGCCGCCCTGGTGGCCGCCCTGGTGGGGAACGGCGTGCGGGAGGTGCTTAGCGCCAACCGGACCTACTATGTCCGGTCGGACGGCAACAACAGCAACACCGGGCTGGCGGACAGTGCCGGTGGCGCCTTCCTGACGATCCAGCGGGCGATGGACGTCATCGCCACGATCGACCTTAACGGCTACACCGTCACCGTTCAGGTGCGCGACGGTACCTTCGCGGGGTTCACCGTGCCGGTCACGGTCGGGCAGGCCACCGTCGCCCGGCTTGTGATCCAGGGCAACTCCTCGACACCGGCCAACGTGGCAATCACCTCGGCGATCGGCTTCGGGCCCGGGGCCCGGGCCACCATCAAGGATATGGCGATCACGTCGTCAGGACACGGCCTGGTGGCTGACGGGGCCGGCGCCGCCTGCGCGTTCGGCAACATCGCGTTCGGTGCCTGCACCAACGCGCAGATCTACGTCGCCAGTGGCGCGACGGTCACCATGACGGGCAACTGCTCGTTCGCCGGCGGTGGCCAGGTGCGGGTGTGGGCGCGGTGGAACGCGGTGTATGTCGAGGAGTTCCGGACCTGCACCTACGTGGGCACGCCGGCCTATTCGGTCGCCAACATGTACATCCTGAGCGGCGCGAGGGTGTCGTCGGCTGTCTCCACCCAGACCGGTTCGGCGACCGGCACGCGGTACAGCGTCAATGGCAACGCGCTGGCGGAGACCGGTGGCGGCGGGGCGAACTTCTACCCCGGCAGCGTGGCGGGGGGCACGGCAAGCGGCGGACAATACACCTGATATCGCATTTGCCGCCCTGGGACGGGCGGTCGAGGCTCACGTCCTGAGCCTCAACTGGGGGCCAGCCGGGAAGCAGAACCCCCAAAGCACCACGACCAGTGCTCCACCCGCCGCTCCTCTCGAGAGGGCAGCGGAGGGTGGCCCGAGTCCACTGGAAGAAACGAATGGGAAACCCAGATTATCCCCGGCCTATAGAGCCAACCCAACCACCTGCCGCCTACATCGGTGGCAAAAAGCAGCTTTCAAAGCGGCTTGTAGCGCTCATCAATGCTACGCCTCACACCACTTATGCCGAGGTGTTCGTCGGTATGGGCGGGGTGTTTCTGAAGCGCACCCTTCAGCCCAAGGCCGAGGTGATCAATGACTATTCCGGCGACGTCGCCAACCTGTTTCGCATCCTGCAGCGCCACTATCCGCAGTTCATGGACACCATGCGCTTCCAACTCGCCGGTCGGCGCGAGTTCGAGCGGCTAAGAGGTTCTGACCCATGCACCCTGACCGATCTTGAGCGGGCAGCCAGGTTCCTCTACCTGCAACGCTTGGCATTCGGCGGCAAGGTCGCCGGCCGGAGCTTCGGAGTGTCGGTCGGGTCGCCAGCGCGCTTTGACCTCAACAAGCTGGGCCCGCAACTCGCCGATATCCACGAGCGACTCTCCGGCGTGACGATCGAGAACCTGCCCTGGGCTGACTTCATCAACCGGTATGACCGACCGGAGACGCTGTTCTACCTCGATCCGCCCTATTGGGGCAGCGAGGGCGACTATGGGAAGGCATTGTTCGGGCGAGATCAGTTCAAGCTGATCGCCGATCGGTTGGCCTGGCTGCAGGGCCGGTTCATTCTCTCGATCAACGATGTGCCGGAGACCCGCGCGCTGTTTGGCCGTTTCCGTTTCAAAGAGGCGTCGCTTACCTATTCGGTCCAGGGCGGCGACGGGAAGCCGGCCAGGGAACTCATCTACTGTGGGGGTTCGTGAAGGAGCAGTGGTCGGTAGCCTCCAAGGGGCTCGGCGGCTTAAGTGGTTTCAGAGGTCTGGGCTTGCATGTCGGAGGCGCCTACTGCAATAAGGATCATCAAAGGGTGAGAGCTGCAAATGCCTGACTTGGGCATACAGAATATCCAATTCGTGCTCTTCAAGACGGATGTTGCCGGCGAGCGTGCCAGCACCTTGTATTCGAAGTTCGTTGCCACCGAACCTGACAGTACACAGACGAACAGGTCCCCAAGCCCGGCCGCTCCGCACTTGACGACGGCCAGCGGGGTTCATGCGGAACGCTTCTGCAACGTGCAGGTAATGCCAGGGCGAGTCGATTTCTTCGTCACGCATCCAGATCGTCCGCAGAGCGGACCGTGGGCTTGGAAGCTCGAGGAGGGCATCACGATACTCGAAGAATCGGCGGGGAGCCTCGCTGAGCGAGTTCTACCTACCTTCGGAAGAACCGTCCGCGTGGCGGTGATCGTCACACTCCTCAGGAATTGTCCCAGCCAGACGGAGGCGAACGCAACAATTCTGGAACGGGTCGGGATAGAGGCGCTGGCCGGAGCGATGGACATTGCTGTCCAGTTCAGTCGAAGGTCCCCCTCAGTAGTCAAGGGCTTCACCTTGAATCGCTTGTTGCGGTTCGCCACATCCACCAGTCGTGAGTTGTTGGTGAGCGCGGACGGCATGGCCCAGTCGTTTGCTTCGCATGAGAGGCACTTGGCGACGCTGCAGGTGGACCTCAACACGGTTCCCACTGGCGTAGAGATCGACAGGAACACGGCCGAAACGATACTCCTTGATATGGTGGGGCGCGCGAGAACCATCGCGCGGAACGGAACCATCAGGGCCTTGGAAGAGGATGATGTTCAGGCAAAGGCAGCGAACCCATAGTCGGCGACCACCGGTGCGTCCAACGCTCATCCCTGGAACGGTGCGATCAGCAAACGCTGCAGTGAGCGTTGAAGACAGCCGGCCACGAGGAGAGAGCGGACGCTCATGGGTGTTCTACCTTGATGCTGGCGTCCACCAACTGGGGGTTCCGGCCATTGCCCTCCACAGGGTCAGGGCAAACAACAACGCGGTTCCGTCTGAACGGTTCTTGCGCCAAAACAGCCATCTTGCCCTCTATGAGTTCATTAGCAGGCTACCGGCCCTCCCCGAGGGGCATGCCATGGCCGTCGACGAGTCGACAGCGACCGAGGCTCTCCGCTTCCTTGCCCTCCTGCAGAACTTTCGGTCCGAGCTGCCGACTGTCTTCGCGCATGGCGGTGACGCACTGGTTCTGAAATGGGACCAAGACGCCGTATCTCGCTATCTCACAGTTAGCGGCACCGAGTTGAGCCTCCTCGACCTTCGAAAGTCCGATGGAATGGAGTGTGTTGGCGAGTACAATCTAGACGATGAACAAGAGCGCCAAACCCTGCTTCAGATCGTAGGGGGTGAACCATCATCGGAGACGTCTCTGGCCGATGCCCCTTGACCAGACCGAATGGGTAGTCAGGTCGGCGCTGTATCCCAAGATCATGGACGCCGGGCTAGTCGCGCCCGAGCAGATCGTGTCCCCCTTCAGCCCCAAGATCATGGAAGACGGCATTGAGGGGTTCGCTCTATCCGTCGGTCGGACCATGATGCTTCCCGACGTGGCAGCCGTTCATGACTTCGGATGCCGTGTAGCCGACGCGGCGAACGTCGGGCTTGTCAGACGAAAGGGCGGTGAACTGATCCGTGGAAAGGAGACCGTTCATTACAGAGGTGCCTATGATCTCAGCGTTGAGAAGGTCTCGGAGATCCACTCGGACACTTTCAGCATTGGTGTCGAGCACTGCCCGGAGCATGGTCTAGACGAACACTGCGACATTGAGCTGCGCCCCCGCGATCCGCAGATGTCAAAGACCCAAAGAAGCAAGGCGCGCACCGGCGTGATAGCCAAGCTCTACCTCCTGCTGCGAAACCCAAGGCCCTACGTCTGCGAGTGTGACGAGGACCTTCGGGGCATGCTGGAACAAATCGAGCTTCCCGACATCACCCCAACTTAGGCGGCCGCATAGCGTTCAGCTGCCACCTGAACTGACGCGCGATGCCATTCGAAGTAGCGCGCTACAGCTGCGCTATCGCACAGCAACGATCGCGAGCCGCACACGGGAGGAAGCACCGGTGACGATGGCGGGGTGGATGCAGCAGCGCACCCGCTGGATCAAGGGCTGGATGCAGACCTTTCTCGTGCACAACCGCCGTCCGGCCCGGTTCCTCGAGGATATCGGCTGGCGCGGCTTCATCGCCTTCCAGATCTATGTGGGAAGCCTGATCCTGTCGGCGCCGCTGCACGCGACCTTCCTGCTGAGCACGGTGGCCGCGCTGCTGCTTCCGGGCGGCGCACCCGCGACACTGGGCCCATGGGAGGCCGCCGGCCTGATGGTCGTGGCCATCGGGTACGGCGGTGCGGCAGCACTGGTGGTGGCGGGGCTGCTGCGGATCGGCCGGCCGGACCTGCTGGGCTACCAGACGCTGCTGCCGCTCTACTGGGTGCTGCACTCGGTGGCGGCGGCGCGGGCGCTGCACGAGTTGCTCACCCGGCCGTACTTCTGGGCAAAGACGGCGCACGGCCAGACACGGCTGGAGCGTCACGTCGGACTTCAGGCAGAGTAGCGAGACAGATCGAGATCGGCGATGTCGATGGCGGGCTCGCGGCCGGAAATCAGGTCGGCGAGCACGCTGCCCGAGCCGGCCGCCATGGTCCAGCCGAGCGTGCCGTGACCGGTGTTGAGATAGAGCCTGTCGATGCGCGAGCGCCCCAGGACGGGGGTGCCATCGGGCGTCATGGGGCGCAGCCCGCACCAGTAGGTGGCGCGGCCCAGGTCGCCCGCGCGGGGGAACAGCTCGCGCAGCGAGCGATCGAGCGGACCGCGACGGGCGGCGTGCAGCGTCATGTCGTAGCCGGCGATCTCGGCAGTGCCGCCGACACGGATGCGATCGCCCAGCCGGGTGGTCGCCACCTTGTAGGTCTCATCCATGATGGTGGACTGCGGCGCCACCGACGCATCGACGATCGGCACGGTGATCGAATAGCCCTTGATCGGGTAGACCGGCAGGTCGATGCCGAGCGGCCGCAACAGGAGCGGCGAGTAGCTGCCGAGCGCGACGACATAGGCATCGGCGGTGAGCAGGCCCGCCTCGGTCTCGACGCCCTCGACGGCGCCGCCCGAAACGTGGATGGACCGGATGGCGGTGTTGTAGCGGAAGGCGACGCCCGCGCGCGCCGCCAGCGCGGCGAGCCCCTCAGTGAACATCCTGCAGTCGCCGGTATCGTCGTTTGCGAGCCTGAGGCCACCGACAAAGGGCACGGAGGAGGTGGCCAGGCCCGGCTCGGCGGCAACGCACCCCGCCGGGTCGAGCACCTCATAGGGCACGCCATACTGCTTGAGCACGGCGATGTCGTCGGCGGCGTGATCGAGCTGCTTCTGCTGGCGGAACAGCTGCAGCGTCCCCTGCTGCCGCCCGTCGAAGGCGAGACCGGTCGCCTTGCGCAGGTCGACCATGCGGTCGCGCGAGTACTCGGCAACGCGCACCATGCGACTCTTGTTGAGGGCGTAGGCCCGGTGGGTGCAGTTGGCAAGCAGCTGCAGCCCCCACAGCCACATGCGGGGATCGAGCTTGGGCCTCAGCACAAGCGGGCCATCCTGCATCAGCAGCCACTTGATGGCCTTGACCGGGATGCCCGGTCCGGCCCAGGGCGAGGCGTATCCATAGGAGAGTTCGCCGGCATTGGCGTAGCTGGTCTCGAGGCCGGCGCCAGGCTGCCGATCGACCACGGTCACCTCGTGGCCGGCAAGCGAGAGGTAGTAGGCGCTGGTGGTGCCAATGACACCGGAACCGAGGATCAGGACTCTCATGGAGCCTCATTCTCGCTACCGGCGCTCAAAAGGCAATATGTGCCCTGCGCATAACGGATAGGTAGAAACTCGTTCTCACAGACAGGTCAGCGCGAGGCGGGTGAGCAGCGACACCAACTCGGACTGCCGGCGCGTGCCGGTCTTGCGCATGACGCCGACCAGCTGGTTGCGCAGCGTCTGCTTGCTGACCTCGCGCTCCTTGGCGAAATCGGCGAGCGTGGCACCGCCGAGCAGCGCTTCGGCCAACCGCGCCTCGGACTCGGTGAGCGAGAAGGCGCGCCAGAGCAGATCGGTGGGCAGCGACGACATCTCCTGGCTGCCATGGACGACCAGCATCACCAGCGGGCCCGGATCGAGAATGGCGTCGTGCAACTGGTAGTGCTGGGCGCTGCGGGTTGCGAGCCGGGCGATGGCAAAGTAGCGGTCTTCGCTGTCCGGACGGCTGAGCTGCAACACCGAGGTGGGCGTGCGCTTGGACGTGATCACCTTCTGCACGAGCTGGCGCAGCTGCGCGTCGCCGGTCGGATCGGTGGCGCGCAGGATGCCGTCGGCACTCGAGAACGGGCCCTCGTGCTGCCGGCGCAGGCTCTCGGCATGGTAGTTCGAGTAGCGGATGCGCAGGTCCTCATCGACGAAGAAGACGGTGAAGGGCAGATCGGCGACGACGCTCTCGAGATAGCCGCGGCCATCGGCAAAGCGGGTTCGGCTGGCGATCTCGAAGGCGCGGCCGAAGTGGTAGGCGGACTCGCCCAGCAGCGAGGCGATCCGCTCGCGAAGTTCGGCCTGACGCGAGACGGGATAGCGTACCTCGATGGAGAGCTGGCGCGCACCTTCGCGGAGCAGGACGACGCCGGTGGAGGCGAGAAAATCGCCCTGGCGGGACAGCCACTCCTGTACGAAACGCGAGGCCGAGGCCTCGGCGCGGTCGAGGATCTGCTCGTCGTGGAAGATCTGGAACGGCGCGAACGCGGACTGGCCGGCAAGCCAGGGATTCAGCGCGGCGTAGGTCGACACGTAGGAAGCGACGGCGCCGGGGGCGAGGCCGCGCTGGGCAAAGGCGATGTTGCTGCGTGTCGCGTGGTTGTCGCCCGACACCATCACGAGGCATCCGGGAAAGGAGGCGGCCAGCAGATCGAGGATGTTGTCCCAGGTCGAGCGACCCAGGGCCATGTCGTAGATGCAACTGATCAGACTGTTCTGCGAATAGCCCATATACGCACACTCACTCCTCGCGCGGCGCCGCACCTCCCAATGGTGCGGGTAGCGCCGCTGCCGTCTCGGGCGCCACCCGAAGTGCTGCGGACGTGGGTCTGCGCAGTTCGTTGAGGCGGCACGGCAACTTGCAGGGCGACATGTACGTCCAGGCCAAGCCCGTTAGCAATATGTATACCATAATGATGGTTACCGCCGGTTCCGATCGATCGCATTTTCGGCAAGTTGTCGGACCCCGCAAGCAGGCCAAAGCAGCAGAGCCAAGCATCCGCCGGACATTCGCTTTCACAGCCACGTGAACAACTGCTCCTCTCGCCTGGGATGTTCTGCCGGGCGAGGCGCAGCCCGGCGGAAAGTCGCGCGCCGGGGCCCGCGGCGACCCCGGATGACTGGTCAAGCCCGATCCCTACGCCGACGGGACGCACGGCAAACGGACAGGAGGTACGTCTGTACCATCACCCCAGTGCATCTGATGTCGAGAGGCACTGTTCCAACCAGAATTAACGACAGACTGATTGACTTCCGGGTTGTTTTCGTCTGCCCGCAGTTAGTTTTGTAGTGGAAAACCACGCATAGCACCCGGACGACTTGGTAAATGCCGGCCTCCACCATTACCGACTACATCTTTGGCAATACGATAGTTCCTTTGCGCTACGACGTCTTCCTGCTGTTTGTTCTGGCTCAGGCAATTGATCCGCTCCGCTCGATCTACTGCCATGACTTCAGGGAAAACAGTTTCGAAGGGTTAAGTCATGCGTACGCTTCTTCTTGCCGGGGTCGCCCTTGCCGCACTCGGCACCACCTCCGCAATGGCCGCGAACATCGCTCTCATCGGCCAGCTCGGGGCCCTGCAGAATGCCAACCTCACTCAGGTCGACCTGACCGGTAACAGCGTGGCGCTGATCGGCCAGATCGGCGTGCTGCAGTCTGCCAACGGCACCCAGGTGGGTGCGCTGCAGTTCCAGGCCACGGGCCAGCTCGGCGCGTTCCAGGCGGCCAACACCACCCAGATCGGCGTGCTGCAGTCCGCCGTCACGGGCCAGATCGGCCTGTTCCAGGCCGCCAACACCACGCAGGTGGGCGCCCTCCAGTCGGCCAGCACCGGTCAGATCGGCGCATTCCAGGCCGCCAACACCACCCAGGTGGGCCTGCTGCAGTCGTCCGAGACGGCCCAGATCGGCGTCGGCCAGGCGGCCAACACCACCCAGGTCGGCCTGCTGCAGGAGTCGCACACCACCCAGGTCGGCCTGCTCCAGGCCGCCAACACCACGCAGATCGGCGTGAACCAGGAAGCCCACACCACCCAGCTCGGTGCGCTGCAGGCCTCGAACACGACCCAGTTCGGCGAGGACAACCTGGCTGTCACCGGCCAGGTCGGCGTCGCCCAGGCGGCGAACACCGTGCAGGCCGGCCACGACAACCGCGCCGCAACCGGCCAGGTCGGCGCGCTGCAGAGCTCGTCGATCACCCAACTCGGCGGCAATAACTGGGGTGGCGTGTCGCAGGTCGGTGTCGGCCAGTCCGCGACCATCACCCAGGTGGGGACACCCTGATCGGCTGACCGACGTACAAATCGGATCCGGAAGCGCCCGCGCTTCCGGTCCTCCGAATGCAAACGGGCCCCTCCGGGCCCGTCTTCATTTCGGCACTGCCGCGATGGACTAGAACTGACCCACCAGCGAAACGCTGCCGCCGAAGTTCCACACACCGCTGTAGGACAGCGACGTGCCCCCACCGGCGCCGCCGACATAGTCTGCCGTGGTTCCGGTCTCGTCGGCGCCGAGTCCACCCGGTGTGCCGATGACCACCGCAGCCAGGGCATCGTCGTGGCTGATACCCGCGGCGCGCGACAGATACTCGCCGGTGCCGGTGAAGACGATCTGCATATTGTCCGCGATCGCCACCGAGATGCTGGCCGAGCCGCGCGCGGCCCAGGCTATGCCGTTCTCGTCGATCTCGAGCCCGTCATTGGTAACGGTGGTCGCGGCGATCGGGCCGATCGGATTGCCGACACCATCGGTCGCCTCGCCACCGAACACCGAGTAGGTCTCCGTGCCGGAATAACTGGTCGCCGCATAGTAGGCGCCGAGTTCGGCGCCGACATTGAAGACGATCCCGTCGGTGATCAGGTGAGAGTAGCTGACGCCGACCACGGCACCCGCATAGTGGGTGAGGAGTTCCTCCTCGGTCGACATGGCGTAGGTCGGGAATTCGAAGCCCGGGGTGAACGGCGCGATCTCCGGGATATCGACGGTCACGTCCTTGCTGCCGCGCTGGCCGAGCATGCGATAGCTGGGACCGGTATAGGCCTGGATGGCGGAAGTCTCGTCGAGACCCTTGGCAAAGGCGATCGTCAGGTCGCCGCCCGCCGACAAGGTCTCCTGCACGATGGAGGTGGTGATCTCAAGCCCGGTCAGGTCGCCGACGCCGACGAACAGACCACCCTCGGGCGTGGCGATGGCACCATACGACGCCGCCCCGTTGGCGGGTCCATTGTCCTGCTGGCTGTTGAAGGCGGAGTAGACGAAGGACGGGCCGGCACCGATGGTTACCGCGGCGACGTTGAGCGCGCCGCTGGCGTTGGCGCCCGCCGCATTGGCGAGGATCACGCCATCGGTGACGTTCGCCGTGTTGCCGGACGAATCCGGCGCTATGTCACCCCAGCGCGCCTCCAGTTCCATCGCCCCAGGCGGCAGCGTGATGCCCGGGATGATGACATATCCCTGCCCGTCGAAGGTCTCGGTCTGGTTCAGCGAACGCTGGCCGTAGCCGACGAAGCCGCTGAGGCCCAGCGACATCGCCCAGTCGTCGTAGTTGCCCAGGGCGACGCTGCCGGAAAGCCCAAGCTGCAATCCGATGGTGGGGTCATCGAGACCCACCGGCCCATCATCGGTGTAATAGGCATTGTAGTCGGGCAGGTTGGATATCCAGACCCCGGCCGTGGCGCCGAGAGACAGATTCAGTGCGTCCTCCGGCGGCGGCGCCTGGACCATGTCCGCTGCCAGCGCGGTCGAGGTGAGCAGGGCTGTGCCCAAGGCGGCGAGCGCCGATCTCCGTACCCACGACTTCATTCGAGCCCCACAGAATCGAATTATGGTTAACTTGGTTCAAATTGGCTGTTTTCGGCCACATTGTCGAGTGAAATGGCACGGTCAGGAACAAGATGTGCCGACGCTCCCGAGGCCTGTCAGACGACCTGTGCGAGGAGAATAACACATTGAATTTGCTGTCTATTCATGGCGCCGGGCGAGGTCATTGCCGGCCAGCGCCGTGCGGCTGGCGCAGCGGCAGGCCATAGTTGTGACCCTGGTGCAACAGTATATCCCGACGATTCCCTCCGTTCTGAAGTCTTGCATCGACGGAGATTCCCCACGCAATCCACACTCTTGTGTGTTGCCGCAATTGGTCATTCCCGGTTCCGCCACAGGCTGTGCTAGGCATTCGGTCGGGGCCGACGGAGACGGGGCGGCAACCCGGTCGCCCGGAAGCGCGAGTAGCCTAGAGACGGAGTAACATGGTGAGAACAGCGGCCCTCCTGTTTGGTCTGGTCGCGGGGCTGTTTGCGCTGGTCGTGCCGATCGGGGTGGACTCGGACCTGCTCACGCCGTTCCTGAAGATCTGGGCCACCACGCCGGGCCAGCGCATGCTGGGAACGGTCGCCTGGTACGCTCCGGCGGCCCTGGCCATGCTGGGCGGCCTGCTGGCCGTGCTGACCCCCGGCTTTGCGGCGCTGCTGCTGCTGGCGGCCGCGGCAACGTGGTTCGGCATCGGCCTGAGCGATCCGCAGTTCTTCGACTACCAGTTGCTGGTGCCGGCGGGGTTCGCGTTGGCGGCGGCAGCGCTGTCGCTGATCGCGGGAGAACTGGCGATCCGCCAGGTCCGCGCGTCGCGGCGCGAGAAGAAGGCCCCGGCCGCCGCGGTGCCGCCCTCCTCCGCAGGCCGGGCGGAGCCGGAAAGCGCGACGGTCGAGGCCGAGCGGGAGACCGCCTTCCGGATGGATCCGCGCCTCGTGCCGCGCGAGGAAGCGCCGCCCCGCCCGACGCGCGAGATTCCATTGACGCTCGACGACGTGATCCCGCGGGAGGCCCCGCCCGAGCCGCCGAAGCGCAAGCCCGAGACGATCTGGCCGGAGGCCCCGAGCAAGCGGTCCGTGTTCGAGCGCCCGATCGAGGCGGTGCGGCGCAGCCCGATCTTCGAGCGGGAGCGGGAGACCGAGCGCCCGCGCCCTGAGCCGGATACGCCGCGGCCGGGCGCCGGCAGGGTCAACCGCCTGGTGCTGGGGCTCGCCGCGTTCAACGGCCTTGTGGTGGTGGTGCTCGGCCTTGCGGTCGCTTACCTGCTGATCGACAGCCGGCAGCCGGCCAGCCCGGTCGCGGCGCAGGTGGCCGATAGCGTGCCGGCCCCGGCGGAGGCGCCGGCGGAGACGCCGGCCGAGAACCCGGAGGTGGTCGAGCAGCGGCTGACGCCGAACGTGCTCCCAGCCCTGCCGCAGCCTGCCGTGGTGGCGGCACCGGCCGCCGACGCCGCCGCTGTCGCCGAGGAGCCTGCCCCCCTGGCGCAGCCCGAGGCGGTGCAGCCGGCCGAAGTCACCGACACGCCGGCGGCGGTGAGCGTCGCCGGGCTGGCCGATCCGCATGCCTATTGCCGTTCGGTGGGCACCATCGACTATGTCGATCGCCGCTACGAGGGGCCGCGCTTCACCTCGGACATCGCCGAGGCGCTGCGGGTCCCGCTGCGCTCGGCACCGGATCGCGTCAGCTGGCGCTGCGTCGAGGGCGTGGTCTATGCCTGCGCCTCGTTCGACTGGCCGGTCTGCTCGATGACCCCGACGGCGGACGAGATGCTCGAGTACTGCCGACGCAACCCGACCGTCAGCCGACTGCTGGCGCCGAACGGCACCTGGTCGTGCGAGGCGGGAAAGCCGAAGCTGCCGGAGGGCGCCAGCTGGCCGGTGGACGAACGCGGCTTCTTCCCGCCGGCCTGGATCCCGGTATTTCCGCCGGAGGTCCCGGCGGCGGGATGACGCCCATGGCGGCGCGCCGATAGCAGGCAGTTTCCCGACTGGCCGGCCGGTGGACGGCCCCAGTGCGGCAACGCGTCGGCCGGGGCGACCAGCGGCGAGTCTTCAGCTGCGCAGGGGACTCCCCCCTCGGCGCCCGTCGCCTCGAAGCGGCGACGCGGCGAAAGCGCGGGGCCTGCCCCCTGCCCTCAGCCCTTGATGCCGGCCGAGAGCGTGATGGCCTGGGTGACGCGGCGCTGAAACAGCAGGTAGGCGAGGGCCACGGGCAGGCCGGCCAGCACGGCGCCGGCGAGGACGCGCGCATAGGCCACGCCGAAGGTATCCTGGACGGCGGTGATGCCGACAGTGACCGTCATCATCCGTTCGTTCTGCGCGGCAAGGAACGGCCACAGGAACGAGTTCCAGGCACCGATGAAGGTGATGATGGCGAGGGCGGTGGTGACGCCCCAGTTCATCGGCAGGAAGATGCGGAACAGCAGCTGGAACTCGTTGGCGCCGTCGATCACCGCGGCCTCGCGGTACTCGCGCGGCATGCCGTCGAAGAACTGCTTGTAGACGATGATGGTCACCGGGGCGATCAGCATCGGCAGGATGATGCCGAGGTGCGTGTTGAGCAGCTTGACCCCGGCGATGATGATGAAGTGGTTCACGATGAGGGCCGAGATCGGCACCATGAAGCTGGCGAGGATGAGGTACCAGAGCAGCATGCGGCCCGGGAAGCGCAACTGCGAGATGGCGTAGCCGGTGCAGGCCGCCATGAACACGGCGAGCACCGTGACCCCGACCGAGGTGATGACCGAATTGAGGTACCAGATGGGCAGGCTGGAATTGAGGATGACGAACAGATAGCCGCTTAGGTTGAGGGCGTCGGGCAGAAGGTTCACGCCCGCCCGCACGGCCTCGTCGTCGGTCTTGAAGCTGGTGACCACCGCCCAGTAGAGCGGGAAGAACCAGATGGCGGCGACGACCACGGTGATCGCCGTCAGGAACCAGCCGCCCAGATCGATGAAGCCCCGGCCACTGGTCTTGACCGCGATGCTCCGGTTTTCGCTGCTCATTTTTCACCCCGGATGCGCAGCACCTGGTACTGCAGGATGGAGAAGGCGACGACGATGACGAACAGGGCCACGGCGATGGTCGCGGCATAGCCGCCGGCATTCTTCTGGAACGCCTGCTCGAAGATGTACTGCACCAGCACCATGGTGGCCTGGGTCCGGCCACCCTGGGCGAACAGGTAGACTTGATCGAAGATCTTGAGCTGCAGGATCAGCTGGATGGTCAGGCAGAGCACGGTGATGGGCCAGATCAGCGGCCAGGTGATGTCCTTGAACACCTGCCAGCGGCTGCCGCCATCGAGCGCGGCCGCCTCGTAGAGCTCGCGCGGAATATTCCTCAGCCCGGCAAGGACCAGCAGGATGGAGAAGCCGTTGGTCCACCAGATGGTGAGCAGCGCGGCCATCG
>JAYRZA010000002.1:0-355308 GCA_041916695.1 Devosia sp. | reverse complement strand
CCATCCTCTGCCTGCCGCGGCAGTTCCAGATCACGGTGGTCGAGAATTCCGACGAGAACCACCTCAGGACCGCCGGCTGGGCCTTTCCGGCCTACCTGATGGCGATGAGCCTGTTCACCCTGCCGATCGCGCTGTTCGGCATGACCACCATGCCGGCGGGCTCGAACCCCGACATGTTCGTGCTGACCCTGCCGCTGGCGGCCGGCCAGGAGGGCCTGGCGCTGTTCGCCTTCATCGGGGGGTTCTCGTCGGCCACCTCGATGATCATCGTCGAAGCGATCGCGCTGTCGATCATGGTGTCGAACCACATCGTCATGCCGATCGTGCTGCGCACGACGGGCGGCGCGGGCGGCAACGACCGCGACCTGTCGCGGCTGCTGCTCAACTCGCGCCGGCTGTCGATCGGCATCATCCTGTTCCTGGGGTTCTTCTACTTCTACCTCACCCGCGATTCCGACGCGCTGGCGCCGATCGGGCTGATCTCGTTCGCCGGCGTGGCGCAGTTCCTGCCGGCGATCCTGGCCGCGCTGTTCTGGCGCGAGGCGACGATGCGCGGCGCCACCGCGGCGGTGGCGGTCGGCTTCCTCGTCTGGGCCTGGTCGATGTTCATGCCCTCGTTCCAGAGCTCGTCGTCCTGGGTGGCGACGGTGATGGCCGAGGGGCCGGCCGGCATCACCTGGCTGCGGCCGCAGGCGCTGTTCGGGCTCGACGGGCTCGACCCGCTGGTGCACTCGGTGTTCTGGTCGCTGTTCCTCAACTCGGCGACGCTGGTGATCGGATCGCTGCTGACCGGCCAGTCGGCGCTGGAGCGGCTGCAGGCGACGCTGTTCGTCGACACCTTCCGCCGCTCCGGCCGGCGCGGGACGAACTTCATCCGCGGCTCGGCCACGGCGAACGACCTGTTCTTCGTGGCCCAGCGGGTGCTCGGCGCCGAACGGGCCGCCGAGCTGTTCGCCGGACTGCCCCGGCCGGGGGCGGAGCCGAGCGCCGAGTTCATCGGCCGGCTCGAGCGCGAACTGGCCGGCTCGATCGGCGCGGCCTCGGCCCACGTGATGCTCTCCAAGGTCGTCTCGGGCGAGGCGGTGTCGCTCGAGGAAGTCATGCAGATGGCCGACGAGACACAGCAGGCGATCGAGTATTCGCAGCAGCTGGAGCGCACCTCGGCCGAACTCAGGACCACCGCCGAGCAGCTCGAGCAGGCCAATGTGCGGCTGCGCGAGGTCGACCAGCAGAAGGACGATTTCCTCAGCCAGGTGAGCCACGAGGTGCGCACGCCGATGACGGCGATCCGCTCGTTCTCCGAGATCCTGCTCGACGAGCAGAGCCTCGCCCCGCAGGACCGGCACCGCTTCGTCTCGACCATCCACAAGGAGAGCCTGCGGCTGACCGGGCTGCTCGACGAAATCCTCGACCTCTCGGCGCTCGAGCGGGGCGAGCGCGGCTGGGAGAACCAGCCGGTGGACGCCGAGCCGGTGCTCGACCGGGCCGTCGGTGTGTGCGACGCGCTCGCCCGGCAGCGCAACATGCAGGTGACGTTCGGCGCACGGGCCGGCCATGCGGTGGTCTCGAGCGAGCCGCACCGGCTGAGCCAGGTGCTGATCAACCTCATCTCCAACGCCGTCAAGTACAACAGCGCCGAACGGCCGAGGGTCACCGTCTCGTCGCGGATCGTGGGCACGACGTACCAGGTGGAGGTGGCCGACAACGGCCCGGGGATCGCGCGCGCCGATCGCAGCAAGATCTTCGAGAAGTTCTACCGCGGCGAGCACGGCAAGCCGACCTCGGTGGCGGGGGCCGGACTCGGCCTCGCGATCAGCCGGCAAATCGTCAAGCGGATGAACGGGGAGCTGGAACTGCTCCCCGGCGACGGGCCCGGGGCCTGCTTCCGCGTCACCCTGCCGCTCGCATCGGCACCGTGACGCCGGCCTCAGTGCCGGCGCGGAGCAGGCCGGGAGGAGTGACCCCCGAGCGGCTCAGTGATGATGGTGGTGGTGGTGCTCGTGCAGCACAAACGGCTCCTCGAAGGGCCGGTGCGTCACCTCCATCTCGCGGCCACCGAGGTAGCAGGCGACCGGCTGCAGCAGCCGCGTCCCCTGGCGGGTGACGCCCTGCACGTCGGCGAACACGTAGTTCGACGGCACGTCGCGGAGGACGGTGATGTCCGCCTCGGCCCCCACGCCGAGGTGACCGAGGTCCGGCCGCCGCACCGCGAGGGCGGGCCGGCTGGTCGACATGCCGATGATGTCCTTGAGCGGGATGCCGCAATTGTAGAGCTTGCTCATGGTGTGGAGCAGGTCGAAGCCGGGCCCCTCGACGGCGACGACATGCACGTCGGAGGAGATCAGGTCGGGCGGGAAGCCGTCCTTGAGCGCCGCCTCGGTCGAGGCATAGCCGAAGGCGCCCATGCCGTGGGCGATGTCGAACAGGACGCCGCGCTCGCGGGCGGCGCGCACTTCCTTCAGCACCTTGCCGTCGGGCCCGAGCGCGGAATTGGGATCGGGCCGGTAGCAGTGGGTGAGGATGTCGCCCGGCCGCAGCATCGAGACGACCTCGGCATAGCTCGGCGGCGGCCCGCCGATATGGGTCATCAGCGGCAGCCCGGTCTGTTCGGCCGCCTCGAGCGCCAGTTCCAGCGCGCCGAGCCCGAGATCGCCGGTGGCCGGGCCGCCGATGCGCACCTTGACGCCGATGATCCTGTCGCGGTTGGCCTCGATCTTCCTGACGCAGCGATCGACCGGCAACATGTCCGCCAGCGTCGCCTCGCCGATGAACAGCCCCTTGTCGAAGCCGAAGATGCCGGGAAACGAGATGTTGAGAAAGGCGAGGATGCGGTAGGGCGAGCGCGCCATGACGTAGTCGCGGAAGCCGTCGTAGTTGCCGGCGCCGGCGCTGCCGGCATCGATCAGCGTGGTGATGGCGGCGCGGCGCGCGATCATGTCGGGATCGACGCTGAGCGAGGTCGCCTTGTGGTAGACATGGGTGTGGATGTCGATGAGGCCGGGTGCCACCACGCAGCCGGTCACGTCGCGGACCCTGGCACCGGCGGCATCGAGGCCGGCGCCGATGGCGGCGATGCGACCGGCGCGGACGCCCACGTCGAGCATCGCGTCGACGCCGTTGCGCTCGTCGACCACCCGACCGCCCCTGAGCACCAGGTCAAAGCTCATCACACCCCCTCCGGTTTCGGCCCGGCGGCGCACCCGTTGCGCCGCCGCGACGGCGCGCGCCGCTAGGCCAGTTCGACGACGCGCTTCTCGTTGATCGACTGCTCGGCGGCAAGCACGATCCTGAGGCTGTTCACCGCCGCATCCATCTGCTCGGTGAGATCGATGTCCTCGACGATGGCCTTGAGGAAGAAGGCCTGCTCGCGATCGCAGAGCTCCTGGTGATTGGGCTCGTCGGTCATGGTGAAGATCTCGTCCTTCCTCAGGAAGGACTTGTCGCCCGGCGCCACCTCGGCATGGTGGTACTGGATGGCGTCGGTCTTGGTGTGCTGGTCGATGTCGGAGGAGTCCGAGACGCCTTCCTTGTGGGCCTTGGGGTTGGGGACGATGGAGACGGCCCCCTTCGGTCCGACCACATCCTTCACGAAATAGGCCACCTCGCTCATCATCGGCCCCCAGCCGGCCTCGTACCAGCCCACCGAGCCGTCATCGAAGGTGACATGCAGGTGGCCGTAGTTCGGCTTGTCGGCGTCGGCCCAGAGCCGGGCGCCGATGCCGTGCACGCGCACCGGCCTGGCGCCGGTCAGCTGGCACATGACGTCGACATAGTGCACGCCGCAATCGACGATGGGGATCAGCGAGTCGATGAGGTTCTTGTGCCAGTCGTAGGTCGGCCCGCCGCTCTGCTGGTTGAGGTTGAGCCGCATGACGAGCGGCTTGCCGAGGGTCTGGCCGAGTTCGATGAACTTCATCCAGCTGGGATGGACGCGCAGAATGTAGCCCAGCACGAGCTTCCTGTGCTTTTCCCGGGCGAGCTTCACCACCGCCTCGGCATCCTCGATGGTGGTGGCGAGCGGCTTTTCCATGAACACGTGCGCGCCGGCATTGATCGCCTTGATGGCGTATTCGGCATGGGTGTTGGGCCAGGAATTGATCGACACGGCGTCGGGCCGGGTGACGCGCAGCGCCTCGTCGTAATCCTCGAACAGCGGGTAGCCCTTGAGTTCGTCCGGAATCGGCTTGGACTTGATCGACCGGCTCATCAGTCCGACGATCTCGAAGCCGGGATTGCGGTGATAGGCACTGGCGTGGGACTTGCCCATGTTGCCCAGCCCGACGACCAGGATTCTCACTTTGCTCGGCATGCCGCCCTCCCTCGCGGTTCGGTGTGAAGCGCGGGCGGCACCTCGGTGCCGCCCGCGTCGATGGCTCAGCGATCGGCCGGGATGGCCTGGTCGTACAGGTGCGCCCTGACGTCCTCGATGTTGATCGCCTTGAAGGCGTCCGACAGCGTGACGGCGGCGGCATCGGCCTTGACCTTGTCGTGGTCGAAGTCGTTGGCCGGCCCGATGCAGGCATTGGTGACGACGTCATCGGCCTTCACCGGCTTGGTGATCTGCTTGAGGTCGTAGATCTTGTCGAAGAAGGTCTGCCAGGCGGCGACGTCGTGATCGCCCCAGCCGGCGCGCTTGGACATGTCGCCGCGGAACACGGCGATCTGCTGCAGGATCGAGGTGGCGCCCAGCTCCGGCCCGATATTGCTGGCCAGCGTCGGGAACTGCTCGAACACCGCTTCGACCGCGGCGAGCGGATTGTGATAGGCGAACTCGAGGCCCATCGCCCAGCCGCGCAGGTACTTGTCGAGGAAGGCCTTGCGCTCCGGATCGTCGACGTCGGCGGCGCGGACGCAGAAGGTGTTGGCGAACAGCGGCGACTTCTGCACGCCCAGCCAGTACTCGAACTCGAGGTTGGAGCCGATCCATTCGGCGCGCAGGCCCTCCCAGGCGAGGGCGGCGTCGCCCTGGCCGGCGGCGAGCGCCGTGCCCCAGGTCGGCCAGCCGGCCTCGACGTACTTCACCTTGGAGATGTCGACGCCCTGCACGGCCAGCATCGGATCGACGATCGGCTGCCAGGCGGCGGAGCCGAGGAGGATCGTCTTGCCCTCGAGCTTCTTGAGGTCATTGGAGCCCTCGCCCTTGCGGAAGGCGAGGCTGAAGGTATCGAGCGCGCCCATGTGGAAGGCGCTCTTGAGCTTCATGCCGTTCTCGAGCGCGAAGGAGAACACGCCCGGCGACGGGAAGCCCATGTCGGCCTGGCCGACATCGACGAACTTGACCGTGGCGGTGCCGTCCGACGGGCCCGGCTGCATGTCGGTCTCGACGCCCAGATCGGCGAAATAGCCCATCTTCTTGCCGATCCAGTACGGATAGTCGTCGAGCACCTCGAGCGTGCCGCGCGGCGAGATCCAGGTGAACTTGGAATAGGGCGCGGCGGTGGCGCGGCCGACCCCGCCCAGCGCCGTGGCGGTCACGACGCCGGCGGCGGATACCTGCAGAAAGGTGCGGCGGCTCATGCCGCCCGGAAACATGCTCATTCGAACTCCCCTGTTGCTGTCGTCCCTAGTCATGTGCCCCGCCTCGTCCCTCCAGCGGCGGGGTGCTGGTTCAGGCCTCCCAACTCGCGAACTTCTTGCCCAACAGGAAGAAGAGCACGTAGATCAGGATGCCCAGGATCGAGAGGATCAAGACCACCGCGAAGAACTGCGGCATCTGGATCATGGATGAGTAGGAGGTGAGCCGGTTGCCCAGCCCGAAGCCGCCGCCGACCATCTCGGCGCCCACGGCGGTGAGCAGGCCGAAGATCGAGCCCACCATCAGCCCGACGAAGATCATCGGCAGCGCCATGGGAGCGCGGACCTTCCAGAAGATCTGGATGGTGGAGGCGCCATAGGAGCGGGCCAGCGCGATCTTGCCGCGATCGACGCGGCGGAAGCCGGTGGCGGCGTTGATCATCACCATGGGCCCCGAGGCGAGCGCCACCGCGATGATGCGCGGCTCGTAGCCGAAGCCGAAGCGCAGGATCAGCAGCGGCACCAGCGCCAGCATCGGTGTGGTGACGAGCAGCAGGATATAGGGGGTGATGATCTTCTCGACGAAGGGGAACTGCGTGATCACCGCGGCCAGCACCAGCCCGGTGACGGCCCCGATGCCGAAGCCGAGGAACAGCTCGACCAGGGTATGGCCCAGATGCGGCAGGATGAAGCCGAAGTCGTTGACCAGCGCGGCGCCGATCTCGCTCGGCTTGGGCAGCACGTATTGCGGGACCTGGAACAGGTTGAGCAGCAGTTCGGTGCCGCCGATCACAACCACGGCGACGAGCGCGATGGCCAGCACCTCGCGCATCGAGCGGATGCCCGGGCCGCTGGTCAGGGCGGACATGTTGGTGATGCCGACCTGCTGGTCGGCGCCGGTGGACTTCTTGAACTCGGGAATGGCGTCGGTTTCGCTCACGGCGTGCTCACTGGGCGGGCTGGGCGAGGTGGGACGGCACGGGCGCGAAGCGACTCTTCTGGTCGCCGACGATCTCGAGCTTGATGGCGTTCATCAGGTCGAAGACCTCCTTGGTCGCCATGATCTCGAGCGAGCGCGGCCGCGGGAACGGGACGCGGTACTCGTTGGCGACGCGACCGGGACGGGCGCTCATGACGATCACCCGGTCGGACATGAAGATCGCTTCCTCGATCGAGTGGGTGATGAGGACGATGGTGGTGCGGGTCTCGAGCCAGATCTCCTCGACCAGGCGGTTCATCTCCTCGCGGGTGAAGGCATCGAGGGCGCCGAACGGCTCGTCCATCAGCAACACGGAGGGCTTGAACGAGAGCGCCCGCACCAGCGCGGCGCGCTGCTGCATGCCGCCCGACAGTTCGCGCGGGAAGCGCTGGCCGAAGCCCTCGAGACCCACCTTGTGCAGCAGTTCGTCGATCCACAGCCGGTCCGGCTTGGTGCCCTTGATCTCGAAGGGGAAGTTGATGTTGGCGGTGAGGTTGCGCCAGGGCAGGAGGTTGGCATCCTGGAACACCATGCCGATCTCCGGGCTGGGCCCGGTGATCGCGCGGCCATCGAGCAGCACGTCGCCGGAGGTCAGCCCGTGCAGCCCGGACATCGACCACAGGAGCGTGGTCTTGCCGCAGCCGGAGGGACCGACAATGGCGACGACTTCGCCGGCCTGCACGTCGAGGCTGCAGCGATCTATGGCGAGCAGGTCGCCCGAGGCGGTGTTGTAGACCTTGGTCGCGCCGCGTACCCGCAGCTTCGGATCGTGTGAATCCTGAACGCCCATTGCCCCTCGCGACTGTCCTCGGCGGCCGTTTCGGGCGGCGTCCGCAGCCCCGATTTCTCCGCCGTGGATCAGTCTGAAACTATCCGACGAAGCGAGTCAAGCGAGCTGCCAGAGGATTAGCCAATGTGACTATTTGCCCGGTTTGGCAGCAGTTCCGGCTTGCGATGTGTGTAAGTTTCCGACAATCTCCCGCCACGAAAGCTTCCGTCACTGCACTGTCCGTGCGGCGGGCCGATGGGGGGAGCGGGCTTTCCGGAAGGGAGATCGACGCCCGCGACAGGTCGGAGGGCGGCGTCGATGCGGAGGTCACCGATGGGCGACAGTCAGGACGACACGGGCCACGAGCGGCCGGTTCCCGACATCCTGTCGCAGATCAAGGATTCCTATCGCGAGCTGCGGCCGGCGGAGCGCCGTGTGGCCGACGTGGTGCTGGCCGAGGTGGCCTTCGCGGTGGATGCCTCGAACGCCGAGATCGCCCGCCGGGCCGACGTGTCGGAACCGACGGTGACGCGCTTCTGCCGCGCCATCGGCTGCGACGGGGTGCGGGACTTCAAGCTCAAGCTGGCGCAATCGGTGGTGGTGGGACGACTGTACCTCGCGACCATGCCGCGACCGCCCGAGCCGACGCAGAACGGCGTGCCGCTGTGGAACGAGGTCTTCGGCGAAATCCGCGGGGCGCTCGAGCGGGTCGAGCGGCAGATCGATCCCGAGGCGGTGCTGCAGGCCGCCGAGCTGATCGCGGCGGCGCACCAGGTCACGGTGTTCGGGCTGGGCGGCAGTTCGTCGGCACTGGCCCAGGAAACGCAGTACCGGCTGTTCCGCTACGGCGTGGTGGTGACGGCGCATTCCGATCCCTACGTGATGCGGATGACGGCGTCGACGCTCAGGCCCGACGACGTGGTCATCGCCATTTCGGCGACGGGCCGCACCCGCGAGGTGATCGATGCGGTGGAACTGGCCACGCAGTACCGCGCGGGGACCAGATGCATCACCGCGCCGGACACCGACCTGACGCGGATCTGCGACGTCCGGCTGACGGTGGACATTCCCGAATACCCCGACACCATGAAGCCGACGGCGTCGCGCTTCGCCTTCCTCGCCATCATCGACCTGATCTCGGCGGCGACGGGCTACCGGCTCGACGCCTCGGCGCGCGAGACGCTCAGGCGCATCAAGTTCAACGTGGTCAACCACCGCAAGGGCCGGGAACTCGAGCCGCTCGGCGACTGAGCGCGGCGTTCCGTGACGACTTCCCGGCGGCGCCACCCGCCGCCGGCACTGTACAGAGGGACCATAGATGCTCGACACCACCCCCGCCGCCCAGGCCGCGGCCTGGCTTGCCGCGTTCGCCGCCGCGCTCGAGAGCCGCGATCCCGGTCGCATCCTCGAGAGCTTCGCCGAGGACTGCTACTGGCGCGACCTCGTCGCCTTCACCTGGAACGTCAAGACCATGGAAGGCCGGCCGGCGATCGCCGCGATGCTGGGCGAGACACTGGTGCGCACCGCGCCGTCCGGCTTCGTGCCCGGCGCGGCCAAGACTACCGAGGACGGCATCGAGGCCTGGTTCAGCTTCCGCACGGCGAACGGCACCGGATCGGGACTCTTCCGGCTCGAGGGGGGGCGCTGCCGCTCGATCCTGACCACGCTGCAATCGCTCACCGGCTTCGAGGAGCCGCTCGGCCACAGCCGGCCGATGGGCGTGCGGCACGGCGCCGACCGCAACCGCAGGACCTGGACGGAGGAGCGCGCGGCGGAGGCGGCGGAACTGGGGGTCACCCGCCAGCCCTATTGCCTCGTCATCGGCGGCGGCCAGGGCGGCATCATGATCGCGGCGCGGCTGCGGCAGCTGGGGGTGCCGACCATCGTGGTCGAGAAGAACCGGCGCGCCGGCGATTCCTGGCGCAAGCGGTACCGGTCGCTCGTGCTGCACGACCCGGTCTGGTACGACCACCTGCCCTATCTGCCGTTCCCGGCGAACTGGCCGGTGTTCACCCCCAAGGACAAGATGGGGGACTGGCTCGAGGCCTATGTGAAGGTGATGGAACTCACCTACTGGACCGAGACCGAGGCGGTGCGTGCCGGCTACGACGCGGCGGCCGGGCGGTGGACGGTCGAGCTGATGCGCGAGGGCAAGCCAGTGACGCTGCATCCGGCCCACCTGATCTTCGCCACCGGTGCCTATGGCCCGCCGCGCTGGATCGAGCTGGCGGGAGCCGGGAGCTTTGGCGGCGAGATGCTGCATTCGAGCCAGTACAGCGACGGGGCCCGCTTCAAGGGCAAGCGCGTCGCCGTCATCGGCGGCGCAAGCTCGGCGCACGACGTTTCGGTCGACCTGTGGGAGGCGGGCGCCGAGGTCACCATGATCCAGCGTTCGCCGACCACGGTGGTGCGCTCGGAAACGCTGATGGAGATGGCGTTCGACATCTACTCGGAAGCGGCGGTCGAAAGCGGCCTCGACGTCGACAGGGCCGACCTGCTCGCGGCGGCGACGCCATTCGCGCTGCAGCCGAAGGCGCAGAAGGCGCTGTACGACCGGATCCGGGTCCGCGACGCGGAGTTCTACCGGCGCCTCGCCGCCTCGGGCTTCCTCGTCGATTTCGGCGACGACGAGACCGGCCTGATGATGAAGGCCTATCGCACCGGCTCGGGCTACTATGTGGATGTCGGTGGATCGGAGCTGATCATTTCCGGCGAGATCAAGCTCAAGGCCGGGGTGGCGATCGACCGCCTGACGCCCACGGGCATCCGCTTTGCCGACGGCAGCGAGATCGCGGTGGACGCGATCATACAGTCGACCGGGTTCCAGTCGATGCACGAGGTGGTGGCGCAACTGGTGTCGCGCGAGCTTGCCGACGAGATCGGGCCGTGCTGGGGGCTCGGCTCGGGGGTGCGCAACGACCCGGGCCCGTGGCACGGCGAGCTGCGCAACATGTACAAGCCGACCGCGCATCCCGCACTGTGGTTCCATGGCGGGAACCTGGCGCTGTCGCGGTTCTTCTCGAAGTTCCTCGCCCTGCAGCTCAAGGCCCGCTTCGAGGGCCTCGAGACGCCGGTATACCGGACGCCGCTGTGAGCTTCGATCCGATCGCCCTGACGCAGGAGCTGGTCCGGCTCGACACCCGCAACCCGCCGGGTCGCGAGCAGCACTGCGCCGAATCCCTGGCGCCGCTGCTGGCCGATTGCGGCTTTGCCGTCGACATGCACGACTTCGGGCCGGGTCGCACGAACCTCGTGGCGCGGATCGGCGAGGGGCCGGCGCTGATGTTCACCGGCCACCTCGATACGGTGCCGCTCGGAGCGGCGCCATGGACGCACGACCCGTTCGGCGGCGACATCGTCGCGGGACGCCTCTACGGCCGCGGGGCATGCGACATGAAGGCGGGCGTCGCCGCCATGCTGGTGGCGGCCGCGGCCGAGGCGGGCAGCGGCAAGGCCGTGACGCTGGTGTTCACCGGCGGCGAGGAGACCGGCGCGCATGGCGCGCGGGCGCTGGCGGCCGAGCGGCTGCTGGGCGAGGCGCGGCTGCTGGTGGTCGGGGAGCCGACCGCCAACCGCTTCATCGCCGGCCACAAGGGCGCGCTGTGGCTCGAGGCCTGCTGCTCGGGCGTCACGGCGCACGGCTCGACCCCGCACCTGGGCGAGAACGCCGTGTACAGGGCGGCGCGCGGCGTGGTGGCGCTCGAGGGCTTCGGCTTCAACGTGGCGCCGCACCCGATCATGGGCAGCCCGACGCTCAATGTCGGAACCATTGCCGGCGGCGCCAACATCAACTCGGTGCCGGACCGCGCGACCTTCACCGTCGACATCCGCACGGTGCCGGGCATGGACCATGCCCGGGTCAGCGAGGAAATCGGGGTGACGGTGGCGCCCGGGACGCAGATCGCCGCATTGGTCGACCTGCCGTCGGTGTGGTCCGATCCGGAGGGGCCGCAGATGCGCTTGATGGCCGAGGCCTACACGATCGCCACCGGCCGCCCTGCCCCGGTATCGAGCGCCAACTACTTCACCGACGCCTCGGTGCTGACACCGGCGCTGGGCCACGTGCCGACGCTGATCTGCGGGCCGGGCGACCCGGCGATGGCGCACAAGACCGACGAATACTGCGAGGTGGTGATGATCGAGGAAGCCGTCGCCATCTACCGGGAGATCATCCGCAGGGCCTGAGCCCGCCTCAGGCGGCGGACTCCTTGCCGGCGGCGAGGGCATAGAGGTGCCAGGTGGCGTGCCCCAGCACCGGCATGATGACGACGAGCCCCAGAAAGGCCGGGGCGAGCGCCACCAGCGTCAGCGCCGTGACGGTGATGCCCCAGCCCAGCATCGGCAGCGGGCTGCGCGCCACCGACTGGAAGCTGGTGATCAGCGCGGTGACGAAATCGAGTTCGGTGTCGAGCAGCAGCGGCATGGCGACGACGGTGGCGGAGAACAGGATCAGCGCCAGCACCAGCCCGACCAGCGTGCCCACCGCGAGGAAGGTGAGGCCGCTCTGGGTGGTGAGGACCACGGTGAGGAAGCGGTCGAGCGTCGAGGGGGCGCTGAACCCCATGAAGATCGCCAGCAGGATGCGGACCTGGTAGACCCAGACCCAGAAGATGAACAGCACCACGAAGGCCATCCAGCCCAGCTGCCGCTCGCGCTGGCGGAACACGGTGACCAGCACGCCCTTCCAGGTCAGCGGTTCGCCGCGGGCGAGGCGCCGGCTGACCTCGTAGAGGCCGGCAGCGGCAAACGGACCGACCAGCGGAAAGCCGATGGCGATCGGGATGATCATCCAGGGCGCATCGAGCACGCCCAGGAACAGGAAGATCGCCACCCCGCCCAGCGCGAAGACGCCGCCGAAGAACAGGCCGAAGAGCGGTGCACGGACGAAGTCGCGAATGCCCAGCCTCAGCGCCGCGACGATATCGCGCCACGCAATGGCCCTGAGTTTGGGTGCACGCGGCACCGCCCCGGACGGCACGTCGGTCATGCGCGATCTCCCCAGCCACGCAAGGTCCAGACGGCCAACGCCCGCAAGAACGTCGCCTCACCTCAAAGACTAGCGCAAAGCCGACGGCCGGGGGTGCGACGGCCTGTCGCAGGGGCCGCCCCGAGAATTCGAGGCGGAAGCGAACAGCAGATCGCCGTCGGAGGAGCCGCCCGGCGAAGGCGGCGAGCGGACCCCTGGTGCCGCGCGGCAGGCTACTGGCCGACGGCGACAGGACCTGCGGCGGCCTGACCGCGCTCGAGGACGTAGATGGCGTTGGCCGGCAGATCGGCCCAGGAGCTGCGTTCGCCGTCCGGCCAGATCACCGAGACGGTGGCCGCTGCCTGTCCGCCGAGGCCGAAATGGATGAAGCCGGAATGGCCGCCCGCATGACCGCCACCGACGGTCAGCTCGCGCCGCATCAGCCCGGTGCCGTTGTCGACCTCGAGCCAGGCGCCGATGCCGTCGCGGTTGGGGGCGGGCTGGCGCAGGCGGAACTCGATCCAGTTGCCCGCCTCGGCACTGTCGTTGCGCCACACCTGGGCGCTGGTCCAGCGGTTCACCACCACGAGGTCGAGACGGCCATCGAGATTGAAGTCGACCACGGCCGCCCCACGGGAATTGCCGTTGTCGGAGATGCCGGCGGTCTCGCCGACCTCGACGAACGTGCCGCCCGGCACCTGCAACAGCAGGTTGTTGGGGTCGCGCTCGGCGAAATCGGGCATCTGGGCGACGTTGCCCTTGGCGATGAAGAGATCGACCAGCCCGTCATTGTCGACGTCCTCGAACTGGGTATGCCAGGCGGTGCTGGGGCGCTGGTCCCCGCCGGTATAGGGGCGTGGCGCGGCCACTCCGCGCAGCGCCGCGACATCCTTGTAGTCCGGCCTGGGCGCCGGACCGGGGCCGCCCAGCACCTGCAGCTTGTTGTCGGCCATGCTGGTGAGGAAATACTCGGGGAAGCCATCGGCATCGAGATCGTAGCTGGCGATGCCCATGCCCCAGATGCGCAGCCGCTTCCAGCCATCGGCGGTGGTGTAGAGCGCGGGCTCGGCACCGGGATCGATCCGCCACAGCTGCTCCTCGCCGCCTTCGTAGTACTCGCGGTCGTTGGAGATGCGCAGGCTCGGCGTGCCGGAGCGGTTCCAGTCGGTGAACAGCATGGAGAGCGCGCAGAAGCTCGGCGCGAGCGGACGCGGCGGGGCAAAGCCGTCCCCCTCCGGCCGGGGCCGGTGCAGCCAGTTCGGCGTGCACGAGCCCCAGGGCGAAATCTCCTCGTGCCGATCGATGTAGTTGCCGACCGCGATGGTGGGCCAGGCGGCGCCGCGCTCCCAGGTCAGCGCCAGCGCCGCCGACCAGGCGTCGCCCCCGTCGAAGCCCCAGGCCTCGTTGGCGCGCTCGAAGCGGCAGGCGCCGAGGCCGCGCATCACGACATTCTCGCCCACCCGGAGGATGGCGAGGTCGGTGATGCCGTCGCTGTCGATATCGGCGGGATAGGCACCGGCGACGCCCTCGAGCTCGAGCCCGCTCGGCTCGGCGACAAAGCGCAGGGGACCCCCGACGGCGCTGGTGTTGCGATAGAAGGTGGCGGTACCGGCCCCGCCGGGGAGCAGCATGTCGGGCAGGCCGTCATCGGAGCAGTCGAAGGTCGCGACGCCGCCGCCGACCATGTAGAACCACTCCCCCTCATAGACGCTCGACACCCCGGCGGTGGCGGTTTCCTCGACGAAGCGCGGGTGGCCGACATCCTGCGCCAGGGCGGGACCGGAACTCAGGGCGGCGAGGACGAGCAACAGGCGGGCAATGCTCATTTCAGGGTCTTCAGCGCCACGGTGTAGGCGCCGATGCAGCGCCCCTGGTCGAGCCCGCTGACGATGGCGGCCCGGTAGTGAATGCCGCCGTAGAGCCGGGAGATGCCGGCCTCGTCGGCGGCGGCCCAGAAGCTGGAGAAGCTGCGCGGCGCCCGCCCGTCCGGCGATCCGGTGGCATCGAGGAAGCCGAACTGCTCGCCGAACAGCGCCGTCAGCACGGTGGCGGCGGCGCCGGATACGGTGCTGTGGCCGCTGGGATATTCGGGGAAGGGCGGGGTGATGAGGATCGGCTCCCAGGCGGGATCGAGCTGCTTTCTGATGTAGCTGATCGGCCGGATGAGATTGTACACGTACTTTTCCCGCCAGCAGCCGATGAAGGCGTCGGACATCGCCACGCCGAGCCGGGCCATCAGGTCGACGCTGCGGTCGAGCGGCAGCTGCTGCGCCTCGGCCACCTGCAGGGCGATCGAGATCCAGTGGCCGGGCGGCGTCGTTGAGAGCATGGGATCGTCGGACCAGAAGCGGGCGATGGCCGCCTGCTCGGCGGTGAGACCGCGGGAGGTGTCCAGCACCTCGACCGCCTCCCGGTAGAACTGCGACTGCGGGTCGATGCTGTAGTCGGGCGGCGGCGGGATGGCGCAGGACACCCCCATCGGCGCGGCGAACGGACGAACGCTGCCCCATTGCGGCAGCAGCGGCGCCTGCTGCAGGGCGATGGCGCTGGTGGGCACCCACTTGCCCTCGCCGCTCGGCAGCTCGTAATCGAGCGGAAAGCCGAGATTGGTGATCTCGGCACCGCCATCGCCCTCCGACCATTCGATGATGCTCTCGGCGATCAGGGTTGCGAAGGCCGTGCTGCGCTCGAGCACATCCCGGGGGACGCCGGCGGCGACCTCGGCCCCCCATTTCCGGTCGGCGGCGGCGACGGCCCGCTGGCCGGTCGGGCCGGTATTGCCGAAGAAGCTGCGCACCATGGTGGCCATCACGGTATGGGCGATGACCGCCTCGTCATAGGCGAGCCCCGGCTCGCGACCGGGCACCGCCTCGAGGCCGTTGAGCTGGCCGGCGAGCGAGACCAGCCGGTCCGAGCCGCCCACCGCCGCCTCGAAGACGGCCACGCCGAGATAGCCGAAGGCGCGACTGGCGACGGGCGGCGAATAGGTGGCGGTGTGGCGCACCAGCTCCAGCATCAGGCCGTACCAGTTCCGGAGGACCTTCGGCGCATCGGGGCGCGCCTCGGCGGCGAATGCCCCCGATGCCGCCAGTATCGCCAGCAGCACGGCTGCGACCGATGCAATCACCCGACGCCGAATGTCCATTCGTTCCCCCGCCCCCTGCCGACACCGGGCTCGCGCGCCGTGCCGATCGTTGCGGGCGCTATCTCGCCCTCCCGGCCCCGCGGGGTCAATGGCCTTCCCCGCGCGCCTCACTGGCGGCGCCAGGAGGCCGCCAGACGCTGCGCCTCGGCGATCTCCCCGGCGGACATGCGGGTGGCGAGCTCGGTGAGGCCCTTCATGGCATCGGGATGGCCCTGCTGGGCGGCAAGGTGCAGCCAGAGATAGGCCTGCACGAAATCGCGGCCGACGCCGTAGCCGTTCCGGTACTGGATGCCGAGGCTGTTCTGCGCATGCGGTTCGCCCTGGGCCGCCGCCAGCGCGAACCAGCGCGTCGCTTCCTCGTCGTTCTGTTCGACCCCCTGCCCGTGATCGTAGAGCAGGCCGAGATTGGCCTGGGCCGGGGCATAGCCCTGGTCGGCGGCGCGGCGGAACCACTTCGCCGCCTCGGCATCGTCGGCCGTGACGCCACGGCCGGTATTGTAGGCGACGCCGACGCTGTACTGGGCCGGAGCGTGGCCCTGGTCGGCGGCGCGGCGGAACCAGGAGAGGGCCGCCGCATCATCGCGCGGCACGCCGCGACCGGCGGCATGGAGCAGCGCGAGGGCATGCTGGGCGTAGGCATCGCCCTGCCCGGCGGCGCGGCCATACCAGAGCGCCGCCTCGCCATAGTCCTGAGCGAGGCCGTTGCCGCCCTCCTCGAGAAGAACGCCGAGATTGTACTGGGAGTCGGCCCGTCCCTGCTGCGCGGCGAGCCGGTACCACTGGCTGGCCTCGGCATAGTCCTTCGGCACGCCCTGGCCGGCATCGTAGAGAAAGCCCAGATTGTGCTGGGCGTCGGCACTGCCCTGCAGGGCGGCGAGCCGGAACCACTTCACGGCGGCCGCAGCATCGGGCGGCACGCCCTGCCCGTTGGCATACATGTAGCCCAGGATGGTCTGGGCAAGCACATTGCCGGTGTCCGCGAGGGGCGGCAGTTCGCGCAGGGCGACGGCGTAGTCGCCGGACTGATAGGCGGCGATGGCCTCCGCCTCGCCGGCGCGCGCGGGCGCCGAGAGGACGAGGAGCAGCAGAAGGGCGGCGGCGGGTCGGATCATGGAGCGAGCTTAGCGCCGCGGCGGCGGACTGCAAGCCGGCGCGGCGAGCGGGCCCCCGCCCGCCCGCCTGTGCCGGACTACATCGTCGCGCGGGGCCGGCTCGCGGCCAGGTCCACGGTCATGTCGGGGGCGACGCGGACGCCGTAGTCGGACCAGGCCCGCTCGACGGAGACGAGGCCGGCGCGGACATCGTCGAGCACCTCGCCGACCGGACGGGCGAGCGGATCGCCATAGCCGCCGCCGCCGCCGGTACGGGTGACGATGCGCGTGCCCTTGCGGAAAGCGCGGGCCCGCATCTTGAGCGGATGCTCGACTTCGCCGCCCGGCGCGAGGATGTCGTTGACCGGCCCGGCGCCCGACTGGCCGCCGGCAAGGCCCCAGGCCGGCGTGCGGGCGCGCTCGAACCACAGCGCGCCGTAGCAGTCCTCGAGCAGCAGGTAGGTGCGGGTGACGCCGCAGCCGCCCCGCCAGCGCCCGGCCCCGCCGGAATCGCGGCGCAGCGAGAACTCCTCGACCCGCACCGGGAACTTGGTCTCGTAGACCTCCGCCGGAATGTTGCGGAAGCCGCCGTTGACGAGATTGATCAGCGCGCTCTCGCCGTCGCCGCCATTGGTGCCGCCCCAGCCGCCGGCGGTGGGCTCGACCGAGATCCAGCTGTCCTCGCCCTTGTCCATCTGGAAGAAGGCGGCAACCATGGAATCGCCGTAATGCGCCGCCGTCGCCTTGGCGGGCATGGCCTCGCCGAGGCAGGAGATCATCAGGTCGCCGAGCAGGCCCAGGCCGGTGAAGTACCATTCGCAGGCGGCCGGCTCGCGGGCGTTGAGCAGGCAGTTGTCCGGGATACGGACCTCCATGGTCGAGAACGAGCCGCCGGTAATGGCCCGGTCCGGATTGATCATGGTCTTGTAGGCGAGACGCAGCAGCGACTCCGTCTGCACGGCGCCGCAGTTGATCGACCCCTGCACCGGCCCCGAGGTGCCGGCGAGGTCGATGATCATCTTCTCGCCCGCAATGGTGAGGGTCAGCGCGATCTTGACCGGATCGGTGGTGACGCCGTCATCGTCGAGGAAGCCCTCGCGGTAGTAGGTGCCATCCCTGAGCTGGCGGATGGCCTCGATGTCGAGGAGCCGCGCCTGCTCGAAGATGTTCGCGCAGGCCGCCCGATAGGTGTCGACGCCGATGCGGTCGAGCAGGCCGTTGAGGCGCTTCTCGCCGGTGCGGATGGCGCTGATCTGGGCGTTGAGATCGCCCAGCGTCATGGTCTTGAGGCGGGTGTTGCGGGTCAGCAGGTCGTACCACTCGGGGATCGGCTTGCCCTGCTTGACGATGCGCGTCGGCCCCAGCCGGATGCCCTCGTGGAAGATCGAGGTCGACCCCATGGTCGAGCCCGGATCGATGGCGCCGATATCCTGCCAGTGGGCGCGGGCGGCGCCGAAGCCGACCAGTTCGCCCTTGTGGAACAGCGGCCCGACGGCGGTGACGTCGTGCAGGTGCGTGCCCTGCAGGTAGGAATCGTTGAGAATGAAGATGTCGCCCTGCGCCATGTCGGTGCCGTAGCGGGCGAGCACGAGCTTGACGCAGGCATCGATGGCGCCGACGAACAGCGGCACGCCGGTCGACTGGCCGAGCATGTTGCCTGTCTCGTCGAGCAGCACGACGGCGCTGTCGCGGCCTTCGTAGATGACGGCCGAGTAGGCCGAGCGCCAGAGCGCCGCGTTCATGTCCTGAGCACAGGCGATGACGAAGTTGCGGACGACTTCGGTGGTGATCGGATCAGCGGTCTTCATGGCTCAGGCCTCCACCGGCTTGCGGGTCAGGGTCAGGTGTCCGCCCGAGATGATGCGGCCCTGCCAGTTGGGCGGGATCAGGGTGGTTGCCGTCGGCTCCTCGATGATGGCGGGGCCGTCGACCACCTCGCCATGCCCGATCTCGGCCCGCTCGATGATCCGGGTGGCGAGCTCGACGCCGTCGAAGTAGACCTTGCGCTGGCGCGCCGGGCCGCGCGGCCGCATTTCCGGATCCGGAATGCCCGGCCGCGGCAGGCGGCCGATGGCAGCGACGCGCAGGGTGGCGACCTCGAGCCGGCTGTCCGGGCTCGAGTGGCCGTATTGCCGATCATAGGCGGCATCGAAGGCGGCGCGGGTGGCGGCCATGTCGACCGGATTGCCGACGATCGGGATGGTCAGCACGTATTCCTGCCCCTGGTAGCGGAAATCGCCGTAGCGCTCGAACGTCATGGCATCGGCCGACAGCCCCTCGCGCGCCAGGTAGGCGCGGCCATCGGCCTCGAGCCGCGCGAACTCGGCGGCGACGCTGTCGGGCGTGGTCTGGTCCCAGAAGCCGTAGAAGGTGGTCTTGAAGTCGTGCCGCACGTCGGTCTGCAACATGCCCCAGGCGGAGAAGGCGCCGGGCAGGACCGGGATGATCACTTCCTCGATATCCAGCTGGTCGGCGAGCGCCGCCGCCTGCGCCGGGCCGGCGCCGCCATAGGCGACGAGGGCAAAATCGCGCGGATCGATGCCGCGCCGCACGGTGATGGTGCGGATGGTGTCGGCCATCTTGGCGTTGATGATATCGACGATGCCCTGCGCCATGGCCTGGGGGGTGAGTCCGAAGCGATCGCCGATCGAGCGCACTGCGGCGACGGCGCGGTCATAGTCGAGCGTCATCGTGCCGCCGGCGAAATTGGCGCCGTCGAGACGCCCGAGCACGAGGTTTGCGTCGCTCACCGTCGGTTCGGTGCCGCCCCGTCCATAGCAGGCGGGCCCGGGCACGGAGCCGGCCGATTTCGGCCCGACGCGGACGGCGTTGGCCTCCTCCCAGGCGATCGAGCCGCCGCCGGCGCCGATGACGTTGATGTCGATGATCGACATCTGGATCGGCAGGCCCTCGAGTTCGGCTTCGTTGGAGGAGGAGGGCTGGCTGTCGACGATGAGGCTCGCATCGAAGCTGGTGCCGCCCATGTCGACGCAGATGAGGTTGGAGCGGCCGAGGGTGCGCGCCAGCGTCTCGCCGCCGATGGCCCCGCCGACCGGACCCGAGAGCAGGGTCTGCAGCGGCGTCTCGCTCGCCGCCTTGGCGGTCATGGCGCCGCCGTTCGACTCCATGATGTGCAGTTCGCTGCCGCCCGGCAGGCGATCGGAGAGCCGGTCGACCAGCGTGTTGAGGTAGTTGCGGACGACCGGGGCGACATAGGCATCCATGGCGGCCGTCGAGGTGCGCGCGTACTCGCGCCATTCCGGCGAGACGCGATGCGAGAGCGTGATCGGGATCCCCGGCAGGTGCTGCCTGAGATAGGCCTCGGCGGCCAGCTCGTGCGCGCCGTTCTTGAACGAGAACAGGAAGCAGATGGCGACGGCCTGGTAGCCGTTGGCCTTGACGGCGGCGATGAACGGATCGAGCTCGCGCGGATCGAGCGGCGTCTCGATCTCGCCGCTTGCATTGACCCGCTCCCTGACGGTGTAGGTGTCGGACAGCGCCACCAGCGGCTTGGGCTTGCGCCAGCGGATCGAGAAGATCTCGCGGCGGTCGTTGCCCTGGATGGTGTAGACGTCGCGGTAGTTCTCGGTGGTCAGCAGCGCCACCCTGGCGCCGCGCCGGGTCAGCACGGCGTTGAGGCCCACGGTGGTGCCGTGAATGAAGAAATCGATCCGCGCATCGGGCGGCAGGCTGGTCGAGATGCCCTCGATCACCGCGAGCGCCGGATTGGCCGGCGTCGAGAGCACCTTGGCGACCGAACACTGGCCGGTTTCGGCATCCTGAAAGACCAGATCGGTGAACGTGCCACCGATATCCGCCGACACGCGATACGACTTGCCGCTCACACCACCCTCCAGGGTCCCAATGCCGCCAAAACGGCGGACACGCTATCCCGTATCCAATCTGTCGACAATGCCGTCCGGGATGCTCGACGGCAATGTCGGCTAAGCGCTCACCGCCGGTTGCCGGCGGCGGCCAGGGCGACGGCGAGCACGATGATGACGCCGGTCGTCAGGTCCTTGAAGAACGGGTTGACGTTGAGGATGTTGAAGCCGTTGCCGATCAGCGCCATGAGCAGCACACCGGCCATCGAGCGCCAGACAGCGCCGGCGCCGCCCATGATCGAGGTGCCGCCGAGAATGACGGCGGCGATGGCCTCGAACTCGAGCCCGGTGCCGGCCTGCGGCTCGGCCATCGACAGGCGCGACACGGTGATGACGCCGGCCAGCCCCGCCGCCCCGCCGGACATGGCGAAGGTGATGATCTTGACGAGGTTGGTGCGGATGCCGGAGAGCAGCGCCGCCTCCTCGTTGCCGCCGACGGCGAACACCGCACGGCCGAGCGTCGTGCGGTTGAGCACGAACATCATCAGCGCCATGAAGCAGAGCATCACGATGACGGCGACGTTGACCGCCACGCCGCCGCCGAGGTCGAGCTTCTGCCGGCCGAGCCAGGAGAACTCCTCGATGCGGACGGGGATCAGCTTGCCGTCGGTGACGAGGATCGCCATGCCCCGGTAGACGAGGCTGGTGGCGAGCGTCACGAGGAACGAGTGCACGTTGAAGGCGGTGATGATGATGCCGTTGAGCGAACCCAGCACGATGCCGATCACCGGACCGGCGACGATGGCGAAGAACGGATCGACGTTGACGGCGAGCCAGCCGGCGCTGACCGAGGCAACCCCGAAGATGGCGCCGGTCGACAGGTCGAAGCCGCCGCCGATGATCACCAGCGTCAGGGCGCACGAGATGATGAACAGCGGCGTCGACTGGTTGAGGATGTTGAGCAGGTTGCGCGGCGTCAGGAACGAACCGGACAGCATGGTCAGCGCGACCAGCAGGAGGGCGATGATGATCAGCACGCCGTACTCGCGCGCCAGATCGCCGACGCGGAGCCGGCGGGGCGGGCGGACGGCGGTCTTGAGGGTCGTATCGGTCATTGGGCAGCGGCCTCCTGGGAAGCGGAGCGGCGGTTCTGTTCGAGAAAGACGCGATGGAGGGCGGACTCGACGGTGAGCGAACTCGACGGGGCCTCGGCGAAGATCCGACCGTCGCTCATCAGGTAGGAGCGGTGCGACAGGTTGATCACCTCCTCGAGCTCGGAGGAGATCAGCAGCACGCCCATGCCCTGCCGGGCCATCTCGACGATGAATTCGTGGATGCGCTGGCGCGCCCCGATATCGACGCCGCGCGACGGCTCGTCGAGGATCAGGATGCGCGGCCGCGCGACCGCCCACTTGGACAGCAGCACCTTCTGCTGGTTGCCGCCCGAGTAGCGCGCCACCCGGCCGTCCACCCGGCCCGGCACGATGCCGAAATGGGCGATCATCTCGCGGACCCGCGCCACCTCGGTACGGGTATCGAGAATGCCGCCGCGGCTGATGGCGCCCAGTGTCCCGAGGCTGACATTGGGACGGGTGGCCTGGGTGAGCACGAGGCCCTGCTTGCGCCGATCCTCGGGTACCAGCGCGACGCCCCGGCGGACGGCGTCGCGGACGCTAAGGCGCCCCTGCCGCTGTCCGTCGATGAGATACTGGCCGGCGGTGATGGGGTCGGCGCCGAACATGGCGCGCGCCACCTCGGTGCGTCCCGAGCCGACGAGCCCGATGAGGCCGACGATCTCGCCGGGGCGGACGACGAGCGAGATGCCGTTGAGCCCGGCGGGCGTTTCGACGTCGCGCAGCTCGACGATGGGGGCGACCGACGCGTCGGGAGGCGGCGGCAGCTCGGGCCACAGGATGTCGGACTCCTGGCCCAGCATGGAATCGACCAGCGACTTCTTGGTCTCGCCGGCGATCGGGGAAGTGCGCACCACGCGCCCGTCGCGCATCACCGTGACGTTGTCGCAATTGGCGATGATGTGGTCGAGGAAGTGACTCACGTAGATGATGGTCTTGCCCTGCGCCTTGAGCCGCCGGATGACCTCGTGCAGCCGGTCGGCCTCGTCCTCGGTGAGCGAGGAGGTGGGCTCGTCCATGATGATGACGCGGGCGTCGCGGGCGATGGCCCGCATGATCTCGACCTTCTGGCGCTCGGCGATGCGCAGGCGCGCCACCTTGGCGAGCGGATCGATGCCGAAATCGCAGGTCTTCTCGAGGGCGGCGAAACGCGCCAGGTCGCCCTTGACGAGGATGCCGGCGCGGGCGCTCTCGCGGCCGAGGAAGACGTTCTGCACGACGTTGAGCTCGGGGGCGAGCTGCAGCTCCTGGTGGATCATGGCGACGCCGCGGCCGAGCGCCTCGCGCGGGGTGAAGCGGGCGACCCGCTCGCCGAACACCGAAACCTGCCCTTCGTCGGGGGTGTAGTAGCCGCCGATGATCTTGCCGAGGCTGGATTTGCCGGCGCCGTTCTCGCCGACCAGCGCATGCACGGAGCCCGCCTCGATATCGACCGAGATGTCGTCGAGAATCCGGGTGCCGCCGAAGCTCTTGGCGACGCCGCGGACACTGATGGCGATCTGTCCTGCAGCCATGGCCCTACCACCTGCACCGGTTCAGGGGATGGGCCGGGGAGACATCCCCGGCCCGAAGTCGAAGGAGGATCAGCCCTCCCACTCCGCCACGAAGTCGGGGTTGGCGTCGAGCCATTCCTTGGTGACGATCGGCGGGTTTTTGGCGAGCGTCGCCGGGTCGATCCAGTTCGGCACCGTCTCCCCCTTCTTGGCCCGGATCAGCGCGTCAGCCGCATAGAAACCTTCCGAGAACGGGTAGCCCGACGCCGTCGCGTCGAACAGGCCTTCCTTGATCTTGTCGACGGTGATGGCATTGAGGCCGCCGCCGATCAGGTAGATCGGCTCGATCGGGATGCCCGCGTCCTTGAGTGCGATCTCGACGCCGAGCAGGTGCTGGTCGGCGTTCGACAGCACCGCGTCGATCTCGGGATTGGCCTGCAGGATGTCCTGGAAGGCGGTCAGCGAGGCGTCCGGGCTGTAGCTGCCTTCACCGGTCGCCACGACCTTGATGTTGGCGTGCTGGCCGAGGACGGTCTGAAAGGTCTGGTAGCGCAGGTTGTCGAAGGGGAACTGCAGCTGCCCGATCATGATCACCACCTTGCAGGGGTCCTTGCCCTCGCAGAACGTGACCACTTCCTCGGCGCCGGCGGTGGCGCCGATCACCGGGTTGGAGGCGACCGTGGTGGTCAGGCCCTTGACCTGCGGCGTCATCACGGTGAGGTCGGGGCCGACCGGGAACAGCACCGAGGCGACGAGGAGACCGGCGCCGGTCGCTTCCTCGAGCGCGGTGGCAATGCCCACCGTGTCGTTGGGCGCGACGATGATGCCGTCGAAGCGGCCGCCGGCGATGATGTCCTCGACCTGGGCGTACTGCACGGCGGCGTTGAATTCGCCGTCGAAGATCTCGACCTCGACATTGCCGGCTTCCTTGGCGGCCGCCTGCACGCCCTGCCAGGTGGCGTCATTGTAGCCGTTCTGGCTGGAGGCGGCGAGGAAGGCGAGGCGGATCGGGTCTTCGGCCAGCGCGGCCGCCGGGCTGAGGGCGGTCGCGACAAGCAGGGCGGCGAGAAGTTTCCGGGTCATGACGTTCTCCTGTTGCAGGGGGCACCGTGTCCCCTGGGTTTGGTAGTCCGGCCCGCTTGATCCGGGCCTTTTCTCGGGCAGGGCCGGCGCGCGGCCCCGCCGAAACTCATCCTTCGGTCACGCCGCCGACCGGTCGCGCGTCCGCGCCGTGGAACGTCGCCGTTTCCGAGCCGACGCGGGCGAGCAGCAGGAAGGCGAGCGTGGCGACCGGCTGCCAGGCCATCGCCGCCGCGACGCGCCCGGCGGTATAGTGCCCGCGGCGATGCAGCAGATTGATGGTGCCGATGACCTCGCCGTCGACGATCGCCGGCAGGTTCATGTTGGATTCGAAGCCGAGCGCCCGGATCTTCTCGTGATCGAAGAAGACCGTGGCGATCTCCTCGATCGTGGTCGAACTGAACGGCCGCCGACCCTCGATCACCGTCTCGTAGTAGCGGTTGCGCTCGAGGCGCTTGAAATTGCCGGTCGGGTAGGCCGTCGCGTCGTCGGTCCACACCCGCCGCGAGCGCATGCCGGAGAGATCGTAGACCGAGGCGGTGGTCAGCAGCGAGCCGACGGTCGCGGCGAGGCCGGCATGGGCATAGGCGAAAACGGTGCGGGCCGCCTCCGGCCCGGCCGCAAGGCCGAACGCGTGCCCCAGGTCGGGGGTCATGCCGACCTCCGATCGTGCAGGATGACGCCGTCCTTGACCACCAGCCTGAGCGTTTCGGCCGGCCGCCCGAGGGCGGTGATATCGGCGAACGGATCGGCGGCGAAGGCGACCAGATGTGCCCGTGCCCCGGCCGCCAGCGTGCCGACCTGGCCTTCCATGCGACAGAGCCTGGCGCCCGCCTCCCACATGCCCGAGAGGATCTCGGACGGGGTGAGCACCTCGGCCAGCAGGTCGAACTCGAGCCCCCCGTACTTGCGCAACGGGCCGAGCAGATCGGTGCCGAAGGCCATCGGCAGACCCGCCGCGCGCATCAGTTCGAGCGAGCGCCGGCCGCCGTCGCGGACGACGTCGAGCTTGGCCATCTCGGCGGCGCCGAAGCCGAGCGCCGCGCCGTCGCGCTTGAGGCCCTCGTAGGCGGCCAGCGTCGGTATCGCGATGCAGCCGGCATCGGCCGCCATCTTCGCGGTCTCGGCCGAGATGAGGTTGCAGTGCTCGAGCGACTTGACGCCGAGCCGGACGCAGCGCCGGATCGAGGCGTCGGAATAGACATGGGCCGACACATAGGTGTTGGCGTTCGTCGCCTCCTCGACCATGGCGCGGATCTCGTCGTCCGAATACTGCAGCCCGTCGATGGGATCGTTCGGCGAGGCGACGCCGCCATTGGCCATCACCTTGATGAAGCGCGCGCCCTCCTTGAGCATGCGGCGGCAGACCTGGCGCACCTCGTCGACCCCGTCGACCAGCACGCCCATGTTGCCCAGCCGCCAGGCGAGCGCGTCGGGCCGCGTGTCGGTGCGCTGGCGCAGGTCGGTATGACCGCCGGTCATCGACAGCCCCTTGCCGCAGATGACGAGGTCCGGTCCCTTGATGAAGCCGTCCTCGACGCCGCGCACCAGGCCGATATCGGCGCCGGCGAGATCGCGAACCGTGGTGAAGCCGGCGGCCAGCAGCTCTTCCATCACGCGGGCCGCGCGGAGCGCCGCAAGGCTGTCCGGGGCGATGGCGTTCGACCACAGGTCGAGGCTCCAGGCGACGACGTGGAAATGGCAGTCGATGAGGCCGGGCAGCAGCGTCAGGCCGGCCAGGTCGACCAGCTCGGCGCCGTCGGGAGCCGGCATCCCCTGGCTGACGATCCGGCCGCCGGCGACGGTGAGCGTCGTGGGGGCGGTCAGGGCGCCGCGGGCCAGGTCGGGAAGCCGGGCATTGGTGAAGACGGTGGCGCGCGTCACGGCCGAACCCCGATCGACGGACCGATCGGCCAGCCATCGCACGGCCTGCTGCGGACCGTGTCTCCCGTCCGTGCGTCGCTACCCCCGTAGAACACCTCGGCCTTCCCTTTCGCCCCTTGCCAATTTTAGTAGCGGTAAACTTTCACATTGTCGACATAGAACATGCGATGTGCCGGCCGCCCTTCGCCGCATGACCCGCCTCGCCGCTAGCCGACGGGATCGAGCCCGCACCAATCGGCGACGAAGCCGGCGATCACCTCGGTGGTCCGCTTCAGGCTTTCCAGGTCGACGGCCTCGGCCGGCGAGTGCATGCCGCGCGCGTGCCCGCCGTAACAGAGGGCGGGAATGCCGTAATAGAGGTCGTAGAAGCGGGTGTCGCTGGTGGCGGTCAGGGCGACGGCCTCGAGCGGGCCGCCGAGCACGGCGGCATGGGCCCGGGCAAGGGCCGCCTCCGCCTCGGTACCCGGCCCGAAGACGTGGCCGTCGGCCTGAAAGCCGATCCATGTCAAGGTCGGCGCCGGCGTGCCCAGCCGGTCGGCACATGAAGCGACGGCAGCCGCGATACGGGCCCGTACCTCGGGCAGGGAATGGCCGGGCAGCACGGAGAGACGGCACTCGAGTTCGCACCAGGAGGGAACGGAGCCCAGCCAGTCGCCGCCGCGGATCTTGCCGGGGTTGAACTTCACCGGATTCTCGACGGCGCCGAAATAGGGGTGGCGGCGCGCCTCGGCATTGATCTGTGTCGTCAGGTGCTGCAGGTCGGCGATGTAGTCGGTGGCCGCGAGGATGGCGTGGGCGCCCGGGGCCGCGCCGGCCAGCACATGCCCGGGCTGGCCGAGGATGCGCAGGCGGAACCAGACCGATCCCAGTTCGGCACGGATGATCCGGTGCCCCATGCTCTCGGGGATCAGCGCGGCATCGGCGCGATAGCCGCGTGCCAGGGTCGAGAGCGCGCCGTTGCCGGTGCACTCCTCCTCGCTCACCGTCTCGACATGCACGGTGGCGGCCGGCACCTGGCCCAGACGCCGCAGCGCATCGAGGGCGAAGACCATGGCCGAGACGCCGCACTTCATGTCGGCGGCGCCCCGCCCGTGCATCCAGCCGTCGACGATGCGGGGCTCGAACGGGTCCTGATCCCACAGCTCCGGCGCGCCGGTCGGGACGACGTCGATATGGCCCTGCAGGATCAGGCTGCGACCACGCTGCCGCGCGACCTGGTGGGTCGCCACCACCTGCACGGCCTTGCTGTAATCGGCATCGACGACCGGCGAATAGCCGGGGAGACCTTCGATGGCCACCTCGTCCAGCGTGTAGCGATCGACCTGCCAGCCGCGCGCCGCAAACTGGGCAGCCAGCCAGTCCTGGCAGGCGGCCTCGTTGCCGCGCGTCGAGTCGAACCGCACCAGCGTCGCCAGCCACGCGACCTGATCGGCGAAGCCGGCCGCCACGGCTTCGCCCAACTGCTGCCGATCGATGCTCATCCGCGCCCTCCCCGAAGTTGTCGACATAGAGAATATCCTGCGGAGCAGCCGACAAGGGGCTGCCCCGCGGGGAATGCAGAGCACGTTCCATTTTTAGTGTCGACAAACTGTCGGCTAAGCACTAGAGAGCCAGACGACGCGGGGCCCCGGGGTGCCATCCGGGCCGCCCGCCGCGCCTTTGCGATGCGAGGAGCAAGATGACCCAATCGCCCTTCACCGGCAGCATTCCCGCCCTGATGACCCCCTGCCGCCCCGACCGCACGCCGGATTTCGACGCGCTGGTCCGCAAGGCGAAGGAACTGACCGGACTGGGCATGTCCGGGGTGGTCTATTGCGGCTCGATGGGCGACTGGCCGCTGCTCACCGACGCGCAGCGGATGGAAGGCGTCGAGCGGCTGGTCGCGGCCGGCATCAGGGTCATCGTGGGCACCGGGGCGGTCAACACCAAGAGCGCCGTCGCGCATGCGGCGCATGCCGCCAAGGTCGGCGCCGCCGGCCTGATGCTGATCCCGCGCGTGCTGTCGCGCGGCAGCTCCACGGCGGCGCAGAAGGCGCATTTCGAAGCACTGCTCGGGGCCGCGCCGAACCTTCCGGCGGTGATCTACAACAGCCCGGTCTACGGCTTCGCCACGCGGGCGGAACTGTTCTTCGCGCTCAGGGAGAACCACCCCAACCTGGTCGGGTTCAAGGAGTTCGGCGGCGAGGACGACCTGAGCTATGCCGCCGAGCACATCACCTCCGGCAACCCGGAACTGACGCTGATGGTGGGTGTCGACACCGCCGTCTACCACGGCTTCGTCGAATGCGGCGCCGGCGGCGCCATCACCGGCATCGGCAACTGCCTGCCGCGCGAAGTGCTGCACCTCGTCGAGCTGTGCCAGAAGGCGCAGAAGGGCGACGCGGTGGCGCGCCGCAGGGCCAAGGAACTCGAGGAAGCCCTGATGGTGCTCTCGACCTGGGATGCCGGCACCGACCTGGTGCTCTACTTCAAGTACCTGCTGTTCCTCGATGGCGGCGCGGAATACGAGCTGCATTTCAACCCCGAGGACGAACTGAGCCCCACCCAGAAGGCGTTCGCGGCGGCAGCGCTGAAGAGGTTCCGCAACTGGTACGCCGGCTGGTCGGCCCAGTAGACCGGGCCGGCGCCGGGGGCCGCCTTCAGGCCTCGTAGCCATAGACCTCCCGCGCCCGCTCGGGCGTGATCAGTCCGTTCTTAACGTCCATGGCGACCAGCGCGCGATCGCGCGCCCGGGGGTCGCCGATGCCGCCGCCATTGCCGGTGACGACGCGGATCACATCATCGGTGTGGGTGGTGAGCCCCGAGACGAAGGAGTAGCGCTGGTCGGTGCCGTCCTTGCCCAGGTAGCGCACGTAGTTGGGGCTGCCCTCGCGCCCGCCGTCCAGGGCCCAGGCCGGGAATTTCGAGCGGGTATAGCCCATGGTCAGGAAGCCGTTGTCGGCGCGCAGCCGGTAATCCATGACGATGCCGCGGCCGCCGCGGTAGCGGCCCTCGCCGCCCGGCTCGAGATTGAGTTCCATGCGGTCGACGTAGAGCCCGTTGCGGGCCTCGTTGATCTCGGCGGGGCAGTTGAAGGTCTCGCCGTGGAAGCCGCAGAACATGGCGCTGTTGCCATCGCGGCCGCGGGTGCCGCCCCAGCCGCCGATCTGCGGCTCGATGATGGTGTACTGACGGCCGGTATCGGGGTGGACGCCGCCGATGAAGGTGCCGCAGACCGAGGCGAAATGTCCCGCCGCCAGCCGGTCCGGCATGTGCGGGGCGAGGCACCGCCAGATCAGATCGTACACGCGCAGCAAGACCTCGTAGTAGAAGCCGATCGGCGCCGGCTCGGTCGCCTCGAAGACCGAGCCCGGCCGGGTCAGCAGCCGGATCGGCCGGAACGAGCCTTCGTTGGCCGCCGAATAGGGATCGGTCAGCGACTTGACGATCAGCTGGGCGGCGACCATCACGCCGTCGCGGCTGGTGTTGACCGGATTGCGGGCCTGGTCGGGATTGTCGCGCAGGTCGACGACGAAGGCGTCGTCGGAGATGGTGACCTTGACGTTGAAGAACTGGCCGTCGTCCTGCTCTTCGGTGAGCTCGAAGGTCCCCTTGGGCAGGTTCGCGAGGGCACGGCGCGTCACCTCCTCGCCGAAGTCGAGGAAGGACGCCATGGCGGTCTCGAAGGTCTGCACGCCGTACTTCTCGGCCAGCTCGACCAGCCGCCGGGCGCCGATGCGGACCGAGGCGATGGCGGCCCAGACGTCGCCCTCGAGCACGTCGGGCATGCGGGAATTGACCTTGATGATCTCCATGACCGAGCGGATCGGCTCGCCGCGCGCGATGATCTTGATGGCCGGCAGGCGCAGGCCCTCCTGGAAGATCTCCGTGGCATTGCCGCTGAGCGAACCGGGCGCCATGCCGCCGACGTCGGAATTGTGAGCGATGTTGGCCGTCCAGGCGATGATCCTGTCGCCGACGAAGACCGGCATGGCGACGACGATGTCGCTGAGATGGGTGACGCCGCCATAATAGGGATCGTTGGTGGCAAAGACGTCGCCCGGCTCGATGTCGCCGGGCTTGTCGAACTTGGCGACGATCACCTTGACCGCCTTGTCGAGCATGCCGACGAAGGCCGGGATGCCGGCGCCCGAGGAGGCCAGCGCCCCCCTGGCGTCGGTGATGCCGGTGCCCATGTCGAGCACCTCGTAGATGATCGAGCTCATCGCCGTCTTGCGCATGACGGCGAACATCTCGTCGGCCGCCGCCTGCAGCGAATTCTGGATGATCTCGAGGGTGATCGGGTCGTTTGCCGAGTAGCTCATCGCCGTCTCCTCAATTGAGCTCGATGTGGGTATTGCCGTAGCCGTCGATGGAGACGCGCTGGCCAGGGTGAATCACCACGGTGGTGCCGGGGTCCTCGATGATGGCGGGGCCGACGAAGTGCATGCCGGGCTCGAGCCGCGTGCCGTCGTAGATGGCGGCGCGGTGCACGCCCTCGAGCGCGTAGTCGACGTCGCGATAGCCCTTGCGGGCGGTCTCGGCCGCGGCACCTGAGCCCTCGCGCTTCTGCATGGTCAGCTTGCCGACTTCGGCGGAGGCGACGAGGTGGATGCCGACCATCTCGACCGGCGCCGCGAGCCGATAGGTGTACTCGCGCTCGTAGGTGGCGTGGAAGGTCGCCTCGATCTCGGCGAGGCGGGCATCGGTGATCGGGCCGGGCGCGATCAGCACCTCGGTGGTGTGCTCCTGGTTCTGGTAGCGGAACTTGCCGTAGCGGAAGAACTTCACCCGGGAGGGCTCGACCCCTTCGGCGGAGAACTGGGCGGTGGCGCGCGCCTCGGTTTCGGCGAACAGCGCCTCGATGGCGTCGGCCGAGCCCGGCTTCAGGTCGGCGAGGCGGGTGACGAAGTAGTCGCGCCGGAGGTCGGACATCATCATGCCCCAGGCCGAGAACACCGAGGCGCCGGCCGGTACGACGACCTTCCGGACGCCCAGCTCGGCGGCCAGCGCCATGCCGTGCATGGCACCGCCGCCGCCGAACACGACAAGGGTGAAGTCGCGCGGATCGTGCCCGCGATTGAGCGAGACGAGCTTGAGCGCATTGACCATGTTGTTGTTGGCGATGCGCACGATGCCGCGGGCCGCCTCGTCGACGCTGACGCCCAGCCGGTTCGCCACGGCGCCGAGAGCGGCCTCGGCCGACCGCATGTCGGCGATCACTTCGCCGCCGCAGAAATACTCGCGGTTGATCCGCCCCAGCCAGAGGTTGGCGTCGGTGGTGGTGGCGTTGGTGCCGCCGCGGCCATAGGCGGCGGGACCCGGAACGGCGCCGGCGGAGCGCGGCCCGACATGCAGCTTGCCGTAATCATCCACCCAGGCGATCGAGCCGCCGCCATTGCCGATCTCGACCAGGTCGACCACCGGCACCATGATCGGGTATCCCGAGGAGGTGCGGTCGCGCTCGATCCAGTAGTCTGTCTTGATCTTGACCTCGCCGTTTTCGATCAGCGAGCACTTGGCGGTGGTGCCGCCGATATCGAGGGCGAGCACGTTGGGCTCGCCGATCAGCTTGCCGAGTTCGGCGGCTCCCCAGAATCCCGATGCGGGACCGGATTCGACCATGGTGATGGGGATGCGCGAGACGGAATCGAGCGTGTCGACGCCGCAGTTGGACTGCATGATGTAGGGGCTGTGGCGAAAGCCCTGCGCGGCAAGACCGGCGGCGAGGCGCGACAGGTAGCGCTCCGCGGTGGGCTGCACGTAGGCCGACAGCACCGTGGTCGAGGCACGCTCGTACTCGCGCCACTCGCGGGTGATCTGATGCGAGGACACCACCGAGACCTCGGGCCAGAGCCGGCGAACGGCTTCGACGGCGGCCTGTTCGTGGCCGGGATTGGCGTAGGAGTGGAGGAAGCAGATGGCGATGGCCTCGACGCCCTCGGCGCGGAAATCATCGAGGATGGCGGGCAGACCCGACAGATCGAGCGGGCGCAGTTCCTGGCCCTTGTAGGTGACGCGGCCGGGCAGTTCGCGCCGCAGGTAGCGGGGCACGAAGGGCGCCGGCTTCTCGTAGTGCAGGTTGAAGAAGTCCGGGCGGTTGCCGCGGGCGATCTCGAGGCTGTCGCGGAAGCCCTCGGTGGTGATCAGCCCGACCCTGACGCCCTTGCGCTCGGTGAGGGCGTTGATCACCACGGTGGTGCCGTGGGCGAGGAAATCGACGGTGGCGGGATCGACGCCCCCCTTGTGCAGCACGTTGAGCACGCCCTGCTCGAAATTGGGGGGAGTGGTATCGGCCTTGGCCGTGACGACGCGCGATGCGCCGGTGACGCGATCGGTCTCGAAGCAGACGAGATCGGTAAAGGTGCCACCCACGTCGGTCGCGACGCGTATCGTGGTGTCAGCCATCTGTGGTTTCCTCGGAAGCATGGGTCTTGTGACGGGAGGCGGGCGGTTGGCGGCGGGGCGGGGCGGCATCCGTCGCCCTGCCCCGCGCCGGCTGGGTGGCCTGAGGCGCCGCGACGTCCGGCCGCCCCTCGCGATCGCCGAAGACGTCCATGGTGCAGGTGTGCAGCAGCACAGCCTCGGTATCGGTGTGGTTCCAGGTGGTGTGCACCCGCTGCGACGAGAAATGCAGCGAGTCGCCCGCCTCGAGCACGAAGACCTCGCCCTCGACCTCGACGGTCATGGCGCCAGAGAGCATGTAGAACAGCTCCTCGCCGTCGTGCGCGATGACCTCGGAGCGGTAGCCGGGCGGCTGGTGGATGATGACCGTGGTCAGCTGGTAGCCGGGGAAGGCAGCGGAAATGCGCTCGTAGACCAGCGCGCTCGAGCCCACGGCATAGTGCGGGCGCTGGTCGAGACGGGTCAGCGAGGCGGTGCCGGCCGGCAGCGAGAGGAAGGACGAGACCTGCTGGCCCAGAACCCGCGAGACATTGACCAGCGACGACAGGGACGGCGTGGTGATGCCGCGCTCGATCTGGGAAATGAACCCCACCGACAGGCTTGCCCCGTCGGCCACCTGCTTGAGGGTGAGCCCGAGCGCCTGACGCCGCTCCCGCAAGCGTTCCCCCAGGATGGTCTGGTCCTGCCGGACGTCGTCCGGCCCGAGGGGTTTCTCCATGGGAGGCCCTGCCTTTTTAGTATTCCTAAAAAGGCTATGAAACGCCCGCCGTGACGTCAAGCCGCTTGTGCACCGACGCCGTCGCGGGCGACCCGACCCGGGCCGCCTCCGGCCTGCCGCTTCCCCGGCGAGGCGGAAGGGGGCCCGCTAGACCCCCCCCCAGATGGTCTCCGCCGTCTTCACCACCAGGTCGAGCTTGCGACGCTGGTCATCCATGGTGATGGCATTGCCCTCCTCCGTCGAGGCGAAGCCGCATTGCGGCGCGATGCCCAGCTGGTCGAGGGAGACGAACTTCGAGGCCGCCTCGAACTTGCGCCTGAGCTCGTCGATATCCTCGAGTTCGGCCGTCTTGGTGGTGATGAAGCCGGGCAGCACGCGCTTGTGGCCCCTGGGGAGCAGCCGCAGCGGCTCCAGCCCGCCGGCGCGGTCCGTGTCGTACTCCATGAAATAGATGTCGACATCGGTCTGGTTGAACACCGCATCCGCCGCCGGATCGTAGGCGCCCTCGGCAACCCAGGTCGACTTGAAGTTGCCGCGGCACATGTGCATGCCGATCAGCATGTCGTCCGGGCGGTCGACGATGGCGTCGTGCATCATCCTTGCATAGCGCCCGATCAGCCAGTCCGGATCCTCGCCGCGCGCCCTGCGCTGCTCGCGGATCCTGGGATCGCACAGATAGGCGAAGAAGATGTCGTCCATCTGCAGGTAGCGGCAGCCGGCGGCGTAGAAGGCTGCAACCGCCGCCCTGTAGGTCTGGGTGATGGCCTCGAAATAGGCCTCGGCGTCGTGCCTGTACTCAGGAACCGCGATGTCGCTCTCGGCGATGCGGAAATGGATGGCGCTCGGGCCGGGGATCGAAATCTTCGGAGTGACGCTGGTATGGGCCGCGACGAACCTGAAATGCTCGAGCATGGGATGGTCGGGGGGAAAGCTCAGCGGGCCGGTGATCACCGGCACGTCGGCGCGAGTGGCGACGCCATGGAACTGGATGCCGCCGCCTTCGCGCTGCACGATGTCCAGCCCGTTGAGCATGCCCATGAAGTCGAAGTGCCACCAGGCACGGCGGAACTCGCCGTCGGTCACCGCCTTGAGACCGGCCTGCTCCTGCATGCGGATCACCTCGAGGATGGCCTCGTCCTCGATCTGCCTGAGGTCCTCGGCCGACAGGCGCTTGTCCTCGAAGCGCGCCTTGCGGGCCGCCTTGATCGTGTCGGGACGCAGGAAGCTGCCGACGATGTCGGCGCGATACGGGGGTTTCGACAGGGTGGCAGCCATGCAGTTCTCCTCCTCGGCGATGGACAAGTGATGGCCGGATCGAGGCGAGGTGGCAATAGGCTTGATGGGATTCTGTATACATTCCTGCCCAACATCGGAACCGCGAGGCGAGTATGGCGCTCCGAGGCGAGACGGCTGTATACATTTTCCGGCAAGAACCGGTTCGGGGGGTCGGGATGGACGGCGGGGGTCGGGCAATCCAGTCGCAGCGCGCCCTGATGGGGTTGCGGGACCTGATCGTGTCCGGCGAGTTGCGGGCCGGCACCCGGTTGTCCGAAGTCGCCCTCTCGGGCCGGCTGGGCCTGTCGCGCACGCCGCTGCGGGCCGCCCTGGCGCGCCTGGCCCAGGAGGGGCTGGTCGAGGCAATCCCGTCGGGCGGCTACGCCCTGCGCGGCTTCAGCCGCGAGGATGTCGTCGACGCGATCGAACTGCGCGGCGTGCTGGAAGGCACGGCGGTCCGCCTCGCCGCCGAGCGCGGCGTCGCCGCCGGGCGGCTCGCCGCGTTGCGCACGCTGCTCGAGGCGCTCGACGACAGCCTGCGCGGCGACGTCGCCGACATGGACTTCGATCGCTACGTCGAGCTCAACGCAACCTTCCACGAGCAGCTATGGGCCCTCGGAAGCGCCGTCATCCGGCGCGAGATCGAGCGGGTGACCCGCCTGCCCTTTGCCTCGCCCAGCGCCTTCCTCGACAAGCAGGCAGACGTTCCGGGCATCCGGCGCTCGCTCTATGGGGCCCAGGCGCAGCACCGGGCGATGGTCAATGCCATCGAGCTGCGTGAAGGCGCCCGCGCCGAGAGCCTCGCGCGGGAGCACGCCCGGCTGGCCCGGCACAACCTCGAGCACGTGCTGGACGAGGATCGCAGCCTGATCGGCCGGGTGACGGCCCTGGCGCTGGTGGTCGGCTGAGGGGCCGGGTTGCCGGCGACGCCGCCGCTCCCCTTGCGTCGCATTTTGTTATCCGACATAACTATCTGCCGTGAGGGAGGAACTGATGAGCGTCGAAGGCGTCCCCATCCGCCCGGTGCGGCTGGGGAACATGACCGCGGAGGCCGAGCGCCGGCCCGACGGCACCATCATCGTCAGGTCGGTGGAGCCGCTAGGGGCCTACCCGCGCTCGATCGTCGACGCGCTCGAGGCCTGGGCGAGGGCCACGCCCGACGCGGTGCTGATCGCCGACCGCGAGGGTGCCGGCTGGCGGACGCTGAGCTTTGCCCAGGTGCTGGAGCGGCTGCCGCCCCTGGCGCAGGCGCTGCTCGATGCCGGATTGTCGCCGGACCGGCCGCTGGTGATCCTGTCCGGCAACGAGATCGAGCACCTGCTGCTCGGCCTCGCGGCGATCTGGGTGGGCATCCCCTATGCGCCGATTTCCCCGGCCTATTCGTTGCTCTCGACCGACTTCGGCAAGCTCAGGCACATTGCCGGCCTGCTGACCCCGGGGCTGCTCTACGCCAGCGAGGGCATGCGCTTCGCCCCGGCGATCGCCGCCGCCTTTCCGGCCGATACCCCCCTCGTGGTGCGCACCGACCCGCCCGGTGGCCGGCCGGTCCGGAGCTTCGCCGAGCTGCTCGCCACCACCGTTACCCCGGCGGTCGCGTCGGCGCATGCGGCGATCACCGCCGACACGGTGGCCAAGGTGCTGTTCACCTCGGGCTCCACCGACCTGCCCAAGGGCGTGATCACCACCAACCGCATGATGGCGTGCAACCAGCAGATGATCCGGCAGGCGCTGGCCTTCGTCGCCGACGAGCCGCCGGTGCTGCTCGACTGGATGCCCTGGAACCACGTGGCCGGAGGCAGCCACAATACCGGCATGGCCATCTATAACGGCGGCACGTTCTATATCGACGACGGGCAGCCGACGCCGGCCCGCTTCGGCCGCACGCTGGAGAACCTGAGCCAGGTGCAGCCCACCTTCTTCACCAACGTGCCCAAGGCCTACGAATTCCTCGTTGCCGCCTTCGATGCGCATCCGGAGGCGCGCCGCAACCTGTTCGCCCGGCTGCGGCTGCTGCAATATGCCGGGGCGGGCCTGTCGCAGCATGTGTTCGAGGGGCTCGACCGGGCGGCGCGCGACGAGACCGGCGAGCGGGTGATGATCATTACCGGCTACGGCTCGACCGAGACGGCGCCCTTCGCCTTCACCACCACATGGCCGGTGGAGGAAGCCGGACATATCGGACTGCCGGCGGCCGGCATGACCATCAAGCTGGTGCCGAATGAAGACAAGACGGAGCTTCGCCTCAAGGGCCCCAACGTCACACCCGGCTACTGGCGAGACCCCGTGCGGACGGCGGAGGCCTTCGACGAGGAAGGCTTCTACCGGATCGGCGACGCGGTGCGCCATGCCGACCCCTCCGACCTCGGCAAGGGTTTCGTCTTCGACGGCCGGGTCACCGAGGACTTCAAGCTTTCGACCGGGACCTGGGTGAACTTCGCCGCCGTGCGCAAGGCGGTGATCTCCGCCTGCGCGCCACTGATCCGCGACGTGGTGCTGACCGGACTGGACCTCGACGCCATCGGCGCGATGATCTTCCCCGATGTCGAAGCCTGCGGCCGGCTGGCCGGGCTGCCGGCCGGCACAGAGGCGGCGGCGGTGATCGCCCATCCCGCGGTCCGGCAGCGTTTCGGGGCATGCCTTGCCGCGCTGGCGCGACAGGCGACCGGCAGTTCGAACCATGTGGCGCGGGCGCTGCTGCTCGCCGAGCCACCCGATATCGACCGGGGCGAGATCACCGACAAGGGCTCGATCAACCAGCGGGCGGTGCGCAGCCACCGGCAGGACCTGGTGACCGCGCTCCATGCCGAGCCGCCCGGGCCCGGCATCTTCGTGCTGCCGCGCAAAGGGGAGCAGACATGAGCCGCGGACTTCGCCTCGCCTTCGAGGATGCCTGGCTGCTGGGCGGGGCCCGGACACCGTTCGTCGACTATCGCGGCGCGCTCGCCGAGGTTTCGCCGATCGACCTCGGCATCAGGGCGGCGCGCGCGGCGATCGAGCGGACCGGCGCCAGGGCGGCCGATATCGGCCACACCATCGCCGGATCGATGGCCCAGGCCTCGTTCGATGCCTATGTCACGCCGCGCCACATCGGGCTTTATGCCGGCGCCCCGGTCGAGGCACCGGCACACCTGGTGCAGCGCATCTGCGGGACCGGGCTCGAAGTCATCGCGCAGGCGGCCGACAGCGTTTCGCTCGGGCGGGTGGACCTGACGCTGGCCGCCGGCTGCGAATCGATGAGCCGCAATCCGGTCGCCGCCTACACTCACCGCAACGGCTTCGCCATGGGGCGGGTCGAATTCAAGGACTTCCTGTGGGAGGCCCTTTACGACCCCGCCGCCTGCGTCAGCATGGGCGACACCGCCGAAAGCCTCGCCCGGCAGTACGGCATCGGGCGCGAACGGGTGGACCGGTTCGCGGCGCGCAGCTTCGCGCGCGCTCTCGCGGCGCGCGACACGGGGGTGCTGGCCGAGGAGATCGCCCCGGTGCGCAGCGAGGCCTTCGAGGCCGAGGGCCTCGAGGCCCGCGGCATCCGGCTGCCGCGCGGGATCGAGGCGGTGACCTCGGACAGCCATATCCGCCCGTCCGCCTACGAGGTGCTGGCGGCGCTGCGCCCGGCCTTCGGAGGGGTGCAGACCGGCGGCAATTCCTCGGCGATCGTCGATGGCGCGGCGGCGGTGCTGGTGGCCTCGGCGGGCTATGCCAGGGCCAACGGACATCGCCCGCTGGCCCGCATCCGCGCCAGCGCCGCCGTCGGGGTGCCGCCGCACATCATGGGCATCGGCCCGGCACCGGCGATCCGGGCCGTGCTGGACACCGCGGGACTGCGGCTCGAGCAGATCGACCGCATCGAGATCAACGAGGCGTTCGGCGCCCAGACGCTGGCCTGCGTGGACGAACTGGGGCTCGACGAGACCCGGCTGAACGTCAATGGCGGCGCCATCGCCATCGGCCATCCGCTCGGCGCGACCGGGATCCGGCTGGCGCTGACGCTGGCGCTCGAACTGCGGCGATCCGGCACGCGCTTCGGCATCGCCTCGGCCTGCATCGGCGGCGGACAGGGGATCGCGCTGCTGATCGAGAACACGGAGGCCGGGCGATGATCGTCTCGGGCAGAACCGCGTTCGTCACCGGCGCCGCCTCCGGGCTGGGTGCCGAAACCGCGCGGTCCCTGTCTGCGCGCGGGGCCCGCGTCGCCATCTTCGACCGCAACGCTACTGCCGGCGAGGCCATCGCCCGCGAACTGGGCGGCCGGTTCTTTGCGACCGACGTGGCCGATGCCGGCAGCGCCGAGGCAGCGGTCGCGGCGGCCGTCGCCGCGCTCGGCCCGCCGGCGGTGCTCGTCAACTGCGCCGGCATCGGCACCGCCGCACGCATCGTCGGCCGCGAGGGGCCGATGCCGCTCGCCGATTTCGAGCGGGTGATCCGGGTCAACCTGATCGGCAGCTTCAACATGCTGCGCCTTGCGGCGCACGCCATGTCGCTGGCGGAGCCGGATGCGGACGGCCAGCGCGGGGTGATCATCTCCACCGCCTCGGTCGCCGCCTTCGAGGGGCAGATCGGCCAGGCCGCCTATGCCGCATCGAAGGGCGGCATCGTGGCGCTGACCCTGCCCGCGGCGCGGGAGTTCGCCCGCTTCGGCATCCGCGTCCTCGCCATCGCGCCCGGGCTGTTCCTCACCCCGCTTCTCGCCGAGTTGCCCGCAGAGGTGCAGCAGGGCCTGGCGGCGACGATCCCCAATCCGCCCCGCCTCGGCCGACCCGGCGAGTTCGCCGCGCTGGTGCTGGGCATGGTCGAGAACGACTACCTCAACGGCGAAGTGGTGCGCCTCGACGGCGCCCTGCGCATGGCGGCACGATAGGAGGCCGCATGTTCGCGCGGACCACACGGCTCGAAATCCAGTTCGGCGACTGCGACCCGGCGGGAATCGTCTACTACCCTAACTATTTCCGCTTCTTCGACAATGCCACATCGGGACTGCTCTCGGCGGCGCTCGGCATGCACAAGCGCGACTGGCTGGAGCGATACGGCATTGCCGGCATCCCGATGGTCGATACCGGCGCGCGGTTCTCGCGCCCCTGCCGCTTCGGCGACATCGTCGAAATCCACTCCGAGATCACCGAACTGGGCCGCGCGAGCCTGGGCATCAGGCACCGGCTCACGCATGCGGGCGAGACCTCCGTCGAGGCCGACGAGAAGCGGGTCTGGACGGTGCGGACGGCCGATGGCGGCATCCGCTCCGCGCCGCTGCCCGACGAGGTGCGACAGCGGCTCGAGGCCGGGCCGTGAATCCCCCGCGGAGACCAGGACCATGACACAATCCACCGCGCTGACCGTGACCGAGCGGGGGCCGATCGTCCACCTGCTGTTCAATCGACCGGACAAGCGCAACGCCCTCAACGACGACATGGTGGCGGGGCTCGACCGCTTCCTCGGCGCGGTTCCGCCGGGAACGCGCGCCATCGTGCTCAGCGGTGCCGGCGGCCATTTCTCCTCGGGGCTCGACCTGTCCCAGCACGTCCACCGCCGGCCGCTCGAGGTGATGGCGCATTCGCGCAACTGGCACCGGGTGATGGCGGGGCTGGCGCACTCACCGATCCCGGTGATCGCCGCCCTGTCCGGCGCGGTGATGGGCGGCGGCCTCGAATGCGCCGCGGCCTGCCATGTGCGGGTGGCCGAGGCGACCGTGCGCTTCCAGATGCCGGAGGGGCTGCGCGGCATCTTCGTGGGCGGCGGCGGTTCGGTGCGCATCTCCCGGCTGATCGGTGCGGACCGATTGACCGAGATGATGCTGACCGGGCGCACCTATTCGGGCGAGGAGGGCGAGCGCCTCGGCCTCGCCCACCATCTGGTGCCCGAGGGAGCCGGGCTCGACAAGGCCTTCGAGCTCGCCGAACGGATCGCCAGGAACTCGCCGACGATCAATGCCTTCGTCATCCAGGCCATCGCCCAGATCGGCACCATGCCGCCGGAGGCGGGCCTCTACGCCGAGAGCCTCACAGCGGCCCTCAGCCAGACCGGGCCGGATGCCGAGGAAGGGCTGCGCGCCTTCCTCGAGAAGCGCCCGCCGGTCTTCAGGTCGTGAGCCGATCGAGCAGCGACAGCAGGCGGTCGCGCTCGTCCGGGCCGCCGAGGCGCGCCACCAGTTCTGCCTCCATGGCATCGTGCAGCACGCGGGCCCGGGCGACGAACGCCGCGCCCTCGGCGGTCAGGTGCAGCGCATTGGCGCGCCGGTCCTCCGCCGAGGCCGCCCGCTCGACCAGCCGACGCTGCGCGAGGCCGTGCACGAGGGTCACGAAGTTGGCGCGCTTGATGCCCAGCACCTCGGCGATCTCGGTCTGCTTGCGGCCGGGATTGTCGGCGATCAGCACCAGCACCGAGTATTCGGCGGGACGCAGCCTCAGGTCGTCGAAGAGCATCAGGAACCGGTGAAACACACTCAGCTGGGCACGACGGAGACGGTAGCCGACGAGGCTGGTAGTGGCTTCCGTCAGCAGCACCCGGTGCGCCGCGGCGCTGGCGTCGGCAAGCGGCATCTGCGCCTCGCGTTTCAAGCTCGCATTCCTTCTGCCCGCCGCAGACACGGGATCCCCCGGCAGGCGCGGTATGGCCGGCGGCGACTTGTACGACCCGGTGGATATAGTTATAGTCGATAACATAAGTGCCTGAACAGCCGTGATCCGATGCGTCCGGATGACGCGCGACGGCGACCCGCGGACCCTCTGCGGCTCACTGCAATTCATATACCTACGGTTATCACAAGACTTCCCTGGAACCGGATTCTCGCTCTTCCGGCGATCCGAATAATCTGGGGGTTATGATCCGGGCCGAACATCTCATTTTACTTGCTGCCCGTCGGCCCGGTAGCTTTGCGTCAGGGAGGAGCCATGCAGAGCGCGCACACAGACATCGACGCGGCCCGTCGCTCGCCCCCGAAGGGACAGGCCTAGGTGTTCACCGACGACGGGGGGCTGGGGCGGTTCGTCCATGCCCTGGCAAGGTGGACGGCCGTCGCCGGCGGTCTGGCGCTGATCGGGATGACCATCCTGATCTGCGTGAGCGTGCTCGGTCGCGCCCTGCTGTGGGCCGGCCTCAAGCCGATCAGCGGCGACTACGAACTGGTTTCGATCGGCATGGGATTCGCGGTCTTCGCCTTCATGCCCTGGGCACACCTGAAGCGCGGCCATGCCCTGGTCTCGCTGGTCACCGATGCCCTGTCGCCGGCCAGCAACCGGATCATCCTCGCCGTCACCGACCTGGCCATGCTGGTGGCGGCCGCATTCATCGCCTGGCGGCTGCATGCAGGCATGCTCGACAAGTTCGCCTACAAGGAAACCACGCTGCTGCTGCGCTTTCCGCTCGGCTGGGCCTATGCCTTCGGCCTTGTCGGCGCGGTGATCCTCGTCATCGTCTCGGCCTTCGTGCTCGGCCGATCGGTCGGGATGGCGCTGCGCGGCGAAAACGAGCCGAAGGGCGCCGGGGGGGATGCGTGAGTCCGCTGATCCTGGGGCTGTGCGGCATCCCGGCGGTGCTGGTGCTGGTCTTCCTGCGCGTGCCGATCGGGCTCGCCATGCTGGGGGTGGGAATCCTCGGCAGCTGGCTGGTCACCGGCAGCCTCAACCCCACCATGGCCCAGTTCAAGAGCCTGACCTACGGAACGTTCGCCTCCTATTCGCTGTCGGTGGTGCCGCTGTTCCTGCTGATGGGGCAGTTCGCGACGCTGAGCGGGCTGTCGACCGGCCTGTTCAATGCGGCGTCGGCCTGGCTGGGCCACCGCAAGGGCGGCGTCGCGATGGCGGCGATCGGCGCGAGCGCCGGGTTCGGCGCCATCTGCGGCTCGTCGCTGGCCACGGCCGCCACGATGGGTCAGGTCGCCCTGCCCGAACTGAAGAAATACGGCTACTCGGGCGCGCTCGCGACCGGGACGGTGGCGGCCGGAGGGACGCTGGGCATTCTCATCCCGCCTTCGGTGATCCTCGTCATCTACGCGGTGCTGACCGAGATGAACATCGCCAAGCTGTTCATGGCGGCCTTCCTGCCGGGCATCCTGGCCGCGATAGGCTACATGGTGGTGATCGCCATCTACGTGCGGATAAGGCCGGAGGCCGGCGGAACCCGGCCGCGCATGTCCTACCCGGAGCGGTTCAGGGAACTGGGCAGGACGTGGCCGGTGCTGGTGCTGTTCCTGCTGGTGATCGGTGGCATCTATACCGGGATCTTCACGCCCACCGAGGCGGCGGCCGTCGGCGCCGCCGGGACCGGGATCATCGCCATCGCCACCCGCACGCTCAGCCGGCGGGGCCTCGTCAATGCCAGCCTCGGGACCGCCATGTCGACCGCGATGATCTTCCTCATCGTGCTGGGCGCGGCGTCGCTCAACGGCTTCCTCGCGCTGTCGCAACTGCCGCAGGTGGCCTCGGCGTGGATCGCGGCACAGGGCTTCAACCCCTGGCTGGTCCTCGCCGTCGTGCTGATCTTCTATCTGCTACTGGGCTGCGTCATGGACTCGCTGTCGATGATCCTGCTCACCGTGCCCATTGTCTATCCGATGATGATGGCCCTCGACTTCGGCCTTGCGCCGGACGATTTCGGCATCTGGTTCGGCATTCTGGTGCTGATCGTGGTGGAGGTCGGGCTGATCACCCCGCCGGTCGGCATGAACCTTTTCATCATCAATTCCATGTCTGCCGGCACTCGCCTGTCGGAGACCTATCGCGGCGTGCTGCCCTTCGTGGCCAGCGACATCGTCCGCACCATATTCCTGGTCGCATTCCCGCCGGTCAGCCTCTGGCTGGTCTGGATGCTCTACTAGGAGACTGCCCGCGCCGCCGGTCCCGAAGGAGGATCGGTCCGGAGGCGCGCCTATGCCAGCTCACTCGGCCGGATCGGCCATGACAAGGGAGGGAACACCCGATGAAGACCAAGCTGTTCGTTCTGGGGGCCCTGGCCGCGTTGGCCATGACCACCTCAGCCCTGGCGCAGGAAGTCACCCTGCGCCTCCACCAGATGCTGCCGGCGCAGGCGACCATTCCCGCCAAGGCGCTCACCCCCTGGGCCGAGAAGGTGCAGGCGGACTCGGGCGGCCGCATCAAGGTCGAGCTCTACCCGGCGATGCAGCTGGGCGGCGCCCCGCCGGACCTCTACGACCAGGCCAAGGACGGCGTGGTCGACCTGATCTGGACCGTGCTGGGCTATACGCCCGGACGCTTCCCCAAGTCGGAGGTGTTCGAGCTGCCCTTCCTGATCACCACCGGCGAGGCCTCCTCGGCGGCCTTCTACAACTACGTCATGGCCAACTCGGCCGACGAGTTCGCCGGGGTTAAGGTCATCGCGCTCCACACGCATGGCCCGGGCCTGTTCCACACCAAGAACCCGATCAACAAGCTCGAAGATCTCAAGGGCATGAAGATCCGCGGCGGCTCGCGCATCATCTCGTCGATGCTGGCCCAGCTGGGTGCCGAGCCGGTGGGCATGCCGGTGCCGCAGGTGACCGAGGCGCTGTCCAAGGGCGTGATCGACGGCACCACCATCCCCTGGGAAGTGACGCCGTCGCTGAAGGTGGCCGAACTGGTGAAGAACCATACCGGCTTCTCCGGCACGCATGGCCTGTACAGCCAGACCTTCGGCTTCACCATGAACCTCGACAGCTATAACCGGCTGCCGGACGACCTCAAGGCGGTCATCGATGCCAATTCGGGGCTCGAGGTGTCGCGTGAGTTCGGCCGCGTGATGGACCAGGGCGATGCGGTCGGCCTCAAGATCGCGACCGAGGCCGGCAACACCATCGTGCAGCTCGACGAAGCCGAGACGGCACGCTGGCAGGCCGCGGCACAGCCGACCATCGACCAGTGGTTCGCCGACATGAAGGCGATCGGCCTCGACGGTCCGGCGCTCTACGCGGCGGCCCAGGCTGCCGTCGCGGCCGAGAGCAACTGAGGCGCGACCCGTGCCGCCTGCCGACCCCGCGGCGCCCGCCGCGGGGTCTGTCCGGCCGACCGGTGATTGCTCAGTGCGGCAGGCCCGTGTAGTTTTCCGCGAGGCTCTGCCGGGCCACGGGCGAGCCGACGAGATAGTCGAACTCGGCGCGCTGCATGCGCCGGCCGAAGGGCCCGTCCCCGGGGAAGGCATGCAGCAGGTTGGTCATCCACCAGCTGAACCGTTCGGCCTTCCAGATGCGCGACAGGGCGCGCGCCGAGTAACCGTCGAGACCGGCGGTCGCGCCGTCCCGGTAGAAGCCGATCAGTGCGTCCGCCAGCATCTCGACATCGCTCATCGCCAGGTTGAGCCCCTTGGCGCCGGTCGGCGGAACGATGTGGGCGGCGTCGCCGGCCAGGAACAGTCGACCGAAGCGCAGCGGCTCGGCCACGAAGCTGCGCAGCTGGGCGATCGACTTCTCAATCGAAGGGCCCGTCTCGACCGCCTCGGCGGTTGCCGGATCGAGCCGGCGACGCAGCTCGTCCCAGAAGCGCGGATCGCTCCAGTCCTCTACGGTATCGGTGGTCCCCACCTGGACATAGTAGCGGCTGCGGCTCAGCGAGCGCTGCGAGCACAGGGCAAAGCCCCGCTCGTGATTGGCATAGATCAGTTCGCGCGAGACCGGCGGACGGTCGACCAGGACGCCCAGCCAGCCGAACGGGTAGACGCGCTCGAAGGTCCGGATGGCGGCGGCGGGGACGCTGGCGCGGCTGACGCCGTGGTAGCCGTCGCACCCGGCGATGTAGTCGCAATCGATGCGGTGGGTGACGCCATCCTTCACCCAGCTGACGAAGGACGCGCCATCGATATCGTGCAACTCGACGGCATCCGCCTCGTAGACCACCCTGTCCGGCCGGGCGGCCATCAGGTCGCGCGTCACCTCGGTCTGCCCGTAGACCGTCACCTGCCGCCCGACCAGCGCGGTGAAATCGATGCGCAGGGCCTCGCCGTCGAAGCTGAGGACGGTCCCCTCATGCACGAGGCCCTCGGCATGCAGGCGCTGCCCCACCCGGGCCCGATCCATCAGGTCGACGGCGCCCTGCTCCAGCACGCCAGCCCGGATACGGCCGAGGACGTAGTCAGCGCTCCTGCGCTCGAGGATCAGGTTGTCGACGCCGGCCAGATCGAGCAATCGCCCCAGCATCAGGCCGGCCGGACCGGCACCGATGATCGCCACCTGCGTGCGCATGCTCTTGCTCCTCCAGTTCGGGTCCAGCATGCGTCGAGGGCGGGGCGAGGTGAATGGACGGGCTAGGCACGAAGTTGCACTATTCGAACATGGGCAGAATTCCGACCTACGCGCTTTACGGCGAGACCGGCAGCGAGAGACAGCACGACTGGTTGCACTGGGAGGCCATCCAGGCGCGCAGCAGCCTGCACGGCTACCGCATCGCGCCGCATCGGCACGAGCACCTGTTCCAGGTGCTGCACCTGACGGGCGGCGCGGGCGTCGCCAGCGTCGACGGCGCTGCGTTCGCCCTGGGTCCGGGCAGCGTCGTCGCGGTGCCGGCGCTGACGGTGCACGGCTTCACCTTCTCGCCGGACGTCGACGGCGTGGTGGTCACGCTGCTCGAGCGCGACCTGGGCACCACCGGGCTGGCGCCGCCCGCGGCCATCGTCATTTCCGAGGACACCGCGACCATCGCCGACGCGCTGGCGCGGTTGATCGGCGAGGCCGACGACCCCGGCTCGCGCCATGACCTCGCCATGCGGGCGCACCTCACCCTGCTGCTGCTGGCGCTGCAGCGGGCGAGCGGACGGACCAGCGCCGACACGATCGGGCCCGACCGCTCGCGCCGGCATGCCGAGACATTCCGCCGCCTCGTCGACAGGCAGTTCCGCCAGACGCGCCGGGTGGCCGACTACGCGCGGCAGATCGGCATCAGCCACACCCATCTCAACCGGATCAGCCGCCAGGTGCTTGGCGCTTCGGCGCAGGCGGTGATCGAGCGGCGGGTGGCGCTCGAGGCGCGGCGGCAACTGCAGTTCTCGACGCTGTCGATCAAGCAGATCGGCGCCGAACTGGGCTACGAGGACCCAGCCTATTTCACCCGCCTGGCCACCCGCCTGCTCGGCATGGCGCCGAGCGCCTTCCGCCGCGAGATGCGCGGCCAGGGGAACCCGTGATCAGGCCTCGCCCCGGCGCAGCCGCGCCGCGACATCGCGAACCGCCTGCATCAGGCTGAGGCCGGCAAAGGTCGGGGTCGTGTCGGTGCGGGTGGTGAAGCCCACCGGCCCGAGCGTCTCGCTGGTATCGACCGGCAGCAGGGCCAGTTGCCCTTCGGCCACATCGTTGGCGACCACGCCCTCGGAGATGATCCAGATCGCATCGCTCTGCCGCACGTAGGAGCGCCCGAAGGCGTTCGAGACGGTTTCGAGATCGCTGCGCAGCCCGGTGACGCCGTGGGCCAGCAGTACCCGCTCGACGACCGGGCGGATCACCGAATCCGGAGTCGGCATCAGGGTCTGGTAGGGCTCGATCATGGCCAGGTCGAAATCCGGTTCGGCGAGCAGCGGATGGCCGGGACGGACCGCCAGCACCACCCGCTCGGAGTAGAGGTGCTCGAAGGAGAAGCCCACCATGGCGTCGGGCTCGGCCATCCGGCCGATCACCAGGTCGACTTCGCCGGTGCGCAGCAGCGACAGCAGGTAGCCGTTCGGGCCGGTGACGATGCGCGTGGTGACCCCCGCCCCGTCCGCGCCGAAGCGACGTACCGCGTCGGGAAGGATGCGGGCCGATACGGTGGGCAGCGCCCCGACGCGGATGACGGCGGCGCCCTGGGCGCCGCGCGCGGCATCGATCCCCTGGCGCAAGGCGGCGAGGCTGGTGGCCGCGTAGCGGAAGAATATCTCGCCGAACGGGGTCAGGGCCAGCCGACGCCGACTGCGGTCGAACAACTGCCCGCCGAGCAGCTGTTCCAGCTCCTGCACCGTCTTGGTCGCCGCCGGCTGGCTGATGTTCAGGGCCTCGGCGGCACCCGCCATGCTCCTCAGCCGCGCCACTTCGAGAAAGCAGGCGACGTGCCTAAGGCGGATCCTGGGATCGATGATGCGCTGGGCCATCTTGCCTGTCCGGTTATCGGAGCCGTGGGCCGGAACCCAAACGGGACGCTTCCACCCGCGAAACATAATCCAATGGTTATGTCTTGGCCGAGACTTATCATTTTACAGCCGCCGCTCCAGCCCCTTACATCAGGCTACGAGGAAACCATGGCGTTCGTCCGCATCAATGGCGTGCTGCTGCACTACCGTCTCTCCGGCCGGCCGGGCGGACCGGCGTTGACGCTGGCCAATTCCCTCGGCACCGACCTGCGCATCTGGGACGAGGTGGTCGAACGACTGGCGCCGCACTACCAGATCCTCGGCTACGACAAGCGCGGGCACGGCCTCAGCGATACCCCGCCCGGGGAGTATCGGCTGGACGACCATCTCGACGACCTCGCCGGCCTCCTCGACCATGTCGGCTGGCGCCGCACCGCACTTGCCGGAGTTTCCGTCGGCGGGCTTATCGCCCAGGGCATGGCGCTGCGCGCGCCGGGGCGCCTCTCCGGCCTCGTCCTGTGCGACACGGCGCCAAGGGTCGGCGACGCGGCGATGTGGAACGGGCGCATCGCGGCGGTACGGTCGGGCGGAACGGCCGCCCTCGCCGATGCGGTGATGGAGCGATGGTTCAGCCCGGCCTTCCGCCGCGAGCGCGGCGACGATCTCGCGGGCTGGCGCAACCTGTTCGTGCGCAGCAATCCCCTCGGCTATGCGGGGACCTGCGCGACCCTGCGCGATGCCGACCTGACCGAGGCGATCGGCGCCATTGCCACGCCGACGCTGGTGGTCGCCGGCGAGCATGACGGGGCGACGCCGGTCGAACTGGTGCGGGCCTGCGCCGCGCGGATCCCCGGGGCGCGCTTCACCGTGCTGCCGGATGCGGGGCATATTCCCTCCATCGAGCAGCCCGCCATGCTGGCGGCGCTGATCGACGGTTTTCTCAAGGAGGTCGGGGGTGCCTGACACGACGCTTTTCGAGCAGGGCATGGTCACGCGGCGGTCGGTGCTGGGCGACCAGCACGTGGACAGCGCCACCGCCGGCATGTCCGACTTCGACAAGGACTTCCAGTCGTTCATCGTCGAGGGGGCGTGGGGCTCGGTGTGGTCGCGACCCGGGTTGACGCGGCGCGAACGCTCGCTGGTCACGCTGACGCTGCTCGCAGCACTGGGGCACGAGGAGGAGTTCGCCATGCATGTCAGGGCCACCGCCAATACCGGAGCAACCGCCGACGACATCAAGGAGGCCCTGATGCACGTGGCCGTCTATGCCGGCGTACCGACGGCCAATGCGGCGTTCCGGATCGCCAAGCAGGAACTCGCCAAGCTGCCCCAGGCCGGGCAGCAGGAGCCGGCGGAATGAGCGGCATCCTGCTTCCCGGCGACGACGGCACGCTGTTCCAGCGCGACCGGTCTTGGCACCCGCCGGCCGATACTCCCGGCTACAAGAGCAGCACGCTGCGGGCGCCGCGGCACAGCCTGCTGTCGCTCGGTCCGACCCGATCGGAACTGACCGGGCCGACCTTCGGGCACGAGAAACTCGGGCCGCTGGACAACGACCTGATCCGCAATTTCAGCCAGGACGGCGGCGAGGCGATCGGCCAGCGGCTGATCGTCTACGGCCAGGTGCTCGACGAGAACGCCCGCCCGGTGCGGGGCACGCTGGTGGAGTTCTGGCAGGCCAATGCCGGCGGCCGATACCGCCACAAGCGGGAAGGATATCGCGCCGCGCTCGACCCGAACTTCGGCGGGTTCGGGAGGGCGATCACAAACGAGCAGGGCTTCTATCACTTCCGCACGGTGCGGCCCGGCGCCTATCCCTGGCCGAACAGCGGCAACGACTGGCGGCCCTCGCATATCCACTTCTCGATCTTCGGCCATGCCTTTGCGCAGCGGCTGATCACGCAGATGTACTTCGAGGGTGACCCGATGATCTGGCAGTGCCCGATCGTGGGCACCATTCCGGACAAGGCCGGCATCGACCAGCTGATCGCCCGGCTCGATCGGCACAACACCACACCGATGGACGCCCTGGCCTATCGCTTCGACATCGTGCTGCGCGGCCGGCGCTCGACCATGTTCGAGAACAAGCTGGAGGGGAACTGATGCTGCACCCGACTCCGCGGCTCAAGGAGACGCCGTCGCAGACGGCCGGTCCCTATGTCCATATCGGCATGACGCCCAACGTCTGCGGCATCACCGGGGTGATCGACGCCGATCCGGGCGCCACCATGCTGACACCCGACACCAGGGGGGAGCGCATCACCATTACCGGGCGGGTTCTCGACGGCTCGGGCGCACCGGTCGGCGACGCCGTACTGGAGATCTGGCAGGCCGATGCGGACGGCGACTTCGCCACGCCGATGGGCCCCAACTCCAACTCGCGACCGGCCTTCACCGGCTGGGGGCGCCAAGCGGCGGGGGCCGACGGAACGTTTGTGTTCGAAACGATCAAGCCCGGTCGCGTCGAGGGACCCGACGGCCGGCCCATGGCGCCGCATGTCTCGGTGTGGATCGTGGCGCGCGGCATCAATATCGGGCTGCAGACCCGCATCTACTTCGCCGACGAGGCGGAGGCGAATGCCGACGACTACGTGCTGACCAGGATCATGGATGCGCGGCGCCGCGAGACGCTGGTGGCGCGGCGCGAGGCGGGGACGGTGCCGCGCTACGTGCTCGACATCCACCTGCAGGGCGAGCGCGAGACGGTGTTCTTCGACTTCTGAACCGCCGGCCCTTGTGCCGGCGCGCGGGAGCGGGAATGGTCGCGTCCCGAGGCCGGAGCGAGACGATGACGATGACCCTGCTGACCGCGCTTGCCGGCGATACCGAGACCGAGGCCCTGCTCGGCGACGAGGCGCAGCTCGACGCCATGCTGGCGGTGGAGAAGGCCCTCGCCGACGCGAGCGCCGATGCCGGCTGGATCGAGACGGCGGCCGCCGCGGCGATCGGCGCGGCCATCGCCCGCTTCGAGCCGGATCGGGCGGGCCTCGCGGCGGGGATGGCGCAGGACGGCGTCGTGGTGCCGGCCCTGGTGCGCCAGTTGCGCGCCGCCATCGCCGCGCCGCACCGGGACGCCCTGCATCGCGGGGCCACCAGCCAGGACATCATCGACACGGCGCTGATGCTGCAGCTGCGGCGGGTCCTCGACCTCGGCGAGGCGCGCCTCGAGGGCCTGCTCGCCCGGCTGGCGCGGCTGGCGGCGGCGGAGAGCGATCGGCCGTTGATGGGGCATAGCCGCATGCAGGTGGCGGTGCCCACCACCTGGGGCGCCAAGCTCGCCAGCTGGTCCGAACCCCTGTCGCGCCAGCTGGCGTCGATCCGGGCGATGCGCCCGACCCTGCTGGTGGTGCAACTGGGCGGGCCGGTGGGAGACCGGGGCAGTTTCGAGGGGCATGGCGATGCGATCGCGGCGCGGCTCGCGGCGCGGCTCGGCCTCGGCATGGCGCCGGCCTGGCAGGCGACGCGCGATCCGATCGTCGCGCTGGGCAACGTTATGGCGCTGCTTTCCGGCACGCTGGGCAAGCTCGGGGCGGATGTCGGCCTGTTGGCGCAGAACGAGATCGGCGCCGTTCGCCTCGCCGGCGGGGGCACGTCCTCGGCCATGGCGCACAAGTCGAACCCGGTCGATGCCGAGGTGCTGGTGGCGCTGGCCCGCTTCAATGCCGGGCTGGCGGGCACCCTGCAGCAGGCCATGGTGCACGAGAACGAGCGTTCGGGCGCGGCCTGGACGCTGGAATGGCTGGTGCTGCCGCGCATGCTGGTGACCACCGGAGCCGGCCTGCTGCGTGCCGCGAGCCTGCTCGACCAGCTGCGGCTCGCGTGAATCAGTCGCGCATGGCGCGCCGGAATGCGGCCGGGGTGGTGTCGTAGTGCTTGCGGAACAGCCGCGTCAGGTGTTCCTGGTGGGTGAAGCCGCACTCGAAGGCAATCTGCGCAATCGGGGCATCGGTTCGCGCGAGCAGCTGTCGCGCCCGCCTGATCCGCACGCCGATCAGGTAGCGATGCGGCGGTACGCCCACTTCGCTGGTGAAGGTGCGCGCCAGGTGGCTGGGGCTGCGGATCGCGGCATTCGCTATGTCGTCCAGACCGATCGAGCGTTCGGCATTGGCCTCGATGAAATCGATGGCGCGCGCCACCTCGCGCGAGACGGCGCGGCCGCCGGATGCTGTGCGGCGGGGCTTGTAGCGCAGTCCCACATGCGTCGCCAGCACATGCGAGGCCATGGAGCGGGCGAGGTGATCGGAAAACGACGGATCGGTGCAGCCGGCCTCGGCGGCGGCGAGCGCCGCATCGGCGAGGGCGAACAGCAGCGGCTCCGAGTTGATCCAGCCGGGCGCGGGCATGATGCCGGCGGGATCGCCGTCGGTCATGTCCATGGCGACCTCCTCCCAGACGGAGCGCCGCAGGTAGAGGTGCACCGTATCGGTGGGGGTGACGAGATCGACATCCAGCGGCACTTCGGAGGGGACGACGCGCACCGAACCGGCGGGCGCATGGATGCGGCTGCGATCGGCGCGGCGACGGCCATCCGCCGGGGCGCGGAACAGCACAAACAGCAGGTCCCTGGCGGTGAAGCTGCCGGCGAAGGGCTCCTCCGTCTGCGACGATACGAAGAGCGAGCGCCAGTTGAGGCCCTCGCTGCTGGCGACGACGTTGGAACTGGCCAGCGTCAGGACGCCGTGTGTCTCCGCGACCCCGAAGGGACGCGTCGATAGCGCTGTGTGCATGGCTGCCTCTCCGCAACGGGGCCGAACGCGGCGGGAATAGTACCGTGCCCCCCACGGACCGCAACGTAGACTTCCGCAGTGCGCCCCGACTCCGCCCATCGTGCAGAACAACGGCGGCTTTGGGCAGGTTCGCGCCGCGGGTGCGGGTCTATCCTCTTGACAACGAAAGGAGCGCATCGTGCCCACTCACCCGCCGCCGCCGGCCGGTCCGTCCGAGCCACAGCCCACGCGTCGCGCCTGCCTCACCGCGATTCTGCGCATGTCGGGCCTCAGGCCGACGCGCCAGCGTCTGGATCTCGCCGACCGCCTGCTCGGCCGCGATCGGCACGTCACGGCCGAGCAGCTGTTCGCGGAAGCGGCCGGGTCCGGCCGGGCCCTGTCGCTGGCGACGGTCTACAACACGCTGCGCCAGTTCCAGTCGGCCGGACTAGTGCGCGAGCTGGCGTTCGAGGGCATGCGCAGCATGTTCGACACCGACACCTCGCGCCATCATCACTTCTACCTCGCCGATGAGCCGCGGATCGTCGACATCGCCGCCGACTGCCTCTCGGTGTCGGGCCTGCCGGAGGTTCCCGAGGGCTACGAGGTCGACAGGGTCGAGGTGGTGGTGCGCCTGCGACGCAGGGCGGGCTGAAGCGCCACCGCCCGGCTCTCGGGAGCCGGGCGGGGCCGTCTGCAGCGTCAGGGAGGACCTACAGGGAGGCGAAGGGGTCGCCGGCCACCGGAGTGAAGCCGATCAGACGACCGAAGACGAGCACCGAGGTCCACAGCGCGAGCGAGAGCAGGCCCGCGATGCGCGCCGAGTTGGGCGGCGGCAGGGTGGTGTCCCAGGTCGCGACGTTGCGGGCCGAGATGAACTCGAACACGAACATGTTGATGCCGGCGAGCAGCAGCAGCCCCATCTTGATCTGGAAATTGATGTTCACCGCGATGTTGCTGGCATTGGGCAGGAACAGCAGCGAGCCGGTAACGACCGCGAGGGCGAAGCCGATCCAGGTCAGGCGCAGCAGGTCGTGGGCGACACGGGTGAACGGCCGGTTGTTCGAGGCAAGGCCGAGCAGGCGGAGGTCGACGACCAGGATGGTGCCGAAGACCAGCGCGACGGCGATGACGTGAATGCTCTCCACGATGGGATAGGTGGCACCGCCGGTGTTCACCCACTGGCCGAGGGCCGAATACTGCAGATCGTTGAGTAGGGCAGTGAAATCCATGGCCTCGGGTCCTGTTAGCCGGCGTAGATGGCCGAGATCGGGGAAAGCGTGCCCCAGATCAGCGGGTCATAGGCGATGAAGCGCCCCATGAAGATGATGACGACCAGCAGCACGACGGTGACCACCGAGTCCCGGCGCAGGCGCGGGTTGACCGGTCCGTCCACCTCCGCAAAGGCGGCCTCGCTCCTGACGCCGCGCAGGAAGCGGACCGAGATCACGAGGGTCAGCGCGAGCAGCACCATCTTGATCCAGAACGACACCGCCAGCAGTTCGCGGATCGGCTCGGCCAGGATGAGGACGACGCCGGTCAGCGCAAGTACGGCGAGCGCGGTCCAGGCCCACGGGGCAAACCGCGCGACGGTCTGGCGCACGGACAGGCCGGCCCAGGCGTAGCCGGATGCGCGCATGGCAATCAGAAGCACCGAAATGAAGATCACCGCGATCGACATGATGTGGATCGACTGCATGGTGGGAACGACCCAGGGGGACGTCGCCATGGCGAGGGCCAGCGGTGTCTGGCTGAGATTTATGAGCAGATCTACCATATCGAAGAAGGCGCCTCCGCCGCCCACTGGAAAGACGCGGGCCGGGCGTGACGCCCGGCCCGCTGACGGTGCACGACCCCTTACTGGGCCTTTGCCTCGCCGGCCGCCTTGGCATCGGCGAGCGACTTGTAGCCCTTCTCGATCCAGGCCGGCCAGTCGGCGATGCGCTGGTTGGCGCGGCAGCCGGCGTCGGCCGGGTTGTAGACCACCTTGTCGGCGGTGATGAACAGGCCCGACGCGCCACCGGCGCGGCCGTCACGCAGCGGGCACATGATCACGGTGATCGGATCGCCACCCTTGAAGGTGTCGCCGGTCATCGGCGGGTTGCGGGCCAGCAGGGCCGGCGGCGCGGCACCCTCGAAGGCCCAGACCTTGCCGGCCGCGTCCTCGATGATCATGAAGGTGTGCGGGCTGGTGAAGGCCCAGCGCACCACCTTGCCTTCCAGCACGATCTCCTGGGCGGGGTCGAACATGGAGAAGCTGTGGTGGGCGATGGCCACCGTCGCCGATGCGGCACAGGCCAGCGCCGCGACAGCCAAGGTCAGTGACTTTTTCATTGTGCGATACCTTTCCTTATTACTGGGCGGAACCGATCAGGCTGTCGAAATCGACTTCACCCGGGGTCTTGGTCTGGCCGGACAGGTCGGCCGGCAGGTCGGGGTTGCGCAGTTCGTGCCAGGACTTGCCACCTTCGCCCGGCAGGCGGATGGTGGTCAGGTCGTTGGCGTCCTTCTGCTGGATGTTGCTGTCGCAATCCCAGTGGCGGATGCGGTAGCCGGCATCTTCCTGCACGGTGGCGCGGGTCCAGGTGTAGACACCGCTCAGCGGCTTGGCGAGGCTGACCGGGTCGTAGTAGGTGACCTGCGCTTCGAGGCGCGACAGGCCGTTCGGCTCCTGCACGAGCTGGTAGACCTCGATCATCTGCATCTCGTTGGAGAAGGGCGGATAGCCGCGGAAGTAGTCGGCGGGCCACATGTCGTTGGTCCACACGATCAGCTGGTCGCCGGCCCAGAAGCCGACGCTGTCGCCGGTCGGCGAGTTGGCGCCGTCGATGTTCTTGTGGTCCTGGTTGATGAAGATGCGGCGGGTTTCGTTGGCGAGATCGTTCAGCCACCACGACTGGGTCGGGGTGTTGACCCACTCGCGGACATAGGGCTCGAGCAGCCAGCGGGCGGGACCGACGGCCTCGCAGGTGGTCAGCCGGTCATAGGGCTGCTCGTTGTACTGGATCATGTTCTCGCGGCGCTGCTTGAAGGCCGCTTCGTATTCGGGGGTCAGCACGCCCTCGGCGACTTCGCCACCCGCAGCCAGGCCCGGCGGGATCGGCCCGACGAAGAACGGCGAAACGCCGCCGCGCAGCGCGATGCTGTTGTAGCTCGCCTCCCACAGGCCTTCCCACTTGGGCACCGACTCGTAGGTGTGGACGGTGCCGCCACGATGGTGGCGCTTGAGGTAGTTGTAGTGCTCTTCGGCCGTCTTGAACGCCCGCGGGGGTGCAACCACCTCGGGAACCGGCTGCAGAACTTGCGCGATGGCCATGGCGGGCGCACTCACTGCGACCAGTAGTCCAAGGGCACATGCCAGCAAGACCCGTTTCGTCTTCATGCTATTTCCTCTCCTCGGCCGACGGTGGTGCACGCAGGTGGGTGGTCAGCCGTCTCCATCCCCCCTTGAGTGCTGTCTGGGGCAGCACTCGCCCGCGGTCTCCCACCCGCGGTCACCATGTCGAGGTCTCCGGCCAGAACCTTCGCAATATCACCAAAACTTATATTTATATTGGTTTGGCTATATGGCAGTTCAGATCGGAACGCTTTCCATGGGGCAGCTGTCGTATTGCTGCGACTCCATAATTCCAGTGCCTTTCACGATAGCCCTGCACGGAGCTGGCGGATCATTTGCGTGAAACGATCATAGCGCGACCCACCATGAGATATCTGCTCTGGTAATGTCCGGGCCAGTCGTTCCGGCTCCGGCGCCCGCGGCGGGCCCTGCATTGGGGCCCTTTCACAGGCGCCAAACAAACTGGTGCATCCGGTGCAGGATTCCGCGCTGATCGTGCAGGACGGCGTTCCGGACCTGTTGCTCCTCTCGGCCGAAACGGAGGAGATATTTCATGTCGGTTCATTCGATCCTTGCCGCCGGACTGGCCGCGGTGCTGACGGGCGCCCTGCTGCTCGGCCCCTCGCAGGCCCAGAACGCTCCCGCGGGCGAGCAGCTTGCCCTCACCTCGCAGAAGGAAACGACGCTCGGCCGTCGGCTGCTGATGAACAGCATCGGGGCCAACAACGACATCATCCACGATACGCTCGATGGCGTGCTGCCGATGGACGATCTCGAGCTGCGCGGCCGCCTGCAGTCGATCTCGGCGATGCTCTACGCGTTCCCCAGCCTGTTCCGGGTCGAGGCCAACCCCTATACCGAAGAGGGCGAGAAGTCCGACCCCGGACACGTCTCGCTGTCGGACACCAGCGTCTGGGAGGATTTCGAGGCGTTCAAGCAGCTCTCCTATGCGGCCTACATCAAGGCGCAGGAGGCGGCCGACGCCGCGCCCGACCAGATGCTGGCCCGCGTCGAGGAGCTCGAGGTGATGTGCGAGAGCTGCCACGAGACCTATCGCAAGCCGTTCGAGTATTTCGACTTCGACCGCGTTCAGGACTTCATCAAGTGATCGAGGCCGAAGCGGATCCGGTTCCGCTTCGACGCATGCTGGCGCCGGTCGCCGCGCTCGCGACCCTGGTCGGCTGCGGGCCGGCGCTGGCGCATGGGGTCGCCGGTGGCGACGCCGCCTTTCTCGAGAGCGCCATCGGCGTGCAGTTCTGGCCCTACCTCTACCTCGGGGCCAAGCACATGTTCACCGGCTACGATCACCTGCTGTTCCTGCTGGGGGTGATCTTCTTCGTCTACCGCATGCGCGACGTGGCGATCTACGTCACCATGTTCAGCATCGGCCACTCGCTGACGCTGCTGTTCGGCGTTCTGTCCGGCATCCGGCTCGACGCCTACATCATCGACGCGATCATCGGCTTTTCGGTGGTCTACAAGGCCTTCGACAACCTGGGGGGCTTCCGGCGGCTGTTCGGCGCCACGCCGAACCAGCGCATGGTGGTGCTGATCTTCGGCCTGATCCACGGCTTCGGGCTGGCGACCAAACTGCAGGACCTGAACCTGTCGCCCGACGGGCTGGTGCCCAACATGATCGCCTTCAACATCGGCGTCGAACTGGGACAGCTGTGCGCGCTGGCCTTCATCGTCACGGCCCTGCAGTTGTGGCGCCGGACGGCCGGCTTCGCGCGCCAGGCGGCGACGGTGAACGTGCTGGTGATGGCGGCCGGGTTCGCGCTGATCCAGATGCAACTCGTCGGCCTCGGGAGGGCGATGTGAGCGACCAGACGATCGAAGCCCCCGCGCCCCCGGCGTCGCGCCTCGTCCTGCAGGTGCTGGGCGCGGCCGTACTGGGGACCGTGCTGACGGTGACGGTGATCCTGCCTACCGAATACGGCCTCGACCCCACCGGCTTCGGAGCGCTGACCGGACTCGACAAGCTGTCCGCCCCGCCCGAGGTGGTGGTCGAGACGCGCTTCAGCGCGCCACCCGAGATCGCGAAGGTCGAGCCGGTGCCGTTCCGGCAGGATGTGATCACCGTCCCGATCGGCGCCTTCGGCGTCACGCTGGGGGCCACCGAATACAAGGTGTCGCTGGCCGAGGGGCAGACGCTGGTCTACTCCTGGCGCGCCACGACCCCGATCGTCTTCGAGTTCCACGGCCACACCACGCCGACGGACGGCAGCCCGGCCGAGGTGATGGACTATATCAAGGGCCAGGCGAGCGAGGGGCACGGCACGCTCACCGCGCCGCTCTCGGGCATCCACGGCTGGTACTTCGCCAATCCGACCTTCGAGCCGGTATCGGTGGAACTGACGCTGGCCGGCTACTACCGGCTCGAGCCGGGGCTGATCGGCATTCACTGACGCAGCAGCAGGGCGTCGAGGGCGCCGATCAGGGCGGGACCAAGCTCGTCGATCGCGTCGATCCGGCGGGCCGAGCGATAGTAGCGGTCGACGTCGTGCCTGACCCCGATGGCGGCGAGTTCGATCTGTCCGCCGCGCTCGATCTCGCCGATCACCTCGCGCAGGTGGCGGTCGAGAATCTGCTTGTCGGCATTGGCCTCGATGGTCGCCTGGTCGACGGGGGCGCCGTCGGAAACCACCATCAGGATGCGCCGTTGCTCGGGACGGCCAAGCAGACGGCGGGCGGCCCAGGCCAGCGCCTCGCCGTCGATATTCTCCTTGAGCAGGTCGGCGGACATCATGGCGCACAGGTTGAGCCGGGCCCGCCGGTAGGGCTCGTCGGCGCTCTTGTAGACGATATGCAGCAGGTCGTTGAGGCGGCCCGGATCGGCCGGCCGGCCGGCCCGCATCCAGTCCTGCGCCGATTGTCCGCCCTTCCAGCCCAGCGTGGTGAAGCCGAGCACTTCGGTGGCAACGGCGCAGTTTTCCAGCGCCGCGCAGATGAGATCGGCGGCAACGCAGGCCAGTTCGATGGTCTTGCCGCGCATCGAGCCGGAATTGTCGATCAAGAGGGTGACGCAGGTATCGCGGAACTGCGACTCCTCTTCCTGCTTGTAGGCATCGGCAAAGCCGGGGTTGACCACCACCCGGTCCAGTCGCGAGGCGTCGACAAGGCCTTCCTCGAGGTCGAACGTCCAGGACCGCGTCTGGCGCGCCATCAGCCGGCGCTGCAGCTGGGCGACCAGCCGGGCCATGCTGCGCCGATTGGCGCCGCGCCGCTTGTCGAGCGCCTCCTGCGCCTCGCGCATCAGTTGCTGGGGGACCAGATCCTCGGCGCGCGCCAGCTGGTCGTGACGGGTGGTATAGGCCCGATAGGGCAGCCGGGCCACGACCGGGACCTCGAGGCCGGGCCACAGCGGCGGCGCGTCCTCGTCCGGGGTCAGGGCCTCGGGACCGGGCTCGAAGCTCTCGTCCTCGGTCGCGGCCGAGCCATGGTCGAAATCGCCGTCCTCGGGTCCACCGCCGGCGCGGTTGCTGATCTCGCGCCGTACCGGGCCCTCGCCGCGCCCCTGAAGCGCCGCATAGAGAGCCGCGATGAAGGCCCGCGCTGCCGCCCCATAGGCCCGCTGATCGTCGAGGCAAGCCGCCAGCGCCTGCAGTTGCGGCTTCAGCCGCTGCTGCATCCAGCGCGCCCACATCCAGAAGCCGGACGTGGCGATGGACGGATCGCCGCGTCCCACCAGAGCATCGCCGACCACCATGCGGAGGGCCTCGTCGAGGGGCACGAGCGAGGCCAGGTGCGCGCCGAGCAGGTCGGAGCGCGCGAGGCGCGCCCGATGCGCGGCCACGAGGTTGTCGCCGATGCCGGGGAAGCGACGCGCGCCGACGGCCTCGCAGCGCAGCAGCTCGAGCAGGTTGAACAGCCGCGCCTCCCCCGGCTGGGCCGGAGCCAGCGCGGCGTGGCAGGCGGCATCGTGGAAGCGCAGGAACAGGGCGGCCGAGTCGATGCGGCCACGCAGGGCCGGCATGTTGGCCGGCCGCAGTTCGTCGAGCGCGGCCCTCAGGCCGCCCGCCGGATCGGCCTCGCCGATCTGCACGTCGATGTCCTCGCGGCCGGCCAGCGAGCGCGCCGCGGCGGAGAGCTGTCCGGCCAGGTCGAGCTGGCGGCGCTCGCTCGAGCGCAGTTCGCTGCGTTCGGCGCGCGAGCGCATCGAGTCCGGGTCGGACCACAGCGCCAGCCATTCGGCACCGTTGCGGATCTCGCCCTTCTCGTCCCGCTTGAGGATGGTGGAGCGCACGCCCCCTGCAGACATCGACGCGGTCCCCCTGTCGCTACATCCCAGTGTATGCCAACCTTGCGCCCGCCGCGTGCCCTCGCGGCGCGGAATGCGCAGAAGCTTGGCCGCTTTGTGCAGGCCCCAAAACGTTGCCGTTCTCTAAGCTTCCGCCCCGAAGTCCCAAGCCGACCGAAATCCAGAGGAGGTTTTGCCGTGGGTCAGTACACCACAGATTTTGGCTCAATTCATTCCTACAAGAAGGGCGGCGTGACCGCGATCGACGACGATCCGAGGCGCTACGTCTTCTCGAACATGTTCGAGGTGGCGTCGAAGTCGGCGCCCTACGAGCGCGTCGCGGTCGCCAAGAACTTCGAATACGTCATCGAAGCGGCCAAGGCCGAGGGCGAGTCGCCGTGGTTCACCGCCGCCCATGACGAGTTCGTGGTGTCGATGGACGGCAAGGTGCGCGTCGACTTCCTCAAGCTCGCCGACCCCGACGCGCATGTCGACCCCGAGAGCGAAGGCGCGGTCAAGCTGGCCGGCAAGCCGGACGGAACCAACATGGGCTATGTCGTGCTCGGCCGCGGCCACATGGCGATGCTGCCGGTCGGTTCCGCCTACCGGTTCAGCGCGGCCGAGACCTGCACCATCCTCATCCAGTCCATCGACGGCGCCGTGACCCAGCACAAGTGGGCGCAGTTCTGTCAGCAGTAACCCCAGATCCAAGGAGACAAGCGCCATGGCAATGAAGGACTCCGCTTTCGCCGGCACCGACCAGGGGATCAGCAACCCGCGCGGCCTGCCGATCACCGGTACCTTCGCGGTCAACCCGGCCGACAACATCACCGGCTACAAGTCGTTCCAGGCCGGTTCGTTCAAGTTCCACCGCGACGAGTATTTCTGCTACGTGACCACCCCCAACGGCGTGCACGTGATGCCGGCCGACGCCTTCCTCCGGGCGCTGATGCGCGACGTGGCCTGGGGCTTCTTCTACGGCACCGTGAACTTCGACCAGGTGTTCGGCACCACCAATTTCTACGGTGAGGTCGACATGTTCCTCGGCGCCATGAACGAGGCCTATACCGCCGCCGGCCGCGACTTCGTCGAGCGCTTCAAAGCCGACAAGCTGATGGACGTGTTCAAGCAGATGATCTCGGACTGGACGAACGAGGGCTACGACCCGTTCGCCGCGCCGATGGAAACCGGCGTGCCATGGGGGATCAAAAACGGCGACAATGACGACGCGGTCAGCCGCGAGCGCGTCACCGCGCGCCGCATGGTCGGCCTGCCCGGCGACACACCGGTGCGCACCGACCAGAACGGCTACCCGGTCAACCGCATGTTCGCCGACGTCCCGCAGGACAAGCCGGAAGTGCATGCCGAGCCGGGCTTCGAGCACGAGGTCTCGGCCTTCAACCTGTTCGCCTACCTGTCGCGCTCCGACGTGACGTGGAACCCGTCGGTCTGCTCGGTGGTCAAGGACAGCCTGTTCTGCCCGACCTCGGAGGAGTACATCCTGCCGGTCGAGCACGGCAATGACCGCTGCGAGTGGTTCATCCAGCTGACCGACGAGATCACCTGGAACGTCAAGGACGGCCTCACCGGCCGGCCGCGCGCGGTGATCAACATGAAGGCCGGCGACTGCTGCTGCATGCCCGCCGACATCCGCCACCAGGGCTTCTCGGCCAAGCGCTCGATGCTGCTGGTCTGGGAGAACGGCTCGCCGAAGGTGCCGGAGCTGATCCGGCAGGGCCTGGCTCCGCAAGTGGCAGTCGAGTTCTAGGAACGGGCGGTCGCTCCCACTTCCGCCCTGCGGCCGGTCCCTGCTCCCACGAGAAGGGGCCGGCTGCTTTCCTGTCTACAACCAGCGCGGGTTTTCAGCTGTGCAGACCAAGCTCTTCATCGGCGGCGAGTTCGTCGACGGCCTCGCCGGGGGCACCATCCCGGTGTTCAATCCCTATTCGGGCGCGGTGCTGTGCGAGATCGCCGAGGCCCGCGCCGAAGACGTCGATCGCGCCGTCGCGGCGGCGCAGGCGGCGCAGCCGGCCTGGGGCCGGGCCGATGCGGCCGAGCGCGGCAATTTGCTGCTCAGGCTGGCCGACGCGATCGATGCCCATGCCGAGGAACTGATCGCACTCGAGGCGCGCGACACCGGCCATCCGGTGCGCGACGCGCGCAAGCTCGACGTGCCGCGCACCTCGCGGTGCTTCCGCTATTTCGGCGGCATGGCCGACAAGTTCGAGGGCTTCGTGCCGCCGGTCTACCCGGGCTTCATCAACTACGTGCAGCGCGAGCCGGTCGGCGTGGTCGGCCAGATCGTGCCGTGGAACTTCCCGCTGATGTTCACCAGCTGGAAGATGGCGCCGGCGCTGGCCGCCGGCAACGCCATCGTCATCAAGCCGAGCGAACTGACCCCGCTCAGCACGCTGCGGGTGGCCGAACTGATGCGCGACGTCGGCTTCCCGGCGGGCGTCGTCAACGTGGTGCCCGGCTATGGCCACACCGCCGGTGCCCGCATCGCCGAACACCCCGGGATCGGCAAGATCGCCTTCACCGGCTCGACCGCCACCGGCCGCCGCATCGTTACGGCCTCGGCGGGCAACCTCAAGAAGGTGCAGCTGGAGCTGGGCGGCAAGGGGCCGAACATCGTGTTCGACGACGCCAATATCCGCGCCGCCATTGGCGGCTCCGCCTTCGCCATCTTCCACAACCAGGGACAGGCCTGCATCGCCGGATCGCGGCTGATCCTGCACAAGTCGATCGCCGACGAGTTCATCGACGGCTTCACCCGGTTCGCCAGGTCGATCCGGCTCGGCGATCCGCTCGACCCGAACACCGAGATGGGGCCCCTGACCTCGCGCCAGCACCAGGAGCGCGTGCTGCATTTCTCGCAGGTGGCGAAGGACGAGGGCGGCGAGATCATCACCGGCGGCAAGCGGCCGGACCGGGACGACCTCGCCAACGGCTATTTCGTCGAGCCGACCATCGTCGTCGCCAAGCCGACGGACCGCGTCAGCCAGGAGGAGGTGTTCGGCCCGTTCGTGACCGTTACCACCTTCGAGGAGGACGAGGAGGCGCTCGCCATCGCCAATGGCGTGCAGTACGGGCTGGGCTCGGGCCTGTGGACCAACAACCTGACGCGTGCCCACAAGATGGCGCGCGACATCCGCGCCGGCATGGTGTGGGTCAACTGCTACAAGGTGGTGCATCCCGGCTCCCCGTTCGGCGGGGTGGGCGAGAGCGGCTACGGCCGCGAAATGGGCTTCGAGGTGATGCGCGAGTACACGCAGCCCAAATCCGTCTGGGTCAATTTCGACTCGAAGATGCCGCCGCACTACGAGCGCTAGGCCGGCGGCCCGGACCATCGAGGGATCGGATCATGGAATTCGTCTACAATGCCAATCCGTCACGGGTGATCTTCGGGGCCGGAAGCCGGGCGAAGATCGCCGAGGAGCTCGACCGGCTCGGGATCGAGCGGGCCATCGTCATCTCTACCCCCGACCAGTCGGCGCTCGCCGCGCAGGTCGCGCGGGAGATCGGCGGGCGGGCGGGCATCATGTATCCCGGCGCGGTGCAGCACACGCCGGTGGAAGTCACGGAATCGGCACTGCTTGCGGTCGGCTCGGTGCGTGCCGACGGCTGCCTCGCCATCGGCGGCGGCTCGACCACCGGGCTCTCCAAGGCCATCGCCTACCGCACCGACCTGCCGCAACTGGTGGTGCCGACCACCTTCGCCGGTTCGGAGATGACACCGATCCTCGGCCAGACCGAGGCGGGCCGCAAGACCACGCTCACAAGCCCCAAGGTGCTGCCCGAGTCAGTGATCTACGACCCGGAGCTGACCGTCACCATGCCGAGCTTCATCGCCGGGCCGTCGGGCATGAACGCCATCGCGCACGCGGTCGAGGCGCTGTACGCCAAGGACCGCAACCCCATCGTCTCGATGATGGCGGAGGCGTCGATCCGCGCGCTCGGCAAGGCCCTGCCGGTGCTGATGGACGAGCCGGCCAATGCCGGTGCGCATGCCGAGGCCTTGTACGGGGCCTGGCTCGCCGGGGTCTGCCTCGGCTCGGTCGGGATGGCGATCCACCACAAGATCTGTCACACGCTGGGCGGCACGTTCAACCTGAACCATGCCGATATCCATGCCCTGATGATCCCCTATACCTCGGCCTACAACCGCGAGGCGGCGCCCGAGGCAATGGCCCGGATCGCGGCGGCCCTGGGGACCGAGGACGGGCCGACCGGCATCTACCGGCTGACGCAGCGGGCCGCCACCTGGCGGTCGCTCGCCGAGATGGGACTGACCCAGGCCGCGCTCGACAAGGCGGCGGACATCGCGATGCAGAACCCCTACTACAACCCGCGGCCGGTGACGCGCGAGGGGGTCCGCGAGATGCTGCAGGCCGCCTTCGAAGGCCGGGCACCCTGAGGTCGCAAGTGCCGTATTTCTGTGTACACGCCCTGGATCATCCCGACCGGCTCGAGGACCGCCTGCGCCCGCGCGACGGCCACCGGTCGCGCCTGCGCCAGCACGACCACCCCGTCAGGGTGCGCATCGGCGGGCCGCTGCTTGATGCGGACGGTCGGATGACCGGCTCGATGCTGGTCATCGAGGCGGCCGACCGCGGCGCGGTCGAGGCCTACCTCGCCGACGACCCTTACGTGCTCGCGGGCCTTTATCGCGCGGTTGCGATCCACGCCTTCGCCTGGGGTCTCGGCCAGCCGGAGACGAGCCATGGCTGACGCGCTCTCCAAGCCCGATCCGTTCCTGTGGCGCACCCGTCCCCGGGCGCCGCTGCCGGGGACCGTGCTGGCACCGCTCGAGGCGCTCGAGGACGGATCGGCGCGCGAGTTCATCTTCGGCCGCGGCACCACGGTGTTCTCGATGTTCGTGGTGCGGCGCGGCGAGACGGCCTACGGCTATCTCAACCTCTGCCCGCACTACTCCTCGCCGCTCAACTACCGCGCCGGGCACTTTCTCAACGAGGACGGCAGCCGCATCCGGTGTACGATGCATTTCGCCGAATTCCGCATCGAGGACGGCTTCGGCGTCGCGGGCGCCGCGCAGAACTGCTGGCTCGATCCGGTTCCGGTGCATATCAAGGACGGAAACATCGTGATTTCCGGCCCCGGAGATGTCTCGTGAGCGAAGACCTGTCGCCTGCCGCGCAACCGGACATCGAGATTTCCATCCGCGAGTCGTTCGGGCTCGATGTCGAGGGCAGCGTGGCGGCCTTCAGCCGCGGCGGCGAACACGTGCCGGCGCTCGATCCGAGCTACCGGTTCGATCCGGCCACCACCATGGCGATCCTCGCCGGCTTCACCGGGAACCTCCGCGTGCTGCTGCAGGGGCGGCACGGCACCGGCAAGTCGAGCCATATCGAGCAGGTTGCCGCCCGGCTCAACTGGCCCTGCGTCCGGCTCAACCTCGACAGCCATGTCAGCCGCATCGACCTGATCGGCAAGGACGCGATCGTGCTGCGCGACGGCAAGCAGGTGACCGAGTATCGCGAGGGGCTCCTGCCCTGGTGCTACCAGCGTCCTGTGGCGCTGGTGCTGGACGAGTACGATGCCGGACGGCCCGACGTGATGTTCGTCATCCAGCGCGTGCTCGAGTCGGAGGGCAAGCTCACCATCCTAGACCAGAACCGCGTAATTCCGCCCAATCCGTTCTTTCGCCTGTTCGCGACCGCCAACACGGTGGGGCTGGGCGACGTCACCGGGCTCTATCACGGCACCCAGCAGCTCAACCAGGCGCAACTCGACCGGTGGAACATCATCGCCAGGCTCGACTATCTCGACGAGACGGCCGAGGTCGAGGTGGTGCTCAGCAAGGTGCCGTTCATGGGCGAAGCCGACAAGCACCCGTTGCTGCTGCAGATGGTCCGGATGGCCAACCTGACGCGGGCCGGCTTTGCCGCGGGCGACGTCTCGGTGGTCATGTCGCCGCGCACGGTCATCTCCTGGGCGCAGAACTACCGGGTGTTCGGCGACCTCGACTTCGCCTTCCACACGGCTTTCCTCAACCGCTGCGACGAGGCCGAGCGCCCCATCTACGGCGAGTATTACCAGCGCTGCTTCGGGCACGAGCCGCAGGCCGCAGCGCCGGCGACCTGGAGACGCCTCTAGGCCGGCCGCGGCGAGACGGGCTCAGTCCCCGTAGCCGCGGGCGACGGCAGCAGCGGCCTCGCGCACCGCATCCATCATGGCCGCCGTGACGACGCTCAACTGCTCGTTGGCGCGCATGGTGATGCCCACCGGGCCGTGGCTGGCGCTGGTGTCGAGCGCCAGGGCAACCAATTGCCCAATCTTGAGGTCGTGCGCCACGACGGAGCGCGAGATCGTCCAGATCGCGTCGTTGGCGAGGGTGAAGGCGCGGGCGAAGCCGTTCGACACGGTCTCGATCTCGAACCTGATGTCCGCCACACCGCCGGCGATGAACAGCGAGTCGACGATCGAGCGGATGATCGCATCGGCCGGCGGCAGCAGCATCGGGTAGGGCTCGACCTCCCGGAAGCTGAGCGGCCGCCGTCGCGCCAGCGGATGGCCGGGACGGACGGCGAAGGTGAGCTGCTCCGAATACAGGTGCTCGAACAGCAGCCCGTTCATCACCTCCGGGCTGGCAAGGCGGCCGACGATGAAGTCGAGCGTGCCGTTGCGCAGCATGGCGAGCATGTGCGAGCTGGGTCCGCTCTCGACATGGACGCGGCAGGCCAGCGGACTGCGCGAGAACACCGCCACGGCGCGCGGCACGACCTCGACCTCGACCGTCGGAAGGGCCCCCAGCCGCACCACGGCCTGGCTCGAGCGGCTCGCATCCATGCTCTCGATGCCGTCCCGGATGGCGGCGGCGGCGACCATCGCATGCCGGGCGAAGATCTCGCCCTGATGGGTCAGGACGAGCCGCCGGCCGCTGCGATCGAAGAGCGGCGTGGACAGCAATTCCTCGAGTTCGGCTATGGACTTGGAGACGGCGGGCTGGCTCAGCCCGAGGGCCTGGCTGGCGGCCACCACACCCCCCTGGCGCGTTACCTCGAGAAAACAGCTGATATGGCGCAGCTTGACGCGCGAATCCAACAGGCTCGACGCCACGATATTACCTTGGGTTATATCTTCTTCGCAAATTATCATTTTACCCGGCGATTTCAATCGCCAATATAAAGCTATTCGTTATGGCGCAAGAAGAAACAGGCTATGAGCAAGTTCGTGCCGCTAAGCCAGGCGGTGGGGGAGAATCTGAACGACGGGGATACGGTGGCCTTCGAGGGCTTCACGCATCTCATTCCGCATGCGGCCGCGCACGAAGCCATCCGGCAGGGGTTTCGCGACCTGACGCTGCTGCGCATGACGCCCGACATCATCTACGACCAGATGATCGGCATGGGCATGGCGAGGAAGGTGATCTTCTCGTATGCCGGCAATCCGGGCGTGGGCCTGCTGCGGCGCATGCGCGATGCCATCGAGAACGCCTATCCGCGCGGCATCGAGACGGTCGAGCACTCGCACTCGGCGATGGCGCAGGCCTACGAGGCGGGGGCCTCGGGGCTGCCGCTGGCACTGTTCCGGGGCTACAAGGGCGCCGACCTGCCCAAGGTCAACCCCGACATCCGCTTCGTCACCTGCCCCTATAGCGGGGAGCAGCTGGCGACGGTGCCGGCGCACCGGCCGGACGTGACCTTCATCCACGCGCAGAAGGCCAATCGCAAGGGCGACGTGCTGATCGAGGGGATCATCGGGGTGCAGAAGGAAGCCGCCCTTGCCGCGGGGCGCGTGGTCGTCACCGTCGAGGAAGTGGTGCCCTCCTTCCGCGGGCTGCATCCGAACCTGTGCATCCTGCCGCACTGGACCATCGACGCGATCGCCGTGGTGCCGGGCGGGGCACACCCCTCCTACACGCATGGCTACTACGAACGGGACAACGCCGCCTATCTCGAGTGGGACCGGATCTCGGCCGACCGCGAGCTGTTCGCCAGCTGGATCAGGGACAACGTGCTCGGCGCCACGCCCGAGGTGTTCGCCGAGCGGGTCAAGGAGCTGCGGCCATGACCGACTTCACGCCCAACGAGATGATGACCATCGCCGCCGCACGGCAGCTGAGCAACGACGACGTGTGCTTCGTCGGCATCGGCGCGCCATCGGCCGCCTGCAACGTGGCGCGGCTCACGCATGCCCCCGACATCACGCTGATCTACGAGAGCGGCACGATCGGGACGGCGCCCGAGGTGCTGCCGCTCTCGATCGGCGACGGCGAACTGTGCGAGACGGCGCTGGCGACCGTCTCGGTGCCCGAGATGTTCCGCTACTGGCTGATGGGCGGGCGCATCTCGATCGGCTTTCTGGGCGCCGCGCAGCTCGACCGCTTCGGCAACATCAACACCACGGTGATCGGCGACTACCGCCACCCCAAGGTGCGGCTGCCGGGCGGCGGCGGGGCACCGGAAATCGCGACCTCCTGCGGCGAGATCTACATCACGCTCAAGCAGGCGCAGCGCGCCATGGTCAACAAGATCGACTTCTACACCTCGTTCGGCCACGGCGACGGCGGCGACCACCGGCAGCGGCTGGGCCTGACCACCAAGGGCCCGACCCTGCTGATCACCGACCTCGCCATCTGGCGGCCGGACCCGCAGACCAAGGAGTTCGTGGTGCGCTCGCTGCATCGCGGAGTGACGCGCGAGATGGTGCAGGAGACCTGCGGCTGGACCGTGCGCTTTGCCGACGGCCTCGAGGAAACCCCGCCGCCGACAACCGAGGAACTCGGTACGCTGCGCGACCTGCAGGCGCGGACCGCCGCCGCGCATGCCGGCAAGAAGAGGGCCGCGTGATGGCAGAGGCCTTCATCTGCGCCTACCGGCGGACACCGATCGGACGGTTCGGCGGGAGCCTCGCCGCCGTTCGCCCGGACGATCTGGGGGCGATCCCGCTCAGGGCGCTGATGGCCGAGAACGCGGGCGTCGACTGGGAGGCGGTCGACGACGTGATCTTCGGCTGCGCCAACCAGGCCGGCGAGGACAATCGCAACGTCGCCCGCATGAGCCTGCTGCTCGCCGGCCTGCCGGTCGGAGTGCCGGGCACCACGATCAACCGGCTGTGCGGATCGGGCATGGACGCAGTGATCGCGGCGGCGCGTGCCATCCGCGCCGGCGAGGCGGACCTCGTCATCGCGGGCGGTACCGAATCGATGAGCCGGGCGCCGTTCGTCATGCCAAAGGCCGACAGCGCCTTTTCGCGCCATGCGGAAATCCACGATACGACGATCGGCTGGCGACTGGTCAACCCGTTGATGAAGGCGCAGTACGGCGTCGACTCGATGCCCGAGACGGGCGAGAACGTGGCGCGCGAGTTCGGCGTTTCGCGCGCAGCGCAGGATGGCTTTGCCGTGCGCAGCCAGGCGCGGGCGGTGGCCGCCCAGCAGAGCGGCCGGCTGGGACGCGAGATCGTGCCGGTCAGCATCCCGCAGCGCAAGGGCGACCCGGTCGTCGTCGACATCGACGAGCATCCGCGCGCCGGAACGACGGTCGAGACACTCGGCAAGCTCAAGCCGCTGTTTGCCGATGGCAGCGTCACGGCCGGCAACGCGTCGGGGGTCAACGACGGCGCGGCCGCCCTGATCATCGCCTCCGAAGCGGCGGCGGCCAGGCACGGACTGACCCCCATCGCCCGCATCATGGGCGGCGCCACGGCGGGCGTGCCGCCGCGCATCATGGGCATCGGCCCGGCCCCGGCGACGCGCAAGCTGTGCGCCCGGCTGGGCCTCGCGCCGGCCGATTTCGGCGTGGTGGAACTCAACGAGGCCTTCGCCAGCCAGGGCATCGCGGTGCTGCGCGAGCTCGGCATCGCCGAGGACGCCGACCACGTCAACCGCAATGGCGGGGCGATCGCGCTCGGCCATCCGCTCGGCATGAGCGGGGCACGCATCACCGGAACGGCCGCACTGGAACTCGCCCTTTCGGGGGAGAGCTACGCTCTTGCCACGATGTGCATCGGCGTCGGGCAGGGCATCGCGGTCGGACTGCAACGACCCTAGGGAGTGATCGACAGACGGGAGCAACCGTCAGGCTCGCCCCGACACGGGGGCGAAGGACCGGCAAGCGGCCGCAAGAGCCGGCCGGTTCAAGTGGGAGAAGACCAATGCATGCACAACGACCATTCGGAATAGAAGAGACACACGGAATGCTGGCGCAGCCGGGCGCCAAGATCAAAGCCTGCAGCGATGGTCGCGACTGGACCTCGCTGTTCACCTCGGTGCAGAAGGAGATGCCCTTCCAGGGCGTCTTCCAGTCGTCGCGGGATCACCTGCTGGTCCTGCACCGGGACGGCCCGGTGCAGGTGGAAAGCCTGTGCGACCGGCGGATCGGTCGTCGCGTGGTGCCGGCCGGCGGAATCCACCTGATTGCCCCCGGCGTCGATTTCGGCATCGAACTGGGGGGGACGATCGAGACCGTGCACGTGTATGTCCGGCGTGCGATCATCGAGGAAGTGGCGCTCGAGATGGTCGACGGGGACCCGGCCCGGGTCGAAATCCCCTCCACCATCGTCGAAAGCGACAGGGCGCTGCGCGCCCTGATCGATGCCTCGGCCTATGCCGTCGAAGACGAGAGCCTGGGCTCGGCGATGTTCGCGGACTACCTGTCGCGCACCATCGCGGCACAGCTGATCCGCTCCTACTCGAAGGCCAAGCTCAAGGGCGGAGGGCGGTCGACGGCCAGTGCCGGGCTGTCGCCGACGCTGTCGGAGGCGGTGGACTACATGACGGCCAACATCGACAGCGGCATCAACCTCGCCGACATCGCCCGGGCCACCAACCGCAGCCCGAGCCACATCGCCAGGATCTTCAGGACCGAGCTGGGCATGCCGCCGCACCGCTACCTGATCTCCCTGCGCATAGAGAAGGCGCGTCGGCTGCTGGAGAAGACCAGCGTCTCCATCGCCGAGATCGCCTACGAGTGCGGCTTTGCCCACCAGGAACACCTGACGCGTCTGTTCCACCGGCACTGCGGCACGACGCCTGCCGCCTACCGGCGGTCCAAACGCAACTGAACTGATCGTTTTATGCAAGATCGGCGCGGCGGTTTGCAGGATCGCATACCGGCGCTCCCCTAGGGTCTGAAAGCGGACAACCACAATTCGACCGTCCTGTTGGCAGGGCCGGTCCCAAGCAACTCACATCGGAGGAGTAGAATGCCCAACCTCTTGCAAGGCGCGCCGGTGACCCGGCGCCTAGTCCTGGGGGCCACCTCGGTCCTCGCACTGGCCGCGATGGCCCCGGGCGTCCTCGCCCAGGAGACCACCATCAAGATCGGCTACGTCACCCCGCAGAGCGGCCCGCTGGCCGCCTTCGCCGAGGCCGACGACTTCGTCGTCAGCCAGGTCAACGAACTGCTCGGGGGCACCATCGAGACCGCCAAGGGTCCGGTGAAGTTCGAAGTCATCGTGCGCGACAGCCAGTCCAACCCGAACCGCGCCGCCGAAGTGGCCCGCGAGCTGATCGTCGACGACGAGGTGCAGCTGATCGTGGTGGCCTCGACGCCGGAAACCGCCAATCCGGTTTCGGCGCAGTGCGAGATCGAGGGCATCCCCTGCATCTCGACCATCGCGCCGTGGCAGCCCTGGTTCATCGAGCGCCAGGCCAACCCGGCCGATCCTTCCACCTGGGAATCGTTCCGCTACACCTACCACTTCTTCTGGGGCCTCGAGGACGTCATCGCCACCTACCAGGGGATGTGGAACCAGCTCGAGACCAACAAGCAGGTCGGCGGACTGTTCCCCAACGATGCGGACGGCAATGCATGGGGCAACCCCGATGTCGGCCTGCCGCCGGCGCTCAAGGCGGGTGGCTACACCACCATCGACCCGGGTCGCTACCAGAACCTGTCGGACGACTTCACCGCGCAGATCAACGCGTTCAAGGAAGCCAATACCGACATCGTCACCGGCGTGGTGATCCCGCCCGACTTCACCACCTTCTGGACGCAGGCCAACCAGCAGGGCTTCAAGCCCAAGGTTGCCTCGATCGCCAAGGCCATCCTGTTCCCGGTCGCCGTCGAGGCGCTCGGCCCGATCGGCAACAACCTGTCGACCGAAGTGTGGTGGTCGGCGTCGCACCCGTTCAAGTCTTCGCTCAGCGGGGCGAGCGCGGGTGAACTGGCCGCCGGCTACACCGCCGCGACCAGCCGTCCGTGGACGCAGCCGATCGGCTTCATCCACGCGCTGTTCGAGGTGGCCGTCGACTCGGTCAAGCGCGCCGAGGATCCGTTCGACGCCGACTCGCTCGCCGATGCGATCGCCGCGACCAATCTCGATACCGTCGTCGGCCATGTGCAGTTCGGCGCCGAGGGCCTGCCCCCGGCCGTTGCCGCCAACGTCTCCAAGACCCCGCTGGTCGGTGGTCAGTGGCGCTACAATGACGGCAAGTTCGACCTGGTGATCGTCGAGAACGCTGCCCACCCGGAGATTCCGCTGGGCGGCAAGATGGAAGCCATCGAGTAACAAGATGATCCTCAAGCTTGCCGGCGTCACCAAGCGCTTCGGGGCCGTCGTCGTGGCCGACAAAATCGACCTCGAAGTCGCCCGCGGCGAGGCCCTTGGCATCATCGGTGCCAACGGGGCCGGCAAGTCGAGCCTGTTCAACCTCATTACCGGCGTCCTGACGCCCGATGCCGGTAAGGTCTTTCTCTCCGGCCAGGACGTGACCGATGTCTCGCTGCGCAAGCGCTGCGTGGCGGGCATCGGGCGCTCCTTCCAGATTCCCCGCCCGTTCGAAAGCCTGACGGTGTTCGAGAACCTCCTCGTCGCGGCCGAGTACGGCCGCGAGCACGGGCACCGGGGTGCCAACGCTTTCTGCGGCTCGATCCTCGAGCGCACCGGGCTCGCCGCGCATGCCAACACGCTTGCCGGCAAGCTCACCCTGCTCAACCGCAAGCGGCTCGAGATGGCGCGCGCCCTCGCGACGCAGCCCGACATCGTGCTGCTCGACGAGATCGCCGGCGGCCTGACGGAGGCGGAGTGCCACGAACTGGTGGAATTCATCAAGCAGGTGAACCAGCAGGGTGTGACGATCGTCTGGATCGAGCACGTGGTGCACGCGCTGCTCTCGGTGGTGACCCGGCTGATCGTGCTCGAGTTCGGCCGCAAGATCGCCGACGGCGAACCCACCGCGGTGATGCACGACCCGGAAGTCCGCCGCTCCTATCTCGGAATCGACGAAGAGGTCGCGGCATGACCGCGCTGCTCGAAGCCCGTCGCCTCGAAGTCCACTATGGCGACTTCCAGGCGGTGTTCGGGGTGGATTTCCGTGTCGAGGAGGGCGAGACTGTCGCCATCATCGGCGCCAACGGCGCCGGCAAGTCGTCGTTCCTCAAGGCGCTGGCTGGCCTCGTCAGGACACGGCCGGACGGCATTCTGCTGGACGGCCGCCCGGTGGGGGGCAAGCCCGCCTACGAAATGGTGAAGTCCGGCGTCGCTCTCGTGCCGGAGGGCCGCCGCCTGTTCCCCTCGATGTCGGTTGCCGACAACCTCAGGATGGGGGAGAACGGCAAGAGCGGCGAGCGCGGCTGGTCCTACGACAGCATCTGCGAGCTGTTCCCGATCCTGCGCGAGCGCGCCGAGCAGCTGGCACCGACCCTGTCAGGCGGCCAGCAGCAGATGGTCGCCATCGGCCGGGCGCTGATCACCAACCCGCGCGTGCTGCTCTGCGACGAAATCAGCCTGGGGCTGTCACCGGCGGCGATCAAGGACGTCTACGCCGCGATCGGCGAGATCAAGAAGCGCGGCACCACCATCGTCATCGTCGAGCAGGACCTCAACGCGGCGCTCAGCGCGGCCGACCGCATCTATTGTTTCCTCGAGGGCAAGGTCAGCCTCACCGGCCGACCGGACGATTTCGATCGCTCCGAGATCCTCGCAGCGTACTTCGGAAGCTAGGATGGAATACGTCAATACCGTCGTGCAGGGCATTCTGCTGGGCGGGCTCTACGCCCTGTATGCGGCCGGCCTGTCGCTGATCTTCGGCGTGATGCGGCTGGTCAACCTGGCGCATGGCGACGTGATCGTGCTGGCCGCCTTCGTGCTGCTCGCCATGGTGACCGCGCTGGGGCTGCCGCTGCCGGTGGCGCTGCTGATCCTCCTGCCCTTCGCCTTCGCGCTGGGCTGGGCGCTGCAGCGCTACCTGCTGAACCGCACCCTGGGCGACGATATCCTGCTGCCGCTGCTCGTCACCTTCGGTCTCCAGATCGTCATCCAGAACGGCCTGCTGGTCGGCTTCAGCGCCGACAGCCGCAAGCTCTCGCTGGGGGCGATCGAAACGGAGTCGATCAACCTGCTCGGCCTGTCGGTGGGGGTCATCCCGCTCGTCACCTTTGCCGTCGCCGTCGTGGTCCTCGGCGTTCTGAGCTACATCTTCTACAGCACCGCGCTCGGCCGGCGACTGCGGGCGACCTCGGATTCGACCGAGGTGGTGCAGCTGATGGGCGTCAACCCGCGCGTCGTCTTCGCCATCGCCATGGGCATCTCGTTCGTGGTGATGACGATTGCCGCCTTCTTCATGGGGGTCCGCTCCAACTTCGATCCGAGCGTCGGTCCGGCCCGCCTGCTCTACGCCTTCGAGGCCGTGGTCATCGGGGGACTCGGCAGCCTGTGGGGGACGCTGGTCGGCGGCGTCATCCTCGGCGTCGCGCAGTCGATCGGGGCCCGCATCAATCCCGAATGGCAGATCCTGGCCGGGCACCTGGTCTTCCTGGTGTTCATCGTGTTCCGGCCCCGCGGCCTGTTCCCAAAGCAGTAGAACCATGACCGTACCCACTTCCCCCAGCGCAGGCGAGACGGGATCGGCCCGCTACCGGGTGCGCGTCGCAACGCGGACGTCGCGCGTCTTCGACGTGATCGCCATCGTCCTCGTGGTCACGCTGGCCTTCGCGCCTGCCTTCGCCTCGCGCCCGATGCTGCAGGACCTGATCCTGATCTTCCTGCTCTCGGCGCTGGCGCTGTGCTGGAACCTGATGGCCGGCTATGCCGGGCTGATCTCGGTGGGCCAGCAGGCCTTTGTCGGCCTCGGCGGCTATGCCCTGTTCGCGCTGATCATGGTGGCCGGCGTCGATCCGCTGCTCTCGGTTCCGCTCGCGGCGCTGATCGTCGCGCTGCTGTCGATCCCGGTCGGCTCGCTGGTGTTCCGCATGCAGGGGGCCTACTTCGCCGTCGTCACCTGGGTGGTGGCCGAGGTGTTCAGGCTGCTGCTGGCGCAGTGGCGCGAGCTGGGCGGCGGCACCGGCACCTCGTTGCCGCGCTCGGCGACGGGCGACATGTTCGGCCTCGAGTTCATCAGCGAGCTGTTCGGCGTGCGCAGCGCGGCGGCGCGCGAGATCATCATCTACTGGGCGGCGCTGGTCACCATCGTCCTGGTCGTCGCCGGCTCCTACTACCTGCTGCGCTCGCGCGTCGGGCTCGGGCTGCGCGCCATCAAGGACGGCGAAGTGGCCGCCCAGAGCGTCGGCGTCAGCACCACACGGATCAAGTTCGCCGTCTACATCTTCGCCGCCTTTGGTGCCGGGCTGGTGGGGGCGATCTACTTCCTGCAGACCTCGCGCATTTCGCCCGACGCTGCCTTCTCGCTGCTCGACTGGACCGCCTACATCATCTTCATCGTGGTGATCGGCGGACTTGCCACGATCGAGGGCCCGATCATCGGGGCCATCATCTTCGTTGTCCTGCGCAACGCGCTGTCCAGCTTCGGGCCGTGGTACCTGATCGTGCTCGGCGTGCTCGGCATCGCCGTCATGCTGCTCGCCCCCAGGGGGATCTGGGGCAATTTCTCGCAACTCACCGGAGTCCATCTGTTTCCCACGCGGCGACACCTCGAGATCTCCGACACCAAGGAGGACGCCAAGTGACCACCACACAGGACCTGACCGAACAGGTCGTCGCCAGCTTCGCCAAGGCCGAGAACCCGCGCCTGCGCCAGGTCATGCAGTCGCTGGTGCGGCACCTGCATGCCTTCGCGCTCGACGTCGAACTGAGCATGCAGGAGTGGGAGATGGCGATCGGCTTTCTGACCCAGACCGGGCACATGTGCGACGACAAGCGGCAGGAGTTCATCCTGTTGTCCGACACGCTGGGCTTTTCCATGCTGGTCGATGCCATCAACCACCGCAGCATCGAGGGGGCGACCGAAACCACCGTGCTCGGCCCCTTCTACGTGCCGCCGCTCAAGGTCAGTCCGTCGGAAAGCGACATCTCGGGCGGGGCGGCCGGCACCCCGCTGCATGTCGAGGCGCGCGTCACCACCCCCGAGGGGCAGCCGCTGGCGGGCGCCTGGGTGGACGTCTGGCACTCCGACGACGACGGCTACTACGACGTGCAGAAGCCGGGTCAGGTCGAGAACCTCCGGGCCCGCTTCATCACCGATGCCGATGGCCGCTTCTCGTTCTGGTCGATCGTGCCGGTGCCCTACCCGATTCCGACCGACGGGCCGGTGGGCAAGATGCTCGAGTCCGTCGGGCGGCACCCCTACCGGCCGGCGCATGTGCATTTCATGATCGGCAAGGACGGCTACGACACGCTGGTGACGCACCTGTTCGTCGAGAACGATCCCTATCTCGAGAGTGACGCGGTGTTCGGCGTCAAGCAGCAACTGGTGGTCCATCTCATCGACGAAACGGGGGGAACCACGGCCTCGGGCGCGCCGCGCGGAGCGCACAAGAAGATCACCCACAGCTTCGGCCTGCGCCCGATTGGCCGGCAGGCCTGACGGGGCCGGCGGCGCCGTCCTCGTCCTCGGCGCCAGCCGGGGGCTGGGGCGCGCCATCGGCATCGCGACCGCCGAGGCGGGCCTTGCCGCCGTGCTCGGCTGTCGGGAGCTCGCCGCCGGCGAGGGCCTTGCCGGAAGCCTGCGGGCACGAGGCCTGATGGCATCGGCGGTGGCAGTGGATGTCACCGACTACGGCGCCGTCGCGGCCGCGGTCGCGCATGCCGCGGCGTTCGGCGGAGAACTGGTCGGCATCGTCAACAATGCCGGAGTCATCGGTCCCCTCGCCCCGATCGAGGTGACGGCGCCGGAGGCCTGGTCGGCGGCGGTTTCGGTCAACCTCGTCGGGGCCTATAACGGGACGCGAGCCGCGCTGCCGCGGCTCGCCGATGGCGGAGTGATCGTCAACCTGTCGAGCGGCGCGGCGAGCGTGCCGTTGGCCGGCTGGAGCGCCTACTGCGCGGCCAAGGCGGGCCTCGCCATGCTCACCCGCTGCACCCATGTCGAGCATGGCCGGCGCCTGCGCGTCTATGGCGCCCGGCCGGGGGTGGTCGATACCGACATGCAGGCGGAGATCCGCGACTCGGGGCTCTGGCCGGCGCGCCGGACCGGGCAAGCCGAACTCCTTGACCCGCGCCTTGCGGCACGCGCCGTCGCCTGGCTGCTGCGCACCGCTCCGGAGGACCTGTCCGGCGCCGAGATCGAGCTGGATTCGGCTTTGCTTCAGCAGCGCATCGGGCCGTGGCCGGATGGCGCCGCATAAACCTGCCGACGACAGCAGGTTTATGCATAGACCCTGCAGTCACGTGCAGGTTTTGTGCCGCCACCCGGTGCAGGCTGCGCGCAGGGTGAGTGCACGGCTTTCCCTCCTCCCTCGGGAGTCGACAGGTGGCTTCGTCCATCACGTGAAATGCCGGCGATGTCTGGGGCATCGCCGGCTCCCAACCTCCGGCGGGTGCGCCCTGCCCGAACCCTCAGTTGAGGGCCGCGAACGGATCGAAGACCACGTAGCCTTCGTGGCAGGAGGCGCAGGCCGCGGCGACGCGGTCCCATTCGGCACGGAATCCGGCGAGGTCGACGGCCTCGGAGGCCTGTCGCGCCAGTGCCGCGACATCGCGCAGTTGCTGCCGGAAGGCGGGCAGGTCCTCCCAGATCGCGGCCGACGCGGTGGTCTGCACGCCGTCGATGGCCGGGGCGCCACCAAGCAGGTTGGTCTGCGGCGGCAGCAGCACGGCGAACGCGTCGAGCGACTGCGCGGCGGCCTGGGCGAGGCCATACAGCTCATCGGAATCCTCCGCCGCGCCGAGGCGATTATCGATCAGGACCTGCAGCGATGCCAGCTGGGTCATCAGGCCACGGCGGGCCGCAATGATCTCGGCAACGGACCCGGCCCCGTCCTCCGCGGCGACCAGGCCGCTGCCGAGCACGGCGCCCAGCACGACCGACAGCATCACCTGGCGCCTCATCCCGTCCTCCCCGTTCGATCGGATCGGGTCAGGTGACAGCACCGGGGTGGAAAAATCCTGCACGAATGCTGCCAGTTCTTGTCCGGGCGGCGCATGCCGGCGGAAGCGTTCCCGCCGCTCAGCGCCCGGACCGCGCGGCCAGCGTCCTCGCCGCCCAGTCGGGAGAGGTGCGGGCTGCCGCGGCGGACGGGCGGGCCGGCACGTCATTGATGCCCAGTGCCAGCGCGATGCCGTCGCCGTCCGCCACCAGATCGGCGATGGTGTAGGATTCGAGCACCTGGGCAAAGGCGCGCATCGCCTCGCGGAGCGCGGTCTCGTAGATGCACTTGCCGCCCAGCGGACAGTGCCCGCACTTGTCGCGGCCACACTCGGTGAGGTCGAAATCCTCCTCGGTGACGCGCAGCACGTCCATGACCCGGATCGTGTCGGCGGGGGCGCCCAGCCGGACCCCGCCATTGCGGCCACGCACCGTTTCCAGCAGGCCGCTGCGGCCGACCGGGACCAGTATCTTGAACAGGAACATCTCGGAGACGCCGAAAGCGGCTCCGATATCGCGGATGCGGCACAGCCCGCCGGGGTTCGCTGCACAGTACACCAGCGCCCGCACCGCATAGTTGCTTTGCTTGCTCAGGCGCATGGCGGACAGCTCCTGTCTGTGCCCAATCCCTATACGAGGGGCAGGAGGCTCGCAACGGCGGCCTCGTAGAGCGTGGCCACGCCCACGCCGGCCAGCAACCCGCCGAAGACCCGGGCGTTGGCATAGAGCCGGTCGCCGCGCCAGAACCAGTAGGCGGCCAGCATGGCGCTCCAGGCGACGAGAGTCTGGACGACGGCAAAGCCGAGCAGGTAGCCCGCGAGCGAGTTGTTCTGGCTGCCGATGATCGATTGCGCGTAGGCGAGGCCGTGCAGCGCGCCGGCGGCAAGGAAGATCCACCTGTGCCAATGCCCGGCATCGCCGCGCCCCGAAGCCAGGTAGCCGCCGATCAGCAGGGCGCTGAGCGGCACCATCCAGCCGGCCGGCTGCACCTGCAGTCCGCCGGCATCGAGCAGGCAGCCGGCGACGGTGCCGGCGACGAACCAGGCCGGCAGCCCGAGTCCACCCTGGCAGACCGCCGTCAGCACCCCGACGGCGAGCACGAAGGCGAGGTGATCGACCTCGATGACCGGGTGGGCGAGCCCGGAGAGCAGCCCCTCGCCGAAGCCGATCGGGACCGAGCCGCCCAGCGCATGATGGGCGAGCGCCCCGGTGGTCGGCAGCATGAGGGCCAGGAGCAGCCCCAGGCCCGACTTGAGTCCGCGCATGGTTCCCTCCCGTTCGGTCCGCCGGGCCGATAGCTTGCCCGACGGCCGAACGCCGGCGCCTGCACGCCGTCGCCGCGGGACTGCACGATCCGGTCCGAATCGGCCCCGTCACCAGAGCGTTCGGCCGTCGATCCTTTCGATGCCGAGCGAGGTGAACAGGGAATAGTCGTCGAGCAGCCGGGCGTTGACCGCGAACTTCTTTTTCTCCGGAATGCCCTCGCCACCCAGTTGCCAGTCGGGCGAGACGCCGTGCGTGGTGATGCCGCAGCGGGCGCAGAAGTAGTGCTCGTTGTAGGTGTTGGGGGCGTAGCAGGCGAGGTGCTCGGCCTTGAGCAGGCGCGGCCCCTCCGGCGCATAGTAGGACCACAGCCCGCCCGTCTTGGTGCAATAGGTGCAGGTGCACTGCGTGGCATGGGTGGGCGGCTCGGGCAGTTCGATGACGGTACCGCCGCAATGGCAGCTGGCAAGGGTCGGCATGGACACCTCCGTTTGGCGACGGGCCGGTTGTGCCCTCCGGCGACGACAGAAGCTGTCAGCAGCGGCGGGGGGTTTTCCCGCCATGCGCGCATGCTAGGCTTTCGCCATGTTCGAGGATTTCGTCGCGGCGCAGGGGCCGATCTATGTGGAGGTGCTGCGCGAGCTGCGGGCCGGGCGCAAGCAGAGCCACTGGATGTGGTTCGTCTTCCCGCAGCTCAGGGGCCTCGGCCGCAGCCCGCTGGCGCAGCAGTTCGGACTGGCCGACCTCGAAGCGGCGCGGGCCTATCTCGCCCATCCGCTGCTCGGGGCGCGGCTGGTGGAATGCTGCCGGATCCTGCTCGGGTTGCAGGGACGGAGCGCCAACCAGATCTTCGGCTCGCCCGACGAGGTCAAGCTGCGCTCCTCGATGACGCTGTTCACGCACGCCGCGCCGGTCGCCGACGCGCCGTTCCGGGCGGTGCTCGACAAGTACTTCGCCGGCATCGAGGACCCGCTGACACTCAAGATGCTGCGCGAGGCCAGCCAGCCGGCGGGTCGCAAGGAGGGGGCATGGACGCCGCCGCCATCGGAGCGCTGATCGGCTCCGGGCGGGTCGCCGAGGTCTTCGCCCATGGCGCCGACGTGCTGAAGCTCTACCGCGATCCGGCGATGAAGCGGCAGGCCTTTCGCGAGGCGGCGGTGCTGGCGCTGGTCGAGGCGGCGGGGCTGCCGGCGCCGCGCGTCCTCGGCGTGGGCGAGGTCGGCGGCCGCTGGGGGCTGGTGATGAGCCGGGCGCCGGGTCCGAGCCTCGGGGACGTGCTGCTCGCCGATCCGGCACGGGTTCCGGCCGGCCTCGAACTGCTGGTCGGTCTGCAGCGGCGCATCCATGCCGCCGCCGGCAGCGGGCTGCCCAGCCTCACCGCCCGCCTCGCCACGGCGCTCGACACGGCCCCGGGACTGGACGCGGCGACGCGTGCCGGGCTGCGCGACCGCCTCGCCGCCCTCCCCGATGGCGACCGGCTGTGCCACGGCGACTTCCATCCGATGAACGTCATGGGTCCGCCCGAGGCGCCGCTGATCGTCGACTGGCCCGACGCCGGCTCCGGGCCGCCCGCCGCCGATCTCTGTCGCACCTGGCTGCTGCTCCGGCTGGCGGCGCCGCCGGCCTTCGCCGCGGCCTGGCTCGCCGCCGCAGCGCCCGATCCGGTGCGCCTCGCCGAACTGCGGGCCTGGCTGCCGGTGCTCGCCGGCGCCCGCCTCGCCGAGGCCGTTCCGGGCGAGGCCGAGGCGCTGCTGCGGCTGGTCCACGGCGCCGGCTGACAATTTTACCGGTCGCACACGAAGCTGATTAACTTCTTCTGTGGGATTTAATTGCCCCGTTCGCCGTGCCCGGCTACCTCCCGCCCCGGACGCCGCGTCGGCCGCTTGGGAGCGGCCGGCGTTGCGGCTCGCACACGTCCCCGCCCTCTCCCGTCACGGGGAGAGGGCCATGGGGGCGATGAGGGGTCCGCGACGCCTGTGCCCCCTTGATCCGCCCTTCAGACACCTTCTCCCGCAAGGAGGGAAGCGGGTCGTGCCGGGGGTCCCGGCCTCGCCGAACACGCGCTCAGTCCCGCCGAGATCGCGGCGTGCTTCCGCCAGGGCCGCAGGATCGAGCGCGACGTGGCGCTGACGCTGCGCGCCTTCGTGCGCTACGGCGATGTGGTGTCGCTCGATGCCGGTCGCAGCTTCCAGCTCCGCCGCGCCGCCTGAGACACGACCGCTCCTCGCGGGGGCCGTGGAGCGCGCACGGCGCCCCCTCCCCCGCAGGCGGGGGAGGATCAGGGGCGGCTTCCCGTTCCGTCGCCTCCCCGCAGGCGGGGATGCGGAAATTGTCGGCTTTGACCTTCGCCCGCTTGCCGGGGGCGGAGATGCCCCCACGCAATCCTGCGCAGATTATCGCCTCCTACCGGTAAATCCTTAACTTCCTTCAGCGAATCTATTCGATGACAACGATATCCGCGCGGCAGGGGAAGGCATCGAACGGGTCGGCGGGCTGCATGGGGCGGCCCGTGTCGGCCATTGTCGGCTCACATCGCCGTCGGAGCGCCCAACGTCCGGCCGGGACGGGGGATGGACGCCGTGTTGCCGGCCACAGGGACCCGAAAGTGAAGATCAAGACCAAACTGACTGTCGTTCTTGCCGTGCTCGGCGTGGTGATTGCAGCGCTGCTCGGCGGCGGCTACCAGGCCCTATCGACGCTCAACACCCAGATCGGCTCGATCATCGCCGATCGCGTCGTTCCGCTGCAGAGCCTCAAGCAGATCGCCGATGCCTATGCCGTGTCGATCGTCGACAATGCCCACAAGGTGCGCAGCGGCGCCGTGACCTGGGACGCCGGGCTGGCCGCGCACAAGGCGGCGCACGATTTCATCCACGCCGAGTGGAGGGCCTACCTCGCCAAACCGATGAGCGAGACCGAGGCGCGCCTGGCAGAGGCCGCCGAGCAGAAGATGGAGGCCGCCGATGCCGGCATGGACCGGCTCCAGGCGCTGTTCGCGGCGCGCAACCAGGCCGGGCTCGATGCCTTCGTCTCGACCGAGCTCTACCCCGCCATCGATCCGATCAGTACAGCCGTAACCGAGCTGGTCGACCTGCAGGGCGATGTCGCGATAGCCGCGCACGAAGAGGAAGAGCGGCTGTTCGCCCAGATGGTCATTGCCATGGCGATCGCGGCAGCGCTGTCGCTCGCCGCCATGCTCTATGCCGGTTTGGTCATCCTGCGCACCGTCTCGGGCCGGCTGACCGGGATGGAACGGGCGCTGGCCAAGGTCGCGGAAGGCGACTTCGCCACCACCATTCCCTCCGCCGGGGATCGCGACGAGATCGGGCGCATCGCCACCGCCGCCGAGACCTTCCGCCGGAACGGCATGCGGGTCGCCGAGCTCACCGAGGCCGAGGCGGCGCAGGCGCTGGCCGCGGTCGAGGCGCGCCGCAGGATGATGGGAGAGTTGCGCGAGGCCTTCGGAAGCGTCGTCGATGCGTCGGTCGCGGGGGATTTCTCGCGCCGGGTGGAGGCCCGCTTCCCCGATGCCGAGCTCAATGCGCTGGCCGAGAGCGTCAACACGCTGGTCGAGACGGTCGATCGCGGCCTCTCCGAAACCGCCACCGTGCTGTCGGCGCTGGCCCAGACCGACCTCACCCGCCGGGTCGAGGGGAGCTTCGAGGGTGCCTTTGCGCGGCTCAAGCACGACGTCAACCAGGTGGCCGACCGGCTGACCGACATCGTGGGGCAGCTGCGCGCCACCTCCGGCTCGGTCAAGGTGGCGACCGGCGAAATCCTTGCCGGCGCCAACGACCTCGCCGAGCGCACGACGCGGCAAGCCGCCGCCATCGAGGAGACCAGCGCCGCGATGGAGCAGCTGTCGAGCACGGTGGTGCAGAATGCCGAGCGTGCCAATGTCGCGTCCGACCGCTCACGCCGCGTCGCCGACGGGGCCGAGGAAGCCGGCACGGTGATGCACGAGGCTAACGCCGCGATGGAGCGCATCGCCGCCTCCTCGGGCAAGATCTCCAGTATCATCGGGATGATCGACGACATCGCGTTCCAGACCAACCTGCTGGCGCTCAATGCCTCGGTCGAGGCGGCGCGGGCCGGCGATGCCGGCAAGGGCTTCGCCGTGGTGGCCGTCGAGGTCCGCCGGCTGGCCCAGTCGGCAGCCAGTGCCTCGAGCGAGGTGAAGGCCCTGATCGAGCAGTCGGCCAGCGAGGTCGGGGTCGGCACGCGCCTGGTCGCCGATGCGTCCGGCCGGCTCGAGGCGATGCTCGCCGGGGTGCGGGAGAACGTCACGCTGATCGAGCAGATCGCCAGCGCCAATCGCGAGCAGTCTTCGGCCATCGGCGAAGTCACCACGGCGGTGCGGCAGATGGACGAGATGACCCAGCACAACGCAGCGCTGGTCGAACAGACCAATGCCGCGATCGAGCAGACCGAAGCGCAGGCCAGCGAACTCGACCGGATCGTCGACGCCTTCGTGATCGGCGAGGCCTCGCACGCCAGCGGCGCCCCTGCCCCGCGCCAGATGCCGAAGGCGGCGGCCACCCGTCCGAGCGTGCCGAACAGACCGGTGCCGAAGCTGGCGCGCGTCGCCGGCAATACCGCGCTGGCGGACGACTGGAGCGAGTTCTAGCGGCACATTCGCGGCCGGCGCGGGGAGGAAATCCGTCCCCGCACCGCCTGCCGGAGAGAGCATCTGCACCCTCGGCGAGCCCCTGCCCGCCGAAGGCGCGGGTCCGACGCAGGACAGGTCGGCCCCCCCTGCTTCCCGGTCGCTCAGGTCTGGTCGCTCGCGAGGACGTACTTCCAGATCGCGGCGCCGAGGGCCGCCCCCAGCATCGGCGCGACGACGAACAGCCAGACCTGGCCCAGCGCGCCGTTCGAGGCGAAGATCGCCGCGGCAATCGAGCGGGCCGGGTTGACCGAGGTATTGGTCACCGGGATGGAGATCAGATGGATCAGCGTCAGCGCCAGGCCGATGGCGATGGGCGCGAAGCCGGCCGGCGCCGCCTTGCCGGTCGCGCCGAGGATCACGATCAGGAAGAAGGCGGTCAGCACGATCTCGGCGACGAGGGCGGCCAGCATGCCGTAGCCGCCCGGGGAGTTGGCATCGTAGCCGTTCGAGGCGAAGCCGCCGGGCAGGAAATCCGCCTTGCCCGAGGCGATGAGGTAGAGCACCACCGCCCCGGCGATGCCGCCGACCAGTTGCGCGATCCAGTAGCCGACGAGGTCCTTGTAGGCGAACCGCCCCGCCACCGCCAGGCCGAGCGAGACGGCCGGGTTGAAGTGTCCGCCGGAAATGCCGCCCACGGCATAGGCCATGGTCAGCACGGTCAGGCCGAAGGCCAGCGAGACCCCGACGAAGCCGATGCCGACTTCGGGAAAGCCAGCCGCCAGCAGCGCGCTGCCGCAGCCCCCGAAGACCAGCCAGAAGGTGCCGAATGCCTCGGCCGCAAGTTTTCTGAACATTTGAAACATGCCTCGCGTGAACGCCCCCGAGCATCACAGATAGGCCGGCGCGCGACGGCCGGATATGCCGTCGCGGCGGTTTTGCACCTGTTCCCGCGCCACCCGGAAGGTCCGTTGCGCCGCGGTGCAGAAGACAGTGGGTAAGTATTCGACAATGTCCGGTATCGGACATAACAATTCGATTATCCTGTTCAAATGATAGGCTGGCGAAATCAACGCAGGACCGCCAGAAATATCAGCACTCCTGCCCATTCTGACGCGAACACGACAGGATGTATTGTCATGTCCATTCGCGGTGTGCTCTAATACTTTAGTGGACGCGAATCGACTGGGGCAGGTGGCCGGCGAGCCCATGGGGCGCGGTGGCGGCTATGCTCCTTGCCAGTGGGAGGGCAGGGGTGGACAGGGCGGCGGACACGGTACCCTATCGCAACATCCACAACCGGGACCGGCTGGTCTACCTGACCCATGCCGACGGCAAGGTGGCGAGGTCGCTTGGCGACGCGTTCATCGCGCACGGCTTTCAGGTGTCTATGGTGCCCGATTGTGCCGGGCTGGCGCGGCTGGTGGCGATCCGCCGCCCGGACCTCGTGCTGCTGCCGCTGTGCGACGAGACCGGCACGATGGAGGGCACGCTCGGCGCCCTCGAGGCGGCGCGCGGGCAGCACCTGGGCATCCACACCTTCCTGCTGGCGCCAGTAGGCGTGCGCGCCGAGCAGGTCGTCGCCGCCATGCGGCGCGGTGCCTCGTCGGCCTTCTCGCCGCCCTATGCCGCCGCCGAGATCATCGCGGCGGCGCAGGACCTGTTCCGCGCCGACATCCATGTCGAGGCGGGGCAGGACGGGGTCGAGTCGGTGACGGTCAAGGGGTTCGGCACGCTCACCTATCGCGAGCGGCAGGTGCTGCAATATGTCATCGACGGATCGACCAACAAGGAGATCGCGGCCGATCTCGGGCTTTCCTACCGCACCGTCGAGGTGCACCGCCGGCACATCATGGAAAAGACCGGCGCCCGGAATACCGCCGACCTGGTGCGCCTCGCGATCGCCAGTTGAACCTCAGTCGAGGCCGACGGCGCGCAGCAGACCGAGCCGCTTGGCGTCGTAGTAATAGCCGCGCGAGTAGTTGCGCACGGCGCCATCCGAGTTGTAGCCGGCCACGATATAGGCGCCGCGCAGATACTTGACCGCGTACTTGAGATTGGTCTCGGCATCGAGCAGGCCGGCCGCCGAGCCGCTGTAGCCCATCGAGCGCGCCGTGTCGTGCCGGATCTGCATCAGCCCGTAATACGGGCCGTTGCGGGCCTTCGGGTTGAAGCTGCTTTCGCGCTTCACCACCCGACGCACCAGCGACTCGGGCACATCGTAGAGGCGCGCATACTTGGCGATGAGGGCGTCCACATCGGATGACCGGCTCGGCGCTTCGGCAAAGGCCATCGGCTCGAAGGCCTCGGCGACCGGCCGGCGCACGGCGGGCCTGGGGGCCGCGGTGGTCTGCGCCAGCTTCTTGTCGGCCACGGGCTGGAAGGTCGGCAGGCCGGACATCGAGCAGCCGCCGAGAGCAAGCCCGGCAATGGACGCAAGAACGATGGCGCGGCCGGCGCGCCTGGAGGATCGGCTGAAGATCATGGGGCTCTCTTAGCAGATGCCGCTGCGCCGGAAAACCGTTCCGTCGCGCGCGCCGCGCCTCAGTGCAGCGCGACCGAGCGCAACTCGGTTCCGCCGTTCGCCACCAGCGCGGCGAGGCCGTCCAGATCGGGAGGGCGTCCCTGCCGCGCCGCCGCCTCGGCCTCCGCGGCGAGGCGCCCGATGCCGGTCTCGCCCAGCGTCAGCGCCATGCCCTTGAGCGTGTGCAGGCTGGCGATGGCCTCGCCGCCCTGACCGTGCCGCCGGGCCTCGGCGAGCAGGTCTGCCGCATCCCGCCAGAAGTGCTGGTAGAGTTCGGCAAAGGTCGAGGCGCCGAACTCGGCGATGAGCGCCGCCTGCTGGTCGCTGTCGATCATCCGCCCGGACGGGCCGACCGCCAGCGGAGCGGCCGGGCCGGGTCCGGGCGTCGTCGCGGGCGCGGGCGCGGGCGTCGGCGTCGACCGCGTCTCGGGCGCGACTGCGGCCATCGCGTCCTCGATCTTGGCCCGCGTCACCGGCTTGCTGGCGAAGCCGTCCATCCCGGCGGCCAGGCAGGCGTCCCGATCCGAGATGAACGCATTGGCGGTCAGCCCGATGATCGGGGTCATGTCACCCCGGGCGCGCAACTGCCGAGTGGCCTCGAGCCCGTCCATCTCCGGCATCTGCATGTCCATCAGAATGAAGTCAAAGCGCTGCCTTGCGGCTGCGGCAAGGGCGACGGCGCCATTCTCGGCGATCGTCACCGTCAGCCCGATGCGCTCGAGCAGCCCTGCCGCCACTTGCTGGTTGACGGCATTGTCCTCGACCAGCAGGACCGAGCCCTGTCGCGTCGGCGCAGCGCCGGCCACCGGCGTTCGCGCCGGCGCGGGCGGCAGCACGGGCAGCGTTCCGGCCTGGTTGGCGCAGGGCAGCTCGAACCAGAAGCAGCTGCCCTTGCCGGCCTCGCTGGTGACGCCGATCTCGCCGCCCATCGCCTCGACGATGCGTTTGCAGATGGCGAGGCCCAGCCCGGTGCCGCCGAAGCGGCGGTTGATCGAGGGATCGAGCTGGGAGAACTCCTGGAACAGCTTCGCCTGCATCTCGGGCGCGATGCCGATGCCGGTGTCGCGCACCATGAAGCGCAGCCGCATTCCGGCGCTGTGGGCCCGGTGCTCGGCCTTGACCGAGACGCTGCCGACATCGGTGAACTTGATGGCGTTGCCGACGAGATTGATGAGCACCTGCCGCAGCCGCCCGGCATCGGTCGCCGCGTCGACATCGGGGACTTCGAAATCGAGCAGGATGCCCTTGGCGCCGGCGCGGGTCGACAGCAATTGCTCGATCGGATCGACGACATCGCGCAGCCGGAACCGCGAGTAGTCCAGCTCGACGCCGCCCGATTCGAGCTTGGAGAAGTCGAGCACGTCGTTGATGACGTCGAGCAGCGCGTCGCCCGACTGTCGGATGATGGCCAGCCGGCCGGCCTGGTGGGAATCGAGTCCGCTGTCGGCCAGCAGTTCGGCCATGCCCAGGATGCCGTTGAGCGGGGTGCGGATCTCGTGGCTCATGGTGGCGAGGAAGGCGGACTTGGCGCGGTTGGCCTGCTCGGCGGCGAGCGCGGCGGCCCGGTGCCGCTCGGACAGGGCGGCGATCTCGCGAGCCTCCCGCGCCATGGTGCGCAGCTGCAGGATCAGCAGCGCGATCAGGGCGACGAACACCGCGAGCGTACCGGCGAGGCCGGCCGCCATCTGCAGGTAGAGACCCTGAACCTCGGCGCGCTCCTCGACCTTCTGGTTGTTGTGCGCCGTGTTGGTCAGCATGATCAGGTCCGCGGCCCGGTTCTCGATCTGCTTGATCTCGCCGGCGAGGCTTGCCAGTTGCTCGCGCGAGGCGGATTTGGTGGCAGCAATGATGTCGAAGCGCGGCGCAAGGCCCAGTATGCCGGAGCGAATCCCGGCGATCAGCCCCGACAGCTCCCCGTTCTGCGAGAAACGCGTCGCAACCTGGCCTTCGCCGAACATGCCCAGCCGGCTGTACAGAATGTCGTAGCGGCGGGAAATCTCCCTGACGTCCGGGGTCTCCCGGCCCAGCGAGCCGATCAGCAGCAGTTCGTGCAGCTTCTCGGTCTCGCGCTCGAGCTGGTAAACGGCCCAGACCATGTCCTCGCGGGCCGCATCGACCGCCGCCCGCGAACGCTCGTCGAGCGCCTTGAAGATGCCGGCGACATTGCCCATCAGGACCACGATCAGCACCACGAGCACGATCGCGCCGACCCGGATGGGCCGGGCGGACGAACCGCCGAGGGCGTCGAGGAGACGGGCGCCGGCCATTGCCAGACTACTTCACTTCGATGGATTTCACCTGCCAGGCTGAGCGGCCGTAGTAGGTCTCGTTGTTGAGTTCGGGCGCATCGTCGAACGGGTAGATGACGAAGATCGGCCCCTTGTCGCGCACCGACATCTCCTCGCCGTCGAGGCGGGTGGCGAGGATCACCGGATAGCGCTCGAAGTCCTCGACCGGGATCTCGGTGACATAGTCGTTGAGCGCGGTGACCTTGAGCATGGTGCCGCTCGCGCCGACGGCCTCGAGCAGGTCGGCACCCAGCGGCCCGCTGAAGCTGCGGGCACCATCGTACCAGGGCGTGACGGTGACGGTCGTGTGCATCCCCAGCGCCTCGAGCATGGCGAGGTCGAACACCGCGCCTTCGGCGGCGTTGCTGGTGTCGATGCTGCCGGTGACGGTCAGTACGACCTCGCCCTGCGGCGCTGCAAGTTCGCCGGCCTGGACGGCGACGGCGGCGAGGGCCTGGGTGGCAAGAATGGCGGCGGTGAGCGCCTTGAGGGGGGAACGCATGGAGCTACTCCGTGATGCGGGGGGTCAGGCGGCCGCGACGGCGCGGCCGGGTTCGTAGAGGGCCTTGATGGTCGGCCAGCGACGCTCGAATGCGGCGACGCAACTGGGGTCGAAATGCGTGCCGGCGTTGCGACAGATCTCCCGGCGGGCCTCCTCGATCGGCCAGGCCGGCTTGTAGGGACGCTCGGTGCACAGGGCATCGAACACGTCAGCCACCGCCACGATGCGCCCTTCGAGCGGGATATCCTCGCCGCCCAGGCCGTCGGGATAGCCAAGCCCGTCCCAGCGCTCGTGATGGCTGCGGGCGATCCGGGAGGCACAGCGGATCAGGTCCGAACTGCCATCGGACAGGATACGGGTGCCGATCGGCACGTGCGAACGCATCACCGCCAGTTCGGCCTCGTCGAGGCGGCCGGGCTTGGACAGGATGGCGTCCGGTATGGCGACCTTGCCGATATCGTGCAGCGGCGCCGACAGGTAGATGATCCGGGACTGCTCGGGCTCGAGCCCCATGCCCTCGGCAATCAGGCGGGCGACGGTGGCGACGCGCGAGATGTGATCTCCGGTGCCGCCGTCGCGGTACTCGAGGGCGCGGGAAAGCCGCCAGATCACTTCCTCCTCGCGATCGGTGAGGTGCCGCGTGGCGTTCTTGACCTCGCGCGCCAGCCAGTCGGCACGGTCGGCAAGGTCGAGCTGCGACTGCCTCAGGGCGAGCAGGTTGGTGATGCGGGCCTTGAGTTCGATCGGGTCGATCGGCTTGTTGAGGAAGTCCGTGGCGCCGGCGGTAATGGCATCGAGCCGCACCTGCCGGTCGCTCTCGCCGGTGATCATCACCACCGGCACATGCCGGTAGTCGGGCTGCAGGCGCAGCCGCTCGATGAAGGTGCGCCCGTCCATCCGAGGCATGGTGAAGTCGACGAGCACGAGGTCGAAGGTCTCGCTGGCGGTGGCGGCAAGCGCCTCGACGGGATCGAGAAACGCGGCGACAGCGGTGTCGGCCATCCTCTCGACGATGCCCTTGAGCACCAAGAGATTGGTGCGATTGTCCTCGACGATCAAAATGCGCAATGCGGCCTCCTGGCGTAGGCTCAGGATGCGCGCGCTCTGCAAACAGGTCGTTAAGTTCGTCACGAGAATAGAATTAGTCTCGTGACGTGCTTTTCAGGCTTCCTTCACCATGGCGGGGAGGGCCGGGCCGACCTCAGGACAGCCGGCCGTCGCGCATCGACGTCGCAAGAGGCTCGGGGCGCTGGACGGGGGTACCGATGGCGACGGGGCGCCCCTCGCGGCTGGCCGTCTCGAACGCCTCCATGACCTCGAGCACGTGCAGCGCCAGGTCGCCCGAGGCGCGGTGCGGCCGCCCCTGGCGAATGGCCAGCGCCATGTCGGCCACCCCGAGCGAGCGGTAGTTGGCATCCGCATAGGGCAGGTCGTAGGGCGATACCGTCCATTCCTTCTCGGTCGCCGGACGGGTCTTGACCTCGCCACCGAACATGTTGGGGTCCGGCACCAGCAGGCTCAGCCTCGAGCCGTAGAGTTCGAACGGCAGGTGCGCATGCCCCGGCACGTCGAAGCTCAACGTGACCTGGATGATGGCGCCGGAGTTAAACCTAAGCAGGCCCGCGACATGGGTCGAGACCTTGACCGGCATCATCTGGCCCTTCCTGGGCTCCGAGTAGATCGGCCGCTCCGCTTGCGGCGTCGCGCTCATCGCCATGACGCTCTCGACGGGTCCCAGCAGGTTGACCAGGTCGGTGATGTAGTAGGGACCCATATCCAGCACCGGACCGCCGCCGATGTCGTAGTAGAACGCCGGATCGGGGTGCCAGCGCTCGTGACCGGGGCAGGCAAAAAAGGCGGTGCCGCCGACGATATCGCCCACCGCGCCCGAATCGATCAGCGCCCGGGCCTGCTGATGCGCTCCGCCGAGAAAGGTGTCCGGGGCCGAGCCGACGCGCAGCCCGCGGGTGCGTGCCGCTTCCAGCAGCCGCTTGCCGTCGGCGAAATTGATGCCCAGCGGCTTCTCGCCATAGACGTGCTTGCCGGCGGCGAGAGCCTTGAGGCCGACTTCGACATGCGCGCGCGGGATGGTGAGGTTGACGACGATCTCGACACGCGGGTCGGCGAGCAGGTCCTCCACCGCGACCGCCGAAAGGCCGAACTCGGCTGCCTTGCGCTGGGCCACTTCCGGCTTCATGTCGGCGACCGCCACGATCTCCAGCACCGGGAAATCCCGCATCGCCTTCAGGTACTGGCTCGAGATATTGCCGCAGCCGATGATACCGATCCCAACGCGACCGTCCGCGCCCATTTGCTGTCCTCCACGTCGTGTGCTGGTCATGTGTCCGCAAGGCGCCGTCCCGAGCGGGCGCGCCGATCGGGCAGCACCATTACGCCATTTTGACCCGCACGCCAGAGGTTGTGAGGTACGTAGCGCAAACAAAGTGTTCAGCCGCGGGGTCGATCCTGCTATGAGCGCGCCGATGCTGCACCCCGTTCCGTCGCATTTCGATTATCGCCCGCCCACCGAGCCGTGGCTGACCGTGGTGCATGCCGACGACGACATCGTGGTCCTCGACAAGCCCTCAGGCCTCCTCTCGGTCGCCGGCAAGGACCCGGCGCTAGCCGATTGCCTCGAGGCGCGCGTCAAGCAGCGCTGGCCGACCGCCGCGATGGCGCACCGGCTCGACAAGGACACCTCGGGCGTCCTGGTGATGGCGCTCAGCAAGCGGGCGCTCGGCCATGTCGGGCAGGAGTTCGAGCAGCGCCGGGCCCGGAAGTCCTACGTCGCCCGGGTCTGGGGCGAAGTCGACGGCGAGACGGGACAGATCGACCTGCCGCTTGCCACCGACTGGGAAAACAAGCCGCGCCAGCGCGTCGACCACGAGCGCGGACGGCCCAGCCGGACCGACTGGACGGTGGAAGGGCGCGAGCCCGGGATCACGAGGGTCCGGCTGTTCCCGCTCACCGGCCGCACCCACCAGTTGCGCGTGCACATGCTCGAACTGGGCCATCCGATCCTGGGGGATCCGTTCTATGCGACGGGTGCGGCACTGGCGGCCGCGGACCGGCTGCAGCTGCATGCCGAGGAACTGGCGTTCAACCACCCGGACGGTCGCTGGGTATCGTTCCGCATTCCCGCGCCGTTCTAGCCTGCCACGAAAACGCCGAACCGGGGCCGACCTGTGGCCGAAAACCGGCCATGCGTGCCCCGTATCGTCCCTGTCGCGGCCGCTCGGGGCCGGCGACAGGGGGGATGATCGGACGATGGCAGAGATCGAAGGGGCCGCGCCCTGCCCGCTACGGGCCGCCGGGGCGCCGGGCAGTGGCGTCCCGCAACTCGCAGGCGCTCCGGAGACGACCGACGAACCGGACGAGCTCATCGAAGGCATCGCCATGGTGCTGATGGCGATGCGCGACGGGGACGCTGCCGCAGGCGCGCTCGACGCGGCGATCGACCCCGAACCGGCCGATGCCGCCACCCGGCGCCTGCTATGCGAACTCGACCGCCTCTGGCGCGCCGCCGGCTGAACCGCCCCCGCGCCGCATCTTGCGCACCTGCCCGCAATCGCCTATTGCCTGTTCCTGCTGCACCCGTAGCTCAGCTGGATAGAGCGCTGCCCTCCGAAGGCAGAGGTCGTGAGTTCGAATCTCGCCGGGTGCGCCAATAACTCCCTGAAATAATGAGATTATCTTTTCGGGTGGCACGTCTAGCGACTTGGCGATCCACGGCCGGTAACCACCGGATAGCCACCGAGAATTCCCCTTGGGTCTGAAGATCGCCGTCTACGACCCCCGCGAACTTCCGATTCCGGCCCCACAAGTGGACTATCGCCGGGACAAGGTATGTGGGCCCACTCAACCCTCGGGCACGCCGGCGGCGGCCATGCCTTCGAGGATATTGGCGTTGCGATCGATGTAGCGCTTGGGCTGGCTCTGGCGAATGAGTGCAATCGTCGTAGCCGGCCTCAGAGCGAGCAAGCGCTGGGTCCAGCGTCGGGCCTCACCCACGCGGCCAAGCTTGGCATTGGCGGCAATCAGCATCCAGTAAGTTGCCTCGAAGTCGTGATTGGCCGCAAGCGAGCGCTCCGCCCATCTGAGTGCCTCCTCGAATTGGCCGAGCGCGATGTGGGCGTGCGCGATCCCCGTGAGGGGAAGGAATGCCCCAGCTCGCCCGGGATGCAGGCCCACCGCCCGGTGACCATACTCCAGCGCGCGCCGCAGGTCGCCGCAATGGAGATGGACGACCGACGCGATGTGCATGACAGTCCCGTTGTTGGGGTTGCTTGCGACCGCGAGATCAATAATCGCGAGGCCTTCTTCGTACTCTCCCAGGTTGTTGGCGAGCGTGAGGCCGCACTGGCCGAGGATCACTGCATCGCCATTGGCGAGTTCGACGGCGCGGCGTGTCAGCGCGATGCAGGTTCCGAGATCATCGTCCGTGACCTGCGGCGACCAGCCGAAGTTTTTCCGGTTGTGCAACGCATTTGCGGCGTAGCTGATGGCGACGGCGTAGCTCGGATCGAGTTCCACTGCACGCAAGAACAGGCGGATGGCTTCGGCGTTTCCCTCGGGGGTGAACGTGCGCCAAGGGGGAAGACCGCGCAACACCAGGTCGTACGCATCGAGGCTCTCGGGAGGCTTCCTCTTGACGCGATCGATTTCCGCCTGCTCGATCGCGGGATAGACTATTGTCGCCACCTCTGCAGTGATCGTGTCCTGAAACGCGAAGATGTCCTCGGCCGACCCGTCGAACGTGTTGGCCCAGAGGTGTGCGCCTGTCTCGCCGTCGACCAGCTGGGCCGCAATGCGCAGACGATTGCCCGATCGCCGTACGCTGCCCTGGAGTACGTAGCGGACACCCAGGTCGCGTGCCACTTCACGCACGTCCACCGCCCGGCCCTTGTAGACGAAGCTTGAGGTTCGCGCGACGACGGCGAATGACCGGAAGCGACTGAGCGCGGTGATGATGTCTTCGACCACACCGTCGGCAAAGTACTCCTGCTCGGGATCGCCGCTCAGGTTCTGGAAGGGCAGTGCGGCCAGCATCGGCAGCCGGGACTGAGCATCGGCGCGAGGCACTGCGGGGGGCGGCGGGAACTGCCTCACTAGCCGATAACCGACGCGCGGCACGGTCGCGATCCACTCGCCGCCGTCGGGCGTGCTGCCGAGTGCCTTGCGCAGCGAAGCAATCTGCACCGTCAGGTTGCCTTCTTCTACGACCACGCCGGGCCAGGCTCTGTCCATGAGTTCTGCCTTGGTGACGGTGCTACCTCGCGCTTCGATGAGAGCCTTGAGGAGCGCGATGCCGCGCTGCCCGACCTCGACGGGCGCACCGTCCCGCAGCAGCACCTTACCGCTGCGATCCAGGCTGAAGGGTCCGAATGCGTAAACCGTGTCAGACATGGACAGACTATACCCAAGGTCCCCTTTGCCTGCACTGGGTATGGTCCGGGCAGGCATCGTCACAATCGTGCGCGATGGCCGGCCACTTCTACTTTTGCGAAGTCATCGGTCCCTGCACATGCCGATTATCGGACAGACGCACGCGAGAAAGGCCGGGGCGTTGGGTCCCCGGCCCCGGCGGCGCAATGGCGCCCCCTAGCATCCAACCGAATAGCCAGAAGTGGCCATTCAGTGGATGTGTTTCTGGCCAGACTTGGGCTGGCTAGTCGCGATCGTGGGAATCGCACAAGGCGGCGTGAGGCATCTGCGGGTCGTGTAGCACCCTCGTACTACTGGTCAGGCCCAGCGGGTCGCCCTTGCCGCCGGTATAGGGGATCTCGACATGGCGCGATGGGGGGGCAGCCCTGCACGCAGCCTCAGGCCGCGCGTGGTTGTTGCTGCTGGTGAGGCCCAGCGGATCCCCCCTGCCGCCGGTATAGGGCAGGTCGACGGCAAGAGCGGACCCGGCTATGATGGTTGAAACTGCGTAGGCGGCGACTTTTGCGACGGTGCGGTTCATTTCGTTCCCCCTTGCTGGCCACTTCGCCTGACTGCGTCGGTTGATCCAGCGGATGGGATAGGCATAAGCGGGCCGCCCGCTTCAGGTCCTCAAGCCGAACCCAAACGTTTCCGAAACGTAGGTGAGGGAGTTCCAAAACCGCGAGGGCTGGCTCCAGTTGAGTCCGCTTTTGACGCAGTGGACGGTTCCTCAACCAGAAGCGTGGGGATTTCGCGATGACGCCCCCAAGCTGCCCGCGCGAACTGCCTTGAAGGTCGCTCGCTCGAGCGATCGACCGAATCCCGACAGCCGGTTCATGTCCTGAAGCGGTCACCGAGCGCTGGCGGACCCTAGCTCCTGACCGAGACCCGGCTGTGGCTGCAGGCGTGGCCCCCATCAGCGACTGCCCATTGAGGTGCACGCCGATCGAAATATGGGTTGAGAGCGTCCATCAAGGCTGTGAAATAGGAGTGAGGGTCGCGATCATTCGCCCCGGGTCGCGTAAGGCTAACTTCAGGCGGCCGTCCGGGGGCTGGTTCACCTTCTCACACCTGGATCGCACTACCGGACGAGGTCCCCTCCATCGACGACGATAGTCGTTCCGGTCATGTGTCTTCCCGCGTCTGAGGCCAGCAACAGGAAGGGGCCGTCCAAATCAGACGGCATCCCGTGACGTCCCAGTGGAAGGGACTTCACGTTGGCGATGCCATCCTCGCTATGCAAGTAGTCGGCGGTCATCTCGCTCATGATCCAGCCCGGCGCGATGGTGTTGACCCGGATACCCTTGCTCCCGAACTCCTGCGCCAGCAGCTTCGTGGCCGAGATCACCGCGGCTTTCGTTATGCCGTACGCAGCGAGGCCGCCCGGCACCAGCAGACCGGCAATCGAAGAGATCGTGACGATCGAGCCATCCTTGCCCGCAACCGCCAGCCGCCGCGCCGCCTCCTGACACCACCAGAACACCGCGTCGAGGTTTGTGTCCATCACCGGCCTCCAGCTCGCAGGAGTGATCTGCGACGGCCGTCCCCATGACGCAGTGCCGGCGTTCGCGACAAAGACATCCACGGTTCCCAGAGCGGTCTCGGCAGCATCGAAGGCCGACACCATGTCGCCGGGCTTTCTAGCGTCGGCCATCAGTGCCACTGCCGCTCCGCCTCCCGCCTTGATCTTCGAAGCCAGTTCCTCAAGCCGGCCTGCCCTCCGGCCAACCAAGGCCACGGCCGCACCGTTGGCTGCAGACACCTCCGCAAACCGGGCGCCCAGTCCGCTCGAAGCGCCGGTAATCATCACCACGCGACCGTCGAGACGAAAGATCGAACCTGCCTCCATGCTTCATCCTCCGCCCGGAACCTGGATGCCTTGACCCGTCGTCTTGAGTCTAGCCCAGTATCATGCCGTTGAATACACGCGTGCGGGTGCCTGGGAGGATGGCCGCGAGTGAGCGGGGCGCCGGAAACACGGAGCTCGTCCCAGCGCGTTGCCCGCCCTTCTAGCCTGCCGTTTCGGATTTACTGTGCCGTTCCCCTCCGTTACTCTTGCTTCAACACTATCCGGCCTGCTCGCTCGCACCAGGGGGGGAAACGATGCGAACTGTCGGTCATCTGCCGGACGGACTCGTATTCGCTGACGCGCGCCCGGTGCTTTCCGAGCAGTCGCCGGTGGACAGGGCTTTTCTTGGCTACTCCGATATTGAGCAGAGCGGCGCACCACCCTGGCAGGTCACTGGCGCGAGCTTCCTGATCATCGGACTGACCTGGCCGGAGGCGGTGATCCGGGACTTCCTGCCCCCGGAACTGACCCCGACTTCGGACTTCAGAGGCATCGCCTACATCTTCGGATCGGACCAGCCCGGGCCGCTATCGCCTTACAGCTGCTGCTTCCTCGCGATCGAGGTCGAGGGCCACGACTCGCCCGATGGTTCGCGCGCCTACTACATCGTCACCGGCCATATCTCGCGCCGCGGCGAGGCGGTGCGGCGGCAGATCAACGCCAATTTCCTGCCTGGCGAATCACGGCAGTGGGCCGAGGGCAACGTCCTCGCCGGTGCCGGTGGGCCACCTGGCGCCGATGGCATGCGGATGCGGATGCGTCCGACCGGGAGCGTCGCCTACGCCACCAACGGCGTCCACAACTTCATTGGCAGCGATCCCGCAGGCGGCGGGCTGCATGTCTACTCGGTGGCTTTCACCGGCGACTTCGAGGAAGCGGAGCCGCTGGCCGTGGACATCCTCGCTGACGCTGCCGAGCAGATGCGTCCGCTGCGTCCGCTTGCCCTGACGTGGGGTCTCCGGGCTCCCGGCCTGACCGTTACCTACAGTCCACCCCGCAAGATCAGTGAGCGGGCGGCAATCCAGAACGAAGCCGCCAGGGTCACTCTGCTCGAAATCTTCTCCCACCTGGGCAAGCCGGCATTGGTTGCCGACCGCGACCTCAGGGTGCGCTACGCAACGCGCCAGGCCGAGGCGCTGCGCGGCGAGGGCGGTCTGCTGCACGGCGATCTCATCCGCTGCCGGCGTCCGGAGGACCAGGCCGCGTTGCGACAGATCGTCACCGCTGCCAGCGAACGTGCGGAGGGTGCCTACGACCTGCCACCGATAGCGGTCGAACTGCATGACGGTGCGCGCCTTCTGGCTCGCGCGATGCCGCTCGACCCGACGCTTACCGGCGGGCCGGCGGCACTGCTGCTGTTCAGCGACCCGGCGCGGCCGGCGCGGGGCAACACCGCGCGCTCGCTGCAACTGCTGGGGCTGACACCGGCCGAGGCGCGCATCGCCGCGCTCGTCGGTGCCGGCGAGCCACCACGCAAGGCAGCAACCGCCCTCGGTATCACCGAGCACACCATCCGCTCGTCGCTCAAGGTGATCTACGACAAGCTGGCGGTGAACAAGCAGACCGAGCTTGCTGGTATCGTGGCGCGGCTCGAGGGCGTGGGCTGACCAACCGCCTTGTGGCGCCGCTCGCTATCGGCGGCCAGCTTCGCCAGCCGCCGATAGTCTGCATTACCAAGGGAACCGAGGACCGTGCCGGCCGCGCCGACGCACCCCCGGCCGGACGATGCCGGATGCCTCAGTCGGCCATCGCTGCCACATGGTCGAACACCGCATAGCCGGGCGCGGTGCCATCTGGATTGATGTTGATGATAACCGCCCGATAGGGCGCCCTCGCCGACACGTTCTCGAACTTGCCGGTGCCGCCGTGCCAGTCGAGTTCGCAATCACTGCCCCAGATGGCGCCGGGGGGCGGTGTGTCGGGTGCTCCACACTTCCAACTGATGAAAATCTGGTCGCCGGCAAGATCGCGAGCGGTGCAATAGCCGCCCGCCGCGAGACCGATGTCGTTGAACCCCGGGCATACGAACGTCGCGAGATGGAAGGGGCCAGTGCCCGTCTCGTCCTGGTAGCTGCCCGAGAACTCGCCGACGAAATAGCTGCGGCCATTGTCGACGGTGTAGGTCTTTCCGACGGCAAGGAAGCTCAGGATGCCCTTGAGATGGACCTCCTTTGCTGTGGCTCCGGCGGCGAGGCCTGCTGACAGAGCCAGGGCCGCGACTGCGATGCGAATAACGCGTTTCATGATGTCTCCTCCGTCTTGGGCTGTGACGCCGCCCGGCGCCGCGGCGCACCCGGCCCGGTCAGGGTTCGCGGACGGTTCAGGATTCGGGTGCGCAACGGGAGACTCGAACGGACACTGCCGGCCCACATCCCGAAAATGAGGGGTGGGACAGGTTGGACTTGCGCAGTCGAATTGGCGCCGCTGCCCGGACGGTTACTTCGGCTAAGTCCTCAGTCTGTTGCCCTCAACGACCTGGAAGGCGCGTCGAAAGCCCCCGTGGCCGATGTCGACGGAGGGTACAGGGGTTCGGATCCCGCCTCTTCATCGAAGGCGACCGCGGCCGACGGCCGGATGATGCGTCGCACGTCAACCGTTTGAGCACTCAGGCAGGGCGGCGGCGTAGTCGTCCCTCTCGTGCGGCTAGGCCTTGTCGAGGGCAATGACGGCATCCAGTTCGCGCACGACACGCAGGCCCGACAGCGAGGTATCGGCGATCTCGCTGATCCCCTTGCGGGAGGCCAGCTTGCCCCGGATAGGCGGGTTGGCGAGGGCACGATGCCCTGCTCTTGATGCTGGGCGTCAGATGGGAGCGGCAGCGGCGGCCCGCAAGACCTCCGATCGCAAGATTTTGGTCGCCCGGATAGACTTTCCTTCGCCGCGGGAACGAACTACCGATATTGGCCGTGGTTTGCTGGGGGAGCGGACGAACGTTGAGCTCGGATGCGTCGAGACGACTGGCTGCCATCCTGTTTGCCGACATCGCCGGCTACAGTGCTTTGCTCGGCAAGGACGAGGACGGCACCATCCGCGAACTGCGCCAGCACCAGAATGCCATCCTGCCGCTGATCTCGGAGCATGGAGGCAAGGTGGTGGATCTGGCGGGGGACGGCATACTGGCCGAGTTTGAAAGCGCGCACGGGGCGCTTGCGGCCGGAATGGCCATCCAGTCGATGATGGCTGATCGGAACCGTGAGGTCCCACCCGCGCGCAGGCTGATGTTCCGGGTGGGGCTGAACCTTGGGGACGTGGTTCACGAGGGGGAGCGGATCTTTGGGGAAGGGATCGGCGTGGCATCCCGCCTTCAGGCGCTCGCCGAGCCCGGCGGCATCTGCATTTCGGCCAAGGTCTACGAGGAAGTGCGCAACCGCACCGAGGCCACGTTTCGCGATCTTGGGGAGCAGCAGCTCAGGAACATCGATCGTCCGGTGCGCGCCTACGTCCTCGACCCATCCGCACCGCCTGCGCCGGCGAAATCAGGCGGTGTCCCGACGCTGGCGGTGATGCCGTTTGCGAACCTGACCGGAGACCCGGAGCAAGACTACTTCGCGGACGGGATTGTGGACGACATCATCGTGGCGCTTTCGAGCTCACGGGCTTTTTCCGTCATCTCGAGAAGTTCGACCTTTGCCTACAAGGGCAAGGCCACGGACATCCGCCAAGCGGCGCAGCAGCTGGGCGCGAAGTACGTGCTCGAGGGCAGCGTGCGGAGGCTGGGCGAAAAGCTGCGCATCTCGGCGCAGCTTCTCGACGGCGGCGGCGGTGCAAACCTCTGGGCCGAGCGCTTCGATGGACCGGTAACCGAGGTGTTCGATATGCAGGACCGGGTCTGCGAGCGGGTCGCGGCGACAATCGAACCGCAACTGCGGTACGCCGAGATCGAGCGTTCGCGGCGCGAGCGCCCAGGCAGCATCGAGGCCTATGACTTGTACCTGCAGGCCCTGCCCAAGATGGATGCCGAGTTGCCGAGCGGGAATGCCGAGGGATACCGACTGGTCGCCCGGGCTGTCGAACTCTCCCCCGACTATGGGCCAGCGCTCTTTCTGGCCGCTTGGTTCCTCGAACACCGCATCCACATGGGGTGGCCTCGGCTTCACGCGGACGACGACATACGCTTCAAGAACCTGCTGGATCGAGCAATCGAGTGTGCCAGGGAGGATGCACGCATCCTTGGCTATTGCGGCTATCTTGCCATGGTCGCAAAGCAATATGATCGCGCTCGGGCACTCGCCCAAAGAGCGCTCGAGCTCAGTCCCAGTAACCTCACCGCTCTGGGGGCCGCAGGCATCGTCCACCTCCATCTCGGGAGCGTCGAGATGGCGCTTTCACTTTTTAGGCGCCGCATCGAGCTCTGTCCGAACGATCCGGGGAGCTATTCAGTCGTCACCGGCGTCGTGCACGCTCACATGTACCTGGGCAACTACGAAGAAGCGCTGAAGTGGGCATCCCGGTCCATGGCGATCAATGCCAAGTTCCCGCCCACGCACTGGATGATGATCGCGGCGAACGCGCATCTGGGCCGGATGGACGAGGCGCGGCTGCTGCTGGCCAACTACCTTGCGCTCGAGCCATCGGTCACGCTGAAGTCCATTCACGATGGTCAGCCGAACTGGGATCCCAAGCGCACCGAGGCAACCGAGACAGGCCTGCGCTTGGCGGGCATGCCTGAGGGCTAGAGCGCCCTGAGCGCGTCTGCCTTCAGCAGCACAATGCGGCGCTCCTCGATCGATACCAAACCGTCCTTCTCCCACCGGCGAAGGCATCGGTTGACAGTTTCCCTGCTCGCACCCGCGAGGCTGGCCAGCGTGCTCTGGGCGTCGCTCAGCCTCAGCGGTCCACCCGCAGGTGCTGCCTTGGCGCGGGCAAGGACAATCTTGGCCAACCGCGCCGGGAGGTCGAAGAAGGCAAGGTCGGCCATGCGCTCGTCGGACCGACGGAGGCGGCCACAGACCAGTTTCAGAACCCCTTCGGCAAGCGACCAGTTGGACCTGAGCATCAGCATCAGGTGCTCCCGCTCGAAGGTCATCACGGTGCAGTTGGTGGCCGCCGTCGCATCGGCCGACCGTGGACCACCGTCGAGGAGTGCGATCTCGCCGAACACCGCGCCCTGCTGCAGTTCGGACAGGGTGACGACCTTGCCGTCGGCGGAGGGGTAGGAGATTCGCACCTCCCCGCTCTCCACCAGCATCATGGAACTGCCCGGCTCCCCCATCGAGAAGATCGTCTGACCGCTTTCGTATCGGTGCGAGTGGCCGGACTGGATGAAGCTGAGCCGCTCCGTCGGCCCCAGCAGCGGAAAGATGAAGGAGGCCCGCAGAGCTGCCTCGATCCGAGCGGTATCCCTCAAAGCTCCCCCCAATCTGGTGTGACGTCCGTCACAGCTGTCCCGTTCGCCGCGATGCTACCCCAGTTGCCATGACGCGGCGACAACGCCCGCTCACCCAAACGCAGGCACACAGCCAAATCAGAAGGAATACCGCCATGGACAAGCACACTCTCGACGCGCTCTTCGTCTCCCTCAGCTCCGCCAGTGCGGCCCCTCTGCCGCTCAGCAACGGGTTCGCCGACATGTATCAGGAGTTCGTCGACGCTCAGGTCGGCCCCGATGACGCCAAGCCCGGCATCCGGTCCGCGATCGCAACGACTTTTGGCCGCCTTGCAGAAATCGCCGCTCAACTGAGGTCGGGCTTCGAGCCGCGGCATGCACCGACTGTCTCACGCTGATCGGCAAAGTACTGGCATCCCGGCGCCCAACTGGGCAAAGGCCCGCCTCCTGACGTTCAGTTTCGCCCCGCGACCCGGTGGAAAACCTATGGCTACCCTTCGGGCACTCCGGCTGCAGCCATTCCCTGCAGGATGTTGGCAATTCGCCGATCACCGAAGCGCTTGGGCTGGCTGCTGCGGATCGCTGCAACCGTTGCGTCCGGCCTGATCTTGAGAAACCGCGCAACCCATCGCTTTGCCTCGTCCATGCGACCTAGCTTGGCGTTGGCAGAGATCAGCATCCAGTAGGTGCACTCGAAGTCCGGGTTGATCGCAAGGGACTTCTCGGCCCAGACCAATGCCTCCTCGAAGGCATCGAGCGCGATGTAGGCGTGCGCCATTGCCGTGATGATCCAGAACGCCCCAGCCCGGCCGGGATGCAGAACGACAGCCCTGTGCCCGAACTCAAGCGCACGCTCGAGGTCACCGCAGTGCAGATAGGTCAGTGCGCCATAGCCCACTACCAGGGGGTTGTTGGGATTGCTCGCGACGCCAAGGTCCACGAGCGCGACACCCTCTTCATGTTCGCCCAGGGTATTGGCCAGAATGGTGCCACAGGCCGCCAGGATCAACGCATCGCCATCCGCGAACTCGACGGCGCGGCGCGTCAACGCCATGCAGGTCGCAAGGTCGTCATCGGTGATGGATGGCCAGCGCATGTTCGAGCGTGTGTGCAGTGCAGTCGCTGCATAGCAGGTCGCCAGCGCGTAGCCAGGATCGAGATCGGTGGCGCGCATGAAGAGGCGAAACGCCTGGGCATTCTCCTCGACCCTCGCGGCGCGATAAAGTGGCAGGCCGCGCAGAAACAACTCGTAGGCATCGAGGCTCTCCGGGGCCCTGCGGCGGACGCGTTCGATCTCCGCCTGTTCGATCCGCGGCGAAACGATCATCGCGACCTGCTCGGTGATCATGTCCTGAAAGGCAAAGACGTCCTCCATCGATCCGTCAAACGTTTTCGCCCAAAGGTGGGCCCCGGCCTCTGCATCGACCAGCTGCGCGACGATGCGGAGCCGGTCGCCGGAGCGCCGCACGCTCCCTTCGACCACGTACCGCACTCCAAGCTCGCGCCCCACATCGCGTACGTCCCGGGTGCTGCCCCGGTAGACAAAGCTCGATTGTCGCGCCGCGACGGCGAACGAGCGGAAGCGGCTGAGTGCGGTAATGATGTCCTCGACGACGCCATCGGCGAAGTATGCCTGTTCGGGATCACCGCTCAGGTTCTGGAACGGCAGCACCGCCAGCATGGGGTGACGGGATGCCCCGTCGGCACGATGCACTGCAGGAGCAGCCGGGGCCGACGCTGCCAGCCTGTAGCCGACACGCGGCACGGTGATGACCCACTCGCCACCGTCCGGCCCCGTACCCAGCGCCTTTCGCAACGAAGCAATCTGTACGGTCAGGTTCCCCTCATCGACCACGACATCGGGCCATGCCGTCTGCAGGAGTTCCGACTTGGTCACCGTGCCGCCACGCGCCTCAATGAGGGCCTTGAGTAGTGCTATGCTCCGCTGCCCGGCATCGACGGGGGCACCGTCTCGCAACAGCACCTTGCCGCTGCGGTCGAAGCTGAACGGTCCAAAGTCGAAAGGTGCTGCCATGACGCAGGTGTATAGCCGAGTTGGGTTGCGCGCGCATCCGACTGAAGGGGGCCGAAGCGTTGGGTCTCCGGCCCCTCCCGGCCGCCCCGAAGGGCCGCCTTGCACCCGCCTCTGGCGACTGAAGCCTGAGCCTTCGACACCTGGTGGACGCTTTCACTTAGGTGCCATGTGGGATCTCGGAGGCGTTGGCACGGGCGCAGAAATCGGCTTGGGACACCAGTACGTCGTCGCCGCGATTGCTGCTGGTGAGGCCGAGTGGATCACCACCGCCGTTGGTGTAGGGCACCTCGAAATGGGGGGAAGGAGTGTAGGGCCGGCAGACGCTCTCGATGAGCAATGCCGGGTTCCAGCTGCTGGTGAGGCCCAGGGGGTCGCCCTGGCCGCCCAGATAAGGGCAGGTCCAACGCGAATTGGGTCCGGCGATCAGGTTGGCGAGTGTGCAAGCAGCGAGGGCGGAGGCGGTGCGTTCCATCTGATCCCCTTGGCTGGCCGGCGGCACACAGGTAGCCCACGAGGCTTTCCAGCAGGATGTCCTTGTGGCGCTCGGCGGAGAGGTTCAGTTCTTCAGTGGCGCCCGTCGAAAGGGCCGGTGGCTGCCACATCCGCACCTGGCCAATACACCCCGGCGCCAATTTCAACGCTTCACTCCGATTCGCGTTGTGACTAGAGGCGCGTCGTGAGGTCGGTGAGCCATTGCGGCGACGCCGCAACAAGGGCTGCCTCCAGTATCTTGTCGGTTCCGGTCACGATCATGCCTCCCAGCGCGATCAGCACCACTCCGAGCAAGACCTTGGCAGGTCCGGCCAAGCGGCGGGCCGCCTTCAGGGACCTGCCCGCCGCCCGCCGCGAGAGGCCGGCGAGGACCACGACCGGCAATGCCGCGCCGATGCCGAAAGCCAGCATGACCAGGCCCACCAGCGGCAGGTCCGTGCCCTGCGCCGCGAGCAACGAGGCGGCGCCCAGTGTTGGCCCGACACATGGCGCCCACACCGCCCCGAGCAGCAGGCCCAGCCCGAACTGGCCGCCAAGGCCGGTGGTCGAGAAGCGGCCGAAGCGCGTTTCCGTCCAGGTCTGCAGTGGCCCGGCCAGAACGGCGAGGCGCAACTGCGCCGCCGGCACGACGAGGACTGCCCCAAGAGCGACCAGAATGATGCCGCCCGCGAACCTAACGTGATCCACCGTCAGTCCCAGGGCAAAGCCGACAGTCGAGAGCAGCAGGCCCATCGCCATGAACGAGACGGCGAGGCCGGCCGCGAGTACAAAGGGGCCGGCCGCGTGCTCACCCCGGGCCCCGATCAGGATGGCCGGCAGCAGCGGTAGAACGCAGGGGGACAGCGTCGACAGCAGCCCCGCCACGAGGGCCAGGGCGATCGATATCGGCTCCATTTGCTAGCGGGTGGCGGCGAACAGGTCGGCAATCGCCTCCGGCCTCGTCACGCCGACGGCACGGCCCACTTCGATCGGGCCACGAAAGGCGATCATGGTGCTCTGCTGGCGCACCCCGAACTGCCGCAGGACATCCTTTTGCGAGTCGAAATCCACACTGAACACCGTGAGGTCCGGATAATCCCGGTCGGCGGCAAGGGCGTCGACTGTCGGCTTCTGCGCGCGGCAGGTCGGACACCACGGCGCTGTCACATGGACGATGATCGGCGCCCCGGCCGCCTGTGCGGCGGCAAAGCCGCCTGACGACCAGGGCAACACCTCGCCGGCGTACGCCGAAGGCGAAAGCAGCATGATCGCTGCCACCGTCAGGCTCTTCAGTTGGTCAAGCATGGGTTCCCGTGCCTTTGTTGCTTGTGGTGGTTGCGGCCGGCTGCCGCGGGACTGACGATAGACGGCAACTGCTGAAGCGGACACGACATCCACTGAAGTTGACCGGCAAGAAGTTGAGGTCTTCGCGTGAGGTGCCGAGCGGGTTACCGACCTCACGAAGCAGTTATCGGTTGAGGTCGCGGCGGCAAGCAGCGAATGGCGTCGTCCACCTCAGCCCCCCTGTCTACTGATCCCGAGCCGGATCTGCTTCTCGATCTCGATGATGGCGAAGAACACGGCGCCGATGCCGACGATCAGCAGCCCGTCGGCGAACGACACCGGCATGGTCCCGAAGATCGCCTGCACCGGCGGCACGTAGGTCACGATGAACTGTGCCAGGGTGATGGCGACCACCACTGCCCAGACCACCGGGGTGCCGCGAACGGCGGCCCAGGTGAGGGAGGTGCCGTGGATGTTGCGAATGAAGAACAGGTGGAAGATCTCGAGCACCACCAGCATGTTCATCGCCATGGTTTGTGCCAGCGCCAGCGGATAACCCCTGTCCACGGCGTAGGTGAAGATGCCGAACACCGCGGCAAGGAACAACAGCCCGACCAGCGCGACATGCCAAACCAGTTCGCCCGAGAGGATCGGGGCGTCGCGGCGTCGCGGCGGACGGGCCATCGTTCCGGCCTCGGTCGGCTCGAAGGCGAGCGCGATGCCAAGCGTGATGCCAGTGATCAGGTTGACCCACAGGATCTGCACGGCCGTCACCGGCAGCGCGAAACCGACGAGCAGAGCGAGAATGACGGTGATCGACTCCCCTGCATTGGTCGGCAGCGTCCAGCTGATCACCTTCTTGAGGTTGTCATAGACCGTGCGCCCCTCGCGCACCGCCGCGGCGATGGAGGCAAAGTTGTCGTCGGCGAGAACCAGGTCGGCGGCCTCCTTGGCAGCCTCCGATCCCTTGAGACCCATGGCGATGCCAGCATCGGCGCGCTTGAGCGCCGGAGCATCGTTGACGCCGTCGCCGGTCATGGCGACCGTCAATCCGTTCGCCTGCAGCGCCGTGACGAGGCGAAGCTTGTGCTCGGGACTGGTTCGGGCGAAGACATCGACGGAAGCGACTTCAAGCGCCAGCTGGGCGTCGTCGAGCCGGTCGAGGTCCGCCCCGGTCAACACCCGCGCAGGGTTCTGCAGGCCGATCCGCGCGGCGATCGCGGCGGCGGTCCCGGCGTGGTCGCCAGTGATCATCTTGACCCGGATGCCGGCCGAGAGGCACTCCGCCACCGCAGCGATGGCTTCCGGTCTAGGCGGGTCGATCAGGCCGACGAGACCGAGCAGGGTCAGGCTGCCCTCGAGAGTCTCGGCCTCGATCCGCTCACCGCCCTCGGCGCGCTCGGCCAGAGCCAGCACCCGCAGGCCCTGCCGCGCCAGCGCCTCGGCACGGTCGTGCCAGGACTCGAGGTCGATCCCGGCGCACATGCGCAGCACGCGCTCGGGGGCCCCCTTCACGTGGACCAGGCGCCCTGCCTCTCCCTCGGTCAGGACTGCCATGAAGCGGTGGCGGCTGTCGAAGGGAATGGCGTCGAGCCGGCGGGCCGGCCCGTCGCCCCCCGCCTTTCCAGCGAAGGCGCGCAGCGCGCCCTCCATCGGGTCGCCCTCGACCAGCCACTGCCCGTCACGACAGCGCAGCGCCGCGTCGTTGCACAGTGCGGCCGCGCGCGCCAGCCGAACCAGGTCGCCCTGGGGCGAGATCGTCCCCTGCGGTTCATAGCCCTCGCCCGCAACCTCGAAGCTGCCCAGCGGCGTCTCGACCGCAGTGACCACCATCTCGTTGCGCGTCAGAGTGCCGGTCTTGTCTGTGCAAATCACCGACACCGAACCGATTGCCTCGATTGCCGGGAGGCGACGGACGATGGCGTTGCGCCGCGCCATCGCCTGCACCCCGATGGCGAGAGTGATCGTCATCACCGCCGGCAGGCCTTCGGGAATGGCCGAGACGGCGACTCCAACCACCACCATGAAGGCCTCGGCAAAGTCGTGATGGCCGACAAAGTAGGTGTAGACGAGCAGCAGTGCGGCAGCGAGCAGGATCAGGAACGACAGCCAGCGCGCGAAGTGATCCATCTGCGCCACCAGCGGCGTGGTCAGCTGTTCGACACCCGCCAGCAGGCCGCCGATGCGGCCGATCTCGGTGGCCTCACCGGTTGCCGTCACCACTCCACGAGCCGTCCCCTGAGTGATCAGCGTGCCTGACCACAGCATTGACCTTCGGTCGCCTAGCGGCGCGTCGGTTGCGACCGGCTCCGGCGCCTTCTCGACCGGTACGGACTCGCCGGTGAGGATCGCTTCCTGCGCCGCAAGTCCACGGGCCTCGAGCACACGCAGATCTGCCGGTACCTTGTCGCCTGCCTCGAGCAGAACCAGATCGCCGGGAACCAGGTCCGCGCCGTCGATGGTCAGGCGTTGCCCGTCGCGCAACACCGCCGCTCGGGGCGCGAGCATGTGCCGGATCGCCGTCATCGCCGCCTCAGCCTTGCCCTCCTGGAGGAAGCCGATCACCGCGTTGGCAAGGACCACCGCCAGGATCACCCCGGTATCGATCCAGTGCTGCATCAGGCCCGTTACGACGGCGGCGCCCAGCAGCACGTAGATCAGCACGTTGCGAAACTGCATCAGGAAGCGCAGCAGCGGCCCGCGGGACCGGGCCACTGGCAGCCGGTTGGGGCCGTATCGGGTCAGCCGCCGCGCCGCCTCGGCTGCGCTGAGGCCATCGGGACCCGCATCGAGCGCAGCGAGGCACGTGTCGACGGGACGGGCATGCGGATCGGTCAGCGCCATCTCAGCGCCCCCCCGCGAGTGGCATCTACCCGCCCGCAAGCAGCAACGATCCAGTCTGCCATGCCGGCCTCTGCTGCAAATCGGGTCATGAGTCGATCTCCAATCGTTGAACTTGCCTCAGCCAGTCGTCCGGCCTTCGGTCGCGATCTCCGGAATCACGGTACGCTCGGGCGATGCTGCGCCGCAGAGCAGCTCCACCGCACGATCCGCGGCGTCCTGGAACGGCTCGAGCACCAGGTCCACGCCCGCCCCCCGCAGCACCCCGGTCTCGTCGGCACTGTGCGAGGCCGCCGCGATCCGCCCGGTGAAGCCCGCCGTCCGCGACAGCTGGATGAGCGTCGTCCGGGCGTCCTCGTGACTGAGGCCGGTGGGGTGGAACGGCACGGTGGACACCAGCCACCCGGTCCCGCGGAACGGCAGTTCGGCGATGTATTCCGGATCGGTCGCGTCGCCGAAATCCGCGTCGAGCCCGAGGTCCCGCCACCGCTTCACCGCCTGCGGGTTGAAGTCTATGCCCAAGACGCGGATGCCGCGCCGGGCGAGCCGCATGCCGATCGCCGTGCCGAAGCGGCCGAGACCGAAGACGATGACCGTGTAGGCATCGCTCTGGTGCGCCTCCGCCTCGTTCGGTTCGCGCGGGGTCCCCTTGCGCTCGAAGACGCCGAGGAACGGCTCGCAGAGCGCGTAGAGCCGATGCGAGAAGGCAATCATGTAGGTCGAGGCGGCGATGGTCACGAGGCCGACCATGGTGACGAGCCCGAGCGCATCGTCGGCCACGTGGCCGAGGGTGACGCCCATGGCCACGAAGATCAGCGAGAACTCGCTGATCTGCGCCACGGTCAGGCCGGCGAGGAAGCCGGTGCGCTTGCGGTAGCCCATGGCGCCCATGATGGCGAGGACGATCAGCGGGTTGCCGACCAGTACGAAGACCGAGAAGACGACGGCGCCGGTGACATGCGCCCCGAGCAGCGACAGATCGAGGGTAGCGCCGAGGGCGATGAAGAAGAACAGCAGCAGGAAATCGCGCAGCGGCGCCAGCCGCGCCGCGATGGTCTCGCGATAGGGTGTGGAGGCGAGCGCCACCCCTGCCAGCAGCCCGCCGACCTCCTTGCCCAGCCCCACCGCATCGCCGATGGCCGCGAACATGGCGGCAAGCGCGATCGAGAAGATCACCAGCAGCTCGGGCGCCCGGGCCAGCCGTTCGGTCAGCGGATTGGCAGCATAGCGTACGAACAGCACCACCACGAGGACCAGCGCGGCGCCCGAGGCCAGCACCGCCAGCACCGACCCGCCCCCGTCGCCGTCGCCGGGGGTGCCGATGCCGATTGCCGCCAGGACGATCATCGCCAGCACCACGATCAGGTCCTGCACGATCAGGAAGCCGAGCGCGATCTGGCCGTGCAGTGCATCGATCTCGCGCTTGTCCGACAGGAGCTTGACGATGATGATGGTCGAGGAAAAGGTCAGGGCGACCGCTACGTAGAGGCTGGTGACGTGGCCAAGGCCCAGGCCGAGGCCAATCAGGTAGCCGATCAGCGCGGTGAAGACCACCTGCCCCAGCCCGGTCATAAGCGAGACCGCGCCGAGCGAGCGGATCAGCTTCACGTCGAGCTTGATGCCGACGAGGAACAGCAGCACCGCGATGCCGAGTTCCGACAGCAGGTCGATCTGTTCGTCCGCATGCACGACATCGAGCGCCGAGGGCCCCGCAATGAGGCCGACCGCGATGAAGCTGACGATCAGCGGCTGACGCAGCAGGGTTCCGACGAGCCCTACTCCTGCCGCCATCACCAGCAGCAGAGCGACTTCGGCAAAGGACGTCAGCGGCGGCATCAGCCTCCCTCATTCGCCGGTCGATCGGAAAGCGCCGCCCCCATCCGCGGGGCGGTCTCGTGAAGCATGAGGAACTGCAGCAAGTCGGTATCGGCGATCCGCCACCCCTTGCCGATGTCGATGGCGCGCAGTTCGCCGACCTTGATCCAGTGGCGCACTGTAGCCTCGGCAACCCTCAGGCGGTCCGCCACGTCCCTGACGGTCTGATACTGATCGTGCGGCATCGCGTGCATCCGGTCTCGTCCCACTTTGCTGAAGGATAGCGACGTATCGTCCAGTTTGCTTGATCTCGATCAAGTGGTGCCGCCCATGGACAGGTTTTGATGACTCCTCCAAAGGGAGGCACTGCCATGCAGCAGATCCTGCTCGCCACAGACTTCTCGGAGCGCTCGGATCGGGCCCTGCGCCGGGCCGCCATGCTGGCGCGCAGCAGCGGCGCCAGGGTCACCCTGTTGCACGTCGTCGACGACGACCGACCGCGCCACATCGTCGAACACGCGGCCGCCGACGCCAGGTCGCTGCTTGGCGAGCTCGCAGCGTCACTGGAGAGCGTCGAGCAGGTCGCCTGTACCACACGGATCCTGATCGCCGACCCGTTTGCGGGAATCGCGAGGGCCGTTGCGGATCTGGCCCCGGACCTGCTGGTCATCGGCCCCCACCGCCGCCAGGTCCTGCGCGACGCCTTTGTCGGGACCACCGCCGAACGCACCATCCGGTCGGTGACCTGCCCGGTTGTGATGGTCAATGGTCCGCCGGTTGGCCCGTACCGCAACGTGCTGCTGACCACCGACTTGTCGGAGACCTCCCGCGGCGCGCTGCGGCGATTTGGCGAACTGGCGATCGGAGACGAGGGCCAGACCTCTATCCTCAGCGTCTACAGCGCACCGGCATTGCGTCTCGCGCTGGCCGGCACGCTGACCAACGAGGAGCAGGAAGCCTATCTGAGCGACCTTGCCGAACAGGCCGACCGCGAACTGGGTGTGTTCCTCGCCACGCTTGGTGGCAGTCGCCCGGCGCGTATTGTGCGCCGCGAGGAGACGACGACGGCACACGAGATCCTCAGAGCGGCCAGCGAACGGGGTTCAAACCTGGTCGTGGTCTCAACCCAGGGCAAGGGTGCGGTGGCACGTATGCTGCTCGGCAGCGTGGCGGAACAGGTGCTGCAGTTTGCCGGCATCGATGTCCTCGCCATCCCGCCGCAGCCGCTCAACGACGCGATTTAGCCGCGCATCGGAGCTGGCCGGACCATACGGGGGTCGGTCTGCCGACAGTCACACCAACAGGAGTCCTCAAGATGACCAAGACCCGCCTTGCCTACATGCCGCTGGCCACCTATCCCGAAGCCGTGGCAGACGACTCCATCACGGCGGCCGTCGATGTCGCCGTTGCGCTTGGCTGCAGCCTGCAGGTCACCACGTTTGCCGTGGAGATCCCCCGCGTTTCATCGGCGCTGGGTAGCCTGCTTCTGGACATCCCCGCCCTTGTTCGCGCGGCCGAGGACAGGAGCAGGGCCGAGTGCCAGCGCCTGAAGGCCTTGCTGGAAGGGGCGGTGGCGCGGCCCGGGGTGCGCTGCACCAGCCGCGAGGCACCGCTGGGCGCGGTACTGGACATGGCGGCCGCCGAGGCAAGGTATTTCGACCTTGCGGTGCTGCCATGGTCCGGTGAGGGAGTTGCCGCGCAGGACATGACGCAGGCGATCGTGTTCGGGTCAGGCCGCCCGACGATCCTTGTGCCGCCCTTGGTCCGCCCGGCGGGCCTCGATCATCTCGCGATCGCCTGGGATGCCAGCCGCGTCGCCGCACGCGCGCTGGGCGATGCCCTGCCGCTGCTGGCCGATGTCGGGCGCGTCACAGTCCTGACAGTCGAGGACGAAAAGCCCCTCAGCGGCCGCGATCCTGCCGGCGCGCTGGCCGCATCGCTCGAGCGCCGGGGCTACAGCGCCAAACCACTAGGTATCTCGCTGGGCGGCAGGACCATCGCCGCGGCCTTGCAGGACACCGCCATCGCCGAAGGCGCGCAGATCCTGGCCATGGGTGGTTTCGGCCACTCGCGGATTCGGGATTTCGTCGTCGGCGGCGCCACCAAGGGCGTGTTCGCCGATCTGCGCCTGCCAGTGCTTCTCGCTCATTGAGAGGCGGGTGCCCGATACCGGAGCTATGGTCTGGCCGCCAAGGAATGGACTATGCCTCCCTGCGTCTGCTCGATGCAATACGGGTTCGATCGTGAAACGCAGCTCGCAAGAGACTTCCCGGCTGCCGCCGCTCTCGCCTCACCGCGCATCCGCCTCGGAAGCTCTGAGCCCACAAGCTAGACAGCTAGGGCGAGACGATGTCGCCGGCCGGTCCGGGTTCGTTCTCCCGGCTGCGGTCGGTTACCGGACGGACCGTCGGGGGCGGCGGTAGAAGGTCCCGGATGTCTGCGAACGGGTAGCTCGGCTCGAAGCGGAAGGCCTCGGCGTAGCCGGCGGGCGAATTGGCCTGCGCCGAGCGGAACCCGTTGAGCCGCTCCGCCATGGCCACGAAGCGTTCAGGCTGCTGGGAGGCGTGAGCTCGGATGGCGCAGCGCTTCGCTTCAAAATACGAGGAGACATCGACCAGATGGGTCGGCAGAAAACCGGTGCCCATCAGCGTGTCGGCCCAGGCGACCGGGGCGGCGAAGTTGGCCGCGATGCGGATCGCATCGCTGAGAACGCGATGGTCGCGGTGGTAGTCGTTGGGAGCATGGGTCAAAACGAGGTCGGCCGCGCTGTCGCGCACGACCTGAGCCAACGTGTCAACGAGGCGGGCATCGGTCACCAGTGCCCCATCGGGAAAGTCGAGGAAGGTCGGGGTCGTACCAAGCGGGGCGGCAGCGGCCGTGGCTTCCTCGCGCCGGACGCGGCGAAGCTCGGCGGGCGGCAAGGCGCCGCCACCTGCCCCGTCGGTCGCCACCACCAGACAAATCTCGTCGCCCCGCGCGCGTGCCGCCGCCAGCGTCCCGAACATGTAGATCTCGAGATCGTCGGGATGGGCGCCGATGGCGAGGAGCTTCATGCGGCCTCCAGGAACTCGATGACCATTGCCGCGGTCCAGGTGAAGCGACCGCCCCCGCACGGCTCGCCGGTCAGGGGATCATAGTACTCGGCAAAGCCGGAGTGGGTGATGAGCTCGAGGCTGGAACGGACGATGTGGTCGGCGACGGCCGTCTCGCCGACCGCGCGCAACCCGTCCTGGATCATGTAGTTCATCACCAGCCAGGCAGGTGCGCGCCAGTAGCGCTTGGGCTCGAAACGCGGGTCGGCCGGATCATGCGAAGGAACGATGAAGCGGACCCGTTCGGCCCAGCGCTCGATGGTTCGCGCGACATCCTGCGCCCGCTGACGGGGCACCGCGGAAAAGACGGGCAGGATGCCGCCGATCGAGGCACTTTCGATGAGTTGGCCGGTGACCCGGTCGCGGCAGAGATACTGGCCGTGCCGTGCACTCCAAAGACTCTCGAGCGCCGCCAGACCGCGCGCGGCACGCACCCGGTTGGCCTCGGCAATCTCGTGTTCGCCCAATTCGTCGGCGAGTGCTGCGAGGTCGGTGGCGGAACGGATCAGGATGGCATTGAAGCCGGGGTCGACGACCCTGAATGGCGAGGCATCGTGCAGCCGCGCATTGTCCCAGCCGAGCGAGCGGAACAGTTGCACCAGCCACAGGTAGCGGTCGTACTGCGCCTTGGTGGGGCGATGGGCGGGATCGGCATGCTGGGTGTCACGCCGTACATAGGGTGTGATGCCGTCGGTGGGGACGCGATCGAAGGCTTCGTCCCAGTCGATCGAGTTGTCTCGCCCGGACTCCCAGGGATGCAGAATGGCCGCAAGTCCCTCCCCCGCCGGATCCCGCATCTCGTAGAACCACCTGTGCCAGGCATCGACCTTGGGGAGTAGCGCCCGCGCTCGCCGCGCTGCCGCCTCCCGGTCGCGGGCGCGATCGAAGAGGCGCCTGATGGCGAACCCGGCGACGGGAGGCTGGGTAATGCCGGAGGTCGCGACCGGGCGGTCGGTGCCCCAGACATCGGGTCCGGGGAAATAGCCATCCGAATGGGCATGGAACACGATGTGCGGAACCATACCGTCCGGCCACTGGTGGGCCAGTAGCGTCTCGATCTCGGTCCAGGCCCGCGCCTCGTCGTAGTGCGACTGCCCCAGCGCGGTCAGGCACGAGTCCCAGTTCCACTGGAAGGGATAGAGTCCCTTGGTGGGGACGGTGTAGCGGCCCCGGTCGTTTTCCCTGAGGACCTCGAGCGCGCGGCCATAGATCTTCTCGGTTTCGGTGGTCATGGACGTGTCCTCGATATCTCTTGAGGTCAGACGACGGCGTTGCCGCTTTCGGGGTGGAACCACCTGACGCGGTCTGGCTTGGGAAGCAGGCTGAGCTCGTCGCCGGGGCTGATCCTGACATCGCTGTCGAGCACGGCCCGAAACAGGGCCCCATCGACCTCGGTCGTCACCAGAGTATGGGCGCCCAGCGGCTCGACGACGCGCGCTACGGCACTCAGCCCGCCCGGCGTCATCGAGAGGTCCTCGGGGCGGATGGCAAACTCGAGCAGTTGGCCGCCGCCCGCCGGGCCCGAAAGCGACAGGCCGGCTACCTGGTATCGGCCATCGTCCGCCCGCGTCGCGGGCAGGAAGTTCATCGGCGGGCTCCCGATGAAGCTGCCGACGAACCGCGCCGCCGGATTGCGGTAAACCTCGACCGGCGAGGCGGCCTGCACGATGCGCCCGCCATTCATCACTGAGATCCGGTCGGCCAGCGACATCGCCTCGACCTGGTCGTGCGTCACGTAAACGGTCGTGGTCTTCGATCCGGCGAGGACGCCCTTGAGCTCGGCCCGCATCTCGAGGCGCAGCAGCGCGTCGAGGTTGGAGAGCGGCTCATCCATCAGGATGACGTCGGGCTCCATGGCGAGCGCCCGTGCCACAGCGACCCGCTGCCGCTGCCCACCCGACAACTGTCCCGAGTAGCGCTTGAGCAGCTGCTCGATATGCATCAGTTCAGCGGTGCCATTGACCCGGCGCACTACCTCTGCCTGCGGCAGTTTCTTCATGCGCAGCCCGAACGCGATGTTCTCGAAGACAGTGAGGTGCGGAAAGACCGCGTAGTTCTGGAACACCATGGCGATGCCGCGCTCGCGCGGCGGCAGGCGGTCGACGCGGCGCCCACCGATCCATACTTCGCCCTCGGTCGGAGTCTCGAGACCGGCGATGATCCTGAGCAAGGTGGTCTTGCCGCAGCCAGAGGCGCCGAGCAGCACCATGAACTCCTGGTCGGCAATGGTCAGATCGATCGACTGGAGGGCACGGAAGGCCCCGAAGCTCTTGGCGACGCTCTTGATGGCGATCTCGGCCACGGCAGACTCCTAGCGGTTGGCGATGCCCCACATCGCAAACAGGTACTTTCGGACGGCAAAGATGAAGACGAGCGCCGGAATGACCAGCGCTGCGCCACCGGCAAAGCGCAGATGCATCGGTGAAACCGAGAGGCTCTGCAGCAGGAAGGCCGGCAACGTGCGGTTCTGCACCGTCAGGACTGCCGCGGCGAAGACTTCGTTCCACGAGATGGTGAAGGCGAATACGGCCGATGCGGTAAGGCCGGGCAGCACCAGCGGCAGCACGACCTTGCGGAACGCCTGCAGTCGATTGCAGCCCAGGGTCCAGGCCGCCTCTTCAAGCTCGAGCGGAATGCCCGAGAAGATCGAGAAGGTAATGAGGACCGAGAACGGGATGGCCAGCGTGGTGTGGACGAGCGCGAGGCCCACCGGCGTATCGTCGAGACCGACGCGGATGAACATCACGGCGATCGGCAGAGCCAATAGTGGCAAGGGGAAGGCCCGCGTCATCAGCACCAGCATGCGGAAGGCCGACTTGCCCGGGAAATCGAACCGGCTCAGCGCATAGCCTGCCGGCGCGCCGATGCCGATCGAGAGCGCCATGGTGAGGAGGGCGACCAGCAGCGAGTTCCACAACGCCCCCAGGACCCCGGCAAAGCCGAGGAAAAACTGAACCGAGCCGAGGTCGAAGGATGGAACCCCGGTCTTGGGGAAGGCCGTGACCTCCTGCGGCGCGGAGAGCGTGTTGACCAAGAGCAGATAGATCGGCACCAGCACCCAGGCACAGAGCACCACGATGCTGGCGACGAAGAGAAAGCGCCCCACGCGGGTGATGTCCGAGACCGGCCTGGGCGAGTCGGCCGGTCCTGTCGCCTTCACGATCATGGGGTCGCCCCCTTCGGCGTACGCAGCAGGCGAAGGAACAGCAGCGTCGCGGCAATTGAAATGGCAAGGATCACCAAGGCATAGGCGGCTGCGACGCTCTTGTCCTGGAGCGCGAACTGCCAGTTGAAGGTCTCCCCGGTCAGGACCGGCAGGGTGGTGCCACCAAGGGCAACGACGACGGCAAAGACCTCGAAGGCGGCGATGGTGCGCAAGATCAGGGCGGTCTGGATGCTCGGCCGAAGCATGGGGAGCGTAACCTTGAGGAACCGCTTCCACGGCCCGGCGCCGAAGACTTCGGCGGCCTCGTAGTACTCCTTGGGGATCAGCCCCATGCCCGACACCAGGATGACCATGACAATGGCCGTGGCACGCCACAACTCGGCGAGGATCACCGCGACGAAGATCACCCATACGTTCTGGTAGCCCAGAAAGAGGACCGGTTTGGCGATAACGCCGAGCCCCACAAGCATCGAATTGAGGAAACCCGACTGCTCGAAGATCGCCAGCCAGATGATGCCGGCGGCCAGATCGGAGAGACCGAGGGGAATGGAGAAGACATAGAGAATGGCGCCGCGACCGGTCTGCAGCTTAGCGACGATCGAGGCCATGCTCAGCGCCATGACGAGCTGCAGCGGCACCACGATGGCGGCGAGGATCATGGTATTCCAAAGCGTCGGCCAGAACTTCCAGTTGCCGGCCATGGTCTGGAAATGCTTCAGCGTCAGGCCGCCCTCGGTGGTGAAGGCCTGCACGGCAATCTGCAAGAATGGATAGAGAAAGAAGGCGAGCAGGAACAGCGTGGCCGGGGCCAGCAGGAGATATGGCAGGTATCTCTGGTTCATCGCTTGTCCCTCGGGAGTGGCGCCGCCCGGAGCCGAACCCCGGGCGGCAGGCCGGGAGGATCAGTCGACCGGGCAGGCTCCCTGCGACGGTGCGTCGGGCAGCCAGCACGGCGCACCGGCCTCGTTCATCACAGCCCGCAGCGCTTCCGCCTGCTGATCGAGCACCTGGCGGAGGTCCTGTCCTCCAAGCACGGCGCGTTCGAACGTGTCCACGTAGACCTGGTTGAACAGTCCCCCCTTGTCGCCTAGCCCGATCGGCAGCAGGGCCGGCAGGGCATCCGGGGCACTGGTCATCGCCGTGACGGCCGGTCCTAGGGCCTTGGCCGCGTTCGGCAGGTCCGCCGGCAAGGGTGCATCGGTCGTCGGGAAGAAATTCGTGGCGATCAACGTGGCAACCTGCTGGGCAGGCTGCATCATGTAGGCCACGAGTTCCTTCGCCTTGGCGGCATCCGGTGCCGTCGACGGAACGGCGATCCCCGCGAGCACCGGCATGAAGGCACGGCCCTTGGGACCGGCCGGAGCCGGGAAGGCGACGAAATCGTCGGGCCTCTGGTTGAATGCCTCGCCCAGACGCGCGATGTGGTCGAAGGCGATCCAGACGTCGCCGGTGAGCAGCGGCTCCTGCATGAAGTCGTAGTTGGTGGAAGCCGGATTTGTGTACTGCCAGAGGGTCTTGAACGACGTCCAGGCCGTCTCGGCCTCGGCCGAGCGGAACTTGGTCACCGTCGAACCGGTAAAGGCCGGCAGCAGGAACCCCTGAAAGAAGCGATGCTTCAGGCCCTTGGGCCCAGCTGGAAAGCCGAACTTCGGCGAGCCCGTCGCTTCGGCCGTGGCCCTGGCCCAGTCGATCAACTGGTCGTAGGTCAACGCTCCGAGGTCGGCTCCCTCGGGCAGATACTGTAGCGCCTGCTTGTTGGCGGCCATGACGTAGGTCGCCTGCATCCAGGGCAGAAACTTCTGCTCGCTGGTGCCGAGCTTGCCCAACTCCATGAAGGCCGGGCTCGGCTTCACGCTGCCGAGATCGACGTCGGAGAGGTCGATCCAGGCGTCGGCATAGGTCGACAGTTCGCCATAGAGCCCCCCGACGACACCGATGCTGCCGCTGCCTGCGTCGCGCTCGGCCTCGATGCGTGTGATGAATGGCCCCGGTTCCTGCGGCTGGAAGTCGACGCCGCCCGGGAAGTCCTTCAGCACCTGCTCGCGCATCTTCTGGGTTTCCTCGACGGGTACTGCCTGGTTCGACCAGAACAGCACCTGGGCACTGGCCGCACTTGCCGTGAGCCCGGCCGCCATCGCGGCGATCGCCAGCCTACTCAACGTCTTGCTCATACTATTCCTCCCTTGTTGAGCACGTCAGATTCTCCTGATGGTCTCGGGCGCCGGACCGTGACTGGCCCGCGTGATGAGCTTGGGCGAAACGAGCCGCGTCACCGGCTGACCCGCCTTCTTTTCGATCACCCCGACCAGCATCGCCGCGATCTCGCGGGCAGAGTCGCGCGTGCGGGCCTCGAAGGTGGTGAGCCCGGGCGGCGCGTAGGCTGCCGCGGTGATATTGTCGAAGCCGACGACCGAAAGATCGCGCGGCACGGAAAGGCCAGCGCGCGACGCTTCCTCAAGAATGGTGAGGGCCAGTTCGTCGAACAGCCCGATGATCGCCGTCGGCCTGCGCTCGGCGTGGATCAGCGTGTTGATCGCGGCCACCGTTGCGCCGCGATCAAAGCGCGGCGCACTGACCACATCGAGGATAACACTGGGGTCGCCACGTCGCGAGATCGCATCGCGCAGCCCCCGCTCGCGCAGATGGCGGAAGGTCATCGGGTCGGAGATGCTGACCAGCCCGAGATGGCGGTGTCCAAGTCCGTAGAGCAGATCGAAGGCCTCGGCGAAGGCCGAGGCGCTGTCGGCATCGAGCCAGTTGAACGGCACCGAGGGATCGAGCAGACGCCCGTGGGCGACAAACGGGAACTTGCGCTCCAGGAGATAGGCCAGCCGCTCGTCGCGTTCGCCGATGCGGGGCACCACCACACCATCCGCTCGGCCGGACTCGACCACGTGCCGCAAAACCGAGAGCTCGGAGCGTCCCGCGGGCACCGTGGCAATGAACAGGTCCATGCCGTGTTCGACCAAGCCTTCTCCGAGACCGGTCAGGAATTCGCCGAGATAGGAGTCGATGAAGTTGGGCCCGCGGACCGGCATGACGAAGCCAACGAAGCCCGAGCGGCCCAGCACCAGCTGCCGCGCCGCAACGTTGGGGACGTAGCCAAACTCCTGCGCCGCCCGCGCCACTCGCTCCCGCGTCTTGAGGGCAATCGCCGGGTCGCCCGAGAGGGCCCGGGATACCGTACCCACGGAAACGTCGAGCCTGGCGGCCAGTTCGCGCAGTGTCAGTCCAGCCAACGTGGGTCTCCTCCAGCCACATTGTCCGTTTTAAACGTTTTCAAATGGATTGCAAACGGTTCAATAGGAATGGTGGCCGCGCGTCTGCATGGGTACCCTTTCTGGTGCGGGATACATCGTGCGGTGGCTTGCTTCGGTCACTGCCCGGCCGCCTGTTGCCGCCCGGGGGCCATTGACGTCCGGTGTCAGGTTCGGCCTTGGTTGCCGCCCGGCGATAGGCCGAGCCTTGCGGCATGCCACGAAGCCTCTGCCCGTGAGGTAATGCCGAGCTTGCGGTAGATCGACTTGAGGTGTGTCGCCACGGTGCTCTCGGCCATGGCCAGCTGCTGTGCGACTTCGCCGTTGCGCAGCCCCCTGCCGATCAGCGCCAGAACCTCGCGCTCGCGGCCAGTTAGTGAGTCCTCGCTGTTGTCGGCCGGCCCGGTGTAGCGGAAGTGCTCCATGATCCGACGCGCAATCGAGGGGGATAGTGCCGGTACGCCCTCCGCCAACTGTCGCAACTGACCTGCTATGCGCTCCGGCGTCTGCTCCTTGAGCAGGTACCCGTTGGCACCCGCCGACAGCGCCGCAACGATGCTGGCATCGTCCGCCATGACCGTCGTGACCACGCAGAGGGTGTCCGCATTGCCTCGCCGAATACTCCTCAAGATGTCGATTCCGGATCCGTCGGGGAGGCCTAGGTCGATAAGCGCGATGTCGAATGTCTCGCGTTCCACGAAGGTCAGGGCCTGACGCAGAGTCGCCGCCCTGGCGACGGTGACCTCGCCAAATGCCTCCGTCGCAATGCCGGCAAGCCAGTGTTGCGTCTCGGCCACGTCCTCCACAACGAGGATCCGCTTCATTGCGTGGCACCGGCCACGCAGGGGAATACCGCGGCTACGCGCAGGCCAGGAAATGCGCTCTCGAGTTCTAGCGTGCCGCCGAGCGCAGCGATCCTGTTCCGCATACTGACCAGACCTATCCCCCCTCCCGTTGCGTCGGCAGGCAGGCCCTTGCCATCGTCGGTGATCCCGAGTGTCAAGGTATCTCCGCGACGCATCACCTCCACGCTAACCTGACGCGCGCCTGCGTGTCGGATGGCGTTGCTCACCGACTCGCGCAGTGTCGAACGCAATGTGTGCGCCGCCTCCGCCGAGATCGGAGACTGGTGTCCGTCCTCGGAGGCCATCCAGCGCAATGTCAGCCCGGCCGCCGCCAGCCGATCAGCCGTCTGCAGACGCAAATCCGCCAGTACGGCTTCGAGAGACTGTTCCGCACCACCCAGGTTATTGATTATGTTTCGAAAATCAAGCAAGGCCTCCCGCACCATCGCGTCCTTGCGGTCGGCATCGGTACTGTGCAGCGCGCTGAGCAGTCGCGCCCCGATGTTGTCGTGCATGTCCCGCGCGATGCGCATCCGCTCGGCCATCGTGCCGCGCTCGTAGGCAGCCCGGCTGTCAATGGAGTGCCTGAGCAGGGCCAGCAGTTGTTCGACCAGCTCAACGTCGCGCGGCGAGAAGAGCCGCCGGCCGTGACCGGCGTACGACAGTCTTGATGGCGCCAGCTCGACGTGACCGGGGACCAGCAGGGTCAGTCCTTCCTCAGCGAGCTCCACGCGCTGTTGCCGATTGCCGGTGACCTCGACATTCAGCGGATCGAAGACCTCGCGCAGAACACTCTGCCAGCGTGCGTTGCGCTCGGCCGGCGTCGGCGCGAGGGCAGCATCCACTACCGACTGGAAATGCTCCCCGCGTGTGCGCTCCCCTGGGAGCAGACGTCGTGCCAGTGCGCCTCTCAGCGGCAGGTAGAAGAGCGCGACGACGCCAAGGGAGAGACCCAGCGCCTGTACTTGATCCAGGGTCAGAGCGAGGACCAGCAACAGGTCGAGAAGCATCAGCGCCGCAACCCCGACGAGATAGAAGAATATCCTGAAGGCCCAGATCTCGAGCTCGAACAGGCGGTATCGCGCAATACCGATCGCTATGCCGGCAAAGATAGGGATCGCCAGGAGGTAGCCGGCGCTGGACGGAACCGAGGCGCCAGCACCAAGCAGCGTCGGAACAGTAAATGCGATGATGTACACTGCCGTTCCGACGGCAATCGACAATGCCAGCCAGAGTATGGCGGCACGCATCAGCGGATTCCCATGCGACATCCGATACTGCGCGACGGCAGCCGTGAGCGCCGCCAGGGCAACAATACTGGTGGTGAGATAGCGTCCACCGCCAGGTCCCTCGAACAGCCCCAGTCGCAACGCGTCGGCGAGCCACAGGCCGAACAGTCCGGCGGCTACCAACGTCGGCAATGCCGGCCCCATCAGGCGTCTCGGATAGATGAGAAAGAGCGCCAGGAGCCCAACGGCGAACGCCATCGAGCCCATAATATTCACGGACGATAGCAGTCGAAACATCGCTTCCGGCAAGGCCAACTCGCGATGCATGTAGATCGTCGCCGGGAAGAACGACAGTAGAAGGGCTCCGGTGCTGGCTGCAAACAGCCGCGCGCTTGCATCTGCCGGCCGCAGGCCCAGCGTCCACCCGCCGATCACAGCCCCGAGCAGTCCGACCAGCAACAGGATCCAGAACATCGGTGGCAGGCTGGCAATCGGCCGCGAGGCCGCCGGGGTGACGGTGACGCGTTGCCCGTCTGCCAACACCAACTGCAGGCCGGGGCCGCGCAGCAGCGCGGCGAACTGACCCTGCCGCGCCAGAAATCTGTCCATCTGTGCATAGGTGGCAGCCTCGTCGGGTTCGTCGACTAGGTCCGACGGCTCGAGGCTGAGCAGAGTGCCGGCCGTATCCCCGATTGCCACCAGCCGGGAATTTGCCTTGATCGCGGCGGAGGGGCCATCGGGTGCCACGGCCGCGATCCGCAGACCCGCCTGATCGTCGACCCGCAATGTCAGACCCAGCCAGGGTTGGTGAACGGCGAGGATCAACGTCGCCGTTGCCAACAGACCGGCAACGGCCAGGTAGACCAGCAGCACCACGACCGGCGTAGGTCGGCCCCTCACCCCGCGATTTCCTCGAAACAGCCCTCCGTGACAGCCCGCTTATAGCGTCGAATTGAGGTCGTGACGTCTACAAGATCGCAGCGATCTCCCCTGTTCAGGGGATGGCGCCCGGTATCGCGATCCCTAGCCTTGTGGCCCACGCTGGAATGCGGGGGGTCGAGTTGCATAGACTGGCTGGCATTGTTCTCGCGGGCGTCGCCGCTCTGTCGGTCGCGGTGCACGCGAACTCGACGGCGAGTGGGCAGGAGTTGATCGGCCTGCCCCCCACCGGCGACCATTCCACTGCGCGGGCCAACGCGGTCTCGGCGGACGGCTCGACAGTGGTCGGGACCATGGGGGCTTCCTCGGTCGCGGCCCGTGGCTTTGTCTGGACCGAAGCAGACGGCGTCGCCAACCTGGGCGGCGTCGCCGATGGCGACGCGCCGAACGAGAACTGGTTCACGGCAAATGGAATTTCCGGTGATGGCACCGTCGTCGTCGGCGCGGCAACGGCCCCTTTGCTTGCCGGCGCTTCGGCAGGGCGGCACGCCTATCTCTGGACATCGTCGGGCGGCTTCATCGATCTGGGGACCCTTGGCGGGCTGGTGTCCGAGGCGAACGGCATTTCGAGCAACGGAGTGGTCGTCGTCGGGGCGGCCTATGACGGTACCGGAACGGCCTTGCCGTTCCGCTGGACCGAGCGGGAGGGTATGTCGGACCTGGGCACCCTCGAGGGACAGACGTCCGGCTCCGCCGCGGCCGCCTCGTTTGACGGTTCCGTGATCGTGGGAACTGTACAGGCAGGCGGCGCGCGGGCGTTCCGCTGGACCCAGCAAGCGGGCATCGAACAGTTGCAGACCATTCCGAAGCCGTTCGACGGTGCCCCGGCGCCATACGCCTGGGCCACTGATGTCTCTGACGACGGCAACATCATCGCTGGGGCCTCCGGTGTCTATCAGACCGTCGCGGTCGGCTGGAACGACGGAGTCCTTTTCCAGTTGGGCAGCATCGCCAACGCCTTCGGGGCCTCCCAGGCCCACGGCATTTCCGGCAACGGCCTGGTCATCGTCGGCGAGGGACAGGATCAGAGCTACACCTACCGGGGGTTCCGGTGGACGGACGATGAGGGCATGCTCACCGTCGAAGACTGGCTGCGTGCCGAGGGGGCGATCATAGCATCCAATGTCACCCGCATCGCGCGCGCCACCAACTGCGACGGCAGTGTCGTGGTGGGGGAACTGACCGACGGGCAGGCATTTGTCGCTCGCGGCAGCGGCACCGGATCCTGCTCCGAAACCCCCTATCCTCCTGATCCTGACCCTGATCCGTCCGATTCAGACCCTGGCGAGAGTGAGCCGACCGATCCGCCGTCCGGCGGTCCGGGCCTCATCGGCCTCGACGACCTTGGTGCCAGCCTGGGCGGCACCGGAGCCGCCAGTGCCTCCACGGTGCAGGGGCTCGGCTTGATTATCAACGGGGCCGGCAGTGGGCCGCTAGATCGGCGTTCCGCGCCAGGGCGGCTGTTGTCCTGGATAGGCGGCGACATCGCACGGGATGGACATGACCAACGTGACGGTACATCGGGCCTGGGCGAAGTCGGCCTCGGATATAACTTCGGGCCTCTTCAGTTCAACGCAACCGTGGGGCTCAGCGGCGGACACTACGACACCGTCCATGGCGGTAGTACCGATCTGACCAGCGGTTTCGTCAAGGCCGGATGTCCGGCTTGTCGATCCCCATGCCGAAGGCGTTGGTGGCGACGATGATGCGCAAGTCACCGATGCGAAAGCGCTCCTGGATGCCGCGCTTTTCATCGGGCGACAATCCCGCATGAAAGTGCTCCGCCGACAGTCCCTGCTGCTTGAGAAAGGCGGCGACCCGCTCGGTGGCGCTGCGGGTGGCGCAATAGACGATGGCTCCGGATGCGCCTTCACGTGGCAGCTTGGCCTCGATCACATCGAGTATGTCGGCCAGCTTGGTACCGCGATTGGTCTTTCGCACCTCGAAGCTGAGATTGGTGCGCACCGCCCCGCCATCGAGCAGCAGCAACCCGACCCCAAGCCGCGACCGGAAGTGCTCGCGGATGTCGCGCACCACCTCGGGCTTGGCGGTGGCGGTCAGGCACAGCACCGGAGCGGGCGTCCCATCGCCGGCGCTCTCCTTGATGAAGCGCGCGATGTAGCGATAGTCGGGCCGGAAATCGTGTCCCCACTTGGACACGCAGTGGGCTTCATCCAGCACCCACAGCCCGATCTCGCGCTGCTTCAGCACGGACCGCACCGAGTTGCTGCGAAGCTGTTCCGGTGAGATCAGCAGCATCGAGGCGTCGCCCATCCGCACCTTGTCGAGCGCGTCCTGCCGCTCGGGCATCGACAGCATGCCGTTGACGGTGACGGCCGACGCGATGCCGGCGCGCGCCATGCCCTGTACCTGGTCGCCCATCAGCGCGACGAGGGGCGAGATCACGACTGTCAATGCGCCGGTCTTCTCAAATCTCGACAGCGCCGGGATCTGGTAGCAGACGGACTTGCCGGTGCCAGTCGGCAGGATGCCGAGGATGCTGGCGCCGCGCATCGCCTCGTCGACGATCCGTTCCTGCAGCGGGCGGCCCATCTCATCGACCGGTTGCGGCCGAAATCCATCGAAGCCGAACCAGCGGGACAGCGCCCGGATGGGATCGTTCTGTTCCCGGCACCACGCGCAATCGGGGCGGTTGCAGGCGGCATCCCGCAACTGCTGGACGATCCGGGCCGCTTCTGGAAACTGCATCCTCACCCAGGGCGGCATCACGGAATCGCCGCCCGCGACGAGGATCCACGAGAGCGCATAGGCCGTTGGCCAACCAAGCTGCGGGCTCGCAAGCCCGGTCAAGGACCTGGCCGAGAGCGGACTGACAGGCCTGTCCCGTCAGGAGCCGTGCGATCGCCTCACGTGCCTCGGCTTGCCCGGGGACAGGGGCACCCCGGACCTCTCGGAATACAGAATCGAACCCGGCCGCATTCTCCATGCGAGTGGTGAGGTAGTGGTAGGCCAAAATCACGTCCGGTCGGTCTGAATGCTGCTGCTGCAGCGCTCCCAACTGATCGTGCAGAACCTCGAACACCAGTCGGGCGTCCAGTTCCGGATCGTTGATGTGGCCCGCCTGCAGGCGGCCATCGTGATAGTGCTTGACCAGATGGTGGTAGGGGTTGCGCGGAAACGCCAGGGGGTTGAGCCACAAGGTGTCGATCGGCGATCCGAACAGCCGCGCCAGCCGCGGCCGCAAGGCGACCAGATGCGGCAGGTCGTGGCGGATGATGTTGTGGCCAAGCAAGTAAGGCGCATCGGACAGTTCCCGCTCGAGCCGATCGAGGGCGGCAGAGGTGTAGCCCTTCCGGCCAACGATCGCCGGGCTACCGTCGCTGCGGACCGCAGCAAACGCAAACACCGAGGCGGTCGCGGGGTTCACCTCCAAGTCGATGGACACACAGCGCTGCAAGAAGGTCTGAAAACGCTCGAACATGCTGGTGGGGTTGGACTCTTCGCGGCGTAGGTCAGACTACATTCGTTGGACGGGCCCGCAAAAGGCAACTCCAAGCTTCGAGACCATCAGTGCACCTCGCTGATCATGCGTCTCTCTAGGCGGCGCGTCCGGATCCGCCTGGCTTCCCGCAGTGCCCCAGAGCAAGACTGCCATGTCGGCCGCGAGACTGACCAGCAGTCGTTGCCAATAAAGTTCGCGTTCGGAAGTATCTTTGTCGGATGCACGTTGGCAGAGGATCGGATGGTCAATTCCCGGTAGAACTGGTGCCGAATACTCAGTAGCTTACCCGCTGCCATGACTTGCGCTGGCGAGGCCCGTTTCGTCTGGCGGTCGCCCCCCTGGTAAGGGAGAGGTCGAGAGTTCTCTGGTTCCCCGCTGCGGTCACACCTCCGCCGACTTATTTCAATCGGGATGATGGTGGCCGCAGACCGCCTTGAGGGTCCGCACCGACATGCCCAGGGCGCCGGCAACATACCGAAGCTCGACGCCGATCTGCGTACCGCCCGTTCGGCGTGACGTGCCTTCGGCCCTGCTGACGGCGACCCGTGCCGTGAGCAGGCGAAGGCTGGTGGCCAGCGATCCCGGTCCTGACCTTGGTGTCCCGGCTGCCGCCGCCCCTCGTCCGTAGCTTGACAGCTCACGACCCGACTGGATAGCGTTCTGTATATGGGACGCCTGTTCCATATATAGAACGCACGGGACATGTCATGCCGGACCAGACAACGACCCAGATCGTCCTGGAAGCTCGCCACATCACCCGGCACTTCGGCGCCGTCATCGCCCTGGCCGATGCCTCGCATGTGGGTCGCCAACATCCCCGAAAACGTAGCGAGCGTCATCGACAACGCATTGTGGGACCTTGCGGGTCGGGCTTTCAACACCCCCGTCTACAAGCTGATGGGCGGAGCCGGGCGCCAGAAGGTGAAGGCCTATGCCTCGACCTATCCGAACATTGGCGTACCTCGCGTCTATGCCGAGCACGCACTCGCCTGCAAGGCCGAGGGCTACGTCGCCTACAAGATCCACCCGCACTATTTCTGGAACCCGGAGACCGGGCAGCCGACCCCGGGACGGCCATCCAACATCAAGGCGGACATCGAGACCATCCACCTGGTGCGCGAGGCGGTCGGGCCGGAATACGTGCTCATGTATGACCCGTGGGGCACGTACATGACCATGGAGGAGGCCATCCAGGTCGGCCGTGAACTCGAAAAGCTCAACTACTACTGGTACGAGCACCCGATGCCCGAGTACCGCGTGGAGAGCTACGTAAGGCTCAGCCGCGAACTGACGATTCCGATCCTGTCGCCCGAAATCGTCGCAGGCGGGGTGTTCAGCCGGGCCGAATGGATCCTGCGCGGCGCCGGCGACATGAGCCGGATCGACGTGGTGCGCGGCGGCATCACCGGGGCACGCAAGACGGCGATCGTCTGCGAGGCCTATGGCCTGCGTTGCGAGATGCACATGGCCGGCTGGGGCAATCTCCAGGTCATCGGCGCGACATCCGAGGATACCTCGGAATATTACGAGAAGGGACTGCTGGCCCCCGGCGTGGACTACGATGCCCCGCACCCTTACCTCAAGAATACCTGCGACAAGATCGATGCCCAAGGCTATGTGCACATGCCGACGGGACCCGGCATGGGATACGAGATCGTGTGGGACTACATCGACGACAACCTCATCGATCCGACGTCCCTCGAAAAGAAGTTCTGGTAGGTGAGGGACGGGAGACTTCATGTCGAGCATCAGGCGCAGTGTGCAGGTCATGGATTTGCTGGCCCGCAAGAGCCCGATGGGTGTGCGCGCCATCGCCGGCCAGCTCGGGCTGCCCCTGGGCTCGGTGCACCGTCTGCTGCTCGATCTCGAACAGGAAGGCATCGTGGAGAGGAACTCCGCGGCAGAGTGGGAGCTGTCGTTCCGGTTGCTCGAGATCACCGGAGTGCAGCTTGAGCGGATCCAGTTGCCGGCGCTGTGTCGACCGTTCGCCGAACGGATCGCCGAGGCAACGCGGGAGACGGTCAATGTCAACGCGCTGAGCGGCCTGCACGGCATCTGTGTCGACAAGGTGCGCGGCAGCGAGGGCATGCAGCTAGACATGCGGATAGGCTCGCGCGGTTCATTGCATTGCGGCGGCGGCGGCAAGGCCATGCTGGCCTATATGGCAGAGGGCGACCAGCAGCGGGTTCTGGCAGGTCCGTTGCCGGCCCACACGCCGCGCACCATCACGGATGCCGCCACGCTGCGCCAGGAAATGGCCCGGATCAGGGAGCGCGGCTATTCCATCGACGACCAGGAAGTCGTCACGGGTGTCTACTGCGTCGCCGTTCCCATCCTCGACAACAATGCCCGGGCGGTGGGCGCGCTCAGCATTACCGGCGTTTCGCCGAAGCTGCCTGGAGCCTCGATCATGCCGCTCGTGGACATGCTGAACGAAGCCTGCGGGACGGTCAGCAGACGGCTGGGCTATCGAGGCGCCTGGCCGCTGGTCGGCGCGGCGGAGCCATCCGTCCGGCGTCGCGCCTGAGGGAGGAGCCGATGAGGGTAGCATGGGTGATGAGGCTCAAGCCGGGATGCGAGGACATCTACAAACAGAAGCACGACGAGATCTGGCCCGAGATGCTCGATCTCATGCAGCGCAACGGGACGCGGAACTTCTCGATTTACCGCTACGGGCTGCTGCTCTTTGCCTATCAGGAGCGGGTCGCACCGCCGGTGCCGGGTGAACCGATCGAACCGATCGTCTGGAAGTGGTGGGAGATGATGGCGCCCTATATGGAGACAAACCCGGATTTCTCACCCTGGCAGGAACCGCTCGAGGAGGTCTTCCATGCCGACTGACAAGCAGGATCCCAAGCCGTGAGCCCCGACATGTCCCTGCCCCCGCTTCACGGCGTCGTGCCGATCCTGCTGACCCCGTTCCACGACGATGGCCGACTGGACGAAGAAAGTCTCGCCAGCCTGGTCGAGTTCAACATCGCGGCCGGTGTCCACGGACTGGGCGTGGCGCTGGGCAGCGAGATCTTCAAGTTCAACGAGGCGGAGCGGGCACAAGTCACCCGATGCGTGGTCGTGGCAGCGCGCCGGCGCGTGCCGATCGTGATCAACACGGGCGCCGCGGGAACGGACCTGGCCATCCACTTCTCACGACTGGCCGAGGCGGCGGGAGCTGACGCGCTGATGGTCATTCCGCCGACCTTCATGCCCGTCAGCGCCGAGGAAATCTTCGACTACTACGTGTCGATCGACAGGCGGGTCGGTATCCCGATCATCCTGCAGGACGTGCCGCAGGGGCCGATCTCCCCGGCGCTGGCGCTGCGGCTCGCCGAGGCCTGCTCCAACATCCGCTACATCAAGGTCGAGACCCTGCCCGTCACCAGCAAGGTGGCGGCGATGTCGGCCGAGGCCGGCGAAAGACTGACCATCTTCGGTGGCGCCGGCGGAAGCTACTTCATCGAGGAACTCCGGCGCGGCGCCCTGGGGACGATGCCGTTCGCCAGTCAGCCCGAGGACTTCGTGGCCGTCTGGAACGCTTTCCGGCGGGGCGACGAGGCTGCGGCGCGGCAACGGTTCGACGCGACCATCATGGCCATCAACCGCCTGGGCGCACAGGGTGGCGACATCTTCTATGCGCTGCATAAGCAGCTCCTGGTCCGTCGGGGTGTCATCCGGTCGGCGCTCGTCCGCAACCCGACCACCCGGATCGATCCGGTGACCGCGCGCGAGATCGAGGTCCTGCTGGCTCAGCTCGTTCCCGAGCCGGTTGCCTTCGGAACGGCCGGCAGCTGAGATCATGGATCCCTTCGAGCAGCGCCCGCTCGGGCGCACGAAGGTGATGCTGCCCCGCCTGGGGCTAGGCGGCGCGCCTTTCGGCAATCTGTTCGTGACGCTCAGCGATGCCGAAGTCGAGGCGACCATGGCGGCGGCCTGGGATCTCGGCATACGCTACTACGATACCTCGCCATGGTACGGGCGCGGGCTGAGCGAACGACGCATGGGCAACTATCTCCTGCGCCAGCCGAGGCAGGAACTGCGCCTGTCCACCAAGGTGGGCCGGGTGTTCAGGGCACCGCCCGACGCGGCCGGCTTTGCCGCCAGCAGCCGCGCCTGGCCCGCCGGGCTGCAGTTCGATCATCACCACGACTACAGCTACGCTGGGGTGATGCGGGCCTATGAGGACAGCCTGCAGCGACTGGGCATGAACAGGATCGACATGCTGCTGATCCACGACCTCGATCTGGCGAACCTGGGGTCGGACGCGCTGGTGGATGCCCATTTCGCACAGCTAGCCACCGGCGGCATGAGGGCACTCGCGGACCTCAGGGCGGCCGGGCTGGTGGGAGCGATCGGGGCCGGCGTCAACCGGCTCGGCACGATTCCCCGCTTTCTGGACGCCCTCGACCTTGACTTCTTCCTGGTTGCACTGCCCTACACGCTGGCTGAGCAGCCCGTTCTGGATCTCGAGTTTCCGCTCTGCGAGAAGCGTGGGGTGGGCATCGTGATCGGTGGCGTGTTCGCCTCGGGAATTCTGGCGACCGGGCCCGTACCGGGTGCACGGTACAATTACCGCGATCCCAGCGCGGCCGAAATCGGGCGCATCGCGGGCATTGCCGCGGCCTGCGGCCGGCACGGCGTCTCCCTCGCCGCCACGGCGTTGCAGTTCACCCTGCACCACCCTCTGGTCGCTTCGGTCATCCCGGGCGCGCTCAGTCCTGCCCAGATCGCGCAGAACGTCGTCGCCATGCGGCACCCCGTGCCGGCCGAGTTGTGGGCCGAACTCAAGCAACTGGGGCTGCTCCGGGAAGACGCCCCCGTCGGCTGATCATCGGCGGACAACGCTGCTTCACATTCGCCCGCGCGGCCGGTGCCTTGCGCCGCGCGGAGTCGGCGTTCGGGGCCCGGTTGCCCGACGTCCCGATCTTCGCATCGCCGAGGCCTGCGACGGTGCTCGACAGGTCCCGAGGGGCTGGAGCATCTGCGGACGTGCGGCGCCGCGGCACGTCCCCGGCCCGAGGCGGAGCTGTTCGGTCCGGTCCGGAGGCCGGGAACGGGTGGTGGAACGGATCGTCGACCATGATATGATATTCGGAAGTTCATCAGAGGATTCCGCCTTGGACCTGAATCAGCCGGAGGCAGTGGGCGAAAGCGTCTATCGCCGCATTCGCACCGACATCATCTTCGGACGCCTGGCGCCGGGCAGGAAGCTCAGGCTCGAGCAGCTCAAGAAGGACTACGAAGCGAGCATTTCGACGCTGCGCGAGATCCTCAATCGCCTCGCCTCAGAGGGCCTGGTGGTGGCGGAGGGGCAGCGCGGCTTCGAAGTGGCGCCGGTCTCGCCGGAGAACCTCAAGGAGATCGCCTCCCTGCGCGAACTGCTCGAATGCTACGCGCTCGAGCAATCCTTCGCGGCCGGCGACCTCAACTGGGAAGCGCAGGTGGTCGCGGCGCACTACAAGCTCAGCCAGATGGAAGCCAAGATGCTGGCAGGCGACCGCTCGGTGACCGAGCAGTGGAAGCGTTATGACTGGGAATTCCACCAGGCGCTGATCTCGGCCTGCGGCTCGCGCGTGCTGATGGACACGCACGCCATGATCTTCGACAAGTACCTGCGATATCAGATGATTTCGCTGACGTTCCGGGGCGCTATAGCGGCGGACGAGCACCGCGAACTGCTTGAGGCGGCACTCAAGCGCGACTCGGAGACGGCGCAGGCGGTCTTGCGCAAGCATGTGCAGGGCGGTGTGCAGCACGGACTGACGGCCTGATTTCATCCGATGAACCATGTATCATCTGACGTAACTTGTCTTGCGTGTTGATTGATGCAGCGCCATGTGCAACTGTTCCCCTCAGATGGCGCGGTGGAGGCCGCGTCCAGACGAGGGAGGAAATCAATGTCCAATTTCACGCGTCGCGCGTTCCTGCGCACGTCCGTCTCTGCCGCGGCGCTGGTTACGGCCGGTGGGCTGCTGTCGACCGGAGCATTTGCCCAGGGGGTGCTGCTGCGCCTGTCGTCGCCGGCCACCGAAACCGATCAGCGTGCCGTGGCGTTGACCGAGGTATTCGGGCCGGCGGTCGCGTCCTTCGCGACCTTCGAGCCGCACTGGAACGCCACCCTGTTCAAGCAGGGCACCGAGCTCGAGGCCATCGCCCGCGACAATCTGGAGATGTCGATCACCTCGCCACAGGAACTGGCGACGCTGATCCCGTCGTGGTCGATCTTCACCGCCGGCTATCTGCTGCGCGACGCCGAGCACCAGAAGAAGGTCTTCGCCGCCGACTTCATGGAGCCGATGAAGAAGGAGGTCGAGGAGACGCTCGGCGTGAAGCTGCTGGCGGTGATGTACCTGGGCCGGCGCCAGCTCAACCTGCGCGGCGACAAGGAGATCAGAACCCCGGCCGATCTCGCCGGCGTCAAGTTGCGCATGCCCGGCACCGATGCCTGGCAGTTCCTCGGTTCCGCGCTCGGCGCCAACCCGGTGCCCATGGCCTTCACCGAGGTCTACACGGGCCTGCAGACCGGAGCGATCGACGGACAGGACAACCCGCTGCCGACCGACCGCGATTCCAAGTTCTACGAGGTCACCCAGCAGATCGTGCTGACCAGCCACCTGGTCGACCAGAACTACATTGCGTTCAGCAAGAAGGTGTGGGACGGCCTGAGCTCCGAGCAGCAGGCCGCCGTACAGAAGGCAGCCGAAGACGCCGCCGAGACCGGCCGGCAGCGCCAGTTGGCGCTGGAGGCCGAGCTCGAGCAGTTCTTCAAGGACAAGGGTCTCAAGGTGTACACGCCCGACGTCGAGGCGTTCCGCGCACAGGTGCAGAAGGCCTATCTCGAGTCCCCGTTCGCCAAGGACTGGCCCGATGGCCTGCTCGACAAGGTCAACGGGCTCAGCTGATCCCCGCGATGAAACCGGCGACGCTGTGGTTGCGCCGGCGCGCTGAGGACGTGGCAGCGGGATTGCTCGCTGTCATGTTCCTCACGTTCCTGATCCAGATCTTCACGCGGTATGTGATCAACTACCCCTTGGCCTGGACGCTGGAAGTGTGCCTGACGGCCTGGCTGTGGCTGGTCTTCTGGGGGGCGGCGTTCATCCTAGACGACCGCGACCATGTGAAGTTCGACATGTTCTACCTTGCGGCCTCGCAGCGGGTACGCCGTATCCTGGCGCTGGTCACGGCAGTCGCCATCCTGGCCGGCTTCCTCGCCGCCCTGCCGGCGACCTGGGACTACATCAGCTTCTACAAGATCAAGAAGAGCGCCACGCTGCGCATCCGTCTCGACATCGTCTTCTCCGTCTACGGAATCTTCGCCGTCGCCATCATCACGCGCTACGCGTTGCGGGCCCGGGAGTTGCTGCGCGGTGCCGCGCCCGATGCCGTTGCCCGGCCGCATGAACAGGTGACCATCGAATGATCAGCCTTGCTTTCGGCGCCTGCCTGGTCGCGCTGTTCGGGCTTGCCGGCATCGGGGCACCGATCGCGCTCTCGATGTTCGTCGCGGCGATCCTCTACCTGTTCGTCAAGGGACACGACCCCGGGCTCGCGGCCGAGCAGAGCATCCAAGGGCTCTATGACAGCTTCGTGCTGCTGGCGGTGCCACTGTTCATCGTTGCCGCCAACATCATGAACCAGGGCACGATCAGCGACCGGCTGCTCGGCTTCTGCAAGGCGCTGGTCGGGCGCTTCCGCGGCGGGCTGGCCCAGGTCGATATCCTCGTCAGCCTCGTGTTTTCCGGGATGTCGGGGTCGGCGGTAGCCGATGCGGCGGGGGTGGGCAAGGTGAGCATCAACATGATGCTGAGGAGCGGGCACTACTCGCCGGGCCTGGCCGGCGCCGTGGTGGCCGCCTCGGCGACGATCGGCCCGATCATCCCGCCGTCTATCCCGATGGTCATGTACGCGCTGATCTCGGACACCTCGATCGGCTACCTGTTCCTGGGCGGCGTCATCCCCGGGCTGCTGATGACGGCAGTGATGATGGGAATCACCACGTGGATCGCGCACCGACGCCACATTCCTGCCGAAGACCCGGTCCCGGTGCGCGAACTGCCCAAGGTCACCTTTCGGGCGCTGCCGGTACTGTTCATGCCGGTGATCCTGCTCGCCGGAATCTATGGCGGGGCAACGACGCCGACCGAGGCCGCCGCGATCGCGGCGCTCTATGCGCTGCTGCTGGCAGCCTTGTTCTACCGCTCGGTGAGCTGGCGAAACCTCCGCGACGTGCTGGTCGACAGCGCGCGCTCATCGGGCTCGGTGGGACTCGTGATCGGCAGCGCGCTGATCTTCAACTACATCGTGGCGTCCGAGAATATCCCGAACCTCCTCGCCGGTTGGCTCGGCAGCATGGACCTGTCGCCGCTCGCCTTCCTCCTGCTGGCCAATGCCGTCATCCTGCTGCTCGGCTGCCTGCTCGACGCGACGACGATCATCCTCGTCGTCCTGCCGCTGTTCATCCCGACCTGCCGGGAGCTGGGCATCGACCTCGTCCATTTCGGCGTGGTGATGGTGGTCAACTGCATGATCGGACTCATCACCCCGCCCTACGGCATGCTGCTCTTCGTCATCAACGCCACCACCGGCATCGCCATCAAGGACATCGTGCGGGAGGTGGTCCCGTACCTGGTGGCGCTGCTCGCGGCCCTGCTCGCCATGACCCTTTTCCCCGACATCGTATTGTGGCTGCCCCGAATGCTCGGGTACCAGGGATGAGCGCATCCGTTCAATCACCGTCCGCCGGACGTCAGACGGTCCGCCTGGGACTGATCGGCGACAATATCGCCCGCTCGCGCGCACCCGACCTGCACCGCATCGCCGGCGAGCTGGCCGGGGTACCCACGACCTATGATCGACTGATCCCGCGCGAACTGGGCACGGGCTTTGACGCCGTGTTCGAGCAATGCGCGGCGAGCGGCTACCGTGGCATCAACATCACCTATCCCTACAAGGAACTGGCCGCCGGCAAGGTCCGCACCCCCGACCCGCTGGTTCGGGACGTCGGCGCGGTCAATACGGTCATTTTCGAGCCCTCGGGGCCACACGGCTACAACACCGACCTCACTGGCTTCATGGCGGCCTATCGCGGCGCGTTCGGCGCCGTGGCGCCGGGTCCGGTCGCACTGATCGGGGCCGGTGGCGTCGGCAAGGCGATCGCTTTCGGCCTGCTGGGACTCGGAGCGACCGAACTGCACATCACCGACAAGGACGCGGCACGCGCCGCCCGGCTCGCGCTGGCGCTGGCCGCCGCATCGCGGCGCCTGAGCGTCTCGGTTCACCCGAGCGCGGCCGAGGCCGTCCTCGGCGCGGACGGTGTCATCAACTGCACGCCGGTCGGAATGGCGGGCCACGATGGAACACCGGTGCCGGCCGCCGCCCTGAATGGCGCAAGCTGGGCCTTTGATGCCGTCTATACGCCGCTCGACACGATCTTCCTGCGCGACGCGGCCGCGGCCGGGCTCGCCTCCATCAGCGGCTTCGAGCTGTTCTTCCACCAGGGCATCCAGGCCTTCCGGATCTTCACCGGGCTCGATGTCCCCGAAAAGCACCTGCGGCAGCGCCTCCTCGGCGCGGCCACCAACGACCAAGGACGATGACGTGACCAACCAGCCATCCGGCCATCCCCTGCGCAGCAAGATTGGCCTCAGCGCGGCCATGACCACCCCGTTCACCGCCGCGGGCGAGATCGACTGGGACCGTTACGCCGCACATGCCAGGACTTTGCTCGGCCGCGGAATGCAGGCCGTGACGGCGTTCGGCACCACCGGCGAAGGTATCTCGATCCCCGTCGCCATGCGGGCCGCACTCTACGAACGGATGGCGGCGCGCGGTGTCCGGCCCGGCCAGCTGGTCGAGTGCGTCTACGGCCTTTCGATCGCGGACGCGGCGGCACAGGCCCGGCGGGCGATGGAAGCGGGGTGCGCGGCGGTACTGCTGACCCCGCCGTTCTACTTCAAGGACCCGAGCGAAGACGGCGTCCATGCCTGGTTCGCGCGGACGCTCGATGCTGTCGGGGCCCCCGCCCGCGACGTCATCCTCTACAACATCCCGCAGCTCACCGGGGTGACGGTGGGGCTCGACTCGCTGGCCAGGTTGCGCCGCGACTTCGGACCGGTGATCGGCGGGGTCAAGGACAGCAGCGGCAACTGGGCCTATACCGAGAAGCTGGCCAGAGCGAATGCCGACATCGCCATCCTCGTGGGGAACGAAGGCCACCTTGCCGCTGCCGTGCGGCTGGGCGCCAGCGGCGCAATCAGCGGGCTTGCCAATTTCGCACCCGAGTTGGTGGGCCGGCTCGTTTCCGGCGTCGATGATCTGCGCATCGGCGGCCTGCTGCGGGCCGTCCTGGCGCGACCGGTCGTTCCCGCCATCAAGGCCTATATGGGCGCAACGCTCGACCCAGTGTGGCGCGACGTGCTGCCGCCGTTGCAGGGGCTGGATGCGTCAGGCACGGCAGCGCTGGTCGCCGAGATCGACACCGCCCTCGCCGGTGCTGCGGCCTAGGAGGATCGCATGAAGACTTCGATCGCCACGGTTTCAATCAGCGGCGACCTGGCCGAGAAACTGGAGGCGATCGCAGCGGCCGGGTTCGATGGCGTCGAGATCTTCGAAAACGACCTCCTGACCTTCAACGGTACCCCGCGCGAGGTTCGCCGCATGGTCGGGGACCTCGGTCTCGAGATCACCCTGTTCCAGCCGTTCCGCGATTTCGAGGGCCTGCCCGAGCCGTACCGATCCCACTCGCTGGATCGGGCCGAACGCAAGTTCGACCTGATGCAGGAACTGGGCGCCGAGCTGATGCTGGTGTGCTCGAGCGTGTCGCCGCTTGCGCTCGGGGGCATCGACCGGTGTGCCGCCGATTTCCACGAGCTGGGCGAGCGGGCGACACGGCGTGGACTTCGCGTGGGCTACGAGGCGCTCGCGTGGGGCCGCCACATCAGCGATCACCGGGATGCCTGGGAGATCGTCCGCCGGGCCGATCATCCACAGGTCGGGCTGATCCTCGATAGCTTCCACACCCTGTCGCGCGGCATCGATCCGCTTGGTATCCGGTCGATCCCCGGCGACCGCATCTTCTTCGTCCAGCTGGCGGACGCTCCCCGCATCGACATGGACGTGCTGCAGTGGAGCCGGCACTTACGAAACATGCCCGGCCAGGGCGACCTCGCTGTCGCCGACTTCTTGCGGGCGGTCCTGGCGGCGGGTTATGCCGGCCCGCTTTCGCTCGAGGTGTTCAACGACCAGTTCCGTGGCGGCGGATCGCCCAAGGCCATTGCCGTCGATGGGCACCGCGCGCTGGCCTATCTGGTCGACCAGGTTGCCCGTGCCGAGCCTGCGCTCGGGTTCGCACCGGCCGCACCGCCGCGGGTCGGCGTCGAGGGTATCGCCTTCGTCGAGTTCGCCACGAGCGAGGAGGAGAGTGCCAGGCTCGCCCTGGCGCTTGCCGGCATGGGCTTTTCCCGGATTGCCCGGCATCATCGCAAGAGCGTCGCGCTCTACCGACAGGGCACGATCAACATCGTGCTCAACACAGAACGGGAGGGGCTGGCACACTCGTCCTACGTGGCGCATGGCACGACGGCCTATGCAGTCGGGCTCAAGGTCGACGACGTCGGGGCCGCGATCCGGCGCGCCGTGGCGATGGGCGCCACGATCCACGAGCAGCCCGTCGGCCGGGGCGACCTCAACATCCCGGCCATTCGCGGCGTCGGCGGCGGGGTCATCTACTTCATCGACGAGCACGGCGATCTGGGCCGCGTGTGGGATACCGAGTTCGTTCCGGTGGACCGGACCGTGCAGTCGGATGTCGGCCTCGCCGCCATGGACCACATCGCCCAGACGATGGCCTATGACGAGATGCTGACCTGGGTACTGTTCTACGGTTCGATCTTCGCGACGCGGAAGAGCCCGATGGTCGACGTCCTCGATCCCTCCGGAATCGTGCGTAGCCAGGTCATCGAGAACGAGTCCGGCAGCCTGCGGCTCACGCTCAACGGCGCCGAGAACGGCCGCACCTTCGCGGGGCGCTTCGTCACCGAGGCATTCGGCGCAAGCATCCAGCACATGGCATTCGGGACCAGGGATATTCTCGCGACAGCGGCGGCGCTGCGGGCCAATGGTTTCGAAGCGCTGGCGGTCTCGATGAACTACTACGACGATCTCGCGGCCCGCTTCCGGCTCGATGTCGACTTCATCGAACGCCTGCGCGCCAACAACCTGCTCTACGATCGCGACGAAGCCGGCGAGTTCTTCCAGCTCTACAGCCGCACCTTCGGCGAGGGACTGTTCTTCGAGATCGTCGAGCGTCGCGGCGCGTATGGCGGCTACGGCGCACCCAACGCACCCTTCCGCATCGCCGCCCAACGGCGCGCCATGCGACCCGCAGCGGTTCCGAGGCTGTAGCCACCGGCGACGCCACGGCGGCTCTGCGTCGCAAGCACGTCCTCGAACCGTCAACTCGGGGCGACTGCAGCAGGTCGGAGGTACGCCGAGCTCGATGCCGAGCGCTCCTCGCATCATGCGCTGAGGGCGACACCTCGATACCGCCGCCGCCGTGGCAATTGAGCGGTGGGGAGGCGTCGGTGTCAGTTTCGACCGCATTCCGCTGCTCTGTGGTCATGCGGTACCGGGGCGGTGGACCCGGCAGTGAGGTAGACCCTCAGCCGCGACGCGGTGCGGCCGAGGACGATTCCCGAGAGGAGCGAACAGACGAGGAGCGTGCCCAGGTTCCAGACAGGGTCGGCGCTGAGGACCGGGTCCATCGCGCCGACGACGCTGCGGGCGTAGCGGGCGACAAGGACAAGCACGATCTGGACCAGGGACAACCACTCGCCGCGTAGCCAGAGCGTGCTGCCGGCCAGGCGGTGCACCGAGCCGGGCCTCTCGAGCGGCCAGCCGGCCAAGGCGCCGGCGGCCAGGCCGACAAGCGTTGCGGACACGGCGTCGAGGCCGGCGCCGATGAGGCTCGAGAAGGCAAGCAGCGTCACGGCGGCCGGCAGGATCAGCAGGCGCCAGAGCGGCACGATGCCGTCGCGGGTGCGCTGCCAGCCGAGGATGAGCAGCGCGGCATAGAGGACCCAGACCCAGATGGGCGTGTGGACGACGACGAGGATGACGGTGCGAACGATGTCGGTCATGCGCGTTCGGCCAGGGCGAGAGCACGGGCGACGGCCGGACGGGGAGAGGGCGCGATCTGCACGATGACGCTGCCGCGCTTCCTCCCGGTGTCGACGTAGCGGTGGGCCTCGACGATATCGTCGAACCGGTAGGTGCGGTCGATGACCGGCTTCAGCCCGCCCTCGCGATGGAGGCGGGTGGCGAAGGCGACGTCGCTGGCGGCAGGCGTGAAGGTGATGGGGGCCACCAGCTTGCCGGACCGGCGGGTGTGCCCCCTGGCACCGATCAGGGCGTTGAAGTCGGCGGCGACCTGCAGCAGGGCCCCGCCGGGCCTGAGGATGCGATCGACGCGCGCGAAGGGGGCATTGCCGACGCAGTCGAAGACGACATCGTAGGTCGCCTCGCCCGCCGCGAAATCCTCGACACGATAATCGATGACGCGGTCGGCACCGAGCATTGTCAGCAGCCCGGCATTGCCGGCGCTGGCCACGGCGGTGACGCGCGCGCCGAGGTGTTTCGCGACCTGCACCGCGGCGCTGCCAACGGCGCCCGAGGCGCCGTTGACCAGAACCGCGTCGCCGTGCCGGATGGCGCGGCGGCGAATGCAGTCGCTGATCGTGTGGCCCCCGAAGACGAGCGCCAGGGCCTCCTCGGGAGCAAGATCGGCAGGTCTGGCGGCGATCGCGGCCTGCTCGGAAAGGACCAGGAACTCGGCGTGGCCGCCGAAGGCACTGCCGGTCATGCCGACCACCTCGTCGCCGGGGGCGAAGCGGGTCACCTCCGTGCCGACCGCCACGACGGTGCCCGCGAAATCCATGCCGAGGACCCGCCGCCGCGGGCGGAACAGGCCGACGACCGGCATGGCGAGCAGGCCGATGCCCGGCGGCAGATCCCGCGCCCGCATGCGGTGGTCGGCGGCGCTGACGGTCGAGGCGACAACGCGGATGAGGACGTCATTCGGCCCCGGCCGCGGGACGGCCAACTCGGCGAGGCGCACGACCTCCGGACCGCCGAAGCGGTCGTAGACGGCGGCGCGCATGGTGGGCGGCGGGGCGAAGCGGGCAGTCTCGTGGGTCGTCATTTCAGGGTCTCCGACGGTGTGATGATGGGTTCGATGGTGAGGGCGGACCGATACCCGCGGTGGTGGATCGCGGCGCGTTCGCGGCTGGTTCGCGCATCGGGCGCCATCCTTGCGGCGACCCGGGAGCGGTGGATGTGCCACTCCGCCACCATGAGGTTGATGCCCCAGGCGAGGCCCATCAGAAGGGCCCGGTTCAACTCGGTGGGGGCGCTGTCCGAGGCGAGTTCGGCGACCGTGAGGACGAGCATCTGGGTGGCAGCGCCGAGGCCGAGGGCATAGGCCCGGATCATCCACTCGCGGTGGCGGGCGACCTGGCGCTTGCGGATGGCGACGAGGCCGAGCGCGAGCGCAGCCGCCATCGCCGAGGCGACCGCGACCCGGAAGCTGGCGAGGACCAGCCCGCCGACGCTCGGCGTGGTGTAGGCGGCGGTGAGCCAGAGCGCGGAGAAGACGACTAGGGCCGCCCCGACCAGCGCGAGCCGGCCGGCGATGCGGTGCCAGGCGGGCCAGCGGCGCCGGATCGCGGGGGCGAACTGCACCGCGCCCAGCAGCGTGAAGGCGAGCGCGCCGACGATGTGGGCCACGAGGGGGATCGCGGAGGCCGAGGCCGGCGGCATGAGGTCGGACAGGCCCGCCAGCTGCAGGAGGCGCAGGATGCCGAAAGTGAGCGGCATGGCGCTGAAGGCGGCGAGGCCGGCGACGAGTCGGGCGCCGCGCTGGCGCAGGTCATCGCTGCCGGTGTGCTCGGGTCGGCCGGGGCGCGGGTGGCGCGTGGTCATGATGCTCCTCAGCGTTCGTGCTGGCGCGAACCGGGGTTCGCCGAGGAGGACTATGACGTGTCACATGGTGAGCCCGGCTCACCAGATGTGGTGAGCGGGCGCGGTGATTTTGCGTTTTCCTGTCCGCAAGGCGCGGGCGTCGCCGGTGAAGCGAGGCGTCTTCTTGGCGCGGCGCACCGCGGCCCGCAGGTTGTTGACGCCCGCTTTTCGAAGACGCTCCTGGTCGGGGTGCGTCGGAATGAGCGAGACCCCCAGCTCCCGGCCATCGCGGAACCGCTCAGATCGGTGGACGGCAGGCGAAGGACATCGGTTCCGTCGAGCGTTGCGATGACCATCCGGCAGGCGAGCCGGTCCCCGCGCGGGGACCGACCGGTGGTTCGAACCGGCCTCAGCGCGGCTGCCCGGAGCCCTTGCGCGGCAGCAGGTGCCAGACGCCGGCGACGGTGAACGCGGCAAACGCCATCTTCAGCACGTCCCACAGGATGAAGGGACGCACGGCGCCCTCGAAGGCGGCGGTCACTAGATCGCCACCACTCAGCCAGGCCGGCAGGTCGGCACCGGACTGGACGATGGCGCTGGCAACCACCAGCAGCCAGCCGAAACCGAAGGCGAACAGCACCGCATCGCCGACCAGCATGGCGATGAACAGCGCAAACAGGCGGCCGGAGGCGCCGCCATCGGCCGCCCTGCCGATGATGAAGGCCATCGGCAGGTGGCCCAGGATGAAGCCGAAGGACGGCGAGGCCAGGTAGCCGAGGCCGCCGCCATTGGCAAAGACCGGCAGGCCGGAGAGGCCCTCGGCGATGTAGAGCGCGACCGTGGCGACACCGATCCGCCAGCCGAACCCCGCCGCCAGGGCAGCAACGGCGAGCGTCTGCAGCGTCACCGGAATGGGCATCACCGGCACCTTGATCTGCGCCGACAGCGCCAGCAGCAGCGAGCCGAGCACGACGGTGGCGAGGTTGGTCACCAGCCGAGCCGCGCCGGAGCGGGGCGCGAGGACGCCGAGAACGGTGTTGGGTGTGGTCAGGGTCGAGGCCATTGCCAATCCTTCATCGCGCGGAGCATGTAGGGCCGTTCTTAGTCTCTCGCCGCGGAGAGCGCAATGGCAGCGCCGGGACCACCACTGGTGTTCGACACCGACTTTCCGCCTAGTTCGGGCCGGCCCGAACCCGTCGCGGCGGGCCTCGAGCGGCTGACCGCACCCATGCCGGTCCCTACACGTTTCGCGGCACCAACAGCTTCCTCATCGGGGAGCGGGAGCTGTTCGTCGTCGATCCGGGGCCGGACGACGAAGCGCATCTGGCGGCGCTGCTCGCCGCGATCGGGGACCGGCCGGTGGTGGCCATCCTGCTCACCCACACGCATCGGGATCATTCGGCGCTGGCGCCCAGGCTGCAGGCAGCGACGGGCGCGCCCCTATGGTTCGGCGGGCCGCACCGGCCGAGCCGACCGGCACGGCCGCTGGAACTCAACCCGCTCGCCACCGATTGCGACTGGCACCTGCGGCCCGATCGGACGCTCGCGGATGGCGACGAAATCGGCGCGGGAGGCCAGGTGGTTCGCGTCGTCTCGACGCCCGGCCACTGCGCCAACCACCTGGCCTTCGCGCTGGTGGGGTCCGAGTGGCTGCTGACCGGCGACCACATCATGGGGTGGAACTCGACGCTGGTGTCGGTGCCGGACGGCTCGATGGCCGACTACCTGGCTTCGCTCGAAAAGGTCATCGCCTACTCGGCCACACGCTATCTGCCGGCGCATGGCGGCACGATCGACGATGGTCGCGGCTATGCCGGGGCGCTCATGGCGCATCGCGAGCATCGCAACGCGCAGATCGTCGGCGCCGTGACGGCCGGTGCGCGCAGCATTGGCGACCTGCTGCGCGAGGTCTATCCGGGCCTGCCGCTGGCGGTGCAGCCGGCGGCCCGCATGACGCTGGCAGCGCATGTTGAGTACCTTGCCGACCGGGGCCGGCTGGCCGTCACCTGGGCGCCGCTCGGGGCGGCCATCCGCCCCCCCGGCTAGCTCCCGGTCCACGCCTCACTCCGCCGCACCCTCCTCGCCAGTCTCCCCGCCGGATGTGGCGAGCGGCGCGTTGCGCAGCAGCAGCGTCACCTGCTGATCGAGGGCAAGCAGGAATTCCTCGACGCGGCGGCCGCTCTCGCCGAAGTCATGCAGGCCGGCCAGGGGTACCGACCGCATGTCGACCGTCGAGCCTTCGACGGTGCCCGTCACCCGCAACGCAACCTCGTCCCGCCAGCCGAACAGGCTGGTGGCGATGACGTTGAGCTGGCCGGTCTCGAGGGCCGTGGTCGGCGCGCGCCGGGTGCGGACCTGCCAGCCGCGCGCCTCGGCAAGCCCCGCCACCACCTCGAACATCTCGGTGGCCTCGACCGGGTAGCTGCGCCGGGTCGCGTTGGGGAAGGTCGAGAGGATCTGCCTCTGCAGTTCGGGGTCGGTCGGCTTCACCCGCAGCGGCGAAGCCAGCGGCAGAGGGTCGGCATAGTCGGTGGCCACCTCACTAACGAGGGGGTAGCGCATCGCCTGCACGGCCAGATAGCCGAACGGGGCGAGACAGATGAGCGCCAGCAGCAGGCCGGAGACCGCCCTGCCCCAGCCGCGATCGCCGGTCACCCAGAGGCGACCGAAGGCACCGATCGCGGCGAACAGCGCGAGCCCCGCGACCCCCGCGGCGATGGCCTCCATGATCGTGAAATCGGCGCTGGTGATGTACTGCTCGCGATGCAGGAAAACCGGCAGGACGGTCAGGGGCAGCGCCAGGCTGCCGAAGCGGCGCGACCAGATCGCCCATTTCGAGGTGCGGATGAGAATACGCATCGGCAGCAGACGCCCCGCTTCGAGTTCCCTCCCGTGCCCGGCCCGGGAGCCCCAGTCAATGGTCGCATCGGCGATCGGGCCGCGACCCGGCGACCGCCGCCGCTATCTCAGGGATAGAGCCGCTGCCGGCTCCAGGCGGCGCCGGCCCCTGCCCGGGAGAAGCGCACGCGGTCGTGCAGCCGGTTGGCGCCGTCCTTCCAGAACTCCATCACCAAGGGTACCACCCTGAAGCCCGACCAGTTCGGGGGGCGGGTCACCGGCTCGCCCTCGCCGAAACTGGAGCCGAGGGTCTCGACCCGTTCGAGCAGGGCGAAGCGGTTGGCGAGCGGCCGCGACTGGCGCGATGCGTGCGCGCCGATCTGGCTGACACGGGCCCGGGTGGCGAAATAGGCATCGGCCTCGCTGTCGGCGACGACTTCGACCGGGCCACGCACCCGGATCTGGCGGCGCAGCGATTTCCAGTGCAGGACGAAGGCGGCCCCGGGTTGGGCCAGCAACTGGCGGCCCTTGTCGCTTTCGAGATTGGTGAAAAAGCAGTAGCCGCGGGCGTCGCGGGCGTTGAGCAGGACCATGCGCACGTCCGGCAGACCGTCGTCGTCGACCGTGGCGAGGGCCATGGCATGGGGATCGTTCGGCTCGGACTGCTGGGCGAGGGCGAACCATTCCTCGAACAGCGAAATGGGATCGATCGGTGCGGCGTCTGAATCATCGAACAGGCGATCGGAAAGCGTCGTCGCAGTCATTGAAAACCAGCCCTTTCGCGCCGATCTGGACAAGCCGGTGGCGCGTCGCCATATAGGATGGTGCCGGGCCCAAAGGCAATTCTTCCGGCAACCAGAAGGAACCCATGCGCGATCCGTATACCGTGCTCGGGGTGCCCAAGTCCGTGAGCGAGAAAGACCTCAAGACCGCTTATCGCAAGCTGGCCAAGGCGCACCACCCGGACCAGAACAAGGACGACCCCAAGGCCCACGTCAAGTTCGCCGAGATCTCGTCGGCCTACGACTTCCTGACCGACAAGGAGAAACGTGGCGCGTACGACCGCGGCGAGATCGACGCCGACGGCAACCCGCGCTTCGCGGGCTTCGGACGGGGAGCGGGCGGGGGTGCGCGCGGCGCTGCCGGGGGCGGCGGGTTCTCCGCCGAGGACATCCTCAAGGAGTTCATGTCGGGTTTCGGGGGACAACCGCGGGGCGCCGGGACCGGCCGCGCTTCAGGCAACGCCGGCTGGGACCCGTTCACCGGGTCCTCGTCGGGCGGCTTCCATCCCGGGCGATCCCAGAACCTGCGCGGGGAGGATGTCTCCCTCACCGCGGCGGTCAGCCTCGAGCAGGCCCATGCCGGCGCCAGCGTGCCGCTGCGCCTGCCGAACGGCAAGGTGCTGAACGTCAAGCTGCCGGACAAGGTGGAGGATTGCCAGCAGATCCGGCTGAAGGGTCAGGGCCTGCCATCGCCGCTGGGCGGCGAGGCCGGCGATGCGCATGTCACGGTGAAGTTCGAGCGGCACAAGCAGTTCCGTCGCGACGGCGCCGATCTCCGGGTCGAGGTACCGATCACGCTCTACGAGGCCGTGCTGGGCGGCAAGGTGCGGGTGCCGACGCTGGAGGGCAGCGCCGAACTCAACCTGCCGGCCGGCGTCAACACCTCGAAGGCCCTCAGACTGAAGGGCAAGGGTCTGCATGGAGCGGGCGACATCTACGTCGGCCTCCGGATCGTTCTGCCCGAGGCGGGCGATGCCGACCTCGAGAGCCTGATGCGGTTCTGGCGCGACCAGAAGCCCTACAAGGTGCGCGACAGCTGATCGCGCGGCGCTGCGGCGCGCTGCAGGCGATCGTTGATGGCTTCTCCCAGCCCGTGGCGCGGGATGGGCGCGACGGCGATTCGCTCGGCGCTGCCGTCGAGCTGATGCAGCATGGAGAACAGGTTGCGCGCCGCTTCGTGCAGGTCGCCGGAGGGCGAGAGGTTGAGGGTACCATCGCGGGCGCCGAAACCTAGATAGACTTCGCCGGTTTCGGCGGCTTCCGCATCGATGCGCAGCCTGGCATGGGGCGCGTAGTGACTGAGCAGCATGCCGGGTGCGGAGATCGGTCCGCCGGGCTGCGCCACGGCAACGGGGCGGCCGAGATGGGCGGCGATCGCTTCGCGTGGCAGGGCGCCGGCGCGCAGTTGCGTCACGATGTCGCCGGAGACGGCGAGGATGGTCGACTCGACACCGGCCGCGCAGGGGCCGCCATCGAGCACCGGGACACGCCCCCCGAAGGCATCGACGACCTGTCTGGCGGTGGTGGGCGAGAGGCGGCCGGAAGGATTGGCCGAGGGCGCCGCCAGCGGCCGGCCGGCGGCGCGGATCAGTGCAAGGGCCAGTTCGTGGTCGGGAACGCGGATGCCCACTGTATCGAGTCCGGCCGTGACGATGTCGCTGAGTCCGGCCTCCGGCCGGCGTTCCAGCACCAGCGTCAGCGGCCCCGGCCACAGCGTGGCGAGGCGACGGGCGAGCGGGGTGAACACCACGTAGCGCTCGGCCATCTCGAGGTCGGCGACGTGCACGATGAGCGGATTGAAGCGTGGCCGGCCCTTGGTTTCGTAGATGCCGAGCACTGCGTCGGAACTGGTCGCATCGGCACCGAGGCCGTAGACGGTCTCGGTGGGAAAGGCGACGAGCCTGCCGGCCCGCAGCAGCGCTCCCAGTTGCTCTATCTCTGAATGCGAATGCGCGGGTCCCGACATGCTCCCCGTTTGACAAGGCGCACGCCGCACCGTCAAGCTGAACCAAACGATTGGCGACCCCGATGGCCACGCTCCTTGTTTCGCAACGCAATTTCGACAGCCACCAGACGCCGACGGGACATCCCGAGCGCGCCGACCGCATCCGGGCGGTGGAGAATGCCCTCGCGGCGCCGCGTTTCGACCGCCTGGTGCGGCGCGACGCCCCCGAAGGCGACCTCAGCCTCGCCCGCCTGGTGCACGACGGGGACTACCTGGCGGGCCTGAGCCGGGCCCGACCGGCGGAAGGTATCGGACGGATCGACGAGGACACCTTCATCTCCGCCCACTCGCTGGAAGCGGCCGCGACGGCGCTCGGAGCCGGCCTCGCGGCGCTCGACGCGGTCGCCCTGGGAGAGGTTCGCAATGCCTTCTGTGCCGTCCGCCCCCCCGGCCACCATGCCGAGATCGCCCGGCCGATGGGATTCTGCCTGATCAACACGATTGCCATCCTCGCCCGGGTGGCACAGAGGAAGCTCGGGGCCGAACGAGTGGCGATCATCGATTTCGACGTGCACCACGGCAACGGCACCGAGGACATCTTCAAGGCCGATCCGACCGTGTTCTACGGTTCGAGCCATCAGATGCCGCTCTATCCGGGTACCGGCTCGCCCAACTTCACCGGGGTGGGCAATATCTGCAATGTCGGGCTCGGCGCCGGCAGTGGCGGGGAGGCGATGCGGGAGGCCTACGAGGGCGCGATCCTGCCGCAGCTCGAGGCCTTCCGACCGGACTTCCTGCTGATTTCCGCCGGCTTCGATGCCGATTACCGCGATCCGCTGGCCGGTCTCAACTGGAGGCCGGAAGATTTCGGTTGGCTGACCGGGCGGCTGCTCGAGGTGGCGGCAGGTTGCTGCGATGGTCGCGTGGTGTCCATGCTGGAGGGCGGCTACGATCGGCAGGGCCTCGCGACGGGCGTGGCCGCCCATGTTGAAATGTTGATGGCCGCAGGCTAGCAACAGGCTCCCTGCCGAGGATCATCGAAATGGCCGATTCCAGCGTCGACGACATCAGGGCGATGAGCTTCGAGGCGGCGCTCAAGGAACTCGAGTCGATCGTCCAGAAGCTCGAGAGCGGCCAGGCGCCACTGGCCGAATCGATTGCCATCTACGAGCGCGGCGACGCCCTCAAGTCGCATTGCGAGACGCTGCTCAAAGAAGCCGAGATGAAGATCGAAAAGATCACCCTGCGCGGCGGCCAGGCGGTCGGCACCGAGCCGCTCGACCCCCAGTAGGTGGCCGACCGCACCCGCCTCGACCAGGCGATCGAGCAGCGCGGCCTGTTGCCGAGCCGGGCGCGGGCCCGCGATGCGATCAGACGCGGCACGGTCACGGTGAACGGCGTCGTCGCGACCCGGCCGCACCAGCCGGTTGCCGAGAGCGACGTGATCCGGCTCGACGACCCGGCGGCCCGCTACGTGTCACGGGCGGCGCTCAAGCTGATCGCCGGGCTCGACGCGGCAGGAATCGACCCGCGCGACAGGACTCGCCTCGACCTCGGCGCCTCGACCGGCGGCTTCACCCAGGTGCTGCTCGAGCGCGGGGCGCGGCACGTCTATGCGGTCGACGTCGGCCACGGCCAGCTGCACCCGACGCTGCGGTCGGACGCGCGGGTCACCTGCCTTGAGGGCGTCAACGGGCGCGACCTCGACCTGGAGATGATTCCCGAGCCGATCGATCTGCTGGTTTCCGACGTGAGCTTCGTGTCCGTGCTCAAGGTGCTGGGCGCTCCGCTCGCCCTGTGCGCCGCGAAAGCCGAGGCGGTGATCCTCGTCAAGCCACAGTTCGAGGTCGGTCGCGAGCACGTGGGAAGAGGCGGGATCGTGACCGATGCGGCCGCGATCGCCCGGGCGGCGGCTGCGGTGGGCGCCTATTTCGAGGAGGCCGGCTGGGTGCGGGTGGTCACCGTCGACTCGCCCATTGCCGGCGGCGACGGCAATCACGAGATCGTCTCCGCCTTCCGGCGGACCGGGCGCTGACGCCGGCCCGGCAGAAGGCCCAACCGGCCATCGGGCCGGTCCGGTCACACCGCGAAGCGCGGACCGAACTGGCCGGACAGGTGCTCGTGCGTGCGCTTCAGGGCCTGGCCGACCAGCTGACGCTGCAGCACGGAGGTGCCGCGGACCGGGTCGCGCCGGATCACCATCCGCATGTGCGGGCTGATATTGGCGCGACGCTGGTCGGTGTGGTGCGGCAACTCCATGCGACGGCGATCAGGGCCGAGATAGTCCGACGTCTGATAGTAGACCTGTTCGGCGTTGAGCTGCGCGGCCAGGCGGGCCTCCAGCACCTCGCGTTTCTCGGGCAGGCTGATCACGTCGTCGAAGCCGAAGTCGATATACTTGAGCAGCACCTCGACCGTGCAGTCATCGATGATCAGGATCACCGGCGACAGGCGCTGGCCGGGATCGGGAAGGCCGCGGACCTGGGCGATGACCTGCTGCATCGCGGCATCGCTCAACCGATAGTGCAGAAAGAAGTAGGTCACCGGCAGTCCGGGATCGTCGGAGGCTTCGCTGTCGAAGGCGCTGTGAACGACCCGGAAGCCGCTGCGGGCGGCGAGGCTGGCCAGCGTCCGGCACTCGGCAACGGACGGCGCAACGAGGTAGGCGCGACAGTGCGACAGCATGACCAAACCCCCATGGAAGAGGCGGCGACGCGGCGCGCCTTGGGGACCAATATGGTGCCGAAATGACGCAAGGGCCGTCGCGCCGTCAATCCGTGCAATGGCGCATGGCGGCGTAGAGGTTTCGTTCAGCCTGATTCAGGCGTGGCCGACGCCGCCGTCGCGCCCGGTCTGGCCGCGGTGGCGAAGGAAGTGGTCGGCCAGCACGCAGGCCATCATCGCCTCTCCGATGGGCACCGCGCGGATGCCGACGCAGGGATCGTGCCGCCCCTTGGTGATAACTTCGGTATCCTCGTTGCGCGTCGTCACGGTCTCGCGCGGAGTGATGATCGACGAGGTGGGCTTGACGGCGAAGCGCACGACGATGGGGTCGCCGTTGGAAATGCCACCCAGGATGCCTCCGGCATGGTTCGACTTGAAGCGTGGACCGGAGTTGCCGGCACGCATCTCGTCGGCGTTCTCGGTGCCGGTCAGCGCCGCGGCTGCCATCCCCTCGCCGATCTCGACGCCCTTGACGGCATTGATCGACATCATGGCCGAGGCCAGGTCGGCCGAAAGCTTGCCATAGATCGGGGCACCCCAGCCGGGCGGCACGCCCTCGGCGACCACCTCGACGATGGCGCCCACCGAGTTGCCGTCCTTGCGGACGCTGTCGAGATAGTGCTCCCAGCCCTGCGCGGCGATCGGATCGGCGCAGAAGAACGGGTTCTGGTCGACCTGGTGCCAGTCGAAATTGGCGTAGTTGATCCTGTGCGGACCGACCTGGACCAGGCTCGCCCGGATCGTCACCTGCGGGATCACCAGGCGGGCGACGGCGCCGGCGGCGACCCGCGCCGCGGTTTCGCGGGCCGAGGCGCGCCCCGAGCCCTTGTAGTCGCGGATGCCGTATTTCTGGTGGTAGGTGAAATCGGCGTGGCCGGGCCGGTATTTGTCCTTGATCTCGGCATAGTCCTTGGAGCGCTGGTCGGTGTTCTCGATTACGAGCGCGATCGGCGTGCCGGTGGTCTTGAGCAGCCCGTCGCGCTCGTCCTCGAAGGTGCCCGAGAGGATGCGGACCTGGTCCTCCTCGCGCCGCTGCGTGGTGAAGCGCGATTGCCCGGGCTTGCGCCGATCGAGATCGCGCTGGATGACTTCGGCGCTGATGGCGAGGCCCGGCGGGCAGCCGTCCACCACGACACCGAGCGCCGGCCCGTGGCTTTCGCCCCAGGTGGTGAAACGGAACAGCTGGCCGAAGGTGTTGAAGCTCATTGGAGTGCCCCGGAGGATGCGGGCGTTCTTAGGGGCAGGAGGGGGAGGGCGTCAATCGAGCCAGTTCTCCACCCGCAGCCCGGCCACGCGGGAAAACTCGCGGGCATTGGCGGTGACGAGCGTCAGGTCGAGGGTCAGCGCGTGGGCGGCCGTTGCGGAACAGGCTGACTTTGCGGGGCTCGGACACTGGCGCCTCCCTGGGCCTATGCCAATGCATATGCCTAAAAGAGGCGCGTTCAATCGTCCCAGCTCTGCCCGGCCGGGTAGAGCACCGACTTGCCGTCGATGAAATGCACCACCGAGTCCTGCGGGGGAAACCAGTTCACCGCCCGCTCGGCCGGAAAGCCCTCGATCAGGCGGCGGAGGATGCGGAGGATGCCGCCATGGGCGACGATGATGGCCGGGCCGGCCAGTTCGGCGCCGAAGCTCATGACGCGCTGTGCCACGTCCTCGTAGCTCTCGCCCGACGGGGGCCGGAAATACCAGAAGTCCGCGTCGCGCTCGCCGGCCATCGCCATTTCCCCGGCGGCGAGTTCGGTGTGCAGGCGCCCCTCGTAGATGCCGAAGGACACCTCGATCAGCCGCCGGTCGGGGACCGCGTCGGGCAGCGGGATGGAGAACGCGGCCCGGATGCGTGCCATGGTCTCGAGGGTGCGGCCGAGCGGGGAGACATGCCAGCCGAATTCGTCCGGCGTGCGGCCGGCGCGGCGAAGCAGCCGCTCCAGCAGCCGGCCGTTGAGATCGGCCTGGGCGCGACCGACGGCATTGAGCGGAATGTCCTGACTGCCCTGATAGCGCCCCTCGGCGTTCCAGTCGGTTTCGCCGTGGCGGATGAAGTAGAGTTCGGGCCAGGTGACGGTCATGTTCGATTCCGCGAGGCACTCTGCCTTCGGTCGCCCTCGCCTGTCCTGCGGCGGGGCGCCGGGAGACGCCTGGGCTCAGGGGGCCGGCGCGGCCTCGTCGTCGATGTACATGCCGATGATGTTGAAGCCGCAATCGACATACTGGATCTGGCCGGTGACGCCGGAGCTCAGGTCGCTGAGCAGATAGAGCGCGGCGGTTCCGACTTCTTCCTGGGTGACGTTGCGCTTGAGCGGCGCCGCCTTCTCCTGGAAGTGCAGCATGGTGCGGAGCCCCGAGATGCCGGAGGCGGCGAGCGTCTTGATGGCGCCGGCCGAGATGGCGTTGACGCGGATGTTGTTGCGGCCCATGTCGGCGGCGAGGTAGCGCACGCTGGCCTCGAGCGCCGCCTTGGCGACGCCCATGACGTTGTAGTTGGGGACGTATTTCTCGGCGCCGTAGTAGGTGAGGGTGAGGAGCGAGCCGCCCGGGTTCAGCATCGCTTCGGCCCGCTTGGCGACGGCGGTGAACGAATAGACCGAGATGTTCATGGTCAGCGCGAAATTGGCGGCGCTGGTATCGATGTAGCGGCCCTCGAGCTCGTTCTTGTCGGAAAAGCCGATGGCGTGGACGAGAAAATCCATCGTCCCCCACTTCTGCTTGAGGACGCGGAAGGTCTCGTCCATGGCGGCGTCGTTCGAGACGTCGCATTCGACCAGCGTGGTGACGCCGATCTCCGCGGCGAGCGGCTCGACGCGCTTCTTCAGCGCCTCGCCCTGGTAGGAAAAGGCGATCTCGGCGCCCTGGTCGGCGAGGGCCTTGGCGATGCCCCAGGCGATCGAGCGGTTGTTCGCCACGCCCATGATCAGGCCCTTCTTGCCGGCCATCAGCCCGTTCGCCATCGTCGCTTCCCTTCGCATCGCCATCGTGTTGCGCAGCTTGTCGCACAGCCCCCGGGTGCGGGCAAGTTCGCGCTTGCGCCGGAAGCCGGCGCGGCTATGGTTCGGCGCCATGGCACCCGACACAACACTCGCGCCCGCGCAGATCGTCGACGGCCTCCGTGCCGCATTGGGGGAGGCCGGCACGGTTCTCGATGAGCCGGCCGCGATGGCGGGTTACCTCTCTGAACCGCGCAAGCGCTTCCGCACGAAGGCTGCGGCGGTGGCCCTGCCGAACGATGTCCCCGCCCTGCAGCGGCTCTGCCGCTGGGCCAACCAGCACCGGATCGGGCTGATCCCGCAGAGCGGCAATACCGGCCTGGTCGGCGGGCAGGTGCCGCTCTCGGGCGACGAGGTGATCGTCAGCCTCCGCCGGCTCGACCGGGTGCGCGCGGTGGATGCGGCTGCCGGGCACATGACGCTCGAGGCCGGGGTGATCCTCGAGCACGCGCACCAGGCGGCCGAAGCGGCGGGCGCCATGTTCCCGCTGTGGATCGCCAGCCAGGGTTCGGCGCGGATCGGCGGGGTGCTGAGCGCGAATGCCGGCGGGGTACAGGTGCTGGCCTTCGGCAATGCGCGCGAGCTGACGCTGGGAGTCGAGGCGGTGCTGGCGGACGGGCGGCTCTACCAGGGGCTCGGGGCGCTGAAAAAGGACAATACCGGCTATGATCTGAAGGATCTCCTGGTCGGGGCGGAGGGCACGCTGGGCTTCATCACGGCGGCGACCCTGAAGCTCTTTCCGAGGCCCGAGGGGCAGGAAACGGCGATCGTCAGTGTCGCTGATCCGGCGACGGCGTTCGCTCTGTTCGGCCTGTTGCGGGAGCGGACGGGGGCGCGGCTCACCGCCTTCGAACTGATGCCGCGCCTCGGCATCGATATGCAGCTCAGGCACGGCATGCTCAGGCGCGATCCGACGCCGGGTCCCTCCCCCTGGTATGTGCTGTGCGAGGTCAACCGGATGAAGGGTGCCATTCCCGGTGCCCTGCAGAGTGCCCTCGAGGAGGCGCTCGCACGCCATCTTGTGGCCGATGCGGTGCTCGCCCAGTCGGAGGCCGACCGCAGCCAGTTCTGGGCGGCGCGCGAGCAGATGAGCGACGTGCAGAGCCGCGAGGGCGCCTCGATCAAGCACGACGTCTCGGTGCCGATCGGGGCCGTGCCGGCACTGATCGCCGAGGGGAGTGCGGCCGTCGAGCGCGCCATCCCCGGTGTACGCCCCTGCCCCTTCGGACACATGGGCGACGGCAATATCCACTTCAACTTCAGCCAGCCCGAGGGCGCCGATCCCAGGGCGTTCATGGCGCGCGAGAAGGACGCCAACGCGGCGATCTACGACGTCGTGCTGCGCCTCGGCGGCTCGGTTTCGGCAGAGCACGGCATCGGGCAACTCAAGACCGGGCTGCTCGCCGAGGTGAAGGACAAGGTCGCGCTCGAGATGATGCGGGCGATCAAGCACGCGCTCGATCCCAACGGCATCCTCAACCCCGGCAAGGTGCTGCGCTGATCGCGTCCGGCCGGCCTACCCCGCCATGGCGGCGAGCGGCCGCCGCTCGATCAGGGCGAGGATGTCGGCGGCCGGAAGGGGCCGGCCGAACAGAAACCCCTGACCGATGTCGCAGCCCAGCCTGGCCAGCAGGTCCCGTTGCTGCTCGGTCTCGACGCCCTCGCAGACGGTGAGCTTGCCCAGCCGCTGCGCAAGGTCGGTGACGGCGCGGACGACGGCGGCCTGCGTGGAGTCGACGGTGAGGTTGCGGGTGAACGTCTGGTCGATCTTGAGCTTGTCGAAGGGAAAGCCCGCGAGGTAGCTCAGCGATGAATACCCGGTGCCGAAATCGTCGATGGCGATGCCGATGCCGTGACGGCGCAGGTCGGCGATGGTCTCCAGTACACGGCCGCCGCGATCGACGAGCACGCTCTCGGTGATCTCGATGTCGAGCCGGCCGGGGGGCAGACCCGAGCTGCCGAGCGCCATCGCGACGGCCCCGGAAACATCGGAGACCTGCAGTTGCACGGCGGAGATATTGACGGCCAGCTTGCCGGTCCAGTTCCACCCGGACACGATGCGGCAGGCCTCATGGAGGACAAAGCCGCCGATCGGCACGATCAGGCCGGTCTCTTCGGCGAGCGGGATGAAATCGGCGGGGGAGACGGGGCCGAGTTCCGGATCGTCCCAGCGAACGAGCGCCTCCACCCCGACCAGTTCCCCGTCGCTCAGCCGGACCTGTGGCTGGAACACCACCGAAAGGCCGCCGCGGGCCAAGGCCTGCCGCAGTCCGGCGTCGATCTTGCGTCGGCGCCCGATCGCCTGCTCGAGGACATCGGTGTAGACGAGGATGCCGCGCATGTGGTCGCGTCGCGCCTCGTCGAGAGCCAGTTCGGCCTGCTGCATCAGCCGCTCGGCCGGCTCGACACCGGTGACGGCGCCGATGGCCACGTCGACATGCACCGAGTGACCCGCAAGGCTCAGGGCCGGGCGCAGCGCATTGCGGATCAGCGGTCCGAAGGCCGCGAGGGCCGGACCGTCCGTGGGGCGGCTCAGCGCCACGGCGAAGATATCGCGCTCGATCAGCGCCAGCTCGCCCAGCTGCAGCTCGGCAAGCCGGCTGGCAATGATCCGCAGCGCCTCGTCATGAACGTCCTGCCCGAGGGCACCGCGTACCTGGCCCAGACGCAGGATGCCGACTGCGAGGAGCGTGGTCTCGCCGGCCTCGCTCTTGTTGCGCAGGACCTCGAGCAGGCCGCGCCGCGATTTCAGGCCGGTGACCTCGTCATGCCGGGCGAGGTAGGCGAGCCGCGCCTGGGCCCGCTGCCGGGCGGCGAACTCGACGAGGAAGGCATCGAGCAGGCGCAGCGCGAGCAGGAACAGGACGGCGACATGAAAGCTGGCGGTCGATAGCATCACGCCGGCTTCCGCCTTGAGCAGCAGCGCCGCCCCTTCCATTCCCGTCATGACCAGCGCCGCCGCCGGAACGGAGGGCCCCAGCTTCAGCCGGCGACCGAACGGCGCCAGCCCGATGGCGAGCAGAAGTGCCACCGCAAGCCCCGGCCATGGTCCCCACTGGCTGAGCGGCCTGCCGGCCTTCAGCGTCTCGGTGGCCAGCGCCTGGATCAGCGGACCGGCGAGAAATCCGAAACGCGGCACGGCGAACTGGTCGCGCAGTTCGATCGCGCTGGCACCGATGATCGCCTGCCGGCCGGAAATCTGCTCCGGCGCCACCCGACCGTCGATCAGGTCGGCGACCGAGATCCTCGCGATGCTGTGCGGATCGATGCCGTAGTCGATCATCACGTCGGCCGTGCGCAAGGGATGGGCGGCGAGGGCGGCGGCGAGCGAAGGCAGGATGGCGCCGTCGACGGCAAGCCCGAGCGGAACGCGATCGACGAGGCCCTGGGGATCGGTCTCGACATTGACGAGAACCGGAATCGCCTCGGCGAGAAAGGGGCCTATCGGCTGGTTGAGCACGATCCGACCGCTGGCCCCGTCCGGCTGCTCGAAGGCGGCGAGATAGGTGAAGCCGCCGGCCCGGCCGAGCGCCGCAGCGAAGGCGGCGTCCGCCGACTCGGTCGAGCGGGTGCTGAAGTCGATGTCGAAGGCGACGTCCCGGGCGCCCATGTCCATCAGCCGGTCGAGGATCTCGGCATGCAGATCCCGCGGCCAGGGCCAGACGCCGATCCGCGCGAGGCTCGAGCTGTCGATGTCGACGAAGACCAGGTCGTCGCTCGCCGCCCGGTTGGTCAGGCCGAAGCGGATGTCGTCGAGCACCCGGTCGATCGAGGCAAAGATGCCGGTGGCCCCGACGACGAATACCGCCGCGACCAGAGCTGCCGCAATTACTGACCGAAGGAGGGCCGCCACCCGGGGTGATCCGCATGCAGTACCAAGGGCGCCCATCCTAGCCGGGGCGGCCTTCGCGAACGTTAACCGAAGCGACGTGTCGCTTCGAGCGCGAGCCCGAGGCCGACGCTGCCGAACGCGTCGGTCTCGACGACGCGCGACCCGGGCAATTGTCGACGCAGCAGGTCGCGGACCGCCGGCACGCGCGTCGAGCCGCCGGTCAGGATCAGCGTATCGACGCGGTCGGCCGGGATACCGGCGGCGACGAGCGTTGAGGCGATCGTCGCCGCGATCGCGGCGGTTGGCCCGGCCAGCGCGGCGTTGAGGTCCTCGATACCGATCGGGGCGGCGAGCGCGACGTCTCGCGTCGAAAAGCGGAACTCGGTGCGGGGCGAGTCGGAGAGCGCGATCTTGGCCTCCTCGACCCGCCCGGCCAGACGGTGCCCCTGCCGATCCTCGACCAGCGCCACGAGCCGCGCCACCAGCTCGGGGAACCGCGCTTCCTTTTGCGTCGAGCGGAGCTCTTCGAGGGCCTTCGCATTGTAGAGCCGGTTGATCCGGTGCCAGGTGGCGAGGTCATAGTAGGGCGCCGACGGAAGCGGTCGCTTGCCGTCGGCCGTTTCGGTGCGATAGCCGAGCAGCGGCATCACCCGGCCGAGCGACAGCAGCCGGTCGAAATCGGTACCACCCACATGCACCCCGGACGTCGCGAGAAGGTCGGGCCGGCGGTCGGCGGCGCGCGCCCGCTCCGGCGACAGGCGGATGACGGTGAAGTCCGAGGTTCCGCCGCCGATATCGGCGACCAGGGCCAGCTCTTCCCCCGTCACTCGCTGCTCATAGTCGAGCGCCGCAGCGATCGGTTCGTACTGGAACTCGACATGCCGGTAGCCGAGAGCCCGGACGGCGCTCTCGAGCTGCCGCTGCGCCTCGGCATCGGCGCGCGGGTCGTCGTCGACGAACTGCACCGGACGCCCGCAGACGATCTGCGTGAGCGGACCGCCCTGCGCCGCCTCGGCGCGCCGCTTCAGTTCACCCAGGAACATGCCCAGGATATCGGAAAAGGCGAGTGCCTGCCGCTTGACCCGCGTGGTGTCGCCGAAAAGCGCGGTGCCGAGTACCGACTTGAGCGAGCGCAGCAGCCTGCCGTCGCCGCCCCCGACATACTCGCCGATGGCCTGTCGGCCGAAATAGGTGCGGTCATCCTCGAACGAATAGAACACCGCCGAGGGTATGGTCGGCCGGCCGTCCTCGAGCGGCAGCAGCATCGGCGGCCGGTTGCCGGCAGCAACCGCGACGGTGGAGTTGGAGGTGCCGAAATCCATGCCGCAGTGGGTTTGCGTCATCGTCAACCTCCGGCCTCGAAAAGACAACGGCCGCCGGTGGGCGGCCGCTGCGCAGGGGCGGCCTCTCTAGGAGGCCGACCGGCCATCGTCAATAGGCGCGATCAGGCACCGAAGAAGGTCGAGGGGAGGATGCCGATCAGCGTCGCCAGCGAGCGCACCACTTCGAGCGGCACGTTGGTGCCGGTGAAACTGCCGGACGCTTCCACCTTCATGGGGGTGGTGATCTTTTCGCCGTCGACTTCGACGGTGACCATCGAGGAGTTCTTCATGATGAGCTGGCCGGTGATGCCGTCGACGGCCGCGAAGAGGTCGGCGTTGAGATCGGTCGAGGCGAAAAGCGCATCGTCGCCGATCAGCTCGGTCGAGGGCAGCGTCAGGGTCAGGTCGTACTGGGTCTGGCCGGCGACGCCGGGCGTGTCGGTGAAGGGCATGTTGCCCTTGAGCTCGTAGGTCTTGCCGTCGCAATCGGCGGTCAGCGCCATGAACCACGAGTAGGTCTGGTAGGCGAACACCATGTTGCCCGACCAGGTGCAGCCCTTGTCGGAGGGCAGCCCGGCGCCGGGGATGAACACGCGGGTGAGGTCGACGGTGTCGACGGCGCTGTTGATCGGACCGGTGGTGTCGCCGGTGACCTTCTTGAGCACCGCCTGGGTCAGGCCGGCGGCTCCGGTGGAGGTCAGTTCCGGCTTGAGGTTGAGCGAGCCGGCGAACTTCTTTGTGTCCGACGGGACCTTACCGACGGCCAGATAGTTGACGCTGAGCGCGCTGGCATCGGTCAGGCCATCGGCCGCAACGGTATACTGGCCGAGGTACTGGGTCCGCGGCAGCTGCTGCTTGTTGGCCGGATTGATGATGGCGCCGTTGCCGCCCACCGCACAGGCCTTGTCCTTGCGCACGATGAGCAGTTCGGTGCGTCCGGCGGTGCAGTCGATCTCGAGGGTGGTGGCCACCTGCGCGTCGGACAGCGTCACGACGAAGTGATCCTGCTTCTTGGGATCACGCAGCGTCGGCATATCGGCGATGGCGGTGAAACTGACGACGCTGGGCGGCGGCGTCTGCGCCGTGGAATAGGCGGTGAGGCCGAGCAGCGCGATGCCGGCGAGCGCAAGTCGAATCATGGGATTCCTCCGGGAGGTGTGGCTTTGGCGTGCAGTACGCGTCACTCGCTGCGGCAAGGTCATCCTGCTTGCCGGGCCCCGCCGCCAGCCGCGTCAAGACTTACTCTATGCCAGCGCAACTGAATAACCGCTGAACGGCGAGGGCGTCCTTTGCCCGACCCGTGCATCATTTTGGTAATACTGGCGGCCACGCCGGGTGCGCAGGGGCTTGGTCCCCTCGGACCTGCCGGGTACAGTCCGTCAACGAATTGCGGGTGAACGGGATGACGATCCGAGTGAGCGAGGCCGGCTTTGATCCCGGCGCGGAGACCAACGCGTTCATCGCTGCCGCGGACGGCGTCGGCGCCGCCGTCACCTTCACGGGACTGGTGCGCTCGACGTCAGGCGACCCGGTGGAGACGCTCACGCTCGAGTGCTACCCCGAACTGGCCGTGGCGCAGATCGAGAAGGCGGTCAGGCAGGCAAAGCTGCGCTTTGGCGTGCATCGGGCGGCGGTCATCCACCGCTACGGGACGCTGCAGCCGGGCGAGCCGATCGTTCAGGTGATGACCGTGGCCGCGCACCGCGCCGCCGCTTTCGAGGCGGCCGAGTTCCTGATGGACTACCTCAAGACCGATGCCCCGTTCTGGAAGAAGGAGACCGTCGAGGGCAACGGGCGCTGGGTGGAGTCGCGCGAGGCGGACGAGGCGGCGCGGCGGCGGTGGACGGGCGACGGCGACTGACCGCCGCCTTCGGGAGCACGCATGACACAGATCAAGTGCAATCGCCCGTGGCCGCCATAGTCTCGCGGGGCTGTGGAGGACTGCCCCGTGAGCACGCGACTGAGCGATATGACACCCCGGGTCGACCTGGGCCACGATTTGGGCACCGGTCCGGTCCGCGCCCGCCGGCCGGTCTATGTCGACCTGATGCCCCCCTGCAACGATGCCTGTCCGGCCGGCGAGAACATCCAGGGTGGCTGGCGCTGGCGCAGGCCGGCAAGTACCGCGAGGCCTGGGAGCTGCTGGTCGCCGACAATCCGCTGCCGGCCATTCACGGGCGGGTCTGCTACCACCCGTGCGAAAGCGCCTGCAACCGGGCCGAGGTCGACAGCGCCGTCAGCATCCACGCCGTCGAGCGTTTCCTGGGCGATCTGGCAAACAGCGAGAACTGGTCGTTCCGGGGGGGTGCGCCGTCGAGCGGCCGCAAGGTGCTGGTCGTCGGGGCCGGGCCGTCGGGACTGTCGGCGGCATACCATCTGGCCCGCCTCGGCCACACCGTCGAGATCCACGAGGCAGGACCGGTCGCCGGTGGCATGATGCATTTCGGCATACCGGCCTACCGGCTGCCGCGCGCCGACCTCGCGCGCGACATTGCCCGCATCGAGGCGATGGGCGTCACCATCCTGACCAACCGCAAGGTCACCGATCTCGCGGCGGCCAGGGCCGAGGGCGGCTTCGACGCGGTCTTCCTCGCCATCGGCGCCGGGGTGGGCAAGCATGTCGACATTCCCGCCCGCGACGCCGCCAGGGTGCTCGACGCGGTCAGCCTGCTGCACGACACCAGCGCCGGCACCCCGCCGCTGCTGGGCCGGCGGGTGGTCGTCTATGGCGGGGGCAACACCGCGATGGATGCGGCGCGGACCGCCCGGCGGCTGGGCGCGACCGAGGCGCTGATCGTCTACCGGCGCGACCGGGCCCATATGCCGGCACAGGCCTTCGAGGCCGACGAGGCGCTGGAAGAGGGCGTCAAGATCCGCTGGCTGACGACCATCAAGCAGATTTCCGGGGCCGACCTTACGGTGGAACGCATGGCGCTCGATGGCGAGGGGCGCCCGCGGCCGACCGGCGAGTTCGAGACGCTCAGTGCCGATGCCGTGGTGCTCGCCCTCGGCCAGGCGACGGACGCGGGCTTCCTGCGCCGGCTGCCCGGCATCGGCTTCACCGCCGACGGGGCAATCGAGGTCGGGCCCGACATGATGACCGGCGCGGCCGGGGTCTTTGCCGGCGGCGACATGGTGCCGGGGCCGCAGTCGGTGACCCAGGCCGTCGGTCACGGCAAGCGCGCGGCCCGCCACATCGACGCCTTCCTGCGCAAGGCGATCCATGCGCGTCCGCCGCGGCCGGCACTGGCCGCGTTCGGGATGCTGCACCTGCCGGTCTATGCCGATGCCGACCCCAATCCGCAGCGGACGCTCGCCGCCGCCGAGCGGCTCTCCGGCTTCGCCGAGATCGTCGCCGGACTGAGCGAAGGCGAAGTCCGCTACGAGGCACAGCGCTGCTACTCCTGCGGCAACTGCTACGAGTGCGACGGCTGCTACGCCGCGTGCCCCGAGCAGGCCATCGTCAAGCTCGGGCCGGGTCGACGCTACGCGGTCGAGTACGACAGGTGCACCGGCTGCGCCGCCTGCTTCGAGCAGTGCCCCTGCCACGCCATCGCCATGCTTGCGGAGACGGCCGATGCCTGACACCACCCGGAACACGCGCGCGACGATGGATGGGAATGCCGCGGTGGCGCACGTCGCCTATCGCGTCAACGAGGTCTGCGCCATCTACCCCATCACCCCGTCCTCGACCATGGCGGAACTCGCCGACGAGTGGTCCTCGGCCGGCCTCGCGAATATCTGGGGCAAGGTGCCGGTGATCCAGGAGATGCAGAGCGAGGCGGGGGCAGCCGGCACGCTGCACGGGTCGCTGCAGGCCGGCGCCATGACCACCACGTTCACGGCCTCACAAGGCCTGATGCTGATGCTGCCCAACATGTTCAAGATCGCCGGGGAACTGACCTCGACCGTCTTTCACGTCGCCGCCCGCTCGCTCGCCACGCAGGCGCTGTCGATCTTCGGCGATCATTCCGACGTGATGGCAGTGCGCGCGACCGGCTTTGCCCTGCTCGCCTCGGGCTCGGTGCAGGAGGCGCACGACATGGCGCTGATCGCGCAGGCGGCGACGCTGCGCTCACGCGTGCCGTTCCTGCATTTCTTCGACGGGTTCCGCACCTCGCACGAGGTCAATACGCTCGAACTGCTGACCGACGCCCATATCCGCGCCATGATCGACGACGAGCTGGTGCACGCCCACCGCGCCCGCGCCCTCAACCCCGAACACCCGTTCATCCGCGGCACGGCGCAGAACCCGGACGTGTTCTTCCAGGGGCGCGAAGCCTCCAATGCCTTCCACGCCCGCGTGCCGCAGACGGTGCAGGCGACGATGGACGACTTCGCGCGCCTGACCGGACGCGCCTACCGGCTGTTCGACTACGAGGGTGCGCCCGACGCCGAACGAGTCATCGTCGTCATGGGGTCGGGTGCCGAGGTCTGCAACGAGGCCGCCGCCGACCTGCGTCGCCACGGCGCAAGGGTCGGGGTGCTGACCGTCCGTCTCTACCGTCCGTTCTCGGCGCAACACCTGCTCGCGGCCCTGCCGGCCAGCTGCCGCGCGCTTGCCGTGCTCGATCGCGCCAAGGAACCGGGCGCCGCGGGGGAGCCTTTGTACCTCGACATTGTCGCGGCCCTTGCCGAGGCGGTCGCTCGGGGCCAGCGTCCGTCCCTGCCGCGGGTGATCGGCGGCCGCTACGGGCTGTCGTCGAAGGACTTCGACCCGGCCCAGGCCAAGGCGGTGTTCGACGCCCTCGATGCCGCCGAGCCGAGGCACGGCTTCACCGTCGGCATCACCGACGACGTCACCCACCTGAGTCTCCCCGTCGACCGCAGCTATGCCACGGAGGCCGACGACGTGGTGCGCGCCGTGTTCTACGGCCTGGGCGCCGACGGGACGGTCGGGGCGAACAAGAACAGCGTCAAGATCATCGCAGAGGAGACGGCGCACTTCGCGCAGGGCTACTTCGTCTACGATTCCCACAAGTCGGGGGCACAGACCGTCTCGCACCTGCGCTTCGGGCCCAGGCCGATCCGCTCGCCCTACCTGATCCGGTCGGCAGGCTTCGTGGCCTGCCATCAGTTCCAGTTCGTCAAACGTTCCGACGTGCTCCGGCTCGCGGCGCCCGGTGCGACCTTCCTGCTCAACAGCCCGTTCGGCCCCGACGAGGTGTGGCACGAGCTGCCCCGCGCCCTGCAGCAGGACATCATCGACAAGCGAATCCGCCTGTTCGTCATCGACGCGTCGAAGGCGGCCGCCGATGTCGGCCTCAAGAACCGCACCAACACCATCCTGCAGACCTGCTTCTTCGCCATTTCCGGCGTGTTGCCGCGCGCCGACGCCATCGCCGCGATCAAGCACAGCATCGAAAAGACTTATGGCCGGAAGGGTCGCCGGGTGGTCGAACAGAACTTCGCGGCGGTCGATGGCGCGCTGGCTCGCCTCCACGAGGTTGCGGTGCCGGCTGTCGCAACCGGTGTGCTGCATCGTTTGCCGGCCGTGCCCGACAACGCCCCGGACTTTGTCCGCAGGGTGACCGCGAAGATGATGGAGGGGCTCGGCGACGACATCCCGGTGAGCGCCATGCCGGTCGACGGGACGTTTCCCTCCGGTACTGCGGCATTCGAGAAGCGGAACATCGCGGACGAGGTCCCCGTCTGGCGCTCCGACCTGTGCATCCAGTGCGGGCAGTGCAGCTTCGTGTGTCCGCACGGCGTCATCCGCGCCAAGTACTACGACAGCGACCGGCTGGCCGGTGCCCCCGCTGGGTTCGCGCATGCACCGATCACGGCGCGCGGTTATCCGGGTACCGAGTTCTCGCTGCAGTTCTACCTCGAGGATTGCACCGGCTGCGGCCTGTGCGTCGAGGCCTGCCCGGCGCAGAGCCAGATCGAGCCGGGGGTCAAGGCCATCAACCTCGCCGCCAAGGCGGACCTCGCGGACAAGGAGCGGGAGAACATCGCCTTCTTCGAGACGCTGCCGGTCAACGACCGGGCGCGGGTGGATTTCGCCAATGTGCGAGGCGTGCAGTTTCTCGAGCCGCTGTTCGAATTCTCGGGCGCCTGCGCGGGCTGCGGGGAAACCCCCTATCTCAAGCTCCTGTCGCAGCTCTTCGGCGATCGTCTGATGATCGCCAATGCCACCGGCTGTTCCTCGATCTACGGCGGCAACCTGCCGGTGACGCCCTGGACCACGAACACCGAGGGTCGCGGGCCGGCGTGGTCGAACTCGCTGTTCGAGGACAATGCCGAGTTCGGCCTCGGCTTCCGCATCGCCGCCGACACCCATCTGGAGCTGGCCCGCTCGCTGCTGCGCAGCCTGGCACCTGACCTGGGCGCGCAGCGGGTCGACGCCATCCTCGCCGCGCCGCAGATCCAGGAATCCGAGATCAGGGCGCAGCGTGTCCGGGTGGCGGAGCTGAAGGCCCGGCTGCTCGCGCTCAGCCAGACCAGCGCGGCGGCGCGCGACCTGCTCTCGGTGGTCGATCATCTGGTGCGACGCAGCGTCTGGATCGTCGGCGGCGACGGCTGGGCCTACGATATCGGCTATGGCGGGCTCGACCATGTGCTGGCCAGCGGACGCAACGTCAACGTGCTCGTGCTCGACACCGAGGTCTATTCCAACACCGGCGGCCAGGCTTCCAAGGCGACCCCGCTCGGGGCCATCGCCAAGTTCGCCGCCGCCGGCAAGCGCACGGCGCGAAAGGACCTCGCCCTGCAGGCCATCGCCTACGGCAATGTCTACGTGGCGCAGGTGGCGATGGGTGCCAACCCGCAGCAGACGCTACAGACCTTCCGGGAGGCGGAAGCCTATGAGGGGCCCTCGCTGATCCTTGCCTACAGCCACTGCATCGCGCACGGCTTCGACCTGAGGAACGGCCTTGCCCAGCAGGACCGGGCGGTGGCGAGCGGCTACTGGCCGCTGCTGCGCTACGATCCGGCGATGCGCGAGATCGGGGAGGCGCCCTTCCGGCTCGACTCGCCACGCCCGACGCTCCCCTTCAAGGACTACGCCTACAACGAGCTGCGTTACCGGGCGCTGGCGGCGTCGCGTCCGGCGGAGGCGGAGGCGCTGCTCGGGCAGGCCCAGCGGGCCATTCTCGACAAGTACCGCACCTATGAGGATTTCGCCCGGATGGAGGCCGGCCCCGGTCCGTCGAGGTCTTCCCTCGGCGCCGGCAAGGCCTGACGGAGACGCGCATGGACCTCTCAACCCGCTATCTCGGCCTGACGCTCCGGAGCCCGCTGGTCGCCAGCGCCAGTCCGCTCAACCGTTCGCTCGACACCATTCGCCAGCTCGAGGACTGCGGCGCCGGCGCGGTGGTGCTGCCCTCGATCTTCGAAGAGCAGATCACCCGCGAGCAGGAGGTGATGGACGCCCTGATGACGACCGGCATCGACAGCTTCGGGGAGGCGCTCAGCTACTTCCCGAGCCAGTCGAGCTACGCCTTCGACGTCGAGCGGCATCTCGCCCTGATCGAACAGGCCTCGGCGGCCGTGGACATGCCGGTGATCGCCAGCCTCAACGGAGTCACCGACCATGGCTGGATCGAGCATGCGCGGGCCGTCGAAGCGGCGGGCGCCGGCGCCATCGAACTCAACATCTACTTCATTCCGTCCGACCTCGCCCTGTCGGGAACCGAGGTCGAGACCCGTTACCTCGATGTGCTGCGTGCCGTGCGCGCCAGCGTGCGTATCCCGGTGGCCGTCAAGATCGGCCCCTATTTCAGTGCCCCCGGACACGTGGCGCTGCAGCTCGCACGGGCCGGCGCCGATGGCCTGGTGCTGTTCAACCGCTTCTACGAACCGGATATCGACGTGGCGCGCCTCGAACTGGTGCCCAGCCTCGAACTGTCGCGGCCGAACGAGATGCGGCTGCCGCTGCTCTGGATCGCCATTCTCGCCGGGCGGACCGGGGCCTCGCTGGCGGCCACCTCCGGCGTCGAAACGGCCGACGATGCCGTCAAGTTCCTGCTGGCCGGGGCGGACGTGGTGATGACCACCTCGTCGCTGCTGCGCCACGGCGTCGGGCACATGCGGACCCTCGTCGGCGGCCTCGGCCAGTGGCTCGCGGCGCGCAATCTCGACTCGCCCGATGCGATCCGGGGGCGGATGAGCCACGGGGCGATGGCGAATCCGGAAGCGTTCGAGCGGGCCAACTACATCCGGGTCCTGCAGAGCTACCGGAGCCGGTAGACGCGTCGCGGTGCGCGGTGCCGTGTCCTCGGATCACGCTGCGCGCAGCAGCCGCCGCCAGATCAGCAGGCTCGCGCCGAGCGCCAGCGCGATGGCGGCGAGCGCCGGTGCCCACCCAGCTTCCGTACCGAACAGCACAGCGTGCATCCTCCGGCCGGGGAGCAGCGTGAAGGCTCCGGTGAGGATCAGTGCGAAGAAGTAAAGTCCCTGCATCATGGCACGGTGACGGCGCACGTCACCGCGGCGAATCTGCCGTATGCCTTCGGCGATCCCGGCGAAGGTGACAATGGAGAACAGGTGGATCGGACTGAACGGACCGATCAGACGGATCTCGTTGATGAACAGTGCCGATCCAGCGGTGACCAGCATCAGGCCGGCCCACACGCGCCCGAGCGTCCGGTGAGGCGGCGTCCCCTTGCGGCTGAACAGCACAAGGGCGCCGAGCAGCAGCGCGCTGAGGGCTGCTGTGGCGTGAAGTTGCACCGCAGGCGCGGCGTCGAGCAGTGGCGAGAGAGACATGAATCCTGTTCCATCGAAGGTGCGGTTGGACTTGCACCGCAGGGCATCCCGCACCTAGGTGTGGGAGGCAAACGCCCATTCGTTAAGCGACGGACAGATACGTGAACGGCAAGGCCCTGCAGATCACGCTTCGCGAAATGCAGCGACACTTCTCCGATCCGCGAATCCTCGTCGGCCTCGTGGTCGTCGGCGTGCTGCTCGGCATCACCGGACCTTTCGGCACCTTCGCATCGCTCGAGACCATGCCCCGGCTCGTCTACTGGCTGGCCGTGGCGGTGGGCACCTACGGAACCGGCATGCTGGTTAGCTTGTTCATCATCAATGCCTTCGGCATGACCATCCGCGCGGCCTGGGCGCGGGTGCTGGTGTTCGGCACCATCACCGGTGTACCGGTGACGGCGGTGGTGCTGCTGCTCAACATGGTGACCTTCGGCGCTGGCTGGCAACATGCCATAGACCCCATGACGCTGTGGCTAGACAGCACCCTCGTCGGGTTCGGCGTGATGGCCATCTCCGAAATCCTGGGCGGATCGCTGCGACGACCGACCGACACCTCGGTCGCTGCGAGCGCTGCGGCCGCCTCGTCGCCCGCCATCCTCGAGCGCGTGCCATTGCCGCAGCGCGGCGCCCTCTGGGCCTTGATCGTCCAGGACCACTATGTCGAGGTGATCACGGAACGCGGCCGGACGCTGGTCCTGATGCGGCTCTCCGATGCGATCCGCGAGACAGCGGGCATCCGCGGCCTGCAGATTCACCGCTCGCACTGGGTCGCGCTCGAAGCGGTGCGCCGGGTGGTCCGGGAGGGCGGCAGGCTCGAGGTGGAACTGCCGGACGGCCGCCGGCTCGGCATCAGCCGAAGCTCTCTCGCCGCGGCGCGCGAGGCCGGTCTCGTCTGAGTCGGGAAGGACAGCCCGCCCGGTCAGGCGCCGGTGGCCGAGAATACGTCGACACGCGGCCAGATCGGACGGGTCAGCTTGCGGTAGTCGGTGACACGCGGATCGTCGGGATAGGGTCCCGGCACGCGGGCATAGAGGACCTCCCGGGCGATCGGCGCGAAGCCCGCATGGAAGTGGTTGGTCGATTTGACCAGCAGCAGCAGCTTGCCGGCGTAGTCGATGCCCAGATTGCTGAAGATATCGGGCTCGAAGGTCTGGGTGCGGTTGGTGTTGAGGATGATGTCGATCTGGGTGCCGACGAGGCGCACTACGGCGGCCACCCCGAGTGGCACCTGCGACTTGCCGAAGCTCTGCCAGCCGGACCCGGTGGTCCGCAGCACCTCGACGCGCGCATCGATGGGCATCCCCGAAGCGCTGCCTGCCTTGCCGCCGAGGCGTAGGTCGAGCACGGCTCCTTCGCCGGCAGCGCGCGCGAAGGCGGCGGCCTGCGGGTCCCAGATGGTCGCGACGCCGACCCGGTCGAGGCCCGCGGCAATGATGGCACGGAGGGCCACGGTATTGTCGCCGGCCACGCCGCCGCCGGGGTTGTCCCAGACGTCGGCGACCACGAAGGGCGCGCTGCCCGGGCCGGCGGCCGCGACAAGGGCCAGCGTGTCCTCGATGCTGCGCATCGGCATGGTGGTACGACCGCGGTAGGACTGGATTTCGCGGCCGAGCCGCTCGGCTAATGCGGCTCCCTTCAGCGGCGCATTGTCGGTGACCACCATGACGCGCGAGCCCAGTTCGGGCACATCGGACGCCATGAAGCCGTGGATGAAGCTGACCGAGAGAACGTCGTCCTTGCCCTCGAGCGCGATCATCCGATCGACGAACGAACGCATCGGCTCGCGGCTCGTCGGGTAGACCTCGATCATCTGGCAGTCGAACGTCGAGATCACCGGCCGGATCTCGCCGCGGGTCGCGCGGAGCGCGAGGTCCACCACGTGCTCTGCGCGTTCGAAGAAGTCGGTGTGCGGAAACTCGAGGAAGCTCGCGAGGATATCGGAATTGGCCACGCGCTTCGGTGTCAGGTGGCTGTGCGGATCGAGTTCGGCGGCAATGATCACCCCGGGACCGACGATCCGACGAACCCGCTCGAGCAGATCGCCCTCGCAGTCGTCATAGCCGCTCGCCACCATGGCGCCGTGCAGGCCGAGAACGACCGCGTCGAGCGGCAGGGCGTCGCGCAGCTGGGAGAGGATTTCGTCCCTCAGTTCCTCGTAGACGTCGCGGCGGATCAGCCCGCCCGGCTCGGCCCAGGTGGCCGTCCCCTCGATGAGCGTGAACCCCTCCGCGGCCGCGCGCTGGCGCAGCACCACGATGCACGAGGAACACAGCGTCGGCGTCTCTGGATGCGCGCCGGGCGCCGCATAGAAGGTGTTCCGGAACGAGGCCATGTCGGTGGGGATGGGCGAGAACGTGTTGGTCTCGGTGGCGAGCGAGGCGGTAAATATGCGCATGTGAAATCTGCCGGTGAACGAAGAGCTACTTGACGGCGCCGAGGGCAAGGCCGCGCACGAGGTAGCGCTGCAGCCAGGCGAAGACGATAGCCACCGGAATGGTGGCGACGAAGGCGGCGGCCATCACGTGGTGCCATTCCACCGTGTAGCGACCGGCGACCAGCGAGAAGACCTGGATGGGCAGGGTGTAGCCGGCCTGGTTGCGCAGCATGGTCAGGGCAATGACGAACTCGTTCCAGGCATTGATGAACGAGAAGATGGCGGTGACCACCATGGCCGGCAGGGCCAGCGGCAGGAACACCCGGCGCAGCGCCTGCCAGGGGGTCGCGCCCTCCATCCAGGCCGCCTCCTCGAGGTCCTTGGGAATTGTCGAGAAGTAGCTCTGAAGCATCCAGACCGAGAAGGCGATGTTGAACGTGGCGTAGACGAAGACCACCGCATTGAGGTTGTCGAGCATCTTGAGGGCGACCAGCAGCCGGAACAGTCCGATGACCAGGACGATCGGCGACAGCATCTGGCTGACCAGCAGGAACTGCTGCACGAAGCCGCGCCCGGCGAAGCGGAAGCGGCTCAGCGCATAGGCGGCCGGGATCGAGACGAGGAGCGACAAAAGGGTCGACAGCACCGCGACATAGATGGAGTTCCACAGCGCCGCGCCGAACCGCGTCGCCTCCCACATGGTGACGAAGTTCTGCCACTGCGGCGCGCTTGGCCACCAGGTGGGCTTCAGCACCTCCGTGGCGGGCTTGATGGCAGTAACGAACATCACCGCGAACGGGAACAGCACGGCCACGATCAGCGGCGAGAGCAGCAGCCAGGAGACGATGCTGCGGCGGGCCTTGCGCGACAGGGCCATCAGCGTTCTCCCCGCATGGCAAGGCGCACATAGAGGATGGTGAAGACCAGCAGCAGCGCGAACATCATCAGCGACAGCGCCGAGGCCTCGCCGAGCTTACCGAAGGAGAAGCCGAGCTTGTACAGGTAGGTGACGAGGATGTCGGTCGAGTTGGCGGGGCCGCCCTGCGTGGTCGCCCAGATGATGGGAAAGGAGTTGAACACGTTGATGGTGTTCATCACCACTGCGATGTTGATGAACGGACGCAGCAGCGGCAGCGTGATGGAGGTGAAGATCTGCCAGTCGCTGGCCCCTTCGAGCCGGGCGGCTTCATACAGATCGTCGGGGATCGAGGACAGGCCGCCGAGGAAAATGGTGGTGGTGAACGGGATCGAGACCAGGATGCCGATGGCGATCTGCACCGGGAAAGCCGTTCCGGCCTGCGCCAGCCACTGGATATTCTCGTCGATCAGCCCGAGGCCCTTGAGGGCGGAATTGAGCATGCCGCTCTCCCCGCTCAGCGCCCAGCGCCAGACGATGGCGGTCATGGTGAGCGACACGGCCCAGGGCAGCATGATGATGATGCGGGCGAGGCCCCGGCCGTGAAAATCCTCGTTGAGGATCATGGCGACTGGTATCGACACGACGATCGTCCCGACGACAATGCCGACGGTCCAGATCACCGTGCGCCAGGAGGCGCTGAGGAACTGCGGGTCGGACAGCACCGCGGCGAAGTTCTCGAGCCCGGAAAAGCCCTTCAGCTGGCCGAAGCGGTTGACGTTGCTGAGCGAGATCTCGCCGATCTGGAACAGCGGCCACAGGATGATGAAGGCGGCGAGGAGGAACGCAGGCGCGATCAGCACGTAGGGGTTGGTGAAGATCGAGCGGTTCATGCAGCGTCCTTCGTGGCCGGGCCGGCGGGCGGGGTGCGGCCGGACCCGAAGGCCCGACCGCGGGAGGAACTGCGACTTACTTGTTGGCGGCGATGATGCCGTCGATCTCGGCGGCGGCGGCGTCGAGCGTCGCCTTGATCTCGCCCTCGCCGAGGTAGATCTTCTGCAGTGCGTTCGAGGTCACCGCGGCGATTTCCTCCCAGCCCGGGATGACCGGGGCGAAGCGTGCGTCGGGGAGCAGTGCCGTGAACGCCTTGAGGTCGGCATTGTCGGCGAAGGCCGGCGAGGCGGCGACTTCCTTGTTCACCGGCAGGAAGCCCTCGCCGCCCGTGAACTCGGCACGCAGCGGCGTGGTGAAGATGTAGTCGAGGAACTTCCAGGCGGTGTCCTTGTTCTGGCTGTTCTCGAACATGATGATCGAGTCGGTGACGCCGTAGGTGCCGCGGGCGCCGTCCGGGCCGGCGGGAATTGCGGTCACGCCATATTGCAGGTCCGGAGCCTCTTCCTTGATCTGGCTGGACAGGAAGGGCGCGGTGATCATCATGCCGACCCGGCCCTGCTTGAACAGGTTCTGCACGTCTTCGCGGTTGAGCGAGGTGACGCCCGGCTCCGTCAGACCCTCGTCGATCAGCGACTTGTACAGCTCGGCCGCCTTGTAGGCCGCGTCGGTGTCGAGACCCGAGGTGCCGTCGGCGTCGATCAGGTTGCCGCCAAAGGACCAGAATGCGTAGTAGAAATAGACGTCGGTCTCGATTTCCTTGCCCTGCATGCCGTAGCCGTAGACATCGCCGCCGATGGCCTTGATCTTGGCGGCGGCGGCCTTCAGATCCTCCCAGGTAGCCGGGGGTTCGGCAATGCCGGCCTGCTCGAACAGGGACTTGTTGTAGTACATGGCGCGCGCCGAAGCGGCGATCGGCAGGCCGTAGGTCTTGCCGTCCATCACCGAGGGGCTGAGGAAGGTGTCGATGAAGCGGCCCTTGAACTCGTCGGTGATGTAGCCGTCGAGCGGCGCGGCGACGCCCTGGCTCACATAGTCGATCAGCCAGCGGGTGCCGATGATGGCGAGGTCGGCATTGGCGCCGCCCGAGATGTCGGTCGTCAGCTTCTGCTGCAGCACGTCCCAGGGGACGACTTCGATCTGGATGTCGGTGCCGGGGTTCGCCGCCTCGAACGCGGTGGCGGCCTTCTCGAAATAGGGGCCGGTCTTCGAGCTGTATTCGGCCACGGTGACGCGCACCGTCTGGGCGTAGGCGGCGCTGGCCAGCGCGATCGCGGCGACGCTGCCCACGGCAGCGACTTTCAACCAATGCAACGACATGTTCTTCCCTTCCAGGTTCTTGTGGGCGTGAAGGTCCCGCGCCATGCGCCGGCAGCTCCACCCCTGCGCGGTAGATTTTTTCATATCGGCGGCGTTTTCAAGCGAAATGTGACAATCGTGTTGCTTTATTACATTTCGCGGCTAGCCTGCTGTCAGCCGTCACCGATCGGAGGTCCGCCATGGCCGAACTCAGCCTGCGCAACATCGCCAAGCGCTATGGCAGCACCACAGTGCTCGAGAATGTCTCGCTCGACGTCGCCGATGGCGAGTTCATCGTTCTGGTCGGGCCTTCCGGCTGCGGCAAGTCCACGCTGTTGCGCATGATCGCGGGGCTCGAGGAGATCTCGGGGGGCGATCTCGACATCGGCGGCGTGCGCACCAACGACACGCCGCCGCAGAAGCGCGACATCTCGATGGTCTTCCAGTCCTATGCGCTGTTTCCGCACATGAATGTCAGGAACAACATCACCTTCGGCCCGCGGGTAAGGCGAGAGGCGCAAGCCGACACCGACAAGGCGCTGGGACGCGCCGCGGACATCCTGAACCTCTCCAACTATCTCGACCGCACGCCCGGCCAGCTGTCCGGGGGCCAGCGCCAGCGCGTCGCCATGGGGCGCTCGATCGTGCGCAACCCCAAGGTCTTCCTGTTCGACGAGCCGCTCAGCAATCTCGACGCCAAGCTCAGGGTGCAGATGCGCACCGAGATCAAGGCGCTGCACCAGAAGCTGGGCACCACCATCGTCTACGTGACGCACGACCAGATCGAGGCGATGACCATGGCCGACCGGATCGTGGTGATGAATGCCGGGCGGATCGAGCAGATCGGCGCGCCGCTGGAGCTGTACGACCGGCCGGCGAACGTCTTCGTCGCCAGCTTCATCGGCTCGCCGGCGATGAGCTTCGTCTCGGGCACCTATCGCAGCCGCGACATCGGCGCCGTGGTTGAACTGGCCGATGGCGCCCTGCTGCCCGTTCATCCCGTGCGGGCGGCGGACGGCGCCGCTGTCGAGGTCGGCATCCGGCCGGAGAACTATCTGTTTGCCGACGACGGGCCGCTCAAGCTCGAGGTCGAGGTCGTCGAGCCCACCGGCCCCGAGACGCACGTCTTCGGGCGGATGGCCGGCAAGGAGGTGCGATGTGTCTTCCGCATCCGGCTCGACCCGGCGCCCGGCAGCACGCTGCGGCTCGGTGCGGCACCCGAAAACATCCACCTGTTCGATACGGCGAGCGGCCAGAGACTGAGTGCCGGGGGCAGCGAACGGCCGTGAGGCACACGGGCGACACGATCCTCGACGATGGTCGGCGCATCGACATCATTGCGCGACTGCGCTCGCGGCTGGGCGAGGGACACCGGGCCGAGGCCCAGCTGATCGAGGCCATCCTCGCCGACCTGCACTTCGCCACCACCGCGCCGATCGGAGACATCGCGCGGCGCGCCCAGGTCAGCGAACCCACGGTGACGCGCCTCGCGCGGTCGCTGGGCTTCCACAACACCCGGGACATGAAGGTGCACCTGGCGCAGGCCCTCGCCACCGGCGGAGCCTACCTGCGGGCACACGAGGTAAATTCGGAGGGCCAGCACAGCTCCAACCAGGTGGTCGCGACGATCTGCGGCCGGGCCCATGCCGCCCTCGACCTGATCAGCGTGGCTTTGGCCCGGGTCGACATGACGGCGCTCGGGGAGTTGATTGCAGGGGCCTCCCGGGTCACCTGCTACGGCACCGGCGGCAACTCGTCCATGGCAGCGGTCGAACTGCAGAACCGGCTGTTCCGTCTCGGCCTCAACTCCAATGCCTATGCCGATCCGCAGCTGCAGTCGATGAGTGCGTCGGTGGCCGACGGGCGGTCGGTCATCGTGGCGTTCTCGACCTCGGGGCGGGCCCGCTCCGTGCTCGAGGCGGTGGCCGTCGCCCGCCAGTACGACGCGGTGTGCGTCGGCGTCACCGCCCCGGACTCCCCGTTGGCCAAGGCCGTGCAGCACCTCGTCCCGTTCGTCTTCGAGGAGGATCAGAACCTCTACAAGCCCTCGTCGTCGCGCTTTGCCATGCTGGCGGTGGTCGATATCCTCGCCATGGCCGCCGCGGAAGCCATCGGGCCCGATGTGCTCGAACTGCTGCGCCGGGTGCGCCAGAGCCTTACGGCGATCCGCTCCGAGGGCCCGATGCAGCCGATTGGCGACTGAGCGCGACACCCGGTCCGCTTGCTGGGTCCGGCCTGCTTCCGCTAGGGTTTCATCAACAGGGTCCCGACCGGGAGTATCGCCGGGTGCCGAGCGGCGAAGTCATCAAGTTCTCCGGCGAGGTCCGTCCCGCGAACCTCGAAGACCAGATCATCCGACGACGACTGCTCGAGCGCATTGTGGGCGCCACCGTGCCGATCGTGGTTCTCGACGCTCCCGCCGGCCTCGGCAAGTCGATGCTGCTGCGGCAACTGGGGCAGCAGCTGGGAGTTGCGGTCTGTCGCGGCCCGCGCCCCGAGGGCGACGGGAATCCGCTGCTGTGGGACCTCGTCGACACGGACGTCGTGCCGCAATTACCCGAGGCCTTCGTTGCCGGGGAGAGACGACTCGTGGTCGCCAAGCGCCCACGGCAGGCACTCGGAGGCCTTGCGCGCGCTATAGCCTACGGGCAGGTGCTGGTCATCACCGAGGCCGACCTGCGCCTCACCGCCGAGGATCTTGCCCCGCTGATGGCACCGCGGGCGGCCCGACGCGTGCTCGAGCAGACCGGCGGCTGGCCGCTGCTGCTGGGCGCCGCGGGCCTGGATGGCGCGGTGCTGCAGGCGTTCCTCGGCGAGGAAGTCCTGGCTTCGCTCGGCTCCGACGAGCTGTTCGACCTGCGGGACCGAGTCAGATCGGCCGAGGCCGGTCCCCTGCCGCTGCCGCCGGCGCTGCGCGATCCCATTGACAGGGCGGTGAACGCCATCCTCGCCGAGCGGGCCGGCAATCCGGCCGAGGCCCGGCTGATCGCGATGGCCCACGACCGGTGCGGGGAAGTCACCGAGGCCATCCTGTGCTATCAGCGCGCCGGATGCCATGCGGAGGCGCTCGAGACCTTCGAGCGGGGCTGGGGCCGCTTCTACCTCTATCACTTCGGACCCGATGCGTTCGCGCGGGTGCTGGCGGGATTTCCCGAGGCCTTTGCGCAGGCCAACGATACCCTGGTCATGAGCCTCGCCATGCAGGCCCTCAAGAGCGGCGAGATTGCGCGGGCCCGGCGCCTGATCGCCGATCGCTTCGGACCACAGGTCAATGACCTCGGCACTGTGTTCGGCGAGCGGCACCGCTACAGCACCGATTTCCTCGCTTTCCGCGTGATCATGATGATCTACGAGGACTATCAGCTCACCGACGAACTGTTCGGGCTGGTCTTCGACATGTTCCAGTACTTTCCGGTCGATGCTCACCTGGTGCGGGGCAGTTTCTACAACTCGGTGCTGGAGTTCTACATCCGCCGGCGTCGCTTCGCTGCCGCCGAGGACGTGGCCAACCATGCGCTGTATCACTACGAGCAGGCCGGCGCGCCGATGCTGGCCTTCTACATCAGCCTGCACCGGGCGATCATCCACCTGATGATGGGCGACGCCCTGACCGCGCGTCGGCACGCCGGGCAGGCCGAGACCTATCTCGCCAGCGTCCGGTTCGACAGTCCCGGCGACTGGCGGCTGCTCGGACTGCTGCGCGCCTGCATAGACTACGAAGGCGGCCGGGCCGAACCGCTGGCGCGCTTCCTCAGCACCCAGCTCGACGACTTCGTGCATGGCGAGATCTGGCCGAGCCTCATCGAGTTCGCCCTGCAATATGGCAGCCAGGCGCTCAGCGAGCATTTCTCGACCATCGCGGCCCGCAGCTTCCTCGACCGCTGGCGCGTCTATCAGGTCCGCAACCGACAGTTCGGCATGATGATCGAGATGCGCGAGGCGGCGATCCTGCAGAACGCCAACCGCTGGCAGGAGGCTGCCGAGAAGCTGTCTGCCGTCCCCTCGCGGATCACCCGCGCCTGGGTCGCGGCGGCGACGGACGAGCTGTCGCGGCTGCAGGATCGCGACGAGATCATGCTGTGCCTGTCCTGGCTGCGGCATCTCGTCAACGAGGCCCCGGCGCGAGCAGGGCTCGACCGCCAGCTCGACGCCACGCTCGAGAACCTCAACCTGACCGGGCGCCAGAGGCTGAGCGTCGAGATCTGGCTGGCCTTCGTCAGCAAGCGCCAGAGCAATCTGTCGCGCGCACGGGCCCTGCTGCAGAAGGTCTTCGAGCAAGCGGCGCGGCTCGACGCCATTGCGCCCCTCGCCGAGGAGCGGCACTTCCTCAGCGAACTCATCGAACATCAGCGTATCGGACAGTATCTCGACAGCTCCTCGCCGGTGCGGCAGGTGCTGCGGCGCCTGCGCGACGCCGGCCTGCCGAACTCGCCGCTCGGGGTACAGAGCGGGCTGTCGCGACGCGAGACCAAGGTGTTGCTGATGATCGCCGAAGGGGCCTCGAACAAGTTCATCGCCAACGCCCTGGGTCTGAGCGAAGCGACGATCAAGTTCCACCTCGGCAACGTCTATCGCAAGCTGGGCTGCGGCCGGCGTCGCGAGGCGATCACCGCGGCTCGCGCGCTGGGACTGGTGCGCTGACCGGCTCGGGAAACCTAGCCTTCTTGGGTAAAAACCTAGACGTCTGACGCCTTGAGCACGTTGTCTTGCTCGCGCGAAGCTGTCGTTTCATCGGTCGGCCGCGGGTCGGCGGGCATCGGTCGGCCGTGACCCGGCCGACCGGTCGGCGTGCGGACCACAGAAGGCCAGATCGCTGCGGTAGCGGGGCGCGGCAGCGGACACCAGACACCCCGCGAAACGAAGGAAACGAGGATGAAGACCCAAAGACTCCTGCTTGCTACTGCGCTGTCCGCGCTCGCGCTCGGCGCGGCGCCGACCCTGGCGGCGACCGTCGTCACCATGAATACCGTGCAGATCTTCGGCACCATCGATCCGGCCAAGATCTCCGACTACACCGACTACATGGCCGCGGTGAATCTCTATGACGGCCTCGTTTCGGTCGACTCGGGCGGCAACATCGTTCCGGAACTGGCGGAGAGCTGGACCGTGTCGGACGACGCCCGCGAGGTCACCTACAAGCTGCGCGACGACGCCAAGTTCTCCGACGGCTCGCCGGTCGAGGCCAGCGACGTCGTCTACTCGGTCGAGCGCCTGCTGCGCATCAACCAGGGTCCGGCAAACCTGTTCGCCGACGTGCTGGCGCCCGGTTCGGTCACCGCGGTTGACGCCAAGACGGTGAAGTTCACCCTCTCCAAGACCTTTGCGCCGTTCCTCACCACCGTGCCCGCGATCATGATCCTCAACGAGGAAGTGGTGAAGGCCAACGAGGGGAGCGATGACGGCCAGACCTGGCTCGCGACCAACGTGGCCGGAGCCGGCGCGTATTCGCTGAAGAGCTGGGATCGCGGCTCGCAGATGACCATCACGCGCAACCCGGACTACTACAAGGGCTTCGGCCCCGGGCCGATCGACGAGGTGCGCTGGATCATCACCAATGACGAGGCAACCGTGAAGTCCCTCGCCGCCTCCGGCGAACTGACCATGACCAGCCAGTTCCAGTCGCCCGAAACCTACAAGGCACTGGTCGACATGGGCCGGTTCAACCTCGTGTCCGAGGATACCTCGACGGCGTTCTACCTCAAGTTCAACACCCAGGTGGCGCCGACCGACGACGTCCACATCCGTCGCGCCCTGGCGCTGGCGACCGACTATGCCACCATCCGCGAAGTGATCTTCCCGGGCGGCGTGCTGTCGACGCCGCTGCCGAAGGCGTTTGCCGCCTTCCACGCCGACGACATCCCCGAGCCCCGCTACGACCTCGAGGCCGCCAAGGCGGAAATCGCGCAGTCCAAGTATGCCGGCGCCCCGATCCCGATCACCCTCGGCTACGTCGCCGGCGCCAAGTTCGAGGAAGAGATCAGCCTGCTGCTGCAGGCCAACCTCGAGCAGCTCGGCTTCGTCGTCACGCAGCAGGCCGATCCCTGGAACGTCATCACCGAAAAGGCCGCCAAGGTGGAAACCTCGCCGGCCGTCAACCAGATCTTCTTCGGCCCGACCTACCCCTCGCCGGACTCGATGTTCTTCACCCAGTATCATTCCAAGGCCGCCGGTACCTGGGCCTCGATGGAGTGGATCGCCGACCCCGAGATCGATGCGCTGATCGACGAGGCCCGCGGCACGGGCGACACCGCGCGACAGGCCGAGATCTACAAGTCCCTGCAGCACAAGCTGGTCGACATGCAGGCGGATGCCTTCCTGCTGACCCAGACCGTGCAGCACGCCATGGACAAGTGCCTCACCGGCTTCAAGCCGGTGCCGATGCAGTCGTTCGACTACGACTTCGTGCGCTACAGCTGGACCTGCTCGTAAGGCCTGCGGCTCCCCGGCCGCGCGCCGGGGAGCCACTCCTCATTCTCCGGGTTCCCTCACTTGGAATTCCTGCTCTTCCTCGTTCGCCGCATCCTGTGGTCGCTGCTCGTGCTCGTCGGCCTGTCGATGGTCATCTTCGCCATCGCCCGCGTCGTCCCGGGCGATCCGGCTCGCATGGCGCTGGGTCCGACGGCCACGCAGGAGCAGGTGAGCGACCTGCGCGAAAAGCTCGGCCTCAATCGGCCGATCGTCGAACAGTACGGGCTGTTCGTCGCCGGACTGGCGCAAGGTGACCTGGGTCGCTCGCTCCTCACCGAACGTCCGGTCAACGACGATATCCGCAGCACCTTCGCGGCGACCTTCGAGCTGGTGCTGGTCACCATCACGCTGGCCTTCGTGCTCGGGGTGCCTCTGGGCGTGGCGGCGGCGCGCTGGAAAGACCGCTGGCCCGACAACCTGGTGCGCATCCTCGCCATATTCTGCGCGGTGACGCCGAGTTTCTTCCTCGCCTTGCTGCTGCAGATCCTCGCCGGCTACGTCCTGCACATCCTGCCCACCACCGGGCGGATGCCGCACAATATCGACTTCGTCGCCGACATCACCGGCCTGATGTCGATCGATTCCCTGCTCAAGGGCCGGCTGGACGCGTTCGGCGAGGCCTTCCGCTACCTGCTGCTGCCCTCCCTGGCGCTCGCGGCCGCGACGATGGGCCAGATCGCGCGCATCACCCGCTCCTCGATGATCGACGTGGCGAGCCAGGACTATATCGAGGCGAGCCGCGCCTTCGGCGTGCCCGAGCCGGTGCGCGTGTTCAAGTACATGCTGCGCCCCAGCTTCGTGCCGCCGCTGACCATCCTGGGGCTCGAGTTCGCCTCATTGATCGGCAATGCCTTCGTGGTCGAACTGGTCTTTGCCTGGCCCGGCATGGCGGCCTACGGCATCCGCACGATCCTCCAGAAGGACCTGAACGCGGTGATGGGCGTGGTGATGGTGTCGGGCGTGTTCTTCGTGCTCGTCAATCTCGTCATCGACGTGCTGGTCGGGTTCGTCGATCCCCGTATCCGCATCCGGGGGGCGCGCTGATGACCGATGTGGCGGCGCCCGTGCGGCGCATCTCCAACGCCTACCAGAACTGGTACCGCTTCTCGCGCAATCCCACCGCGGTGGTTGGCGCGCTGATCGTGACGCTGGTGGTCCTCGCCGCGATCCTTGCGCCCTGGATCACGCCCTATCCGGACCATGTCGGCGCGGTGGTCAACTTCCGGGCGCGCCACCTGCCGCCATCTGCCGAATACTGGTTCGGCACGGACAATGTCGGTCGCGACATCTTTACCCGCGTCATCTTCGGACTGCGCGTGTCGCTGCTCCTCGCCCTCGTCGTGCTCGGCACCGCGGTGCCGATCGGAACGATGCTGGGCCTGCTCGCCGGCTATTTCGGCGGCTGGGTCGAAATCGTCATCATGCGCCTGACCGATATCGCCCTCGCCATCCCGCCGCTGGTGATGGCGCTCGCGGTCACCGCCGTGCTGTCGCCCGACCTGATCAACTCGATGCTGGCGATCGCGGCGCTGTGGTGGACCTGGCATACCCGCCTCATCTACTCGATCACCCGGCAGCTGCGGACGCAGGAGTTCGTCGAAGCGGCGGAGACGCTGGGCGCCAGCAAGGCCCACATCCTGTTTCGCGAGATCCTGCCCAACTGCGTCTCGGCCCTCTCGGTCAAGACCTCGCTCGATGCCGGCTTCGTCATCCTCGTGGGGGCGTCGCTGAGCTTTCTCGGCCTCGGCATCCAGCCGCCGACCCCCGACCTCGGCACCATGGTCGCGTCCGGCTCGGCCTTCCTGCCCGACTACTGGTGGGAGTCGGTGCTGCCGGGCTCGGCCATCCTGTTCGTCGCGCTCGGCTTCAATCTGCTCGGCGACGGGCTGCGCGACCTGTTCGACGTGGAGGACGTCCGGTGAGCGAGGCGCTGCTTTCGGTGCGCGACCTCAGCGTCGAGTTCACCACGTACGGCCAGACCAACCGGGTGCTCAAGGGCGTGTCGCTGGACGTTCCGGCGCGCAGCCAGGTGGCACTGGTCGGCGAGAGCGGCTCGGGCAAGTCGGTCACCATGAAGGCGATCATGGGGCTGTTGCGCACGCCACCCGCCCGCATCACCGGCGGGCAGATGTTCTATGACGGGCGCGACCTGCTCACCCTGTCGCATCGCGAGCGGCTGAAGCTGCGCGGTACCGCGATGTCGATGGTGTTCCAGGACCCGATGAGTTCGCTCAACCCGGTCTTCACCATCGCCGACCAGATGGGCACCATTCTCAAGTATGCAGACCGGCGCCTCGGCCGGGCGCGCTCCGACAAGGAGCGCCGGGCGCGGGTGCACGAAGTGCTCGCCCAGGTGCGCATGCGCGACCCCGAGCGGGTGTCGCGCAGCTATCCGATCATGCTGTCGGGCGGCATGCGGCAGCGCGTCCTGATCGCCATGGCGCTGCTCTCCGAGCCGCGGCTGCTGATCGCGGACGAACCGGGAACCGCCCTCGACGTCACCACCCAGGCGCAGATCCTCAAGCTGCTCAAGGACCTGGTAGAGGCCCGTGGCCTAGCGCTGATGCTGATCACGCACAATCTGGGCGTCGTCCGCGAGACCTCGAGCTACGTCTATGTGATGAACCGGGGCGTGGTGGTCGAACACGGCCCTACCGCCCGGCTGTTCGCCGCGCCGCAGGACGCGTACACGCGCGCCCTGATCGCGGCCGTGCCGCGGCTCACCGGCGGCACCCGCTTCGGCCAGCGCGAGGCGGCGCCATGACCGACCGGCCCATGCTCGAACTGGTCGGGCTTTCCAAGCACTTCCCGGTACGCAGTCCTTTCGGCCGCATCACCGGGGCCGTGAAGGCGGTCGATACCGTCTCGCTCAGCATCCCGCGCGGCGGCGTCTACGGCCTCGCCGGCGAGAGCGGCTCGGGCAAGTCGACCATCGCCCGGATGATCATGGGGCTGACGCGCCCGACGGCCGGCGACATCCTGCTCGACGGGGAGAACATCACCGGCCAGACCGGCACCCGCGCCTATGGCCGCAAGGTGCAGATGGTGTTCCAGAATCCGGGCTCTTCGCTCAACCCGCGACGCACCGTCGGCCAGTCGATCACGGTACCGCTCGTGGCGCATGCCTATCCGCGTGCCGGCCGGGCCGCCCGGATCGCCGAACTGCTGGACATGGTGCAACTGCCGGCCGACTTTGCCCAACGCTATCCGCACGAGTTGTCGGGCGGCCAGAAGCAGCGCGTCGCCATCGCCCGGGCCCTGGCGGTGGCGCCCAAGCTGATCGTGCTCGACGAGCCGACCTCGGCGCTCGATGTCTCGGTGCAGGCGCGGGTCATCGACCTCCTCGTCGATCTGGGGCGTCAGCTCGAGCTGACCTACCTGTTCATTTCCCACGACCTGAGCCTGATGCGGAACTTCGCCGAGACGGTCGGCGTGCTCTATCTGGGCCGGATCGTCGAGACCGGCCCGACCGCGTCGGTGTTCGAGCATCCCGCGCACGACTACACCCGCCTGCTGCTCGCCTCGGTCCCGGTGATCTCGGCCGAGGAGGAGGCGATGCGCCCGCGGATCGAGCTCATCGACGGCGAAATCCCGACGGCCGAAAAACTCCTCGCGCTCCGCGCCGGCCAGCGGCCGCACCCCTAACGCATTTCAAGCAAGGATCCCTGCAATGATCAGAATCGGCATCGATGTCGGCGGCACCAATACGGACGCGGTCGTCATGGACGGGACCCAGGTGATCGCCGGCGTCAAGGCCGCGACCACCGCCGACGTGATGACCGGCGTCGTCAACGCGCTGCGCGACGTGCTCGCGGCCTCGGCGATGGATGCGGGCAAGGTCGACGTGGTGATGATCGGCACCACCCACTTCACCAATGCCGTGGTGCAGCGGCGCGATCTCGCCCGGACGGCAGCGGTGCGGCTGGGCCTGCCGGCCACCGCCTCGCTGCCCCCGATGGTGGACTGGCCCGAGGACCTCAAGCAAGCGATCGGCGGCCACACCTACCTGGCGCACGGCGGCAACGAATTCGACGGCCGGGTGATCTCGCCGCTGGACGAGGCCGAGCTGCTCGGCATCGCCGGCGACATCGCCGCCAAGGGAATCAACACCGTCGCCATCAGCTCGGTGTTTTCGCCGGTGAGTTCGGATTTCGAGAAGCAGGCCGGCGAGATCTTCGCCAGGGCCCTGCCCGGCGCCCACATCACGCTGTCGCACGAGATCGGCCGCATCGGGCTGCTCGAGCGCGAGAACGCGGCGATCATGAACGCCTGCCTGCGCGACCTCAGCGCCCACGTGATCGAGGCCTTCCGCAAGGCCATCGCCGAGACCGGCATCCGCGGCAAGTTCTTCCTGACCCAGAACGACGGCACCCTGATGGACGCGGCTTTCGCCGAGAAGTTCCCGGTCCTCACCTTCGCTTCCGGGCCGACCAACTCGATGCGCGGCGCGGCCTTCCTGTCGGGCGTCAAGGACGCCATCGTGGTCGATATCGGCGGCACCACCTCCGATGTCGGCTCGCTGCAGAAGGGCTTTCCGCGGCAGGCCACGGTGGCGGTCGAGGTGGGCGGCGTGCGCACCAATTTCCGCATGCCCGACGTCTTCTCGATCGGGCTCGGCGGCGGCTCGCACGTGGTCGAGACGGAGGGCGGCATCAAGGTCGGGCCGACCTCGGTCGGCTACCGCATCATCACCGAGGCGCTGATCTTCGGCGGGACGACGCTCACCACCTCGGACGTCGTGGTGGCCGCAGGCCGCTATGAACTGGGCGACCGCTCGAAGGTCGGACACATCACCCCCGATTTCATCGCCCGCACCCAGGCCCGCATCATGGCCATGCTCGAGGACTGCGTCGAGCGCTCGCGGCTCTCCCCCGAACCGCTGCCGGTGATCGTCGTCGGCGGCGGCTCCATCCTCGTCGATGGTCCGATCGGCGGGCTCGAGGTGATCAAGCCCAATCACTTCGCCGTCGCCAATGCGGTGGGAGCCGCCATCGCCCAGGTCTCGGGGGAGATCGACCGCGTCTACGCGCTGGCCGAGATCAGTCGCGACGCCGCCCTCGCCGACGCCAAGGAGCGGGCCGTCGAAGCCGCCGTGGCGGCCGGTGCCCGTCGCGACAGCATCGAGATCGTCGATGTCGAGGACGTCCCGCTGGCCTACCTGCCCGGCAACGCCACCCGGGTCCGGGTCAAGGCGGTGGGAGAACTGCATGTCGCGTGAGATCTACCGGCTCACCGAGACCGACCTCGAGCCCCTCGCCGTCGGCGCGGCGCTGCTCGGCACGGGTGGCGGCGGCAATCCCTATGTCGGTTTCCTCAGGGCGCGGGAGGTGTTCCGGCAGGGCGCGTCCGTGCCGCTGCTCGACCCCGCCTCGCTGACCGAGGACGACTGGATCGGTGAGGTCGGCGGCATCGGTGCCCCGGTCGTCTCGATCGAGAAGTTCGAGCAGGGCGACGAGGGGACACGGGCCCTGCGCGCCGTCGAGGAGGTTCTGGGGATCGCGGTCGTGGCGCTGATCTCGGGCGAGATCGGCGGCGCCAATGCCATGGAGCCGGTGATCACCGCGGCGCGCGCCGGGCTCGCGGTAGTCGACGGCGACGGCATGGGACGGGCCTTCCCGGAGGTGCAGATGTGCACCTTCTTCATCTATGGCGCCAGGCCCTCGCCGGCCGCCATTGCCGACGAGAAGGGCAATGTCGTGGTCTACCGCGACGTCATCGACATGTACTGGCTCGAGCGGCTCGCCCGCCACACCACGGTGGACATGGGGGCTACTGCCATGCTGGCCCTGCCGCCGATGCGCGGCGACTTCATCGCCCGCACCGCGGTGCCCGGCACCGTCATGCAGGCCATCCAGATCGGCCGCACTATCCGGCAGGCACGAGCGAAGCGCCAGAACGTCGTCGAGCGCGTCGTCGAGGTGACCGGCGGCAGGCTGTTCTTCACCGGCAAGATCACCGATATCCGCCGTCATCTGGTCGGGGGCTTCGCCCGCGGCGAGGCGATCCTCAGCGGTACCGGCGACTGGGCCGGCTCAGAGGCACGCATCGCCATCCAGAACGAAAACCTCGTGCTCTGGGTGGATGGCGCGCCGGTGATCATGGTGCCCGACCTGATCGTCAACCTCGAACTGGATACCGGCGAGCCGCTGACCACCGAGGTGCTCCGCTACGGGCAGCGCCTCGCGGTGATCGGCCTGCCGGCCCACCACCTGCTGAAGACTCCGGAAGCCCTCAGGGTCATCGGACCGGCGGCCTTCGGCTATCCCGACCTCACTTTCTCGCCGCTCGGCGCCCCCGCCTGAAAGGACAGACCATGAAGATCCTGCGCACCATCAAGGCCGAGGACATGGAAGACATCGCAACCGGCGGCGCCATCCTGGGCACCGGCGGCGGCGGCGACCCCTATATCGGCAAGCTGATGGCCCAGCAGGCCATCCGGCAGCATGGCCCGGTCAACCTCATCGACATCGACGAACTCGCCGACGATGCCCTGGTCGTCCCCGTGGCGATGATGGGGGCGCCGACGGTGATGACCGAGAAGCTGCCGCAGGGCGACGAGCTGATCAACGCCTTCCGCGCCCTCGAGCAGCTGCTGGGCAGGAAGATCGACGCCGTGCTGTGCGGCGAGGCGGGCGGCGTCAATTCCACCACTCCCTTCGTCGTCGCCGCGATGACCGGCTTGCCGCTGGTCGACGGCGACGGCATGGGGCGGGCCTATCCAGAGTTGCAGATGGTGACCTTCACCATGCACGGCGTCTCCGCCACCCCGATGGTGCTGTGCGACGACAAGGGCAACTCGCTGGTGCTCAATACCGTCTCGAACGCCTGGACCGAACGGCTGGCCCGCGCCGCGACGGTGGAGATGGGCGGTTCGGCGCTGCTCGCCTTCTACTCGATGACCGGCGCGGTGGCCAAGAAGGCCATCGTGCGCGGCACGCTGACGCTGTGCGCCCAGCTCGGCGAAACGCTACGCCGGGCCAAGGCCGGCCATGTCGACCCGGTCAAGGCCGTGGTCGACAGGCTCGGCGCGCGGGTGATCTTCCACGGCCGCATCAAGGATATCGAGCGCCGCACGGTGGGCGGCTTCGCCCGCGGCACCGCCCGCTTCGAGGGCGTCGAGGACTGGAAGGGGCACAGCTTCAAGCTCGATTTCCAGAACGAGTTCCTGATGGCCGAACGGGACGGCGACATCCTCGTGACCACGCCGGACCTGATCACGGTACTCGAGGCGGAGTCCGGCCGGCCGGTCACCGCCGATGCCCTGCGCTATGGCCTCAGGCTCATCGCGCTGGCCCTCCCCTCCAACCCGCAATGGCAGAACCCGGCCGGCATCGCGCTCGTCGGCCCGCGCTACTTCGGCTACGACGTGGACTACCGCAACTACTTCGAGACCTGAGGCGGCCGACGCCGCTGGACAGCGGCGCCAGCGGCTGGCAGCCTGCCGGCCGTCGAGAGGCTTGGAGGACCGTATGCCGCAGTATGACATGAGCCTGGCGCAGTTGCGGGAATACCGCAGCACCGCCACTCTCCCGCACGACTTCGACGATTTCTGGACCATGACGCTGTCGGAGGCGCGGACGCTGGCTATGCCGGCGCGTTTCGAGCAGGTCGATGTCGGACTGAGGCTGGTCGAGGTGTACGACGTCACCTTTTCGGGCTTTGGCGGGCATCCGGTCCGCGGCTGGTTCATCCTGCCGCGCCGGCGCGACGCCGAACTCGCCTGCGTGGTCAAGTTCATCGGCTATGGCGGCGGTCGCGGCTTTCCGCACGAGCACCTGATGTGGCCCACCGCCGGCTATGCGCTCCTCGTGATGGATACGCGCGGACAGGGCAGCAGCTGGTCGAAGGGCGATACGCCGGATCCGGTCGGCTCCGACCCGGCGCTCCCGGGGTTCATGACTCGCGGCATCCTCGACCCCGAAACCTACTATTACCGTCGCGTCTTCACCGATGCCGTCCGGGCCATAGAGACGGCGGCTCAGCATCCGGCGGTCGATCCCGGCCGCATCGCCGTGGTGGGCGGCAGCCAGGGTGGCGGCATTTCCCTCGCGGCAGCGGGGCTGGACCAGAGGGTGCGGGCCACGATGCCGGACGTGCCGTTCCTCTGCGACTTTCCGCGCGCCGTCACCTTCACCCCGCGCGATCCCTTCCCGGAGATCTCGCGCTTCCTTGCCGTGCATCGCGACAAGGTCGAGCGGGTCTTCAGCACGCTTGCCTATTTCGACGGGGTGAACTTTGCCGCCCGCAGTTCCGCCGCGGCGCTGTTCTCTGTCGGCCTGATGGACACGATCTGCCCGCCTTCGACGGTGTTTGCCGCCTTCAACGCCTATGCCGGCGCCGACAAGACTCTCAAGGAATATGGCTTCAACGACCACGAGGGTGGCGGCGCCTTCCAGGAGCGGGCGCAGGTCGACTGGCTCGGCGAACGTTTCTGACCGGTCTCAGCCCTGCGCAAGCAGGGCTTCGATCTCTGCCCGCGTCGGCATGGAGGGCGCGGTTCCCGGCTTCTGCACGGACAGGCCGGCGGTGGCGCAGCCGAAGCGAACGGCCGCCTCGGCCGACCTGCCCTCGGCGAGGGCCACCGCGAAGCCGCCATTGAAGGCATCCCCCGCCCCGGTCGTATCGACCACACGGGGGACCTTGAACGCCGGCACCATGAAGGTGCCCTCCGCCCCGTGCAGCAGAGCGCCCTTCTCGCCGAGCGTGATCAGCGCATTGCGCGCACCGCGCCGGACGAGATCGCGTGCCGCCGCGAGCGCGTCGTCCTCGGTCACCACGGTGATACCGGTGAGGGTTGCCGCCTCGGTTTCGTTGGGGGTGACGTAGTCGCACAGGCCGTAGATCGCGTCGTCGACGGCCAGCGCCGGGGCCGGGTTGAGGATGGTGGTCACTCCGTGCCGGCGGGCCAGCCGCAGGCCGGCCAGTGCGGTTTCAACCGGCTGCTCGAACTGGGTCAGGAGCACCTTCGAGCCGGCGATCGCCGCCTCGGCTGCGGCGACATCGGCCGGCGAGAGTCTGGCTGCCGCCCCGCTTTCCACGATGATGGCGTTGTTGCCGGTCTCGGTGGATACGAAGATGAAGGCCGCGCCGGTCGGCAGGCTGTCGTCGATCACCACCGCCGAGGTATCGATACCGTTCGCGGCCCAGGCCTTCTGCGCCATCTCGCCGAAGGTATCGCGGCCGATCCGCGTGATCATGCGGGCATCCGCTCCGGCCCGCGCGGCCGCGATCGCCTGGTTTGAGCCCTTGCCGCCGGGGCCGTCCTTGAAGCCCTGCCCAAGGATGGTTTCGCCCATCACCGGCAGCCGCGGCGCCTTGAACGCCAGGTCCGCGACGAAGATGCCGAGCACCGCGACTGCCGCCTGCCCCATATTGTCCTCCTCGATGGGCCGGTTCAGCTGAGCTTGCCGGCCTTCAGCGCCGCCAGGATCCAGTTCCGGTAGGTCTGGTCCCGACCTTCGATTTCAGGGGACACCTTGCTGGCTTCCTCCATGAAGTAAAGATAGTCGCGTCCCATTTCCTCACCGCGCAGCGTGTGCATGTCGACGGCGAAGTCGGGAATCTCGGGCAACCGTTCGCCAAACGCCATGCTGTGCTTGGCCCAGTTGAGCATGTCGTCGGTGGTGCGGTCCTTCGGCCCGGTCGCCATCACCCGGATGGCATGCGCGGCGAACAGGAACCGGTCGTGCTCGGGGCGCTGGAAGCGCTGGTGCATGCGATAGAGCGTGTCGACGAGGATCGGCGCCTGCGGGTTGCCGAGCCCGACATCCTCGACCGAAATGACCGAGAGCCGGGCCCAGAGCTTTTCCTCCATCTCGGGGCTGGTGAGGTACATCTCCCATCCGAGCAGCAGGGCATTGTCGACCAGGCCGCGGCGGATCGACTTCTGCAGGGCCGAGATCACCTCGTCGGCGGCAAAGCCATGTTCGGTCGTGGTGCGCTGCCACGGATCGGGCGCCTGACGGACCCTGGTCATCGGCCCGAGACCCAGCCGGCGATCTGGTTCCACAACGGCGCATAGCCGGCCCAGTCGCAGAAGGGTGGCGGGGCCCAGTGCGGCCCGCAATCGGAGGTGAAGGCGACGGAGCGCCCCTTGCCGTAGGTCCCGGCGACGACCAGCGGGTGGCCGGCCACCCGGACCAGCACCTCGGCGTCCGGCCTCGCCTCGACTTCGTTGAAACCCAGCAGCGCCGGCCACTCGGCGTCCAGCCCGGCCACGATGGGGTGGCTCCGGTCGCCCACCCGCGGAACGACGCCCTGCGGAGACTCGACGCGGTCGTCGCGATGGTGCAGCCGCACCGGCAGGGCCTCCTCGACCGGTGAGCCGGCCCATTTGCCCTTGGCCTCGATGCCCTGGAAGGTGAGGTAGCCGCCGATCATCACCAGCCCGCCGCCGCCCTGCACATAGTCGCGGATCGAAACCAACCGGTTCGGCAGCGGGATCGAGCGCACGAAGGTATCGGGGTGCAGCAGCAGGGTGTTGGCGCCGATGTCGGAGAGCATCACCACGTCGTAGGCGGCGAGTTCGGCGACGGTGAGGGGGAATTCCCGCGCGGCGAGGTGGTTGGGCAGGAAGGTCACGTCCCAGCCGCCGGCCTCCAGCGCCGCCTTCAGCCAGCGTACGCCTTCGTTGTATTCGGTGGTGGTGAAGCTGTCGAAGCCCTTGGTGTGAATCGAGTGGGTCACCCAGGACTCACCGGCGATCAGTACGCGCTTGCTCACGCTATCGTGTCCTTGTTTCTGGGGGCGCCGACCGACTGGCGCGCCATGAGTTGCACCGGCAGTCGCGTCAGCATCGGCGGCGACTCCCCGTTGAGAAGGGCCAGCAGGGTCTGGAAGCCGAGCCGGCCCAGCGACTCGACGGGCTGGCGCACGGCGCTGAGCGGCGGCGTCAGCAGTTCGCCAAAACTCATGTCGTCGAAACCGACCAGCGACATGTCGTCCGGGATGCGAACGCCCCGCGCCCGCAGGCCCTGCACGGCCCCGATCATCAGATAGTCCGAGGAGGCAAACAGCGCCGTCGGGGGGACGTCGAGGGCGAGGAATTTCAGCGTCGCGGCCCGGGCGAGGTCGGGCGCGAAGCTGCCGATGGCCACATACTCCGGGCGGATACCGATGCCGGCTTCCCGCATCGCCCGGACGAACCCGGCATATCGTTCACCCACGGTGAACAGCCCGTCGGGACCGCCCAGATAGGCGATCCGCGAATGGCCGGCCTCGATCAGGTGCCGTGTCGCCGCATGAGCGCCCGCCTCGTTCTCGACGAACAGGCGTGGGGTGCTGACACCGGGGATGTCCTCGTCGACGATGACGACATTGCGGCGACGGCCGATCAGCGCGGCGAGGGTGCCATCGTCGGCCGTGTTGGTCATCATCAGCAGCCCGTCGACATGGCCGTCATGCAGCCGCTCGAGCGAGGCGATCTCGCGCTTGCGGTCGGAGCGGGTCGAACTGATGAAGACCGTGTAGCCGTGCCGGTCCGCCTCGTCCTCGAAGGCGGAGGCCAGTTCGGCGAAGAACGGCTCCCGGATCTCGGGGGCGACGAGACCGACGGCCTCGGTCTTGCCGGTCGACAGGCGCTTGGCCAGGACGTTCGGCCGGTAGTCGAGCTTGCGGATGGCGGCGTCGATCCGGGCCGCGGTGGTCGAGGGCAGTTCGATGCGGTTGTTGAGATAGCGCGAGACGGTGGTCGGCGATACGCCGGCATCCTGCGCCACATCATGGATCGTTGCCATCACACCCCTCGCCCATCAAGGCTAGAGCTTGGCAAGCGCTTTAGTAAAGCGGTTTCGCACATCACCAGACGATCGGGTGCGTCCGACCCGTCGCGACGTCGACAAAGCCCTCCGGCGCCAATGGCGAAGGCGCGACGAGGACCCAGCGCCAGGGGGCGCAGGTGAGGGTGGCAAAGCTCAGTCGCTCCGGAAAGCCGGGCCCCCAGCGCGGCGAGAAGGTCGGCTCGTACATCCAGTCGATGTCGGCCCCGGCGGCGTAGAGCGCCTGCATGTCCCGATCGAGCTCCGCGGCCGGCCGGCTGCTCATCAGCCCGCCGACCTCGTAGGTGACGGCGGCGGCGAGCTCGCCGTGCTTCACCAGCGCCCAGCCGCCCTGGATATCGACGAGCGCATTGACCGCCCGGGCCATGGCGGCGTCGGACGAGCCGACGACCCAGATATTGTGCTTGTCGTGGCCGAGCGAGGCGGCGAGCGCGGTGTCGGCATCGCGCGGCCCGGTGCCCAGCCAGAACATCTTCGCCACCTTTCCCTCGCCCGAGAAACGGTCGACGACGGCGAACTTGGTGACGTTGCGGGCGCTGTCGCGCTGCACCTCCCCGCCCTCGACCGGCAGCTCCATGGTGATGAAGTCGTCGGCCCAGTGGAAGGGCCTCAGTACCGCCGCGTGCATTTTGGAGCGGCCGGCGGCGGCGGGGACAGCAAAATCCGCCGCGGTCAGCCGGCGCGCGATGTTGACGGTCCTGGTCGCCCAGGCCGGCCAGTCGATCCTGGGCACCGGCGCCAGGTAGCGCCCATCGCGGGCGACTTCGGCTCCGTCGGCCCAGACCGAAGCGATGGAGAGCCTTTCGACGTCGTCGAGCAGCACCAGGTCGGCATAGCGTCCCGGCGCCACCGATCCGACCCAGGGGGTGAGGCGCATGTGGCGGGCGGGATTGATGGTGACGAGCTGGATGGCGATCTCGGGCGAAAGTCCGTTCGCGATGGCGAGCCGGACATTGTGGTCGGTGGCGCCGAGCTTCAGCGTGTCGGTCGCCGAGCGGTCGTCGGTCGCGAGCGCGAACTGCGACCACTCGGACAGCCCATCGGCCAGCATGGCCCTGACGATATCGGGCAGCGAATGCGGGCGCAGTTCCATGAACAGCCCGCGGCGAAGCTTGTCGCGCACCTCGTCGGGCGTCCAGGCCTCGTGGTCCGAGGCCATGCCGGCGGCGGCGAAGGCGTTGATCTCGGGCAGGGCGCGGAGCCCCGCCGCATGCCCCTCGACCACGCCGCGCTGCTCGAAGGTGGCGCGGATCATGCCCCAGAGCCGCTGGTACGAGGGATTGTCCGGGTTCCACACCGCCGGCCAGTCCATCACCTCGTCGAGGCCCGCGACCTGCAGCGAGTGGGCGAGGAAATCGCGCTGCTCGGCGTAGCCGAAATGCCCGCCGCCCCATTCGTAGGCGGTGGGCGGCACGGCCGAGCCGGGGAGCGGGAAGATCTTGGCGGGCGAACCGGCGCGGCGGGCGGCGAGCCAGAACTCGAGATTGTGCTTCCCGTCGACATTGGAGAATTCGTGGCTCGCCTCGCAGGTCCAGGTGCAGCCATGCGGCAGCACCAGCGCCGCTTCCCATTCCGGGGTAAGGTGCGAACTCTCGATGTGCTTGTGCACCTCGCCGAAGCCGGGGACGGCGGCGAGATCCGGTTCATGCATCCGCTCGCCGACTTCGCCGGGAAAGGCCCCTGCCGGCCCGACCCAGGCGATACGCCGGCCGCGGATGACGATCTCCTGGTCCTCGTGCCAGCGGCGCGCGTGCACGTCGAGGAGACGCCCGACGCGCAGGGACCGGTCGGCGGGGCGCCTGCCGAGGGCCACGAGCGTGAGGTCCTGGCGGATCGCGACTTCGTCCGCGGCGTCGAGGAGGAGGTCGGGGGGGAGACTGGTCATGGGGTGGCGCCGAAGGATTCGTGAACCGGGCTTTCTCCCCGGATGGCGAGGCAATCGCCGTTCGTGCAGTAGGACACGGATTGCCTTCTTCCCTTGTGGGAGACGGTAGCGCGAAGCGCCCGATGAGGGGTAAGCGATGGTGGAGAGAGACCCCTCATCCGCCCTTCGGGCACCTTCTCCCACAAGGGGAGAAGGCGATCCCCTCTTCCGCCGGTGCAGTCTAGATTTTCCACTTCGCCCGCCAGATCTCGATCAGCCTGAGCGACTCCGTGACAATCGCCGCAATCAGCCGCTCGCCCTTTCCTGCCGTGGCGGGGCGGGGGTCGCCGAAGACGCCGGTGCGGTTGAAGGCGGAGAGCTGCATCGGCTCGACGCCGAAGAGCTCGGGGAAGGCCGGGTATTCGGGCGCCGCCCGGTGCATGTTGACGCTGTCGGGGGCCAGCGCCAGCAGCATCGAGGTCTCGACCTCGTCGGCGTGGTAGAAGCCGGGGCCGGCGGGCGGGCTCTCGACCACTTCGGCGGCGATGGCTTCGAGCCGCGGATAGTCGAGGTGGAGGACCGGCAAGCCGAGTTCGCTCAGCGCGCGGGCGGCGAGCGCGATGGGTTCGCGATTGCCGAAATGGCCGTTGACGGTGACCAGCCCCCTGACCCCCATGCGATGGAGGCCGCGGCCGAGGTCGATGACCGTCGCACGCAAGGTGTCGGGCGAGAGCGACAGCGTGCCGGCCCAGCCCTCGGCGGTCCACGCATCGCCATAGGCGATGGCCGGCAGCAGCAGCCCGTCGCAGCCCTCGGCGATGCGGCGGGCAACGCCTGTCGCCAGCATCGTGTCGGTGAGAAGCGGCAGGTGCGCCCCGTGCTGCTCGACCGCGCCGACCGGCAGGACGGCGACGAGGCCGGCCCCGATGGCGGCGGCGACGTCTTCCCAGCTGGCGGTCGCGGCGTCGAGCATCAGGCCCATCCGATGGTGGCGAGGGGAACGCCGGGGGCGAACGACGCCAGCAGTTCGGCGGTGCTCTTCGAATAGTCGACGGCCCCGCCGAGGCTGGTGCCCAGCGTCGCGGCGACGATGTCGTCCGGGCCGTAACCATGCGCGACGAGGTCGATCATGGCCGCCTGGAGCGGTCCAAGGGTGGGGTTGAAGGCGACGCTCTCGATCGAAAAGCCGGAGACGATGCCGCCGTCCTTCAGCGTGAGGGCGACGGCGCCGGGGCAGCGGCTGTAGGGGGCGTGGGCCCGGCGGCCCGCCGCACGCAGCGCGACGGCGGTTGCCGGCGACAGGCCGCTCGGAGACAGCTGCAGCCCGGGCAGCGTCCCTTGGCCCGCCACATAGCCCGCCTCGCCCAGGTAGGCCGGATCGAATGGCCAGGGGTAGAGTTCGGCCATGCCCAGGCGATGGCCGAGCGGATCGATCAGCACCAGGTCCTGCGTCGCCGCGAACTCCGACAGGTACTGCCGGCAATGCGCGCAGGGATGGGCCTCGCCGATGGCGATGGCGGCAACCGTGGTGCCGCGCGAGGCGGCGCGGGTGAAGACGAACCCCTCACCATGGATGGTGAAGCCCAGATGCGTGCCGGGGAACTCGACATTGCCGCCCAGGATCAGGTTGCCGGTGTCGCGCTCGAGCCCGACCGCGCCGACGAAGAACCGCGAGATCGGCGGCAACGCGATCCGGCGTGCCACCGGCAAGCAGAGCAGCATCAGCATTTCGACGCTGCCCAGGGCGAAGCTCTCGATCAGCCGCGCCGCTTCGGCCGCGGTGACGATTCCGCCCAGGTTGTCCTCCGTCCGGCGGGCGCGCGCCGCCACGAGGCCGGCCAGCTCGGCCTCGAGCTCCGGCCCGATCAGGGTGCTCAGCTCCAGGTGGCGGGCCGCGATGGCGGGATCGGCGACGAAGGGGTTGGCGCTCAACGGGGCGGTCCGGAATGCATTTGACAAGCGCCTTTCAACTGTCTTTACATCGTCATGTAAACCGGTTTACCGGATGGGGGTCAAATGGGTTCGACGCTTATCCACGGAGCGACTATCCTCTCCGTGGACGCTGGAGATCGGGTGTTCGAGGCTGGCTTCGTTGCCATCCGCGACGGCCGGATCAGCGCTGTGGGCCCCAAGGCCGATACTCCCGACCCTTCCGGCTTCGACGAGGTGCTCGACCTGACCGGGCACCTCGTCATGCCGGGCCTCGTCAACGCCCATACCCATTCGGCCATGGTGCTGTTCCGCGGGCGATCGGAGGGGCAGAGCCTGTTGACCATGGAAGGCTGGTACAACTCCATCCGCGAGCCGGAGCTGTCGCTCGTCGCCTCCGACATCGGCCCGGCGGTGGCGCTCTCGTGCGCCGAGATGGCGCTTTCGGGCACCACCACCTTCTGCGACCAGTATTTCTTTGCCGAGGAGATCGCGGACGCGGTCAAGGCCGCAGGCCTCCGCGCGGTCATCGCCTACGGCATCGTGCAGCTGGGCGACGAGCAGCGCGGCGCCGAGGAACTGGCGAAGGCCACGGCGTTCCTCGAGCGGCAGCGCTCCGCCGATGGCCGGGTGATCCCCTGGTTCGGCCCGCACGCGCCCTATGTCGACAATACCGAGGCCCTGCTCAGGGCCGAGGTGGACGTTGCCAACCGCTTCGGCGCAGGGCTGCACATGCATATGGCGGCCGGCCCCGAGGACAACGAAGAGACACTGCGCCGCTACGGCAAGACCGCGGCGGTGGCGCTCGAGGCCACCGGCTTCTTTTCGGGGCGCGTGCACGTTGCCCACTGCCTCGATCTGAGCGACGAAGACATCGCCGTCTTTGCCCGCGCCCCGGCGGCGTCGGTCGCCTATTGCGCCAGTGCCGGCCTCAGGTCGGGGCGCGAAGGCATCTGCCCGGCGGTCGAGCTGAGGGCGGCGGGCGTCACCGTGGCGATCGGCACCGACAATGTCGCTGCCAACAACTCCTACGACATGGTCAGCGAAATGCGCGTCGCCGGGCTGGTGGCCAGCCATCGCGAAGGCCGGGCCCAGCCGCTGTCGAGCCGAGAGCTGATCCGCATGGCCACCATCGAGGGCGCCCGTGCCCTCGGCCTCGAGCACGAGATCGGCAGCCTCGAAATCGGCAAGTCCGCCGACATTGCCGCCTTCGACCTGCGCGGACCGGGCTATTCCGAGACTCCCGACCCCGAGACGGCGCTGATCTATTCCGGCAGCGGGCGCGACCTGCGGCACCTGTGGGTAGCCGGCGAAGCGCTTGTGCGCGACCGCGTGCTTATGCGACGTCCCTATGCCAATATCCGCTCCGCCTACTCGGCGACCTATGCCGGGTTCTGGGAGCGCGTCGCCGACGCGCGGCAAAGCAAAGAAAAAGAAGTAGCTTGACCAAACGCACTTTCATCTTCGACAGCGACGGGGGCGTCGACGACGCCCAGGCGCTGATCCTGCTGGTGGCCAATGGCAAGGTGCCCGACCTGATCACCACCGTGTTCGGCAATGTCGGGCTCGACCAGGCGACCACCAACCTGCTCGCGGTCACCGCGACCCTGGGTGTCTCGATCCCCGTGCACAAGGGTGCCGACCGGCCGCTGACGCAGCCGATCATCGATGCCAAGTACGTGCACGGCGATGACGGCCTGGGCGGCGCAAGGCGGCCGGCAAGACAGGACTTGCCGGCGTCCGAGGATGGCGTGGGCGTGCTGCGGCAGGTGTTCCGCGATGCCGCCGCAAAGGGCGAGAAGGCCGACATCCTGATGATCGGGCCGCTCACCAACCTGGCGCTGGCGCTCAGGCTCGAGCCCAACATCCTCGACGGCATCGGCACGCTCACCATCATGGGCGGCAATGTCTACGGGCGCGGCAATACCACCCCGGCCGCCGAGTTCAACATCTATGCCGATCCGGAGGCCGCGCAGGTGGTGCTGACCGCCGGCGTCGAGACGGTTGTGGTACCGTGGGAGCCCTGCACCACGCACTACATGGAGGGCGCGGCGCTCGAGGCCCTCGCCGACAGCGTGCCGGAATCGCCGATCCGCGATTTTTCGCTGGCGCTTGCCGGCCATGCCCGCTCCAACGGCATCAAGCGCGGCAATCCCGATCGGATGCTGTATGTCGATCCGCTGGCCGCCGCGGTGGTCATCGATCCCTCGATAGTCACCAAGTCGATCCTGGCGTCCTCGTCGGTGGCGCTGGCGCCCGGGATCACCCGCGGCATGACCCTGGTCGATCCTTCGGGGCGGCTGGGCACGCCCAGGATTACGTTCGTGGAAGAAGTGCGTCTGGACAGGATGCACGAACTCTACGCCGTATCTCTCGCCTATTCCCCCTGACCAGAACAAACGCAACAGGAGTGCGCATGTCTTTGCTCTCGACTCTCGGAAAAGCCGCAACCGGGGCCCTGCTCGCGGCCAGCATGCTGGCCTCGACGGCGATCCCCGCCGTCGCCCAGACCTATACCAAGGACAACCCGCTCAAGGTCGCGCTGGTGCTGCACGGCACGCTCGGCGACAAGAGCTTCTTCGACAGTGCCAAGGCCGGCATGGACAAGGCCGCGGCCGAGCTGCCGGTCGACGTCAAGATCATCGAGATGGGCTATGACCGCTCGAAGTGGCAGCCGGGCATCGCCGATGCGGTCGACTCGGGCTACGACGTGGTGATCGCCGGTACCTTCGACATGACCGGCTACATCACCGAACTCGCCAACGAGTATCCGGACGTCAAGTTCATCGACTTCGACGATTCGCCGGACTTCTCGGGCGGTGCCTTCCCGAACGTGCTGGCCGTCCAGTATGGCACCTCGACGGCGGGCTACCTCGCCGGCTACGCGGCGGCCAAGATCTCGAAGTCGGGGATCCTCGGCACCATCCTCGGCATGGAGTTCCCCACCGTCACCGACTTCAAGACCGGTTTCGACCAGGGCGCCAAGGATGCCAACCCGAACATCCAGATCCTGAACGCCACGGCCGGCACCTTCTCCGACCCCGCCAAGGGCAAGGAAATCGGCCTCGCCCAGCTCAACCAGGGCGCCGACATCATCTTCCCGATCGCCGGCGGCACGGGCCTGGGCGCCCTGCAGGCGGTCAAGGAAGCCGGCGGCGGCCAGCTCGCCGTCGGTGTCGACAGCGACCAGGCGACGATCTTTGCCGCGACCGACGCGGCGCAGGCCGACGTGATCTTCACCTCGGTCGAAAAGAAGGTCGGCGAGTCTTTGTACCTTGCGCTCAAGGGCACCATCGACGGCACCCAGGCCTACGGCCAGCGCGTCGTGCTCGGCCTCAAGGACGGCGCCGTGGGCATCTCCAAGAATGCCCAGTACGAGAAGCTCGTTCCCGCCGACATCCGCGCCGAGATCGAGGCCAAGGAAGCCGCGATCATCGCGGGCGAGATCGTCGTCGCGGCCGACGTGAAGTGACCTGACCACCGAGGGGCGCCGCTGGTCGCGGCGCCCTTCTTCACACTGGGGGCAGCCGGGGGCAGCATGGCGCTTCTTGAAGCAATCGGGATCAGCAAGACCTATCCCGGCGGCGTGGTGGCCAATGACGGGGTGAACCTCGTCATCGAGCCGGGCGAGGTTCACGCCGTGGTCGGCGAGAACGGCGCGGGCAAGTCCACGCTGATGAAGATCCTGTTCGGCATCGAGCAGCCCAATTCCGGCACCCTGACGCTCGACGGCAAGTCGGTGCGTTTCGCCAACCCGCGCGAGGCGATCGAGGCGGGCATCGGCATGGTGTTCCAGCACTTCTCGCTGGTTCCGAGTTTTTCCGTCTACGAGAACGTCGTGCTCGGCTCCGAACCGCGCCGCGGCATCCGCTTCGAGCGCCACAAGGCGATCGCCGAGGTGAAGGCGATCTCGGACAAGTTCCGCCTCTCGGTCGACCCGATGCCGCCCGTGATGACCTTGCCGGTCGGCCAGCAGCAGCGCGTCGAGATCCTGAAGGCGCTGTATCGCAATGCCCGCATCCTGATCCTCGACGAGCCGACGGCGGTGCTCGCCCCGCAGGAGGTGCAGGAGCTGTTCGTCGCCATCCGCTCGCTGGTGGCGCAGGGCAAGACGGTGATCTTCATCGCCCACAAGCTGCCGGAGGTGCTCGAGATTTCCGACACCATCACGGTGATGCGGCAGGGCAAGACGGTGGGCCAGGTCAAGGCCAGGGAGGTGACCGAGAAGAGCCTCGCCGCCATGATGGTGGGACGCGAGGTGACGCTCAGGGTCGAGCGCAAGGCGACCGACCAGAGCCAGCGTGTCGCGGCCATCGAGGGCCTGCGCGTCGTCAACGCCCGCGGCACCGAGGTGGTGGCGGGGCTGGACCTCAACGTCCATGCCGGAGAAGTCGTCGGACTGGTCGGCGTCGAAGGGAACGGCCAGGCCGAAACGCTCGAGGCGGTGGCGGGACTGCGGGCCATCGCGGCCGGCACGATCGGCATCGGCGGGCAGAACGCCACCGCGATGAGCGTCCTCGAGCGGCGCGCGCTCGGACTCGCCTCGATCCCCGAGGACCGTATCGCGCAGGGGCTGGCGACCGGTGCGACGGTCGCCGAGAACCTCGTCGCCACGCGACTAAACGAGGCGCGCTACGTGCGCAACGGGCTGCTCGACCTCAAGGCGATCCGGGCCAATGCGGTGCAGTTGATCGAGCGCTTCTCGATTCGCGTCGGCGGCCCGGCCTACACGGTGGACACGCTGTCCGGCGGCAACATGCAGAAGGTCGTGGTGGCCCGCGAACTCGCCGAGCAACCCAAGCTGCTGCTGGTCAACCAGCCGACGCGCGGCGTCGACCTCGGCGCCACGCAGTTCATCTGGCGCACCATCACCGATGCGCGCGACGCCGGCGCGGCAGTGCTGCTCAGCTCCGCCGATCTCAGCGAACTGCTGGCGCTGAGCGACCGGCTGCTGGTGCTGTATCGCGGCAAGATCGTCGCGGCCTTCGTCAACACGCCGGACCTCACCCCCGAAACGCTCGGCACCTACATGCTCGGGCTCTCGACCCAGACCGCAGACGAAATGAAGGCGGCATTGCGATGAGCAGCGGATCCGAAACCAAGACCTCGTCGCGCTGGGCCGCGTTTCGCCAGGAGATCGGCCGGGCCGGCGGGGCACTGCTGATTTCGCTGCTGGTCACCTTCGTCATCGTGCTGCTGACGTCCAAGGATCCGCTCGGCGCCTTCGAGCAGCTGCTGACACAGCTGCCGCAGAAGACCCGCACGTTCGGCTACTGGATCGACGACGTCGCCAAGCTGACCATCACCGGCCTCGCCTTCTCGCTGGTGTTTCAGGCGCGGCAATTCTCGATGGGTGTGCAGGGGCAGGTCTATATCGGCGCGCTGGCCTCGACCTATGTAGCGCTGTCGCCGCTCGGGGCGAGCTGGGCCGGCATTCCGCTCGGCATCACCGCTGCCATGCTGGCCGGCGCGATCTACGGGTTCCTGCCCGGCATCGCCAAGGCGAAGTTGGGCGCCAACGAGATCGTCTCCTCGCTGATGCTCAACTACGTCGCGATCGAACTGTGCAACTTCCTCGTCCGCACCCACCTGCCCAAGCCGCAGGCCGGCGTGCTGACGACCAACGAGTTCCCCGAGAGCGCGGTCTTCCCGATGCTGGTCGACAAGACGCGCATCGACCTGGGGCTGATCCTGGCCATCGTGGCGGTGCTGGTGGTGTGGTTCGCCGTCTATCGCACCAGCTGGGGCCTCAAGCTGCGGCTGGTCGGGCACAATGCCCGGTTTGCCGAGTATTCCGGCATCAAGTCCACCTTCATCATGGTCTCGGCGATGACCGCCTCCGGCGCGCTGGGCGGGCTCCTGGGCTCGATGTTCGTGCAGGGCCAGACCTACGGCAAGCTCACCGTCCTGTTCGAAGGCAACCTCGCCTTCGAAGGCATCCTCGTCGCCATCGTGGCGCGCAGCCGGCCGCTGGCGGTGCCGGTCGTGGCGCTGTTCTACGGCTACCTGCGACAGGGCGCGCAGCTGATGAACATCCGCACCGACGTGCCCGCCGAAGTGATCGGCGTGGTAACGGCCATCATCATCCTGCTCGTATCGTCGTCCTATTCGCTCAACTTCCTCACCCGCCTGTTCCGGCGCAATCCGGCTGCGGCCGCGGGAGCTGCGAAATGACGGAACTGTTCATCACCGTCTTTTCGGCGGCCTTCTTCGTCACCATCATCCGCACCACCACGCCGCTCCTGCTGGCGACGATGGGTGGGCTGATCGCCGACCTCTCCGGCGCCCTCAACGTGGCGCTCGAGGGCATGATGCTGATCGGCTGCCTCACCGCGGTGATCGTCTCGGTCTATGCGCCCTGGTATGTCGCCGTGGTGGCCGGGCTCGGGGCTGGCGCGCTGCTCGGCCTCGTCATGGCGTTCTTTGCCTACCGGCTGAAGGCCGACATCATCCTCGTCGGCTTTGCCATCAACATCTTCGCGGCCGGCGGCACGGTGTTCGCGCTCGCCCTCGCCACCGGCGGCGACAAGGGCACCTCGATCAACCTGCAGTCCAAGGCCGTGCCGGCGGTCGACCTCAGCTTCCTCGACGCCATTCCCGGCGTCGGTCCGATCCTCAGCGCCTTTCTCTCTGGCCACTCGGTGCTCAGCTGGATCGCGGCCTTCATCGTCTTCGCGGTCTGGTACTTCCTGTTCCGGACCCCCTGGGGGCTGTGGCTGCGCGGCGTCGGCGAGTACCCGGCAGCGCCGGAGGCCGCGGGCATTCCGGTCAACAAGGTCAGGACCTGGAGCCTCATCGTCTCGGGAGCCCTGGCCGGCCTCGGCGGCGCGCAGCTCGCCATGTTCAACTATGTCGGCTTCACCCGCGACATGACGGCGGGCCGCGGCTTCATCGCGCTCGGCGCCGTGCTGCTGGGCGCCCGCCATCCGGTCGGTGCGCTGATCGCCGCCCTGCTGTTCGGGGCCTTCGAGGCGCTGGCGGTCGTCATGCCCGGCCTGTTCAACTGGATGCCGGCCGAGCTGATCCGGATGATACCGTTCATCGTCACCATCGCCGCCCTGATCCTGTTCTCGGTCAGGGCGCAACGGGCGCTGGCGCTGCGCGGCGTGAAGTAGGCGGCGGCGCAACTACCTCGTGCCGGCGGGCCGTGCGCGGCCCGGCGAGAATTCGTGCGACAGCAGCCCCATGATCAGATCGTCGTGCCACACGCCGTCGACGCGGGCCGCTTCGCGTTCGCGACCCTCCTCGACAAAGCCGAGGCCGCGGTAGAACCGGATGGCCCGTTCGTTGAAGGCCAGGACACGCACACCGACGCGGTGCAGCGCCAGCGGTCCGAACGCAAACCGCAGGATTTCGGACGCCGCCTCGGTACCGTAGCCTTTGCCGAGATGGCGCGGCTCGAGCAGCCCGATGGCCAGCGACGCCCGGCGATCGTGGTGATCGACGCGATCGAGCCGCACCTCGCCGAGGAGCCAGCCTTCCGCCTCGATCACCCATGCGTAGGGGTGCTGCATCAGCCCGTGGACCCACGCCTCCGCCTCCGCCTCGCTCAGAGTGGCTCCGTCGGGTGCGGCAAAACCGTAGGCCCGCAAGATTTCGGCCGGCAGGGAACCGATCTCGAGCCGGCGCAGCACGTCGGCCTGTGCGGCGGGCCGCAGCAGCAGGCGGCGCGACCTCAGCACGACCGGGAGACCGCCGGTCACGGCGCACCGAAGTCCAGTTCGGTGAACCGTGCGGCGCGGCCGTCATAGAGCAGCAGGCGGCCGACCAGCGGTTCGCCCACGCCGGTGACGAGCTTGATCGCCTCCATCGCCATCAGCGTGCCGATGACGCCGGTGACGGCGCCGAGCACGCCGACCACTTCGCAGGCCGGAAGGTCGGCCTCGTCCGGGGTGTCGGGATAAAGATCGGAGAATTGCGGGCCGCCGGGAACGAAGACCGTGACCTGTCCGTCGAACATCGAGACGGCTCCGGAAACCAGCGGCAGGCCGGCAGCGCGGGCCGCGGCGGCGACGATGGCGCGCGTGCCGAAATTGTCGGTGCCGTCGAGCACCAGGTCGTAGCCGGACATCAGCCCCGGCGCATTGTCCGCCCCGATCCGCTCGGCGCGGGCGACGAATGCCACCTTGTCGTTGAGGCCGGAGACGAACGCCGCGGCGCTCTCCACTTTGCTGAGGCCGATACCGTCGGTCCGGTGGATGACCTGGCGCTGCAGATTGGAGAGCGACACGGTGTCGTGGTCGACCACGCCCAGCGTGCCGATGCCGGCCGCCGCCAGATAGGCGATGACGGGGCTGCCAAGGCCACCCGCGCCGACCACCAGTACCCGCGCCGCCTTGAGTTTCTGCTGGCCATCGCCGCCGACGCCGCGCAGCACGATGTGGCGGGCGTAGCGCTTGATCTCGTCGGGCGACAGCGCGCTCACGGATAGCCCGATAGCGGCAGCGCCACGAAGCGACGGTCGGGCCCCTCGAAGCCATGGGTGAAGACCGAAAGCACCACCACGGCGGTACTGCCGTTCCAGCCCCAGCCGGCCGGCGCGAACACGCCATAGAGGCGGTAGGCGACGGTGCAGCCGCGCGAGGCGGGAACCGTCTTGTCGTCGTGCAGGACCGTTTCGCCGCCCGCGGTGGAGAGCACAAGCCGGTAACCCACCGGCGGGTCCAGCCCGTACTCGGTCACGCAGGGGCCGACATAGGACGGCAGCGTGGTGACGAGCGAGAGCGTGGCAAGGTCCTGCGGCCCATCGAGGCCATATCCGGGGCGACCGAAGGTGAGGCTGTCGCCGTCGCCGACGGGCTCGCCGTCGCCATGCAGCGCCACGGCAAAGGCGGGAGCGGTGAGCTGTCGCGCCTCGAGCGCCGGGGCGGCCTCGGCCAGAGCCTGTGCCCTGGCGCTGCCGGCCGGCGCCGCGTCGTCCTCGAGGGTCACGCGGACGGGAGCGCTCGCCCAGCGGTCCTCTGAGAGGTCGATGACGTAGATGCCGGCGAACGGGAACCCGGAGCCGTCCTGAACGCCGAACTCCTCGAAGGCGAAGTAGCGGCCGTCCTCGGAAAAGCCGAGCGGGTTGAAGGCGGCGGCGCTGCCTGCTGCGGCCGGCGATGCCTGATACAGGCTAGCGGCCAGTAGAACCGAAGCCACCGCTGCCGCGGTTGGTCGCATCGAGCGCCTCCATCAGGTCGAATCGAATGGCCGTCACCGGCGCCACCACGAGCTGGGCAATGCGATCGCCGCGACGGACCTCGAAGGGCGCCTCGCCCAGGTTGACGAGGATCACCTTGATCTCGCCGCGATAATCGGCGTCGATGGTACCGGGCGAATTGAGCACCGTCACCCCGTGCCGCGCGGCGAGGCCCGAACGCGGCCGCACCTGCCCCTCGTAGCCCGCTGGCAGGGCGATCGTCATGCCGGTCGGCACGAGGGCGCGGGCTCCCGGCGCGATGGCGAGAACGTCCGATGCGGCAAGCGCGGCAAGCAGATCCACGCCCGCCGCGCCCGTCGAGTGCTGCCGCGGCACTTCGAGGCCGCGGCCGTGATCGAGCCAGACCAGACCGATGCCGACCCGATCCACCGGACTCACCGCGTGTCGACGACCGCGAAGAGTTCCTCGGGCAGGTTGGCCGTACCGTCCATCAGCGACAGGAACGGGATGACGATCTCGGCCGTGGTGCCGTCGTCGCTGACCGTCATGTTGGATTCGGTCACCTTCTTGCCCTTGATGCGGATGGTGATGTTGTGGCCGTCGAAATAGGCCTTCATCATCTGCGCGGTCTGCTCGTCCTGGCCTTCGGTCACTTCGCTCGCCATGCCCTCGGATTTCATGGCGACACGCACGACGCCCGGGCTGACGACGGTGAAGCTGGCGTCCTCGCTCGGGCTGTCGCTCGACTTGAGGTCGTCGAGGCTGCCTTCGATGATCGTGGTGCAGGTGGCGCTGCCGTCGCCGTTCTCGGTCAGCACGTCGTTCTCGTTGACGCAGAAGCCGTCCTCGGCCGACTGCTCGCCGGATTCCGCCATCTGCTTGATCATGGGGTAGAACTCGGCACCCATGGTCATGGTGGTGGTGGCCTTGCCGGTGGTCTCCGACAGCACCTCGATCTCTGCCGTCATGTCGATACAGCCGGCGAGACCCGCGGTCAGCGCCAGCACCCCGGCCAGCCGGCCGAGACTCTTCAGGTTCATGGGTATCTCCTCAACATTGGCCCGCTGCTCCCGGTCCAACTCTAGGGACGGGCCCGAAGGGCTGCAAGCTCGCTCTGTCGGACTAGCGCCGCGATGATGAACGAGGCCTGAACCCGCTCACAGGCCCAGCAGCCGCCAGATCAGCGCCAGGGCGACGGCCGCGCCGAGCCAGAACGCCGCCAGCAGCATGAAGCGGTCGAAGCGGCGGCGCGGGGAGCGCTTCTCGCGGTCGTAGTCGTCGAGCGCGGCCTCGGCCTTGTCGACGATCGCCGGCAGGCGGCCGAAGGTCTCGACGGCGGTGTCGACATGCTCCTTCAGGGCCTCGAGCCGGCCCAGCGGACCGGCCGAGCGGCGCAGCCAGTCGGCGACGATCGGCTCGCTCAGCGACCAGATGTCGAGTTCGGGGTCGATGGCGCGCGACACGCCCTCGACCAGCACCATGGACTTCTGCAGCAGGATCAGTTCGGGCCGCGTCTTCATCTCGAACAGTTCGGTGGTGGTGAACAGCTGACCCAGCACCCGGGCCATCGAGATGTCGGCCGCATTGCGGCCATGCTGCGGCTCGCCGATCGCCCTGAGCGCCAGGGCGAACTCCTCCACCGACTGGTGGCGCGGCACGTAGCCGATCTCGAAGTGCCGCTCGGCGATCCTGCGATAGTCGCGGGTGATGAAGCCGTAGAGGATGTCGGCGAGGAAGCGCCGCTCGCGCCGCGACAGCCGCCCCATGATGCCGAAATCGACGGCCACGATGCCGTTTGTCGCGGGGTCGGCGAACAGGTTGCCCGGGTGCAGGTCGGCGTGGAAGAAGCCGTCGCGGATGGCGTGGCGCAGGAAGGACTGCAGCAGGTTTGCGGCCAGCGCCTTGCGGTCGATGCCGGCAGCGTCGAGCAGCGCGTTGTCGCGCACCGGGACGGCATCGATCCAGCTGGTGGTGAGCACGTTCTGGGCGGTGTGGTCCCAATGCACGGTGGGAATGGCGAAGCCGGCATCGCCCTTGATGTTGTCGGCGAACTGCGAGATCGCGGCCGCCTCCATTCTCAGGTCGAGCTCGAGCCGGGCCGAGCGGTCGAGCGTGGCCACCACGTCGACGGGGCGCAGCCGCCGCAGCGAGGGCACCAGCGTCTCGGCGAGCCGCGCGCCGGCATACTGGCTCTCGATATCGGCGCGGAACCGCTCCTCCACTCCGGGGCGCAGGATCTTGACGGCGACCGTGCGGCGACCGCTGTCGTCGACCAGCACGGCCTTGTGCACCTGCGCGATCGAGGCCGCGGCAACCGGCGGAGACAGCTCGACCAGCTGCGCGGCCTTCGTCCCGAGCGCCTCGCTCAGAATGCCGGGGACGAGGGCCGGATCGAACGGTTCCATCTTGTCCTGCAGCACCGCGAGGTCCGCCGCGATGGCGGTGCCGACGATATCCGGACGGGTGGCGAGGGTCTGGCCGAACTTGACATAGGTCGGCCCGAGCCGGTTGAGCGCCCGCGTCAGGCGTTCGACCCGGCCGGACCGGCGCACCTCGGGCCGCTCGAGGATGCGGCCGAACCCGATGCCGGCCTTCAGCACCGGCGGCAGGGCGGGGCTGTCCATGATGGCGAGCGCGCCCTCGCGGGCCAGCACGAAACCGGTGCGGAGCAACCGGAGGTAGGCAGCAAGACCCATCGGCTCAGAGCTTCCAGGCGGCGTGCAGCGCCGCGATGTTGCCGGAGAACGGCGTGTGGGTGACGCGCCGGAAGCCGGCAGCCTCGATCATCCGGGAAAAACGCTCCGCCGCGGGAAACTTCCGGATCGACTCGACCAGGTACTGGTAGGGCTGGGCATCGCCGGTGACGGTGCGCCCGATCGGCGGGATCACCCGGTCGGAGAACACCCGGTAGACGTCGTCGAGCACCGGCATGTCGACCTGGCTGAACTCGAGGCAGAGGAAGCGCCCGCCGCGCTTGAGCACCCGGAAGGCCTCCGCGAGGGCCAGTTCGACGCGGGGCACGTTGCGGATGCCGAACGCGATCGTATAGGCGTCGAAGCTCTCGTCGGCGAAGGGCAGCGCCTCGGCGTTGGCCTCGACGAATTTCGCCTGCGCCGGAAACCGCCAGCGCCGGGCCCGCTCCTCGCCGACCCGCAGCATATCGGCGTTGATGTCGGAAACGGTGACCTCGGCAAAGCCGACCGAGGCATTGACGATGCGCTCGGCGATGTCCCCGGTGCCGCCGGCCATGTCGAGCACGCGGTAGGGCGTGCCGCCCTGCTTGGGGGGTGCCAGCCGGGCCACCATGGCATCCTTCCACAGCCGGTGGACGCCGCCGCTCATCAGGTCGTTCATCAGGTCGTAGCGATCGGCGACGCGATGGAAGACGTCGTTGACCAGTCCCTGCTTTGCCTCGAGCGGCACGGTCTGTTCGCCGAAATGCGTGGTCTCGCCCATGGCAGGTCTCCGGATTGGCCGGCGTTATAGCGGAGCGGGGTCGCGCTTGCCATGCTTCACGCGGGCGCATGGTTGAGGCGATGGTGCGGGTCAACCGAACCTGCGCTGTCGCTCGCCGCTTGCGCGGTGTGGACGCCTCCGCCACATATCTCGGGCTGAACAAGGAGTGCCCATGCCGGAGCTGCCCGAAGTCGAAACCGTGCGACGCGGCCTCGATGCCTACATGACCGGCGCGCGGATCGAGGAGGTGGCGCTCAGGCGGGCCGACCTGCGCTTTCCGTTCCCCCCCGGCTTCAAGGCGGCGCTCGAGGGCCGGACCATCACCCGCACCGACCGGCGCGCCAAGTACCTGCTGTTCCGGCTGTCGAGCGGGGCGACCTGGCTCAGCCATCTCGGCATGACCGGCAGCTACCGGTTCGAGGAGTTCCGCTTGAAGGAACCCTCGCGCTACTACGAGCCGGTGCAGGCCGCCCGGCACGACCATTTGATGGTCACGCTCAGCCACCCGGAGCAGGGGCCGTTGCGGCTCGTCTATGCCGACGCCCGGCGCTTCGGCTTCATGGACCTGTTCACCGACGAAGCGGCCTGCGCCTACCTCAGGGATCTCGGACCCGAGCCGCTCTCCAACGCCTTCAACGCCGCCGATATGGCCCTGCGCTTCCGCGGCAGGGCGGCGCCGATGAAGTCCGCCCTGCTCGATCAGCGGACCGTCGCCGGGCTGGGCAACATCTATGTGAGCGAGGCGCTGCACCGGGCTCACATAAGGCCGGACGTGCCCGCCGGGAAGCTGGTGCTGAAGTCCGGGGCGCCCTCGCGACGGCTCGAGGACCTGGCCGACAGCGTGCGCGCCGTGCTCGCCGAGGCGATCGAGGCGGGCGGCTCGACGCTGAGGGATTTTCGTGCCGCCGATGGCGCCAGCGGCTATTTCCAACACCGCTTTGCCGTCTACGATCGCGAGGGCGAGCCCTGCCCGACCCCGGGCTGCCAGGGCGTGATCCGGCGGATCGTCCAGTCCGGTCGTTCGAGCTTCTTCTGTCCGGTCTGCCAGCACTGAGGGCCGGGGAATCCAGTTGACGGCCCCGGTCATCGCGACTATACAGCGCCGACCTTGGCGGCCCCCGTTGCCGCCGCTTTCATTTCGTCACTCCTCGGGTCGCCGAAACCGGTGCAAGAGGTGTGAAGCGCCAAAGAGGAATTGATGGCCAATACGCCCTCCGCCAAGAAGGCCACCCGCAAGATCGCTGCGCGGACCGCCGTGAACAAGTCGCGCCGCTCGCGCATGCGTACCTTCGTGCGCAAGGTCGAGGAAGCGATCACCGCCGGCGAACACAAGGTGGCCATGGACGCCCTGAAGGCCGCCGAGCCGGAGATCGCCCGCGCCGCGCAGAAGGGCATCGTCCACGCCAATGTCGCGGCTCGCAAGGTCAGCCGTCTCAACAACCGGGTGAAGGCGCTGCAGGCCTGACCTGCACGACACGCTACGGTTTCGGGGCCCCCTCGCGGGGCCTTTTTGTTTTGCGCTGCGGCCGCGCAGTGTGACAGCTTTGCGACAGTTGGCCACGGAGTCGCCGTCGGCCGGGAGGCCCGCGCCCGCCGGCCTTTCGGAGGCCTCGCGCCCGCAAATTCATGCCCCGCGGGCGCCCAAAGAACGCCCCCCCTTCGCCCCTTCCGCGGCCAGGAAAAGCCAAGCAAAGCCCCGATTCCCCATTGAGTCACAGCCGCTTGGTTTTCAGGTTCCGGATCGGCCCCGCGAAAGGATTTTCCGTCACTCGGGAGTCAAGCCCCCCAGTGCGAAAAAGGCTGGTTGCCTGCCCAAATCCGGCTGTCTAGAATGAGCTTGGTCGCTCGGGACAACTGGACCAAGACCCAGGGAACGAGCGGCCGGTGCAAGATGAACGCAGATTCGGGACGTACCCCGTTAATTGTCGTTTTCGGGGTAGAGTATTCCGTCGACGCTTCATGGAACTGTGGATTGGCGGCTGTAGCAGTTAGTCTTTCGTCCTTTTAGCAAGGGCGGCGCCTGGGCCCGGACGGGCAGCCAGGATCAAGTAAAACAGTGAGTAGACCAACCGCGACAGCAGTTCGCGGCGGTGAGAGTTTGTCCGCGGGAACGGACGGACAGGACAGGCGGAGCCATGCCTCGCGGTGGCATGGCGGATAGAACGGATTGGGGCAACCAGGCGATGGCCATTCACGCGGCGGCGGGGCGAGCCGGACTGAACAGAAGCGGACCTCTAGCAAGGAGCATGGAACTACAGGACATCGCCAGGGAGGATTTCGTGATGAACAGCGACGGCAAGCCGGTGCCGATCTCCGAAGTCTTCCAGCGCGTCCGCGCCCGCCTCCGCGCTGCCGTCGGCGAGGACGTGTTCAATTCCTGGTTCGCGCGGCTCGAACTCGAGGAGATCGTCGACGACGTGGCGCACCTGTCGGTGCCGACGCGGTTCCTGTGCTCCTGGGTGCAGTCCAACTACTCGCAGAAGATTCTCGATGCCTTCCGCATCGAGGTGCCGGACCTGGGCCGGCTGCACTTCACGGTGCGGGTGAACGGCCAGGCCCGGCCGCGCATGCAGCAGGTCGAGCCGCAGGTGGAGGCCGGTGAGCCGGAGGCGCCCGCGGCGGCGGCCTCGGTGCCGGCCAGCACCCGACCGGCGCGCGAGCCGGCGCCGCGCGGCGATGCGCTGGCGGGCGGCGCGCTCGACCCGAAAATGACCTTCGAGACGTTCGTTGCCGGCCAGTCCAACGAGATGGCACTGCAGGTGGCCAGGCAGGTGGCGCATGCGGTGGCCAACAATACGGTGAGCTTCAACCCGGTCTACATCCACTCGAGCGTCGGGCTGGGCAAGTCGCACCTGCTCAATGCCATCGCCTGGGCGGCCGGCGCCAACGAGCCGGGGCGGAGCGTGGTCTACCTCACCGCCGACCATTTCATGTACCACTTCATCACGGCCGTGCAGCGCCAGTCGGCGCTGGCCTTCAAGGAATGGCTGCGGCGGGTGGACCTGCTGCTGATCGACGACATGCAGTTCCTGCAGGGCAAGTCGGCCACCGAGTTCGGCCACACGCTCGGAACGCTGTTGACCGGCGCCAAGCAGGTGGTGGTGGCCGGAGATGCGCCACCGCGCGACCTCGAGATGCTCGACGAGCGGGTGCGCTCGCGCCTCTCCGGCGGGCTGGTGGTGCCGATCAACGCCTTCGACCTCGACCTCAGGCGCGCCATCGTGACGCGGCGGGCCGAACAGGCGAGCCAGCGCTTCGCCGATGCCCATTTCGCCCCGGCGGTGGTGGACTACGTGGCGCGCGTGGTGGTCAGCCACGGACGCGATCTCGATGGCGCGGTCAACCGGCTGCTGGCGGCCAACCAGCTGACCAAGGAGCCGATCAGCGTCGCCATGGCCGAGCGGACGCTTGCCGACCTGGTCCGGCAGCGCGATGCGCGACGCGTCCGCATCGAGGATATCCTGAGGATCGTGTCGCGCCACTATAAGGTGCCCCGCAACGACCTCCTGAGTTCCCGCCGGTCGCGCGACGTGGTGCGCCCGCGCCAGATCGCCATGTACCTCGCCAAGTCGCTGACCTCGCGTTCGCTGCCCGAGATCGGCCGGCGCTTCGGCGGTCGCGACCACACCACGGTGCTGCACTCGGTGCGCAAGGTGGAACAGATGATCAAGGATGACGGCGACCTCGCCCAGGAGATCGAACTGCTCAAGCGCCTGCTGGAGGAGTAGCCGCCGGCATGCCGTAGCGCCGACCGGGAGGCGTATCGCTCCCGACAGCTTTCCCCCGCCCTGTCGGCGGGGACCGATAGTACCGCCGGACGGGCGGAGTGTGAGCCGTCCAGATGCGTAGCGTGGCCCCTTTGGGCTGTAGTGAGTAGTTGTGTCGGAGTGTGCGCGTGGTCACACCGCGTTTGTTGTTGCGTATCCGGTCGGGTCTCAGGCGGCTCGATCCTAGGGCTCGTTCGATGCCCGAACCGCAACCGGCCGACGAGGCCTGGTACCAGATGCTGAGGCGGCTGGATGCCCAGGACTCGGAGCGGCGGCTGGCGGCGATGGAGCGGAGACTGAACGCCGGCGCCGAACGCTAGTTCGGGCCGTTACGCCAGTTGGGGAACGCGGGCGCCTCGGTGCTCCGCGCACTTGCCTTTTGCGCCTTGAATTGCCAAGGTCGCAGCCCGGTTTTCCGGGGTCTCGCCGGTCCGCCTAGGGGTTCTGCCGTCATGAAAGTCACTCTCGAGCGCAACCATCTGCTCAAGTCGCTGGGCCATGTGCATCGCGTGGTGGAGCGCCGCAACACCTACCCCATCCTCGCCAACGTGCTGCTCAAGGCGCAGGACGGGCGGCTGGACCTCAGGGCCACCGACCTCGACATCGAGGTGACCGAGAGCGTGCCGGCGATGGTGGGCACGGCCGGAACCACGACCGTCCCGGCGCATACGCTGTACGAGATCGTGCGCAAGCTGGCCGACGGCGCCGAAGTTCGGCTCGAGAACGAAGGATCGGAGCAGCTGCTGGTCAGTTCGGGCCGCTCGCGCTTCCATCTGGCATGCCTGTCGCCCGACAGCTTCCCCGATCTGAAGTCGGGCAGCTTCACCCACAGCTTCGAGATTGCCGCCACGACGCTGCGGGAACTGATCGAGCGCACCCAGTTCGCCATCTCCAACGAGGAGACGCGCTACTACCTGAACGGCATCTACCTGCACACGCTCGAGGTGGGCGGCGAGCCGACGCTGCGCGCCGTGGCGACCGACGGTCATCGCATGGCGCGGGCCGAGGCCGCGGCACCGGCCGGCGCCCGCGGCATGCCGGGCATCATCGTGCCCAAGAAGACCGTATCGGAAGTGCAGAAGCTCCTCGAAGGGGCCGAAGGCGATGTCGCGGTGGAAGTGTCCGATACCAAGATCCGCTTCACGCTGGGCGGCGTGGTGCTGCTCAGCAAGCTGATCGAGGGCACTTTCCCCGACTACGAGCGGGTGACGCCCAAGAACAACGACAAGCGGATGAACGTCGACAAGGCGAGTTTCGCCACCGCGGTCGACCGCGTCTCGACCATCGCGTCCGAGCGCGGCGGCAAGGCGGTGAAGCTCTCCATGAAGGAAGGCCAGCTCGAGCTCAGCGTCACCAACCCGGACCACGGCACGGCAAGCGAGGAACTTGCGGTGGAATTCGAGCCCGAGAGCTTCGAGATCGGCTTCAATGCCCGGTACCTGCTGGACATCATCGGCCAGATCCGGTCCGAGAACGCGGTGTTCCTGTTCAACGACGCCGGCTCGCCCACGCTGGTGCGCGAGGACGGCGAGGCCAAGGCGCTCTACGTGCTGATGCCGATGCGGGTGTGATAGCTCTTCCCTCCCCTTGCGGGCGGGGAGCGGCCCGGCGAGGCCGGGTGCGGGGCAGCCGCTCCCACTGCGTTCGGATCGCGCGATGGCTTCGCATCGCGGATCCCTCATCCGGCCTTCGGGCACCCTTCCCCGCCCGGGGGGACGGAAGATCGAGGCCGTCGCTCCGCCCATGATCCCCTCCCGCCATATCTCCCGGCTCCGCCTCAGCCAGTTCCGCAACTACGCGTCGGCGGCGCTCGACCTTGACGGGCGTCACCTGGTGCTGGTCGGACCCAATGGCGCCGGCAAGACCAACCTGCTCGAGGCGATTTCGCTGCTGGCGCCGGGACGGGGCCTGCGCGGCGCGAGTTTCGAGGAGGTGGCAGCCCAGGGCTCCGAAGGTCTGTGGGCGGTGGCGGTGACGGTGGAGAGCGCGGCGGGGCCGGTCGATATCGGCACCGGCGCCGGCGGTCCGGACGGCGGCCGCCGGGTCCGGATCAACGGCGCCAATGCCCGCACCATCGAGGAAATGAGCCAATACCTGCGGGTGCTGTGGCTGACCCCGGCGATGGACGGCCTGTTCACCGGTCCGGCCGGCGACCGGCGACGTTTCCTCGACCGGCTGGTGACGACGCTGATCCCGGGCCATGCCGCCGCCGTCGCCGACTACGACAGGGCGATGCGGCAGCGCAACCGGCTGCTCGAAGAGGACGGCGATCCGCGCTGGCTCGATGCCGTCGAGGCGCAGATGGCGGCGCTCGCCGCCGCCATCCACTTCGCCCGCGCCGACAGCCTCGCGGACCTGCAGGCGCTGGCGGCGCAAGGCGATGGGGATTTCCCGGCGGCACAGCTGGCGCTGACCCCGCTGTTCGCCGACCGGCCGGTGCCGGAGTCCTCGGCCGACCTCGAAGAGGACCTGCGCGCGTTGTGGTCCGGAGCCCGCCGGCCAGACCGGGCTGCCGGGCGCACGCTCACCGGCCCGCACCGCGTCGATCTCGAGATCACCCATGCGCAAAAGCAGATGCCGGCGGCGCTCGGCTCGACCGGGGAGCAGAAGGCGTTGCTGATCGGGCTGATCCTGGCGCAGGCCCGGCTCACGGCCCGCACCACCGGGATCTCGCCGTTCCTGCTGCTCGACGAGATCGCCGCGCATCTCGACCCGGGTCGCCGGGCGGCATTGTTCGCCGCGCTCGCCGCGCTCGGCACGCAGTGCTTCATGACCGGCACCGATCCGATGCTGTTCGAGGCGCTGGGGGCGGATGCGCAGCGGGTCACGGTAAGGGACGGGCGGCTGGCCGCGGAGGGGTGAGGCCCCGTTTGGGTGGGGGCGAAGCTCCGGCCGCACATCGCCAAAGCCTTGCAAAACGGGCTCAAAATAGCCATTTCTCTTCTTTATCCGAACCCCATCCGCTAGAGCATTGCCAGCGGACCTGCTGACCTGATTCGGGACCCCCTTGAGCACCTCCGAGACCCCCTACGATCCGAGCGAGTACGGCGCCGATTCCATCAAGGTCCTCAAGGGCCTCGACGCGGTGCGCAAGCGCCCGGGCATGTATATCGGCGATACCGACGACGGCTCGGGTCTGCACCACATGGTCTACGAGGTGGTGGACAATTCCATCGACGAGGCGCTGGCCGGCCACGCCGACCTCGTCACCGTGCAGCTCAATGCCGACGGCTCGGTGACGGTGATCGACAATGGCCGCGGCATTCCCACCGACATCCATCCCACCGAGGGCATTTCCACGGTCGAGGTGGTGATGACGCAGCTGCATGCCGGCGGCAAGTTCGACCAGAATTCCTACAAGGTCTCGGGCGGGCTGCACGGGGTCGGCGTGTCGGTGGTCAACGCGCTCTCCACCTCGCTCCGGCTCAAGGTCCGCCGCGACGGCAAGATCCACGAGATGAGCTTCACCCATGGTGACGCCGATGCGCCGCTGCGGGTGACGGGTAGCTATGTCCCGGACCGGCGGCCGGGCACCTATGAGGGCCGCTCGGGTACGGAGACGACCTTCCTCCCCTCGTCGCAGACCTTCACGCGCACCGAGTTCGACTTCAAGACGCTGGAGCACCGGCTGCGCGAACTGGCCTTCCTCAATTCCGGCGTGCGCATCCTGCTCAAGGATCTCCGCCACCCCGAGCCGGTGGAGGTGGAGCTGCACTACGAGGGCGGCCTCGAGGCCTTCGTGCGCTACCTCGACAATGCCAAGACACCGCTGATCGCCGACCCGATCCTGCTCCGTTCGGAAAAGGACGGTATAACGGTGGAGGTCGCGATGTGGTGGAACGACAGCTACCACGAGAACGTGCTGTGCTTCACCAACAACATCCCGCAGCGCGATGGCGGCACCCATCTCGCCGGTCTGCGCGCCGCGCTGACCCGACAGATCACCCGCTATGCCGACGAGAGCGGCATCCTCAAGCGCGAAAAGGTCGAGCTTTCCGGCGACGATACCCGCGAGGGACTGACCTGCGTCCTCTCGGTGAAGGTGCCGGATCCGAAATTCTCGAGCCAGACCAAGGATAAGCTGGTCTCCTCCGAGGTCCGGCCGGTGGTCGAGAACGGCGTCAACGACAAGCTGCAGCAATGGCTCGAGGAGCATCCCGCCGAGGCCAAGACCGTGGTCGGCAAGGTGGCGGAGGCGGCCGCCGCGCGCGAGGCGGCCCGCAAGGCGCGCGAGCTGACCCGACGCAAGTCGGCGCTCGACGTCAACTTCCTCGCCGGCAAGCTCAAGGACTGCTCGGAGCGCGACCCGGCGAAGTCCGAGTTGTTCCTCGTCGAGGGCGACAGCGCCGGCGGCTCGGCGACGCAGGGGCGCGACCGGTCCAACCAGGCGGTGCTGCCGCTCAGGGGCAAGATCCTCAACGTCGAGCGGGCCCGCTTCGACCGCATGCTCGGGTCCGAGCAGATCGGCAACCTGGTGATGGCGCTCGGCACCTCGATCGGGCGCGAGGAGTTCAACGCCGACAAGCTCAGGTACCACAAGATCATCATCATGACGGATGCCGACGTCGACGGCGCCCATATCCGCACGCTGCTGCTGACCTTCTTCTACCGGCAGATGCGCGAGCTGATCGACCGCGGGCACGTCTATATCGCCCAGCCGCCGCTCTACAAGGTGAAGCGCGGCCAGTCCGAGCAGTACCTCAAGGATGAGCGCAGCCTCGAGGACTACCTGATCAACTCGGGCAGCGACGATGCCGTGCTGACGACGCGCGACGGCGTCGCGCATGCCGGCGAGGACCTCCTTGCCATCGTCCGGCAGGCCCGCGACATCGTGCACGCCATCGAAGGGCTCAACACCCGCTACAACCGCTCGCTGATCGAGCAGGCAGCCATCGTGGGCGGGCTCGATGCCGAGGCCCTGCTCGATCCCGAGCGGGTGCAGACGGTGATCGAACGTGTGGTGCGCCGGCTCGACCGGCTCGCCGACGAGGTGGAGCGCGGCTGGCAGGGCCGCACGGACGGCCAGGGCGGGCTGGTGTTCACCCGGACCATTCGCGGGGTCACCGAGGCGCATGCCATCGACGCGCAGCTGCTCGCCAGCGCCGACGCGCGCAAGATCCGCCAGACCGTCGAGAAGCTGGCCGATCTCTATGGCGGCGTCGCGACCCTGGTCCGCAAGGACATCGCCACGCCGATCCATGGGCCAAGCTCGCTGTTCGCGGCCATCGGCGCGGCCGGGCGCAAGGGCGTGTCGCTGCAGCGCTACAAGGGCCTGGGCGAGATGAATCCCGAGCAGTTGTGGGAGACCACGCTCGATCCCAATGCCCGGACGCTGCTGCAGGTGCAGATCAAGGACAGCGACGATCACGACCGGCTGTTCTCGGAACTGATGGGCGACCTGGTCGAGCCGCGGCGCGACTTCATCCAGGACAACGCCCTGAGCGTCGCCAATCTCGACGTCTAGGGGAGCGGCCACATGGAGTGGGTCGTTGCCGCCATCCTCGTCGCCGGCGCCCTCGGCGTGCTGTGGTTCGTTGCCCGCGAGCTGGCGAGGCGCAGCCGCTATGCGCGGCTGATGGCAAAGTATGGCGACGACCAGCTGGTCAACGCCATCCTGACGCAGACGATCTGGCAGGGCATGACCGCCGAGCAGCTGCGCGAGGCCTGGGGCGAGCCCGCCGCGATCGAGCAGAAGGTGCTCAAGACCAAGACCCGCGAGATCTACAAGTACAAGCAGACCGCGAAGAACCGGTTTCGCGACAAGGTCACGCTCGAGGATGGGGTGGTGGTCGGCTGGGACCAGAAATAGGCGCCGGCGCCGGCGCTTGACACCGATCAAGTCGACGTCCGCCGCCCTGTGGCATCGACTCTAGAGGGGGTGATCGATGCAGACCTACAGGGTGACGGCGGAGCGGGTCGGGCCGCATGGCGGGCTGGCCCGTACCAAGCAGGCAGCCGTCGAGATCGACACCGATCCGGCCGGGCGCGAGGACTTGTTCAACCCCACCGAACTGCTGCTGGCGGCGCTTGCGGGCTGCATCATGAAGGGGATCGAACGGGTGTCGCCAATGATCTCCTTCGCCCTCAGAGGTGTCGAAGTCAGCCTCTCCGCCACGCGTCAGGATGCGCCGCCGCTCATCCTCTCGATCGACTATGAAATCGTCGTCGACAGCGACGAGGACGACCGTCGGCTCAATCTGCTGCACACCAATGTCCGCAAGTACGGTACGGTTTCCAACACGCTGGCTGCGGCTGCGACGCTCACCGGAACGCTGCGACGCAGGGCGTGAACCGACCCTGCCGGACCGTCCCTGTCTCCCGCGCGCAACACCCTTAACCAGGCCGCTTAAGCCCACATAAACCGGCCACATTTAGCTTCGATAGCGAGAGGGACCGCGCTGGCGGGGGGCCCGGACTTCCGGGCCGCCACGGCGTGACGGTCGGACCGCCCGACGGGTGTCCGCTGCGTCCCCAGGATGGGCAACCGCACCGGATCGACGCCATGCGCAAGAAGAATGCCGGGGCCCTGTTCATGGACTTCCACATCTCGCCGGATGATCGGGTCGGGGCCGCGCCCAGGACGGCGCGCGGCCGCAAGGGCAAGGCATCCGGCAAGGCCGCCGCACGCAAGCCCGCCCGGGGGGCGCGGATCGAACCGGGCTTCGCCGATTTCGACGACGAGGTGCAGGTCGATGACGACCGTCCGGCGCGCCGGCGCAGGGCACCGCAGCGCGGCAGGGCGCGCAAGGCCCGCGGTCGGCAGCGCGAGCCGCTGACGCTGGGGCGCATCGTCTGGAAGGCGATCTCCTGGGCGTTCATCCTCGGCCTGTGGGGAGCGCTCGCGGTCGGCGCGGTGATCGTCTATTTCGCGGTCCAGTTGCCATCCGCCGACACCTGGAAGGTGCCGGACCGGGCCGCCAATATCCGCATCGTGGCGGCCGACGGGCAGCTCATCTCCAATCGCGGCAAGTCGGGCGGCGAGGCGATCTCGTTGCACGAACTGCCCTATTACGTGCCGGCGGCCTTCATCGCCATCGAGGATCGCCGCTTCAAGGACCATTTCGGCGTCGACGTGCTCGGCCTTGTCTCGGTGGCGCTGGAGAGCGTCAGGGCGGGCGAGGTGACGCGCGGCGCCTCGACCATCACGCAGCAGGTCGCCAAGAACCTCTTCCTCACCCCCGACCAGACGCTGGGGCGGAAGGTGCAGGAGATGGTACTGGCGGTCTGGCTCGAACAGACCTACAGCAAGGACGAAATCCTCGAACTCTACCTCAACCGTGTGAATTTCGGGCACGAGAAGTACGGCATCGAGGCGGCCAGCCAGTTCTATTTCGGCAAGTCGGCGCGCAACCTGTCCCTGAGCGAGGCGGCGATCTTTGCCGGGTCGCTGCAGGCGCCCTCCCGGCTCAACCCCAAGGGCGATCCGGCGCGGGTGAAGGCGAGGCAGTCGCTGGTGCTCGCCGCGATGGCCAAGGAGGGCTATATCAGCGCCGCCGAGGCCAAGGCGGCGGCCATCGATCCCTCGCAGACCATCCGGACCAAGGTGGTGGGCTCGGAATCCTACGTCGCCGACTGGGTCGAGAGCCTGATGACCGCCTATCTGGGAGAGGTCAGCGAGGACGTCGTCGTCCACACCACGATCAACTGGGACCTGCAAAAGGAAGCCGAGTTCGTCATCAAGGAGGCGGTGGCGGCACACGGAGCCGAAAAGGGCTTCAGCCAGGGGGCGCTGGTCGCCATGGATGTCGATGGTTCGGTGCGTGCCCTCGTGGGCGGGGTCGACTACCAGCAGAGCCAGTACAACCGCGCCGTGACGGCACGCCGGCAGCCGGGCTCGACCTTCAAGCCGTTCGTCTATCTGGCCGGTATGGAGAAGGGCTACACGCCCGACACGGTGGCCGAGGACAATCCGATCGACATCGGCGGCTGGTCGCCGGAGAATGCCGATGGCAAGTACCTGGGTCAGATGACCCTGCGGCAGGCGCTGGCGCTGTCGCGCAACACCGTCGCGGCGCTGCTCGCCAATGACGTCGGCCCCGACAAGGTGGTCGAGGCGGCGATGCGGGTGGGCATTTCTTCCCCGCTGATGGCCGTGCCCTCGATCGCGCTCGGCACCCAGGAGGTGTCGCTGCTCGAACTGACCGCGGGCTATGCCCCGTTCGCCAATGGCGGCATCGGGGTGATCGCCAGCGTCATCACCCGGATCGAGACGCGGGACGGCAAGGTGCTCTACGACGCCGTGCCGGCCGGACCGGGGCGGGTGATCGAGCCCAACATCGTCGCCGAGATGAACGACATGCTGCATGCCGCGGTCGAGATCGGTACCGGCAAGCGGGCCCAGCTCAACGGCTGGCCCATGGCCGGCAAGACCGGCACCAGCCAGAAGGCGCGCGATGCGCTGTTCGTGGGCTATACCTCGCGCATGGTCGCCGGCGTCTGGCTCGGCAATGACGACGACGTGGGCACCAAGCTCTCGGGCGGCAACGTGCCGGTCGAAATCTGGAGCCAGTTCATGGCCAAGGCACACGAGGGCATTCCGGTGGCGGACCTGCCGGGCGCATCCAGCCAGCCGGGCTTCGACCAGAACGGGCTGCAGCCGATGGAGCAGCCGGCCGTGGAGCGGCCCAAGCGCACGCTGGTCGATCTGCTCGGCGAGATCTTCGGCGGGGGCTGAGGCCCCGCGCCGAAGGACCGTGGCGGGTCGCCGTCCCGGACGCTACTCGCGCCCGTACCCCATCAGCAGCTTGCCGTGCGCCTTGAGCCAGGCCCGGCCGCGCGCCATGTCGGGGAGGGCCCGCTCGACCGTCGTCCAGAAGCTCGGCGAATGGTTCATGTGGACCAGGTGCGCCACCTCGTGTGCGGCGACGTAGTCGAGCACGAACGGCGGCGCGAGGACCAGTCGCCAGTTGTAGTTGAGCCGGCCGGTGGAAGAGCACGAGCCCCAGCGTGTCGACTGGCTGCGCATCGCCACCGAACGCACCTTCACCCCCAGGGCCTGCGCGTGAATGGCGGAGCGCGCCACTAGGTCGGCTTCGGCCTCGGCCTTCAGCCACTCGGTGAGGCGCCGCGCCAGGTGCGCCGCCTCGCCGGGAACCAGCAACGACAGTTCGCCGTCGATCTCGGAGACCTCCACCCATCCGCGCAGCCTGCCCGTGGCATGAATGCGGTGCACCGCGCCGCGCAGCGGCACCAGTTCGCCGTCGGCAAAGGGGGTATGCGGCGCGCTGCGCCTGAGGCGCGCGGCGAGCCAGCCCTCGTGGCGGCGGAGAAACGCCTCGGCTTCCGTCCAGCGTCCGGTGCTGGGCAGGGTGAGGACGGGGGCGCCATGGTGCGGCACGCTCAGCCGGTAGCTGCGGGCCCTGGCACTGACCTTGACCACCACCTCGACCCGCCGCCCCTCGACAAGGAGTGCGCAGCGTTCGGGGATCCTGGCGGGGAAGAGGAAGTTCATCGGGCAATCATCGCCGATTCGCCCGGCAGCGGACAAAAAAAGCGCCTCCCCTAGGGGAGGCGCAGTCGTCAGGAAGGCGCGGGGGGTGTCGTCAGGCATTGGTCCCGTTGCTGTCGCCATAGTTGGGGCGATTGCCGTTGCGGTCGCGCATGAAGCGGTCGAACTCCTCGCGGTCACGGGCCATGCGGAGGTTCCGCATGTACTCGTGGAAGGCGTGGACTTCCTCGTCGAGTCGCCTGCGCTCCTCTTCGAGACGCTTCAGCTGCTCGGCCCGATACTCGTCGAAGGCGGCATTGCCGCTCGCCGAATGGTAGCCGCCATGCCGGAAGGCATGGCCCTTCGAGCAGTTCTCCGCCCAGGCGCGGGAACGGTTGACGAACCGCTCCGCCTTGTCCGAGGAACCCCCGAACAGCTCGCCCCACAGGATGTAGGCGAGCATCGCAAGGCCCAGCGGCCAGAAGATGACGAAGCCCAGGACCATCAAGGCGATGGTCAGCGGGCTCCATTGCGGTTTGATAATCGCTGTATGCATGGACTTGTCTCCCAGTCACGAACAGCGGGGATGTGGTCCCGTCCGGCGGGGGGTCAAGCGCGCCGTTCACGGATTTTTGCCCTTGAAATGCCATGCTAGGTTTCCCATGCGGAAGACGCAGCCGGCAACGTGGAGGGGCGAGCCTTGACCGACATGAACCCCACGACCCCGGCGGGCGCCCTGCTGCCGGGCAGTTGGCGCCCGCTGCGGCTCGGTACGCTGGTCGGGCTGCGCTGGCTGGCGATCACCGGCCAGGCGCTCGGTGTGCTGTTCGTGCAGTTCGGGCTGGGCTATCCCCTGCCGCTGCTCGAATGCCTGCTGCTGATCGGGCTCTCGATCGGGCTCAACCTGTGGCTGTCGCTGCGGCTGGGGGAGGCCTACCGCCCGTCTCCGGCGATCGCGACGCTGCAGCTGGCCTGGGACCTGTGCCAGCTCGGCGGGCTGCTGGCCCTGACGGGCGGGCTGGAGAACCCCTTCTCGCTGCTGCTGCTGGCGCCGGTGTCGGTCTCGGCGACGACCCTGCCGCAGCGCTCGACCCTGATGCTGGCCGGCCTCGCGGCGGTGCTGGCCTCGGGACTGGCGGTATTCCACCTCGACCTGCCCTGGCGACCGGGCGAGCAGCTCAGCTTCGACCGGGTCTATGTCATCGGCATCTGGGTCAGCCTGATCTGCGGGGTGACCTTCATTGCCGCCTACACCAACCGCGTGGCGCACGAGGCGCGGCAGTTGGCGGACGCGCTGGCCGCCACCGAGCTGGCGCTGTCGCGGCACGAACAGCTGAGCGCCCTCGACGGGCTGGCGGCGGCGGCGGCGCACGAGCTCGGCACGCCGCTCTCGACCATCGCGCTCGCCGCCCGCGAAATCCGCGACGAGGTGCCCGAGGGGCCGGTGCGCGAGGATGTCGAGCTGATCATGTCGCAGGCGGCCCGCTGCCGCGTCATCCTGGGCAAGTTGCGCAGCCTGCACGATTCGCCGGGCGATCCGTTCGCCGCCGTGCCGCTCGGCGCGCTGCTCGCCGAGGTGGTGCAGCCGCTGGCCGGGCGCGGCAAGACCCTCTCGATCCGTACCGACAAGGCGGCTGGCGAGGAGCCGGTGATTCCGCGCTCGGCGGGCCTGCTCTACGGCCTCGGCAACCTGATCGAGAACGCCGCGCAGTTCGCGCAGAAATCGGTGCTGATCGAAGCGAGCTGGGACCGGGTGGCGCTGACCATCACCATCACCGACGATGGCCCGGGCTTTCCGCCGGACCTCGTGACCCGGCTCGGCGAACCCTACCTCACCAGTCGGCCGCGCTCGGCCGAGACCGGCGAGCCGGGCGGGCTGGGGCTGGGCATCTTCATCTCCAAGACCCTGCTGGAGCGGACCGGGGCGCGGCTGAGCTTCGAGAACGAGGCGGCACATGGGCATGCGCGGGTCCGGCTGATCTGGCCGCGGCGGGCCTTCGAGCAAAAATGAGGCAGGCCTCCTGCGACCTTTTGACCTTTGGGCCCAAAACCCTTACATGGGCGGCAATGAGCACTGTCGATGAACTCCTTGCGGCCGATAGAAGCCTGCTGCTTGTCGATGACGACAAGACCTTCCTCACCCGCCTGGAGCGGGCGATGCAGAAGCGCGGCTTCGATGTGCGGATCGCCGATACAGTGGCCGGCGGGCTCGCCGCCGTCGAGGAGTCGCCCCCCGCCTATGCGGTGGTCGACCTCCGCCTCGAGGACGGCAACGGCCTCGACGTGGTCGGGGTGCTGCACACCCGGCGACCCGACGCGCGCGTCGTCGTGCTGACCGGCTACGGCAACATCGCCACGGCGGTGACGGCGGTGAAGCTCGGCGCGGTCGACTATCTGAGCAAGCCTGCCGATGCCGAGGACGTGATCAACGCCCTGCTGGCCACCGGCGGGGCGCCGCCGGAGCCGCCCGAGAACCCGATGTCGGCCGACCGGGTGCGCTGGGAGCACATCCAGCGCGTCTACGAGTTGTGCGACCGCAATGTCTCGGAGACGGCGCGGCGGCTCAACATGCACCGGCGGACGCTGCAGCGCATCCTCGCCAAGCGCGCGCCCAAGTAACCCGATAACCCGAGGGACCCTGCCATGACGGTCACGCTGCACTTCCACGGGGCGGCCGGGACCGTCACGGGCTCGTGCTACCGCATCGTGCATCCGGGCGGGCAGTTCCTCGTCGACTGTGGGCTGTTCCAGGGCAACCGCACGGTACGGGACCTCAACTTCAAGCCGTTTCCCTTCGATCCGCGGCATATCGACTTCGTACTCCTGACCCATGCCCATATCGACCATGCCGGGCTGCTGCCCCGGCTGGCGCACCTGGGCTTCAGGAAGCCGATCTGGATGACGGAGCCGACCTCGGGCCTGCTCGAATACCTGCTGCCGGATGCCGCCGGCATCCAGGAAAGCGAGGCCGAGCGCGTGACCCGCAAGGCGGCGCGGCGTGCCGATCCGCCGGCCAAGCCCCTCTACTCGATGGAGGACGCGGCGGCGGCGCTGAAGCTGCGCCGCACGCTCGCCTATGGCGAGTGGAGCGAACCGGGACCGGGCGTGCGGGTCCGCTACTGGAATGCCGGCCACATCCTGGGCTCGGCCTCGATCGAGCTCGAAGTCGGGGATAGCGGCGGCAAGACCATCCGCATGCTGTTCTCGGGCGATCTGGGACCCGACCAGAAGGTGTTCTACGAGGGGCCGGATGCACCATCGGGGTTCGACTACATCCTGTCGGAATCCACCTATGGCGGGCGCGAGCGCGACGACTACACGCTCGAGCAGCGGCGCGAGGCGCTGAAGGGCGAGATCAACGAGGCGCTGGGACGCGGCGGCAACCTGGTGATCCCGACCTTTGCGGTCGAGCGCAGCCAGGAACTGCTGCACGACATCGGCGTGCTGATCCGCGACGGCGACATCTCGCCCAGCCTCGTCTTCCTCGACAGCCCGCTGGCCTCCAGGATCACGGCGGTCTACCGGCAGCATTCCGGCATGTTCGAGGACCTCGAACTGAGCGCGGAGGCGCTGTTCAACGATCCGCGCTTCCGGCTGGTGGACGGGGTGGACGAGAGCAAGGCGATCAACGCGATCCGCGGCGGCGCCATCATCATGTCGGCCTCGGGCATGTGCGAGGCCGGCCGGATCAAGCACCATCTCAGGAACAACCTGCCGCGCGGCAATGCCACGGTGCTGTTCGTCGGCTACCAGGCGCCGGGCACGCTGGGCCAGATCATTCAGTCGGGCGCCCGCGAAGTGCGTATTCACTCGGACCTGGTGCCGGTGCGGGCCCGCATCCGCAGCCTGGGCAACTACTCGGCGCATGCCGACCACTCCGAACTGGTCGACTGGGTGACGCGCCGGCTGCCGGCCCATGGCGCGATCTTCCTCACCCATGGCGAGGACGAGGAGCGGGCTGCACTGCGGGCGGCGCTGATGCACGACGACGGCCTCGCCAGCGACCAGGTGCTGATGCCGATGCTGGACGACCAGTTCGAGCTGAGGGCGGAGGGGCTGGCCGGCGTCGCGCATGCGGAGCGGCCCCGGCTCGACATGGGCCAGGTGGCGCTCGACTGGCACAATGCCTATGCCAATTTCCTGATCGAGCTGTCGAACCGGCTGCAGGCGGAGACCGACGATGGCCGCCGGCTGGCCCTGATGGCGCAGCTGACGGCGGCGCTGGGCGCCGGCCGCGGGGTGGGCGGGGCCAGCGCGAAGCCGGCCACGCACAAGGCGCGGCACGGCGAGGCGGGCGACGAATAGGTCAGACTGCCGCCGCGGCCGGCCGTGACGGTGGCGCCAGGTAGCGCGCGAGATAGATGGCGAGCAGCAGGGGTGGCAGCATCACCGCGAAGCTGAGCCGGATCGAGTAGCTGGTGGCGATGGCACCGAGCAGCGCCGGTGCGCCGAGCAGCAGCACCTGCTGGCTCATGGTCAGCGCCGCGACGTTCTCCGATGCCGGGCGATCCCCCAGCCGCGCCGCGGCCGAGGTCGAGAGCGGAAAGGCGACGCAGACGCCGAACCCGATCAGGGTGAAGCCGGCGAGCGCCACCACCAGGTTGGGGGAGAAGACCACCAGCAGCAGGCCGCAGAGCGCCGTCACGGCGAGGGCGCGTGCCAGCCGCACCGGACCCCAGCGGGTCACCGCCCGATCGGCCAGCAGCCGGCCGACCGACTGCGCCGCCATGAAGGCGGGGAGCGTCAGCGTGTCGACCCAGGCCGGGGCGGAGAAGCTGTCGCGCATGAAGATCACCGACCAGTTCCGCAGGCCGCCCTCAAGCAGGGCCGAGGCGACGGCATAGCCGAGCAGCAGCAGCGTCATGGTGGTGGGAACGGCGATCCGGATGCCTCTTGCGGGAGCGGCGTGGGCCCGCGGCGCGGCGCTGACCAGTCCCGTTGCCGCGACCAGGATGCCGGCCACGACCAGCGGCAGGATCAGGCCGAAATGCAGCGCCGGCGGCACGCCGAGCCCGCGCATCAGCGTCGCCAGCAGCGAGGAGGCCAGGAGGCCGACGCTCCACACGCCGTGGCAGGTGTTCATCAGGCGGCGTCCCTCGAGCGCCTCGATGCGATCCGCCTCGACATTGATGGCGATGTTGCTGAGCCCGAACACCCCGCCATAGAGGGCGAAACCGGCGAACAGGGCGGCGGCGCCGGGAGCGAGGGCGATCAGTACCATGGTCGCCGCCATGGCCGGGATGGCCGTCAGGATCACCGGCCGGGTCCCGACCCGCTCGACGACGAGGCTGGCGAACAGGAACGTCACGATGGCGCCGGCCGGCTGGCCGAGCAGTGCGAGGCCGAGGGCGGCCTCGTCGAGTCCCAGCGCCTGCTGCAGGTCGGGCAGCCGCGCGAACAGGCCGCCCTGCGAGAGCGCGTGGCAGACAAAGACGAGAATGATGCGCTGGCGGGAGGTCACCTCAGTTCGATCCGTTCCACCAGCACCTCGTGCGTCTGCTTGCTGAGGCGGCGCTTGGTCTCGAAATTGCCCTGCCCCAGGTCGATGCGCGTGAAGCCGGCCTCGAACGCATCGCGGATCATCAGCACGTTGGCGGTGAAGCCGGGTGAGTAGGTGTCGAACTCTGGATCGTGGGTGATTTTGGAGTAGTTGAGCGTATCGCGCTCGAGGAAGCAGAGCTTGGCGGCAATGATGCGGGGGCCCAGGCGCATGGTCAGGACCCAGAAATCGGGCGCGTCATCGCCATGCAGGAGCCGGTCGGTGAAGCGATCGATATGGCGGTTCTGCAGCCAGTCGGCCGCGACACCCTTCTCGATGGCCCAGCGGCGCTTGCGCTCGAACAGCCAGGCAATGGCCTCGAAGCGGTTGTCGCCGGTCTCGCGCCGGTAGCGGAATCCCTCCAGCGCCTCGAGCCGCTTGAGTTGTCGGCGATGTCCCTCCCGGGTGCGCTTGGACAACTGGCCGAGGTAGGCCTCGTAGCTGGCATGGCGGCTGAGGTCGAGCGAAACGGCGATCAGCCGGTTGCGGGTGCGGCTGACGAGGCCCATCGCGGCGGCGGCGGCGCGGAGCGGGCAATCCTCGCGCAGCCGTTGCGACCGCAGGGTGCGCGGGAAGGCCACCGAGCTGCGCAACGCCAGCAGGAGGGCGCGGGCCCGTGCTTCGGTTTCGGCCGACGGCTCATAGAGCACGTCGTCGTGCTGCGGCGTTCCGGAATTGAGAAAGCCGATCGCCGGCCAGCCGTTGAACAGGTAGAGGACGAACGCCCCGGCCATCACCAGCCGGCCATTGTCGCGCACCAGCACGATGCGCAGCCGGTTGAACGGCCGGCGCCAGGTCAGCTCCCAGCTCAGGCGCAGCCACTTGTGGGAAAGGAAGACCGAGGCGAAGCGGGCACGGGCCCGCAAGGCCTCCCAGTCCTCCCGGAGGGCAAGGAAGGCCCGGAGGTCCCTGAGCACTTCGACGGTCAGCCCAGCGGGCAGCAGGTCACTTCTCACCGGGATCCATCAGGACGTGTACGCGGTCGGCCCCGAGCCGCGCGAGCTTGAGCAGCATGGCCTTGCGGCGGGCCGGCGGCAATGGCAGCTCGCTCCCCATGCGCAGGATGGCCGCATCGTGAGCGTCGCCCACCATCAATCCCTCGTCGGACGGGAAGACGTCGGGGTCGAGCTCGGGCGGCTTGGCGAAGAAGAAGCGATCGCAGAAATCCTTGTAGTGCGGCCACTTGCGATCCACCTGATAGTCGACGAGGCTCGACTTGATCTCGACGATCCAGATTTCGCCCCGGGGGCCAAGCGCGAGGATATCGGCGCGACGGCCATTGGCCAGCGGCACTTCGGCAAAGCAGCAGAAGTCGTGCGCGGCCCGCAGGAACCGCATGACGCCGCGCTGCACCCTGAGTGCCGTCGGCGACTGCCGCAGATCGACGATCTGCGGCAGCTCAGCCATGCGGCGTGGCCGGCTCTGGCGGCGCTGTGACCGGTTTCGCCTGGCGCGTGGCGAGCGCCGGCACTGCCAGGAGTCCCAGGACTATCACCGGCAGGCTGATCAGGTAGGAATTGCGGATGCCGGTATACTGGGCGATGAAGCCGAGCAGCGGCGGGGCGAGGAAGAACACGATGAAGGTCACCTGCCCGATCGCCGCGACATTGACGGCGGCCGGGCGGTCGGTGCGCTGCGCCGCCTCCGAGACGGCGAGCGGATAGACGGCGCTGCAGCCCGCTCCCATCAGCGCGAAGCCGGCGAGCGCCGCCTCGGGGACGGGCGCCAGCCCCACCAGGCTCACTCCGACGGCGGAGACCAGCAGCAGCACGGTCGCCACCCGCCGCGGCCCGTGCCGGTCGACGAAGGGATCGACGAACAGGCGCGTCATCGCCATGAAGAAGGTGAACAGCGTCAGCCCGAGCCCGCCGACGAACGGCTCGGCGTGGAAGACGTCGCGCATGTAGATGGTCGACCAGTCGACCCCGGCGCCCTCGACGAGGAAGGCGGCGATGCCGATCATGCACAGCGGCAGCAGCCCGATGGTGGGCAGCGCGAACTTGGGGTGCTCGCCCTGGTGGGCATCGGCGCGGGCCGGGGCGGTGGTCATGCCGGTGAAGGTGACGAAGCCGACGGCAAGCACCAGAGCCAGCATGATCGCCGTGTGCAGGTGGATCGAGACGCCGAAATGGCGCATGCCGGCGCCGATCAGCGCGGTGATGAAGAAGCCCAGGCTCCACATGCCGTGCGCCCGGTTCATGATGCGCCGCCCGAGCAGCGCCTCGAGCTTGTCGGTCTCGATGTTGACGTTGATCTCGAGCGCGCCGGCAAGGAACCCGGCGACGAAGAGCGCGCCGAACACCGCAGGCGCATTGGGCAGCCAGGGCACCAGCGTGTAGATCACCGCCGTGCCGAACACGGTGATGAACGCTGTCCGGCGGGCGCCCAGGCGGATGATCAGCGGGCTCGCGACGGTGAGCGAGATCAGCGAGCCGATGGCCATGCCGATCAGCGTCAGCCCCAGCTCGGACTCGGTCACACCCAGCTGGTGCTGCAGGTCGGCCATGCGCGACAGCAGCCCGCCGAGCGACAGGGCGAACAGGAAGAAGACCGAATAGAGCCGCACCTGCGGAGCGATGGTCATGGCGGTTCAGTCCACCTCGTGGCGCAGCGGCTTCTTGCCCAGCGCATCGGCGAAGATCAGGCTCAGCACCACCAGCGGGATGCCGATGCCGAACGACCAGCGGATGCCGAAATGCTCGGCGATATAGCCCAGCAGCGGCGGTCCGAGCAGGAAGGCGACGAACGAGGTCTGTGCCAGCGAGGCGACATTGGTCGCCGCCGGACGGTCGGTGCGCTGCGCCGCGGCCGACATGGCAAGCGGGAAGATGACGCTGGTGCCGACCCCCATCAGGCCGAAACCGGCCAGCGCCATCCAGTCGGCGGTTGCGAAGAAGACCAGCACGGCACCGATGCCGAGCACGCCGAGCAGCACGCGCGACACCACGGTCGGACTGTATCGCTCGACGAAGGGATCGGCAAAGAAGCGGGTCGCGGCCTGGGTGAAGGCGCCGAGCGCCACGGCGAAGCCGGCGACGAACGGGGTCACCGCGAACTCGTCGCGCATGTAGATGGCCGACCAGTCGATGCCGGCGCCCTCCATGATCATGGCGGACAGGGTCACGACGACGAGGACCATGATGGCGAGGGTCGGTGTGGCGAAGCCCTTGGTCTCTTCGGTCGAGCCGCCGGTGCGGTGCGGCGCGGGGTCGAAGCGGCCGAGCAGCAGCGCCACCCCGGCGATGACGACGGGAACCATGAGGAACAGGTGGAGCCGGAAATCGAGGCCGGTCTGGGCGATCGCGGCGCTGACGATGCCGGAGGAGAAGAAGCCGAAGCTCCAGAAAGCGTGCGCCCGGTTCATGATCCGGTGCCCGATCATGTGCTCGGTCCGGTCGGCCTCGAGGTTGAGGATGATCTCGATGCCGCCGATGACTAGGCCGACCGGCAGCAGCAGCAGGAAGAAGGCGAGCGGCCCGGTGGCGAGCACCGAGACGGCGTAGCCGAGCGACAGCAGCGGGATCAGTAGCAGGATGGCGCGCCGGTAGCCGACCCTTTCCAGCAGCGGTCCGGCAAAGCTCAGCGAGATCAGCGTGCCGGCCGCCGCGCCAATCAGCCCGAAGCCGAGTGCCCCCTCCTCGATGCCCATGGCGCGCTGGATGTCGCCGAGACGGGGGGGCAGGCTGCCCATGCAGAACGAATAGATGAAGAAGCCGCCATAGACTCGCTGCTGGGGCGGCAGCTCGAGACCGATTCGCATGCTGGAGGAACCCAAGGGAACTGCGGGCACCCTAGTGAAATCGATGCCGGCGATCAAGCGAGGGGCTCATCCTGCCGGGCGCATCTCGTCGCGCAGCACGCTGACCCCGGAATTGGCGGTGCGCATGATCTCGAGCCGGCGGTACTGGCTGCGCAGATCGGAAGCGGTGCTGCGCCGCTCGGGCCCGAGATAGGCCGCCGTCTCGTGAAACACGATCGGCCGCTCGACCATCCGCTTCAGTCGCCCGGTGATGCGCTGCGGCGTGAAGGGCAAGGTGATGACGTCGTCGAAGCCCATCTCGATGCACAGCCGGATCTGCTCGTGTGACGGGCTTTCGGCGAAATAGACCAGCGGCGAGAGCCGGATGCGCCGGCCGGGGGAGAACCGGAGGCTGTCGGCGACCGGCTTGAGGAACGAGACCTCGTCGACCGCGGCAAACAGGAAGAACAGCAGCGGCGTCTGCTGCGCCTGGGTCTCGGCAGCGGCGAGGCCGGCATAGGGCAGCACTACGGCAAAGCCGAGGGCCCGCGCCATGTCCCTGAGCGCCTGCCCCGCCCCGTCGGACGGACCGACCACATAGGCGCACGCCTTCATCGGCTGCCCCTCCACCCCTGATGCATTCCCGCTGCCAAGCTAGACGGACCAGATTGCCCGCCGGTTAAGGTCGCCGGCATTCGCCGCGAAAGAGCGGCGCGTGCTCCTTGAGCAGGCGGGCGATGCGGTCGGCGACCATGCGGATCTCGGGCCGGTGCCGGTCCTCGTGATGCGATACCAGCCACAGCTCGGTGGCGAGTTCGGCGATGGGGGTCGCGACGCGCACCAGCCGCTCGTCGCTGTCGCCGACGAAGCACGGAAACACGCTGAGCCCGGCCCCCGCGGCCACCAGTTCGCGCACGCTCGACATGTCGTTGCCGCGCACCGCGATGCGATCTCCGTGGTGTGCCATCAGCCAGCGCGACGAGGCGATGTTCGCCGCCTCGCCGGTGACGCCGACGAACAGGCCGGCCTCGACGCCATTGATCAGCTGGCGCCCGGCATAGAGGGCGTGCGCCACCCGCCCGAGCTGGCGGCCGGCGAGATTGGGCTCGGTCGGACGCTCCGAGCGCAGGCCGATATCGGCGGCGCGCCGGCCGATGTCGAGCTTGCCGTAGGCGGTGGCGAACTCGATCCTGACCCGGTCCGATACATGCCAGATCCGGTCGATGTGACGGGCGAGGAAGGCGGAGGTCCAGGTGCCCGCCGAAATGCGCACCAGCTGCTCGCCGACCGCGCCGTCGCGCCAGCGGGTGAGCGAGAGCATGGCCTGCTCCACGTCCTCGGCGCGGCGCAGCAGTTCCTCGCCGGCGCGCGTCAGCTGATAGCCGGTCTGCCGGCGCACGAACAGCGCCTCGCCGATCTGCTGCTCGAGCGCGGTGACGCGACGCCCCAGCGTGGGCGCGCTCAGTCCGGTGGTCCGTGCGGCCGCGCTCAGCCCGCCGAGCCGCGCGACATCCAGAAACAGGCGCAGGTCGTCCCAGGAAATGGCGGTCATCGTTCAGAACTGAAAAGCTCGTTGCGCAGTTGCTTCTACTCTTTCGGGCGCCGGATCGGCAACAATGATGGCGCTCAAGTCGTTCCGCTGTCGAGATATCATCGCGCCGGACGACAAACCTGCAGCGCATGGCCGAGAGTGATGCCGATCCATGGATGGATGGGCAGCGGTCCGGTTTTGCCGAAATGAAATGGAGACCGACGATGCTGTTCAGCACCCTGACCCGCCGCCTTGGCCTTTGGCAGCGCATCCACCGCGACATCCGACGCCTGGAGACCTTCGACGACCGCCTGCTGCATGACATGGGCATTCCGCGCGAGACGATCCGGCGGCGGCTCCGGGGCGGGCAACCGTGAGTCGGGCGCCCGTGGCGGACCGCTCAGGCCGATGGCCTGAGCGCGTCGCGCAGGGCGGCCTCGGCCGCCTCGATGCTGGCAAACACCCGGCCGTCGACGCCGAACGCATCGAGCTTGACGGCCAGGAAGCGGTAGCCGGCATCGTGGGCGATCAGCACGCCCTTGGGCTCGCCGTCGATGTCGACGGCTATGGGTCTGGCGCCATGTGGCTTCTGGAAAGCGGCATGCTGCATGGAAATACCTCCATCGGCACGTCATGGGTGACGGCCGGGGTGTTAGCTGAACTGTGAGACGAAGAGGTGACGGCGGTCACATTCGTTTGGTTCGGCAACACCCGCTCGAGGAGGCTACCCATTTGCCGATGATCCCGGTTTGGAGCGCGGCGCGAAGTGCATTGTGCATGTTCGTCTCCTTTCCGGTGGCCAGGGGCCTGGGTTCAGTTCCGGTGAGCCAAGTCAAGCCCGGCTCGGCAGCATTTGTAGGGCGGCGCGGAGTCCACCCTGGGGCGACTATGCGACGGCGCGGCGGATTTGCCAATCCGGCTTTGGTCGCTATCGTCCGAGCCGCCAAGATAGGCAGCACGCCGCAGGATTTCCAGACGGCGCGACACCAGCCTGCGGCGCCGGTGGAGAAAATCGTGCTCCGTGCGCCCGTTCAGAGCGCGGCCAGCAGCGCCTGGCCGCGCGGCGACAGGCGATAGCCGACCTCGAGGCTTTCGGTGAGTCCGAGCGCCTTCAGCCTGCGCACCCTGAGCTTGAAGGCCTCGCGCGGCAGGCCGGCCGCACCGGCCAGTTCCGTCGAGACCACGCCGGGCCGGTCCGCAATGAGCCGCAACGTCTCCCGCGTCCACGGCGCGTCGCCGTCGAGGCGATCGAGGCGGCGCCGCAGCCCCGCGAGATCGGCAGTCGAGGGGATGGCGTCGCCGAGGAGGTGGCGCGGATCGCCCCCGACCCAGTGCAGGCGGATGCGGTAGCAGGTGCCCAGCTGGGCCGCGAACATGGCGCGGACGCCGGCGGCATCGCGATAGCCGGCTTCGCGCGCCTCCGCGTCGGTGACCGCCGCCGGTTCGATGGGCTCGATCGTGTCGATGCCCACCAGCCCGCGCGCCGTCCGCACCGTGCCGCCGGCACGCACGGTCGGCTTCTTCCAGCGCCGGAAGGCCAGCGTCAGGTGCCCGGCTGCGATGGCGTCGAGATCCTTGGCGCGGAACAGCATGGGGGCGATTGTGCAGCGATTGCGCCACGCACGCAACGATCCCTACGAAAGTCTGGCCGGGGCCGGAAGCAGCGGGACTTCCTGCCTTGAAATCGATTGCATATTCTGTTGTGGTGAGCGGTGCGGACCCGGACAGCGCCAGCGGCGCCCCGAACTGCCTCGCAAGAAGGCGGGCGTCCTGCGTGAGGGAGGGGATTGTTGGGCGACGAGGACACACGCCTCGAAAAGCGTGGCCGGCGGCGCGTCGGCGGTGTCGCGCCGGCAGTGGGCCGGCCGACCCGCCAGCCTGACGGCAAGCCGACGCTGCGCACCATCGCGCAGATGACCGGGCTTGCCATCACGACGATCTCGCGCGCCCTCAACAACGCTCCCGAACTGTCGGAAGATACCCGCGTGCGGGTGCAGAAGATCGCCGCCGAGATCGGCTACGTGCCGGACCGCACGGCGCTGCGCCTGAAGACCGGGCGCACCCACGTGATCAGCCTGATCCTCGATCCGCACGACGAGATCCTGGGCTTCGGGCAATCGATGGTCTCGGGGCTGACCACGGCGCTGCGCGGCACCCCGTACCACCTCGTCATCACGCCGAACTACCCCTATTCCTCGCCGCTCGAGCCGATCCTGTACATCCTGCGCAACAAGGCCGCCGACGGGGTGATCTTCTCGCGCACCGAGCCGGACGATCCACGGGTGACGCTCCTCATGGAGCATGATTTCCCGTTCGTCTCGCACGGCCGCACCAGCCATGCCGAGCCGCATCCGTTCGTCGACTACGACAACCACGCCTTCGCCTACCACGCCGTCATGCGGCTGAAATCGAAGGGGTGCCGCAAGCTCACCATCATCCTGCCGCCGACCCAGTTCAGCTTCGGCAATCACCTGCGGTCGGGCTTCATGTCGGCGATCGAGGAGAGCGGGCTCGACTGGGAGATCTTCCCGGGCGCCACGCTCGACAACACCGCCGACGAGATCCGGCTCGCGACCATGCAGCGGATCGCTGCGTCCGGCGCGCCGGACGGCTACATCTGCACAGGCGATGCCGCCGCGCTGGCGGTGATGGCCGGGATCACCGATGCCGGCCGCGTCATCGGCAGGGATGTCGAGGTGGTGGCCAAGCAGACCTCGGGCATCTTCAGCCAGGTGCGGCCCAAGGTCGACGCCATCTTCGAGGACACCGCGCTCGCCGGGCTGCAGATGGGGCAATTGCTGCTGCGCCGCATCAATGGCGAACCGGCCGGCGCCCTGCAGATTCTGCACCAGCCGGAAATCTGGTTCTAGCTGGCGGCGACCGGCCGGTTCACTGGCCTTCGATCTGCTCGCGCAGGGCCTCGAGCTCCAGCCACTCGTCCTCGGCCCGCGACAGCGCGGCCTGTGCCGCGTCCAGCTTCTGGCCGGTTTCCGCGAAGGTCGCGGGATTGCGGGCATAGAGACCGGGGTCGGCGAGCAGGCCGCTCAGCCGCGCAATCTCCACCTCGAGCCGCCGGATCTCCCCCGGCAGCGTCTCGAGCGCGTGCTTCTGCTTGAACGACAGCTTCTGCCGCGCCGGTGCAGGCGTCGTCACCGCGCCGGCCGGCCTCGCGGGCGCCGGCCGCGCCGGCGCGGTCGCCGGCGCGCTGACGCCATAGCCACGCTGCGACACCATGTCGGAATAGCCGCCCGGATACTCGGTCCAGCGCCCGCCGCCATCGGCGACGATCACCGAGGTCGCGACGCGGTCGAGAAAGTCGCGATCGTGGCTGACCACGATCACCGTGCCGGGGTAGTCGGCGAGCATTTCCTGCAGCAGGTCGAGGGTCTCGAGATCGAGATCGTTGGTCGGCTCGTCGAGGACCAGGACATTGGAGGGCAGCGCCAGCGCGCGGGCCAGCGCCAGGCGACCGCGCTCGCCGCCCGAGAGCTTGCCGACGGCCGTGCCGGCCTGCTCGGGGGTGAACAGGAAGTCCTTGAGGTAGCCCATGAAGTGCTTGGGCACGCCATTGATGACGAGGGTGTCCGAGCCGCCCCCGGTGACCGCTTCCTTGAGCGTCATGTCCGGACTGAGCGTGGCCCGCCGCTGGTCGAGGCTGGCGAGCTCGATATTGGCCCCGAGCCTGACCGTGCCGCTGTCGGGCGGCAAGTCGCCGGTGAGCAGCCGGATCAGGGTGGTCTTGCCGGCGCCATTGGCACCGATGATCCCGAGTCGGTCGCCGCGAATCACGCGGGTGGTGAAGTCGCTGACGATGGCCCGGTCGCCGAAGCGCTTGCTGACGGACTTGGCCTCGGCCACCAGCTTGCCGGAGGTCTCGCCCTCGGCGACGCTGATCCGGACCTCCCCGACGGCGCGCTTGAGGTCGCGGCGCTCCTGCCGCAGGGCGTGCAGCCCCTCGAGCCGGCGCACGTTGCGCTTGCGGCGGGCGGTGACGCCATAGGTCAGCCAGTGCTCCTCGCGCACGATCTGCCGGTCGAGCTTGTGGCGGGCGGTTTCTTCCTCCTCGAGCACCTGGTCGCGCCACGCCTCGAAACCGGCAAAGCCCCTGTCGAGCCGGCGGGTGACACCGCGGTCGAGCCAGACGGTGGCGCGCGTCAGGTCGGCGAGGAAGCGGCGGTCATGGCTGATGATGACCAGCGCCGAACGCAGGCCGGCCAGTTCGGTTTCGAGCCACTCGATGGCCGGCAGGTCGAGGTGGTTGGTCGGCTCGTCGAGCAGGATGACGTCCGGCTCGGGGGCCAGCACCCGCGCCAGCGCCGCCCGCCGCGCCTCGCCGCCCGACAGCCGGGAGGGATCCTCGGCGCCGGTGAGCCCGAGCGCGTTCAGCAGGTAGGTGGCGCGATAGTGGTCGTCGCCGGCCTCGAGGCCGGCCTCGACATAGCCCAGGGTGGTCGCGAAGCCTCCGAGATCGGGCTCCTGCGGCAGGTAGCGGATGGTCGCCCCCGGCTGCAGGAAGCGGCGGCCGCCATCGGGCTCGATCTCGCCGGCGGCGATCTTGAGCAGTGTCGACTTGCCCGAGCCGTTGCGTCCGACCAGCGCCACCTTCTCGCCGGGCAGCACCGAGAGTTCGGCGCTCTCGAGCAGGTCCGTGGAGCCCAGCCGCAGGCTGATCGCGTTGAGAAGCAGGATGGGCGCGGCGGCCATGGGCGGGAGTCCGGTGGGTCTGAAGCTGGGCGCATAGAGCATGGCTGCGGCGTGTTATCAACGACCGCCGAGGTTGCCCGCGATCCGGCCGCTCGCGGAACCCTGCCGCCAGTGGTCGCGACAACAGCGGTCACTTCGTCACTGTTCCGAATATTTTGCGGACTTGCTTCCTGAACGCCCCCTAGACGACGGGATCAGTCCGTGTTCAAGACACGAATGGCAGAACCGCGCCACTCGCCGGCGCACCGGAGCGCGGCGACTGCGGTCGAGGCGGAGCGGTGAGCGCTCCGGGCCGCCGGATCCGGCACAGGAGAGACAGAAATGACGACTATGAAGATTGCCGGGGCGGCGCTCGCCGCGCTCGTCCTGGCCACCTCGTTCGCCCAGGCGGGCAATGGGGGCATCCAGATCAACCAGACCAACGGGCAGCTCAACCCCGAGATCCTGCAGCTCGCCAAGATCGCGGCCTGCCAGGTCGCCGGGACGCCGAGCGAGTTCCCGGACGACATCTGGCTGGTCAACAAGGGCGCCGGCAAGCTCGTCGCCGGCACCAAGATCAAGTGGAGCGTGAACGGCTACAGCAGCCTCAAGGGCACCCACACGCTGGTTGCCGCGCTCGATCCGGGCCAGGGCATCAAGCTGAACGGCGTGCTCGGCGGCGGCGTCGAAGCCGGCCATCCCTGCTCGGCCAAGGCACTCTGACTCGCCTCCGACCGGCTCTGCGACCGGCCGTCACTGGCCGGTTCGAGAGCCTGCCGGGCCCATCGGCCACGCCGGCACGCGCATGAGGGCGATCCCGTCCTTGCGCGCCTGCCGGCGGGACCGCGTCCAGACGGGCGTCAGTTGGCGGCCTGCGCGACCAGCACCGGTTCCATCGCCTCAAAGCTCAGTCCCAGCCGATCGCGCAGCGAGCGCCGCTTGCTGGCGAGGTCGGCGATCGTATAGCTGTCGAGCACGCTGAAAAAGGCGCCGAGTGCCTCGCGCAGGGCCGAGTTGACATCGCAGCTGCCGGCCAGGGGACAGGTGACGTCGCCGTCCTCGAAGCACTCGGCCATCGAGAAGCTCTCCTCGGTCAGCCGCACGGTGTCGAGCAGCGTGATCTCGCTGGCGGGACGTCCCAGCCGGATGCCGCCGCGGCGACCGCGCACCGTCTCGATGAGGCCGTTTTCCACCAGCGGCTTGATCAGCTTGAACAGGAACAGTTCCGAGATCGCATGCGCCTTGGCGATGTCGGCGACCCGGCTCAGGCCCGGATCGTTGACCGCGCAGTAGATCAGCGTGCGGATGGCATAGTTGGACTGTCGGGTCAGGCGCATGAACACTCCACGAGAGGCGGACACGACTTCATTCGCCGCCGCGACGTCTCGGTACCACGCGAACAGCCCGGCGAAGACGATCGCTCTTCCGGTCAGTTTATAAGAGTTCTAAACTTCGTCAAGCTAAGCTGATCGTCGCGTTCAGGATTTTCTGCGGTCCTCAGCCGGCCATGTGCGGCCCATGCAGGACCAGGTCGGCCGGACCCAGGCGGTCCTGCGCCGTGAAGCTCTGATGCCAGTAGGGGTAGATCAGCGGCGGCTGGCTGACCTTGTCGAGGCGGGCGATCTCGTCGGGCGACAGCGTCAGGCCGGCGGCCTTGAGGTTGTCCTCGAACTGCGCGGTGGTGCGTCCCCCGATGATCACCGAGGCGACGAGCGGCCGCTGCAGCAGCCAGGCCAGCGACACCTGGGCCCCCGAGACGCCATGCGCCGCGGCGACCGCGTTGATGACGTCGACAATGTCCCACAGCCGATCCCAGTCGTAGATCGGCGGCTCGCGGAAGCCGGTGACCTGCCGGCCGCTCTCGGGTCGCGTGTGGCGGGTATACTTGCCGGAGAGCCAGCCGCCGCCGAGCGGCGACCAGACGAGAACGCCGACACCCTGGTCGAGCCCGAGCGGGATCAGCTCGTACTCGGCCTCGCGCGAGTGCAGGGTGTAGTGGATCTGCTGGGCGATGAAGCGCTGGTAGTGCCCGGCATCGGCTACGGCGAGGGCCTTCATCAGGTGCCAGGCGGAGTAGTTCGAGCACGCCGCGTAACGAATCTTGCCCTGCTTGACCAAGGTATCGAGCGCCTCGATCGTCTCATCGAGCGGAGTCTGACCGTCCCACTCGTGCACATGGTAGAGATCGATGACATCCGTCCGCAGCCGCCGCAGCGACGCCTCGCACTGGCGCACGATGTGATGGCGGCTGAGCCCGCGGTCGTTGGGTCCGGCGCCCATCGGGAAGCGGACCTTGCTGGAGATCAGCAGGCGGTCGCGACGGCCGTCGACCAGCGCCTCGCCCAGCATGCTCTCGGACTTGCCGTTGTTGTAGACATTGGCGGTGTCGATCAGGTTGACGCCGTGGTCGAGGCAGAGGTCGATCTGGCGCTGCGCGTCCCGCAGGTCGGTCTCGCCCCAGCTGCCGTCGTTGCCGAAGGTCACCGTGCCGATCGACAGGGCCGATACCTTGAGGCCGGAGCGGCCGAGCAGTCGATAGTCCATGATTGCCTCCTCGCGGTTTCACCGGGGCGGACCCTAGACCAGCGCGGCGCCATTGCGAAGGGACGCGGGCCACCAATTCGCGCTTCGTTGATCCACCGGAGCTGTCCGGGCAATGGACTCCAACATCGGGCAACTGCTAGCATTTTGCGCAAGGGTATCAGGCGATGGGGGGTGAGGGGATGAACTGGCTCGGCAAGCTGTTGGGCGCCGCCGTCTTGGCCATGGCGCTGTTGGCGATTCCGGCGCTGGCGCAGACGCAGCAGCAGCGATCGGACGACGCCTACGCCGCCTTCAACCAGGGCGACTACGCGGAGGCCTATCGCATCGCCCGGCCGCTCGCCGACGAAGGCTATCTCGATGGGCAGACGCTGGTCGGTTACCTGTTCGAGATCGGCGGCGGTGTCGAACAGTCCTACCAGCAGGCGCTGAAATGGTACCGCCGCGCCGCCGACCAGGGCTCGAACTACGCGCAGAACGCCATCGGCGTGTTCTACGACAACGGCACGGGCGTGCCGGAGGACGATGCCGAGGCGGTGCGCTGGTACCAGATGGCCGCCGACAATGGCAGCCTCGATGGCCAGAACAACCTCGGCTACATGTACGAGGTCGGCGCAGGGATCGGGCAGGACTACGACGAGGCGGTCAAGTGGTACCGCCGCGCCGCCGATGGCGGCAACCCGCTGGCCCAGTCCAACCTCGGCAACATGTACGCCAATGGCCGCGGCGTCGAGGAGAACGACAGCGAGGCGGTGCGCTGGTTCCGCAAGGCGGCCTCCCAGCACAATGCCTCGGGACAGGCCAATCTCGGCTTTGCCTATGAGACCGGCGCCGGCGTCGGGCAGGACTACGACGAGGCACTGCGCTGGTACCAGCTGGCGGCGGCGCAGGGCAATGCCTTCGCGCAGAACGCGGTGGGGCTGTTCTACGACAACGGCTACTCGGTCGCCGAAGACGATGCCGAGGCGCTCACCTGGTATCTGCAGGCCGCCGGAAACGGCCTCGTCGATGCCATGAACAATGCCGGCTATGCCTACGAGATCGGCCGCGGCACGGCGCAGGACTACGGCGAGGCGGTGTACTGGTACCGACAGTCGGCGGAGCGCGGCAGCCCGTGGGCGCTCAATGCCATGGGCCTGATGTACCAGAATGGCCGTGGCGTCGAGGCCGACCTGGCGATCGCCTTCGACTGGTACATGCGATCGGCGCTGCAGGGCTATGCCGACGGCCAGAACAACGTGGGCTATTTCTACGACCTGGGGCTCGGCGTCGACCAGGATTCGGTCGAGGCGGTGCGCTGGTACCGGACCGCGGCCGAACAGGGCATGGCGCGGGCGCAGAACAACCTCGGCATCATGTATGCCGACGGCACCGGCGTGCCGCAGGACTACGAGGAATCGGTGCGCTGGTATCGCATGGCGGCCGATCAGGGCCTGCCCGAGGGGCAGAACTCGATGGGCTATGCCTACGACCTCGGGCTGGGCGTGCCGCAGGATTCGGCGGAAGCGGTGAACTGGTACCGCATGGCCGCCGAGCAGGGCTACATGATCAGCCAGTCGAACCTGGGCTCGATGTATGCCGACGGCACCGGTGTGCCGGAGGACGATACCGAGGCGGTGCGCTGGTGGCGCCTCGCTGCCGACCAGGACTATGCCCCGGCGCAGCGCAAGCTGGGCAACGCCTACGCCTGGGGCGAGGGCGTGGCGCAGGACTCCGAGGCGGCGGTCAGCTGGTGGCGCCGGGCCGCCGAGCAGGGCGACACCGACGCGCAGATTGCCCTGGCCTCGGCCTACGAGCGGGGCGAGGGCGTCGGCGCCGATGCCGACGAGGCCAAGCGCTGGCGCGAACTGGCCGGCGGCGATACCGCAACGGTCGATTTCGGCTCGACCGACGTGGTGGCGACCGGCGAGTGCGACGTGACCGGCATACCGCCGGTGCGCACCAGCGAGAAGCGGGTGGCGCTGGTGATCGGCAACTCGGCCTACCAGAATGCCCCGGCGCTGCCCAATCCGACCTGCGACGCCGAGGCGATGGCCTCGATGCTGCGGGCCGTCGGCTTCGAGGTGACGCTGGGGACCGACCTCGACAAGTCGGCCATGGAGGAGAAGGCCCGGGCCTTCGCCAAGGCGGCGAGCACGGCGGATACCTCGCTGTTCTTCTATGCCGGGCATGGCCTGCAGGTCGACGGCCGCAACTACCTGGTGCCGATCGACGCCACCGTCGAAGAGGCGACGGCGATCAATTTCGAGCTGGTCGACATCGACAACATCACCAGCTTCATGACCGGCTTCGACCAGGCGACCGGCAAGGAGAAGGTGGCGATCGTGCTGCTCGATGCCTGCCGCGACAACCCGTTCGCGCAGACGCTGAAGCGCAGCCTCGGCGCGTCGCGCTCCAACGCGGTCGACAAGGGCCTCGCCGCCATCGGCGACGGCGGCGGCATGATCATCGGCTTTGCCACCGCACCGGGCGATGTCGCGGCCGACGGCGAGGGCAATCACAGCCCGTTCACCACGGCACTGCTCGAGCAGTTGCCGACGCCGGGCGTCGAGTTCCAGACGCTGATGACCCGGGTCAAGGCCAAGGTGGTGGAGCTGACGCGCAAGAAGGAGCGCCCGCAGCGCCCTTGGACCAACTCGGACCTCACCACCGAGTTCTACCTGGTGCCGGCGAGCTGAGCGGCCTCCGGCCGGGGGCGGCGTCCGCCCTCGGCTTCGGAGGGGCGGACGATCCGGTTCAGCCCTGGCCCAGCTGCTGGACCGCGTCGCCGACCAGGCTGATGTGCCGCCGCATAGCCGCCTCGGCCTCGGCCCGGTCGCCGCGCAGGATCGCCTCGACGATCAGCCCGTGCTCGGCGTGCGACCGCGACAGCCGGCCCAGCGCGGCGAACTGCGCTCGCCGGAACGGCTGCAGGCGCTGCCGGGTGGAGCGGGTGATCTCGCTCAGGTAGGCATTGTGCGCGCCCTGGTAGATGGCGGTGTGAAAGACATCGTTCGCCTCGGCGTAGCGCGCCGTGTCGCCGTCCCGCACGATCGGCGCCATCGCCGCGTGCAGCGCGTCGAGCGCGTCGCGCTCGAACGTGGTCATGGCCAGTGCCGAGAGCCCGGCGCAGAGCGCCTCGAGATAGCCCATCACCTCGAACATGCCGGCCAGTTCCGCCTCGTCGGGCTTGGCCACCAGGGCCTTGGCATGCGGGCGCTGGGCGACCAGCCCGCTCGCCGCGAGCAGCCGCAGCGCTTCGCGCACCGGCGTCCGGCTCACCGCGAACTCGGCGGCGATCTGGCTTTCGTCGAGCGCCGTGCCGGGCGGCAGGGTGCCCGAGATGATGCGCTCGGCCAGGCCGCGCCGGATCTCCTCCGCCGATGTGCGCTTCAGCATCCTGGCCTCTCCCGCCGGACTTCAGGCCGGCTCGTCGATCATGCTGACATGCGCCGCCGCCACCCGCCAGCCGTCGGGAGTGCGCACCCAGGTCTGCATCTGGCGACCCACCCTGCCGGGCGCGCCGTCGCGATAGAACAGCGTCGACGCCACTGCCGCGTCACGCCCATAGCTTGTTATCACAGTCCGCGCCAGGCGGCGCGCCAGCCCTGCCGGCGACCGTGCGGCGCGAAAGGCGCGGATCGCCTCGATGCCATAGAGGTTCTCGCCGCCGCCATAGCGGATGGTGGTGGGCGCGGCGAGGAAGAGTTCGTCGAGCACCGCGATGTCGTTGCCCACCAGCGCGGCCTCGTAGCGGGCGAAGGCGGCCGTGACCTCGGCCAGCGTTGCCGGGTGATCGATCTCCATCAGCCCCGCCGTCGCGCCAGCAGGCGCTCGCGCAGTTCGGCGAGGAACGGAATGGTCTCGAACTGATCGGGCCGGACGCGATCCCAGTCGACCCCGCCCGGGCGCCGGTCGCGGTTGCCCGTCCGGATCAGCTCCCGCTCGGTAGCGACGTAGTCGAGCGGCGAATCGTGGCTCTCGAGCACCACGCGGGCCGCGTCGACCAACTGGGTCGAATGGATGGTGGTGGCGATCGGGGTGGTCTCGGAGATGATCCCGAGTTCGCGGAAGATCGCCGTCTCGAGATCGGCAAAGCCCGCGCCCTTGCCGGTGCGCCCGCCCAACCGGCTCACCGCCACCGATCCGACGACGGCGAAGTCGAGGGGCGCCACCTCCTCGAAGCCGATCCGCTCGCCATGCTCCATGAAGCCCTGCGCGGTCGCGGCGAGTTCGAACGACACCCCCTTCTCCCTCAGCCGCTCCGGATCGAGACGCAGGTAGGGGAACTCGCGGGTCAGGTAAGGCACCGGCGCGAAGACCAGCTTGCCCTCGTAGAGGGCGCGCATGCGGATCGGGATCTGCGGCGCGTCCGGATTGGTCTTGACGGTGCGGGCCGCCCGCCATTCCGGCGTCTGCGCCAGGTGCCAGGCGGCGAGGTCGGCGCCGACGAAGTTGGGGATCATCGACCAGGCCGGCCCGACGGCGACGCCGTCGCGTTCGAGCGCCGACCAGACGTCGTTGCGCACCAGGTCCTTGTCGGGATTGCGCCCGGCCCAGCGTCCCGCTTCAGTCATCGGCGAAGCCCCGCGCGACGGGCGCCCGGCACACTCCGGCCGCTTCGAGCTGGTGGGCGATCCGGAGGCAGATGTTCTCGCGCCAGGGTGCGGCGATCACCTGCACCCCCATCGGCAACTCGGCGCCCTCCAGCCAGACCGGCACGGAGACCACCGGCAGGCCGATGAACGAGATCGGCTGGGTGAAGATGCCGATATTGGGCCTGAGCGGCATCTCGACGCCGCCGAACTTCGCCGTCTTCTGGCCGAGCAGCGGTGCCTTCATCGGCGTCGCCGGCGCGAGGATGGCATCGACCCCGTGGAACAGCGCCAGGACCTTTTCGCGCCAGGCCCGCCGCAGCTTCTGGGCCTTTTCCACCCACGCCGCCGGAAGCATGGCGCCGGCCAGCAGCCGGTCGCGTACCTCGGGATCGAACGCCTCCGGCCGGTCCCGCAGCCGGTCGAGATGCAGCGCCGCGCCCTCGGCCATGGTGATGAGATAGGCGGCCGCCCGCGCTGCCTGCACGTCGGGAAGAGTCACCCGGTGGGCGGCGTCGAGCGCCCGGGCGACATGCTGCACATGCGCCTGCGTCTCGGCGTCGCCGGCAAAGTAGCCGTCGGCCACGGCGATGCGGATGCCCGGCACAGGATGGGTGATGCGCGCCAGCGTCGGTTCGTTGGCGCGTTTGGATTGCGCCGGGTCGGCCTCGTCGAATCCCTGCATGGCGTCGTAGGCGAGGGCGAGGTCGCGGGCCGAGCGGGCGAAGGGTCCCAGGTGATCGAGGCTCGCCACGAAGGGGAAGCTGTGCGCCCGGCTCAGACGCCCATAGGTGGGCTTCAGCCCGAACAGTCCGCAGAAGGAGGACGGGACGCGGATCGAACCATTGGTGTCCGAACCGAGGGTCAGCGGGACCAGCCCGGCGGCAACGGCCGCCGCCGAGCCGCCCGAGGAGCCGCCCGACATGCGGTCGAGCGCGTGCGGGTTGCGCGAGGGGCCGTCATGGGCATTCTCGCCGGTGAAGTCATAGGCGTATTCGCCCATGTTGAGCCCGCCTACCAGCACGGCGCCGGCGGCCTCGAGCCGCTGGATAAGCGTTGCATCCTGTTCTGCCGGCGGGTTGGCGCGGTTGATCCTGGAACCGGCCCGCGTCACCACGCCCTTGATGTCGAACAGGTTCTTGACCGCGAAGGGCACCCCGGCAAGCGGACCGGGGTCGATCCCCGCGGCGAGCTTGTCGTCGATGCGGTCGGCCTGTTCCAGCGCCCGCGCGACGGTGACATCGGTGAAGGCGCCGACCATCGGGTTGTGCGCCTCGATGCGCTTGAGCGCCACCGCCACCACCTGCCGGGCCTTGATCTCGCCGGCCTTGACCGCGGCCGCGATCTCGCCTGCTGTCGCCGTCGCCTTCATGGGCGGTAGACCGGCGCCGGCTCGGCGTCGTCCGGCAACCGGATCTGCTCGACCAGCGCCGCCATCTTGCTCGCCGTCTTGAGGTTGAGCTTGATCCCGGCCCGGAACTCGGGCTCGATCCTGAGTTGCAGCAGCGGCGCGGACGCATCGATCAGCAGATCGGCATCGAAAGGTTTATAGGCCATGGTGTCGGTCGCCCCGGAGTCCGATGGGCCCGTCATGCGGCCGCCCCGACCGCTTGAGCGAGCTCCGATAGCGGGGTTACCCATCCCACGATACCGCCCTGCGCGGCAATCATCTTGATGGTCGCGGCCTTGAATTCAGGGAAGTAGCTCTCGGTCGCGTCCTCGATCAGCAGGCACTCGTAGCCGCGGTCATTAGCTTCGCGCATCGAGGTCTGGACGCACACCTCGGTGGTCACCCCGGCGAACACCAGATGGGTGATGCCCAGCCCGATGAGCTGCTCGTGGATGCCGGTCGACCAGAACATCCCCTTGCCCGGCTTGTCGATGACGATCTCGCCGGCCACCGGGGCCAGCGCCGCGACGATCTGGTTGCCCGGTTCGCCCCGCACCAGCAAGCGTCCCATGGCTCCGGTCTCGCCGATGTGGAGGCTCGGATTGCCGCGCCGGATCTTTGAGGGTGGGCAGTCCGAGAGGTCCGCCTTGTGCGCCTCGCGCGTGTGGATCACCGGCCAGCCCCGCGCCCGGAACAGCCCGAGCAGCGCCGCAGTGGCCGGAATGACCGCGGCGAGCCGGCTCACGTCGTTGCCCAGCGAATCTCCGAAGCCACCGGGCTCGATGAAGTCGCGCTGCATGTCGATCACCACCAGCGCCGTGTGCGCGGGATCGAGCGGATAGGGATAAGGCCTTGCGGGGACGGGGATCATGGGCGGGGACCGACGATGAACGAGCCGCGCACGGGGATGCAGAGCACAACGAAGTCCCGCCCCTGTTCCGAGCGCGCTGCCTTTTCCCTCCCCGCCTCCGCAAGGGGAGAGGGGCGGGCCGGTGCCGGGGACATGGCCGAGCCAGGAACGCGACGCGACACCCTCCGCCTCGCGGGGAGGGTTGGGGAGGGGGGTGAGTTGCGCACCACCCCAACGGGCACACTCCGGGTCATCCCCGCCAAAACGGGGACCTCCGTTTGCAGCCCGCGCCGCAGTTTCGAGAGGGATTCCTGCTGTCGCGGCAAGGAGTTCGCGGGTATCGAAAGAGTGCCCATCAATGCCCTGCCATATGCTGGCCGATGGTATTGCGATCGGTGTCCTCGATCGGAGCAACATAGGTGATGGTGCCGCCACTCATCACCGCCACGCGGTCGGCGAGTTCGAGGATTTCGTCGAGGTCCTCGCTGACCAGCAGCACCGCCGCGCCGCGGTTGCGCTGCTCCATGATCTGGCTGCGGATATCGGCCACCGAGGCGAAATCCAGCCCGAAGCAGGGGTTGGCGACGATCAGCACGTCGACTTCCCCGCTCAGTTCGCGCGCCAGCACGGCGCGCTGCACGTTACCGCCCGAAAGCGTCTCGATCGGCGCCTCCGGTCCCTGCGTCTTGACGCGGTAGCGGGCGATCAGTTCCTTCGCCTTGGCCTTCATCGGCCCGGGCGACATCCACCAGCCCAGGCTCGCCACCGGCGGCTTGTCGAAGGAGCGGAAGGCGAGGTTCTCGGCGACGCTCATCTTGGGCACGGTGGCGTTCTTCAGCGGCTCCTCGGGCAGCCCGAACACCTTGTACTTGTCGAAGGCGCCGCGCTTGGGCTCGAAGCGGTCGCCCGAAATGAAGATGGCGCCATCCGACAGCGGCCGCTGGCCGCTCAGCACCTCGACCAATGCCGACTGGCCATTGCCGGAAACCCCGGCAATGCCGACGATCTCGCCGGCCTTGACGCGCAGGTTGATCGACTGGATGGCCGGCAGGCCGTCATTGTCGTCGGCGAACAGCCCGGCGAGTTCGAGCCGGTCGACCTTGTCTGGCCAGGCCCGGCGCGCCGCCCGCTCGCGGATGGCGGTATCGCCGATCATCATGGCGCTCATCTCGGCGACGGTGGCGGTCTTGGCGTCGCCCGAGCCGGTGCAGCGGCCGCGCCTCAGTACGGTGAAGTGGTCGCAGAATGCCTTCACCTCGCGGAACTTGTGCGAGATCATCAGCACCGTGATCTCCTTGCGGGCCGCCATGCCGCCGAGCAGGCCCAGCATCTCGTCGGCCTCGCCCGGCGTCAGCACCGAGGTGGGTTCGTCGAGGATCATGAAACGCTGGTCGAGGTAGAGGAGCTTGAGGATCTCGAGCTTCTGCTTTTCGCCGGCCGAGAGCGAGGCAACCTGCGCGTCGAGCGGCACGCGGAACGGCATCTCGTCCATGAAGCGGGCCAGCGCCTTCTTCTCCCTGCCCCAGTCGATGACGCCCGGCGCATCGGCGCGCGAGATGACGAGGTTCTCGGCAGCCGTCAGGCTCGGCACCAGGGTGAAGTGCTGGTAGACCATGCCGATGCCGTTGGCGCGGGCATCGCGCGGCGAACGGATCGCCACCTCGCGGCCGTCGAGCCGCACCTCTCCCCTGTCCGCGCCGTAGAAACCCATGATACACTTGACCAGCGTCGATTTGCCCGCCCCATTTTCGCCCAGAAGCGCGTGAAACGAACCGGCCCGGATATCCACGGAAACCTCGTCCAGCGCCACTAGCTGCCCGAAAATCTTAGTCATTCCAATGGCTTCGAGAGAGGGGGCGCGAGGGGTCGGGGTGTGCATAAGGGGGGATAACTCCGTTCAGCAAAGTGACGCCAGCAAGGCGTCGCTGGTCGCCACCGCCCCGAACACGCCGCCCTGCATCTTGATCATGTCGATGGCGGCGAGGTGGTTCTCGCGCTTGGTGGCGCCGCAGCAATCCTCGAGCAGCAGGCACTCGAAGCCGCGGTCGTTGGCCTCGCGCATGGTGGTGTGGACGCACACATCGGTGGTGATGCCGGTGAGCACGACGTTGCGGATACCGCCCAGCCTCAGGATCAGCTCGAGGTCGGTGGCACAGAACGAGCCCTTGCCGGGCTTGTCGATGATCGCCTCGCCGGCCTCCGGCGCCAGTTCCGGGATGATCTCCCAGCCCGGCTCGCCGCGCACCAGGATACGGCCGCACGGCCCTGGATCGCCGATCCCGGCACCGATCCGCCGGCTGCGCCAGCGCTTGTTGGCGGGCAGATCCGCGAGGTCCGGGCGGTGCCCCTCGCGCGTATGAATCACCGCGTAACCCCGGCCACGGAAGGCCGCCAGCACCCGCGCGATCGGCGCGATCGGCGCCCGGGTCAGCGAGATGTCGTAGCCCATCGCATCGACATAGCCGCCGTGGCCGCAGAAGTCGGTCTGCATGTCGATGACGATCAGCGCCGTGTTGGCCGGCCGCAGGTCCCCGTCGAAGGGCCAGGGATACGGGCTTGCGGCGACGGCGCCCGCCGGCGGGCCGGCGGTAGCAAGGTTCGGATCGGTCAGGTCCATGGCGCGCTCACTTGGTGATCGAGAGTTCGCCCGGCACGTCCCGCGCCGCGCCCCGGGAGCCGGCGGAGATGATCATGATGATCAGCGTCAGGATGTAGGGGGCGGCGTTGAAGAAGTAATAGCCCTGCGAGATGCCGATCGACTGCAGCGACGGCCCGATCGCCCCGGCGGCACCGAACAGCAGGGCGGCGAAGATCGCCCGGATCGGGTTCCAGCGGGCAAAGATCACGAGCGCCACGGCCATCAGTCCCTGGCCGGAAGAGAGGCCCTGGTTCCAGCTGCCCGGATAATAGAGCGAGAGGAAGGCGCCGCCGATGCCGGCGAGGAAGCCGCCCGCGGCGGTGGCGAGGAAGCGCACCAGGTCGACCGAGACGCCCATCGCCTTGGCCGAGGCGGCGCTGTCGCCGGTCATCCGGACGATCAGGCCCCACTTGGTGTTGCGGAACGCCCAGAACATCACCACCGACAGGATGATGCCGACAAAGAACAGCGGATTGACCTGCAGCGCCTGGGCCAGCGCCGGATTGCCGGTCCAGTCGCCCAGCGGGATGGCGTCGAGGCGCGGCGCGGTCGGCTGGATGAAGGGCTTGCCGAAAAAGAACGCGATGCCGGTGCCGAAGCTCATCATGGCGATGCCGACGGCGATGTCGTTCACCTTGGGCAGCTTGCAGATATAGCCGTGCAGCGCCCCCAGCATGAGGCCCGAGCCGCCCGCGGCGAGCACCCCGAGCCATGGGTTGCCGCTGAGGTACGAGACGGCGTAGGCGACCATGGCGCCGAGCACCAGGTTCCCCTCGAGCCCCAGGTTGATGCGTCCCGATTTCTCGGTGAGCGTTTCGCCCAGCGCCACGAACATGAACGGAGTGGAGACGCGGATGGCGCCGCCCAGCATGGCGATGAGGACGGTGACGAGGGCGTTGTCCATCTAGGTACGGTCTCCCGCGGCCTTCAGCTGGAAGATCCTGAAGCGGCCGTAAAAGGTCTCGGATATCAGCAGCACCACGAACAGGATGCCCTGCAGCACCAGCACGGTGGCGTCCGGAAGGCCCATGCGGCGCTGGATCACTCCGCCGGCGGCGGCGAGCGCGCCGAACAGGATCGCCACCGGCACGACGGCCAGCGGGTTGTGGCGGGCGAGGAAGGAAACGAGGATGCCGGTGAAACCGTACCCGGCGACCAGCGAGGCATTGGCCTGGCCATGAATCGCCGCCACCTCGAAGAAGCCGGCAAAGCCGGCGCAGGCGCCGGCGATCATGCAGCACACCACCATCAGCCAGCCGACCGGCAGGCCCTGCGCCCGCGCGGCGCGCAGGTTCCCGCCGGTCATGCGGGCGGCAAAGCCGAAGGTGGTGCGGCTCATCAGCACCCACAGACCGATCACCAGAACGATGCCTGCGGCGAAGCCCCAGTGCACCTCGGTGCCCGGGATCGAGCCGATGCGGTAGGCGTCCCCGATCGGCATGGTCGAGGGCTTGTTGGCCGAGGCCGGATCGCGCAGCGCTCCCTCGACGAAGAAGTTCATGATGGCGATGGCGATGTAGCTGAGCAGCAGCGAGGCGATGGTCTCGTTGACGCCGCGCGCATACTTCAGCCAGCCGGTGAACCCCACCCAGAGGCCGCCGGCGAGGATGGCGCAAAGGGCCATGACCGGCAGGGTGATCAGTGGCGGCACGCCGCTCGACACCAGCGGGATGGCGATGGCGGCGGCGGAAAAGCCGCCCAGCACCAGCGCGCCCTCGCCGCCGATCATGGTCAGCCCGATACGTGCCGGAATGGCGAAGGCCAGCCCGGTGAGGATCAGCGGCGCGGCCCGCTGCAACGAATTCTGGAAGGAGAAGGAGGAGCCGAAGCCGCCCGTCCAGATCAGGCCAAAAAAGGTCAGCGGGTCCTTGCCGATGAGCAGGAGAAACACCGAGAACAGCAGCGCCGAGGCGATCAGCGCCCCGACTGGAATGGCGATCGACTCGGCGAGGCGCAGCAGCTGCGGGTTTGGCCCCGCCTTGGCCGGGATGGCGATGGGATCAGCAGTCTCAGCGGTCATCCATGGCGCTCGCGCTGGGAGGGTGGAGTGGACTTACGCTCGAAACCGGCGAGCGACGGCATCGCGGCGCAGAAGGCGTGCACCCGCCTCCCGCGCCGCAAACCGGATCGTCAGGTGATCGAGCCCTGCACGCCCTCGAGCAGCCAGTTCATGCCGTCGAGGTAGGGGTCGTAGTTGTCGTAGTCCTTGTCGACGACGACGTTGCCGGCATTGTCCTTGAGCGTGCCCTTGTAGATCGGGGCGCCGCCCTTGAGCGCGGCGATGGCGGCATCGGCGGCGGCGATCGCCTCGGGTGTCGCGCCGGCGCCATACGGCGTGTTGCGCAGCATGTCGTTGTTGTAGCCGCCCACGAGGAAGTTGGGCGGCGTCTTTCCGGCCGCGATGTCGTCGGCGTAGGCCTTGTAGATGGTCTCCCACTTGTACTCGGCGCCAGTGATGAAGCCCTTGGGCGCCAGCGGCGCCTGCGACGCGTTGTGGCCGCAGGTCTTGATGCCGCGGCCTTCGGCCGTCTCGATCACTACCTTTGGGCTGTCGACATGGCAGGTAATGACCTCGGCGCCCGCGTCGATCAGCGCATTGGTGGCCTCGGCCTCGCGCACCGGCAGGCTCCACTCGCCGGTGAAGATCACCTGCACGGTGGCATTGGGGTTGACCGAGCGCGCGCCGAGCAGGACCGAGTTGATGTTGGAAAGCACCGACGGAATCGGCTTGGCTGCGACGAAGCCGATCTTGCCCGACGAGGAGAGGCCGGCGGCGACGCCGTTCACGTAGTGCGCCTGGTTGAGATAGGGGAAGTACGAGCCGGCATTGGAAGGATCGGCGTCCTTGTTCCACAGCGGCGCCGCGTGCCGGAAGGTGACGTTGGGGTACTTCCTGGCCAGATCGACCACGAACGGGTTGTAGTATCCGAAGGAGGTGGCGAGGATGAGGTTCGCCCCGTCGAGGTTGATCATCGATTCCATCGACTTGGAGACCGCGTCCGTCTCCGGGACGTTCTCCTCCTCCACCACGGTGATCCCCGGCAGCGCTTTCAGCGCCTCGACCGAGACCGCATGAGCCTGGTTCCAGCCGAAATCGTCCTTCGGCCCGACATAGACAATGCCGAGGATGACGCCGGCCTGCGCCCTGGCGAGGCCGATGGGCAGCGCCGTCGCGGCCAGACCGGCGGCGCCGGCCTTCAGCAACGAGCGTCGCGAAAGGGTGGTGAGTGTCATGACGTGGTTCCCTGAGTTTGCACCGACGGGCGTCCGCCTTGCTGGGAACGGCGCCCTTCGGGTTACTCGTTGCAAACCACGTGCCAAGCGGCGCGGACCGGCGGTGCCGATCATCAACCCGTTGAATCCCAACGAGGTGCCGGCTCATCCGGGCAGAGTGAAGTGCGGCATCGGATGCCTACCTGTCGCGCAATCGTGCATTGTGTGCACAATACGTGTGCATCACTCCGGTTATTGCATACAATGTGGCCGGATCAACCGCTCGACCCGACTGCGGTCTTCTTGTCGTCCTTGCCCGAGGCCAGCTTGATGAAGCGGTCGAGGACCTGGTGAATGCCGTCGGCTCCTCCAGCCAACAGGCCAGCGGTCAACACCACGTCGATGGCGGTGAACAACCCCAGTTGAACGTCGTTGACCCCGACGATGACCTGGGAGGCCCCGCTGGTGCCCGCGGCGACAACGAGGCCCTCTGCGTCGCGAAGCTCGACCGGCAAGAAGGCCGACAGCGTCCTCAGTCCCGCGAGCGCAGCCGCGAAGCTCAGCGGGATCGAGATGCCGAGGGCGATCCGCTGCGTCCGGCGGTTGTCGGCAGCGATGCCGGCCTCGTGCCGGGCGTCCTCGGCAAGGTTGGTTGCCAGTTGCGTCTCGAGCTGCACCAGGTTTTGCACCATCGTGGCATCGGCTGGATTCGCAAGGCCCGCGGCGCGCGCCTTCTCGATCTCCGTCCGAAGAGCAGTCGCACCGGTGCGAAGCTTTTCCTGCAGGTCTCTCAGCCGCTGCTTTTCGATGCCGGTATGGGGCGAGATGAAGACCTCCACCGCCCGCTCGATCAGGAGGGCCACGAAGATCAGCGTGACGAGCACGTTCGTCACTTTCTCGATTCCGACATCGGCCAGTTCGACCCGTCCGAGCGTCCGGGCTGCCGAAGCCGCCGCGATCGCGCCCGCCGCCACCACCAGCCAGGTCCACCAGGCTCGGTTCATCTTCCCCTCCCTTGCCGCCGATCCAGCAAGACCCGGTGCGTCGTCGCCGACCATTCGTAGTGCTGCGGGGGCGGTGTCGTCCGGATGGGGGTTGTGCTGAAGCGGAAAGCCGGGTCGGCTACGACCAAGGTCCGGCTTCGCCAAGCTGGCTTCGCTGTCACTGACATGTTACGACCCGCCACCAAAGACCGGCAGAGCGCAGAGGGCGGGATGAACCAGATTGATCTCAACGGACAAGTTGCGGTGGTGACCGGCGGGGCACAGGGCTTCGGACTGGCTTCGGCGAAGCGCTTCATTGCCTCCGGGGCAAAGGTCAGCCTTTGGGATCGCGACGGCGAGGCACTCGCCAGGGCGGTGGACCTGCTGGGCCCCGGCGCCTCGAGTCAGGTTGTCGACATCACCGACTTCGCCGGGCTGCAGACCGCCCACGCCGAGGTCGAAAGAAGCGTCGGCCCGGTGTCGATCCTGCTCAACTCGGCCGGCATTGCCGGCAAGAATGCGCCGCTCGACGAGATGGATCTCGACGAGTGGCGCAAGGTCATCGAGATCAATTTGAACGGAACCTTCTACGTCAATCGGGTGGTCATTCCCTCGATGAAGGCCCGCAACTACGGCCGCATCGTCAACATTTCATCGGTCGCCGGCAAGGAGGGCAATCCCAATGCCTCGCACTATGCCGCCTCCAAGGCCGGTGTGCTGGGTCTGGTCAAGGCGCTCGGCAAGGAAGTCGCCAAATACGATATCGCCGTCAATGCCATCACCCCCGCGGTCGCCAATACCCGCATTCTTGAGGGACTGACCAAGGAGTTCATCGACTACATGCTGAGCCGCATCCCGCGCGGCCGCTTCCTCGAGGTCGACGAACTGGCCAATATGGTGGCCTGGCTGGTGAGCCGCGAGAACAGTTTCACCACCGCCGCGGTCTTCGACCTGTCGGGCGGTCGCACGACCTACTGACCATGCTCCGGCATTGCGTCCTCGTGCGGTTCCGTGCCGACGTTGCGGCCGCGGAAAGGCAGGCCATCTACGCCCAGCTGGCGGCACTTCGCGGGCACCTGGGCGGCATCCTCGGCATGAGCTTCGGCGCCAATATCAGCCCGGAAGGGCTCGACCAGGGCTTCCGTGACGGCTTCACCATCGATTTCGCCAATGGGGCGGCCCGCGATGCCTACCTCGCCGACCCGGCCCACCAGACGGCCGGTGCCCGGCTGGTCGCCGCGCTCGAGGGCGGAGTTGCGGGGCTGGTGGTCTTCGACCTCGAGGTCTGACCTGCGCCCGGTCTCGCCGTCGCCGGACGCGCCGTCGCCTTCCCCATCAGGGCCGACGGGCCCGTGATGCCTCGATCGTTTCGCGCAGCAGCCCGCCCATCCGGGTCTCCGGCCGTCCCATGTCGCGCACGATAGTCATGTGGTCGAGTTTGGGCAGAGTGATCCGCTCATAGCTGAGCCCGCGCCGCCCGGCGGCAAGGCAAAGCTCCTCCGCCTGCCGGTGGAAGGGTTCGGTCTCGTTCTGCCCTACCGTTACCTTAACCCGCGGTCCCGGCTGCTGCGCGGCCCCGACCGGGGAGAACCGCGCGATCTCCTCCTCGGTCAGGCCGAGGCTGGGCTGCAGGTAGCTGGTGCTGATCGGCCCGAGGTCGTAGAGCCCGGAGACAAGGAGCAGTGCCTTGACGTCGATGCCCGGTCCCGCCGCCTCGTGCGGCGCGCGGCCCGCCAGATAGGAGGCGAGGTGCCCGCCTGCGGAGTGGCCGGAGGCCGAGAAGGCACTCGGATCGCCGCCGAAACTGGCAGCATGCTCGATCAGCCAGCGTGCCGCCTGACGCACCTCGTCGACCAGTTGCGCCATGCGGGCGTTGGGAATGAGTGTGTACTCTACGATGGCGGCGATGGCGCCGGAGGCGACAATGGTCTCGGCGGGAAAGGCGAACATCTCCTTGTCGTTGAGATACCAGTAGCCGCCATGGATGAACATGTGGACGGGCAGCGGGCCGGTGGCGTTCTCGGGAAAGAACAGGTCGAGCCGTTGCCGTGCCTCCCCGCCATAGGCAATGTCGAAGCGCGCCCGCAGCCGGGCGCGGCTTGCGGCGCTCGCAGCGAGATTGCCGGATTTCACCGCCTCAAAATCCGGAACCAAACGAGGAATGTCGAACGGATCGATCTGGGTCATGACTACTCCTTCCCTCCCCGAACATGGGGTGGGTTCACCAGATGGCAGTCAAGTCGTTTCTGACGACGCGCGCGCATATGGGCGCGCACCGATTTTCGGACTATCGTCGTCGCCGGAGCCCGCGCGACATCCGCAACTGGAGCGGCGGGAAGAGGGAGCAAAGCCGGTATCATGGGATCTTATCTGATCAGGAACGTGCGCGTCTGGGACGCGATCGAGGACAATGCCTATCCGGGCGAAGTGCTGGTCGAGGGCAACAAGATCAAGGCAGTGGCCCGCGGTCACGACCAGTTCGGCCTCGACAGCGCGGCCGAGGTGATCGACGGCGAGGGCCACTTCCTCATGCCGGGCATGGTCGAGGGCCACTGCCACCTGAGCTTCGTCGGGCCGGCGCGCAACCAGGACCTGGGCGAGATCCCGCCGGAAGAGCATCTGCTGCGCACCTGCCGCAATGCCACCTTCATCCTCAACCACGGCTTCACCTCCTGCTACTCGGCGGCCTCCGCCAAGCTCCGGATCGACGTGGTGGTGCGTCAGGAGATCGAGGACGGATATCTCGCCGGCCCGCGCTACAGGGCAGCAGGGCCCGAAATCACGGTCACGGGCGGACTGGGCGACGAGCGCAAGCAGCACATGCATGCCGAGAGCTTCGGCATGATCGCCGACGGCGTCGACGAGATTCGTCGCGCCGTGCGCCTCTGCTGTCGCGAGGGGGTGGACAACCTCAAGTTCAACGTCTCGGGGGACGAGTTCGTCGGCCATGCGCGCGCCGAGGTGGTGTCGCTCAGCCTCGAGGAACTCACTGCCGGCGTCCAGACCGCTCATGACTGGGGAAAGAAGGTCGCCTGTCATTCGCGGGCGGCAGAGTCGGTCAAGCGCGCCGTTCGGGCCGGCGTCGACTGCATCTACCACTGCGACTTCGCCGATGAGGAGGCGCTTGACATGCTGGAGAGCGTCAAGGACCGGGTGTTCGTCGGGCCCGCCTTCGGGCTGGTGCACAATTCGGTCTTCGAGGGCGACGTTGTTGGGCTGACCCGCGAGCGGGTCGAAAGCATGGGCCTGCCGCGCAAACTCGAGCATACCATCCGCACCTATCACGAGATGCGCAGGCGCGGCATGCGGGTCGTGGTTGGTGGTGACTATGGCTTCACTGTTACCCCGATGGGACAGAACGCCCGAGATATCGGGCACTTCGTGAAGTTCTTCGGCTACAGCCCTGCCGAGGCCCTGAAGTGCGCCACCGCCGTGGGGGGCGCCCTGATGGGCTTCGATGACGATCTCGGCGTAATCCGGACCGGGGCACTGGCCGACCTGCTGCTGGTCGATGCCGATCCGCTGCTCGATCCCTCAGTGCTTGTCGGGCCGGGCCACTTCACCATGATCATGAAGGATGGCGATATGTTCCGCGATCCGCGCGGCCGACACGCCAACTACCAATTGCGCGGCCAAGGCGTGCACTCCGCCCGCCTCGCCACGGGCCCGTCGCCAGTCTGAGGCCATATGGGGCCGGACATCGTCGCCCACACCACGCAGGTATGGCTTGGACGACGATGGCAGACCTTTTCAGCCTGCCGGAAATCGCTCTACACTGTCGACATGGACACGGCGGCAGGTTCGGATCGGGCACTCGCGCAGCAATTGACGATCGTCAATCGCAAGGGCCTGCACGCGCGGGCCTCGGCGCGCTTCGTGCGCACTGCCGAGTGCTTCGATGCCGAGATCAAGGTGGTCCGCGACGGTCAGGCCGTGAACGGAAATTCCATCATGGGCCTGATGATGCTGGGGGCCGGACCGGGATCTACAATCCTGGTGCAAGCGACCGGTCGGCAGGCACGCGAAGCGCTCGACGCCATCACCACGCTGGTCAACAACGGTTTCGACGAAGACTCCGACGGCGCTCCGGCCTGACTGCCTATTCTCGGATCACCTGGACAGCCCCTCAAGGCGTCGTTGCGCGCGAGCACGCTCTTGCGGGCCCAGCCGGCCTGGTCGATGTCCTGCCGCCCGCTTAGGGCGAGGCCGGACATAAAGCTTTCTTTATATCCCGGTTGCGAGCCCCTGCGCTGTTCAGTATAAGCCGGGCGACACGATGGACAGGAGAAGAGGCCGATGGCCAGCAGCAGCGACTATATCGTCAAGGACATCTCGCTGGCCGAGTTTGGCCGCAAGGAGATCGGCATGGCCGAGATCGAGATGCCCGGACTGATGGCGATCCGTGAGGAGTTTTCCGCCAGCCAGCCGCTCAGGGGCGCGCGCATCGCCGGCTCGCTGCACATGACCATCCAGACTGCTGTGCTGATCGAGACACTCAAGGCGCTGGGCGCCGAGGTGCGATGGGTAAGCTGCAACATCTTCTCCACCCAGGACCATGCGGCGGCCGCGATTGCCGCGGCGGGCATCCCGGTCTTTGCCAAGAAGGGCGAGACGCTCACCGAGTATTGGGACTACACCGACCGCATGATGGACTGGCCGGGCGGTACAACGCCCAACATGATCCTCGACGACGGCGGCGACGCTACCATGCTGGTCCTGGTGGGCGCCAAGGCCGAGACCGATGCCTCGGTGCTGTCCAACCCGCACAGCGAGGAAGAGGAAGTATTCTTCGCCACGATCAGCAAGCGTCTCGCCAAGGACCCGACCTTCTACTCCCGCATCAAGGCCAATATCCGCGGCGTTTCGGAGGAGACCACGACAGGGGTGATGCGGCTCTACCAGTTGCAGCAGAAGGGCGAACTGCCTTTCCCTGCGATCAACGTCAACGACAGCGTCACCAAGTCCAAATTCGACAACAAGTACGGCACGCGCGAGTCGCTCGTCGACGCTATCCGCCGCGGTACCGACGTGATGCTCGCCGGCAAGGTGGCGATCGTGTGCGGCTATGGCGACGTGGGCAAGGGATCGGCCCAGTCGCTTCGAGGTGCGGGGGCACGCGTGCTGGTCACAGAGGTCGATCCGATCTGCGCGCTGCAGGCGGCGATGGACGGCTATGAGGTAGTGACCCTCGAGGACGCGGCGCACCGGGCCGACATCGTGGTGACGGCGACCGGCAACAAGGACGTCGTGACTCTGGACGATATCCGAAATCTCAAGGACATGGCCATCGTCTGCAACATCGGCCACTTCGACAACGAGATTCAGGTCGCGGAACTGCGAAACTTCAAGTGGACCAACGTCAAGCCGCAGGTCGATATCGTCGAGCTCGCACCCGGCCGGCGCATCGTCTTGCTCTCGGAGGGTCGGCTGGTCAATCTTGGCAATGCCACCGGGCATCCGAGTTTCGTGATGAGTGCCTCGTTCGCCAACCAGACGCTCGCGCAGATCGAGCTCTGGACCAATGGCGACAAGCTCGAGAGTAAAGTGCACGTGCTGCCCAAGCACCTCGATGAGAAGGTGGCGCAATTGCACCTCGCCAAGCTCGGCGCCAAACTGACTCGGTTGAGCAAGGTTCAGGCCGACTATATCGGGGTATCGCCCGAAGGCCCGTTCAAGTCTGGCCAGTACCGCTACTGAACCCTCGGGGCAGGGAAGTCGGCGTCGACGGAGCGGGTTCGATCCCGCTCCTGGCGCCCTGAAAAGAACTTGCTCCAAATCAACCGGCGTTAACGAAGCGTTCACTGTTCGGTCCGGGGTCAACTCCCAAAGTGCCGCACTTGTGCGCGTGGCACATGCAATTTGACTCTTTTTGCGCGATTCCCGGCCCGATAAGGTCTGGTGATTCGCCGGTTACGGGTTCTGCTCCGGCGAACTCCGCGGCGAATCCGTTGGGGGCTCGGCGCGGCATCGTGTGCGGTGTTGGCACGTCCCGCTTGCTGCGCGGACAGGGCCGCAGACATTTTCGGGCTAGGGGCAACGCATGGGGCCGGATCATCTCCGGAACGTATTCGGATTCACAGGGCTTGCCGCCAGTCTGGTCACCGTGGTCACCGCGACGCCGAGTCTTGGCCAGGGGCTTTCCATCAGTAATGTGATGGGCGCGGCGCCGCTGGCGATCACGCTGGGGGCCGGTGCCTTCGCGCTGATCGCGGTTTCGGTGGTGCGCGGCATGCTGCGCGACGGCCGACGGGCCCGGCTCCGGGCCGCTGACCAGATCGCCGGTCTGCGGGCGACGGTAGACCAGTACGAGGCACTGCTTTCGGCGACGCGCGAGCTGGTGGTGCTGTGGACAGACACGGGCGAGGGTCCGCGCTTTCTTGGCCAGCCCGGAGCCCTGCTGCCGCCGGGCCGACGCCCGGAGGCGGTACTCGACTTCTCGTCCTGGCTGATCGATGCAGACGCCGATGCTCTCGCCGGCGCCGTCGCGCAGCTGAGGGTTGCCGGACGGGCCTTCGAGATCAGCCTTCTCGCCCGTGACGGTCGGCAGGTACGCGCGGTCGGCTCCGTGCTGGGGAACGGCGCCTCGCTGCGGCTGCGGCCGGCCCGTTTACAGGGCGTGGCCGCGGCGCCCGCCGACGACCTAGGCGTTGCCCGCAGCGTGCTCGCAAGCCTCGTCGATCCGGCGTTCCTGCGCGATGTGGAGGGGCGGATCACATTTGCCAATGCCGCCTATCACGAGCTCGCCCGGACGCTCGGACGGCGCAGCACCGAAGCACAGCCAGTGGAACTGACGGAACCGAAAAAGCGTATCGATACCGCGCCGCGCGAGGTAGCGCTCGGCGAGACGGGCAGCTGGGAGGTGGTGGAGTTTGCGCTGGCCGGCGGCTCGGCAGGGTATATGAGAGCCCGCAAGCCGGCAGTGCAGAAGGATCCCGGACTTTCCCACCTCGGCGGCATCATCGATGCGCTGGCCACCCCGATCGCCATCTTCAATGCCGGTCGCGAACTCGTGCAGTACAACCGCGCGTACAGTGCACTGTGGGGGCTGGATCCGACCTGGCTCAAGCCTGGCATGGACGAGCGCGTGATCCTCGACCGACTGCGGACAGACGGGCAACTGCCCAACGAGCCGGACTACCAGGGCTGGCGCGCCCGGCACCTGACCACGTACCAGCTTAAGGGTCCCAAGGAACTCGACCCCTGGCACCTGCCCGACGGCCGCACCGTGCAGGTGATCGCCGCGCCGGCGGGGCCGCAGGGCGGGGTGATCTATGTGTTCGAGGACATCACCGATCAACTGATGCTCAAGAGCCAGCACCGGGCGGTGCTGGACGTGCAGCGCTCGACCCTCAACGCCCTCAGTGAAGCGGTAGCGGTGTTCGGCACCAACGGGCGACTGACACTCTCCAACCCGCGGCTGTCGAGCCTGTGGAAGCTGCCCATCAATGTGCTGGCGGAAAACCCGCATATCGACCAGGTCGCCGCGACGGTCAGCCGGGCCCTGCCGGAGGACGGCGCCTCGATCTGGCGCGACCTGAAGGCCTCGATCATCGATCTCAATCCGACCCGCTCGGACAGGCAGGGGCGCATCGCCCGGGCAGACGGCAAGCTGATTGACTATGCCATCGTGCGACTGCCCGACGGACAGACGATGATGACGTTCCTCGACGTCACCGAGAGCGCCAACTACCAGCGCGTGCTCAAGGAGAAGAACGAGGCGCTGCTCACCGCCGACCGACTGAAGGACGCTTTTGTCCAGAACGTGAGCTATGAGCTGCGCTCGCCGCTCACCAACATCATCGGCTTTGCCGACCTGCTCGCCTCGGGAGCGGCGGGTACGCTCAACGACAGGCAGCGCAGCTACACCGACTACATCAGGGCCTCGAGCGTGACGCTCGGCGTGCTCATCGACAATATCCTCGACCTCGCGACAGTGGATGCCGGCATCGCAGAACTTCGTCCCGAACAGCTGGACGTCGCAGTGTTGGTCGAGAAGGCCCGCGCCGGGGTGGCGGCAACCTTCCCCGCGGTCAACGGCGAAACGCCGATCAACCTCAAGGTGGCGATCGAACCGGACTTGCCGCCTTTCGTGGCCGACGGAACCCGCATCGTGCAGGTGCTCTACAATCTGCTCTCGAACGCCGCGCGGTTCTCCGAGCCCGGCGGCGAGATCCGCCTTACGGTGTCGGGCCGGACCGGACGCATACAGTTCACCGTCGAGGATGAGGGCACGGCGATGAGCGAGGAAATGCGAGCCGCCATGCAGGATCGCAACGAGCCGGCCAGCGGGATGGCACGACAGCGCGGCGCTGGCCTGGGCCTGGCGATCGTCAGGGCATTTGTCAGCCTGCATGGCGGGACGATAAGCATCGAGAAGCGTGAACCGCGCGGCAGCCGAGTGATCGTCAGCCTGCCGAGCGACGTCGAGATGGCGGGCGCAGCTCAATAGCGGAGAAGAGGCTTGGCCGAGGAGCTGCTGCTGGCCGACGACGCCGCCACACAGGCCCTCGGCGTACGCCTCGCCGCGCAACTCGCCCCGGGCGACCTGGTGCTGCTCGAGGGTGACCTCGGGGCAGGCAAGACCGCCCTGGCGCGCGCCATCATCAGATCCCTGACCAGCGAGGCCGAACTCGAGGTCCCCTCCCCGACCTTCGCGCTGTTGCAGCCCTACGCCGGCAATGGCAGGCGCATCCTGCACGCCGACCTGTACCGCATCTCGGATCCCCGTGAGATCGACGAATTGGGGCTGCTCGACGACCCCGAGGCGATCGTCCTGGTCGAATGGGCGGAGCGCGTGCCGGAGCTCGCGGCTCGTGCCGATGCCGTGGTGACGCTCGCGATCCCCCCTGACGGCGTCGGACGCCGCGCCAGGATCACCTTCCGCTCCGGTCACGCCCGGTAAGCGCGCTGGACATCGCTGGTGGCAGCCGGTCAAATCCTGACATGCGCCGCGACTCATTGTTCTCCATCAGCCCCGATGTGCCCTTTCTTCCCACGCTCGCGGCGCGAGTGCTGGATGGCACACTGCTCGGCGACTGGAGGCGCAAAGGTCCGTTCTGGCTGAACGACGTCACCATCATCGTACCGACGCGCCGAGCGCGTCTGAAGCTCGCCGAGTCCTTTGCGCAACAATGCGGAGGGGCCGTGCTGCTGCCCGACATCCGAACCTTCGGCGGCGAGGTAAGCGACGAGGAGCCGTTTCTGCCTCCGTTCGATGCACCCCCGACGCCTCCGGTGGCATCGACGCTCGAACGTCGGCTAACGCTATCGCATTTGGTGCGGGCCTTCGCCGAGGGTTCGGGGAGCTTTGCCAACCCGCCCGGCGCTGCCGAGATCTTCTGGCTGGCCGATTCCCTGGGGACGCTGTTCGACGACATCAACATCGAGGGGATCGCCGCAGAGGCGTTCCGCTCGCTGGTGCCCGAGGACGTGGCCGGCAACTGGCAGCAGATTCTGGGCTTTCTGGATGTGGCTCTGAGCAGTTGGCCGGACATTCTCGCCGAGCGCGGCAGGCTGGATGCCGCTGCGGCCCGCAACCGGCGACTTGAACGGCAGGCCGGATCGGCCGAGCAGACCTACGGGGAGCGGCCGGTAATCGCGGCAGGCTCGACTGGCTCTATCCCCGCGACAGCCACGCTGCTGGCGGCGATCGGCGCCCTCAGGCGCGGTGTACTGGTGCTGCCGGGGATCGACACCTCGTTCAGCCCCGAGCAGCACGAGCGACTGATCAAGGGCGAGACCACACAGGGCCACCCGCAATACGGGCTGATGAAGCTGCTGGGACGGCTGGGGGCCGGTGTCGGCGAGGTGGTCGAGCTGGGCGAAGCACGGCCCCGCACCGCATTGCTGCGCAGGGCTCTGGCGCCGGCAGACGAGACCCCGGGCTGGATGGGCTGGCGCGACGGGGCCGACCTTGACACGGCGCTCGCCGGGGTCGGCGTCATTGCCGCCCGCACCACCGACATCGAGGCCCGCGCGGTGGCGCTCGCGGCACGGGACGCGCTTGCGGGGGGGCGCAGCGTCGGCATCGTGACGCGCGATCAGAACCTCGGCCGTCGTATCGCAGTGGAGCTGCGGCGACATGGCATCGTTGTCGACGATCCGGCGGGCACGCCGTTGTTCCACTCGAGCGCCGGTCGGCTGGCGCGCCAGGTGCTGGCGGTGGCTGCCGGGAACTACGCCCCGGTCGATACGATCGCGTTGCTGCGCAATGGCGCGGTGCATCTGGGGTTCGAACGTCGCTTGGTGCGGCAGGCGGCCGACCAGCTGGATCTTCGGCTCAGGGCGAAGCGACCACAGTCGGGGTTGCCGGGTCTCCTGGCCCTCCTCGACGATGCCAACCTGCACCAGGTGCTTGGAGCGCTGGGGGCGGCCCTCGACGAAACCAGAGCGCTCTATGCTCGTCAGCGGCTCCTGGCCAACGAGTTGGCCAGTACCCTGGTCGCGGCAATCGACGCGCTGGCAGGCCCGGCCGAATTGCCCGGACTGGTGGAACTGCGGCGCTGGGCGAAGGAACTCGACGAACTGGGTGTGGCCGGAACGACGTTCGAGCCGCGCCGACTCGAGTCGGTGCTCGAGGCCCTGCTCAGCGGCCTTGCGGTACCGGTCCTCTCGGGCGGCCGCGACGATATCGCCATCTGGGGCGAGCTCGAGGCGCGCCTGATGAGCCCCGACCTGATGATCCTTGCTGGCCTCAATGAGGATGTGTGGCCGGCCGTCGCCGATCCAGGGCCATGGCTGAGCCGGTCGATGCGGATCGCAGTCGGACTCGAACCGCCGGAACGGCAGCAGGGGCAGGCCGCGCACGATTTCGCCATGGCCATGGGCAACCCCGAGGTCCTCGTTGCCTACGCCACACGCATTGGCACCTCGCCCGCACTGCCGTCGCCGCTGCTCCAGCGTTTCGATGCCCTGATCGGCGATGCGGCAGCCCGGGAGTTGAGAACCCGCGGGCAACGCTGGTTGCTGCAGGCCGAGGCGATTGACCAGACCGGGCTGCCCCGCCCGGCGACGCGACCGGCCCCCTGCCCGCCGGCCGCGATCCGACCACGGCGGCTGTCGATCACCGAGATCGAGCCGTTGATGCGCTCCCCCTACGACATCTACGCCCGGCACGTGCTCGGCTTGAGGCGCCTCGAGCCGCTCGGCAGCGAGCCGAGCGCGCGGGAGCGCGGCACGATGATCCATGCGGTGTTCGAGCGCTTCGTGGCGGGGGGGCACGACTTTGCCGCCCCAGACGCGCTTGAGCGGATGCTAGCCATGGCCCGCGACGAGTTCGCCGGGCTCGAAGCCATCACCGAACGGCGTGACATCTGGCTCAAGCGCTTCGAGCGCGCGGCCCAGCAGTTCCTGGCATTCGAGCGGAACCGCGACGGCGACATAGCGCTGCGCTTCGCCGAAACCAAGGGCGAATGGGTGTTCCCCACGCTCGACGGCTTCACCCTTGTCGGCAAGGCCGATCGCATCGACCTGAGGCACGATGGTACCCTCGAGATCATCGACTTCAAGACCGGCGGTGTGCCTCAGCCGAGGGAGATGACGGCGTTCGAGGCGCCGCAGCTCTTGCTCGAAGCGGCGATGGCAAAGGCCGGCGCGTTCCCCGGCGTCGAAGGTCGCGACAGCTCCACCCTTACCTACATCAAGATCGGGCTGGGGCCGGCAGCCTTCCAGCTCAAGCCGTTCAAGCTGCCCAGCGGCATGGGGCCCATGGCGGCCGTTGACGAAATCGTGCGGCGTACACAGGGGCACGTCGAGGCCTTCCTGATCCGCGACGGCCTGCCTATGACCGCGCGCATCCGGCCGCGGGTCGAAACCGGCCGCAAGAGCTTTGTCGGAGACTACGACCACCTCGCACGGACCGACGAATGGACGCTGACCGCCGGGGTGGATGATCCATGAGTCGTCGTCTGCTCCACCCGATGCCGGAGGCGATCATCGCCAACCAGCGCCTGGCCTCCGACCCCGACCGCTCGGTCTGGGTGCGTGCCAATGCCGGCTCGGGCAAAACCTACGTGCTGACAGCGCGGGTGCTGCGACTGCTGCTCGCCGGGGCCCGCCCCGAGGAAATCCTCTGCCTCACCTATACCAAGGCGGCGGCGGCGGAGATGCGCAGCCGGGTGGCGCAGCGGCTCGGACAATGGGCGCTCGCCGAGGAAGCAGCGCTCACCGCCGACCTCGTCGCCCTGAGCGGTGGCGTGCCGACGCCGGAGATGAGACTCCGTGCCCGCTCGCTGTTTGCCCATGCGCTCGAAACGCCGGGCGGCCTGAGGATACAGACCATCCATGCCTTCTGCGAGAGCGTGCTGCACCGCTTTCCCGGCGAGGCGGGGGTGCCGTTCGACTTCTCCGTGCTCGAGGAGCACGAGCGCGACAGCATGCTGCTCAGGGCGCGCGAGAGCGTCATCGCCGACGGGCTGCGCGGTGGCGCAGAGGCGCAAGCTGTCGAGACGTTGTTCGGACTGATGAGCGACTTCCAGATCGAGACCGCGATCATCGAGGCGCTGAACCAGCAGCGCACGCTGCGCCATGTGCTGGCGGCGCCGGAGCGCGCACGCCGCGAACTTCACCGTCTGGTCGGCCGCGATGGCTCGATCGAGTCCGTCTACGATGAGATCAGCCGAGGCTACGGCCTCGGTCGCGCCGACCATGCGGAGCTCTTCACGCTGTTGCGGCCCCGGCCGGACGGAACCGACTTCGTCGACAAGCTGGCGCGCATCGATCCGGACCGACCCGACGCCGCGGCTCTGCTGGAAGCCTTCCTCACCCAGGAAGGATCGGCACGGCAGCGCTTGATCAAGAAGTCGGCGGCGGCCCTCATACCCGGCATCGCAAAGCGCCTGGCCGACGAGGCGGCACGGATCGAGGCGCTGCAAGCCGAACTGGTCGCGGCCGAACTGGTGGCGCGCAGCGATGCCCTTCTTGCCATTGTGGGCGCGATCTCCCGGCGCTACGAGACCGCCAAGAAGGCCCGCTCGCTGCTCGACTTCGACGACCTGATAGAGCGCCTCGGCGCTTTGCTGGCGGACGAAGCGCAGGGCGGCTGGGTCCGCTACAAGCTCGATGCCGGACTGTCTCACATTCTCGTCGACGAGGGTCAGGACACCAACCCCGACCAGTGGCAGGTGATCGGTGCCCTGATCGACGACTTCTTCTTCGGCGAGAGCGCGGCGGACCGGCCGAGGACGCTGTTTGCGGTGGGTGACCAGAAGCAGTCCATCTTCTCGTTCCAGGGCGCACAGCCCGAGATCTTTGTCGATGCCGGCAGCCAGTTCGCGTTCAGTGCCCGCGCGGCCCGGTTCGAGGTCCGACACGTACCGCTGCAACATAGCTTCAGAACGCTGCCCGGCATCCTCGAGGCGGTGGACCAGGTGTTCGGCCGCGCCGATCTGCGCGAAGGGGTGCTCGAGGAGGACGGCATGGTTCACCGGTCGGCCCGGGCTGAGCCGGGGGGGACCGTGACGCTGTGGCCACCCACCCGCGAGCCGGCCGACGATACCGACCCCGGGACCTGGCCGACCGAACCGCCAGCGATGGCCACGCAGACCGCGCAACGACGCATCGCCGAACGCATCGCGACAGAGATCCGGAACTGGATCGACAGCGGGCGTCCGCTCGGCCCACGCGGGCGGGCCGTCACCCCCGACGATGTGCTGATTCTCGTGCAGGTGCGCAGCGTGCTGTTCCACGAGATCATCCGCGCCCTGATCCGGGCCGGCATTGCGACCCCGGGAGCCGATCGGCTGGCCGTCACCAGCCATATCGGCGTCCTCGACCTAATGGCCCTGGGAGACGTGCTGAGCAATCCGGCGGACGACCTGCAACTCGCAGCGTTGCTGCGCTCGCCCCTCTTCGAGGTGAGCGAGGAAGAACTGGCGGCCGTAGCGCATGGGCGCGCGCCCGGAGTATGGCTGTGGCGCGCCCTCGAGAACTCGCCGAGCGCCGCGGTGCAGGCGGCCTCGACCCAGCTCAGGGCCTGGCGCGGCCGGCTTGACTTCGAGCGGCCGTTCGAGCTGTTCGCCGAAGTGCTCTATGCAGGCGGTGGCCTCAGGCGGATGCGGAGCCGTTTCGGCAGCGAAATCGACGACGTGGTAGCGGAATTCCTCGACCTCGCCCTGCAGCACGAGACTTCCGAGCAGCCCTCGTTGCTCGGCTTTCTGGCCGAGTTGAGGGGGCGGGAAGTGACGATCAAGCGTGAGTTGGCAGAAGGCGGGGCCGGGGTCAGAGTGATGACGGTGCATGGCGCCAAGGGTCTCGAGGCCCCGATCGTCATTCTCGCCGACGCGGCCAGCACGGAACGGGGGCGGGACCGGCGGTCGGTCTACCTGTCGGCCGAGCCGCCGTTGTTCGTCCACGCGGGCGCGCTGGCGGCGCACGTACCGGCAACGCTCGAGCACCGGCAGCGGGCGGAGGCCGCCCAGCAGGCAGAGTACTGGCGCAAGCTCTACGTGGCGATGACTCGGGCCGAGGACGAGCTCTACGTTACCGGGTTCCTGACCCGGCAGGGCCGACTCGACGGCTCCTGGTACGAGGCGGTTGCCGAGCGCCTGGGCCCCAACAGCTCGACGCTGAGGGATGCCGGAGGCGAAATCACCGCCATCTGCTACCCGGCAACGCGTCCGACACCGGCGCCGCTGCGGGAGGCAGCTCCCGCCAGGGCCCACGCGGGCAACAGCCTGGTCCTGCCGCCGTTGCCGCCGCATCGATCGCGCAGGATCATCCGCCCTTCGGCATGGCACCACGACCCCGATCCCGATCGAGCCCTGGCCAGCCACACCGAACAGAGCCTCGATCCGGAGAGTGCACGGCAGGCGGGTACCGCCCTGCACGCGCTGCTCCAGCACTTGGGCCGCGTTACGGAGGGCGAACGGCGGCAGGTCGCCACCCGGGCGCTCGAGGTGCTGCTGCCTGATGCGCCGGACCAGCACCCGATGCTGGCCGGCAAGGCGCTGTCAATCCTCTCGAGACCTGACTTGGCGGCGCTGTTCGGACCGCAGAGCCGGGCCGAGGTGCCGTTCCTCGTCGAGGCCCGGCACGGCGGCGAGCCGGTGACGCTGGCGGGGCGTCTCGACCGCCTCGTTGCAGGCCAGGACGGCATCCTGATCGTCGACTTCAAGTCCGACGCAGTTCCCGAGATGCGGCCTGAGCGGGTGAAGCCCGCCTATCTGGCGCAGCTCGCGCTCTATGCGCTGGCTGCACGGCAGCTTTTCCCGGGCCAGCGGATCGAAACCGCAATCTTGTGGACTAGTCTGGAATCGCTGCTAAAATTGCCAGACGCTGCTTTGGCGGAAGCGGCGCAGGGGTTCACCATCCAGTGACGCGCGTTGCACTCGCTCTGGACTCTGCCTAGCTTTTGGATCAAACAGACCGCCGCTTTCAACCCAAAAGGCAATCTCAATGACAACCCACGTTTCCGACGCCAACTTTGGCGAGGAAGTCCTGTCCTCCAAAGAGCCCGTGCTCGTCGACTTCTGGGCCGAGTGGTGTGGTCCCTGTCGCGCCATCTCGCCGGTGCTCGAAGAGTTGTCGACCGAACTCAAGGGCAAGGTGAAGATCGTCAAGCTGAACGTCGACGAGAACCCGAACACCACCGTCAAGTACGGAGTTCGCTCGATACCGACGATGATCCTGTTCAAGGGTGGCGAAGCCGCCGACATGAAGATCGGCGCCGGTACCCCCAAGGCCGGCCTCGCCAAGTGGCTTGAGAGCCACGCCGCCTGACCTTTCGCGTACCGCGAATCGGCAAGCGCCGCTGGCTCCGCCAGCGGCGTTTGCTTTGGTGGGCCTCGCGGGAAAAGCATTGACTGGCGTCGACCTGGGGCCTCGCTGTTCGACAAGGGACAACAGGAGCTGACCGGATGCGCTTTGTCTGCCTTTTTCATGTCGATGCGGAGCGGCTCGACCGGCTGACACCCGAGGAGCTCGCGCGGTTCGACCTCGACAATCGCGACGCCGACGCCCGGCTGATCAACAGCGGTCACTATGTCAGCGCCCTGGCACTGGCGGGGCAGTCGGTGACGGTGCGACGGCGCGCCGGCAGGGTCTCGCTGACCGAGGGCCCCTATGCCGAGACCAAGGAGCAACTGGGCGGCATTCTGATCATCGAGGCGGCCGACATGGCCGAGGCACTACGAATCGCCCAGGATGGCCCGATGGCGGATTTTGGCACGGTCGAGGTGCGCCCCGAACTCGGCGTGGGCTGGCAGAAGCAGCAGCAAGGACGCCTGTAGCCCGCGTCAGGCCTCGGTATCGCGGCAATAGTTGAGCAGCAGCGCCGTCAACACGACGTAGAGCGTGTTGTGCAGGGGAAAGCTGAGCATCGTGTCGGGCAAGCCGAGCACGAAGTAGCTGACTGTCAGCATGCCACAGCCGTAGAGCCGGGTGTGGAACTGACTGTCCCTCGGGCTTGCAAGACAGGCGGCAAGCGGCGTTGCCAGCAGCAGCAGATAGGCGCCGAGACCAAGCACGCCATTGGCCACGGCGAAGTTGAGCGCGTCGTCGTGCAGGTGCGGCAGGCTCGCGTGAGTTTGCTCGAAGGCATCCAGATAGGGCAGGATGGAACTCATCAGGCGGCTCCAGCCGTGCCCGAACAGCGGAGCGTCGAGAAAAGCCTGCCCTCCGGCACGGTAGAGGATGAAGCGGATGGTCGTCCCCAGATCTGCCGGGTGATCACCGGAAGCAAGACGCCCGGCAATGTCGAACAGCGTGATCGAACGCGCTCCGGCGATGTCCGCAAGCCATGCGACAGCGCCAAACAACACGGCAAGCACCAGGCTGATCGACAGCGCCAGCAACTTGTGCCGGACCAGCATGAAGGCGGCGACGAGCAGCAGTATGGCAAAGGCGATGAGGCCGGTGCGGGTACCAGTCGAGAAGATCACCACCAGCCCCATCAGCGGTCCGAGGAAGTAGATGTACCGGTGCTGGCCGCCATTGGCGGCGGCCCCGATCATGGCGAAGAAGCCGGCCAGCAGCGCGGTGTTGGCGAGCCGGATCGGATCGGTGAAAAAGGTGTTACCGCCAGCACGCGGCTCATGCAGTACATAGGTGAAGAGCAGCGACACCAGCAGCCCTACAGCGGCCCCCGCCAGCGCCAAGTCGGCCGCCTTGCGGCTGTTGACGGGTTTGGCGCCGCGCCGGAACAGCACCGCCAGCGGGACGTAGAGCAGCATGGTGGCGAAGTTGAGCAGCGGTACCAGGTCCGCCGGTTCGCGCAGAGTAAAGGCTTCACCTGCCACCAGGAGCAGGAAGCTGGCCGAGAACAGGCGCGCGGCGCGGTCGAGGCCGTCCGAGAGCGGCCAGCGGCGCAGCACCACCCAGCCGACGAGCACAATGAGCAGCAGTTGCACCACATAGGTGGTGAAATAGCCCAGCAGGCAACCGAGGCCCACCGCCGTAACCAGCAGAGCGCGGCGCAACAGCGTCTCGCCCGACAACTGCGTCGTCACCGGAGCACCCAGTCGGCTGGGGCGGGCATCGTGGGCGCCACCGGGATCAGGCCCTCAGCGCGCCGCCGGTCGCCTTGTTCACCGCCGCAACGACCGCTGCCGATACCTTGTCGATCTCCTCTTCGGTCAGTGTCCTCTCGGTCGGCTGCAGGGTGACGGCGATGGCCACCGACTTGCGCCCGTCACCTACCCCTTTGCCCTCGAACAGATCGAAGACCTCGACCCCGGTGATCAACGCCTTGTCGGCGCCGCGCGCCGCCTTGATGATCGTGGCAGCCGCGACGTCGCGATCGACGACGAAGGCAAAGTCGCGGCTGAGCGGCATCAGGTCGGACAGTTTCAGAGCCGGCTTGGAGCGGGTCGGCTTGCGGCGCGGCTCGGGGATAGCGTCGAGGTCGAGCTCGAATCCGGCAACCGGACCGGTGAGGTCGTATGTTCGCAACAGGCTGGGGTGCACTTCGCCGAACCACCCGATGGTCAGCTTGGGGCCCAGTTGAACGCGCCCGCCGCGCCCAGGATGGCTCCATGGGGCTGGCTCAGCGACAAGTTGCAGCTTGTCGATGTCGTGACCCATGGCGTCGAGCAGCGCGGCTAGGTCGGCCTTGGCGTCGAACACCGAGACCTTGTCGGCTCCCTGCCAGTGCCGGGAGCCGCCCAGACGCAGCCCCGAGGCATAGGTGTGCTGACCGTCCGGGCTGACGGAGAGGAACACCTGGCCCACCTCGAACAGCCTGAGATCGGCGAAGCCGCGATTGACGTTGCGTTGCGCGGCGCCGAGCAGGCCCGGCAGCAGCGAGGGCCGCATGTCGGTGAGCTCGGATGCGATAGGGTTGGCGAGTTTCAATCCGGGCGCGCCGCCGCCGAAGCGGGTGGCCTCGTCAGCATGGATGAAGCTCCAGGTAACGGCTTCGTCGAGACCGCGAGCGGCGAGGACGCGGCGAGCGATGCGGCGACGGTTCTGCAACGTGGTCAGAATGCGTGGTGCGACGTTGGCGAGCCGCGGCAGCGGTTCCACAGGCACGTTGTCGACACCGACCATGCGCATCACCTCCTCGGCGAGGTCGGCCTTCATGGTGACGTCGGGACGCCAGGACGGCACCGTTACGCGACGTCGATCGCCGGCGCCATCGAACCGGAAACCAAGGCGGGACAGGATCGACTCGATCTCGGCGGGGGTGGAGCGCAGCCCCGTCAGGCGCTGGACCTCGGACAGCGGGAAGTCGATGACGGTGCCGGGGAAGACATCCTCCCCCGAGATCGCGGGCTGCATCGGGGTACCGCCGCACAACTCGAGGACGAGCCGGGTGGCGAGCTCGAGGCCGGGCTCGGTGAGCGCCGGATCGACCGAGCGCTCGAGCCGGTAGCGGGCATCGGAGACGATGCCGGTCTTTCGCCCGGATTGGGCAATGAGATCGGGATCCCAGCTGGCGCATTCCATCAGGACGTTCACGGTCCCTTCGGTGACGCCGGAGCGGATGCCGCCCATGATGCCGCCGAGGCACAGTGGTCCCTGCTCGTCGGCGATCACGGTCATGGTCTCGTCGAGGGCATACAGTCTGTTGTCGAGGGCATCGAAGGCTTCGCCCGGGCGAGCGTTGCGCAGCACCGGCCGGCCGACGATCTTGTCCGCGTCATAGGCATGCAGTGGGCGGCCCCAGCCCAGCGAGACGAGGTTGGTGATATCGACGATGGCGTTGATCGGCCTGAGACCGACCGCCTTGAGTCGCTGCTGCAGCCAGTCGGGCGACGACCCGTTCTTCACGCCCTTGATGTAGCGGCCGGCGAACTTGCGGATCGCCTTGGGTTCGCCAGCGGCGAACTGGTGCGGCAACGGCGCGATCGGGCTCGGGCCGGCGGAGGGAACCGGCGACATGTCGGTGGCTTTCAGGGTTCCCAGCCCAAAGGCAGCCAGGTCGCGCGCCACGCCGTAGACGCCGGTGGCATCGCCGCGATTGGGGGTGATCGAGATGTCGATCACCGCGCCGCCCAACCCGGCATAGTCGACATAGGAGGCCCCGATGGGTGCATCGGCGGGCAGTTCGATGATGCCCTCATGGTCGCTGCTCAGTTCGAGCTCGGCGGCTGAGCACAGCATGCCGTCCGACTTCTCGCCACGGATGACGACACCCGCCTTGAGGGTAAAGTCCTTGCCGGGGATGTAAGTGCCGGGCGCGGCGAAGACCGACTTCATGCCGGTGCGGGCATTGGGCGCCCCGCAGACCACGTCGATCAGGCTGCCGGTGCCGGCATCGACCCTGCAAACATTGAGGTGGTCCGAGTTCGGGTGCGGCTTCGCCTCGACCACATGGGCGACGACGAACGGCCGCAGCTTCTCCGCGGGATCGATGATCTGCTCGACCTCGAGGCCGATCATGGTCAGCGCCCTGCCGACCTCCTCGGCCGAGGCGGTGGTGTCGAGATGCTCCTTGAGCCAGTCGAGGGTGAACTTCATCGGGAAACTCGCAGCTTTAGGTAACGGGTCATCCCCGCGAAATGGCGCCGGGTGTGATGATGGAGCCAGGCATCAGCTACTCAGCCCGCCGAACAGGGTCGGCAGGTCGAGAGGCCGGAAGCCGTAGTGATCCAGCCAGCGCTTATCGGCGTCGAAGAAGGCACGGAGGTCGTTCATGCCGTATTTCAGCATCGCCAGCCGGTCGATCCCCATGCCCCAGGCGAAGCCCTGATAGACATCGGGGTCGAGGCCGCAGTTGCGCAGCACGTTGGGATGCACCATGCCGCAGCCGAGGATCTCAAGCCAGTCGCGTCCCTCGCCGATCTTGACCTCCGCGCCCGAGCGGTCGCACTGCACGTCAACTTCCATCGACGGCTCGGTGAAGGGGAAGAAGCTGGGCCTGAAGCGCAGCGTGACGTTGTCGACCTCGAAGAAAGCCTTGAGGAACTCCTCGAGCACCCAGCGCAACTGGCCAATGTGGCTCGACCTGTCGATCACCAGCCCCTCGACCTGATGGAACATCGGTGTGTGAGTCTGGTCGCTGTCGTGCCGGTAGGTTCGTCCCGGCATCACGACCCGGATCGGCGGCTCGATCGCGGGCGTGAGATAGGGCGCGGCCGGCTTCTCGTTGGTCTTCAGCATGGTACGGATCTGCACCGGCGAGGTGTGGGTGCGCAGCACGCGTTTCACCCCGTCCGGCGAGGGCGCCATGAAGAAGGTGTCGTGCATTTCGCGGGCCGGATGTCCCTCGGGGAAATTGAGCGCCGTGAAGTTGTACCAGTCGGACTCGATGTCGGGGCCCTCGGCGATAGAGAAGCCCATGTCGGAGAAGACCGCGGTGATCTCGTCGATCACCTGGCTGATCGGGTGAATGCGGCCCTCCGCCGTCGGTGCCGGCCGCACCGGCAGGGTGACGTCGACGCGCTCGGCGGCAAGCCGGGCATCGAGCGCCGCCCTGGCGAGGTCGGCGGCTTTGGCCTCGATGAGCGCCGTGACCTCGGACTTGAGTCCATTGATGGCGGCGCCGGCGGCCCTGCGGTCCTCGGCGGCGATCGCGCCAAGGGTGGCGAGCAGCGCCGAGACTGAGCCCTTCTTGCCGAGGGCGGATACGCGGACCGTTTCAATGGCGCCTTCATCGCCTGCAGCGGCGACAGCGGCACCGATCTCGGCTCTGAGGGTGGCGATCTGGGCGTCAAGGGACATGTCTCTATCCGTTTTTCTGTGAGGTCTCCCACCCACAGGTCATACCGGCGGAGGCCGGTATCCCTCTTGAGGTCTTGCCAACCCCGTGGCGGCAGGCAGTCTCTCAGGATGGGCCCCGGCCTTCGCCGGGGTGACGTCGCGCGTGAGGCGCCGCATGGCGCAGAAACAAGAAAGCCCCACGCCATCCCGTTGCGGGGCGGCGCAAGGCTCAGCTCAGGGCCTCAGAAAGGCGAGTGTCAGGCGCTGACGCGCTGATGCGTGGCCGTCTCGATCTTCTCGAGATATCCCAGGGCCTGCTTGGCCTGGGCGACCAGGGCGGCGAACGCTGCGGGCTCGGTGATCGCGAGATCGGAGAGCACCTTGCGGTCGACGGCAATCTCGGCCTTGCTGAGGCCGTCGATAAATCGACCGTAGGTGAGACCGTGGTCGCGCACAGCGGCGTTGATGCGCTGAATCCAGAGCGCCCGGAAGTTGCGCTTCTTGGCGCGACGGTCGCGATACGCATACTGGCCGGCCTTGTCGACGGCGGCCTTGGCGGTGCGGATAGTGTTCTTGCGGCGGCCGTAGAAACCGGAAGCGGCCTTCAGAACCTTCTTGTGGCGGGCGTGGGCGGTAACGCCTCTCTTGACGCGGGACATCTCAGCTCCTTAGCGGTTGTACGGCATGTACCACTTGACCAGGCTTTCATCGCCCTTCTTGAGGATCTTGGTCCCCCGGTGAGAGCGGATGTAGTCGGCGTCGTGGCTGAGGAGACGGTGACGCTTTCCCGCGACGCCCGCTTTGACGCGGCCGGTCGCAGTCATCTTGAAGCGCTTCTTGGCGCCCGATTTGGTCTTCATCTTTGGCATTTTGCTTGTCCTGTTAGAGGCGGCTCGAAAGCCAGCATTCGGGACCGCCACGGCATGCCTTTTGGCCGGGCGACCCGTCGAGAAGGCGGCTGTATAGGGGGAAAGCGGTGCACGCGCAAGGGGGCTAGTCGCCACGCAACCGTCGGATCGCGCCCATATCCCACCCATAGGCGGTCCGCGCCAAGAACCAGGTCGGAACTGACGAAATGGCAGCAACGACGATCATGACCGCGGACAACACCACCCCACCAAGACTCCAATTCGTCACGTGTGGTTGAACTAGCACTGTCAGGCACGAGGCAACTCCAACAAGCGGCCACAGCACATACACCAAATCAATCACACATTTTGCATACGCAAATATCAAATGAAATACAGACTTGGCGCCAAAGGAGTGCGATATTGGGAATATTCTATTCAGATTTGGCCAGTATAGCGTGTGGGCCACACTTCCAAGACTATATCTCCTGTCCTGAGGCACCCTTCCTAGAAGATCAATTGAAAATGCGTCTATTTGAGATAGATACTTTCCATATATGTCTCCACTGAGGTACGCTTGCGAATGCGCTGACGCGTAGACGACATTGATCGAAACCAAAAAGAGAAAGCAGATTACATAGAAGGTAGCCCTGTCGAGATGTGCAGTCAGGAGATCAACGGGCGACGCGGGATCTGAGGCCAGATTTCCGAGTGCAAGTACCGTTAGCGTGGAGGAGATCGCCCACGCACGATTCGATGCTTTGCTGTTGAGTGTGTAAGCATCGGCCAACGTTTTGATGTCTTCTGATATTGCTGGCTTTTCCACGTCGCCACTTACTCTTCTGAACGTTGCAGCATACGCTAGGATCGATGAGGTGTCGAACACCTCGCCCCATGAGGCTCAGCGGTTTGCGGCGGCGAGTTCGGCCAGTTCGTCGAGCAGGTGGGCCGCCTGGGTGCGGCTGAGGCTCTGCAACGCCTGCCGGTCCGCCGCCGCCGCCGCCCTGGCTGCCGCGGGCAGCGCGGCACGCGCCTTGTCCGACAGGTACAGGCCCTGCGCCCGCCCCTTGCCGAGGGAGGACTTCTCGATCCAGCCCTCTGCCTCGAGCCCCGCGAGCGTGCGGGCGACGCCGGGCTGCTCGAGATCGAGTCGGGCGACCAGTTCCGCCTGCGTCAGCCCTTCGCGCTCACCAATCTCGGCCAATGCGGTGAACTGCGCCGGGTGCATCCCGTGTGGCGCCAGGGCCAGGCGCATCTCGTTGGCAAGTCGGCGAGTCAGCAGGCTCGCAACGTGAAACAGCGTGTCCTTGTGGTCGAACATGGCTCTCCCCCGAGAGACGATGGAGCATCATAGGGCCGGCGGCTTAAGCACAGGTTGCCTCGTACCGGCGGTCAGGTGACGATTTCCGACCACGGGCGTATGCCGCTCCGGGTGTCGGCGGCAGCGCGCGCCACGGCCATCTTCTGGGCAGCGGTCATCTCATCGGAAACTACGTTGTTGGCGTTGGCCGGATCGAGCAGGCCGCGCGCCACGAAGAGCTGAGCGAGATAGCCCAGCACCTGCCAAACATTGTCGGCGAGTTCTCCAGGCGGCCTGCGGCGCAGTGCGGCGACAACGGTCAGTTCGAGATAGAAGGACGGGAAGTCGAGGCCCTGCTGATCACGCCACAACTTCATGATGCGCACCTCCTCCTGTCGCCCGGCCTCGACGGCGTCGAGCACGTGGTGAGTGAGGTTGGTCTTCATCGGTGCGGCGCGACGCGACGAGTAGATTTCGTGGACGTCGTTGCTGATCGATTCCCGCCTGGCCGGGATGATGTCGACCAGAACGTCGTCGACCCGGATGCCGACGGCGACGGGACGGCGCACCGGCGCCAGGTCCTGCCGCTCGAGGGCAAGGAACAGCGACTCGTAGATCTCGTGCAGGGTGAAGGGAACCTGCGGGCTCAGCGACAGCACGAAGTCGATGGCGACGCCGGAGCGGTTGGCCATGCCCTTTTCGAATGCGCCGATCGGATAGACCTCAAGCAGATGCCGACCCGCCCAGGCCGCGCAGAGCTGTTCGATGCGCCGCTCGAGACGCCGGAGCGGCGCTTCGACCCCGCTATCGACCGCCTCGCGATGCAAGATGGCGCGCAGATAGTCCGACGGCGACAAAGAAACCCCACCCTGTAAACCAGCGCGAGTTTTACTAAAGTGCATCCGCCCATGCCACCGGCCGGCCGGTCAAAACAGTCCTTTGGTTAGGCGTTAAAGTTAACCTGGCGACGACTGCCAGAAATGCAAAGGGCGGCCGAGGCCGCCCCGAAATCACCGGCTTGCGTGCCCATCACTTGGGCGCCAGGACCATCACCATCTGCCGGCCTTCCGAACGCGGGGACGATTCGACCTTGGCCTTGGCCTCGAGTTCGGCCTGCACCTTGACCAGCAACTGCATGCCCAAATCCTGGTGCGCCATCTCGCGACCGCGGAAGCGCAGGGTCACCTTGACACGATCACCTTCGTCGAGAAAGCGGTTCACCGCCTTCATCTTGGTCTGGTAATCGTGGTCGTCGATGTTCGGCCGCAGCTGGATTTCCTTGACCTCGATGACCTTCTGCTTCTTGCGCGCCTCGGCGGCCTTCTTCTGGGCTGCGTACTTGAAACGCCCCAGATCGAGCATCTTGGCGACTGGCGGCGTGGAGTTCGGGGAGATGATCACCAGATCCAGTCCCTGCTCCTGCGCCTCTGCGAGCGCTTCGCGGGTTCGCACGACGCCACGATTGGCGCCTTCCGCATCGATCAGCTGGACTTCGGAGGAAGAGATATCTTCGTTGGATTGCGGCCCATCCTTCTGGGGCGCAACGGGTCTCATGGGACGGCGAATGGCAGGCGATCCTTCGGCTGTTACCAGAGCGGCGGGAAAATCGGCGCTAAAATCGTGCCGCCGGGGACATAAGTCAACAGCAGCACCACCAAGAAACGCGCGATCCGCCGCAATTGGCGACAAACTGTTGCCGCGAGCCGCGCCGCGTCGTACCGGCTACACCCAGACCGCGGGCCCGGACAATGCACGATTCCCAGCCAGACCCTTCGCTCGAGACGCTGATCGTCGGCTCTGCGGCCAACGCGCGCGCGATCGCCTTGCTGCGCCGCGGCGGACGTGCGCCAGGCCTGTTCTGGCTCGGCGGCTACCGCTCCGAAATGACTGGATCGAAGGCCGAGACGCTTGATGCACTGGGGGCCGAACATGGCCTTGCGGTGACGCGTTTCGACTACTCCGGGCATGGACGGTCGAGCGGCGAGTTTCGACATGGCACCATCACGCGCTGGCTCGAAGAGGCCATCGCCGTGTTCGAGACGACCAACGGGCCACAGATCGTGGTCGGCTCCTCGATGGGCGGATGGATCGCGCTCCTCATGGCGCGGGCACTGAACGGAAGCGGACGGATCAGGGCTCTGGTGCTGGTCGCGCCGGCGGTGGACATGACCGAGGAACTGATGCTCAAGGGCTTCACCCGCAAGGAGCGCCTGACGCTGGCAGCGACCGGCCTCGTGGAGCAGCCCTCGGCCTACTCCGACGCACCCTACCCGATCACGCGGGAACTGATCGAGGATGGCCGGCATCATCTGCTGTTCGGCAACGGGATCCGGACGGGCTGCCCGGTGACTATCCTGCAGGGCGGAAGGGACCCGGACGTGCCGCGTGACCACGCGCTGCGTCTGCTTCAGCACCTGCTGAGCGATCCCGTGACCTTCACGCTGGTGCCCAACGGCGACCATCGCCTCAGCCGCCCAGAGGACCTTGCGCAACTCGGGGCGGCCGTGCTGGCCCATGTCGGGGCGCCTGCCGCACAGCTCTCGCTCGATCTCGGCGGGTCCGCGACGGCGCAGTGAGGATGGTGCCGCAGAGCGCCGTCGCCGCAGGCGGCAGGGCTGCACGGAACGGGCTGGCGATTCGCCGGGAGACAGGCCATCATGTCTCAAGGAGGGGCGGATGGACATCGATCCCAACTCGAGCCGGAACGGCGATGGCGCGGCGGCATCCAGGATTGCCGCCATCTGCGCGGCCTACGGCAATGACCGTCATCGCATGCTCGATATCCTGCGTGACGTGCAGGAGGCCTTCCGCTGTATCTCCGCGCAAAGTCTCGAGACCGTCGCGGCCTACACCGGCCTGTCGCGGGTGCAGGTAGAGGGTGTGGCGAGCTTCTATTCCTTCCTGTCGCTGACACCGAAGGGACGGATCACGATCCGGCTATGCGACGACATCGTGGACCGTTTCGCCGGACTGGCCGCGGTTGCCGCCGCCTTCGAGGCAGCGCTTGGCATCCGGATGGGCGCGACCTCGGAAGACGGGGCGTTCTCGCTCGACTACACCCCCTGCATCGGCATGTGCGACCAGGCCCCCGCCGCGATGATCAACGACGCGGTGGTCACCCGCCTCACGCCCGAGCGGGCCACCGCCATCGCCGTGGCCCTGAAGGAGGGGAAGTCGCCGCTCGAGGTTGCTGTGCCGGCCGGGGCCGAACTGTCCCCGGCCGAGCGAGTCACCGCGATGGTCGAGAACAACATTCGCCATGCCGGGCCGGTCCTGCTTGGGCCGGTGCCGCGCGACGCCGGTCTGCGACAGGCACTGGACCTGACGCCGTCCGCCATCGTCGACCGGATCGAGGCCAGCGGCCTCCGCGGCTGCGGCGGCGCGGGCTTTGTCACCGGACGCAAGTGGCGCGCCGCTGCCGCCGAACCTGCCGAGCGGCGCTTCGTCATCTGCAATGCCGATGAAGGCGAACCCGGCACCTTCAAAGACCGGGTGCTGCTCACCGAGCGGGCCGACCTGTTGATCGAGGGCATGACCATCGCCGCTCGCGCGGTTGGAGCGCGCGAAGGCCTGATCTACCTACGCGGCGAGTATGCCTACCTGCGGGAGCACCTCGAGGCGGTGCTCGAAGGACGGCGCGGGAGCGGTCGGCTCGGGACCGACATCTTCGGGGTCGAGGGGTTCGATTTCGATCTGCGCCTGCAACTAGGCGCCGGCGCCTATGTCTGTGGAGAGGAAGGAGCGCTGATCAGTTCCTGCGAGGGGCTGCCGGGCGAGCCGAAGACCCGGCCGCCTTACCCGGTCAATCGCGGTTACCTCGGCTACCCGACGCTCGTCAACAATGTGGAGACCTTCTGCCACGCCGCCCGAATTCTCGACCGCGGCGCCGATTGGTTCCGCGCTATGGGGACCGAGAGGAGCCATGGCACCAAGCTCTTCAGCGTCTCGGGCGACTGCCTCAATCCGGGTGTCTACGAACTCGCCTACGGAATGACGGTCGCGGAACTCCTGGCCCTCGTCGGCGGCGAGGACGCGGCCGCGGTGCAGGTCGGCGGCCCGAGCGGAACGATGGTCGATCGCGCCAGCTTTCACCGCCGCCTGAGCTTCGACGATCTGGCCACCGGTGGCGCCGTCATCGTGTTCTCGGCCCGGCGCAACATCCTCGAGATCGTCGACTACTACATTTCCTTCTTCGTGCACGAGAGTTGCGGCTACTGCACTCCATGCCGGGTCGGAAACGTGTTCCTGCACAAGGCCATAGGCAAGTTTCGCGAGGGCCTCGCCAACCCCGAGGACATCGACTACCTGCGCGATCTGTCGCAGACCATCATCGAGACCAGCCGCTGCGGGCTGGGCATGACTTCACCCAACCCGATCCTTTCGACACTGCAGAACTTTCCGCTGGTCTATTCGGCGCTGGTGAAGAGTTCGCCGGACCGGGTGCGCGCGAGCTTCGACGTGCAGGCGGCAATCGAGGGCGCGCGACAGATCGCCAGGCGGCGATCGACCATCTTCGACAAGGACTATACCCGATGAGCGGCACGGGCTTCAGCTTCACCATCGACGGGGTCGCGGTGGCGGCCGAACCGGGGCAGACGATCATGGAGGCGGCTGACGCGGCCGGCCTCTACATTCCACGCCTGTGCGATCATGAGGGACTGCGTCATCAGGGCGGCTGTCGGGTCTGCACGGTCAAGGCGGGCGGGCGCAGTGTGTCTGCCTGCACGCAGCCCGCCGCTCCCGACCTCGTGGTCGAGAACGAGACGCCGCACCTCAACAAGTTGCGGCGCGACCTAGTGGAGATGTTGTTTCACGAGGGCAACCATCTCTGCCCGATCTGCGAGGCCAGCGGCAATTGCGAGCTTCAGGCCATGGCCTACCGGCTTGAGATGACCGCGCCGACACGGTTTCCTTACCTGCAGCCCAGTCGCACGCTCGATGCCTCGCACCCCGACATCGCACTCGACACCAACCGGTGCATTTCCTGCGGACGCTGCATCCGCGCTTCGCAGGATGTCGATCGAAAGGGGGTGTTCGGCTACGTCGGCAGGGGCATTCACCGCCGGGTCGCCGTGAACGGCGACAACCTTGCGCTGACCGATGCCAGTATCGAGGACGAGGCCATTGCCGCCGGCACCTGCCCGGTCGGCTGCATTATCCGCAAACGCCATGGCTTCGCCACTCCGATCGGCGAGCGACTGTTCGACAAGGGCCCGATCGGCCACGAGATCGAGGAGAAGCGTCGTGACTGAGCGCCGCAAGCCGCGCGTTGCCACCGCCTCGCTGGCCGGCTGCTTCGGTTGTCACATGGCAATCCTCGACATCGATGAGCGCCTCGTGGGGCTGATGCAAGCGGTGGAGTTCGACCGCTCACCGCTGACCGATCTCAAGACCTTCACCCGCCGCTGCGACATCGGCATCATAGAGGGCGGCTGCTGCAATGAAGAGAACGTCCATGTGCTGCAAGACTTCCGGCGCAACTGCGATGTGCTGATCGCGCTCGGCCAGTGTGCGATCATGGGTGGCCTCCCGGCGATGCGCAATGCCATCATGCAGTCGGATGCACCGCTGCGCGAGTGCCTCGAGGAGGCCTATATCAACGGGGCCTACATCCGCAACACCACCCACCAGATCCCCAACGATCCGGCGCTGCCGCTGCTGCTCGACCGTGTCTATCCCTGTTCCGAAGTGGTCGAGATCGACTATCAGATTCCCGGCTGCGCCCCCGGCGGCGACATTATCTTCGAGACGCTGAACAGCATTCTCGCCGGCCGATTTCATGGGTTTTCGCGCGGCAGCATCAAGTTCGACTAGGGGGCGAAATGGGCGAACCGCGACTCATCGAGATATCGCCGGTGACCCGGGTCGAGGGCCACGGCAAGGTCACCATCCACCTCGACGCGCAGAACCAAGTCGAGGAGGCGCGACTCCATATCGTCGAGTTCCGCGGCTTCGAGCGGTTCATCCGCGGGCGCCTGCTGTGGGAAGTGCCGGTGATCGTGCAGCGACTGTGCGGCATCTGCCCGGTCAGCCACCATCTGGCGGCCGCCAAGGCCATGGACATGATCTGCGGCGTCGACGTGCTGCCGCCGACCGCAGAGAAGATGCGCCGGCTGATGCACTATGGCCAGGTGATGCAGAGCCACGTGCTGCACTTCTTCCACCTTGCGGCACCCGACCTGCTGTTCGGCTTCGGCGCTCCGGCCGAGCAGCGCAACATCTTCGAAGTGATCCGGCAGAACCCCGAACTGGGTCGCCGTGCCATTGCCATGCGCAAGTTCGGCCAGGACGTGATCGAGGCTACGGCCGGCAAGAAGATCCACGGCACGGGCGCCATACCCGGGGGTATCAACCGCAACCTGCCGATCGCGACGCGCGATGCGTTTCTGGCGCAGATCGACGACATGCTGGTCTGGGCACTGGAAGCGCTGGCGCTGGCCAAGGGCTACACGCAGGAGCATGCCGACCTCGTTGCCAACTTCGCCGCCTTTCCCTCCAACCATTTGTCTCTGGTGCGCCAAGGAGACGGAGCCCTCGAACTCTATGACGGCCAGTTCCGGGCCATCGACTCCAGCGGGGGTGCGATCTTCGACGGGCTCGAGTGCCGACACTATCACGAGACGCTGGTCGAGGACGTGAGGTCCTGGTCGTACATGAAATTCCCGTTCATTCGCGCATTGGGACCGGAGGCCGGCTGGTATCGTGTCGGGCCGCTCGCGCGGATGAATACGGCGAGCCATATCGATACGCCGCTCGCCAACGCGGCCCACCGGGACTTGCGCGCCCATACCGGCGGCGCGCCCAACAACACTGCACTCGCCAATCACTGGGCCCGCATGATCGAGGTGATCCACTGCCTCGAGAAAGTCCGCGAACTGCTGCATGACCCCGACCTTCAGGGTACCGACCTCGTGGCAAAGGGCGAGCGACGCGAGGAAGGCATCGGCGTCATCGAAGCGCCGCGGGGCAATCTCATCCACCACTACCGCGTCGACGAACACGATCAGGTCAGCTACTGCAACCTGATCGTCTCGACCACGCATAACAACGAGGGTATGAACCGGGCGGTAAAGGACGTCGCCAAGCGCTACCTGTCGGGGCAGGAGCGGATCACCGAGGGTATGCTCAACCACATCGAGGTGGCAATCCGGGCCTACGATCCATGCCTGTCCTGCGCCACCCATGCGCTGGGCCAAATGCCGCTCTTGGTGGAGTTGTTCGATGCCGCGGGACAGTTGGTCGACAGCCGCAGGCGTGGCCTGAACGCATGACGCTGCTGGTGATCGGCTACGGCAACGCGGGGCGCGGGGACGACGGGCTCGGCCCAGCCTTTGCCGACCGCGTGGAGGCCGCCGGTCTGGCCGGGTGCCGGACGGAGATCGACTATCAGCTGACCCCAGAGCATGCCATGCAGATCGCCCAGGCCGAAGTCGTGCTTTTCGCCGATGCCGAGGTCGGCCTCGACCGCCCGTTCCGGCTCGAACGCCTGAGGGCCGACCGGGGCAGCGACATCACCAGCCATGCGTTGGCCCCCGGAGCGGTTCTGGCCCTTGCCGAACTGCTCTACGGAGCAACGCCCGACGCCTGGGTCATGGGCATCGCGGGAGAGGACTTCGGGGCAATCACCGAGGGTTTGAGCGACATGGCGACGCGCAACCTCGGGCTGGCGCTCGCGGCCTTTGGCGCCTGGCACGGTGCCGGGCGGGCACCCGACCCTGCGGCCGGGGACCCGGCCTGCCGCGTCTGACGCCGTTCAGGGCCAGGTGCGCAACGGCTGCCTTTGGTGGCCCTCTGCATCGAAGTTATCCGGATCGAGCCAGCGCTCGAACGCCGCCCTCCGCGCAGGCCACTCGCTGTCGAGCATCGAAAACCAGGCCGTGTCGCGATTCTGCCCGCGAACGATCATGTGCTGGCGGAAGACGCCCTCAAAGGTGAAGCCGAAGCGGCGCGCGGCCTGCTTCGAGGGCTCGTTCCGATCGTTGCACTTCCATTCGAAACGGCGATAGCCGAGGTCGTCGAAGACATGGCGGGCGAACAGGTAAAGAGCCTCCGTCGCGAGGCGCGTGCGCGCGATGCTCGGTCCCCAGTAGATGTAGCCGATCTCGATCACGCCATGCTGGGGCTCGATGCGCATCATCTGCTGCCACCCGCCGGCATGGCCGGTGACCCTGTCGACGACAGCGAACACGATCGGGTCGGACAGGGCCGACTGCTGTGCGATCCATTGCTCGAAGCCGACAACAGAGGAGGGAGGGTCGGATGGCAGGTAGGCGAAGCGCTCCGCGAGATCGGGAACGGTCACCGCCGTCAGCAGGTCCATGGCGTGCGCTGGAGCGATCGGCTCGAGCCGGGCATAGCGGCCATCCAGCACTCGGCGGACCGGGGCAACGGCAGGGGTGGGACGCAGCTGGGTCATGCGTGGGCCCTCCAGATCGCGTCGAGCCCTTCACGGTAGGTCGGATACAGCAATTGCGTACCCAGCGCCTCGAGGACGCGACGAGCCGAAACGCGTTTGTTGTCCGCGTAGAAACTGCGTGCCATGGGAGTCAACTCGGCTTGATCGAAGGGCAATTCGGGCGGCGCCGGGACACCCATGACGGACGCCGCATAGCTGACGAGGTCCTGCGGTGGCGCCGGTTCGGCATCGGCGAGGTTGTAAGTGCCGGCCAGCCGGGCACGTGCGGCAAGCGCTGTGATACGGCCGATATCGGCGACATGAATGCGGTTGAACACCTGTCCGGGCTTGACGATACGTCGTGCCGTGCCCTCGCGCAGCTTGTCGAAGGCCGAGCGACCGGGTCCATAGATGCCGGCCAGCCGCTCGATGAACAGCGGTACCCCGCGAGCAGCGGCATAGTCGCGCCAGAGCTGCTCGGCGGCGACCCGCTGCTGCGAGCGCAAGTTCACCGGGCGCGTCGGTGCTTCCTCGTCGATCCAGGCACCGCCGAAATCACCATAGACTCCGACGGTCGAGAAGTAGCCGATCCATCGTAGGCCTGGCGCCGCGTCGAGGTCGGCGCGATGATGCAGCAGCGCCGCGTCTCCCCGCTCGTCGGGGGGGATCGAGACGATGACATGCGTCGCCCGCCGCAGGTCCTCGGCAAGGGTCGGGCCGGGATCCTCACCATCGAAGACGTGGATCCGGTAGTTGCTGTCGACGAAGGTCTCGGCGCTTTCGGCGCTCCGGGTCGTGCCGGCGACCGGGATGGTGGGATCGCCTAAGTCGTGCAGAGCGCGGGCGGTGGCGCGCGAGGAGTAGCCCATTCCGAAAAAGAAGACGTCCATGGCGATGCGTTCTCTAGTTGGCGCGCGCCGGCTGGACGACCGCGTTCCATTCTGCCTGAACGCTGATGTCGCGCTCCTCAGGCGTAAACGCAAGCCTGAGTGCTTCGGATCGGTTCGGGGCCAGACGGCGCAGCGCCCAGACCGCGGCGCCGCGGATGAGCGGTGCCGGATCGAGCAGGAGCGCCTCCACGGCCTCGAGAAGGCCGAGGTCACCCGAGTTCCCGGCAGCAATGAGCACGTTGCGGAGAAACCGTGCATGACCGATGCGCTTAACCGGCGAACCGGCGAACAGGGCGCGAAAGGCCGCGTCATCGAGGGTCAGCAGATCGGCGAGGGCCGGCGCCCGCAGCTCCTCGCGTGCCTGCAGCCTCGCCTCCCGCGTGGCACTGGCGAACTTGTTCCAGGGACAGACGGCGAGGCAGTCGTCGCAGCCATAGACACGATTGCCCATGGCAGCGCGGAACTCGAGCGGGATGGGGCCCCTGTGCTCGATGTTGAGATAGCTCAGGCAACGCCGGGCATCGAGCTGAAACGGGGCGGGAAAGGCCGCCGTGGGACAAATGTCGAGGCAGCGGGTGCAGGTGCCGCAACTCTGCGGGTGCGGCCTGTCGGCGGGTAGTTCGGCGCTGGTCAGGATCGCGCCGAGAAACAGCCAGGATCCGAGCTCGCGCGAGACCAGCACGGTGTGCTTGCCTTGCCAGCCGAGGCCGGCGGCCTCGGCGAGAGGCTTTTCCATCAACGGCGCGGTGTCGACAAAGACCTTGACCTCGGCGCCGGTGCGACGACGAAGGAGCCCGGCCAGTTCCTTGAGACGCCCCTTGATCACCTCGTGGTAGTCGCGATTGCGGGCATATACCGACAGGTTGGCGCGATCGGTGCGCGCCAGCAGCGGCAGGGGGTCTTCGTCGGGGCCGTAGTTCATCCCCAACATGATCACGGAGCGGGTGGCGGGCCACAGTGCCTGCGGTGCCGCCCGGCGATCGGCGGATTCGGCCATCCAGTCCATATCGCCGTGCCAGTCGCGCTCGAGGGCGATCGCGAGCTTGCCGGCGAGGTCCGGCCGGGCCTCGGCGGGTGCGATGCCAAAGGCGTCGAAGCCGAGCGCGCGGGCGCGCGTCCGCAACTCGGAGATGAGCACGGACGGTGTCACGTGCCGCGCTGGTGCACTTGGCGCACGCGGCTCAGAAGTCCAGATCCGCGTAGCCGGCCGCGGCGGGCATGCCCGGCACGCGGTCATTGAGCAGGGTGCGGAAGGCCGGCCGGGACTTGATGCGAGCGTACCAGTGACGCGTTTCGGGCGAGGTATCCCAATGCACGTCACCTAGGTAGTCGAGGCTGGACAGGTGTGCGGCGAGCGCGAAGTCCGCGAGCGTCATGGTGGTGCCGGCAAACCACTGGCGGGTGGCGAAAAGCCAGTTGAAGTAAAGCAGGTGTTCGGCAAGGTTGGCCTTGGCGACCCGCAACACCCCCGGATCGGGCGTGGCGCCGCGCTGGTCGCGCTTGACGATCTTCTCCTCGAGAACGTAGCGCGTGACCTCGTCGTTGAGCTTGAGCAGTACCCATTCTAGCAGCCGCCACATCTCGGCTCGGTCCCGTGGCTGGCCGGGGAACAGCCCCGCCACCGCGGTCGGTGCATAGCGCTCCTCGATGGCATGCAGGACGGCCAGCATCCCCACGATTGGAGGCTCGCCCGGCTCGATCATGATCGGCACTGTTGCGGCAGGGTTGATCTCGAGAAAGTGCGACTCGCGCGTCCAGGGCTTCACCTCTTCGAGGTCCGCAGGAACGCCATACTCGGCAAACATCAGCCGGCAGACGCGGGAGGCAGGATCGAGCTTATGGTGCAGCAGCCGGGGCATCGGGGCGAGGACTGGTCCTTGGCGGGGTCCGGCAAATCGGGCTAGAAGCAGCCCGCCGTCCCCTGAACTTGGGATGAGTAGGGGATCAGATGAACGCCGATCAAGGTCTTTTTGTGCCGGCCATCCTCGGCGTCATCGAGGGGGTTACTGAATTCCTCCCCGTCAGCTCTACCGCACATATCCTGCTCGTGGGTCATTTCCTCGGGTTCGATAGTCCGGGACGGGTCTTCGAGGTATTGATCCAGCTTGGCGCAATTCTGGCCGTGGTGGTGGTCTATTTCGGACGCCTCCTTGCCATCCTGCGCGATGCCCTGGCCGGCAAGCCTGGCGCGTTGCGCTTCATGGGCGGTGTGCTGCTGGCCTCACTGCCGGCAGCGCTGGCGGGAGTACTCCTGCACGACTTCATCAAGACGGTGATCTACGAGACGCCGGTCGTCTTCTGCGTGTCACTGATCCTGGGCGGCATCGTGCTGCTCTATGTCGACCAGCTCAAGCTGACACCGAAATACACCGACATCTACGCCTTCCCGCCGCTGCTCTGCCTGTATGTCGGGCTGTTTCAGATGCTGGCGCTGATCCCCGGGGTGTCGCGCTCGGGTGCGACGATCGTGGGATCGCTGCTACTGGGCACCGACAAGCGGTCGGCAGCAGAGTTCACCTTCTTCATTGCCATGCCGATCATGTCGGGCGCGTTCCTGTACGATCTCTACAAGAGCCGCGACTTCATCACCTCCGAGCTCGGTGCGGCGGTGATCATCGGCTTTGCCGCGGCCTTCGTCACCGCGTTCTTCGTCGTACGCTACCTGCTGGACTACATCTCGCGACACGGCTTCTCGCTGTTTGCGTACTGGCGGATTTTCGTGGGTGCGATCGGACTGTGGGCCATACTGCTGTTCGGCTGACGTCGGCGGGGTGACAAATCCGGCGGGCACGCCCATTATGCCCGCAGCGGAACCAGCGGTGGGGATGTCCGTGGCGCTAGAGGCCAATATTGACGCCTATTTCGAGCGAATCGGCTTTGCAGGTTCGATTGCTCCGAGCCTTGAAACCCTCAGCCAGCTCTGCGCGCTGCATGCAGCAGCCATCCCCTATGAGAATCTCGATCCGGTGATCGGAGCGCCGGTGCGCTTGGACCTCTCCAATCTGCAGCAGAAGCTGCTGTTCGATCGTCGCGGCGGTTACTGCTTCGAACACAACCTGCTGCTCAAGGCGGTGCTGGAGACACTGGACTTTGAGGTACGAGTGCACCCTTCCCGGGTGATCTGGGGCCATGAAGAGGATGCCGAACCGCCGCTGCGCCACATCGTGCTGACCGTGGAGGCCGCCGGCGTCACCTATCTCGTGGATGCCGGGTTTGGGGGACAGACACCCACCGCTCCGCTCCGGATGCGCAGCGGCCTCGAGCAGGCGACGCCACTCGAGCGCTTTCGCGTTGGCGAGCGGGACGGTTCATGGATCCTCGAGATCGAGATCGGCGAAAGCTGGCATGTGCTCTACGACTTCACGCCTGCGACCTGCGAGATGAGCCAGATCATGGGGATGAACGAGGCCGCCTCGTCGTCCGGTTTCCTCGTCGACAACCTGCTGGTGGCGCGGGCGGACAGGACACGACGGCTTGCACTGTTCAACCGGCGGTTCAAAACGCATGTGCCCGGGGAACCCTCGGTGGAACGGAGCGTCGCATCGGCGGCCGAGATGCGCGACCTGCTGGCCGGTCCGTTCGGGCTGCAGCTTCCCGCCGACCCCAGGGTGGAGACAGCATTCGAGCGCATCTGCCGGGCCGACGCGACCTGATGGCGCCGATGCATGTCGACCCAGGCAAGGTGCGAGAATTCGCCGACTTTCAGTCGTTCTACGACTGGCTGGCCGAGCATCATGCCGTTGCCGATGAGATCTGGATCCGGATATTCAAGAAGGGATCCGGACGTCCCTCGATCACGGCGACCCAGGCCATCGAGGCCGAGCTGTGCTGGGGTTGGGTAGACGGCATCCGCAAGGGACTCGACGCGGAGAGCTTTCTGCAGCGCTACACGCCGCGACGCTCGCGCAGCGTCTGGAGCCGGATCAACCGCGACCATGTGGAGCGACTGACCGCCGCCGGCCTGATGCGGCCGCCCGGCCAGTTCGAGGTCGATCGCGCCAAGGCCGACGGTCGATGGGACGCCGCTTACTCGGTGTCGCAGTCCGAGCCGCCCGCGGACCTGATGGCCGCGATCGAGGCCGACCCGGAGGCAGCGGCCTTCTATCGGCGGCTCAGCTCGCAGAACCGCTTCGCGCTGACGTTCCGTATCCTCGCCCTCAAGACCGAAGCCGGACGGAGCAGGGCGATCGGGCGCTTCGTGGAGATGCTCCGGCGCGGCAAGACCATCTACCCGCAGGCCCGCAAGTGACCGTCTGGGTGGCGTTCCTGCGGGCGGTCAATGTCGGCAAGCGTCAGATGCGAATGGCCGACCTCAAGGAACTGTGCGAGTCGCTCGGCTATGGCGGGGTGAAAACCGTTCTCGCGAGCGGCAACGTCCGCTTCGAATGTGGGTATGACCCCAAGGCCGAGCTGGAGCGAGCCATCGAGGCACGCTGGGGCTACCGCAGCGAGGCTGTGATGCGCACGGGTGACGAGATCGCTGCAATGTTGACCTCTGCGCCGTTCGCCGGCTTCCCCGAAGAGGGGCCGTTTCACCGCTATGTGCTGCTGCTTGACCGACCGCTCGCGCGCGACGCGCGATTCACCGGACTGACCGGGGATTTCGATGTCGTCCGGGTCGATCGGCGCGAAGTGTTCCTCGTCGGATATCGTCAGGCCGACGGCAGACACGGGCCGGGACTGGACAAGTTCGACCGGCAGTTGGAGAAGGGCGCGATTGCCACCATGCGCAACTGGAACACCATTCCAAAGGTCCTCACGTGATTACTGTCCTGGGCTCCACGAATCTCGACCTCATCGGCACGGTCAGCCGCATCCCCAGGCCCGGGGAGACCGTGCCTGGCAAAGATTTCTCAATGGCGGCCGGGGGCAAAGGCGCCAACCAGGCTCTGGCAGCCCGTCGGGCGGGAGCCGAAGTGCGGATGATCGCGGCCGCTGGCAGCGATAGCTTCGCCGAGGAAGCGCTGAAGTTGCTCAGAGCCGACGGCGTCGACCTCTCCCAGGTGCGAACGGTGCCGGGTGCGACCGGCGTTGCCATGATCTTTGTGGATACCGAGGGCGAAAACGTCATCGCCATACTCCCCGGCGCCAATGGCACGATGGGCCCCGCGGATGCCGACGCCGCGCTCGCCGGACTGGGTATCGGCTCGGTGCTGATGCTGCAGCAGGAGATTCCGCAGGCAGCTACCGAGCGGGCGCTGGAACTGGCGCGCGCCCAAGGGGTGGTATCGATCCTCAACACCGCGCCCTTCCTGCCGACCACCGCCGCCATCGCCGAACGGGCATCGATCGTGATCGCCAACGAGACCGAGTTCCAGCTGCTCACCGGTGCCGGACTCGACCGGCTGGATGCGGCGATGACGGACTGGGCGAAAGTGCACAACCAGACCGTGATCGTCACCCTGGGCAGCGACGGAGCGCGGGCGGCGCTGCCCGGCGGCAGCTTCGCCGTGCCGGCCCTCAGGATCGATCCAGTCGACACGGTCGGCGCCGGGGACACGTTCTGCGGCTATCTCGCGGCGGGTCTCGATCAGGGCCTCGCACTAGAGGCCGCGATGCGACGGGCGGCGGCGGCAGCGAGCCTTGCCTGCCTGAAGCCCGGGGCGCAGCCGGCCATCCCATGCCTCGACGAGGTGGAGGCCGCGCTGGGCTGAGGCCTCAGCGCGCCCGGCTCTCGCGGGCGCGCAGCCGCGGCTCCAGATGATCCTCAAAAAGCAGACCCGGGTTTGCCTCCAGCGCCGCCGGGTAATCCGCTTCGGCAGCCAGGGAGATTTCGAGGAACGCCGCGAGTCCCTCGATGGCACCAGGGGCAGCGAAGCTGTAGTGGCCCGTCGCGAGGCGCTGTAGCAGCCTCCGCTTGGCCGCCATCATCGGCTCGGTGACGCCGCTGGCATTGCTCATCGACGACATCACCTTGATGTAGTCGTGGGCCGGCGCACCCAGGTGCCAGGTCGCGGGAGCGGTGCGCCATAGCTGCATCAGGAACTCGAGGTCGCTCATGTTTGAGAACGTCGTGTCGAAGCGCGCGTCGCAGCGCCGCCGATCCCAGACCAGCATCGAGTCCATCGACAGGCAGGTGAATTTGTAGGCCCCTGGGGTCAGCAGGCGGTCGGGTCCGGTGCCGACATCCCGCAAATGACGGTACTGGCGGTCCATGACATCAAGGGCAGACGAGACGATGGCGTGACTCTCAAGTGCGATCACGGCGCGGGCCAGCTTGTCGGGCTTCATCCGATCATCGGCATCCAGCACTGCGGCATACGGGGTGGCAATACTGTCGAGCGCGAGATTGCGGGCAACCACCGCGCCGGCCCCGACCTGCCCGGTCGACAGGAAGCGCAGGTGCGGCCCGGATAGCCGCTCGCGACCGAGTAGAGTCTCGTAGTCCGCATCATCATCGGCGATGATCCAGGCTTCCCAGTCCCCGTAGGTTTGGCCGAACAGGCTGCGCACAGCCTCGACGATAAAGGACTGCGCGCGATATGCCGGAATTACCACGGCGATACGACCATGGTCCAAAGCTGCACCTCCGCAAGCCGGGAATCAGCCTTGAACCGAACCGGCGAGTCTCCCATATCACGGCCACGAGACGGTGCTATTCACACTTGGGCCGCCTCGGTGCGTTGCTTTTTGAAGGACGACCGGGATGTCACGCATCTCCATGTTCTCGGCCCCTTTCCTCTTGGGCTTCGATGCCTTCGAGGAACGCGTGGATCGCCTCAGCAAGGCGGCAGACGGGTATCCGCCCTACAATATCGAGCGGGTGCTGGAGCCGGATGGACTGGAGTTGTTCCGGATATCGGTCGCGGTGGCCGGGTTTTCCGCGGGCGACCTCGAGGTGATGGCGGAAGACAGCCAACTCTTGGTGCGTGGCCGCCAGAAGGATGACGGCATGCGCGAGTACCTGCATCGCGGCATCGCCGCGCGGCAGTTTCAGCGCTCATTCCTGCTCGCTGACGGTATGCTGATCAGGGAGGCGGTGCTGAAGAACGGCATGCTGACGATCACCGTCGTCCGTCCGAAACCTGAAAAGGTTGCGCGCCAGATCGAAATCCGTTCCGCCTAGGAAAGGGGAACCCCATGCAGCATAATCGTGAAGCCAGTTTCGACCACCCGCTCCGGCACCTGACTGCCGACCAGTTCATGGCGCTCGGTGGAAACGCGGTGGTCTATGTCAAGCAGGTCAAGGGCACGCATCTCGGCGCAATTGTACCGGACCACGACTTCCCGGAGGACGAGGACTTTCACATCGTCGTGTCCGCCGATGGTTCGCCCCTGATGATCGGCGACAGCGCCGAGGCGGTTGCCGAATGGCTTCAGGGTCAGAAGTTCGGCATTGTCGCGCTGCACTGATCCGACAGGTCAGGGTCACGCGGCCTGCGCGGGAACCGGCTGGGTCAGCACCCGATAGAGGCCGGCAACATCTCCGGTGCGGCGCAGCTTGTCGACGATCGCCTCGGTGCGCAGCAGCCGGGCCACCCGAGCCAGCGCCTTGAGATGATCGGCACCGGCGCCGACCGGCGCCAGCAGCATCATCACCAGATCGACCGGCTGGTCGTCCACAGCCTCGAAGTCGACCGGCGTGCCGAGGCGGGCAAACACCGCAGTCACACCGTTCAGCCCGGCCAGCTTGCCATGGGGTATGGCGATGCCATTGCCGAGCCCGGTCGAGCCGAGAGCTTCACGATCGGTTAGGGCCTCGAGGATTGCCGCGGCGTCCGCGCCGGAAACGCGGGCGCCGCACGCGGCCAGCTGCTGCAGGACTTCGTTCTTGGTCTTGACGCCCGAGCAAACAATCACTGACTCCTCGCTGAGGATGTCGGAAAGTTCCATTAGTACAAGCCTGTGGTCGATGCAGGAATGGGAATGAACGGTCTCGCCCTAGTTGGCGCGCAAGGCGGGGTCAATCCAGCCAATATTGCCGTCGGCGCGGCGGTAGACCACATTTAGCCCCCCGTGTCCAGCATGGCGAAAGACCACCACCTCTGCCTGGGACAGATCGAGTTGCATCACCGCTTCGCCTACCGACATCTGCCTCAGGCTGGAGGTCGTTTCCGCGATGACAGGGGGGGAGTAATCCTCCTGCAACTCCTCCGCCACGGGGGCCGCGAGCACATACGAAGAAGCCTCCTCGACATCGGTGCCGTTGGGATGGCGTCGGTGTGACTTGAGCTTGCGATTATAGCGGCGCAGCCGCTTCTCGATCGTCTCGGCCATGATCTCGTAGGCCGAAATCGCGTCCCCGCCATAGGCACTCGACTGCAGCAGCGCGCCGGAATCGAGGTGCACCATGCATTGGGCATTGAAGCCGGACCCCTCCGGCTCGAGCGTCATGTGGCCGGAGTAGTTGCCGTCGAAGTACTTCCTCACCACTGCGTCGAAGTGGCCCTGCGCCTTGGCCCGCAGCGCGTCGCCGACATCCATGTTCTTTCCCGAAACACGCAAGGTCATGGATTTCCTCTTTCTCTCGTTGCAACGGGCCGACGCGGCCCACACCGAGGAAGTGGGCAGCGCGGCAGGCGGAGTCTAGACCGCCCCTTGCCGAGGGGCAATGCGTCGCACCGAAGGCAAGGGAAACTGGGGAAAGCTCAGCGGCCCGCGGGGACGAGTGCCCGTTTCTGGCGGCGGCGGATAACCGATGAGGGTATGTTCATCGCCTCGCGATACTTGGCGACGGTGCGGCGAGCGACTTCGATGCCACGTTCCTTCTGCAGGATCGCCGCGATCGTGTCGTCGGAGAGAATGTCCGCGGCCGACTCGGCCTCGATCAACTGGCGGATGCGGTGGCGCACCGTCTCGGCCGAATGATCGGCCTCGCCGGTGGACGATCCTAGAGCGGTGGTGAAGAAGTACTTCATCTCGAACAGGCCGCGCGGAGTCGACATGTACTTGTTCGAGGTGACGCGACTGACCGTCGACTCGTGCATCTCGATGGAGTCGGCCACGGCCTTCAAGGTCATCGGCTTGAGGTGGGTGATGCCGTGGACGAGGAAGCCGTCCTGCTGCTTGACGATCTCCGCTGCAACCTTGAGGATGGTCTGCGCTCGCTGGTCCAGGCTCTTGGTGAGCCAGTTGGCGGTGGCGAGACAATCCGTGAGGAACGCCTTCTCGGCCGCATCGCGCGTCTTCCTGGTGACGTTGGCATAGTAGACCCGGTTGACGAGCACGCGAGGCAGTACCTCGGTGTTCAGTTCGACCGCCCAGCCACCCGTCGGCGCCTCGCGCACGAAGACATCCGGAACCACGGCCTCCACCGGTCCACTCTCGAAGGCGCGGCCGGGTCGGGGATCGAGTTCCCGCAGTTCGGCCAGCATCTCGAGAACGTCCTCGCGGTCAGCGCCGATGACGCGGCCGAGGGCCGCGAGATCATGCTGAGCAATCATTTCCAGCCGGTCGAGCAACCGCTGCATCATCGGGTCGAGCCGATCCTTGTCCCTCAATTGCAGCGCCAGGCACTCGCGGACGTCTCGGGCAAAGATGCCCACCGGATCGCACGCCTGAAGCTTCAGCAGCACCTGCTCGACCGCCGCGGTCGTCGTCCCCAACTGCTCGGCTATCTGCTCTATCGGGGTGCCGAGGTACCCCGCCTCGTTGAGGCAGTCGATGAGGAACTGTGCGATCAGCCGTTCGGCGGGATCGGAAACCAGGAAGGACGCTTGCCGGATGAGGTGATCGGCCAGGGTGGGCCGCGCCGCCACGAACTGGTCGACGTCGGGGGCCTCCTCGCTGCCCCCGGCGCCCCTGTCGCTCCACTGCACCGGCTCATTCAGCCTGTCTTGCGCGGCCTCCTCCGGGAAAACATTGTCGAGGTCGGTGTCGTAGCCGCTGGCGATGGAGTCGGCCGACTGAATGCGATCGGAGTAGTCCACCGTGTCCTCGGTGGCGGGAATGTCGCTGTCGCGCTCCGGCGGCTCTGCTGGCTCGATCTCGCCAGGTTCGACGTTATCGTCACGCTCTAGCAGGGGATTGCGCAGCAGCTCGGCCTCGACGAAGGACTGCAGTTCCAGGTGGCTGAGCTGCAGAAGGCGGATCGACTGCATCAGCTGTGGGGTCAGGGACAGCCCAAGCCCCTGTCGCACCTCCAGCCGAGGCGTCAACGCCATCCGAAAACTCCAGCACGTGTTACGCTCACTGGCCGGAACATGCCCCATCGTGACCGAGAGGGCAAGAAGAACGCAAGAACTGTGCCAGCATCCGAAGTGGGTCGCCACGACTGATCAGATGGGAAAGCTGTCACCGAGATAGACGCGACGTGCCTCGGGATCGTTGACGATCGTCTCGGGCTTGCCTTGGATCATCACCCGCCCCCCGTGAATGAGATAAACTCGATCGACAAGCGACAGGGTCTCACGCACCGAATGGTCGGTAATCAGCACGCCGATACCCCGCCGGGTCAGGTGCCGGACCAGCGACTTGACCTCGGCTACCGCGATCGGGTCGACACCGGCAAACGGTTCGTCCAGTAGCATGAAGACCGGATCGGTGGCGACCGCGCGCGCGATCTCGACACGCCTCCGCTCGCCGCCCGATAGCGCCATGGCGCTGGACCGCGCTATGTGCCCGATGCCGAATTCGTCAAGCAACTCCCGCAGCCGGGAGAGACGATCGGCGCGGCGCGGAAGCTGTCCCTCGAGCACCGCGAGGATGTTGCCCTCAACGCTGAGGCCGCGAAAGACCGAGGGCTCCTGCGGCAGGTAGCCGAGACCCAGGCGCCCGCGCTGGAACAGCGGCAAGGCCGTAATGTCGTAACCGTCAAGCAGAATGCGTCCCTTGTCCGGCTTGACCAATCCCATGATCATGGTGAACACGGTCGTCTTGCCGGCACCGTTAGGCCCGAGCAGGCCCACCGCTTCGCCACGGCGGACCGCGAGGCTGACGTCTTCAACTACCGGGCGCTTTCCGAACCGCTTCCTTAGCCCATGCGCCACCAGCCAGCCGGTTTGATCGACCGCCAACTGGGTCGTCTGTGGAGCAGCCGCCATCATTGTGGGGTGAACACACCGGTGACCCGGCCGCCTTCGCTGCCCTTGAAGACCGAACTGTTGGTGGACAGATCGATGGTTAGTTCCGGGCCGCGAAACGTCCCTTGGGCATTGACTACGATGACGTTGTCGAAAAGCCTGAGGATGGCGGTGTCCGGATCGAACGTCGCGCGGCGCCCGGAGGCCTGCTGACCGCTGGTCTTTATCCGCACATTGCCTGAGGCATCGAGCATGTCGACGTCGGTCGCGCCGCCGCTGCCATAGCGGACGACCACCTTGTCCGCCCACATCTCCATGCCGGACCGTGAGATCACGACGTTCCCCGTGAAGGTCGCAACGCCTGCGGCCTGGTCGACGGTGAAGGTGTCGGCGGATACCTTGACCGGGGTGCCCGCCGCCATGGCCGGCGGGACAATAAGTGCCAGTCCGAGCAACAGCATGCGCGCGGCCATCCGCAGGAGCGCCGTCATGGCGCGGCCCCCGGCGTGGCCTGCAGCACGACGGTGGCCCGACGGAAGCTGAAGAGTTGGATACTCCCCTCGTAGGACATGCTGTCGGCTTCGATGGTGCTGCCGTCGGCCATGACAAGCGCCACCGGTCCAGTTGCCCGCATGCTCTTGGCAATGAAGTCGACGGACACCGCGGTGAGGGTGCCTTTCGTCCCGTCGGACCCGGAGATCTGCATGATCCCGTCGACGGACAGGCGCTGGGTATTGGTCTCGAGGCGGGCCGCGACCGCCAGTGCGGTGTAGCTGGGGCCCTCGAGCGGCGGGGTCATGGTGAAGGCAGCGTCGGTCAGTTCGATCACGTCGGTTCCCCCCATGGGCAGGCGGGCGTCTGCCGCGGTCAGGGCATAGATGGCACCATCGCGCCCCACGGAGTTGAGTGCAGGCGATTCGATGACGAGATGCTCCCGATCGATGCGGATATTGGAGAATCCGAACTGATCGCGCAGGTTGTCGATGGCGATCTGTACGATCAGAACCGCCAACACCGCAATTCCGAGGGCCGGCACGCCGAGGCGCAGCGCGGCCACCACCCGATTCCGGCGCACCAGGCCGCGGTAGAGCCGTTCGCGGCCGGTTTCGGTCGCTGCGGCCAGGGGTCCCATCAGCTGTGCGCGAAGATGTCGGTTTCGTCCCAACCCATCAGATCAAGTTCAACCCGGTGCCTGAGGAATGCGAAGCACGCAGCGGCCAGTTCGGTTCGCCCCTCCCGTTGCAGCATACGATCGAGGTGGCGCTTCAGGTCGTGCAGGTAGAGCACGTCCGACGCTGCATACTCCAATTGCGCATCCGAGATCTTCTCCGCGCCCCAGTCCGAGCTCTGCTGCTGTTTGCTCAGATCGATGTTGAGCAGTTCCTTGGTAATGTCCTTCAGCCCGTGCCGGTCGGTATAGGTCCGAACCAGCTTGCTCGCGATCTTGGTACAATAGACCGGGCCGGTGACCACGCCGAAGCGGTGCTTGAGCACGGCAATGTCGAAGCGGGCGTAGTGGAAGATCTTGGTGACAGCTGGATCGGCGAGCAGGCGGGTCAGGTTTGGCGCACCATTGGCGCCGGCAGGAATCTGCACCACGTCGGCACTGCCGTCGCCAGGCGATAGTTGCACAACACACAGTCGATCGCGTCGCGGATCAAGCCCCATGGTCTCGGTGTCGATCGCAACCTCGCGGCCATAGCGGGAAAGGTCCGGCAGATCGCCGCGGTGCAGCCTGATGGTCATGGGCTCTTGTCCAAATCGGAGTAGGGCCTGTGATGCCACAGCACAAAGCCGTTGGAAAGGCCGGGGTGCTTTGGCTACAACGGCTCTGCAACGGCGCACGGCGGGTGGATAGTTCCAGATGCTCGAACAGCTTAGGGAGCGGCTGAGCGGGCTGCCGCGCGGCTGGAAGCGTGCGATCCTGCTCGGCTTCGACGTGCTGGCGCTGATCGGGTCGTTGTGGCTGAGTTTCTCCATTCGGCTGGGTGGATCCTTCGCGCCGACCGGGGTGCACCTGCTGCTGATGCTCCTCGCCCCAGTGGTGGCGATACCGGTCTTCGTGCGCCTGGGCCTCTATCGAGCCGTGATCCGCTACCTTCCGGAGCGAGCGATCTGGACGATCGTCCAGGCGACAACTCTGGCGACCCTGCTGTGGGTCTTCACCCTCTTCATCGCGGAAGCCACGCGGCTCGCAGTCTTCCCACGCACCGTGCCATTCTTCTACCTGATCTTCTCGACGTTGCTGATCGCCGGCTCGCGCTTCCTTGCCAAGGCGGTTCTGTGGCTGCCCGAAAGGGTCCTGGGGCGTGCGGGTGGCGTCGTGATCTATGGCGCCGGGGCCGCCGGCACGCAACTGGTCGAAGCGCTGCGGGCGCACGGCAAGAACTTCGTGGTGGCCTTTGTCGACGACGACCGGACGCTATGGGGTCGCGACGTCGCCGGCATCCGTGTCCATCCGCCGGAGCGGCTGGAGCAGCTGATCCGCGACCATGGCGTTGCCGAGGTGATTCTATCGGCGCCCGAGGCCGACCGGTCCCGACGTTCCGAGATTGTCGAGAGACTTGGCAAGCTGCCGGTCAATATCCGGACGCTGCCCTCGATTTCCGATCTTGTTTCGGGAAAGTACCTCGTCAATCAGCTGCGGCAGATCGACATCGATGACCTTCTTGGCCGCTCGACGGTACCTGCTGACCCGGCTCTCTTTCGACAGCTGGTGACCGACAGCGTCATACTGATCACCGGCGCCGGCGGATCGATCGGGTCCGAACTAACCCGCCTGATCGTCAAGTGGGCCCCAAGGCAGCTTGTCCTCGTCGAAGCCAACGAATTCGCCCTCTACGAAATCGATCGGGCGCTGCAGACTTCGGGGGTTTCCGTGGTGCCGATTCTCGGATCGGTGGGCGATGCGGCGCTGATACAGCGGGTGCTGCGCGCTCACGACGTGGATGCCGTTTTCCATGCCGCAGCGCACAAGCACGTGCCATTGGTCGAAGCCAATGCGCTGGAGGGTGTGCGCAACAACGTCTTCGGTACCCTGACCCTGGTCGAGGCGGCCCGAGCGGCCGGAGTGCGGCGCCTTGTGCTGATCTCGACGGACAAGGCGGTGCGGCCGACTTCGGTGATGGGCGCCACCAAGCGCTGGGCCGAACTGATCGTGCGGCACCATGGCGGTCTGGGTGATTCGGACAGCCGGCGCTTTTGTGCCGTTCGGTTTGGCAACGTTCTCGGTTCAAACGGCTCGGTGGTACCGCTGTTCCGTGAGCAGATTGCCGCCGGCGGCCCGGTGACGCTCACCGACGAGAGGATGACGCGCTACTTCATGTCGATTCACGAGGCGGCGGAACTAATCGTTCAGGCTGGAGCCCTCAGTGACGGAGGCGACATCTTTCTGCTGGACATGGGTGACCCGGTGAGGATCCGCGACCTCGCGGAGAACATGATCCGGCTTGCGGGATTGACCGTCAAATCCGAGGAGAATCCGTCGGGCGACATCGCCATCATCGAGACCGGCCGGCGGCAGGGAGAGAAGCTGCACGAGGAACTGTTCTACGATCCCTCCAATGCCCAACCAACCCGCCAGCCGCGGATCTTCCGTTCGCCGTCCGCAGCCCGCGCCACGGACGGTCTCGAGATTGCCCTTGCCGAACTCGCCGCCGCACTGGAGAGGGCCGACGAGGCCGAAGTGCGACGGCTGCTGTTCGCCTACGTGGCCGAATGACGGCTCAGGCCGCCTTGGCCCTCTGCGCAGCGCCGTGTGTAATTTCGGTGCCGAGCACCCTGAGGCACTCGCGCATGAATGCAGCGAGTGCGGTCCAGCCCTTGGCCGAGACCAGGTTGCCGTCGACCAGCGCCTCGGTGGGCGACAGGTCGACATAGGTGCCCCCGGCCAGCCGAACCTCCGGCTCGCAGGCGCCGAGCGCACCGACTCGCTTTCCCTTTACCACGCCGTCCACCGCCACCAGGATCTGCACCCCGTGGCAGATGGTGAAGATCGGCTTGCCGGTCTCGTGGAAGTGGCGGACCATCGCCTGCACTCGCTTGTCTGTGCGGATGTATTCGGGGCCCCGGCCACCAGCGCAATAGACGGCATCGTACTCCTCTGGCCGGACCTCCGAGAACGTCTTGTTGATGTCGGCGAGATGACCGTACTTTTCTGTATAGGTCTGATGACCCTCGAAATCGTGCAGTGACGTCTGGATCTTGTCGCCGGCGCGCTTGTCGGGGCACACGACGTGCACGGTGTGACCGACGGCCTCCATTGCCTGTTCGAAGACGAAAATCTCGTATTCCTCGGTGAAGTCTCCCACCAGCATCAATATCTTCTTGCCCGCCATCGTAACCTCCTTCTGCCGTAGCCAACGCAGGTTAGGCATGGCGAGGTACGTATGGCAAGCGCTGACATGTTAGTCTCTGCGTCGCAGCGCCAAGCGTTGCAGCCGTCCCGTGGTTACTCGACGCCCCGTCCGGGCGCTGTCGCCTTGTGGCGGCGGCGAGCCCGGGTGAACGAGCCCTCTCCTGGCCAGCCGCATATGCTGCAGTACATGCGTCGATGCGCCGTCGCGACCGCCTGCAGGTTTCCAAACGGGAGCGTGTGGGGATCGAAGAGGCGAGAGTTGCCGCATCGGGAACAGGCAAACTCCAGCAGTGACCCGGAGCGGCGCAAGTCCCCGATCGTCGACTGACGGGTCAACCGCACGGCGACCAGAACACGGAACCGGCGACCGGTTCTCGGCTCAGCGAAGGTCGCACAGGCTCCAGCCTACAAAACCGCCGGCAATGAGGGCGCAACCGAACTGTATGGCCCCCCGGAAATCCCCACCAACCAGGAGAAAGATCAGCGACCACAGCAGCAGTGCCGGGATGACCGCGAAGGTCAGCAGGTTCTCAGAGATCGTACGGCGTCGCCGCAACGGCAGGTGCAGGTGTATGCCTTCGCGCAGGCAACGGGTCCGTGGGCCGTCGTCGCTGCCTGTCGTGGCCTCGGTTTTCTGCTGATCGCGCTTTATCTCTGGCCTCCGACGAGTCGTCGGTGCCGACCGAGGGGTGACACCAATTGTGTGTCGACATTAGCCCGGGGCTCGTGGGCGCGGATGATCGGTCTTCGCCGATCCGAAGCGGACTCGCTGGTTTCGTCGCCAGTCTGGAGCCATCAGGCCCGACGTTCCTCACCGACGCTGGTGCGAAGCCACTCAGTGAACTGGTCCATCGCCTCGCGCCCGGCACCCGTCTGGACGATCAGCACGCGGCGCCGGTCGTGCGCGTCGGGAATGCGCTCGATCAGTCCCAGGTCGGCAAGAGTCGCGAGCCGGCGCAATGCGGTCGTGGCCGAGGTGCCGGAGGCGACACACAGGTCGGAGACAGTCACCGTCTTGCCGTGAAGGGTCGACGAGTAGAGGTCCAGCATGATGTTCCACGCCGGATCTTCGAACAGCTCCGCGCCGAAAATCGAGTCACGCTTGCGGCGCGCCTTCAGCAGCAGTTGTGCAGCATCGCCGCGGGATAGTTCCCGGACACTGCCGCTCATACCTTGAGCCAGAGCCCGCCTGATGGCGTCGATCAACTCCTCCGACATCACCGGCTTGGGCAGGAAGTCGACCACCCCGAGGCGCAGCGCATTGAGGACGTGATCGACCGTGGAATAGCCCGACAACACTATCGAGCGCAGCTTGCGGCCCGGCCCGAGTTTGGAGAGCTTGCGCAGCAGTTCGAGGCCGCTGATATCGCCCAGCATGATGTCGGTGACCACGATCTCGAACTCGGCCCGCTCGACGAGGCCGATGGCGTCTGCCGCATTGCTGACCGTGGTCACCGACATGCCGGCGGTGCCGACAGACTCGGCGAGCTCCTCGGCAAGGGCCGAATCGTCCTCGACCAGGAGGATCTGGGTCCGACGCGGTGCAGCACGTGGTGAAGGTCGGAGCGGTTCCAAGAGGCGTGTCGACACGGCATTTTCCCCGGGTGGAAGGCGGCAATGATCATGGCGGCCGGCTCCGGTTGATCCGGCAGGCAGATCGGGTGACCAGATCGAGACCGAAGTCGCGGGCGCGGCGCAGGTCGGCAGCGGACTGCACGCCGGTACCCAACAGGGTGACGCCGCGGCGACGCAGGCGCTCGAGGTCCCGGTGTAGGATCTCCAGCGGCCGTGGCGACTGCGCCGATGGCCGCAGCCTGAGGGCGTCGACTGCGACCATGGTGAGGGGCAGCTCGTCCGGGACGGAGGCCGCCGTCCAGTCCGCGTCTGCGTGTGCCAGCAGCCCGAACCCGGCGAGGCGCAGGGAGTGCAGCGCATCGCGGTGGAGCATCTCTTCGAGAGGTGTGCACGGCCCGATTTCCAGCACCAGTTCGGCGGCCATGCCGGCCGAGTCCCGGCACAGCTGGACCCAATTGCGCGACTCCTCCAGGACGAGATTGGGCAGGGAAGCCGCAACGAAGCCACGCTGTCCCCTGGCAGCGAGCACTTCGCGCATCTGGCAGGCCACGGCGATGGCCTGACGGTTGTTTGCCGATGCGATGCCCGAGCCGACCAGCCGCGTCCAGTCCCCAGTGTAGGTTCCGGCGTACTCAAGTGAACTGAGCGCAACCACCGGGGTCCCCTGGCCGGCTACCCGTGGCATCACCGCTGTGTGCTCTTGCGAAGGGCCGACCGCCAACAGTCCAAGCAGCTCGGGCAGCGGCAGCGGTTTGGGCAAAGCGGCAAGTACGGGAAAGCCACGCTGGACGGCCAATACACGGGCCGCCTCTAGTCTATCCGTACCGGATCCGCTGACCATGACCACCGGTGGGATTCGCCCGCGGCCGTGCAGCTCTTCCAGAACTTCGAGTGCCGTGGTCGCAGCCAGCGCCAAGTCCAGGATCAGCAGGCTGGCCTCGTCGAGCAGCGCGAGGCTCGACTCGTGTGGATGGGTCACCACGACCGAGCGATGACCGTGGCTGTCGAGCAGGTCCTGCAGCTCTTCGGCGAAGCAGACATCATCATCGACGACGGCGATCATCGGTGCGCCCCCGATGGTGCTGCGCTGCGCCGAGCGGCCAATTGCGCAGAGATAGCCGCAAGCATCGAGCCGGGATCGACCGGCTTCAAGAAGAACAGGTCCGTCCCGGGCGGGCATGGCCGGACCTCGACTTCGATGTCGCCTGTCATCATCGCCACGAGGTCCGGTCGTTTCGAGGCTGGCATTGCTCCGACGCAGCGCAACAGATCGTCGCCGTTTGCCGTCCACCGATCGGTGACGAGGCAGGTGGTCTTTCCGGCATGCAGCTGAGCAAGCGCCTCTCCGACGGTCCGGGCGGTGCGCACCGTCCAGCCGCTGCACTCGAACCACTCCGCGAGCTCGCTCAACAGATCGACTTCGTCGTCGCAGATCACGATCACCGGCTCCATCAGGCAGCCGCCTCTCGAACCTGGGCCGGCAGGCGGATGGTGAAGATCGCTCCGAGCGAACCATTGCTGGCGGTGATCTCCCCGTGCATGCCCTCGACCGCGCGTCGTGCGATCGACAGCCCGAGACCGGTCCCGATATCGCTCGACTTCGAACTGACAAAGGACTCGAAGATCCGCGGCAGCAACGCGTCGGGAATGCCTCCGGCGTTGTCCGAAATGGTTACAAGTAGGTGGCCCTTGCCACAGTTCGCCCGGACCTGCACCGAGGGCGTTCCGAGGTCCGAGTGTCGCTGGTGGCCAAAGGCCTCGAGCGCGTTGAGCAGAGTGTTGAGGACCGCGATCTCGAACAGCGTCGGGTCGCCCATTACCGCGACGTCATCGCCGGCATCAACCTGTGCGTCGAGCGAGACTCCCGAGAGGCGATACTGCTGGCTGACCAGCCCGAGAGCCGAGCCCAAGGACGACATCACCGGAAATGGGGCCCAGTTCGCCTGCCCCGGGCGACCGAGCTTGCGAACGTTGTCAATGATCCGCCGGGCGCGTTCCACCTGGGCGTCGATGCGGCCGAGCTTGTCGGCGACACTGGCCCCATCTGGTAGAGCCAAGGCCAAATTCCGCCCGTTGGCAGCAGCAGCCTTGATCACGGCAAGGGGCTGGTTCAGTTCGTGGGCGATCGAGGAAGACAGCTCGCCGAGAATTGCCAGTTTGCCGGCATTCATCGCGCGCAGTTCGGTGTCGCGTAGTTGCGTGGTGTCGGACAACACGTAGACCTGAACGCTGTCCCCGAACAGCCAGATGCAGTTGGCAGTGACCGACAGGTCGCGCAGCGCGCCACTGCCGTCTCCGAGGGGAAACCTCCGCGTCACCGACTGACCTGCGCCCAGTACACCCAGGTACTGTCGGACCGTCGCCAGCAGCGCCGCCGTGTCGGTGTTGCCGTGCCGCGACGCGGCAAGGTCCCTCGCCGCGTAGTTCGAGTATTTCACCGCCCCATCCCGTCCGCTCACCAGGACGGGCAATGGCAGGGCCTCGAGGAGGTCGACCGTCGAGGACTGCCACTCCTGCTCTGCTTCGCGCAGCAGCCTGATCTGATTCAATAGTTCGGATCGGTGCCGCAACTCGCGGGCGAGGACGGCCATCAGGCCGACCCCCGAGATCACCAAGAACATGAAGGGCAGCGAAGCGTCGACCAGCGGGATCAGCGCCTCGTCACCACCGGCGACATCGGTGGGCTGCAGCAAGCCGGCGAGCGGCTCGATCTCTCGAGTGACCGCGGAAAGTCCACCGGGTCCGATGCTCGACTCGATGGTGCCGGAACGGGCCGCAAGCACATCGTAGTAGTGCTGAAGCTCATGGTAGTACTGCGGGATATTCGGAGGGTTGGTCCGGTGCACGAGTTCAAGTACCGCCTGGAGCCGGGTGGCCATCGTGCCGAACTGCGCTGCAAGCCGACTCACGACGCAGTCGGCGCGGGTCTCGCAGTGTCGTAGCATCGAAATGGTACGTACCAGTTCTATCTGGGCCTGATAGTTGAGCCATGCTGCCGAACGGCTCGATGACTCGAGCCGCCGCTGTTGATCGTCGTTGGCGACATACAGCCAGACCGTGGACACCAGAAACATGGTGCACAGGACCATCAGGCCGGCGACGATGCGGCCGCTCCAGTGCATGGCGCTACTCTCGTTGCCGGGCGGCCGACACAGCGGTGACCGTGGTGAGAACAGACCCCGACCCAGCCTGTCGACGCAGTATCGATCGCCAACTCTCAATCCGTGTGGCCGATCTAGTTGTGTTAGTATTGTTCGTCACAGTCGGCTCTCCAGATAGCACCAGTTCGGCGCGCCGCTCTGCAAAATGTCTTTTGACTAATGATCTATTAATAGGGCCACTATTGACCCGATCGCACCGGCCTTTCATTCCGCTTTGGATGTAGTTCTCGCCAGTTCCGCACGAACGGCAGTTGGTCGCCATCAATGCCGGTACGGTTTCAGGAAATATGCTCCATGGCGCAGACAATACCCGTCGCGCACGGAGGGCTCTCGTTCATTCCTTCGGACGGCCTCTGGCAGACCTCACTCTGCCGCGGATTGGGAGCGTCGACTTAATCGCTAAAAGTTAGTTCAAAATGGAGACGCTTCCGGTTCGCACCGGCTTTGCCTAACGGCATGCTCCTGCCAGCAAACCTGTAGGGCAAAATGGTTAAGCAGACTGCAAAGCTGGTGCAGGGCACCACCGCATCACATGCGCCGCATCTCGGCGAGGAAGCAGAGGTCGGCCCCGCCGGCGGCGAAACCCCGATCGGACCGGCGGCGCGCTGGCCGGACGCCCGGCTGCTGGCAATGCAGATCGGGTGGGTTGGTGTTGTCGTTGCCATTGCCCTGATCGAGCACGGATCAACCCTGCTGAGGTCGGACCTGTGGCTGTCGGCCACGGGGCTTTCGTTGTTCATCCATGCCGCCCTGCCAGTGACCATCATGAGTGCGGTCGCGGCGGGGGCCGCACAGTTTCGACGGCTGGCCGCCCAGCATGACGGACTTCACGCCATGATGACCCGTATCGCCGAGCCGGAGCCGACATCGGCTCGAAACGTCGTCTCCATCCGGCATGCGATGCACAAGGAACTCGCCACGCTCAACGAACAGTTGGACCGCTCGCTGAACCGAACCGGCGAGATCGAGACGATCATCAGGCGCGAGGTCGCGACACTCGAGCACAGCTTTGCCGAGAACGAGCGGCGAATGCTCGCTCTGGTGCAGGAGCTTGCCCGCCAGCGGGAGACCGTCGTCACAGCTACCGAGCAGGTTCGGGATGTGGTGAGGGCGAACCGCGAGGCCCTCAGTGGCGAACTCTCCGGACTTGCAGCGCAGGTGCTCGAGGCCGGCAACTATGCGCGCGGTGCGGTCGAGGAGGTGGGGGCCGAGGTCCGAAGCGAACTCGCCGACAGCGGCGCGAGATTCGCCGACACGCTCCGACAGGTCGTAGAGGGCAGAATCGATCCGCTCAACACGCTGTTGGCCGGGCAGGTCCGAAGGATGGAAGCACTGCTCTCTGACGGCCACGACGGGGTCGCGGCGGTGCTCCAGACCCAAGGCCGTCAACTCATCGAGACACTGGAGGGGGTCTGGGGCCGTATCGGCGCCGAGATGGCGAGCCAGACCAAGGTCGCCGAGGGCGCTGCAAACCGACTGGTCGGCACTCTCGATCAGAGCCTCGAGAGCAGCGTCAACCGACTCGAAAACCGCGTGCAGTCGGCTTCGCTCGAACTGCTGGGCGTGCTTGACGGCGCTGCCGATCAAGCTTCGCGGCGAATCCTCGATGTCGGCTCGGCCAGCACAATCATGCTGGATGGACGTGTGGGGATGCTTGGCGATCGTATCGACGGCCAGGTGCGCCAACTGAGCGGACTGATCGAAAGCGCGACCGACCGGCTGATGCCAGTCCTCGAGCACCAGAACCTGACACTCGAGCGGGCCATCAAGCTGGGCGGCGCCCTTGAGCACAGCACCACGCAACTGAACGCCGTATTGACCCACAAGGCGACGGAATTCGTCGACACCCTGTCCTCCAACCTGCGCCAGTTCCAATCGCAACTGGGCGACGGCGCGCAGGCGATCAGCGAGCAGCTCGGAAACAAGCTGGATCGCGCCACGGACATGCTGGACGGCAGCGCCCGCCGTTTCGACCAGACGCTGCACAGCGTTCAGGACACGATCAGCCTCGCAGGGGACCGGCTTACGGTCGCGGCGGCAGAGTACAACGCAAACTTCGCGGAGCGGGTGGATCAGATCGAGGGACTCGTCCTCGAGGGGTCGGAACGCCTGGGAGCGACGCTGGGTCAGCGCTCGGCTGAACTGGCCCTGGCTCTAGCGGATGGTTCGCGCAACCTCGAGGGGGCCCTGGGGGTCTGGTCGGGCCGCATCGGCACGGTACTGGGCGAGGGAGCGCGGAATGCCGAGAGCAGCTTCGAGTTGCGGTTGGGAGAGATGCGGCGTGCCGAGGAGGAGCACGAGAAGCGGATGCAGGACCTCTTCGGAACGGCCAACGAGGCGATGAGCGCAGTACTCTCGAATAGTACGGAGGTCCTTGCCGCTGCAGTGGACCGTGCGGAGCTGGGCATGGCCCAGGTGACGGGACGTTTTGGCGCCAACCTCGCCGAGCAGAGGGAGGCTTTCGTGCACGAGCTCGGGCGGGCCACCGGCGCAGCCGGCGCGGACCTCCTGGACGCGGCAGCAACGGGGGTGGCGGCGTTCGATTCCCGGATCGGCGAACTCAGGGCGTCCCTGCAGGCGCAGATCGTCACGCTGCAAGGGGGACTCGAGGCGCGTACTCTCGAACTTGAGGCTAACGTCGCCGCCTTCGGTTCCTCGATCGACGCCCAGACCAGCCGACTCGGCAGGGTTCTAGGACAGAAGGCCGAAGCGATGACGCGCGAGATCGAACTGGGTGTCGATGTGCTCGACGGCAAGATGTCGGGCCACCTTGGGCGCGCCCATGCGGTGCTTGAGGCGTTCTCGGCTCGGGAGGCAGGCCTGTTCGCCGGCCGGATGGAGGCCCTGGACGGCGCCATCGCACGACAGTCCGCGCACCTCGCCGGACGCATCGATGCAGTGCAGGAGCTGGTCGTGGGGCACGAGCAGCGGCTCGAGACAGGGATGGCCCAGCATGGCGCGGGGATCGAGGCGCAGACCGCGAGGCTCGAGGTCGCCCTGACCCGGAGCACGCAGCAACTGGCTGGCACGATGAACGAGGGGACGACGCGTATCGGTGGCGAACTCGCCGAGCACCTGGAACGAATCGAGGTCGCCGTCGCGCAGTTCGTCGAGCAGGAACAGGTACGGCTGGATCGAAGGATCGAGATCCTGGGCCGTACCCTAGATAGCCGCGCCGAGATCCTGGATTCGATCATCCGGACGCGGGGAGAGGATTTCACGGACAGACTGCACGCGTCATCGCGGCGCTTCGAGGAAGGACTGGCCGGTGGAAGTCGTGCGCTCGAGGGCGCGCTGCAAACGGCGACGATACACCTTGAGTCGGTTCTGAGCGACCGCGCAACGGCGTTGCGCGACTTGCTCGCGGGTGCCTCCGACCAAGCCGAGAGGGGCGCGCGCGAGCGGCTGGACAGCCTCCTGGGGGCGGTCCTCGAACTCTCGACGCGGCTCGATGAGGCACTGACCGGCGGAGTGGACGTGCTTACTTCCCGGCTTGCCGATGGTGGGAATGACCTTCAGCACCTGCTGGATGCGGGAGCAACCCGCCTCGCCAGGATGCTGGACGACAGCGGCGGGAAGATCGCGGGCGAACTGGCAGAGCGCAGCGACGTCCTCGAGCGGGCCCTGACGGAGCACGGCGAGGCGCTACGGGCCCGGCTGAGCGAGGGGGCTTCCATCGTTGACGTAAGCCTTTCGGAAGCAGCAGGCCGGCTGCAGCAATCGCTGCGGCAGGTGGCCACCGAGATCGCGCAGGCGACCAACGAGAGTTCGGCCGAAGTCCGCGCCCATTTCGTGCAGGCGCTCGAGTCCGCAGCGGAACAGCTGCATACGGGCGTCGACGCCACTCAGCAAGTGGTAGGCGCAGCGGTCGAATCCCTGATCGCCCGTTTGGCGGCGCATGAACGCAGCGCGGTGAGCCGTATGGACGCGGCAGCCGCCAGCGTGGGCGAGAGCACCAGAGCGGCGGCGGAGCTGACTGCCGAGCGGCTGGTAACGCTGAACGGTGCCGTCGTTCAGGTCCTCAATTCGCTCGGTGCGCCGCGTCCCCATGCCCGCAAGTCCAAGATCGAGTTGCTGCAAGATGCCGCGGAGTGACCGTGGCCGCCGCGGCTCCGATGACGCAGCCGAGGCGTACATCGACAGACTGATCCTGGAAATGACCGAAGCAGCCGGCGAACGTCATTCGCCCCCGCCGGACACCGATCTCGACCTTGTCGAACAGCGACTTGCGCAGTTGCGCGACCAGCCCGCGGACTCGCCGGCGGGGCGAGTTGTGCCCGCCCCGCCGCCCGGCACCGCCCGGTCGCAACCGGCCTCTCCCGATCCCGAGGCCGAGGGTCGGCCGATGCCGACGCGCATCGCTTCCGAAACGGTCGACGACGTGATCCTTGCTGCTGCGGAGGCCAGCGACCTGGGTCCGCCCCGACTGGTCGAGCGTGCGGTTACGACACGGACAGGCCGACGCCTTCCCGTCGGTTACCTGGCGGCACTGGTGCTGGCGGCCGTTGCCGGCGGATGGATCGGTCGCGACCCTTCCCTGGTCACGTCGGTGGCGGCATTTCTCCGGAGCAACTGGCCAGGCGAACCGGCCAAGCCATCCGACGCTGGCCTGCCCGACGCGATGACGGTGCCTGCCGGCACGGAGGGCGCGGTCGGCGATATCGACGACGCAGGTTCGTCCCCCTCGCAGGCGTCGGTATGGCGCAAGGTGAAGACCTACCGCGTCGATGCCGACGGCAGGGTCTTCGCAGACGACGGTTCGCGGACCGACCGGACGGGCGGCCGCCCCTAGATTCGGGCCGGTTCGCCCACCAGTGCGCGGCACATCTCGTCGAGATCATCGCGGCAGCGGACCAGAAGCTGCCGCCACTCCTCGAGCTGGTCGTCGTCGATGGTCCAGATGAACTGTTCGTCGGCCAGGCAAAGCTCGAAGGCATCGTTGCCGTGGCGTTGCGGATCTAGACGAAGCCGGAAGATCGGCCGACTGACCAGCGCGTAGAACAACCGGCCAGCTTCGAACAGGCGGTAGGTCACTGCTTCCGCCTGTCTGCGGCGCAGGTGGCGGATGACTGGCCGAATGCGCTCGATCTTGTCGATGGGCGCCAAATCGGTGAGCACCGCGTCAATACGTCGACGCAGCGCGATATCGGGACCCGTCATCGCCGCGATCCCGAAGCGGTCCAGGATCACGACGCGGTCGATCGCGGCCATCGTTTCGGCACAGAGCGGCAGCAGGGAGGCACGCACCTGACGGATTTGAGCGGCAGTGGCGCCGTTTTCCGCCTGAACAGCCTCTACGCGATGTCCGTCGCTGATCAGCCCGTCGGCGAGCGGAAGCTCGAAGTCCGCAGCCCGGATCTGGCGCATGGAGATCCCCCCCGCGGCGGTCCCACTGGCGGGTCCCCGATTGACGAGCCGCGACGCTTGGAGAGGGGATGGGTTGGGGCGTCATCCCCTCTCCGGCGTCCTTGTACAAGTCTGCATGAGGGCCCCCTTTTGCGGAAGAAGGTCGTCCCCAAGGCCCGTGCTTGATAGCGCATCAACGCGATGTCGACAGCGCCGGCTTTGCTCCATTCCGGAGCAACCTGGTCGCGAGGGCGGGCGTGGATCGCGCTCGCCGGGCCGCAGCACCTGCCCAGCGGGGTATCCTGGACCTGCTCGACTGCTCCGCACTGGACACGATCGGGCGGGTCGAGGACGCAGCAATGGCCCCGCGCTCAGCTCGCAAGGCGGCGGACGTAGGAATCACCGCCGGCCAGGCGATAGCCCGAGACGATGCCATCGAGTTCGATTGCCTGCGACTCGGTCTGTTCAATGGCCGCGTTAGTCTGCTCCACAAGCGCCGCGTTGTGCTGAGTCATTTCGTCGAGCTGCCGAACGGCGACATTGACCTCGGCGATGGATGTCGCCTGGGAATCGCTGGCCGTGGCGATGCCGGACATGGCCCCAGCACTACCACCCACCATTTCGCGCATGCCGGCGAGTCGACCGGCCGCGAGTTCGACGAGGCGAGCGCCCTCCCGAACTTCGGTCGTGCTGGCTTCGATCAGCGCCTTGATCTCGGCCGATGAGGAGGCCGCGCCCTGGGCCAGGCGACGCACTTCGGCCGCGACCACCGCGAACCCATGCCCGGCCTCGCCGGCCCGAGCCGCTTCGACCGAGGCGTTGAGGGCCAGCAGGTTGGTCTGGAACGAGATGTCGTCGATCACTCCGATGATCGTCGCGATTCGCTGCGAGGAGGTCGATATCCGTTCCATCGCGGCAGTTGCCTCGCGCATCACCGCACCGCCTTCGTCGGCCGCCCGCGCCGCCTCGCTGACACGCTGGCTGGCGGTGCGTGCTTGGCGCGCGCTGTCGGCGACCGTGCCCGCGAGACTTTCCATGGCTGCCGATGTCTGCTCGATCGTTGCAGCCTGTCGTGTCGTGCGTTCGCTCAGGTCGTTGACCCCTGCAAGGATTTCACCGGTCGCTGACTTGAGGGCGCGTGAGGCGCCGCTCATGCGCTGCACCATGCCCGCGATGTTCTCGGCCACCGCATTCACATCGGCCGCGAGGCGCGCGAACGCGCCGTCATAGCTTCCGTGCATGCGGGCCGAGAGGTCCGCTGCAGCGAGACGGGCGAGCACCTGACCCGACTCCGCCATTGGCTGCGAAACAGCATCGAGAAGTGCGTTCATCTCATGCATGAAGGTCCGGTAGTCGCCATCGAACCGGGCCGGATCGATGCGTCTGTCCAGTTGGCCGTGGCTCGCCATCTCGGCGAGCGAACGTACCTCGGCAATCGCCCCCTCGATCATGCTCTGCCGGGCCGCCATGGCATCGATGGCGATGTTTATCCCCTCGACGCTCTTCAGAAAGGCGCCCTGCATGCCCTCGGGGCGAATCTTGCGGTAGTAGCGCCCCTGGCTGACCGCAACCATGGCAAGCGCGCCTTCCCGCACGAAGGCGTCGGAAACGTCGATCAGGCCATTGACCCGGTCGGCCACCTGCTTCATGCGGCCACGGGCCTTCGGGATGATTACGCGCTGCTCGAAGTCGCCTCGGCGCACCGCATCGCAGGCGGTCCCCACGGCACCGAGGAAGCGGTCGAGCTGGAGCAACGAGACGACGCCGATTCCCATGGACATCAAAATCGCGGCGGCGAGCGCCGCAATGATCCAGCCCGGAACTCCGAGCAATGCCGTCGCGGCAATGCCTAGGGCGAGGACGCCGGCGAGAGCGAGCCCCGCGCCGGCCCTAGAGAGACAGGACGAAGCGATCATAGTCGACCCCTAGGTCTTCGAGCTTGCGCATGAGCAGCGCGTAGGAGGCGTTGACGCTGTCCTTGCCGTTCCGGTGCCGCCCCTCTTCCACCAGCAGCTCGGCATAAAGGGCCGAGATCTTCGCTACCGCCTCGGCACGCGGCTTGCGGCGGTTGGAGTGGTATCCGACGATCGACCCGGTCGCATCGAAGCTGGGTGTCACGTGAGCGAACACCCAGTAGTGGTCACCCAGCTTGGTGCGGTTGACCACGTAGGCGAAGATCTCGCGACCCGCCTGGATAGTGTCCCACAGAAGGCGAAAGATGCAGCGTGGCATCTCCGCGTTGCGCACCAGCGCATGCGGCTGTCCGAGCGCCTCGCTGGCGGAGAAATCCGCAATGTCGAGGAAAGTATGGTTGGTGTAGGTCAGGTGCCCCTTGAGGTTGGTCTTGCTGACGATCAGATCGTCGGCGCCCATCACCCGTTCGGTACCGGAGAGCTTCAGCATAGTGCCCTCCGCCCACGCATGCTGATTATCCCGCCGCCCGGCGGAGCTGAGGGTTTGTCCATGAAGAGGCTCCTTTTCAGAAGGCGCCCATGTCCGCGTCCACAAGTTCGCAGGCACGAGGTCCGGGCAGCGTCCATGCCGTCCCGCGTACCGACTTGTACGTTCCATCACGTTAAGTTCGGGTTACGAAATAGTGAAGCTGTCCAGATTTTGGGCAACCTGCCTATTGGGCGATCACCGCAGCGCACCAGAGATAACGGTCGGCGCGCCGAGTGCATCGAACTTCGGCGCAACTCCGAGACCCGGGGTGTCCGGGGCTCGCATGGTGCCGTTGACTCGCCTGGGCGCGCCGTCGGCGATGTCGACGGTGCCGTAGGAGTTGAAGTCGGTGGCGGAGAAGCAGAAGCGCTCCGGCGTCGATTGCGCGAGGTGGGCAATGGTGGCGGTGACGATGTCGCCGCCCCAGGTATCCTCGATGGTCATCGGGATCTGGTGAGCGACGCAAAGATCGCGGATCTGGCGGGCCTTGGTGAGGCCGCCCACCTTTGAGATCTTCAGGTTGATGATGTCGAAGGCATCGTCAGCGAGGCCTTTGAGCAGCATGTTCACGCCGTCGATGTTCTCATCGAGCACGAAGGGCAACGTCGTCCGGCGGCGAATCGAGACGCTCTCGTCATAGCTCATGCAGGGCTGCTCGATATAGACGTCGAGGTCGGCGACGGCATTCACCACGCGGGCGGCGTCGGCCATGGTCCAGCCGGTATTGGCGTCGCACACGAGGATGTCGGTCGGCTCGAGTATGGCGCGGCAGGCGCGGATCCGCGCGATGTCGTCATTGGCATCGCCGCCGACCTTCAGCTGGAACTTGGTGTAGCCCTCGGCGCGGTAGCCGGCGATCTTTTCGGCCATCACGCTCGCGTCCTCCTGGCTGATGGCCCGGTAGAGCTTGATCGCGCCCTGTTCCTCGCCCCCCAGCAGGGTCTTGACCGGCAGTCCGGCGACCTTGCCCAGGATGTCCCAGCAGGCGATGTCGATGGGCGCCTTGACATAGGGGTGGCCGCGCAGCACCGCGTCCATATGGCGGTTGAGCGGTCCGAGAGCGGTCGGATCCATACCGATGACCTTGGGCGCCAGCTCCTCGAGCCCGGCCCGCACCCCCTTGGCGTAGGCGGGCAGGTAGGCCGAGCCGAGCGGACAGCACTCGGCGTAGCCGGTGATGCCGGCGTCGGTCTCGACGGCGACAACGGTAGAATCGAATACGTCGATGAAGTTGCCACCGCTCCACTTGTAGCGGCCTTCGCGCAGCGGCAAGCCGACCTGCCAGTACTTGATCGCAGTGATCTTCATCAGAAACGTCCTTCGAGGGGCCAAGTGTCGGAAAGGCGGTAGCCGGCCGGCCAGGGATCGGTCGGATCGAGCATTTCCTGGCGGGTGCCAGTGATCCAGGCGCGCCCCGAGATCACCGGGACGATGCCGGCGCGACCGCCGACCTCGGCTTCCCGTTCGATGCGGCAGTGGAACTCGGAATCGATGATCGAGCGACCGACGAAGTGCTCGCCGACCCGCATCTCGCCCCGTGCGTGCAAGACCGCCATGCGGGCCGAGCAGCCGGTGCCGCAGGGCGAGCGATCGATCTTGCCGGGCCGGATGGCGACGGCATTCTTCGCCGACAGTATGCCGTTGTGGTTGCGTTCCACCGGCGCAGTGATCTGGCAGAACGAGATGTGGTCCCAGCCATCGGGGTGCCTGAAGCCCAGCTGCTCGTTGGCGGCCTTGGTGATCTTCATGCCGGTGGTCGCCAGGTCGCGCGCCTCGTCAGGGGTGAGGGCAAAGCCCAGCCGCGCCGCGGAGACGAAGACGAAGCTGTCACCGCCGTAGGCGGTGTCCACCCGCAGCGAGCCAAGGCCCTCGACCTCGATCACGGCGTCCAGCCGATCGACGAAGGAGGGGTGGTTGGTGACATGGATGCGCTCGGCCTTGCCGTTCCGGCACTCCGCGACGACGTCGATCAGTCCACCCGGCGCCTCGAGCGTCAGCCGGGTGACCGGCTCGGTCATCGGCAGAATGCCGGTATCGAGCAGAACCGTCGACACGCACATCGAGTTCGAGCCCGACATCGGCGGGGTATCCTCGGGTTCCATGACGATCCAGCCCATCTGGGCCCTCGGGTTCCTGGGCGGCACCAGCAGGCTCACGTGCCGGAAGACACCGCCGCGCGGTTCGTTGAGCACGAAGTTGCGCAGTGTCTGGTCGGCGGCAATGAAGTTGCGCTGCTGCCAGATCGTGTCGCCCGGCGGCGGGGTGACACCGCCGACGATGACGTCACCGACCTCGCCTTCGGCGTGGGCGGAAACAATGTGGATAAGCTTGGATGACCGCATGGAGCTATTTCAGGACGGAGTTGAGGAAGGCGCGTGTCTCTGGCCGTTGCGGGTCACCGAAGAGCTGCTCGGGGCTGCCGATCTCGTGGATCTTGCCCGACTTGAAGAAGGCAACGCGGTCCGACACCTCGCGGGCAAAGCCCATCTCGTGAGTGACGAGGATCATCGTCATGCCCTCCTTGGCGAGCAGCCGCATGGTATCGAGCACCTCGCCGACCAGCTGCGGATCGAGTGCTGACGTCACCTCGTCGAAGAGCATGTATTCGGGCGCCATGGCGAGCGCACGGGCGATGGCCATGCGTTGCTGCTGGCCGCCCGAGAGCTTGCCCGGGAAGGTGCTGAACTTGTCGCCCAGTCCGACATGCTCGAGCTGCCGTCGGGCGATCGCGTCGGCCTCCTCGCGCGACTTCCCGAGCACCTTGCGGGGGGCCAGCGTCACATTCTCGAGCACCGTCAGGTGCGGGAAGGCGTTCCACTGCTGAAAAACGATCCCGATCTTGCGCCGCAGCTTGTTGAGATCGGTACCCCTGGCGTGCACCTCGGTGCCGTCGACCAGGATGCGGCCGCCCTGGATCGGCTCGAGCCCGTTGATGCACATCAGCAGCGTCGACTTCCCGGAGCCGGACCCGCCGATAATCGAAACCACTTCTCCCTTGTTGACCGAAAGGCTTACCCCGTCCAGCACCTTAAGGGCGCCAAAGCTCTTCTCGACATTCTCGATCTCAATCATTCTCGCGGAACCTTCTTTCGAGACGGGCGCCTAGGCGCGAGATGGGAAAGCTGATCAGAAAGTAGACGAGGCCGGCGATCATCAGGATGAAGAGCGGCTCGTTCTGCATCCGGGTGATCAGAATCTGCGAACTCTTGAGCAGTTCGATCACCCCGATCCAGCCGACCAGGGCGGTATCCTTCATCACCCCAAGCGTCAGGCCGATCCAGCTGGGCAGCATGATCCGCAGCGCCATCGGATAGACGATCTCGGTCATGTCCTGCCACCAGGTGAGCCCGAGTGAACGCGCAGCGCGACGCGTGGTCTGCGGCACGGCCAGGACGCCGCCGCGCACGATCTCGGCGCAGTAGGCCGACGTGTAGAGCGCCAGTACGATGCAGCTGACCGCGAACGGAGTCGCCTTGAGCCCAAGGATAGGAATGAAGGAGTTGGCGAGAATCAGCTGGATCAGCAACGGAATGGAACGGAAGATGTCGAGCAGGAAGCCGAGCGGCAGCGTCGTCCAGCCTGGCAGCACGGCACGGGCGACACCAAAGACGACGCCCAAGAGGGTGCCTCCGACCATCGCAATCAGGGTGATCAGCAGCGTCCAGCCGGCGCCTTGCGCGAGGAACCAGAGGTCGTTGGGGGTAACGGCGGTCTCGAACATGTGCCGCCTCAGTACCGAAACAGGCGCCAGGCGATCAGCCGTGCGCCGAGGGTCACCACCTTCGCGATCAGGTAGTAAAGCACCGCGGCGATGGCAAAGTACTCGAAGGTGCGGAAGGTGCGCACATTGAGGTCCTGCGTCACCCCGGTGAGGTCGGAATTGAGCCCCACCACGACGCCCAACGAGGTCATCAGGATCGCCCAGACCATCTGGTTGGTCATCGGATGGAACACCGCGCGGAACATCTGCGGCAGGACGATCAGCGTGAAGGCGTCGTAGGCGTTGAATCCAAGCGAGCGCGCCGCGCGCGTCTGTGTCTGCGGTACGGCACGAAGGCCGCCCCGGAAGGTCTCCGCGAGGTAGCCGGCATTGTTGAAGGTGATGCCGACGAGCAGGGCAAGGAAGCTGTCCAGCCGGATGCCGAGCTGGCCGAGGCCGAAATAGGCCATGTAGATCTGGAACAGCGCCGGGGTGTTGCGCGCCACCTCCACCCAGGTGGCGTAGATGCCGTAGAGCAGCTTGTTGCGCGAGCCGGAGAAGACGGCGAGCACCACGCCGATGGCAATGCCGATCACCATGGAGAGCACCGCGATCTGCAGTGTCACCAGGGCCCCCTGCAGCATCTGCGGCAGAGCATTGAGGGCCGGACGCCAATGGAAGGTGTAGTTGAACACGCGAGCCCTCCCCGTTCAGGCTGGCATCAAACCACGTCGGCCATGCAAAGGGGAGCGCCTTGTGGCGCTCCCCCTCGATCGATCAGTAGTAGGAACCCGGGATCAGCAGGTTGGGCGCCGCGCCCTCGCCCACGTGCTTGTTGTAGAGCTCCTGATAGCGGCCGCTGCGGATCTGGTGGTTGACGAACAGGTTGAGGTAGTTGAGCAGACCATATTCCTGCCGCAGCCCGATCAGCGACACGTAGTCCACGGGGTACGGGGCATCACCTGCCACCTTGAGATTGGTGAAGTTGCCGGAGTTCACGGTCGCAAAGGCAACGGTCGAGGTAACAACCGTGGCGTCGATCTGGCCCTGACTCAAGGCCTGGAAGACGTCGGCCTGGGCCTGGAAGCCCTGGAAGGTCGAGGACGAGCCCCAGGTCTTCATGTCATCCTCGAGCAGGATGGCCTCGAACGTGCCGGCCACGGAGCCAAGCTTCTTGTCCTTGAGGTCCGCGTAGGTCTCGATGCCGGCATCTGTGCGAGTCAGCACCACGTTGGTGAAGGCGAAGTACGGGATCGAGAAACCGATGGTCTTGGCGCGCTCGAGCGTGTCGGAGGTCGAGGCGACGCCGACATCGGCACGGCCGGAAACCAGGGCCGGGATGCGGTCCGGGAACGGCGTTTCAACATATTCAGGCGTCACGCCGAGGGCTTTGGCCAGGTCATCACAGGTGTCGACGTCAAATCCGACCGGATTGTTGCTCGCGTCGCGCGAGCCCATCGGCGGAAAGTCCAGAACCACGGCGCAGCGCAGCACGCCCGAAGCGATAATGTCGTCGAGCTTGTCGGCAAATGCCGACGGTACCGTGAGCATGGTCAGGAAGGCTGCCGTTGCAACCACTGGTGTCCACTTCATTGGTCTTCTCCCCTGTTCCACAGGAAGAGCCCGGCAGGATTGCCGGCCTTCCCTGCCCTCATAGTAGGCAAACTGTATGCAATGTGGCAAGCTGTCGTGGTCCAGCAGGATTTCCATGACCCACCTGACCTTCGATGCCGATGCCGTGACGCGGGCGACGCCGTGGCCCAAGTTGTTGACGGCGCTGACGAAAGCCTTTGCCGCGCCGCATGTCGCGCCAGACCGCCACATTCACCGGATCGCAGTGCCCGGCGCCGAGGACGCGACGGCGCTGATCATGCCGGCCTGGATCGAGGGCGAGCACTTCGGGGTCAAGCTGGCCAACATCTTCCCCTCGAACGGCCGGCTCGGACTGCCGGCGGTGAGTGCGGCTTACCTGTTGTGCAGCGCGCGAACCGGGGCGATCGAGGCGTTGATCGACGGCGGCATGCTGACAGCGCGTCGGACTGCCGCCACGTCTGCCCTGGCCTCGCAGATGCTGTCGCGACCCGACAGCGAAACGCTGCTGATGGTTGGGGCCGGCCGGATGGCGAGGCTTCTGATTGAGGCGCATCGCACCGTACGCCCGATCTCGCGCGTGCTGGTGTGGTCCCGCCGCGCCGAGCAGGCCGAGGCCCTTGCCGGGGCAGTCGGCGCGGTGGTCGCGGGCGATCTGCAGCGGGCCACCGCCGAGGCCGACATCGTTTCGACTGCGACGCTCTCCGCCGTTCCCCTGGTGCAGGGGGCGGCGCTTCGGGCGGGCGCGCATCTCGACCTGGTCGGTGCCTTCACGCCAGGCATGCGGGAGGTCGATGCCGAGGCTGTGGCAAGAGCGACCGTGTTCATCGACACCGAGGGCGGAGCGCGCGCGGAGGCCGGCGATCTGCTGCAGGCGGAGGCGGAAGGCCGTTTCCGCTGGGAAGACGTGGCCGCCGACCTCGCCGCACTGGTCACCGGTCGACATCCGGGTCGGCGTTCGGACGACGAGATCACACTGTTCAAATCGGTCGGCGCGGCGATAGAGGACTTGGCGGCAGCCCGGCTGGTGGCGGCAACGGAGGGGAGCTGAGAGGCGACATGGCGACCAGGCGGACGGTCAAAAAGCTCCAGGCCGATGGCGAACCGGCGCACGGCTATGGCGCGATCCTGGTGTTCGAGCGCCTGCGTGACGAAATCCTGTCGCTGGAACTCCGGCCGGGCCAGCTGATCGACGAGTCGAACCTCGCGGAGCGCTTCAAGGTCTCCCGCTCGCCGGTGCGCGAGGCACTGGTCCGCCTCGCCGCGGAAGGGCTGGTGCAGACGGTTCCGAACAAGGGTACCGTGGTCGCGCCGCTGAACCTCGACGAGTTTCCGGCCTATGTGGACGCGCTCGACCTGATCCAGCGCGCGGTCTTCCGTCTCGCGGCGCGGCACCGCACCGACGCAGACCTCGCTGCCATCCGCGCCGCAAATGATGAGTTCCGCAGTCGCGTCAGGGCAAACGACGCGCTGGGGATGATCCGGCAGAACGCGACTCTGCACCTGGCGATGGCCAATGCGGGGCGCAACCGCATCCTCACCGATACCTACCGCCGCATACTCGACGAGGGCCGGCGCACGCTGCGCCTCTATTTCCGCTCCTATGGCGACACGCTGCCCGAGAGCCTGTGCGATGCACACGATGCGCAGATCGCCGCCATCGCAGCGCGCGACGAGGTTCTTGCGGAGCATCTGGCACACGAGCATGCCGAGGAAGTGCACCAGCGCTTCCTGCGCTACATGGGCGAGCGCAACTCCACCGATCTCAGTGTCGTCTACGAGCGCTGACCGGTTGCCGCGGGCGCCCTCTTGCATCGGTCGCTGCCCGGCACTTAAGCTGCCTGCCCGAGAGTAGTCAAAAAACTAGGGAACCGGCACGAGCCTGTCGGGAGGGGACGATGAAGACTGTGCGGTTCAAGGCTGGTGAGACGATCCTTACCGAGGGGGAGGACGGCGACTCCGCCTATTTGCTGGTGAGCGGGGCGGTCAAGGTCACGGTCGGCAAGAACCGGGTGGCCGTGCTGAACGCCGGCGAGGTGTTCGGCGAGATGAGCCTGCTGGAGCCGGGGCCGCGCTCGGCCACCGTGTCGGCGACGACGGACGTCGAGTGCACCGTCACCACCTATGACGAGTTCATCGCGTCGCTGCAGGACCACCCGGAACAGGCCATCGTGTTCATGCGCACTCTGGTCCGCCGGCTGCGCCAGACCAACGAGCTGCTAAACCGGCTCGACCCTCGCAAGCGGGGACTTCGCGGACTCCTGGCCGACCTGCAGCAATCGATGTCGCTCGAGGCACTCGATCTCAAGGACGAAGAGGCCGTTCGCCCCTACTACGCCTGGTAGCGGCAGCGGGTGCACGACGGCGCGGAAGCTCTGAACACGCGCAGGATAGCGTCGTTGCCGAACGACGAGGTCTGTTCGCATGCGTCCGCTCGAATGACGAACCTGCGCCGCGCCCGACCGTCAAGCGCCGCTCGCGGGCGGCAGGGCACCGCTGGCGGCCGCAAAAGCGATGATTTTGGTGGAAGGCGGTCGTGTCTTCAGCGCGACAAACGACCGGAAGGTGGTGGAGCCAATCGGAATCGAACCGACGACCTCTTGAATGCCATTCAAGCGCTCTCCCAACTGAGCTATGGCCCCAGCCAGACCCTCTCGAGTCACGTCCGGTGGCGCGGTCCCCCGCGCCTTGGGATGCTGCGCTGCGGCGGGCGAACCCGTCGAAGCGCGGTGCTGTCTACCCACTTGGCCCCGCTCATGCAAGCGGCTTTTTCGCGGGGTGAGTCGACCCGGCGGGGTTTACCGCTCGTCGCCGCCGCCGACGTCGAAGTCGAGGTCCTCGTCTTCGTCCTCGTCTTCCTCGAGGAAGACGTCGGCATCGTCGTCGCCGAGGTCCTCGACGTCTTCCACGTCCTCGACATCGGGGATTTCCTCACCCTCGGGACCGGCTTCCTCGGCGTCAGCGTCCTCGAGCGAGACGATTTCGGGAGCGCCGGGCTGCGCGGCCTCCTCGATCTCGATTTCCTCTTCGTCCTCTTCGGGCTCGGGCGCGGCCTTGATCTTGGCCAGCACCGTCTGATCGAAGTAGGAACGCGGGTACGACTTCCCGGTATAGGGCGAGACAATCGGATCCTTGTTCAGATCGTAGAACTTCTTGCCGGTATCGGGGTCTTCCCGCTTGGTACCGCGTTCGTCCTTGGCCAATTGCTTCCTCACTAGAAAGGCGGGGGCCACCCCGCTGGGAACCGTCCGGTTAGGAGGAAAGCCGGGCCCTGTCAAACCCAAAATGCGGCGCGCGGCACCGATCCGCCGGGGCGGGCAGAAGGATGCTGGCGGGGCTGGAATGCTCCGTGTTAGGCAGGCCGGCAGACGTGCCGGGAGACGTGGAGAGCGACATGATCATCGCGGTGGACGGCCCGGCCGCCTCGGGCAAGGGAACGCTGGCGGCGGGCCTTGCCCGGCACTATGGCCTGCCACATCTCGACACCGGCCTGCTGTACCGGGCGGTAGGGAAGGCCGCGGCGCGCCTCGAGGGAACCGATCAGTTCGAGGTCGCGGCGATCCGCGCGGCACGCGAGATCGACGCCGCGCCGCTCGACGCCGGCGAATTGAGCGGCGCCGACATCGGCGTGCTGGCCAGCAAGGTAGCGGTGATCGCCGCGGTGCGGGCGGCGCTGTTCGACCTGCAGCGCCGCTTCGCGACGCAGCCCGGCGGCGCCGTGCTCGATGGCCGGGACATCGGCACCCGCATCGCGCCCGAGGCCGACGTCAAGCTGTTCATTTCCGCCGACAGCAAGGCGCGCATGGAGCGCCGGGCCCGCCAGCTCGAGGCGCGTGGGATACCGGTGGACCGCTACGCGCTCTATCACCAGATCGAAGAGCGGGACGCGCGGGACATGGCCAATCCAAATGGCGGCTTCTACCGGGCGCCCGATGCCCACTTGCTGGACACGACTCTTCTCGATATAGAGGCCGCACTTCGCGCAGCCGTCGCCATTGTCGACGGGGTCATGGCGCGCAAGGCGGGGCATAGCTCCTAAACCAACCCTTGCGTCTCCGCCCCCCGAAGCAAAGCCCAAGGGCCGGCAGCGGAAAAACCATCTCATCACCATTGGCTCGCGCGCCAGCGCACCGGATCGCCGCAGACGGCGATTGGCACTCGGGCCTTCACTTCAAACCGCCGGGCGCATTGGAGAACCAGTTTGGCAGTTCAGTCTGTTTCCAAGGAAGATTTCGAATCCCTGTTGATGGACTCGTTCCTCGAGAACGAGCCGATGGAAGGGACCGTGGTCAAGGGCACCGTGGTGGCGATCGAAAAGGATCTCGCCATCATCGATGTCGGCCTCAAGACCGAGGGGCGCATCGCGCTCAAGGAGTTCGGCGCCGCCGGCCGTGACGGCACCATCAAGGTCGGCTCGACCGTGGAAGTCTATGTCGATCGCGTCGAGAACGCCGTCGGCGAGGCAGTCCTCAGCCGGGAAAAAGCTCGCCGCGAGGAGAGCTGGGTCAAGCTGGAAGAGATGTACAACGCCAACCAGCGCGTCGAAGGCATCATCTTCAACCAGGTCAAGGGCGGCTTCACCGTCGACCTCGAGGGCGCCGTCGCCTTCCTGCCGCGCAGCCAGGTGGACATCCGCCCGATCCGCGACATCGGCCCGCTCATGAACGTGCCGCAGCCGTTCCAGATCCTCAAGATGGACAAGCGTCGCGGCAACATCGTCGTGTCGCGTCGCGCCATCCTCGAAGAGAGCCGCGCCGAGCAGCGCAGCGAGATCGTCCAGCAGCTCGAGGAAGGCCAGGTCGTAGATGGCGTGGTCAAGAACATCACCGACTACGGTGCGTTCGTCGACCTGGGCGGCATCGACGGCCTGCTGCACGTCACCGACATCGCCTGGCGCCGGGTCAATCACCCGTCCGAAGTGCTGTCGATCGGCGAGACCATCAAGGTGCAGATCGTCCGCATCAACCACGAGAGCCACCGCATCAGCCTGGGCATGAAGCAGCTGCAGGCCGATCCGTGGGACGGCATTGCCGTGAAGTACCCGGTCGGCGCCAAGTTCACCGGTCGGGTCACCAACATCACCGACTACGGTGCATTCGTCGAGCTGGAGCCGGGCATCGAAGGCCTGATCCACGTCTCGGAGATGAGCTGGACCAAGAAGAACGTCCATCCGGGCAAGATCGTCTCCACCTCGCAGGAGGTGGAAGTGATGGTGCTCGAGGTCGATCCCGAGAAGCGCCGCATCTCGCTGGGCCTCAAGCAGACCCTCGCCAACCCGTGGGAGACCTTTGCGGACAAGTACCCGGTGGGGACCACCGTCGAGGGCGAGGTCAAGAACAAGACCGAGTTCGGCCTGTTCATCGGCCTCGACGGCGATGTGGACGGCATGGTGCACCTGTCCGACCTCGACTGGCAGAAGCCGGGCGAGCAGGCGCTCGACGAGTACAACCGCGGCGACGTGGTCAAGGCCAAGGTGCTCGACGTCGACGTCGAGAAGGAACGCATCTCGCTGGGCATCAAGCAGCTGGCGGTCGCCGATACGGCCGAGAGCGGCGACGGCATCCGCAAGGGCTCGGTGGTCACCGGCACGGTGACCGAGGTCAATGACGGCGGCATCGAAGTGCGCATCAACGACACCGAGATGACGGCATTCATCCGTCGTGCCGACCTCAGCCGCGACCGCAATGACCAGCGTCCCGAGCGGTTCAGCAAGGGCGAGAAGGTCGACGCACGCGTCACCCAGTACGACCGCAAGACGCAGCGCATCCAGCTGTCGATCAAGGCGCTCGAGATCGCCGAGGAGAAGGAGGCCGTGGCGGCCTACGGCTCGTCGGATTCGGGTGCTTCGCTGGGCGACATCCTGGGCGCCGCGCTCAAGGGTCGCGGCGACAACTAAGCCGGCGACGCCGCCATGCTCTTCGGGCTCGCGCCACTGGCGCGGGCCCTTTGTTCGAGGAGTTCCAGATGCTCAGGGACGTCGCCTGGCGGGCGCTGACCGCCTATGACCTGCCGGCCGTACAGGGCATTGCCGACGCGGTGCATGTCGACTTCTACGAGGCAGGGGAGGTGCTGGCCGAGCGCCAGAGGCTGTACCGCAACGGCTGCTACCTGCTCGAGATCGGCGAAAAGCCGGTGGGCTACGTCCTCAGCCACCCCTGGCGCTACGGCACTCTGCCGCCGCTCAATACCCTGCTTGGCCGCCTGCCCGAGGAACCCGACACCTACTACCTGCACGACCTCGCCTTGCTGCCGGTGGCGCGCCGCATCGGGGCGGCCAGCCAGATCCTTTCAGCGCTCACCAAGCACGCCCGCGCCGAGGGCTATCCCACCATGACGCTGGTGGCGGTCAATGGCTCCATCCCATTCTGGGAACGCCACGACTTCGCGGTGGTCGACGTGCCGGAGCTCTATGGCAAGCTGCTGAGCTACGAGGCCAGCGCGCGCTACATGGTGCGACAGCTGGCGTAGCCGGCGCGACAGACGGACCGGTCGACCGCCCGCCGGGCGCCCTTGCATTTGCCGCGGTCCCCCGCTACCCCGCCTGCACCCCCCATTGCGGCGCGAGGCGACGATGAGCGAGTTTTCCGGCGATCCGGCTCACCTGATACCGGCCAATGCGAAGCTGCGGCGCTCGAGGAGGCTGTGGCGGGTGCTGTTCACGCTCGCCCTGATCGTCGCCATCCTTGCCATCGTGGGGCGGGTGGCAATGGAAACGGCCGGGCCGAGCCAGCAGATCGCGCGGGTCGGCATCCTGGGGACCATCGCGACCGATCCGGCGCGACTGCGCATCCTGGAGGACCTGGCCGAGGATGACAGCATCAAGGCGGTGATCGTCGACATCAACTCGCCGGGCGGCACGACAGCCGGGGGCGAGGAACTGTACGAGGCGCTCACCGCGCTGAGGGCGCGAAAGCCGGTGGTGGCCGTGGTCCGCGAGCTTGGGGCATCGGCCGCCTATATGACCGCCATCGCCGCCGACCGGATTGTTGCGAGGCGACTGTCGATCGTCGGCTCGATCGGCGTGCTCTACCAGCATGTCGATGCGGGCAAATTGCTCGCCACCATAGGGGTGGACTTCGACAAGGTTCAGACCGGACCGCTCAAGGCCGAACCCGACATCGACGACCCATTGCAGGGCGAGGCGCGGGCAAGCCTGCAGCGGCTCGTCGACGATTCGTTCGCCTGGTTCGTCGAGGTGGTCGCCGAGCGCCGGAGCCTCGAAAAGCAGGCGGCCCTCGCGCTCGCCGACGGCCGCATCCTCACTGGCCGGCAGGGGCTGGACAGCGGCCTGATCGACGCCCTCGGCGGGCAGGCCGAAGCGATTGCCTGGCTCGAGAGCGAAAGGTCCGTGCCGGCGGACCTGCCGGTGATCGACCATTACCCACTGCCCGAGGAGGGCTGGTTCAGCCCCTCGCGGTGGCTCGGCCAGAGCGCGCGCGCCGCGCTGGGCCTGCCGGCGACCGGACCGATCGCGCTTGACGGGCTGGTCTCGCTTTGGCAGGCTACCCCGGCGATGTGAGAACCATCGATCCTAGTGGAGGCGCCGGGGGCGGTATGATCAAGTCCGAGCTCGTGCAGAAACTGGCCGACGAGAATCCGCATCTGTTCCAGCGTGATATCGAGAAGATCGTGAACGCCATCCTCGACGAGGTGGGTGATGCGATGGCCCGGGGCGACCGGGTGGAACTGCGTGGTTTCGGAGCATTCTCGGTCAAGAACCGTCCGGCCCGCGTGGGGCGCAATCCCCGGACCGGCGAAACTGTCGATGTGGGCGAAAAATACGTGCCCCAGTTCAAGGCCGGCAAGGAGATCCGGGAACGGATCAACCGCGCCGGGTGACCTGAAGCGAGTCACATGATCAAACGCGTCGTGGGCTGGGTCGTGCTGGTGCCGCTCTGTGCGGCATTGATCGTGTTTGCGCTCGCCAACCGGCAGCTGGTGGTGATCAATCTCAATCCGCTGGCACCGCCCGAAGCCATTGCCGCGACCGGCGTCGGGGTGCCGATGTTCATCGTGCTGTTCGTGGTGCTGCTGGTGGGCGTGGTGCTGGGCGGCATCGCGACCTGGTTCGCGCAGGGTCCGCACCGTCGCGACGAGCGGCACTATCGGCGCGAGACCGAGCGGTTGCACCGCGAACTCGAAGTGGCGCGCCGCGCCCCGGACAGCCCGCTGATCCGTCCCGACGAACTCGCCCCCACGAGCTAGCGAGCCGATGGCCGATCCCCTCATCGTCAAGATTTGCGGCATCAAGACCTTACCGATCCTGGAGGCCTGCATCGAGGCCGGCGCCGACATGGTCGGCTTCATGCACTTCGAGCGCAGTCCCCGGCATGTCGATCTCGAGACCCTGCAACTGCTGATCTCGTCGGCGCGGGGGCGCATCGAAACCTGCGTGGTGCTGGTCAATCCCGACAATTCCTGCGTCATGGAGGTGGCGGCGCTGTCGCCGGACTGGATCCAGCTGCACGGGCCGGAGACGCCGCACCGGGTCGAGGCGATCCGCGACGAGGCCGGGATCGCCATCCTCAAGGCGCTGTCGATCGGCACCGCCGAGGACGTCGCCGGCGTCGCCGCCTATGCCGAGGCCGCCGATCGGCTGCTGCTCGATGCCAAGGCACCCAAGGGTTCCGATCGACCCGGCGGACTTGGCGTTCCATTCGACTGGGGGCTGCTCAAGGCGCTTGACCCCGGCCTCGCCTTCATGCTTTCCGGAGGCCTCACGCCGCAGACGGTCGGCGAGGCGATCGGCGTGGTCCGACCGCACGGGGTGGACGTATCATCGGGTGTGGAGACGGCGCCGGGCGTCAAGGATGCCGGCCTGATCCGCTCATTCATCGAGAAGGCGCGCCAGGCCCACAGCTAGCCGGCGCGGAGCAGGAGCTTGAAGTGACAGCGACCGGGGCCAATTCCCTGCGCAACGGCCCGGACGACCATGGTCGCTTCGGGCTCTATGGCGGACGTTTCGTCGCCGAGACCCTGATGCCGCTGATCCTCGACCTCGAGGCGGCCTACCGCAAGGCGCAGGTCGACCCCGCGTTCCAGGCCGAACTCAAGGATCTGGGCGAACACTATACCGGCCGCCCCTCGCCGCTCTACTTCGCCGAGCGCCTGACGCAGCACCTGGGCGGCGCCAGGATCTACTTCAAGCGCGAAGAGCTGAACCACACCGGCAGCCACAAGCTCAACAACTGCGTCGGCCAGATCCTGCTGGCCCAGCGCATGGGCAAGACGCGGATCATCGCCGAGACAGGGGCCGGCCAGCATGGTGTCGCGACAGCGACGGTGTGCGCCCGCTTCGGCTTCCCGTGCACGATCTTCATGGGTGCCACCGACGTGAAGCGGCAGTGGCCGAACGTGCTGCGCATGAAGATGCTCGGCGCCGAGGTTCGCCCGGTCACCGCCGGCGCCGGCACGCTGAAGGACGCCATGAACGAGGCGCTGCGCGACTGGGTCACCAATGTCGACACGACCTACTACCTGATCGGCACGGCCGCGGGCCCGCACCCCTATCCGGAGATGGTGCGCAATTTCCAGTCGGTGATCGGCGAGGAAATCCGGCTCCAGCACCTCGAGGCCGAGGGCAAGCTGCCCGACGCCGTGGTCGCCTGCGTCGGCGGCGGCTCGAACGCCATCGGCACCTTCCACGCCTTCCTCGACGACGATTCGGTGAAACTCTACGGCGCCGAGGCCGGCGGGCATGGCATCGAGGTCGAGAACGGCCATGCCGCATCGATGACCGGCGGGCGGCCGGGCGTCCTGCACGGCAACCGGACCTACCTGCTGCAGGATGCGGACGGGCAGATCCTCGAGGGACACTCGATCTCGGCCGGCCTCGACTATCCGGGCGTGGGGCCGGAGCATTCCTACCTGCACGACACCAAGCGGGTGACCTACGTGCCGATCACCGACAACGAGGCGCTGGAAGCGTTCCAGCTCTGTACCCGGCTGGAGGGAATCATCCCGGCGCTGGAGAGCGCTCATGGTCTCGCCGAGGTGTTGAAGCTCGCCCCGACCATGGGCAAGGACGAGACCATCGTGCTGTGCCTGTCGGGACGTGGCGACAAGGATGTCGAGAGCGTCGGCCGCTACCTGGGACTGATCGAGTGATGCCCCCCCGCATTCCTCTCCGCTTCGCCAAGTGCGCCGCCGAGAACCGTCCGGCGCTGGTGACCTTCGTCATGGCCGGCGATCCGGACCTCGCCACGGCGCAGGCCATCCTCGAGGCCTTGCCGGCGGCGGGTGCCGACGTCATCGAACTGGGCATGCCCTTCTCCGATCCGATGGCGGATGGCCCCGGCATCCAGCTCGCCGGGCAGCGGGCGCTGGCGGCCGGGCAGACTCTGAGGAAGACGCTCGCCATGGTCGAGGCGTTCCGCAAGACCGACGACGCCACCCCGATCGTGCTGATGGGCTACTACAACCCGATCTACATCTTCGGTGTCGAGGCCTTCATCGCCGCGGCCATCGCGGCGGGAGTGGACGGTCTGATCGTCGTCGACCTGCCGCCCGAGGAGGACGCGGAGCTGTGCATCCCGGCGCTGGCCGCCGGCCTCAGCTTCATCCGGCTGACGACTCCCACCACCGACGACCGGCGCCTGCCGGCGGTGCTGGCCAATACATCGGGCTTTGTCTACTACGTGTCGATGACCGGCATTACCGGCGCCGCGATCAAGAGCCATGCCGCGGTGGGCGAGGCGGTCAAGCGCATCAAGTCGCATACCAGGCTGCCGGTGGCCGTCGGCTTCGGCATCAAGACCGCCGAAGACGCCGCACTGATCGGGCGCGATGCCGACGGAGTGGTGGTCGGCACCGCGCTGTGCAACGCCGTCGCCGGCTCGCTGGTGGACGGCAGGCCGGGTCCGGGCACGGTCACGGCGGTCACGAGCCTCGTCTCCTCGCTGGCGGACGGCGTGCGGCGAGCGAGGGGCTGAGCTTGCCCTATTCCGGGCAAACCCCGTCGCCGCCCTTAACCGTGCCGTCGCGACCTGATAACATTTGCCACAATCACCCTATAGGTCCGCGCCGGTCGTCCCCTGCGACGCCCGCGAAGCCGGACCCCAAACAGGCGCTAGGCAGATGAACTGGATCAACAACGTCGTCCGTCCCCGCATCCGCTCCTTCCTGAAACCGAAGGACACCGGATCGGAGAACCTGTGGGTCAAGGACCCCGAGTCGGGCGAGATGGTGTTCTACCGCGACCTCGAGGCCAACATGTGGGTGGTGCCCAATTCCGGGTACCACATGAAGATCAAGGCGACGGACCGGCTGTCGACGTTCCTCGACGAAGGGCGCCACCAGAGCGTGCCGCTGCCCGCAGTGGCGCAGGACCCGCTGAAGTTCCGCGATTCCAAGCGCTATACGGACCGGCTGAAGGACCAGCGGCTGAAGACCGGCATGGAGGATTCCGTGCTGGTCGCCACCGGCGAGCTGTTCGGCACGGCGGTGACGGTCGGGGTGCAGGATTTCGACTTCCTCGGCGGTTCGCTCGGCATGGCCGCCGGTTCGGCGATCGTGACCGGGCTCGAGACGGCGGTGCGCAACAAGACCGCCTTCATCCTGTTCGTCGCCTCCGGCGGCGCACGCATGCAGGAGGGCATCCTGTCGCTGATGCAGTTGCCCCGGACCACGGTGGCGGTCCTCCGGCTGCGCGAAGCTGGCCTCCCCTTCATCGTGGTGCTGACCAACCCGACCACCGGGGGCGTCACCGCCTCCTATGCCATGCTGGGCGACGTGCATATTGCCGAGCCCGGCGCGCTGATCGGCTTTGCCGGGGCGCGCGTCATCGAGCAGACCATCCGCGAGAAGCTGCCCAAGGGCTTCCAGCGCTCGGAATACCTGTACGAGCACGGCATGGTGGACATGGTGGTGCACCGGCACAACCTGCGTGAGACGATCGGCTCGCTGGTCGGCATCCTGACCCGCGCCGAGGCGCGCGAGGAATTGAGCGCCACCGCCCCGGCGCGGCTCGCCACGCCGATCAACACCAGTTCGAGCCAGGACCTGCCGGCCATTGCCGAGGCGGCACACGCCGAATAGCCGGGGCGACACCCCGGGATCCGGAGCTGGCCGATTTCATCGGGCCGACAAATGCTCTAGAAGCGCGCCGTGCTGCTGTTCGAGAACCTCGTCCCCGTGTCCCGTACCGACGCCATCCTCCGGCGCCTCCTGGCGCTGCATCCCAAGCTGATCGACCTCAGCCTCGAGCGCATCGAGCGCCTGCTGGGCAAGATCGGCCACCCCGAGGAGCACCTGCCGCCGGTGATCCACGTCGCCGGCACCAATGGCAAGGGCTCGACGGTCGCCTACCTGCGCGCCTTCCTCGAGGCCGCCGGCCAGCGCGTACACGTGATGACCTCGCCGCACCTGGTGCGCTTCAACGAGCGCATCCGGCTGGCCGGCACGCTGGTGTCGTCCCGCCGCCTCAACCAGGCGCTGGAGTTCTGCGAAGCGGCCAATGGCGGCGACCCGATCACGTTCTTCGAGATCACCACGGCGGCAGCGTTCAGGCTCTTCGCCGAAGTGAAGGCCGACTACCTGCTGCTCGAAACCGGCATGGGCGGCACCTACGATGCCTCCAACGTGGTGAAGCGGCCGCTCGGCGTGATCATCACCCCGGTCGACCTCGACCACCAGGCCTTCCTCGGCAATAGCGTGGCCGAGATCGCCGTCAGCAAGGCCGGCATCCTGAAGCGCGGCGCCAAGGCGGTGTTCGCCCGACAGCGCGACGAAGGGCGCGAGGTGCTGGTGCGCGCGGCGGCCCGGCTCGGCATCCGCCCGGTGATCGCGGGCGAGGATTTCGAGGGCCACGCCGAGCACGGCCGCCTCGTCTATTCGGACGAAGCGGGCCTACTGGACCTGCCGCCGCCGGCGCTGGCCGGCCCGCACCAGTTCGACAATGCAGCCGTGGCGATCGCCGCGGTCCGGCAGTTCGGCCTGCCCGCCCACGAGGCCGATATCGCCGCCGGCCTGCGCGAGGTGAACTGGCCGGCCCGGCTGCAGCCGGTCGCCGGCACGCTGCTGCAGCTGCTGCCGGCGGGATCGGAACTCTGGCTCGATGGCGGGCACAATGCCCATGGGGCAGCGGCCCTCTCCGTGGCGCTCGACGAGATGCAGGCGCGGCGGCCGCTGCCGCTGGTGATCGTCATGGGGCTGATGAACACGCGCAGGCCGGCGGATTTCCTCGGCCCCTTCGCCGGCAAGGTGAACAAGCTGTTCGCCCTGACCATCCCCGGCGAACCCAATGCCCACCCTGCCCATGTGATCGCCGAGCAGGCGCTGGCCGCGGGTTTAGACGCGGTCCGGTCCCGCTCGATCCTCAGTGCCCTGGCGGGCGCCGCGGCGCCGGGCGTCGCGGTGCGCGTGGTGTTTGCCGGCTCCCTGTACCTCGCCGGCCACGTGCTGCATCAGAACGGCACGCCGCCGACCTGACGCGCCGGAGCGGCGCCGCCGACCGGCTACCGCCCGGGCCGACCGTTGACCAGCCCGCCCGCCGCCGCTGCGTCGATCGCGGCGATTTCGCCGTCCTCGAGTGCGAGGTTGTCGAGCACCCCCAGGCAGTCCTTGAGCTGCTCGAGCGTGCGGACGCCGATCAGCGCCGAGGTCATCTCGCTGCGCCTCAGCACCCAGGAGAGCGCCAGCTGCACCAGAGACTGCCGGCGGGCCCTGGCGATCTCGCCCAGCTGCTCGACCGCCTCTAGTATCCGCGGTTCCAGCCGGCCGGGGTTGAGCGAGTAGTTCTCCGAGGCACGGGTACCGGCCAGGTCGCCCCGCAGGCGGTTGTACTTGCCGCTGAGGATGCCCTGCTGCAGCGGCGAGAACGCGATGATGCCGATCCCCAGTTCGCCGCACGCCCCGATGGTGTCGTCGTCCTCGATCCAGCGGTTGAGGATCGAATAGCTCGGCTGGTGGATCAGGCAGGGAACGCCCATCTGCGCGAGAATCCGGTGCGCCTCGCGCGTCTGCGCCTCGGGATAGGACGAGATGCCGACGTAGAGGGCCTTGCCCTGCCGATGCAGCTGCGCCAGCGCCCCCATGGTTTCCTCAAGCGGGGTCGCGGGGTCGTAGCGGTGCGAGTAGAAGATATCGACATAGTCGAGCCCCATACGCCGCAGGCTCTGATCGGCCGAGGCGATGAGGTACTTGCGGGAGCCGAAGTTGCCGTAGGGGCCCGGCCACATCTCCCAGCCGGCCTTGCTCGAGATGATCATTTCGTCGCGATAGGGGCGGAAGTCGCGCGCCATCATGTCGCCGAACAGCTCCTCGGCGGCGCCCGGCGGGGGGCCGTAATTGTTGGCGAGGTCGAAGTGGGTGACGCCCTTGTCGAAGGCGTAGGAGAGGATTTCGAAGGCGGACGGATAGTCGCGGGTGCCGCCGAAGTTCTGCCACAGGCCGAGCGAGATCACCGGCAGCCTGAGCCCGGAGCGGCCGGAGTAGCGATATTGCATGCCGCCGCCATAGCGTGCGTCACTGGCCCGATAGGTCATGGTGGTCTCCCGATTGGTCCGATTTGCCGGTTGCGCCCGGCGGATGCTACACCCGCCCGGCCATGACCGAGCCCGCTGAAATCGCCGCCAACCTGCCCCAAAGCCAGGGCCCCTACAAGGTTCTGGCGCTCTACAAGTTCGCCGACCTGCCCGATGCGGCGGCGCTGAAGCCGGAGCTGGCGCAGTTCTGCTGCGCAAGACGGATTCGCGGCACCTTCATCCTGGCACCGGAGGGGATCAACGGCACGGTAGCCGGTACCGCCGCAGCGATCGACGACCTGCTGGCCTGGTTCGGCTCCGCCCCGCTCTGGGCCGGCCGCCTCGCCGGGGCCGAGGCCAAGTTCTCTCCGGCGGAGACGATGCCGTTCCACCGCATGAAGGTACGGCTCAAGCCCGAGATCGTCACGCTGCGCGCCCCCGAGGCCAATCCGGCGCTGACCGTCGGCACCTATGTGGAGCCGGCGGACTGGAACGGCCTGATCGCGCGCAACGACGTCACCCTGATCGACACCCGCAACGACTACGAGTTCCGCCTCGGCAGCTTCGGCAATGCCCGGGATCCCGGCACGCAGAGCTTCACCCAGTTCAAGGACTACGTCGCCACCCTCGACCCGGCCCGGCACCCGAAGGTCGCCATGTTCTGTACCGGCGGCATCCGCTGCGAGAAGGCCTCGAGCTACATGCTGTCGAAGGGGTTCAAGGAGGTGTTCCATTTGAAGGGCGGCATCCTCAAGTACCTCGAGACCGTGCCGGAAACGGAGAGCCGCTTTCTCGGCGAGTGTTTCGTCTTCGACGAACGCGTCGCCGTCAGCCACGGCCTGCGGCAGGGCGAGGCAGTGTTGTGCCGGGCCTGCCGCAACCCGTATCCGCCGGACCGGATCGTCGATGCGCTGTGCCCCGACTGTACCGCCGCCAACCCGGCCGGCGTGCGCGAGCGCGAGCGCCAGATGCGACTGGCCCGGGCCCGCGGCGAGGCGCACCTGGGCGACGACGCGGCAACGGCCGCGGCGCGCAACAAGGCAGCCAAGCGGGAGCGGCGCGAGGCGGCGCGGCACAAGGCCCGATAGCGGCCCGGCGGGGAGACCGCTGATCCGTCCGCATCGGCCGCGCCCGCAGGGCACGGGCGGGGTGTGCGGGGTCCCTCGTGCCGCAAGCATCTTGCCCGCACCTCCCCGTCGGCCTATCCAGTGGCACGCCCGCTTTCTGCCGCCGCCCCCCTGCCACAGGCCAGGCCGACCCATGGATCTCGACCAGATCAGAACCTTCGACCGCATCGCGCAGGACCTGAGCTTCACCCGGGCGGCAGCGCGGCTCAACGTCACCCAGGCCACGGTGTCGATGCGGATGCGGGCGCTCGAGGAGCTGCTCGGGGTGCCGCTGTTCCACCGTGGCCGCACCATCAGCCTGACCGACCAGGGGATGACCTTCCTGCCCTATGCGCGCCGCATCCTGTCGGCCGCCCAGGAGGCCAGGGAGGCGCTGCGCCGGGTCGAGCGCGGCCGCGTCTCGATCGGCTCGCTGCGCAGCCTCGTGTCGCCGCTGATCACCGAGTCGCTGCTGCGCTTCCAGGCGAAATATCCCTCGGTCGACGTGGTGATCAACGAGGGGCGGCAGAACCAGATCGCCGCCATGCTGCGCGAGCGCGAGATCGAACTGGGCATCCTGTGCTGGCCCAATCTCGACCCGCTGATCACCGACCTCGAGCCGCTCCTCGTGATGCGCGAGCGCGTGCCGATGGTCACGACCCCGGCGATCGCCGCGGAACTCGGACCGGGCCCGCGCATGGACGACGTGCTGAAGCGCGTGCCGCGGCTGATCTCGATCAACTGGTGGCAGGTCTATCCGGACGCGGCGCTGGCCTTGTTCCGGCGCGCCCCGGTCTCGGTGGAACTGCCCACCGGGCCGGCCCGCCGCATCGCCATCAAGGGCGAAGGGGTCGGCTTCTTCGTCCACTCGGCCGTCCGGGACGACATTGCCGAGGGGCGGCTCGCCGAAATCGTGCCATCGGACGTCGATCCGGTGCATCGCGACATCGCCATGGTCGTGCGCAATGCCGGGGTGCTGGAGCGCGTGATGCTGGCCGACTTCGCCGCCGAGATCGCCGCCGAGTGCGCTAGGGTCGGAGCCGTGCTCGACTCGCGTTTCCCGGGATGACGGGAACCTATAGCCGGGTGAGCAGGGCCACCCCGGCGAGGAACAGCACGACGACGACCAGCGCGTCGTAGCCCATGTGCAGCACCGTGCGGTTGCGGCGCTCCAGAAGGCCGACGAGAAACACACCGATGAGCATGGCGCCGAGCAGGGCAGAGATCGCCTCGAAGCGGCCCAGTTCGTTGATCACCGGGCCACCGGAGAAGGCGATGTCGGCGACGAGGATCATCGAGATATTGACCAGATTGGTGCCCAGCACCTGGCCGAAGGCCAGCTCGAAGCGCCGGCGGCGCAGGGCTTCGACCATGGTGCTCAGCTCCGGCATCGAGGTGACCGCCCCGATCAGCAGGAAGCCGACGAGCCCGCTGCCGAGGCCCGTCTGCCGGGCAATCGCCTCACCCATGTGGGAGAGCACGATGCCGGCCACGAAGATCACCGCGCCGCTCGCCGCGATGGAGAGCACCAGCAGCCGCAGCGAGCGCCCCTGCGCGGCGGTGTCGCCGGCCTCGTCCTCGACGGGCGCGACGCCGGGCTGCAGCACACCCCAGGGGCTGCGCGCGCCGTAGCCGGCGGCAAGCCAGAAGGCGCCGATGGCGACCAGCGCGATCACCAGCCCCCAGGCGCCGACACCGAAGACCGGCACATCGCCGGTGACGATGGCGACCGCGACGAGCACGCGCACCAGCATGCCGAGCACGCTCAGCATCAGCGTGGAGGGCTTGGCAACCACCGAGGTGAGCGCCTCGCGGCCGACCAGCGCGTCACCGAGCGCCAGCAGGAAGATGGTGATCGAGGCGGCGCCGAGCAGGTTGTTGACGGCCAGCGCCGGATCGCCGAGCACCGAGGCGGTGACGGCATTGGCCAGCTCGGGCAGCGAGGTGATCACCCCCAGCAGCAGCATGCCGGCAAAGGCCTGCCCCATGCCCGTGCGGCCGCTGAGCTGATCGACGAAGCCGGTGAGGCGCGTGCCGCCGATCCAGACCACCGCCGCCGCGACGGCGAAAGCGATGAGGTTGAGCCACAGCGGGTAAGTGTGGGCATCCGAGAGCAACGGCATCGCTGGCGGTCGCGTCACCACGTGGGGCAGGAGGCGGCAGGACTGTCCGCGGTACGGGTATATTGGCAAGCGCGGGGCGCGGCCACAAGCGGAGATCCGACCGGCGGGGCCATCTGCGCGCAAGGTGCGGCGCCAGATCTTGCCGCATTGGTGAATATGCAAGCCTTTGACAACTCAAGGTTATCTGGATCGTCCGCCCAATTGCGGTCACGATGCTGAACGGACTTGTCCCCGCCGGGAGGGGATCGGGCGGCCCGGGCGGCCTTGCCGCGACACCGCCGCCGCCGCCATACTGGGCGCATGAAGCCCGCCGACCTGCAGCGCCAGTTCTTCGACATGCTGATGGAGAGCCAGTACTGGTCTCCGGCGGCGCTGGTCGACTACCAGCGCAGCCAGCTCGCCCAGCTGCTGCGCCATGCCAGAAGGCACGTGCCGTTCTACGGCGGCCGGCTCGATCCGGTGTTCACCGCGAGCGGCGACATCGACTGGGACCGCTGGCACGAGATCCCCATCGTCACCCGCGCCGACATGGCGGAACACCGCGAGGCCATGCTGGCGCGCGAGCTGCCGCCCGGCCACGGCGCCACCGGCACCGTCGAGACCTCGGGCTCCACCGGGCGGCCGATCCGCATCACCACCAACCGGCTGACCGTCATCGCCGCCAATGCCAATCGCTGGCGGGCACATGCCTGGGCCGGCCTCGACTGGTCGGCGGTCTATACCGCCCGCGACGGCGACAGCGCGGCGGCGGCCTGGCCCGACGGCCAGCACCTGGGACCATGGGGACCCGGCTGGCTGGCCGAATCGACCCGGGGCCGGGCGTTCCGGATCAACCGGGAGGCCAGCAACGAGCAACTGCTCGAGTTTCTGGCCCGCACCGGCAGCCGCTACGTCTCGACCGGGCCCAAGACGCTGCATATCCTCGCCCTGCTGGCCCTCAGAACCGGGGCGACGCTGCAGCTCGACTGCGCGATGACGCATGGCGAGCGGCTGACCGAAGCCGACCGGCAGGCGATCCGGCGCGGCCTCGGCGCCCGCACCATGGAAACCTACAGTTCCAAGGAGGCGGGCCAGATCGCGCATCCCTGCGAGCGGCAGTCCGGGCTGCACGTCCACGCCGAGAGCGCGCTGGTCGAGATCGTCGACGCGGCGGGCCGGCCGGTCCCCGAGGGGCAGAGCGGACGGGTGATCGTCACCCCGTTCGTCAGCACCGCGCAGCCGCTGATCCGCTACGAGCAGGGGGATTTCGCCCGCTTCGGGCCGCCGTGCCGCTGCGGGCGCGGCCTGCCGGTGCTGGCCGGCATCGAGGGCCGCAGCCTCGCCATCTTCACCCATCCCGACGGCCGGCAGGCGGTGGGCATGATGCAGGAGGCGGCGCGCGACATGCTCGACTGCAGCCTGTGGCAATTCGCCCAGGTCGGCCCGCGCGCCTTCGAGGCCCGCTACGTACCGAGGGGCACGCGCGCCCAGATCGACGCGGACGGCGTGCGCGAGATGTTCCGCCGCATGTTCTTCGCCGACGCCGAGCTCACGCTGGTGCCGGTCGACGACATCCGTCCGGCTCCGAGCGGCAAATACCTCGAGTACGTCAACGAGCGGTCGGCCGGTCCCTGATCAGTCCGGGATCGGCATGCAGCCTTCGCCCTCGATCCACTCGAAATCCGGATCGAGTTCGCACAGCTCTTCCTCGGTAAGCTCCGGCTCGGCGAAGATGAGGTCGCCGGCGCCGCCGAACAGGTCGAGCGCCCGGTTGGGCGGATCGTCCTCGCGGTGGCGGTCGATCAGGCTCTTGTCCGGTGCGCCGAAATAGCCCTTGATGCCGATCTTGGCGGAGAAGGCGCCGGTATCGTAGGCGCGCAGCTCGCCGGTGCCGGAGAACGGCATGCCGAAATCGGCGAACTGGTACTCGGTTGCCAAGCGAAGCGATTCGCGCCCCAGCACCGAGGCGCCGCCGATGCTCAGGCGCCAGTCGTCGGTCGGATACCAGGCGAGGTCGCCGATGACGAAGATGCCGCTCTCGTCGGTGAGCAGGGCGTCCTCGTATTCGAGCGCGGCCCAGCCGGCCCAGCCCTCGAGGCTGAGGCGATCGAGGTAGAGCTCGGCCTCGGGGCCGATGGCCGCCAGCCACGCGCCGTCCGCGACGACGATGCCGGCGGTGACGCCCAGCAGGTAGGACGAGGGATCGCGGGTGAAGGCGTGCAGCGCCCCGCTCACCGCCCAGTCCGCACCGATGCTGCCGATCGCGGCATCGGCCTGGAGGCCGAACCTGTCGCCCACCGGCAGCGACACCGAGCCGGCCGCGCGGAAGGTGGCGTTGTCGGGATCGGTGACCATGCCGAGATCGAGCTCGAGCTTGCCGTTCGGCCCCGAGACCGCCGGCAGCACGAAGTCGACGTCCTGATCGGACACCGGCTCGGGCGACAGAATCAGCAGGTCCGCGGCGACCGCGGCAAAACCCAAGGGCAAGGAGAACACGCTGGCCAGCAGCGTCGCCTTGCTCAATCGCAGTATCGACATGATCTCAATCCCCAGCCTCATGCACAGGCTGCACCCGCAGGACAGTATCGGCAAGATGTCCGACGCAGCCGTGCCCGCATTCATCCGGGGATGTTGCCGAACTGCTGCAGCGCCGGTATCGCCCGGAGCGGTCAGGCGCTGCCGATCAGGATTCCCGCGGCGAATACCAGTGCCCCGCCGAGCACCACCTGCAGCACCGCCCGCCAGAACGGGGTCTGCATGTAGCGCTGCTGGATGAAGGCGATGGCCCACAGTTCCACCACCACCACGAGGCCGGCAACCACGGTGGCGATCCAGAAATCGTGGATCAGGTAGGGCAGCGCGTGACCGAGCCCGCCGACCGTCGTCATCACCCCGGCGGCGAGGCCGCGCTTGAGGGGCGAACCGCGTCCGGTCAGCTTGCCGTCGTCGGCGGCCGCCTCGGTGAAGCCCATCGAGATGCCGGCGCCCACCGCGGCGGCGAGGCCGACGAGAAAGGTCTGCCAGGTATCGCCGGTGGCAAAGGCGGCAGCAAAGACCGGTGCCAGCGTCGAGACCGAGCCATCCATCAGCCCGGCGAGGCCCGGCTGCACATAGGTGAGGACGAACTGGCGGTGCTCCTCGCTCTTTTCGGCGGCCCGCTCTTCGGGGCCGAGCGCGGCGCTTTCCAGCCGGTCGGCGAGATCGGCGTGCTTGCGCTCGTCGGCGGCGAGATCGCCGAGCAGCTTGCGGATGGCGACGTCGGTGGTGCGGGCGGCGGCCGCCTGGTAGAAGTGCACCGCCCCCTCTTCCATCTCCCAGGCCAGCTGGCGCACCTGTTCGAGGCTCATCGCCTGCATCAGCCAGATCGGCTTGCGGCTGATGAAGCCGCGCACGTGCTCGCGGCGGATCGGCACCAGCCGCGGCCCGAACTTGTCGGTATAGAGGTCGAGCAGGCGCCGGCGGTGCTCGTCCTCCTCGGCCGCCATGCCCTCGAACACCCTGGCCGAGGCCGGATAGGGGCCGCTGAGGCGGGTGGCGATCTCGGCATAGATGGCACCGTCCTCCTCCTCGGCGGCGACGGCGAGGGAGAGGATTTCGCGCTCGTCGAGGCTCTCGAAGTCGCGGCGGCCCTGGTGGAGAAGTCGTGTCGGCATGACGGGTTGGCCTCATAGATTAGAACTTTTCTAATCTAGAGCGCACTGTCCGGCAAGCGTCTCCGCTTCAGCTGGGCGACGTAGCCGTCGGCCGAATCCGACACCTCGGCGCGCAGCCAGTCGCGAAACAGGCGGGTCTTCCTGGGCTCCCGCCGCCCGTCGCGGGTGAGGAACCAGTAGCCCATGTCGCTGTCGAGGGAGACGGCGAAGGGCCGCCTGAGCCGGCCGTCGCTCACCGCATCGGCCGACATCATGTCGACCGCCAGCAGCACGCCCTGCTCGGAAATGGCCGCATCGAACGCCAGCGCCGGATCGTCGTAGCGCGGACCGGCGATCTCGGGTGGCGCGATGCCGGCCGCCGCCGACCAGTCCGGCCAGCTGAGCATGGAGGCGGTATCGCGGATGATCGGCACCCGGGCAAGGTCGGCCGGCGTGGCGAGGAGCGCCGCAAGCGGCGGCGCCGCGACCGGGCTGTAGCGCGCACCGCCGATCCGCTCGGCCCGCACGCCGGGCCAGCTGCCGCGCCCGAAGCGGATCGAACAGTCGATGTCCGAATGCGCGAGATCGATCATCTGCCCGGTCACCACCAGCCGCACCTCGATCCCGGGATGGAGCGCGGAGAACTTGCCCAGCCGCCAGACCAGCCAGCGGGAGGCGAAGACGCTGCCCACGGTGAGCGTCAGCACGCGCTCGTCGCCCTGCCGCAGCATGGCGAGCGCATCTGCCAGCTGGGTAAAGCCGGCACTCAGCTGCGGCAGGATCTGGCGCAGCGCCGGGGTCGGCCGGAGGCCCTGCGGCGTGCGTTCGAACAGCTCGTGCCCGAGCCGCTCCTCGGCGCGGCGCAGGTGCTGGCTCACCGCCCCGGGCGTCACGCCCAGTTCCTCGGCGGCTGGCGCCAGAGCGCCGCGACGCGCGACGATCTCGATGGCGCGGATGGCATTGAGGGGGATGGGGAATGGGCTCGCCATGTAGATAATCTAAAGCGCTTGCCAGCTCTTGTCGATTGCCGAATGCAGCCGGACGGGAGGATAACGCAGCCCATGCAAGCCCGGAACGGAGAACCCGCGATGCACAAAATCTTCACCTGGATCCGTCGCCTCCTGGCAGAGGTCGCCGCCGCGAACCGCATCGATCCCGATCCGGTCAGCACGATGAGCCCACGCGATCTGGCCGACCTGCCGGTCTGGCATCCGTGCCATGACGAGGGGGCGGCGACCGGGTCGCTCAGGAGCCGTTAACCACCTGGTGCAATTGGCTTTTCCGCCGAGCTGCGTTCAGTTCCGGTTCACGGCGCCGGGGCGATGCTCCACCTCACACGCCGCCGAGCCGGCCCCGAGGAGATCACCCATGCGTCACGTCCTGCCCGTCCTGGCCCTGGCCGCCAGCCTGTTCGCCGCCCCCGGCCTGCCGGCCCTTGCCGCCGACAGCGAGTTCCACACCTGCCCCGACAATGCCGAGGCGCGGGTCAGCCACACCGGCAGCTCGGAGTGGATCGCCACCACGCAATCCTCGCGTCCGCGCGAGCTCAGGATCGAGATCATCGGCCGCAACCCGGCGCTGGTCTGCGTCTACCGCATGTTCGGCACCGACTACTGGATCTACCGCTATCCGTCGGCGCACCACCCCAACTGCACCGTCAGCTCGGAAGGCGGCAGGCGCGGATTCTACTGCCTGCGCTGAGGGCTCGCCCCCCGTCGGCCCCGCGAGGCTCAGGCCCGGTCGATGCGCAGGGTGAAGCAGTTGTTGGCGGCCGATCGCAGGTGCAGGTAGGCGACATCCGGCCGGGAGAGCAGCTCGGCCGCTTCCGCCGCGATGGCGGCATTGGCCACCACCCGGCCGGTGCCGTAGACGATGCGGTCGTCGGCGCCATAGCCGCGCAGGATGCGCCCGCTCCCCTGCCGCTCGCGCGGCGGGAGCCCATCGGCCGGAGCCCAGGCCGGACAGGCCTCGGCATGCAGGAAGACCGGGCCGAGCTCGGCATAGGGCTGCACCCGCTCGAACGGACGATAGGCGAGCACCAGGTAGGGCTCGCCGGCGGCGACGAGGCCGAGGCAGTGGCGGCACGGCACCCCGTCGCCATCGGAGATGTGCCGCTCCGGCGGCTGGCCATTGGCATCGGGGGCGCCGGCGCGGTAGGCGGCGGCGAGGGCGCTGGGCATTCCGGAACAGGCAAGGCGCATGGCGGGTCTCCGGGGCACGGTGTCGCGGCCGGCATCAAGCACGCCCCGCCCGGGCCGGGCCACCCGGTTTTGACCGCCCGGGGCGGCAGGCCTTAACCGCGGATAAACCATCTACCCCGGGGGGCGCGGCTCTGCTATCAGCCGGGCACGCGGCGCCGCTCCGCGCGAACCCCGGAAGATGCATGGCCGTTCCCCTCGATCACATCCGCAATTTCTCCATCGTCGCCCATATCGACCACGGCAAGTCGACGCTGGCCGACCGCCTGATCCAGATGACCGGCGGGCTCGAGGCGCGCGAGATGAAGGAGCAGGTGCTCGATTCGATGGACATCGAGCGCGAGCGCGGCATCACCATCAAGGCGCAGACGGTGCGGCTCAACTACCGCGCGCAGAACGGCGAGGACTATGTCCTCAACCTGATCGACACGCCGGGCCATGTCGACTTCGCCTACGAGGTGAACCGCTCGCTCGCCGCCGTCGAGGGCTCGCTGCTGGTGGTCGATGCGAGCCAGGGCGTCGAGGCGCAGACGCTCGCCAATGTCTATCACGCCATGGAGGTCGACCACGAGATCGTCCCCGTGCTCAACAAGGTGGACCTGCCCGCTGCCGACGTGCCGCGCGTCAAGCAGCAGATCGAGGACGTGATCGGACTCGATGCCTCGGATGCGCTGGAGATCAGCGCCAAGACCGGGCTCGGCATCGACACCGTGCTCGAGGCGATCGTGCATCGCCTGCCGGCGCCGAAGGGCGACATCGCGGCGCCGCTGAAGGCGCTGCTGGTCGACAGCTGGTACGATACCTACCTGGGCGTCGTGGTGCTGATCCGCGTCATCGACGGCACCGTGCGCAAGGGCCAGAAGATCCGGATGATGAATGCCGGCGCCACCTACGAGCTCGACCGGGTGGGCGTGTTCACCCCCAAGCTGGTCGACGTGGCCGAGCTGGGGCCGGGCGAGATCGGCTTCTTCACCGCCTCGATCAAGCAGGTGGCCGACACCAATGTCGGCGACACCATCACCGACGACCGGCGCCCCACCGCCGCGGCGCTCGCCGGCTTCCGGCCGGCGCAGCCGGTAGTGTTCTGCGGGCTGTTCCCGGTCGACGCCTCCGACTTCGAGGCGCTGCGCGAGGCGATGGGCAAGCTCCGGCTCAACGATGCCTCGTTCAGCTTCGAGATGGAGACCTCGGCCGCCCTCGGCTTCGGCTTCCGCTGCGGGTTCCTGGGGCTGCTGCATCTCGAGATCATCCAGGAGCGGCTGGCGCGCGAGTTCGATCTCGACCTGATCGCCACCGCCCCGAGCGTCGTCTACGAGGTCGAGCTCACCTCGGGCGAGCAGCTGATGCTGCACAACCCGGCCGACCTGCCCGAGGTCACCCGCATCGAGCAGATCCGCGAGCCGTGGATAAAGGCGACCATCCTGACGCCGGACGAGTACCTGGGCTCGATCCTCAAGCTCTGCCAGGACCGGCGCGGCATCCAGCGCAACATGACCTATGTCGGCAACCGGGCGATGATCGAATACGACCTGCCGCTCAACGAGGTGGTGTTCGACTTCTACGACCGGCTGAAATCGATGTCGAAGGGCTATGCCAGCTTCGACTACACGTTGGCCGACCACCGCGAGGGCGACCTGGTCAAGCTCTCGATCCTCGTCAATTCCGAGCCGGTCGACGCGCTCTCGATGCTGGTGCACCGCACCGCCGCCGAAAGCCGCGGCCGGCAGATGTGCGAAAAGCTCAAGGAACTGATTCCGCCGCACCTGTTCGTCATCCCGATCCAGGCGGCAATCGGCGGCAAGATCATCGCGCGCGAGACGGTGCGGGCCCTCAGGAAGGACGTCACGGCCAAGTGTTATGGCGGCGACGCCACGCGCAAGCGCAAGCTGCTCGAAAAGCAGAAGGCCGGCAAGAAGCGCATGCGGCAGTTCGGCAGCGTGGAAATCCCGCAGGAAGCCTTCATCGAAGCGCTGAAGATGGGCGACGAATAGCGCGCGACGCGCACCAGCGGCACGGGCGCCCCCGCCTCAGTGCTTGAAGCAGTTCTCACGGTGCCAGCGGAGAAACTCCGGATGCGGCCGGTCGCGGGCCGCGAGGGGGCCGAGTAGCCGACCGGATCGGTTGACGAGGCCCTCGACACCGTCGCGGTCATTGACCTGCCGCGAGATGATGATCGAGAGATCATCGGAAATGCCGATCAGCCCCCTATCGAACATCCAGTGGGCGGTGCCGGAAAGCGCCAGGCCATTGCACAGGATGTCCGGCCCGTTCTGTTCGACGGGGCGGATGTGGGCAGCCGCGACTTCCGCCCGCCCGCCGCCGTTGATCAGCTTCAATCCCGTGATCGCGCAACGCTCCCCATAGGCACGCAGGACCACCTTGCGGAACACCCGATCGCGCAGCACGCGCGAGGTGAGCACCGCCACCCGCTCGCGCTCCCCCTCGAACAGGGCCGGCGACTCTTCGAAACCGTCCACGCTTGAGGCTCCGTCGAAGTCGACCCGCGGCAAGATGGCGTCGTTCTCGGCCAGTCCACGCGCAACGATCCGGCGAAAGTCATGCGCCGACAGCGGTCGAACGGCCGCCTGCGCGCGCCCCGAGATCTGCCCCGCGTCATTGAGCACCCCGGTCTCGATGACGCCTTCTGGACCGACGAACGGCACCGGTTCGGCGAGATCGAGGTAGCTGCCGGGCTCGATCAGCGCCAGGTACATCCCCGCTCGTGCGGAGTCCGGTACGACCGCACCGACCCGCGCAATCGCGAAATAGCCGCGGGCATGCGGCACCTTGGTGGGCTCGTAGTAGACGATCCAATCCCCGACGAACTGCAGTGCCCGCGAGAGATATTGCTTCGGGAACTGATACCGAGCCGCCGGGCTGTCCTCGTAGACGGAGTCGGCGCGATGAATGAAGAGACCGAACGTCATCCAGAGCTCTCCATTCCAGGAGTTTTCCCGGTTGAGTGTACTGACGCATCGAGGCTTGCCAGACAAGGGCGGGCGTGCCGTCGAGGTGCGGGTTGGCCGTGACGCGGGAGGAACCGAGGCGCGGTGCGGCGACGGGAGTAAACCGGATGCCCGTCGGCTGTCGTGGGACAGGACGGGCATCCGGCTCGGCCTCCGGACCTCGCGATTGATTTGGGAATGCAGTCGGGGGAACGGAAGCGTACTGCGGGAATATTTGCAACTGCGTCGACAACTGAATATCAAGCATAGGATCGGATGTCGAATATATTCGACGTTCGGCGCAACCGGCGACGACTTCGTCGTGAACCGGTCGATCACGGGTTGTTCACGACCTCGTTACTGTCGCACTGCTTGGGCGGTGACGGCGGGCCATTCGGCCGGACTGGCGCGGTGCTTCGCCCGCGGCCCGCGGCATCACCGTTCCGGTCCCGCCGGGCTCGAGGCCTTGCGCGGCGGTGGCGCCTGCCGGTTCCAAGTGCGGCGCAATTGTCCTAAGAGCTGCAACCGGGGGCGAGGCGGGGGACGAGGATGGCCGGGCCGGTCTGGGTCTATGTCGACTGTGTGTGCGACCTGTTTCATGCCGGTCACGTCGCCTTCTTCCGCAAGGCGCGGGCGCTGGGCGACCGGCTGGTGGTCGGGCTGCATTCCGATGCCGTAGTCGCCTCGTACAAGCCGGCCCCGATCATGAGCTTCGCCGAGCGGCTCGAGGTGGTGGCCGCCTGCCGCCATGTCGACCGGGTGGTGGAAACGCCGGTGCCGCTCCACTGCACGCCGGCGCATCTGGACGCGGTGGGGGCGGACTTCGTGGTGCATGGCGACGACATGAGCCCCGACCAGCTCGCCTACTGGTACGGCGCGCTGCTGCCCACCGGCCGCTTCCGTTCGGTCCCCTATACCCCCGGCATCTCGTCGCGCGACATCGTCTCGCGCGTGGTGGCGCGCTACCGGGCCGGCACGCTCAGGGAGCGCCCCGACGCCGCCGCAGGCGACGACGGAGCAGCTTGATGGCGAGAAAGCCGGCACTGCGCCAGTGGAGCGCGACGGTCATGTTGGGCGGCGACAGGCGCCAGTCCCAGTCGGCGACCGGGATGCGCCAATCGGGGCCGTAGAGGTGGGCGAGGTAGGCCTCGCGGTCGGCCGGCGCCGGCACGGTGCCGGCGGCGACCGGCAGCGGCGTGGTGGGCATGGCGGGGTGCGTCGCCACGCACAGCGAGTGCCGGTCGAAGGCGGTGCGATCGACCTGCATGTCGCCTTCGCGATCGAGATAGAACAGATCGAGCTGCACCGGTCCGCGGTGGAACTTCTGGTTGGATATCCGCCCGCCGATGCGGGTCTCGTGGCCGAGGCGGAAGCCGGCGCCGGCGAGGGCCGCGACGACCCGCCGCGCTTCGGGCCGCTCGGCGATGGCGATGTCGAGATCGCCGTCATGCGGGATCAGCCGGCCATCGCGGACGAGGCCGAGCAGGGCGCCATAGGTGAGCCAGTGGACGATGCCGGCCGAGGTCAGCGCGCCGCTCGCCGCGAGCAGACCGGCAAGGGCCTCCGCCTCGACCTCGCCCAGGGTGGGCGCGGGAAACCGCCGGCGCTCGATCTTCAGCCCGTTGCCCAGGCGGATGCGGGGACTCATCGGGCGGGCCGCCCGGCGCGGCGCGCAACGGGCCGGGAGCGGCCCGCCGGTGGCGACCGGACTTCGGCGGCCGCCGGCCGCAGCGACTGGCAACGCGCCCGCGCAGCAGCTATGCTGGAGCCGATCGCAACCGGGAGCATCGCAACGTGGCCAGCATCCTGCCCCTCGTCCAGTCCCAGCCCAGCCGGGCGCTGCGCGCCGGCGAGCGGCTGATCAGCGAGGGCGATTTCTCGGGCGAGATCTACGTGCTCGAACACGGTCGCCTGCTGGTCGAGCGCAACGGCGTGACCATTGCCCGGATCGAGGAACCCGGCGCGCTGATCGGGGAAATGTCGGTGCTGCTGGGCACCGACCACACCGCCGACGTCACCGCCGAGAGCGCCGTCACGGTGCGGGTGATCGAGGACGCGATCGGCTTTCTCGAGCGCACGCCGCTGGTGGCGCTGCACGTCGCCACGCTGGCCTGCGCCCGGCTCGACGCCACCTCGGCGCTGCTCGTCGAGCTGCGCAAGCAGGCGGCGGAGCGGCACGAGGAGCAGGGCGTGTTCGGGCGCATCCTGCAGGCCCTCACCAACCCGCCCCCGCCCGCGCCGCCACGGCGCGGTCCGCGCGTCACGCAACTGCTGCACGAATAGGCTCACGTGACGGCAGCGAGCCCTGCCCACACGTCGTCCTGCGGAGCATAGCCGATCCAGCGCCGGGCCTCCTCGAGGTCCCAGGCCATGCCGGTATTGGCCGAGACGCCGTTGACGACGATGGCCGGGCCGGGCCAGGAGCGGGCATCGGCGGTCAGCGCCGCCTCGAGCAGGCGCCGGAAATCGCCATCCGACAGCCACATGTTGCGGAACCAGGTGAGATCGCGCCGGCGGTCGGCCTCGGGCTGGCTGTGCCAGGCCTGGGGCGGCCCGCCGCCGGAGCCGAGCAGCGTCGCCGGCCGGTTGTCGCCGCGCTGGCAGTAGCCGATGCGCAGCGACACCCCGGTGAGACGCCCGCCGGAGGCGGCCGCCATCGCCCCGACGACGCGCTCGCCAAGGAGCTTGGAAGCCCCATAGGCGGCCCCGCGGCTATAGGCCCCCTCCCCCATGAAGAAGCGCGTCCCGGCCCTCGGCTCGGTCCCCATGCGGAGCTTGCCGTCGCCGGGGACCGGCACATCCTTGTAGCCGCCCATGGCGTGGTTGGAGGAGGCGAAGACAAAGCGGCAGGGACGCGTGCGGCCGGCATGGGCGAGCAGGTTGGCCGTCATGTCGATGGCGGCGGCAGCTGACGCCCAGCTCGAGGCCGGGGCCGGGTCGACGGCGGCGAAGTGCACCACGGCGTCGGCGGCCTCGACGAGCGCGATCCAGCGTCCGTCGTGCGGATCACGCAGGTCGGCGACGATCGAGCCGTGCCGGCTGCCCTCGGGCCGGGGCCGCACGTCGATGCCGGTGGCCCCGCCGCACCACGGCGCCGCCTCGAGCAGTGGCCACAGCTTGCTGCCCAGCGTCCCCGCCGCGCCCGTCACCACGATCTGCATGAGACTCGTCCTCCCCGATAGCGGTCCCGCCTATAGCACCGACCGGCGGTGGAACTGAACCCCATGGCAGGACAGATCAGCGCGCCATTGCGGTGCAGAGGCGCGCCAGCGCATCGACCTGCTGCTGCTCGCCGGCGGTGCGGGCCGGGGCGTCGATCACCGCCCAGAGATCGGCCAGCTCGACCTGCTCGAGCGCACAGGCGCAGTAGCGTTCGCAGCGGCCGGCATCGGCGTCGGTCGCGGCGCAGCTGCCGGCGCAGCCGAGCAGGAACGTGTCGGCGGCCGACGGCACCGGCGGCGCCAGCGCCGGCGCCTGCAGCTGCATCAGGCCATAGAGCGCGGCGATGATCAGCGGCTGGTGCAGGAGGTAAACCGGCAGGCTCCAGCGACCGATGAAGGCAATGCCGCGCGCCACGGGCTGCGCCGTGCGGAAGCCGGCGAGGCGGGCCCAGAGCGGGGTGCCGCGCAGCAGCCCGGTCAGCGCGGCGCCGATCAGCACCACGCCGAACCAGGGAAAGACCGGGACCACGTCGCTGGTCGGCGGGGAGACCGGCCAGAAGCCGATCCAACCCAGCTCCCGGCTGGAGAATGCCGGATCGGAGATGGCGAAGGACACGGCCAGCACGCCGAGCCCCGCCGCGAGGAGCGCCGGCGGCGGCAGGCGCAGCAGCGGCAGCGCCGCCAGCGAGAACAGGGCGATGGCATGCAGCACGCCGAAGAACACGAAATAGTCCGGGAACATCCAGTAGGTTCCGGCGGTGACGAGCAGCGCTGCGGCCAGCAGCAGCGCGAAACGCCGCCAGAACGGCCGCCAGCGGATGGCGCGGCCATGGGCGAGCATCAGCCCGGCCCCGACGAGCAGCAGGAAGCTCGACAGAATCGCCTTCTGGAACAGCACCCAGCCGGGCGCCACCGTCACGTCGACGGAACTGTAGCCGAAATAGTAGAGGTCCCAGGCGACGTGGAAGACGATCATGGCGAGGATGGCCAGTCCGCGCATCAGGTCGAGCCACTGGTAGCGCGCCGCCGGCGCCGGTTTCTCGATCACGCGCGCGCCCCTCCATCGGGCCGCGCCGACGATAGCGATCCGCCGCCGCCGCTCAAGCTTGGCCGCGGCGCATCCCCCGCTTTCGCCTGCCGCGGCGGCGCTTACCAAGCGCGCCAACCTCGGCTAGCATCGCGCCAGCACGAACCGGACGCGCCCCCGCATGCTGCACATTCTCGAAGCCGCCAAATCGCTGCCGCTGTTCAAGCTCGGACCGCGGGCGGTGGTATTTGCCGAGGGCACCAGCACCGGACGGCTCTATATCCTCAAGTCCGGCGACCTCGAAGTGGTGCGGCAGGGCAGTTCGGTCGCCGGCATCGCCGAGCCCGGCTCGGTGGTGGGCGACATGGCGGTGCTGCTCAGGCAGCCGCACACCGCCACGGTGAGGACCCGGAACGGCGCCGAACTCTATGTCGCCGAGGATGCCGACCGTTTCCTCGACGAGCATCCCACGGTGGCGCGGCACCTTGCCCGCGAACTCGCGGTGCGGCTGCACAAGACCACGGCGCTGCTCGTCGACCTGCGCCAGCAGGCCAAGGCGCGCGAGGACCGCGACATGTTCGACCGGATTTTCGATCTTCTCAAATAGCGGAGCATGACGAGTGGCCGACAACCAGGGCTGGCTGAAGTTCGATTTCTATCCCGCCGGGGCGGAGCTGATCCGCCAGGGCGGCCGCACCGGATCGCTGATCGTGCTGAAGGAAGGCGAGGTGGAGGTGCTGCGCGACGGCCGGTTCGTCTCCTCCATCCGCCAGCCCGGCGCGATCTTCGGGGAGATGAGCGTGCTGCTCGACCGTCCGCACAGCGCCACGGTGCGCGCGGTGACGGACGTGCAGCTCTTTGTCATCGCCGATGCGCTCACCGTGCTCGAGGCGCACCCCGCCTGGCTGCTGCAGATCGCGCGGCTGCTGGCGCAGCGCGTCAACGCCACCACCGCGCAGCTGGTGACGCTCAAGCAGGAGCAGCTCGAGGCGGAGGAGGATGTGCTGGTGCTGCCCAGCGCGGTGTTCTCGAGCTGGGCGGACCCGCAGGTATGAGCGAGCGTCCGCACCTCGCCATCACCTATTGCACGCAGTGCAACTGGCTGCTGCGGGCCGCCTGGATGGCGCAGGAGGTGCTCTCGACGTTCGGCCTCGAACTGGGCGAGGTGAGCCTCCGGCCGGGAACCGGCGGCATCTTCGAGATCCACATCGATGGCGCGCTGGTGTGGGAGCGCCAGCGCGACGGCGGCTTTCCCGATGCGCGACAGCTCAAGCAGCTGGTGCGCGACCGCATCGATCCGGGTCGCGACCTCGGCCATGTAGACCGGCCGCATCGACCCACGGCGGCACAGGGGGTGGCCGGGAACCACCCAGAATCCGGTTGAGGGAGCCGCACGAACCCGCATATTGTCCGCCGCAATGCCGGGCCGCTGAACCCGTCCGGCGCCATTCGGGAGATTGCCGCCTCATGAAATCGCTTCTGACCGCATTCGCCGTGCCGCTGCTGGCGCTCGGCCTCGCCGCTCCCGCCGCGGCACAGGGATTGCCCGACCTGGGCGGCCGCACCATCCGGGCGGTCACCGAGAACGCCTACTACCCGCTGAACTTCGCCGATCCCAAGACCGGCGAGGGCATCGGCCTCGAATACGACCTGATCAACGCCATCGCCACCCGCCTCAACGCCAAGGTCGAGTGGAACCTGTCCGCCTGGGACGTGATGATCGAGGCGGTACGCACCGGCCAGTTCGACGTCGGCGCCGACGGCATCACGATCAATGCCGAGCGCGAGGAGCAGATCGACTTCACCGCGCCGTTCATCACCGTGGAGCAATACTTCCTGGTGCGCGCCGACGAGGCCCGCATCACCGGCATCCAGAGCTTCAAGGACGATACCGGCCTGCTGTTCGGCGCCCAGTCGGGCACCTCGGCCTTCTACACCGCCATCTACGACGTGCTCGACGGCGACGAGGCCAATCCGCGGGTCAAGCTGTTCGACACCTTCGGGGCCTCGGTGCAGGCGCTGAAATCGGGCGACGTCGATGCGGTGATCGCCGACCAGGCCGCTTCGGCCGGCTATATCGGCGCCGATCCGGGGGCGTTCAAGCAGGTCGGGGAGCCGATCAAGTCCGAACCGCTGGGGCTGATCCTGACGCCGGGCTCCGACCTGGTGGCGCCGTTCAACGCCGCGCTCGATGCCATGCGGGCGGACGGCTCGCTCGACGCGCTGATCAAGAAGTGGTTCTTCGACTACGGCCAGAACGGCTGACAAACGCAACGAGGCAGGCGCAGCCTTGGGCGCGCCTGCTCCCCGCATGGCCCGCCGTACCCGCGCATCGCTGGCGTCCCGGTTCCCGTGGTGGCTGCTCGCCATCGCGCTGCTCGGCCTCACCACGCTGTGGGCCATCGTCGCGGACGCCGGCTATGCCGAGATCTTCGCCACGCTCAGCAAGGGCGTGCTGACCACCCTGTGGGTGACCTTCGTCGCCTTCGGCGCGGCGGCGCTGCTCGGGCTCGCCATCGCTCTCGCCCGCACCTCCGGGCGCGCCTGGCTCGAGCAGCTCGCGACCTTCTACATCGAGATCATCCGCGGCATCCCGATCCTCGTGGCGCTGTTCTACGTCGCCTTTGTCGGGGCGCCGGCCATGGTGGTGGCGGCGAACTGGCTGGCCGGCCCGCTGATCGAGGCCGGCCTCGTCGCGCCGGTGACGGTGCGGGGCTTCGATTTCACCCTGCGCGCCATCGTGGCGCTGACGGTGTGCTACTCCGCCTTCATCGCCGAGATCTTCCGGGCCGGCATCGAGGCGGTGGACCGCGGCCAGATCGAGGCGGCGCGGGCCCTCGGGCTCAGCCGCTGGAACACCTTCCGGCACATCGTCTGGCCGCAGGCGCTGAGGACCATCCTGCCGCCGCTGGGCAACGACTTCGTGTCAATGATCAAGGATTCCGCGCTGGTCTCGGCACTGGGGGTGCAGGACATCACGCAGCTGGGCAAGGTCTACTCCTCGGGCAGCTTCAAGTTCTTCGAGACCTACAACGTGGTGGCCTTCCTCTATCTCAGCATGACCATCTCGCTGTCGCTGCTGGTCCGGCTGCTGGAGCGGCGGCTCAAACTATCGCAGCGGTGACGCTTGCGCGGCGGACGGCCGGTCCCCACATCACGCCCGTCGTCAGATCCAACCCCGGATGCCCGCCATGCTCAAGCGCCTCGCCGCGATCGGCCTCGTCCTCGTTCTCGCCGGCGGGCTGGCTGCCTGCGGCAACAACACGGCCACCAACGTGGGCAGCGTCGGGGTCGACTGGACCGGCAACGACATCGCCATCGAGGCGGTGCCCGACCCGGACGTGGCCGGCGTGGTGTGCCACGTCGCCTATTTCAACCGCAGCCTGATCGACCGCCTGCAGCAGGGCAACTGGTTCGAGGACCCCTCCTACTCGGCCGTCGACTGCAGCGCGCAGGGGCCGATCACGGTGGGCGACATCAGCCTCGCCAAGGGCGGCGAGGAGATCTTCAAGCAATCGCGCTCGCTGATCTGGAAGAGCCTCAGGGTGAGCCGCATCTACGATGCGGAGAACAACGCGCTGGTCTATCTGGCGCATGCCCGCGAACTGCAGCTGGGCTCGGGCAAGATGAGCCTGTCGGTGGTGCCGCTCAACGGCGCCGACGTTACCTGGAGCAAGGGCCCGCCGGCCGGCGCGGGCGGGGTGTAGATCGGCGCAGTTTGAGGCAATGGCCACCGTTCGGGGCAACCGGACCCTAAGGGCGCAGGCGCGACAAGCAGGTCGACTGACCGGCACCCGTGGGAGGCTTCGCGATGGAATCCTGGCTACCGCTGCTGCAGCAGCATGCGGCCGTGCTGTTCGCCTCGGTGATCCTGATCGTCTCGCTGTTTCTCATCGCCCGGGTGGCGCGCGTCAGGCAGCCGCTGGCCCTGGCGCTGGCGCTGGCCCCGATGGCCTTCGCGCTGGCCTTCGACCAGGCCATCGTACCGGCCGCGGCCAGCCTGATCTGAGCCCTCGCTGAGCGTTCAGGCGGTGCCGCGCAGCGCCCGGTTGATGGCGCCGAGCAGCATGATGATGCGCCCCAGGCCCATCAGCACGATGCCTCCGACGAACGGCCCGAGCGCCCATGACAGAGCCCGCGCCGCGTCGCCGAGCGCGACGAACAGGTTGGCGTTCGGTCCATCGAGCGCCGTGATGACCGCCTGCACCAGCGGCGGCGCGCTGTAGCCGACCATGGCGACGGTCACGAGCGCGGCGATCAGTCCGATGACGTAAAGTAGCCCTGCAATCATCTTGCCCCCCTTGGCAATGGCTAACGCGCAGTAAATGGGGGCCTCCGCCCTTCGTCAACCACAGGCTTCAGTCGTTCTTAAGCGCCCCCGGCTAAATCTGGGGCGAGAGGACGAGGAATGACGGCAAAGGGCGGCACGGTCGACTGGCGCATGCTGCTCGCGTGCCTGGTACTGGCCGTCGTGCTGCTGGCGCTGCGCGAAGCCACCGATACCGCCCCGCTGCTCGCCGATACCGACGATGCGATGCGCCTCGTCGAGGTTCGCGACCTCATGGCCGGGCAGGGCTGGTACGACCTGGTGCAGCATCGCCTCGACACCCCGTTCGGCGTCCGCATGCACTGGTCGCGCCTCGCCGACCTGCCGATCGCCGGGCTGATCCTCTGCGCCGCGCCGCTGCTCGGGACGGCGGCGGCCGAGGTGCTGGCGGCCTGGCTGTACCCGCTCGGACTGCTGCTCGCGGCGCTGTGGCTCTCGGGCCGGATCGCGGTGCGGCTGGCCGGCGGCGCGGCGGCGCTGCCGGGCCTGCTGCTGTTCGCCTTTTCGGTGGTGACGTTCGCCGATTTCTCCCCGGGGCGCCTCGACCACCACGCGCTGCAACTGGTGGTGCTGCTGGCGCTGGCCGACCTGACCCTCGGCGCGCTGTCCCGGCCCCGCCTGGGCCTCGCCGCCGGCGTCGCGGCCGCCTTCGGGCTGGCGATCGGGCTCGAGAGCCTTCCCGGCCTCGTCGCGGCGACCGCATCGTTCGGGCTCGCCTGGGTGCTGGACGGCCGGCACGGCCGGGCGCTGCGCTGGTTCGGCCTCGGCCTTGCGGCGGGCACCCCGGCGCTGCTGGCGGCGAGCGTGCCGCCGGAACGCTGGCTGCTCCCCGCCTGCGACGTGCTCTCGATCGGCTATGTGGCGGCCGGCATCGGGACCGGCGCGATCTTCATCGTGCTGCCGTGGCTGCGCCTCGGAACGGCCCCGGCGCGCCTGCTGGCCGGCCTCGCGGCGGCCGCCGCGCTGCTCGCCGCCCTGGCAATTGCCTTCCCGGCCTGTCGCGCCGGCCCCTATGGCGGCCTCGATCCCTGGCTGGCCAGCCACTGGCTCAGCCGGGTGGAGGAGGCGCAGCCGGCGCTGGCGCTCCTTGCCGACAGGCCCGACTTCGTCATCGCCGCCGGACTGCCGACCCTGCTCGGGCTGGGGTTCGCGCTGTGGGCCACGGCGCACAGGCCCGCGACGGAGCGGGTCCGCTGGGCAAGCATGGCGCTGTTCCTGCTCGTGGCGCTGGCGGTGATGCTGCTGCAGGCGCGCGCCGCCCGCATCGGGGCCAGCCTCTCACCGGCGATCGGCGCGGCGGCCATCGCCACGGCCCGCGCGGCATGGCTGCGGCGCCGGCGCCCGGTGGCGCTGGCAGGGCTGGTCGGCGGCTGGATCGGCTTTGCCGGGATGGTGCTGACGTTGCTGGTCGCGCCCTTTTCCGGTGCTCCCGCCGCGGCCGGCGCGACGGCCGGCCCCGCCGCCGGGTCCGTTGCCGAGTCCCCCGCCGAGTCCGCCGCCGACTGCTTCCGGCCGGAGGCCTACGCCGCCCTCGCCGCCCTGCCCCCCGGCCGCGTGATGGCGCCCGTCGACCTCGGCGCGCACCTGCTGGCGTTCACCGGCCATGCCGTGGTGGGGGCGCCCTACCACCGGGCCGAAGCGGGGCTGCGCGACACGCTGCACTTCTTCACCGGCCCGGCGGCGGAGGCGCGGGAGATCGCCCGGCGACGCGGCCTCGACTGGCTGGTGCTCTGCCCGGCGCTGGCCGCCGGCGGGGTGCCGCCCGATGTCTCGCCGGACGCCGGCCCGGACGCGCTGGGCCGGCGCCTGGCGCGCGAGGACCTGCCGGACTGGCTCAGCCCGCAGGCCCTGCCGGGCTCGCCGCTGCGGCTGTTTTCGATCGCGCCCGGGTCATAGCCCGAGTTCGGCCCGCAGCCTCAGCGTCAGCTTCGCCGCGATCAGCCGGTGCGCCTCGCGCAGGTAGTCGGCCAGCTCGGCCTCGCCGAGGGCGCCGGGGCCGACACTGACCCACTGGCGCCGCGCGAAGTAGGGCGCCTGCACGATGCCCGCCAGCTCGGTGAGCCCGGCAAAGGTGAGCTCGGACACCTTGAAGGCGACGGCACCGCCATCGCGCCCGACCAGCGCGAAGACCTTGCCGCCCACTTTGGCGACGCGACTCCCCCACTGCTCGACGAGGCTGGTGCCGGGCAGGCCGGCGACGAAGGCGGCGAAGCCGTCGGGGTCGTGCAGGCCGGGGCGACCGGGGACGCTAGAGCTGGTCATGCCGCACGAACACCCTTGTGCGCCGCGACCGCCCCAGCCAGGCGAGCAGGATGCCGGGGACGGCGAGCACCACCCAGCCCGGCAGCGACAGGACGAATTCCACCGTGGCGCCGATCACCGGCCCGAACAGGCGGGACTGCACGAAGGCGCGCGTCGCCGCGAGGCTGTCGGCGTGCAGCCAGGTCCAGGCGTCGCCGAACGCCGTCACCAGCAGCGCATTGGCCCCCAGCGAACGGGTCCCGTCGATGATCAGCAGAATCAGGGCCAGCCCGACGAGCCAGGTGCCCAACAGCCTTACCACGAACCGCATCGGCCGTTCCGTTTCAGTCCTTCATTCCGGCCCAGGCCGGCGCGCCCCCACCCTTGTGCCACGCCGCGACGGGCCTCGACAAGCAGCGCCCTGCCGCCGGAGGCGCGGCAGCGGTGCCGGTTCCCCCGCAAAGCGCTTGCGGCCTCGCCTTTCCTGAGTATATTGCGCCGCGCCCGAGGGACGGCCGACCGCCATCCCATCCGACCCCGGTCGGCAGGGCGAGCGCACCGGGCCCGCCCGGTGGGCGCGAGCGGAGAGATGGCCGAGTGGTCGAAGGCGCACGCCTGGAAAGTGTGTAGGCGGGGAACCGTCTCAAGGGTTCGAATCCCTTTCTCTCCGCCACTATTTCTTCGTAAGTTACTGAAAAACAACAAATATGCTGGGCTCACAGGTCCTCGGACCCACATCCAGCCCATCACGATCGTGCCCCGCAGGTATGGCCGCTGCGAGCGGCGGGCGGGCCTCGTGTTGAGCTGCTGCCGGATGACGCTGCGCTATCGGGCGCTTTGCACCGATGACGTGGCCTGCGCGAGCGGATGAAGGCTATCGCCCACGAGCGTCGATGGTTCGGCTATCGGGTTCTGCATGTGCTGCTCAAACGCCAGGGTCATGTGGTCGACCACAAGCGGCTGTTCCGCCTCCATGAAGCCCCTTGCGGTCAACCCGGATTTCGAGTGCACCTGCTGGATGTTGATCTCGCCACCGCCAAGCTCGGCGGCATAGACGAGGCGAGGCGATGGGCCTCGCGGCTCGGCCGGCGCGCCGTGTAGTAGACGGCAGACCTGTCGATGGCGGCGGGATGAGGGGCGGGGGAGGCAGGTGCCATTGAGAGACCGGAGGCGGACATGAGCGTCAAGCACGCATTGGTCCTGGGAGCGGGGGGGTTCATCGGCAGTCACCTGGTCCGCCGGCTGAAGCGGGAAGGCTTCTGGGTGCGCGGGGTGGATCTCAAGTTCCCCGAGTATGCCGAGACGGAAGCGGATGACTTCGTCGTCGGCGACCTCCGGCGCGCCGAGGTCTGCGACCTCGCCATCGACCGGCGCTTCGACGAGGTGTTTCAGCTGGCGGCCGACATGGGCGGCGCCGGCTATATCTTCACCGGCGAGCACGACGCCGC
>JAYRZA010000001.1:0-449882 GCA_041916695.1 Devosia sp. | reverse complement strand
CACGCCCTTCATCCCCCACCCGCCCGTCCGCTTCCGGAACAGGCAGTCTGACCGCGACGGTCAGGGGGTCAATTTTGCACGCCGATCCCCAACCGAACGGGGTCAAACTTGCACGCCGAAACACACCTTGAGCTCCTCCTCATCGAATCTGGCGTTGAGATCCGCGACCAGCATTGTGTCGCGCGCTGGATCGTAGAATCCGGGAATGGCATCCTCGGGACCGATCCGGTCAAAGCGCAGTTGATCGCCTGAGAAGTGATAAGGCGCGGAATGGATTGAGACAGCATCTGCGATCCGCTTGAGGGTTTTCATCCCGATGCCGAACCGGCCTCGTTGATCCACGCGCTCGGTCTTGGTGGTGAGGTACGGCAGCGCCATGCCGAGCACGTTGTGACACGTCACAGGCTGCCCGTTGTGAACGATCAGCAACTGCCTCTTTCCGGCACTTTCACGTAGGGCAAAGCGCACTTCTGTGGCGCGCACGTCATCGGCGTTTTGTATGACTTCGACAATGCCCTGGAACTGCTCGACAGCAAGGTCTTCGGCGCCCGCCGCTGCACGATCGATCATGCGCTTGATGAGCCCGCGCGAACTGCGCAGGATCGCCACCGATGTATCGATCATCGCATGCGCAAATTCCGGCGTACGCGGGTCTATCAGCGCGCTGGCTTCCGGATCATCGTCCCATATCAGGCGCGCCGCTTCAGCACCCAGCACGGCGTCCGAGACATATTCATCGACTGACAAGCGCCCCTCCCTGTCACAATTGTGCGGCAGGCCCCAAGTCTGCCAAACTCACCTTGAAGCAACGATGGAAGTATTCCTAGCGAATTATGATTTGAGCGACATTCCAGGCGAAAAATGCCAGTCGTATCGTCTGCTTGATATTATTATCCCCGATTTTATCCCTTCGTACTGCCGGATGCGGGCGTAAAGTCTTTAAAAATAAAAACCCAATCAAGAAATCGAAGCAACGATTGTTCCTAGTAACATATTGAATACATTGAATGATTGAATCGCGCGCTACGGAGTGTCCGCGCTTAGCACAAGTTCTGATCAAGAAATTTAAGAAAACCGATTTGAATTTTGACAGAGGATTTTGCCGTTCTAGAATGTTGTAACAGTATAGTATTTGAACATGCATTTATTAGATGCTAGAACCCAAGGCATTGCGGGTGTAGCTTAGTGGTAAAGCACCAGCCTTCCAAGCTGGCTATGAGGGTTCGATTCCCTTCACCCGCTCCAGCTACGTTTCCTGCTTCTTCGTTATACCTCCATGCTCTTTGGCAAGACACAGATGGAGGTCGTCATGCAGGAATATTTCCTGAAGAATTTGAGTGAACTCGCGCAGAAGCGTGCCGTGTTGATGCGCGAGGAAGCGCAGCTCTGGGACATACTCGCGCGCGATCTCACAAGGGAGGCACGCAGGCGCGAAGAGCAAGACTCGAGCCGACCACCCGTGCGGACTTCAGCACCAGCGTTGCCACCAAAGCCCGATGTACCTTCAGAGCGCAAAATCCTGGTGGGTATCGCCGAGGCCGCACGCATGATGGGCCTTGGTCGCAGTTCCCTTTACAATGAGATTGGTGCTGGCCGCCTCACCGTAAAAAAAGCAGGCAACCGGACATTGATCGCAGTCGCCGACATCGAAGCCTGGTGCGATAACCTTCCGGAAGGCGTTCGCTGATCTCATCCTTCTCGGGCGCACCCCTTCGGGTCGGGCTGTCGTACGCCGAGCCTGTAGTCTCGGCCCTTCGGGCTTCCATCCCTTGCGCGAGAGCCATGCCTGTCCGGCCGACGCCGGACCTTGGGGGCGCTGCCCCCTGGCGCGGGCCAACGGGTTTCCCGCTACCTGCGGGAGCCCCTCCCGTGTGACCCTTGCACCCCCCGATCTCGCCGATGGGCAGGGGTCAGCCGGGCGGAGGGCCCGTCCGCCCCGCCTACCACTGAGCACTGGCTTTTTGCAGCCTCTGCCATCTGACCATTGTGGAGATGCGTGTCCATGCATGTGCGGTGATGATCTCCCGATCGCGATCGAACAGGGATCTGCGTCCGGCTTCACGTCATGGGTCCTGGCTGGTTCGTGACGATGGAGGTCAACGCGCTCGCTTCCGCGCTGGCGCTTGTGCAGCGTCGCCTCTCTCGAGCGCCTTCGACGGCGTGGACTCCACGTCCCTTCGAACCAGCCCCTTCGTCCCCATGAAGCCGGGCGCTGATGCCTGGCATCAAACGAAGGAGATCAACATGACCGACAATGCAAAGAAAGCCAAACGCCCAACCCACATCATCTGGCAGGTGATCGGCGAAGGCGAAACCGCACGCTGGATACGCGTCGGCGCCGCCTGGGAAAACCGCGACCGTAAGGGCCTGTCCCTGCAATTCGACAGCTATCCGGTGGTGGGCCGCACCGTCATCCGCGCAGCCCAGGAGCCGGAGAGAGAAGGGAACGGGGGGCAATAGCCCCCCATACCATCAGGTGACGCTGCCCCAGGCACCACCAAACTGAATGGTGGCCGAATGCTCCTTCCGGAGTTGGCCGAGGGCCTTCGTAAGCTGGGCAGCCGCCTTCAAGGCCACTTCCTCGGTAAGGTTCTGCGACACGGCGATCAACTCGCCGTCGGACGAGACGAGAATGACCTCGAACATGCGCGCTCCCCCTTCGATCTTCGGCTGCGGATACTGCATACGCGCTTCGATGCTCGTCACTTCGTCAGAGTGCCAGCCAACGCGTGACATCCTTCCATAGGTGGCCGTGCCAAAGGGCACGTGAATCTCCCCTTCGTCATCGAAATACACAGCGCGCTGCGGACCCCGTATCGAGACCAGCAGCCAGACGGACGTGACGATCCCAATCAGCCCGAACACAAGAAGGGGCGGCACAAGAAGGCCTATCAACAGCGTGAACAGCGATGCCACCACACAGGAGAGCAGGAAGCCCTTCGTATGCGGGCGCTCCTCTTCCCATGCCGCTCCTGCGCGGGTGATAAGGCCGTCGTCATCCCGTTTGTAAGTCACCTGAACACCAACATTACTGTACATAGTGGTCCATCCTTTCCATGAAGACCGGTGCATAGTCAGGCGTCAGCACCAGCTGACGGTTCGTCCGGCGCGCAAACGCGCGCGTCACTTCCGCACCCTCGAGCAGTCGCGCACTGCGCCACTGCTCGCGAATGCCGGAATCGCCATGGCCCATGGCCGAGCTGGAAACCCGCACTGTCTGCCGCTCGACCACCTGCGTGTTGCCCAGCATTTTCGAGAAGAGTTCAGCGGTCGTGATATCGCCGACTGCGAATGCCTGGATCGTCCCGGCATTGCCGACAAACGTTTCCCAGGACTTCGGATACTGCGCCTTAAGCTGACTGAAATCCTGCACAACCGGCCAAAGCCGGACGCCCGCACCCGCCAGCAGGCCCGCCGCCACCTCAATCGGGCGCATATGCCCGAGCGCGGCAAACTCCTCCAGCATGAACAGCACCGGCAGCTTCCCGCGAGCCACGGGAAAACGCTCCACGGCTGCGAGCGCCATCTGCACAAGCAGCCTTAGCCAGCGAAAATGTGTAGGCATCCGCGTGCCCGGCAGGATCGCGTAGATCGTCGTGCCACCGGCCGACAAATCCCGTAGCGAGAAATCACTGCGGTCGCTGATATGCCGCACGTCATCCAGCGGCGCGGTCTGCTCCTGCGCGGTCGACAGAATGCTCGCGAACTCGCGCGGGCTCTCGTTCAGCTTCGCCAGAAACGACGATCCGGCATTCGCCACGACCTCATCGAATGCACTTGAGAGCGCCATGCGCTCAAACAGATCGGCAAGGCTCGACGACTGCAGCGTCCGGCGCAGACTGCGCAGTGTGGCGCTGCCCGTACGATCGAGATCGAACAGCGTGATGGCCCGCACCAGATTGCGGGCTGCATCGGTCCAGTGCGGGTCCTTTTCGTTTGCAACGAGCAGCGCGTCGGCGGCAATGGCCGCATCAGGCGCCACCAGTTCACCCTGGCCGAAACCCAGTTCCGCAAACGCGTTGTAGCTGGCGCTTGCACGGAACGTGTCCCGCAGCTCGCCAAACGGATCGAGCACGTGGACCTTCTGGCCCATCGCAGAACGCACTTCTGCAGTGGCGCGCGCCAGTTCACCCTTCGGGTCCATGACCACCATCGAGCCGGGCCAGCGCGCGAGATTGTGCAGCAGCACCGTCGAGGTCTTGCCCGCCCTGGTGCCAGCCACTGTCAGCAGGTGCCTGTCATCCTCAAACCCAATGAGGCGACCGCGCCATTGCCCAAGCAGAACCCGCCCCGGCCGCCAGACCCAGTCCTCGCCAAACTGGTCCTGCGTAGCCCACATGGCAGAGGGCAATGTTTCCTGCCTGCCACGTACGCCACTCCCTCGCGGCGGAAACATCTCTGGCTGCATCATCAGAACTCCAGGGTCAGCTGATGGGGGCGGTTCTCGGCGGCGTTCTTCTCGCCGTTACGGCGCAGGCGCTCGGCAAGTGCCATGCGCGCCATCATCGCCAGCTGCTCGGCCTGCTGCCGCGCACGGGTCCGGTCGATCTGCAGCTGGAGCATGCGAAGCTCCTCAAGCTGCTCCTCGAACAGCTGCTCCATGCGCCGCCTGAATTTCTGATAGTCCTCGTAAGACTCGCCAGCGTTGCGCGCGCGTATGTTCGGCAGCCTGTCGCTCAGGACCTGAATTGCGCCATGCTTCCAGTCCCGGAAAATGTCGGCGCGTCCCGGCAGCCTGGTCGTCGCCGCCCGTTTGGGCGCGTAACCCAGCGTCATGCGCTCAATGCGCTGCGCCCGGACAATCTTCCGTGCTTCCATTTTAGCGGTGCCAGCTCCCGCCGGTGCTTCCTGCGGGTCTGGTTCATCGCATCCCGCATCGCGGGCGTCAGACGGGCCTCAATGCCCTGTCTGACAGTCTCGATGGACTGGAGCTTTCCGGCCTTCTGAAGCTGATCGGGCGAGCCCAGCCGTGCCTGCAGGTCCTTCGGTCTGACACCTGCCAGACGGGAGATCGAGTAGATTTTCCCCTGCAGGTCGATCGCAACGAAAGCGCGCCGGTCGCCTTTGGCGATTGTGAAGCCTCTGTCAGACAGTGCCTTCGCAAAGCTCTTCAGGTCCGTGGACTGCTTCCACGCTTCCTGAAACAGGCCCTTAAGCGCCTTCGGATCGAGGCCAGCCCGCTTGGCGGTCTGACCTTCCGGCAGTTCGAAGTTGAGCGGGTTTGCCTGGCCTTTCTCCTTATGGCCTTCCGGTAGCTCCCAGCCGTGCTGCAGGTAAGGTCCCTCGACAGCTCCGCGAGGCGGGTCTTGAAGAAGGCCATGTTCACAGACTTCAGGGTGCTCGGGTCGATGCGCGACCACACCGCATGCGCATGTCTGCGCCCGTTCTTCTCGTGCTCAACAATGATGCGGTGGCAGCCCGCAAGACCGAGACGCTTCTCCGCTTCATCGGCCGCCGCGATCAGGTCTTCCGGTAAAGCCTGCCCATCCCTGGGTGGGTTAAGGCTGAGCGAGAACAGATGCTGTTTGCACTTCGTGCCTTTGGCGATGGCCTCAGCCTCAGCCAGTGCCCCATGCACGTCCTCCGCCACGAAGCCGCGAACCTCACGCAGCGTGACGTGCTCATTCTCATCCATGCGCAACAGGTGCCGGGCGAGCGCTCCCGCGCCGCCCCGCTGCGAGCCTTTGAGGATCATCACTCGTCCCCGTGGTTCGCGGCGTCGTTGAATACGTCCGACGCACTGCGCTCATGACGGCCCGCAGGCTTCTCCCTCATGCCAAGGCCGCGCATCAGCGCGTTGTGCATAAGGCGGATGTCGTCGCAGGCCTCGACGAGGCGCGCGACGGTCTCCTCGTCGGCAAACAGGTTGCCGAGCTTCGCCTCGTCCGCCAAGCGCTCCACATTGGGCGCGAGGCGGCTTGCACCGAGGGTAGCGAGCAGGTGGGCCAGCAGCGTCCGGTTGGCGAGAGTGATCCCGCCACCGCGTGGAATGGGCACGGACCCGTCAAACAGGACCTGCTTCACATAGGCTGACAGGGTCATCGTGCCCGCCCGCGCGAGCAGCAGCTCCCGTTCAGTCTGGGTAAGCCTTACGGAAAGGGGAGTGGGGCCACGGTTTACGGTGCGGGACATTTTGGTGCCCCGGATCGCGGAGTTTTACGAGGTTTTCCGGCGCCCAGGTCGTAGGCGTGGAACAAACCATCCAAGCTAGCGCGGGCCCCCGCAACCAGCTTGGCTTGTTCGATGTCGATGTTTCGGCTGCGTAGCTTAGAGCGCGCTCCCGCAACCATCTTCGCATGAGGGGCGTCACCGTCGGTGGCGCCCTTTGCGTTTTCATGGCGAGTGTGCGTCCCCGCAACCAACACCCACGATCGCTGCGCTCCCCAGACTCATGACTGCGCCTGACGCTCGGCGTCTACGGCTGGCTCGCGTCCGGTCTCATGGCGGGTCGAGCCGGCGTTCGGCCCAGGCGGCGATCAGGGCGCCGGCGATGGCACCGCGACGGGGGGCGTTGATCTCGGGGTGGTCTCCGGCCAGCACCCGATGCACGTCGTCGCGGCTCACCCAGCGGGCATCCGCCAGTTCCTGCGGATCGACCGTGATCGCCTCGTCGAGCGCGGTCCCGATGCAGCCGAACATCAGCGACATCGGAAAGGGCCAGGGCTGCGAGGCGACATAGCGCACCGCGCCGACATGGATGGCGGTTTCCTCCACCGTCTCCCGCCGCACCGCCGCTTCGATGGTTTCGCCCGGTTCGACGAAGCCGGCGAGCAGCGAGTACATCCGTTCCGGCCAGCTCGGGCCGCGGCCGAGCAGCAGGCGGTCGTTGCGGGTGATGGCCATGATCACCACCGGATCGGTCCGTGGGAAATGCTGGGTGCCGCAGGCCGGGCACCGGCGCTGCCAGCCGGCGGCCTCGATGGCGCTGGGCTGGCCGCAATTGGCGCAGAAGCGGTGCGTGCCGTGCCAGCCGAGCATGGCCCTGCCGGTGGCGATGCATTCCCCGTCCAGCCGGTCCAGCGCCGCGATCAGGCCCCGCACCTCGACCAGCCGTGCCCCCGGGAAGGCGGGATGGAGCTGCGCCGTCACGTCGGTGAACTGGCCGATGGTGGCGGCGTCCTCGTGCGGCTGCCACAGGGTCAGTTCGGCGGCAAAGCGCGGCCCCTCCGGGGCGAGGCCGAGGAACAGCGGCGCATCCCGGCAATCCGAGAGCGCCGGATGATCGAGGCCCGCGAGGACCGGCCGCCCGTCGAGATCGACGAGCAGCTTGCCGCGCCAGAAGATGTAGGTCCTGGCGCGACCGTCCTGCCGGGGGCCACCCGCGGCGCGCAGCGCCGCCGCCCGGTCCAGGCCGCCCGGTTGAAAAGCATGTCCGTAATCCAAGTGCCGGCTCCTCCGTCCACGCCGATCTAGGCCGACCTGAGCCGGGCCTGCAAGCCCGCCACGCATCGACTTGACGGCGGACGGTGGACAGGCTTCCTGAAGCCCGCAATCGAGGGAGGCGCTGGTGCACGCGCTGGGCAGCTGGGACTACGTGATCGTCGGGGCGGGCTCGGCGGGCTGTGTGCTCGCCAACCGGCTGAGCGCCGACCCACGGGTCAGCGTGCTGCTGCTCGAGGCAGGCGGGAGCGACCGCTACCACTGGATCGACGTCCCGATCGGCTACCTCTACTGCATGGGCAATCCGCGCACCGACTGGATGATGCGGTGCGAGCCCGAGGCCGGCCTCAACGGCCGGGCACTGCCCTACCCCCGCGGCAAGGTGCTGGGTGGCTGCTCGGCGATCAACGGCATGATCTACATGCGCGGCCAGGCCGCGGACTACGACGGCTGGCGGCAGCTGGGCAATCCCGGCTGGGGCTGGTCCGATGTGCTGCCGTATTTCCGCAGGGCCGAGGACCATCATGCCGGGGCGAGCGATCTGCACGGCGCGGGCGGCGAGTGGCGGGTGGAACGGCAACGCCTGCGCTGGCCCATTCTCGATGCGTTCGCCGCGGCGGCGGAGGAACTCGGCCTGCCGCGCCGCGCCGACTTCAACGATGGCGACAACGAGGGCTCGGGTTATTTCGAGGTGAATCAGCGCCGCGGGGTCCGCTGGCATGCCGCGAAAGCCTTTCTGCGGCCGATCCGGGGGCGTCCCAATCTCACCGTGCTGACCGGTGCGGAGGCCGAGCGCGTGCTGTTCGAGGGGCGCCGCGCCACCGGCGTCAGGCTGCGGCGCGGCGGGCGGGTGGAGGAGGCCCGGGCCGGCCGTGAGGTGATCGTCGCCGCCGGCGCCGTCAACACGCCGCGCCTCATGGAACTGTCCGGCATCGGGCGGCCGGAGGTCCTGGGGGCGCTGGGCATCCCGGTGCGTCAGGCCGCGCACGAACTGGGCGAGAACCTCCAGGATCACCTGCAGATCCGCACCGTCTTCAGGCTGGCGCGCGGCCGCACCCTCAATGCGCTGTACCACAGCCCCTGGGGTCGGGTCGGCATGGGCCTCGAATATGCGCTGCGCCGGTCCGGTCCCCTGTCGATGGCCCCGAGCCAGTTCGGCATCTTCGCCCGCTCCGACGCGAGCCGGGCGACGGCCGACCTCGAATACCACGTGCAGCCGCTGTCGACCGATCGGCTCGGCGAACCCCTGCACCGCTTCGCCGCGGTCACGGTGAGCGTCTGCAACCTGAGGCCGGAGAGCCGGGGCAGCATCCACATGGAACGGGCCGATCCCACCGCTGCGCCGGCGATCCGGCCACGCTACCTGTCGACCGAGGGCGACCGGCAGGTGGCGCTCGCCGCGATTCGTCACGCGCGGCGCCTGATGCGCACCGAGGCATTGGCGCCGTTCGCGCCAGAGGAGTTCCTGCCCGGGCCGTCGGTCACGCGCGAGGACGAGTTGCTGCAGCGGATCGGGGATATCGCCACCACCATCTTCCACCCCGTCGGCACCTGCCGGATGGGGAACGATGCGGGGGCGGTGGTCGATCCGGAACTGCGGGTCAGGGGCTGCGATCGTCTGCGCATCGTCGATGCCTCGGTAATGCCGCGCATCACCTCGGGCAATACCGCCGCCCCGGTGATGATGATCGCCGAAAAGGCCGCGCAGATGATCGCTGCCGCGCGCCGTGGGGCCTAGATCGCGCCGGTGGCCCTGAGTTCCCCGACGGCGTCGCGCATTGCCTCGATCGTCGTGGCGATGACGGCGTCGTCGTGTTCGCACGACAGGAACCAGGCACCGCGCTCGAGCGCCCGCACGCCGCGGCGGAGCAGGGCGGTGGTCAGTGCCACGTAGGCCTTGCGGTTCATGCGGGCGAGGTCGCGATAGTCTCGCGCCGGCTGCTCGAGGCCCAGCGCGACATGGAAGACCTGCGGGAAGCCGGTCACCTGCGCCACGACTCCGGCCGAGGCGAACACCTCGCGGAAGCCCTCCATCAGGGTGGTTCCTGTGCGCTCGATGCCCTTGTAGAGCTGTGGGGTCAGCGAGCGAAGGGTCGCCGCGGTGGCGGCCATGGCGATGGGCTGGGCGTTGTAGGTGCCGCCGTGCACCACGCCGCCGGTGACGAACATGTCCAATAGCTCGGCGCGGCCGGCGATGGCCGCGACGGGGAAGCCGTTGGCGATGGCCTTGCCGAAGGTCGACAGGTCCGGCATGACGCCGAAGCGCTGCTGGGCGCCGCCCGGCGCCAGGCGGAAGCCGGTGATCACCTCGTCGAAGATCAGGATCGTGCCGGTGCGTGTGCAGGCTTCGCGCACGCCCTCGAGATAGCCGGCCAGCGGGTGCACGGCGCCGGCGTTGCACATTGCCGCCTCCATGATCACCGCGGCGATGTCGCCCTGCGCCAGTCGCGCCTCGACCAGTTCGAGGTTGTTCCAGGGCAGCACCACGAGCGTGTCGGCGGTGTCGGCCAGCTGGCCCTTGCTGCCCGCGACCGGGATCGGGGCGTCGGCCGGGCCGGCCGCGTCGAGCGCCGGTGCGGTCGACCACATCACGTTGTCGAACCAGCCGTGGTAGTGACCCTCGAACTTGATCACCCTGGTTCTGCCGGTGGCGGCGCGGGCCAGGCGGATCGCCGCCTGGTCGACCTCGGAGCCGGAGGAGCCGAACCGCATGCGTTCGGCGGAGGGGACCAGTTCGCACACCAGGCGCGCCGCCTCGGCCTCGATGGCGGATTGGCCGGCGAACAGGATGCCGTTCTCGATCTGGGCCGTCACGGCGTCGACCAGCGCCTGCGGCTTGTGGCCGAGGATCATCGGGCCCATGCCCAGGTAGTAGTCGATCAGCCGGTTGCCATCGACGTCGAACAGGTACGGCCCCTCGGCGCGTTCGAACACCAGCGGCGTGGGTGAGATGTTGAGGCGGAAATTGCTGTTCACACCGCCCGCCATCCAGCGTGAATTGCGGCGCACGGCCTCGGCGGACTTGTCGAACGAGAGGAACGCGCGATCGGCGCCGGCGCGGCCGGCGGGTGGCTGAACGGGCACGGTGGGCTCCTCCTGTACGTGCCCAGAACAGGCCCCAAGTGGCGCGCGAAGTAAATCCCGCACGGTTTCACGAGGCGGAAAAAGGCCAGGTCGGGCAGCCTCGCCACTGGTGCGAGGACCTACGGGGAGTTCCCGATCCGGAGCGAGGCGATTGCTGCTCTGCTCCCCCTGCGACGGCATGGAGGGGGACGTGTGGGAGAACACCAGGGCGCTGGTCGACATTCCGGCGACTGTCGCCGCGGTCATCGCTTCGATCAGGGCGCCTGTGGGGGTGAACTGGCGGGACTGCGAGCGACGGCTGCAATCGGTCTATGCGGCGCTCGATGCATTCGTCCTCGACGAAGTGGAACTGGCGGCCTTCAAGAGCCTGCACGCCTTGACCAACCAGATGATGATTGACCTCAAGGACACATTTGCCCTGGTCGGCCCCGATCCGGTGCAATCGCGGCGGCACTGGAGCGCCCACTCGGCGCTGATGCGGCAGGAGTTCCGCGCCATGCGCGGCGGCGCCCGCAGCGCGACGCAACTGGCGGTGCTGGGCCGAACCGAGGGGCAGATGCGCTACCTGATCCGGATGCCCGACGAGATCCACCGCATGCTCGATGGTCGCTCCTGGCCGGAACGGCTGGCCGAGCTGTTGGCGCAGGCGGAGGGAGAGATCACCGACTTTACGGTGTTCTACACGCGAGTCGACGAGTTGCGACAGCTGAACTCGGCGCTCAACAACTACGCCGACCAGTGCCTCAGGTCGGGCATCTACGAACTGGATGACGTGATCGAGGCCCTGCGCAGCGCCCTTAGGGGAGTCGATTTCAATTGACGACCGACGAGAGAGAGCCGGCCATCTCCCGTGAGCTGTCGGCACGGATCGTGTCGTTTCACCGTGGGTTGCTGGAGCGTTTCGCCACGGCGCGCCCGAACGAGTTGCGCGGCGAGATCAGGCGCTTCCGGCAGCTGCTCAGGGAACTGGCGACCTGGTCCGGGCGGCGGCCCGAGCTGTGGCAACTGGCACAGCGGGCGCGCTGGTGGGAGTGGAACTGGTGCGAACGCGAGTTCGGGGACAGCCAGTTTGCCCCGTTCGTCGACCAGCCGGACTCGATGGCCCAGTGGCGCTTCAACCGGTCCCATGCGGCGCTGATCGGCGCCATGCTGCCGATCGGGGATCTCGAAGGCGAGCTCGCCGAACTGGCCGTGGGCGACCGCATCGACCTACCGGTCCTCGGCTTCCTCGCCAGGCCGAATCCCGACGATTTCCCAGACCCTGCCGATCACGCCGACCTGCTGGATCTGCGCTACCTCCTCTCCGAGGTGACCCCGACGCTGGCGCGGCAACTGAGCAGGATGGTCGCCGGCGTTGCGACGTCCATCCCGCCCCGCGACCTCGTGCCGCGCTTTCTCGATCTGCTTTCCGATCTCGACCGCAGCTTCGCGGTTGCCTGGCAGGCGGCGCCCCCGAGCCTCGAGGTGCGTCGTCGCAGCGGTGGGATGGTGCTGCTGCAGGGCGAGGTGGAAGGCGGGCGAGCGGCGGCCTGGGTGCAGTTGCAGCAGGTCCGGCTGGCCGAAGCAGCCAATGTCGAACAGGAACTCACCAGCCCGATCGGTGACCTCGTGGGATGGCTCGATCAGAGGAGTGCGGCGCCATGACCGGACCGGCGGCCAGCGTCTCCGGCCGAGACAGCATCGGCGACTACCTGCGCTACTCGCGGCAGGTGCTCAACGACATCGACGACGCGATCGACGACCTGACCTACCGGCAGGAGGGCGGCGAGATCGACTGGGCGGTCGACTTCACCGAGATCGAGGCCTTCGTGCTGCCGGATGGCCACGGCAGGAACAGCCCGATCGATGCCGCCCTCGACATCGCGGTGCTGGAGCGGTTCTTCTTCGGCGGGGCACCGCACATCGTTCCGCACAGGGTCGTCCTGCTGCCTCCGCACCGGGTCGAGCTGCGCAATGCCGAGGCCTTCTTTCACGCGGAGTCGCTGGCCCGTTTCCAGGACATCGTCATGCGGGCCATGGACGAGTTGCGCGATCTCGAGGCGGACGTGCGGTTCAAGGAAATGATCGCGCGCCTCGAGTCCACGGGCGGCGGGGACGGGCGGAACGCGCTGGAGCGCGAGCTGCTCCACTACCTCAGTGAGCACGCGGGCGCGCTGTTCCTCGCGATGACCCAGTCCGCCCGGACCCCCCAGGGCCGGCTGCGCGAACTTCTGCAGCATGCATCCCTGATCGATGCAAGCGCGATCGTCGGTCGGACGGTTCTGGTCTCCGAACTGGATGAGAGGCTGGTCGGCAAGCTGACCACGGCGATCTCCGAGCGCCGCATCCAGCGCGAGCTCGAGCGGCGGGGACGGGGTGCCCCGCAGGACGCCGGGCTGGAGGACGAAGCGCGTATCCGCCTCGTGCGCTCCAGCACGCGCGATGCGCAGGCCGTCGGATACCTGCGAAAGATCAACAGCGAACTGCAGACCCGCTTCGCGGGCAGGCGCAGACTGCAGCTGCTGACCCGCAGCGAAGTCGTGCACAGCGAAGCATACCGCTATTCCACCGCAGTGCCCGAAGTGCAGCTCGATCTCTACTTGCGCCGGATCGGGGCGTTCCGGCAGGCCAGCTGGAGCACCGGCGGCAGCCTCGAGCAGCGGATCGCGGAGTTGCGGCAGCGCCGACGCGCACTCCTGCTGGCCGTGCGGGCGCTGCGACCCCTCGCTTATCCCGATGCCGACCGTGGCGAGGTTCTGGAGGAGCGGCAGCTCGAGGCCCGCATCGCCCAGCTCAGGGAGCTCTGGCAGGGGGCCGACAATCTCACCGTCGCGATCGCTCCATGGCGGGAGGCGGGCAAGGCGCCGGCGGCGCAGATTCTGTCGATCCTGCGCAGTGCGAACCGCGACAGATTGAACGATCTCGTGCGGGCGGCGGCGACGCAGCTGTCTGCGGACATCACCCTCAACAATGCCCTGCTCGGCTTCTTCGAGGGCGAGGGACGGTTCAGCCAGGGCAGCGCCAGCTTTGCCGAGCCGCCGAACGGCGAGCGCAGCAGTGGTCGGCCGGTGCTGGTCTGGAGCCGCGACACCGTCAGCACCATCGCGCTGCTGTTCTACGACCCGGTCCTGACGCGGGCTGGTGGGCAGGTGCACGACGGCGTCGGCCGTCTGCGCCAGATGGTGGCTGTCCGCCTGCCCCGGGCACGTGAGGATGGGCACGATCCCGAGGCGTCGGGGGAGCCGGAGCGCAATCCCAGCCTGGTCGAAAAGTGCCTGGCCTCGAGTTTCCTCGAGGCCATCGAGGATCGCTGGGACAGCGCGTTCCTGTTCGCGGACATGGCGGTCAACTGGCCGCTTCATCTCGATTCGACGCCGCGCCATGAGGCGTTCTACATGCGCGCCCTGACCCGGCGGCGATACCGGGGACCGACCAAGGACGTCCTCGAGGCCTGCCTTGCCGACCTCGAGGAGGCGGGCGGCTCGCGACGCGGGCTTGCCGGCCCGCACAACGATCCGCGCTATCTGCTGCAGCAGGGAATATGTCACTTCAACTTCTGGGAACATGTCGAAGGCGGTCGGTATTTCGACGTCGAGGCGCCGCAGGCACATCAGCGCAATGCCCAGACGAACGCTCACATTCGCCAGGCCACGGACCTCTTCGAGCGCGCCCGCACACTCGCCCAGGGGTGGATCACGCAGAACCCCGCCATCGCCAATCGGCTGCTTCTCGATATTGCCAATGCCCAGTGCTACGCGCATGTCAGTGCGTACGGGGCCGATGGCACGGCGGTCCGCTACTACAGCGAGCTGCTGCGTGCCATTCGGGATTGCCAGTGGACCGAGGAGACAGTGCCTGTCAGTCAGCTGGACACGCTTGTGTGGACGCGGTTTCTGCTCAGGGCGCGGATCGATGAGCGGAACGCGCTGCTGCGCAGTGCGCGCATTCTCGCCGATCGCCTTCCGACATCGCGGCGCCATGAGGAGGACAAGGCGGTGGTCGCGGCCCACCTTCGGGAGATCGAAGTGGCCCTGGGAGTCACCTTCGAGCCCCGGGCCGCTTGAGCGACCCGGGGATTGGGGCAGAAAGGCTGCCCCGCCCGGCAGCGGCCCGCGGGGACCTCAGTCGTTGTCGGCGGCGAGGAAAGTGATCGCGGAAAATTTGGCGGTCCGGGCGAGACGGTCTTCGCCGCCGCTGAGGTAGTCGGCCTCGCACTCGATGCGCCCGACGATGCTGGACCCATCCTTGCGGGACAACCGGGCCGTGGTCTCGCGGGTCGGGGCCGCCGCGCAATAGGACTTGAGCTGGGAGAGGGTCAGCATATGGGTCACGTCGCCGTCCTTGGCGAACGCGGGCGGGGTGGTCCCGGCGAGCAGGAGGCCGACGAGCAGGGCGGTAGGGGCGGTCTTGGGCATGTGTTCTCCAGTCGATGTTGGCGCGGTGATGCGCATGCCGAAGGGTTAGCAGCCGCGGCGTGACGAACAGCTGACGCAGGACGTCAGCTTGTCTCAGCCCTGGGCCCGCGCCAGTTCTGCGGTGATTTCGGCGAGGCTCGCCACGAGCAGGCGGCCGAGGCGCTCGATGGTCTCGGGTTCGAAACGCGCCGACGGCCCGGCGATGCTGACGGCGGCGATCGCGTCCCCGGCGGGCGAGAAGACCGGCGCCGCCACACAGGCGCCGCCGGTTTCGTTTTCTTCATACTCGGTGGTCCAGCCGAGCCGGCGACAGCGGTCCAGCACGGCCTCCAGCTGTTCGGGGTCGGTTATCGTGCGCTCCGTCGCGGCCGCCAGGGGGCCGATCGAGTAGATCATGTCGCGAAAACTGCGGGACTGGTGTGCGAACAGCGCCCTGCCGCAGGCCGTCGAGTGGTAGGCGGCGCGCGTCCCCGAATAGGAGGAGACGCGCAGCGTCTGGCTGCCTTCGAGACTCTCGACGATGACCGCATCGGCCGAGCCGGGAAGTGCCAGGTTCACTGTCTCGCGGGTGGTGGCGCACAGCCTCACCAGATGCGGGCGGGCGATCGCGGCAATGTCGAGCCGGCGTTCCACGGCCTTTCCGTAGACGAGGTGATGCAGGCTCAGCCGGTAGGCTCCCGCCGCATCGCGGTCGGCGAGCCCGACATCGACAAGCGCGGTGACGAGGTTGAAGGCCGTGGTCTTGGCGAGGCCGGTGCGGGACGCCAGATCCCGCAGCAGGACCCACTCGCCCGCTGCCATGGCGTCGAGCAGGGCCTTGGCGCGGGCCACCGACTGGATACGGGCCGCGACCGTCGGAACGCGACCGTCAGTCGTGCCGTCACCAAGTCGCGCCATCGCAAAGCCCCTCGTCCAGTCGTTCCACGCTATAGAATAGCTAGCAGATGCCGTCGATCGACAGCAAGCACTCCATCCTTTGGCAGTGTTGACATCGGCGAGGAGTTCAACGCAGTCTCAGGTCGTTGGCACGCCGTGCTCATTCTACGATGTGGAACCATGTCCCTGCTGCCCAGACTCGACCTTGCGGCCCTCGATGCCATGACGCTGGATGTGTCGACGAAGGGGCTGCCATACGGCTCCTCCGCTCTCGCCGTGGGGGACATCGGTCGGCAGGGCTGGAGCGTGCTGGCGGGAGACCTGCCGCTGCCGCTGGCGGTGGTCCGCGAGCCGGTGGTGCGCGCCAACAGCGCCTGGATGAGCGCGTTTCTGGCCGCCAACGGCCTCGTCATCGCGCCGCACGGCAAGACGACGATGGCGCCGGCGCTGTTCGATCTGCAGGTGGCCGACGGGGCCTGGGCGATCACCGTGGCAACGGTGCAGCAGCTCGGGGTCTGCCGTCGCTTCGGAGTCGGGCGCATCCTGATGGCCAACCAGCCCGTCGGCCGTCTCGCCGTGGACGCCTGCTTTGCGGCGCTGTCGGCGGGGGTCGAACTCTACTGTCTGGCCGACGGCGCCGACGGCCTGGCGCAGCTTGGCGCGGGGGCCCGCCGCAATCCGCCGCCGGCCGGCAACCCGCTGCGCGTGCTTGTCGAGATGGGCTTCGTCGGGGGGCGTACCGGGGCGCGTTCGCGTGGCGAGGCGCTGGCGCTGGCGCGGGCGATCGCGGCGACGCCGGGCCTGGCGCTGGCGGGGTTCGAGTGCTTCGAGGGGCTCCTGCCGACGGCCGATGCCGCGCAGGTGCTGGTGGACGATGTCGTCGCCCTGTCGCGGCAGGCGGCGGCGGAGGGGCTGTTCGCGGCGGATCGTCCGGTGGTCCTGTCGGCCGGCGGTTCGGCCTTCTTCGATCGCGTCGGAGAGCGGCTCGGGCCGGTCGAGCTCGGCGGGCCGCTGCTGCGCGTGCTGCGCTCGGGCTGCTATCTCACCCACGATTCGATCGCCTATGCGGAGGCGTTCGCGCGCATCGTCAGGGAAACGTCGCTGCCGCTGCCGCCGGGCGGGCTCGAGCCGGCGCTCGAGGTCTGGGCCCATGTGCAGTCGCGGCCCGAGGACATCCGGGCGATTCTCACCATGGGAAAGCGCGACGTCGGCTTCGATGCCGGGCTGCCGGTGCCGCTCAAGTGGTACCGTGCGGGCATGACCGCGCCGCAGCCGATGCCCGCCGGCCACGTGGTCAGGGCGCTCAACGACCAGCATTGCCACATGGAGCTGCCGGCCGACTCGCCGCTTGCGACGGGCGACATGGTGGGCTTCGGCATAGGACATCCCTGCACGACCTTCGACAAGTGGCAGCTGCTGATGCTGGTCGACGAGGATTACCGCGTAACCGGCGGTCTCAGGACCTTCTTCTGAAGGGGAAACAACATGGGCAAGCTGGCCGACGACTACATCGTGCAGCCGGTGACCAAGGCGCTGCAGGTGCTCGACTACGTGGCCCGCCAGGGCCACGATGTGACCCTCACCGAAACCGTGCAGGAACTCGGCCTGCCCAAGACGACGGTGTTCCGCTACCTGCAGACGCTCTCCGCCGCCGGCTTTCTCTCCCATGACCAGCTGCGCGACCGCTATGGCGTGGGCGGTCGATTCCGCCAGCTGGGGCAGATCGACCGCAGCCTGATGGCGCTGCGCGAGGTGGCGCAGCCGGAGATGCGGCAGCTGGTCGAGACCTTCCACGAGACCGTCAACCTGGCCGTCCTGTCGGAGAGCGAGGTCGTCTACATCGACATGCTGGAGCCGGAGCGGCCACTGAAGGCCCAGGCCCGGATCGGGCATCGCCATCCCGCCCATTCGACGTCGCTGGGCAAGGCGATCGTCGCCTTCCTGCCCGATGCCGGCGGCCTCACCGATCGCGACGGGGAACTGCCCGCCATGACGCACCGGACACTGACCGACGCACGCAAGTTCCGCCGGCAGGTCGAGGACGTGCGGCGGCGCGGCTATGCCGTGGAGATCGGCGAGAACGAGGACGGGCTGATGTGCATCGGCGTGCCGATCCTCGACCGGGCCGGCTATCCGGTCGCGGCGATCAGCCTGTCCGCGCCGGAGCGGCGGATGAAACGCGAGCGGACCGATGCCGCGGCGGTGGCGCTCAAGGTGGCGGCGGAGCGGATCTCGATGCATCTGTCGAGCGCGTCGCGGTCTCCATGAGAAGGCCGCGGGTCGGCCGAAATGTCGTGTCGAGCGGCCCCGCGGGGCCGACGCGGGTGTTCCGCGGCAACTGAAGGAGGATCAACCGTGCGTATCGCGCTCATCCACATCGCCCAGGAAACGAACGACTTCAATCCGGTGCTGACGACGCTGGCGGACTACCACTCCTTCGGCATTCACGAGGGACAGGACCTCGTCGACAAGCTGCGCGCCTTCGGGCAGATCGGCGGCCATTTCAAGGTCGTCGACGAGTCTGGGCTGGAGATCGACACCATCCCGATCATCCGCGGCTTCGCGGTGGCAGGGGGGCGGGTTTCGCGGGAGGCCTTCGACTTCTTCCAGGCCAGGATCCGTGACGGGCTTCGGATGGCGGGCGCCATCGACGGGCTGGCGCTGCAATTGCACGGCGCCTGCGCGGCCGAGGGTATCGACGATGTCGAGGGCGAACAGATCGAGCTCTGCCGGCAGATTCTGGGCCCCGATGTCCCCATCGTCCTCGGCCTCGATCACCACGCCAACATCACCGAGAAGATCATGGCCAACGCCACCGCGGTGGTGGGGCACCGGGACCAGCCGCACGATGTCTTCGACACCGGCGTGATCGGTACCGAGCTGTTGCTGAAGATCCTGCGCGACGGGGCGAAGCCGGTGATGGCGTGGCGGAAGATCCCGCTGGTCTCGCACCAGGAGCAGTTCCTCACCTCGAAGGGGCCGATGAAGGTGTGGTTCGATCGCGCCCGCGCCTTCGAGCAGGACCCCCGGGTGCTCTCCGCCTCCAACTACCCGATGCAGCCCTGGCTCGATGTGGCCGAGGGCGGCTGGTCGACCATCGTGGTGACCGACAACGATCCGGCACTGGCCGAAAAACTCGTCGACGAGTTGGCCGACCTGTGCTGGGACCTGCGCGACGAATTCCAGGTGCGCGAGGCGGTGTCGGTGGACGACGCGGTGCGCATGGCCGACGCGCATCCCGAGGGGGTGGTGGTGCTGAGCGATACCGGCGACACGGTGTTCGGCGGTGCCGCCGGCGACAGCAACCTCATCCTCGAGGCCATGCTGCGCCTCGGCATCAAGGGGCCGGCGCTGGTCCCGCTGATCTCACCGGTCGCGGCACGCACGCTGGCGGCGGCCGGTGAGGGCGCCGAAGTCACCCTGCCACTGGGTGGCGATGCCGCGACGGCCTTCTTCACGCCACTGACGGTCACCGGACGGGTGCGCAAGGTCGGCGGCGGTGTCGTCCAGCTCGATTACAACCACCAGAGGGAAGTGGACCTGGGCGCGGCGGTGATCTTCGATGTCGGTCCGGTCACCCTGATGATCACCGAGTATCGCGGCGTGGCCGGCAATCTGCCCAGCGTCTACCAGGCGATGGGCGTCGATCCGCGCGACTACAAGATGGCGGTGCTGAAGACGGCCTCGAACTTCCAGTTCTTCGCCCCCATCACCTCCCGGGTCATCCGGGCCGATACCAGCGGGCCGGGCCAGTCGGACGTCTACACCCTGCCCTGGAAGCGCATCCCGCGTCCGGTCTACCCGCTCGACGCGGTGCCGGACTGGCGCGCCGTTTCAGCGCATCCCGGCCCCCGCAACGCGAGCTGAGCGCCGATGGCCGAGCTCCCCCTGGTCCCCGCCGAGCGCCTGCACCTGGCCGCGGCGACGATCTTTCAGGCCGCCGGGTCGTCGGCGCGCGAGGCCCGGCTCGTCGCCGACCATGTCGTCGAGGCCAACCTGCGGGGCCACGACTCGCATGGCGTGGGTATGCTGCCGGCCTATCTGAAAAGTGTCGCCGCGGGCGGCATGCGGCTCAATCGCACCCTGCGGGTGGCGATCGACACCGGTGCCATGATGGTCTGCGACGCCGATCGGGGCGTCGGCCAGGTGATGGCCTTCGAGGCGATGGAGCTGGGCATCGCCCGGGCCCGTGCGCAGGGCAGTGCCATCGTTTCCCTGCGCAACAGCCACCATATCGGCCGTATCGGCCACTGGGCCGAGCAGTGCGCTGCCGCCGGCATGGTGTCGCTGCACTTCGTCAACGTTGCCGCGGGGGCCTATGTGGCGCCGTTCGGCGGCAGTCGCGCCCGGCTCGGCACCAACCCCTTCTGCGCCGGGTTCCCACGCAACGGAAGCGAGCCGGTGATCGTCGACTTCGCCACCAGCCGGCTGGCCGCCGGCAAGGTGCGCGTCGCCCACAACAAGGGGGTCGCGCTGCCCCCCGGCGCGCTGCTCGACAGCGCCGGCCGCCCGACGCTCGATCCGGGCAAGCTGTTCGAGACGCCTCCCGGCTCGCTCACGACCTTCGGCGAGCACAAGGGCTGGGGGCTGATGCTCGCCTGCGAACTGCTGGGCGCCGCACTGGTCGGAGCGACGACGCAGCACGATGCCGTGGCCGACGGGGTCATCCTCAACTCGATGTTCTCGGTCCTCGTCTCGCCCGAACGCCTCGGCACCGCCGGCCCGTTCGCCGCCGAGCTCGAGGCGGTGCTGGGCTGGGTGCAATCCGAAATCCGCGATGGTACGCCGGCCGTCAGGCTGCCCGGCGATCCCGAACGGGAAAGCCGGGCGCAGCGGCTTGCCGCCGGCATCCCGGTCGACGCGACGACGCTGGCGCAGATCGTCGAGGCCGGCCGCGGCGTCGGGATCACCGATCTGGGCCTCGACTGACGCCGGCGCTGCGAGGGCCGCCTTCTCCCCCAAAGGAGAAGGCAATCGTGCCATTCTGCTCTGCGCGCGATGGCCTTCCCGGATCGGCGGGTCGGCGCCGGACCTCGCCACAACCGCGATCCGATGTCCCGGGCGGGCCGGAAACGCCGCCGCGCCTCAGGCCGGCTCCCAGCTCATCTGGTTGGCGAGGATGCCGCCATCGACGAAGAGCATCTGCCCGGTGATGTAGCGCGCCTCCGGTGACGCGAGGAACACCGCGGCGGCGCCGATGTCGTCGGGCAGGCCGATCCGGCCGAGCGGAATCTGCCGCACCAGCGCCTTCCTCACCCCCGGTGCCGCCAGCCCCGCCGCCGTCAGCGGCGTCTCGACGATCCCCGGCCCCAGCCCGTTGACCCGTACGCCGCGCTCGGCCAGCGTCACTGCCAGCGATTTCACCAGCATCAGCACGGCGCCCTTGGAGGTATCGTAGACGACGCTGTTCTTTTCCGCCGCCATCGAGTTGGTCGAGCCCACACAGATGATCGAGGGATTGGGCTGGCCTGGCGCTAGCTGCCTGACGAAGGCCTGCGCCGCGAACAGGTAGCCCTTGACGTTGAGCGCGAAGGTCTTGTCGAACACCTCCTCGGTCAGTTCGTCGAAGGGCACGTCGCGGAAGCTGCCGGCATTGTTGACCAGCGTATCGAGCCGCCCGAGCTTTTCGCGCGCCGCAGCGATGAAGCCCTGCGCGCCGGCCACGCTCGACATGTCGGCCCTGATGAAATGGCATTCGGTCAGTCCGCCGAGCCGCTCCGCCGCCCCCTCGTCGGGCAGGTGCGAGTTGATGGCGAGGCGTGCCCCGGCGCGGGCGAAGGCTTCGGCGATGGCATAGCCGATGCCGTGGGTGGAGCCGGTAATGGCGACGGCTTGTGGGGTCATCTTGCTCAATCCAGGGCGTTGCCGGCGAGGCCGGTTTCGACCCGCAGGACCGCGCCGACCAGGGACTGGGTGGCTTCGGCCATGGGGGCGGTGAACAGGTCGAGCGGTCGTCCGACCTCGACGATGCGACCGGACGACATCACCGAGACCCGGCTCGTCGTATAGGCCACCACCGACAGGTCGTGGGCGATGAACACCAGCCCCAGCCCGAGGTCGCGCACCAGGTCCTTCAAGAGGTTCAGCACCTGCGCCTGGATCGACACGTCGAGCGCCGAGACCGGCTCGTCGGCGATCAGCACCCGCGGGTTCGGCATCAGCGCCCGGGCGATGGCGATGCGCTGCAGTTGGCCGCCGGAGAACTCGTGCGGGAAGCGCTCGAGCGCGCTGCGGGTCAGTCCCACCTGGTCGAGCACCTGGTGCACCCGCGCCAGGTGGTCGCCTTCGATCCTGAGGCTCCTCAGCGGCTCGAGCAGCGAGGTCCCGACGCGCATGCGCGGATCGAGCGAGGAGCGCGGGTTCTGCAGCACCATCTGCACGGCGCGGCGGAAACGCGCCCTGGCCGGCGGGTCCATGGCCCAGACATCGGCGCCGTCGAACAGCACCTCGCCCCTGAGCGGGCGCTCGACGCCGGTCAGTATGCGGGTCAGCGTCGTCTTGCCCGATCCGGACTCGCCGACGAGGCCTACCGCCTCCCCGGCCCGGACGTCGAAGTCGATGCCGTCGAGCACGGTCAGGGCCGGACGGGGGGCGAACAGCGCTTGGCGGGCGAGCCGGTAGGTCTGGCTCACCGCCCTGAGGGCGAGGATGGGTGTGGCGGCGCTCATGCCGGGGCCTCGGCGGGGGCCACGACGGGATTCCAGCAGGCGGCGCTGCGGCCGACACCGGCCAGTTCCGGCATCGCGGTCCGGCAGCTGTCGGTCGCGGCCGGACAGCGCGGATGGAAGGCGCAGCCGGCCGGCAGGCCGTGCAGCGGCGGCACCATGCCCGGGATCGAGGTCAACCGGGAGGAGCCGTCGAGGGCAATGTTGTCCATGGTCGGCTGACTCTCCAGCAGGCCGCGCGTGTAGTGATGCCTGGGGGTGCGGAACACCTCGCCGACCGGTCCGGTCTCGACGATGCGGCCGGCATACATCACCGCTACCGTGTCGCACATGGCGGCGATCACCGGCAGGTCGTGGGTGATCATCAGCAGCGCCGAGTTCCGCTCCCTGACGGCGGCGTTGAGCAGGCGCAGCACTTGCTTCTGCACCGTCACGTCGAGCGCCGTGGTCGGTTCGTCGGCGATGATCAGCTGCGGGTAGCAGGCCAGCGCCATGGCGATCATGATGCGCTGGCGCTGCCCGCCGGAGATTTCGTGCGGATAGGCGCGGACGATCTGCTCGGGACGCGGCAGCTTCATCTGCCGGACCAGATCCAGGGTCTGCCGTTCCGCTTCGCGCCGGTCGGCGCCGGTATGGCGGCGGATCACCCAGGCGATCTGCTCGCCGACGCGGCGCACCGGATTGAGCGAGGAGAGCGGGTCCTGGAACACCATGGACAGCGTCCGGCCGCGCCGGCTCGACAGGGCCTTGTCCGACTGGGTCACGAGGTCGACGCCGTCGTGCAGCACGCTGCCGCGCGCCCCCCAGCCCATCGGCAGGAGCCCCATCAGCGCCAGCGCCGTCATCGACTTGCCGGAGCCGCTCTCGCCCACCAGCCCCATGCGGCCGCCGGCGGGGATGGTGAAGGAGACGCCGCGCACCGCGGTCACCTCGCCATTTGTGACCACGAGGTCGCGGACCTCGAGCGCGTTGGCGGGGGCGGTCATGCGCTCCTCCGCTTGAGCTTGGGGTCGAGCACGTCGCGCAGCCCGTCGCCGAGCAGGTTCAGCCCCAGCACCGCGAAGACGATGGCCAGGCCCGGCCAGATGGCGAGCGGGGAGGAAATCCCCACCTGCTGCTGCGCTTCGTTGAGCATCATGCCCCACGAGATCTGTGGCCGGGTGACGCCGACACCGAGATAGGAAAGCCCCGCCTCGGTGAGGATGCCGGCGGCGAAGTAGAGGGTGAACTGCACGATCATCACGCCGGCAATATTGGGCAGCACGTGCCGGGCGAGGATGAACAGGGTGCCGCGTCCATAGAGCCGCGCCGCGGTGATGAAGTCTTCCTGCAGCACGCTGAGCGCCGCCGAACGGATCACCCGGGTAAACGAGGGAGTGAAGAAGGCCGAGAGCGCTAGGATGGTGGTCAGCGCGCCCGAGCCCATGGTCGCGGCCAGTACCAGCGCCGTCACCATGCCGGGGATCGAGAGCATGATGTCGGCGCCGCGCGAGATGGCCTCGTCGGCGAGCTTGCCGTAGGCCGCCGCCGCCAGCCCGGTGATGGTGCCGAGGAGCAAGGCGATCGAGGCGCCGCCGGCGCCCACCAGGATCGAGGTGCGCGACCCCACCATCAGTTGCGCGATCACGTCGCGGCCGAGCACGTCGGTACCGAGCAGGTGGCCCGCCGTGCCGGGTGGCAGCAGGCGGTCCTTGATCACCGGGATGTTGGGGTTGGAGGGCAGCCAGAAGAACGAGACGAGGGCGACGATCAGGAAGCCGACGGTCAGAACGATGCCGACGACCAGCGAGGCGTTGACGGTCGGGCGCCGCCCGGAGCGGGTGGGCGCGTCGGTGGCTGGTGCGGTGGCGCGCATCGGTCAGGCCTCAGGCGGCATTGCGAATGCGGGGGTCGAGCAGGCCGTAGAGCAGGTCGACGACGAAGTTCACGAAGATGACGAAGACGATGATCAGCATCACGGTCGACTGCACCACGATCACCTCGCGCGCCGCCACATTGGCGAGGATCATGCGCGAGAGGCCGGGCAGCGAGAAGACCATCTCGATGATCACCGTGCCGCCGATCAGTTCGGCGACCTGCAGGCCGACCACGGTGACGATGGGCAGGAGCGCGTTGCGCAACCCCACCTGCAGCAGCGCCTGGGTGCGGGTCATGCCGACGGCGCGGGCGGTGCGCACATAGTCCTGGTTCATCACGTCGAGCACGGCCGAGCGGATGTAGCGGATCAGCACCGCCGCCATGATCAGGCCCAGCGACAGCACCGGCAGCACCAGCGAGCGGATCGAGGCGACCGGATCGACGTTCCAGTCGGTCCAGCCGCCGGTCGGCAGCCAGCCCAGCCTCACCCCGAACAGCACCGAGAGCAGGATGCCGGCCCAGAACACCGGCACGGCGACACCGATCTGGCTGAGCAGCGCGAGCGCGGCGCCGGAGGGCTTGCCGACGTTGCGCGCCGCGTAGGTGCCCACCGGGATGGCGATGGCGAGGCCGAGCAGCAGGCCCGAGAGCGCCAGCGGCACCGAGACCGACAGCCGGTCGGTGACGAGGTCGGCGACGAACTCCTTGGTGCGGAAGGATTGCCCGAGATCGCCGCTCAGCATGCCGATGATCCAGTCGACATACTGGACCGGCAGGGGGCGGTCGAGGCCGTAGGTGTGGGCGAGGGCGTTGATGGCGTCGGCGGTGGCGTCCTTGCCGAGGACGATCGCGGCGACATTGCCGCCGGCGCCGCGGATGAGCAGGAAGATGGCCAGCGACGCAACGAACACGGCGCCGAGAAAGAACGCCAGCTTGCGCAGCACGTAGATCGCCATTCGGCTCCGCTCCGGATCGGGTCGGTACGGCCGCCGGCCCCGGGGGGGGGTCGGCGGCCGTTTCCTTGGGAGGAACTAGCTTACCAGTGCAGCGCGCGCAGTTCGACTGCCACGGCGACCTTGGGCTCGGTGAAGCCCTTGAGGTCGGCGTCGAACAGGCCGACGCCCTTCTTGGCGATCAGCGGCACGATGACGGCGTCCTTGCGCAGGATGTCGGCGGCCTTCTTCATCAGCGCCAGGTAGTCCTCGTTGCTGGTCGCAACGTCGGCCTGCGACAGCGCTTCGGTGTATTCCGCGCTGCAATAGGTCGACCAGCCGGCCTTGTCCGGGGTCGGGCACGACCACTGTCCGGGCTCGGCGTCGCCCGACATCACGGTGATGTCGAACTGCGGCGGGCGGCCCTGGAAGATCAGCTGGCTGTAGCGGGCGAGGTCGATGGCGTTGCGGGTGACGTTGAGGCCGGCGGCCTGCAGCGTCGGCACCATGATGTCGGCCGGCAGCGACAGGTCGGGTACGTCGCTGAGCGAGGCGTATTCCAGCGGCAGGGTGTTGAAGCCCTTCTCCGCGATGGTCTTCATGGCCCCTTCCATGTCGTACGGGTAGGGGCAGCTTTCCGGGCTTGCCGGCTCGTACCAGGGCTGGTTGGGCAGGGCGAAGGTGCAGGTGTTCTCGGCTCCCCAGGCGGCGCCGAAGGCGTCGTTGTAGGCCTGCCGGTCGAGCGTCCTGGCGATCGCCTGGCGCAGCTCAGGGTCGATCTTCTGGTTGATCACCGCATAGGTCGGCTCGCCGATCTGCGGATAGGTGACGAGCGTGAACTTCTTGTCGAATTCACGCTTCACCAGCTGTTCCCACAGGTCGATGGTGTTGACCGGGATGGCGTCGACTTCACCGGCTTCGAGCGCATTGAGGCCGGCCGTGCCGTCGGTGACGATGCGGACGGTCACGTCCTTGATCGCCGGGGCGGGGCCCCAGTATTCGGTGTTGGCGGTGAACTCGAAGGCGCTGTTGGTGGTGTACTTGACCAGCTTGTAGGGGCCGGTGCCGATCGGGTCGGTGGCGATGGTCCCGGCCGAGGCCTCGGGCTGGATCAGGCCGGCGGTCGAGCCCATGCCGGCCCAGAAGGCCTGGCTCGGACGCGACAGCGTCACCTTGACGGTCTTGTCGTCGACTTTCTCGATCGCGGTCACCGCGTTATAGGCCGCCGAGTTCTGCAGCACCGGGCTCGATTTCATGGTGTTGAGCGAGTAGATGACATCCTCGACGGTCAGCGGCGCGCCGTTCGAGAACTTCGCCGCTCGGATCGTGAAGGTGTAGGTCAGCTTGTCGTCGCTGATCGTCCAGCTCTCGGCGACGCCCGGCGTCACCGTGCCGTCCTTTTCGAAATAGACCAGCGGCTCGACCACGTTGGACGGGATCCAGAGGCGCAGCGCCGTCAGGTTGCTGGTCACGTAGTCGAGCGTTCCCGGATCCTGGCGGGCGACGAGGATCATCTTGTTCTCGGCGGCGCGCGGCGAGGCGGCGAGAGCTTCGGCGCCACCAAGGGCGGCGAGCATGATGGCGGCGGCGGCGATGGCGCCGAACCGGGGCCGCAATGCTGTGACTTTCGACATGTGCAGTTGGTCCTTCCTCTGGTGCTTGACGATCGGATCGTTCGCCCGAGCCGCTGCAACCTGCGGCGCCGACGGGCGGGCTAGGCCGCCCGGTCGTTCCACGATGCGGGATGATGAGAACTTCAGCAAACAGCGCATCTGCTTAAGGCTTGAGCGTTCGACGAGCGGGTTTCAGAATTTCATCGAAATCTGACACCCCCGAACGCGCAAGGCTACGCAGGTTCGTTCCATCGCATGGAACGAGCGAAGAAAAATGGCGAGCAACCGGCGCGGCTTCGACCAAAGTCGGATGCCGTGGCCGGCCGTGGCGGCCTTCCCTTCGATGGGGCTGTATGGGTCTCGAGCTGGCCGCGCGGGCCGATGCAGGACGTCGTCGACATGGTCGACCCGTGTCACGTCTGCTAGACGAGGCGGTGTGGAACGGAGTTCGGGATGGCCAGTGACGACGCGCGCAGGGCCCTGCTGCAGCCAACGACCGCCGAGGTCGTCCGCAACGCCAGGGCGATGGTCCGCACGGCCCGTCATGCCGCCATCGCGACGGCGGAACCGGTCACGGGCTGGCCTTTGTGCACGCGGGTCGGCATGACGACCGACGTCGACGGCGCGCCGGTGATCCTGACCTCGCGGCTGGCGGCGCATACCGGGGCGCTGCTGGCTGAGCCGCGCTGTTCGCTGCTGATCGGAACCCCGGGCAAGGGTGATCCTCTCGCCCATGCGCGGCTCTCCATCGGCTGCGAGGCGCGCGAGATCGAACGCGACAGCGCCGATCATGCGCGGCTCGATGCGCGCTATCTCGCGCACCAGCAGAAGGCGCAGATCTACTCGGGGCTGCCCGACTTCCGCTATTTCCGTCTGGAGCCGCGCCGCGCCTCCTTCAATGCCGGATTCGGCCGGGCCTTTGCGCTGGCAGGCGTCGATCTGCTGATCGCGGTGACGCCCGGCCCCGGGATCGTCGCGGCGGAGTCGCGGCTGCTTGACCACCTCAACGCGCATCACGCCGAGGCGGTGGGTTTGCTGGCGCAGTCCCTTGCGCCGACGCGCAAGGCCCGCTGGAGGCTGGTCGGGATCGATCCCGAGGGTATCGACCTGCTCGAAGGCGACACCGTGCATCGGGTCTGGTTCGACCATGTGTTGGTCTCGGTCGACGACCTGCGCGACACTCTCGTGCAGATGGCAGGGCGGGCCCTGACCTGGCCTGCCGCGTGAGGCACGTCGGCAGCGCGCGCTGTCGGCAGCGTCAGGGCAGCATGTCGGCCAGGTCGCGCGAGAAGTACTTCCTGAAAAGCGGCAATTGCCCCGCACCGACCGGCGCTGCATCTGCCCCGAGATGCCCGGCCAGGACCTCGGGATGGTCGAAGGTCAGCCATGGTAACGTTGACATAGCGGCCTTGGTTTCCGTGATCAGCTGGTCGAGCAGCGGGCGCGGCAACACCCCGTCGATGATTGCGCGGTCGACCTCGATGACCGCGGCGGCGTTGAGCACGATCTCCGCAAGGGCTGCCCCGGCCTCGGCGATCCATGCCGACAGGTGCGGCTCCCATTGCTGCCAGGGCCAGTCGCGCGGATTGCCGGTCGGGGCCGGCAGCCCCGCTGCCGCGAGGCGCTTGCCCAGCGCGTAGATCGAGGCGATCTCGTGGCCGAACTGGCGGGTGCCGCCGGGACCGGTGACCAGCATGGACCCCAGATTGGCCGAGTTGCCGGTCGGGCCCTCCCACAGCATGTGCTGCGACACCACGCCGGCGCCCAGGAAGGTGCCCACGAACAGGTACGCGAAGTTGGCCGGCCGCGGCGGCGGCGTGGTGACCAGCTGGGCCCAGCAGGCGGCGTTGCCGTCGTTGTAGCTCTGGGTCGTCAGGCCGGTCCGCTCCTCGATGGCCGCCCTCAGGTCCAACTTGCCCCAGGCCGCGGACTGCTCGGGCAGGTTGCCGAGCAGTTCGACGTTTCGCGCCAGGGTGGACGGGGTCGCGAGGCCGATGCCGCCAACGCGATGGCGCTTCTGTGGTTCGAGCCGCTCCATCATGGCCCCGATGGCATCTGCCACCTCGGCAACGATGGTCGTGGCGTCCGGGTAGGCGTAGTCGCGTCGATAGCGGTCGATGTGCCGGCTGCCCAGGTTGATGAGCAGGACATCCAGGTGCTGCCAGCCCACCTCCACGCCAAAGGCGTAGGCACTGCCGTAATTGAGGAACAGCGGCGTCGCCGGCTGGCCGCGACGGCCGCGCAGGACCTCGCCGCGATACACCAGATCCTCGGCCTCGAGCTCGGACACGATTGCGGAGGCAGTCTGGGGGGCGAGCCCGGTCCGCCTCGATATATCGGCATTCGAGATGCCGGGACTGAAGGTGATGGTCGTCAGTACGGCTCGGCGATTGGCAGCACGCAGGCTCGCATGCTGCACGCCGCGCCCGGCGGGCTCAAAAAAGTCGGTCACTTCGCAGACCCTCGCACAAGTAAATGGCTGGAGGCAGCACTATAGGGTCGCCGTGGCCGCTAATGCGCGCCATGACGATTCTGCGTCCAGTTTGCAGTCTTGGCGTCGCCGTCTCGTCGCGTCAACCCACTGTCGGCTACCAATTGGTCACAGATCCGTCGCGGCGATGCAGCATCGGGGCCTGCCAGAAGGCGAAGCTCTGCCTCGCGATCAGGGCCTCGTTGACCTCCACCCCCAGGCCGGGTGCGTCGCTGACCGGATAGTGGGCCCGCTCCAGTCGGGGCTGCACCGGGAAGAACTCGGAGTTGTCGAACCCCAGATGGGTTTCGGCCGGACTCGAGCGGGTCTCCAGCCAGGAGAAGTTCGGAACGGCGGCGGCGAAGTGCACGGTGGCGGCCGTGCAGATCGGGCCGAGCGGGTTGTGCGGCATCATGTCGACATAGTGCGCCTCGCTCCAGCCGGCCACCTTCATGGCCTCGGTGAGGCCGCCGACATTGCACACATCCAGCCGGTTGAACTGGTGGATGTCGCGCTCGATATAGGGCAGGAACTGCCATTTCGAAGCAAATTCCTCGCCGATGGCGAACGGAATGTCGGTGAGCCGGCGCAGGGCCTCGTAGGCCTCCGGCGTCTCGTCGCGAATCGGCTCCTCGAGGAAGTCCAGCGTTCCCGACGGCATCTTCTGGCAGAAGCTGGCCGCCTCGGCGACCGACAGACGGTGATGCAGGTCGATGCCCAGCACCACGTCCTCGCCCAGTTCCTCGCGCGCCTTCACCATCCACTTGGCCGTCTTGCCGATGTGCTCGCGCGGCTCGTAGGTGGTCTCGCCGTGGCCGGACGGAGACAGGCGCATGGCGGTCCAGCCGTGCTCGATCAGCATCTTCGCCTGTTCGATCATCTCCGGTCCCGGCTCGCCCGACGTGGTGGCGAAGGTCGGGATGCGTTCGCGCTGCTTGCCCCCGAGCAGTTCGTAGACCGGCACCCCGAGTGCCTTGCCCTTGATGTCGTAGAGCGCGATGTCGAGCGCCGAGATCGCGGCCTGCAGGACGCGGCCTCCCTCGAAGTACTGGCTGCGATAGAGTTCCTGCCAGATGCGGCCGATCTGGAACGGGTCCTGCCCGATCACCAGCGGCGCGTAGTGCTCGATGGCGCCGACCACGGCCTTCTCGCGGCCCGACAGGCCGCTTTCGCCCCAGCCGAAGACCCCTTCGTCGGTCTCGACCTTGACGACGAGCTGGTTGCGGATGCCGACCCAGACGGCATACGGCTTGATGGCGGTGATCTTCATGGCGGTTCCCGTGTTGTCGTCCCAAGCTAGCGAACCCGCCGGCTAAGTGCCAGTACGCAACGCCGGTCGTTCCGCCTCATCTGATCATCGATATCGTGCAGGGCCCGGCTGCGAAAACTCTACTTGGAGGGGCCGGGCCGGGCGGCTATTAGCCTGTTGTCGGCGCTGAGGACTATTTGATGAGAGTCAGTATTTTCGGTTCGGGATATGTCGGTCTGGTGACCGGTGCCTGCCTCGCCGATACCGGCAACCACGTCGTGGGCGTCGACATCGACGCGGACAAGGTCGCTTTGCTCAACGCCGGCGGGGTGCCGATCTTCGAGCCGGGCATCGAGGGCCTGATCGCGGCGAACCGGTCCGCCGGCCGCCTGCGGTTCACCACCGAGCCCGCCGACGCCGTAGGGCATGGCGAGATCATCTTCATCGCGGTCGGCACGCCGCCCGACGACAACGGCTCGGCCGACCTGAGCTACGTGCTGGCGGCGGCGCGCGTCATCGGCGCCACCATGAGCGGCTTCAAGGTCGTGGTGAACAAGTCGACCGTCCCGGTCGGGACCGCCGACCGGGTGGCGGCGGTGCTCGAGCAGGAACTGGTGCGGCGCGGCTTTTCGGCGGATCCGGAGGAGCGCCGGCAGCTCGGTCAGCCGGGCTATGCGGTCGTCTCCAACCCGGAATTCCTCAAGGAAGGGGCGGCGATCGCCGACTTCACCCGCCCCGACCGGATCGTCATCGGTGCCGCCGACGATCCCGGCGGGCGGCGGGCGCTGACGCTGATGCAGCGGCTCTATGCCCCGTTCAATCATCAGAAGGACCGGGTGCTGGTGATGGATGTCCGCTCCGCCGAGTTCACCAAATACGCCGCCAACGCCATGCTCGCGACGCGCATCTCGTTCATGAACGAACTCGCCAACTTGGCCGAGGATCTCGGTGCCGATATCGAGGCGGTGCGGCACGGCATCGGGTCCGATCCGCGCATCGGCTACAGCTTCCTGTACGCCGGCACCGGCTATGGCGGCAGCTGCTTTCCCAAGGATGTGCGGGCCCTCAAGCATACGGCGGCCGAAAACGGTCGGACCCTGCGCGTGCTCGAGGCCGTCGAGGCGGCCAACGAGGCGCAGAAGAGCGTGCTCGGGGCCAAGATCCGCCGCCACTTCGGCGACGATCTGAGCGGCCTGACCTTTGCGCTGTGGGGGCTGGCCTTCAAGCCCAACACCGATGACATGCGCGATGCCCCGAGCCGGGTGCTGATCGCCGACCTGGTGGGGCGCGGCGCCCGCGTCGTCGCGCACGATCCGGTCGCCATGGCCGAGGCGCAGCGCGTGCTTGCCGCGGACCTCGATCGGGTTCCCGGCGGGCTGGAGGCCGTGCGGTTCGAGGCCGATGCCCTCGCCGCCCTCGAGGGGGCCGATGCGCTGGTGATCGTCACCGAATGGAAGGCCTTCCGGTCTCCCGATTTCGCGGCGCTCGCCGGCGCGCTGCGACGCAAGGCGGTGTTCGACGGTCGCAACATGTACGAGCCGGGCGCCGTCGCGGAGGCCGGCCTGGCGTACTTCCCGATCGGGCGCAGGCAGGGCGGCCCGCCGCGGTGATCCGGGGGGCCGGGGTCGCTCCGTCAGGGCCGGATGGCGCGCGGCCCCCGATAGGGCTCGAGCGCGATGCCGGCGGCCGCCAGGTGTGCCTTGCCGCCGCGCGCGAAGACGATGTGGCCATCGATGCGGGCGAGAAGGTCCTCCGGGCGGAGATGTGCGACGAGGATGTCGGCCACGTCCTGGGTGACCGAGTAGATGGCGCCCGTGTCGAGTTCGCCCGAACGCATGGCGAGGCGACCCTGTTCCAGCCAGTATCGCTCCGTGCTGGGATCGGTACGGCCGAGATAGACGGCGGCGCTGGCGAGGCGGTGCTGCATCGCGAACCAGGTGAGGTCGCGCCAGCCGGGCACGTCGTTGCGGGCCGGTAGTCCGCGCACGCGCTGATAATGCGGGGCGAGGGCGGCCCAGGCGGGGCTGGCGAGCGGGGTGCGGAAGCTCGTGCCGGTGCGCTCGGCGCCGATATAGGCGCCGCGCCAGCCGCGCTGTTCGTCGTAGATCTGCGCAAAGGCGAGCAGCAGGGCCAGCGCCATGGCCCAGTTGGGTCGGAAGCGCTTGGCGAGCAGGACCAGGGTCGCGAAGATGATCAGGTAGCCCAGCGGCCAGAAGAACCGACCGGTGCTGCGAAAGGTCGAGAGGAAGCGCTCGAGCGCTTCGGGCAGCGGGATCTCGAACAGCTCGATGCTGCCCAGGGCGATCCGGTTGCTCAGCGCGAACACCGCCATGGCCACGGCGATCAGCACGATCGGCAGGTAGCGCGGCGCGGCCAGCCGTCCGAGGTTTCGAATGCCGGGGCCGAGCAGCCCCAGGGCGAGCAGGACGACGATGCCGATGCCCAGGTAGTTGGCGCCCTCCCACTCGTCGATATTGGTCTCGACCTGCGGCAGGAAGACCGACCAGAAGTCGGGATTGATCGGGCCGAGCAGGTTCATCCGCCAGCGGCCGAAATCGTAGCTCTCGACCGAGCCGGTCATGAAGATGCCGCAGGCCCACAGCACCCCGACGATGACGGCGGCATTCGCCACCGTCTCGACGACAGCGGCCGCGATGGTCAGCCGCCGCAGCCAGAGCCGCTGCAGCAGCGATGCGCTCCAGATCGCGAAGACCATCACCAGCAGGTAGCCGTGGATGGCCGAGACCGTGCCGAGCAGCAGCGGCCAGGCCCAGCGCGGCGGCGGGGTGGCCTTCAGGTAGAGCCAGATGCCGGCAAGGATCACCCAGTGGCCGGAGAGGGCCAGATGGACGTCGAGCCGCGCGAGAAAGGCGGGCTGGAACACGCAGAACAGGGCGGCCGCCAGGGCCAGGAGGCGACTGAGCCGCAACTCGTGCGCGATCAGCGCCGCGAACACCGCCTGCAGAACGAAGGAGGCCAGATGCCACCAGCCCCAGTACTGGAAATACTCGGGCAGCCAGTCGCGCAGCAGCTTGAAGGGGATGGCGAAGAGCGGCAGCCCGTCGACCAGGGCGATCGAGTTGGCGATCTCGATGCCGTAGTTCGGGCTGGCACCGGGTGGCAAGCCCCAGGGGGCATCGCGGAAGAACCACCAGCCGAGCGTGTGCATGGCCCGGTCGTTCATGTCGAGCCACAGGATGTTGGTCGGGTCGAGCGAGGCCGGACCACGCACCAGCAGGAAGGCCGCGATGGCGAGCAGGATGGCAGGCAGCACGGCGGGGGTTTCGCGCGCCGCGGCCGGCGCTGCCGGCGCGGCAGTCGGGTTCGAGGCCATCGTCATTTTTGCCGGCAGGTCCCCGCGCTGGGCTCGTCGCGACCTCAATAGCGAGGCGGGGTGAAGGAAGCGTTTGCGGGCGCTCCATCGGCAATTGCCGATGCCTGCCCTTTTCTTTTGCATCCGATCCGCCTACGAACGCTGAGCACGTGGAGGAAGGCCCGATGCCGAAGACCGATATTGCCAGGCGGGTCTACAACCATACCTGGAAACTGGACCCGATCGTGCGCAGCCTGCTCGATACGGACTTCTACAAGCTGCTGATGCTGCAGATGATCTGGGGGCTGTATCCGAAGGTCAGGGCGACGTTCTCGCTGATCAACCGCAGGCAGTCGGTGCGCCTCGCCGACGAGATCGACGAGGCGGAACTGCGCGCCCAGCTCGACCACGCCCGCTCGCTGCGCTTTTCCAAGAAGGAGATGATCTGGCTGGCGGGCAACAGCTTCTACGGATCGCGGCAGATCTTCGCCCCGGAGTTCCTGCGCTGGCTCGAGGATTTTCGCCTGCCCGAGTATCGGCTGGAGAAGCGCAACGGACAGTACGAGCTCACCTTCGAAGGGCCATGGGTCGAGACCACCATGTGGGAGATTCCGGCCCTTGCCATCATCAACGAACTGCGCAGCCGGGCGGCGCTGAGGGAGTATGGTCCGTTCGCGCTCGATGTCGTCTATGCCCGCGCCAAGGCCAAGATGTGGGAGAAGGTCGAGCGGCTGAAGCGGCTGCCCGAGCTGCGCATTTCCGACTTCGGCACGCGCCGCCGGCACTCCTTCCTGTGGCAGCGCTGGTGCGTCGAAGCGCTGAAGGAGGGGCTCGGCAGCAACCTCACCGGCACCTCCAACGTGCTGCTCGCCATGGATACCGACCTCGAGGCGCTGGGCACCAACGCACACGAACTGCCAATGGTGCTCGCCGCCATCGCCCCCACCGAGGCGGCGATGCGGGCGGCGCCATACCAGGTGCTGGAGGACTGGAAGAGCTACTATGGCGGGAACCTGCTGATCGTGCTCCCGGACGCCTTCGGCACCGCGGCCTTCCTGCGCGACGCACCGGACTGGGTGGCCGACTGGACCGGCTTCAGGCCCGACAGCGCGCCGGCGATCGAGGGCGGTGAACGCATCATCGAGTGGTGGAAGCAGCGCGGGCGCGATCCGCGCGACAAGCTGCTGATCTTCTCGGACGGCCTCGACGTCGACATGATCGAGGAGGCCTACCACCATTTTGCCGGCCGGGTGCGCATGGCCTTCGGCTGGGGCACCAATCTCACCAACGATTTTGCCGGTTGCTCGCCCTGGCCCAACCCGCAACTCGACCCGATCTCGCTGGTCTGCAAGGTCTCGAGTGCCGATGGTCGTCCGGCCGTCAAGCTCTCCGACAATCCGGAGAAAGCCACGGGGGACCCGGCGGAGATCGCCCGCTATCTGCGCATCTTCGGCGACAAGGGCCGCGTCGCGCACGCGGTGACGGTCTAGAATGCGCTTTTCGGCCTGCATCGAATGGCTGTTTGCCGCCGAGGCGCCGGACCTCGCCGATCGCATCCGGCTGGCCCGCGATGCCGGGCTCGACGCAGTGGAGTTCTGGCGTCACTCCAGCAAGGACCTTGCCGCGGTTCGGGCCGCTCTGGTGGAAACGCAGCTGCCTCTCGCCGGCATCCTGTGCGAGCCGATCGCGCCGCTCGGCAATCCGGACGCCCATCCGGCGTTCCTCGAAGGGGTGCGCGGCTCGCTGGCCGCTGCCCGGCACCTGGGGGCCGCCATGCTGATCGCCCAGGCGGGGAATGACCAGTCGGGGATGTCGCGCTCGGCCCAGCATGCAGCGATCGTCAGGGTCCTGGGCGAGGCTGCCGGGCTGCTCGAAGGCACGGGCGTCGTCCTTGCGCTCGAGCCGCTCAACGACCGCATCGATCATCCCGGCTACTTCCTGACATCGACCGTCGAGGGGCTGGACATCGTCGACGAGGTCGGGCGGCCCGAGGTCAGGCTGATCTACGACATCTACCATTCCGCCGTGATGGGCGAGGCGACCGATCGCGTGCTGGCCGGCCGTGTCCACCGGCTGGCGCATGTGCACCTCGCCGACGCTCCCGGCCGGGGTGCGCCTGGCAGCGGCAGCCTGGACTATGCCGAACGGCTCGCCTGGCTCGCCGGGGCGGGCTATGCCGGGCTTGTCGGCCTAGAGTACCGGCCGGGCGGGCCGACGCTGCCGACTCTCGGATTTCGCGAGCGGCTTTGAGACTGGTCGATATCATCGAACAGTCTGTCCCCATACGGCGGGTTTTGTAAGCTATTCCAGCGACTATATGTCGTCGCAGGGCGGCGGGGCCGCGACAGGAGACGATTGCCATGCTCACGCAGATCAAGGGATTGCATCACGTCACCGCCATGGCGCGCGATGCGGCGCTCAACAACGATTTCTTCACCCGGGCTCTGGGGCTGCGGCGGGTCAAGCAGACGGTGAACTTCGACGAACCCAGCGTCTACCATCTCTACTATGGCGATGCCGCCGGCTCGCCCGGGACGATCATGACGCATTTCCCGTTTCCGCATATCGCGCGCGGCCGGCCCGGAACCGGCGAGGTCGGCACCACGGCCTTTGCCGTTCCGAAGGGCACGCTCGGCTTCTGGCGGGACCGGCTGGTTGCCGAGGGTGTCGGCAATCTCGAGGCCTCCGAGAGCTTCGGCGAGCAGCGGCTGAGCTTCCGGGCGCCGGAAGGGGACGCGCTGGCCCTGGTCGAGGTCGCGGACGACACCCGGGCGCCGTGGACCGGCAGCGGCGTCGGCGCCGATGAGGCGATCAGGGGCTTTCACTCCGCCGCGCTGCGTCTGCGCGAGGGGGGCGGAACCGAGGAACTGCTCGGCTTCATGGGCTACCAGGCCGAGGCGGAGTCGCATGGCGTGCGGCGCTTCGTGCGGCCGGACGGGAACGGGGCCGACCGAATCGACATCGAGGTCCTGGCCACGGTGGAACGCAGTGCCCTCGGAGCCGGCTCGGTGCATCATCTTGCCTTTGCCGTCGAGGATCGCGCCGCGCAGCAGGCGGTTCGCCAGGCCCTGCTCGATACCGGCTACCAGGTGACTCCGGTGATCGATCGCGACTATTTCTGGGCCATCTACTTCCGCACGCCCGGCGGGGTGCTGTTCGAGATCGCGACCAACGAACCCGGCTTCGATCGTGACGAGGACAGTTCGCGTCTGGGCGAAGCGCTCAAGCTGCCCCGCCAGCACGAGCATCTGCGGTCCGCGCTCGAGCGGTCGCTGCAGCCGCTCGACAATCCCCTGGAGACCACGCGATGACCACCGAGCAGGGCTATGTCACCGCCGAGCGGCCCGGCGTCTCCGCCGGGGCGCCGACGTTCTTCTTGTTTCACGGTACCGGCGGAGACGAGCACCAGTTCCTCGATCTGGCCACCGAACTCAGGCCGGACACGCGCCGCATCGGTGTGCGCGGCGACGTTTCGGAAGGCGGAGCGCTGCGCTACTTCCGGCGCCACGCGGAAGGCCGATACGACATGACCGACCTTGCACGCGCGACAGCCAGGGTCGCGTCCTTTGTCGCCGCGACGGCGCCGGCGGGAGAGCGGCTGGCGCTGGGCTATTCGAACGGAGCCAACATCATCGCTTCGGTGCTGTTCACCGCGCCGGAGAGCTTCGACGCAGCGGTGCTGATGCACCCGCTGATCCCGTTCGATCCGCCGGCCCAGCCGGACCTGGGTGGTCGCCGGATCCTGATCACGGCCGGCCGGAACGATCCCATCGCGCCCGCCGACGGTGCCCGGCGCCTCGCCGATTACTTCGCTGCCAACGGGGCCGATGTCGGTCTCGTCTGGCACGATGGCGGACACGAGATTCGACGCAACGAACTGCTCGCCGTGCGTGAATTCTTACTGTAAGAACATGAACTTAAGATGGATCGAGGTACCTTCCGGGGGGCCGCTTTTCCGGCAGGGCTTAGCCTTCCGTTTACGCCTTGCGCCCTAGTCTGGGGTGAAATGGGGAGACGGATCGGGAGAAGCCATCCGGACCGCGATTGGCACTTGGCAGCTTCCGGAGCGCACTGGCGTCCAGCCTGAGGACGCGCCTCCTGCTGCTCACGCTGGCTGTGTTCGTGGCGCTGTCGGTGCCGGCCTATTTCTCGTTCACCGCCATCGTCAATGCCACCGTGGTGCGGCTGGGCACGCTGTTTGCCGAAAAGCAGATCCTGTTCGATCGTTATCGCGGCCTCGGGGCGCTGATGCAGGAGGTTACGCTGGCCGAGACCCTGTCGCGCTCGACGGCGATACGGGAGTGGGCCAAGAACGAGGGCAATGGCGAGCGCTGGGCGCGCGGCCTCGCCGAACTCGAACACTACCGCAAGGCCTTCGCCGACCACTCGTACTTCTTCGTGGTCGATGCCTCCCGCAACTACTACTTCAACGACGCCGCCAACAGCTTTGCGGGGCGCCAGCTGAGCCACAGGCTGAGCCCCGACAACCCGCGCGACGCCTGGTACTTCAAGACCGCCGCGCTGGGCGAGGGCTGCCACCTCAATGTGGATCACGACGACGTGCTGGCCGTCACCAAGGTCTGGATCAACTGCGTCATTGCCGATGGGGGCAAGGTCATCGGGGTGTTGGGCACGGGTCTCGATCTCAGCCGGTTCGTCAGGGAGGTGGTGGATATCCCGCAGACCGGCGTGACGGCGATGTTCGTCGATCGCGCCGGCGCGGTGCAGGCCCACCGCGATGCCAGCCTCGTCGATTTCCACTCCATCACCAAGGACCTCGCCAACAAGAAGACCGTGTTCGCCCTGCTCGACCGGCCGGAGGATCGCGCCCGGATGCAGGCCATGCTCGCCCGCGTGACCTCGGAGGAGGTCAGGGTCGAGAGCCGGTTCATGCAGATGGGCGGCCGGGAGGTGCTGGTCGGCGTCGGCTATCTGGATCGGCTGGGATGGTACAATGTCACGCTGATGGACGTGGACAAGGTCATCGATCGCAGCCTGTTCCTGCCGCTCGCGTTGCTGCTCGCGGCCATCATGGCGGCCCTGGCCGTCATCATCGGCCTGGTGTTCAAGCGCGGCGTTCTGGATCGGCTGGCCCGGCTCGAAGCCGGGATCGGCGCGGTTCGGGCCGGTGCGTTCGCCAGCGCGCCGGTCGACGAGGGGCAGGACGAGATCGGGCGGCTGTCGCGCGGCCTTGCGGCGATGGCCGAGACGGTGGGCGGCAACACCAGGATGCTCGAGCGGATGGTCGAGGAACGCACCGGCGAGTTGCGCCAGCTCGCCTTCCGGGACCAGCTCACCGGTATTCCCAATCGCCGCGGCTTCGCCGAGGCCTACGAGCGGATCAGCTCGGCCGGCCGCTCGCGGCTGGCGCTGCTGCTGATCGATATCGATGCCTTCAAGGCGGTCAATGACCTGTTCGGTCATCGGGCCGGCGACATGGTGGTGGCGGAGACGGCCCGGCGGCTGTCCGGCATGGTCCGACCAGCCGATGCCTGTGGCCGCTGGGGCGGCGATGAGTTCATCCTGCTCGTCAATGGCATTGGCGAACTCGATCCCGGCGCGGTGGCGGAAGCGATCCGCGCGGCGCTCTCGTCCCGGCCGATCGATATCGGCGGTGACCGGCAGATCGCCATCACGGTCAGCATCGGGGCGAGCCAACTCGATGCCGGAGAGTCGCTGGACGTCGCCGTGGAACTGGCCGATGCCGCGCTCTATCGCGCCAAGGCCGACGGTCGCAATCGCGTGGTGGCGTTCGACGCGCAGGCGCAGGCCCGCCGCCGGGCCTGAGCCGGTGCCGCGCCGCTCAGTCCGCCCTGAGATCGGCCCATTCGGGGTGGCGGCGGAACTGGGCGACCACATAGGAGCATACCGGCACGATGCGGAAACCGTCGCGGCGGGCATCGGTCATCGCCGCTTCGACCAGCTTCAGCGCGAGGCCATGGTTGCGGTATTGCGGCGGCACGCCGGTATGGTCGGCCACGATGGTGTCCGAATTGCGCCGGACATAGGTCATCTCGGCCTCGGAACCGTCCGGCAGGTAGATCACATAGCGGCCGCGATGGCCCGAATTCTCGTGCTTGATCTCGAACGCGTCCGTCATGGGTCAATCCTGGCTGGGGACAGTGCGGCCACTATGGCGATCCGCCGCCGCTTCCGGAAGGGCGGTCGTCAGATCCGGGTCGCCGGCTCGCCGAGTTCGGGGAAGAACTGCCGCTCGACGAGGAACGGGTGGATCGATACGGCCGTCGTCATGTCCTTGAGCGCCAGGTCGCGCTTGCCCATCTGCAGGTACATCAGCGAGCGCCCGCTGAGGGCCCCGAAATGGCGCGGTTCGAGCGCCAGTACCCGGGCGCAGTCCTCGATCGAGTCGTCATAGCGGCCGAGCATGTAGTAGAGCGTCGCCCGCTGGTTCCAGGCCTCGGCATAGTCGGGATAGTCGACCACCAGTTCATCGAGCAGCCGGATGCCGCCGGTGAGGTCGCCGATGCCGCGGGCGGCGAGGACTTCGCCCATGCGGCCGGCCAGGGTGGGGTCGGACGGCGCGGTCCACAGCGCCCAGATCTCCTGGTCGATGGCGTGCGCCGTGGCCGCGTCGGGGGCGACGCGCAACTGGGCGAACAACCGGTCGAGCGCCATCCGGTCCTCGGCATCGCCGGCATGGACGAGACCGGCCAACAGCAGCCACAGCAGGCCGGCGATGAGCGGCAGCACCTTGCGCATGCCGCCACTCAACTCCCCCCGCGCGGCCGCTGCAAGTGAGCAGTTCGTGATCGGCTCCCCGAGACGGCGTCGGCGACCGGGGCGCTAGTGCCCGGCTCCCGCCTTGCCCCAGCGGGCCTGAAGCGAGCGTCCGAAGCTCCCCATGTAGGGCGCCAGCAGCAGCAGGATGCGCTTCCAGTAGTGGATCAGCAGGAAGCCTGCCGTCAGCACCAGCGCGCCGACCACAATGACCAGTTCGAGGCTGAGCCCGATCGACTTCAGCCAGCCGGTGAGCAGCATGCCGGGCAGGATGTGGGCGGCGGACCAGACGAAGGCCGAGATGACGTTGATGAAGGTGAAATAGCTGTACTTCATCCCCATCATGCCCGCGACACCGGGAATCACCGCCTTCACACCGGTGATGAAGCGCCCGATGAAGATGGCCTTGCCGCCGTGGTTGGCGAAGAACACTTCGCCCTTTTCGATCAGCGGCAGGTAGTTCTTGAACGGCCAGACCGTCTTCACCCGGTCCTTCAGCCACCAGCCGACGACATAGGAGATGGCGTCGCCGATGATGGCGCCCAGCGTTGCGGCAAAGAAGATCGGCCAGAACGGCAGTCCGCCCTGCGCGATGATGCCGCCGGTCAGCAGCAGGATGGGCATGGACGGCACCAGCAGCCCGAGGATGAACACGGCCTCGCCGATGCACACGAGGAAGATGAACAGCATCGACAGCCAGAAATTGTCGGAGATGCCCTGCAGCACCGCTTCCAGCCAGGCCGAGATCATGTGGATGAATTCGAACATGCGAGTGGTCTGCTCCCCCGAGGCTCCGCCGCCCGGCGACAGTGTCATGCCGATGCGTGACGCGCCAGCATTCTTCATATTGGAGGGGCAAGGCATGAACCGTCCGTGAACGGCGAACGCGCCCCCCGACATTGACATTGGACGACGGCGTCGGCGAACTCCTTGGGCAACAACGGAGTCCTGCCCATGAGCCTGCCCATCCACCACATGATCTCGGGCGGTCCGCGCCCGGTCGCGCCGTTCAGTCATGCCGTCGAGGCGGATGGCTGGGTATTCGTCACCGGGCAGATGCCGACCGACCCCGCCGCGCCGGATGCCCCGCTCCCCGAGGGGATCGAGGCTCAGACGAAGCAGGTGGTCGAGAACCTCAGGGTGGTTCTCGGCGGGCTGGGGCTGGGGCTCGAGCACGTCACCATGGCGCGCATCTATCTGACGCGGTTCGAGCGCGACTATGCCGCGCTCAACGCCCTCTGGCCGAGCTTTTTTGCGCCGGGACAGCTGCCGGCCCGCACCACTGTGGGGGTCACCGCGCTGGCGGTCGGGGCGCTGGTCGAAATCGATCTGGTGGCGCGCCGGCCCTAGCCGAGCCCCGTAGCGAGGGCCGCCGCCACTCCGATGGCGGCGCTCGCCAGCACCACCAGCGGCGGCGGTATCCTGCGGAACAGCGCCAGGAGCGCCGCCGCGGCCCAGGCGAGGTCGGTCCAGCCGGCGACCGTGTCGGCCAGCACCGGATCGATCAGCGCCGCCAGCAGCAGGCCGACCACCGCGGCATTGGCGAGGTCGAGCCCGTTGCGCAGGCGGCGATTCGTCCGCAGCCCCTGCCACCAGTCGAGCGTCGCAAAGAGCAGCAGGAACGATGGCAGGTAGATGGCGCCGAGCGCCAGCAGCGCCCCGGCGAGGCCGTTCGGCGGTCCGGCCTGCAGCGCGCCGACATAGGCGGCGAAGGCGAATAGCGGACCGGGCACCGCCTGCGCCGCGCCGTAGCCGGCGAGAAAGGCATCGCGCCCGATCAGCCCGGGCGTGACGAAGTCGGCCTCGAGCAGCGGCAGGACGACATGGCCGCCCCCGAAGACGAGCGCTCCGGTGCGATACAGCTTGTCGATCAGCCCGACGGCCGGGTCGCCGCCCAGGGCGAGCAGCGGCAGTCCGGCCAGCAGCGCGAAAAAGCCGAGCAGCCAGAACAGGTCGGAGCGCGTCGGTGGCCGGAGCGACGCCTCGGGTCCGGCCAGCGGCCGCGCCAGCCCGGCCAGCGCGGCGAGCGCGATGATCGCCACCTGTGTCAGGGGCGACGGCAGCACCAGCGCGGCGAGCCCCGCGGCAAGCGCCAGTCCGCGCCGCGTGCCGTCCGGCGCGAGGCTCGTCGACATGGCCCAGACGGCCTGCGCGACGACGGCGAGCGCGGCGATCTTCAGCCCATGCAGGGCGCCGGCGGCGAGGGGGCCCGCCAGCAGCGCGGCGCCCGAGGCGACGGCGAGCAGCAGCAGTACGGAGGGAAGGGTGAAGGCGACGAAGGCGGCGATCGCGCCGGGGTAGCCGGCTCTCAGCTTGCCGATGGCGATGCCGACCTGGCTCGAGGCGGGACCCGGCAGGAACTGGCAGAGCGCCACCAGGTCGGCATAGGCGGCGTCGTCGAGCCAGCGGCGGCGCTCGACGAAGGCGGTGCGGAAGAAGCCCAGATGCGCCAGCGGACCGCCGAAGCTGGCCAGCCCGAGCTGGAGGAAGGCGACGAAGACCTCGCCGGCAGTGCCCGGATGCTGTGTCTTCACGGCGCCTCGTCCTCGACGGCGGCGGCCGGTGGTCCCGGCCGCACGCGCCGTCAGTGCCTCAGCGGGGCGTCACAATCAACTCGTCACGCGCGCCGTGCGCCCGTAGACGAGCAGCATGGTGATGATCACCGCGCCATAGATGATCTGCCGGCCGGCCTCGGGCATCTGCATGATGGAGAGCACCGAATTGAGCAGGACGATCAGGATGACGCCGACCACGGTGCCGATGAAGCGGCCGCGTCCCCCCAGGATATGGGTGCCGCCGATCACCACGGCGGCGATGGCCGGCAGCAGGTAGGCGTTGCCCATCCCCTGGTAGGCCTTGTTGGAGTAGCCGGCGAGCAGGATGCCGGCCGAGGCGGCGCACAGGCCGGAGATGACGAAGGCGCCCACGATCACCCAGCGGGTGCGGATGCCCGACAGATAGGCCGCGGCCTCCCGGTTGCCGGTGGCATAGATGGCCTTGCCGAAGGCGGTGCGCGACAGGATGGCGGCGATCACCACCGAGATCGCGGCCCACACGAAGATGGCGACCGGGATGCCGAGGATCTTGTCGGCCGCGAGGGTGCGCATCAGGTCCGTGGCGGTGTCCTGCGGCGCAAAGCCGCCGGTATGGGCGACCATCAGTCCGCGCATCACCGAGTCGACGCCGAGGGTGAAGATCATCGAGGGGATGCGCAGGTAGGCCACCCCGAGCCCGTTGACCAGCCCGACGCAGAGCCCGATGGCGAGGCCGGTCGGGATGGCGGCCGGGCCACCGATGGTCGAGGCCATCATCGCGGCCGCCGTCATCGTCCAGGGGACGGAGAGATCGATGTGGCCGAGCAGGATCACCGTCATCATGCCGGCCGCGACGATGCCGAGGAAGGCGCCCGTCTGCAGCTGGGTGAGCAGGTAGTTCGGCGTCAGCAGCGGCGCCGTGCCGAGCGTTGCCAGCGTATAGCCGGTGCCGGCCAGCAGGATGACGACGATGAAGCCCGAGGCGACGAGGATCGGGAAGTCGTCGGGCTTGATGCGGGCGAGAAGGCTGGCCACGACGGAGCTCCTAGCGGAAGAGTTCGAGACGGTTCTTGACCCGGAGGGCCTGTACGGCGCCCAGGCTGACCGCCGCCAGCAGCACGACGCCCTCGACGAGCGGCTGCAGCAGCGGGTCGATCGACAGTATCCGGAAGTAGAACGAAATGGCCCTGAGGATCAGCGCGCCGATCAGCGCCCCGATGGCCGAACCGATGCCGCCGAGCAGCGACACGCCTCCCAGCACCACCGCCGCGATGGAGTTGAGCGTATAGGCGCCGGCCTGCGGAATGTCGGCATTGCCGGAGCCGGTCTGGATGGCGAGGTAGAGCCCGGCGCAGCCGGCGAAGAAACCGGCCAGCGTGAAGGCGGCCAGCTTGGCGCGGTTGATCGGCAGGCCGCTCATGTAGGCGGCGCCCTCGGCCGAGCCGATGGCATAGATCGTGCGGCCGGTGACGGTGCGCTTGAATGGCACCCAGACGAGCAGCGCCACGACGATGAGGATGAGCAGCGGCACCGGCACCCAGCCGATCGGCTGCAGCCAGGCCGCGTCGCCGTCGTCGAACAGCTGATAGGTCTCGGCGAGGTCGCGCAGCGAGTTGGTGGCGGCCCAGTTGAGGTCGAGGTCGACGTCGCCGCCCGGCTTGGGACGGATGAGCAGCGCCAGCCCGATCGCCACCGCGCCGGTGGCGAGCGTGACGATGATCGGCTGCAGCCGGCCGTAGACGACGATCACCCCGTTGACGAAGCCGAAGGCGGTGGCGGCGCCGAGGGTGACGAGGCAGCCCAGCACGATGCGCAGCGGATCCCCGTTGACCAGCTCGCTGGCGATGCAGGCGGCCAGCGTCATCACCGCGCCGACCGAAAGGTCGAGCCCGCCGGCCAGCACCGGGATCGCCTGGGCCATGGCGACGAAGGCGAGTGCCACGGATTCGTTGGCGTTGGCGATCAGCACGTTGGTGGTGAAGCCGCGCGGGTGCAGGAAGTTGTAGGTGATGTAGAGCAGGGCGAAGAGCACGATGGCGCCATAGAAGCCCCGGTTCTGCTTGAACGAGGTCTCGAGCGCCGAGGCCCGGCGCTGGCCCTGGGTGGTGGTGGCAGACATGGCGCTCATGACGCGACCGCCTCCCTCTTGGCATGGGGGGTGTGGATATTGAGCGAGGCCGAGATGATCGCCTCCTCGGTGATCTGGTCGCCATTCAGTTCGGTGACGATGCGGCCGCCATACATCACCGACACGCGGTCGCAGCAGCCGATCAGCTCGGCGTAGTCGGTCGAGTAGAACAGGATGGCGTTCCCCCGGTCGGCCAGTTCGCGCATCAGCCGGTAGAGCTCCTGCTTGGTGCCCACGTCGATGCCGCGGGTGGGGTCGTTGAGCAGGATGACCTCGGGGTCGGTCATCAGCCACTTGGCGATCACCACCTTCTGCTGGTTGCCGCCCGACAGCGTCGCCACCGCATCCTCCGGCCGACCGACCTTGATCTGAAGGCGCTTGATGGCGTCCTCGACGGCTGCCCGCGCCCGGCCCGGATCGATGAACGGGCCGGAGGAAACCTTGTCGTAGGAAGCGGCGAGCAGGTTGTCGGCGATCGACATGGGCAGCATCAGCCCCTCGGTCTTGCGGTCCTCGGGGACGAGCGCGATGCGCTTGTCGCCACCCTTGGCCTCGGCCGGCGAACCGGTGAGGCCGTTGCCTTCGCCGATCCGCACCTCGCCGCCGACGCCCTTGAGGACGCCGAACAGCGCCAGGAGCAGTTCCTTCTGGCCTTGCCCGTCGAGGCCGCCGAGCCCGACGATCTCGCCCTTTCCGACCTTCAGGTCGACGCCGTTCAGCCGGTTCTCCCACCTGAGCCCGGAAATCGACAGGTGCGCGGGGCGCTGCTGCGGCGCCGGCTTGGCCGGGAACTGGTGCTCGACGTCGCGGCCGATCATCAGCTTGACGATGTCGGACTGGCTGCGCTCGCCCTTCCTGAACGTCTCGATATGGCGGCCGTTGCGGAACACCGACAGGGTGTCGCACAGCGCCTCGACCTCGTGCATGCGGTGCGAGATGAACAGCATGCCGGTCCCGGCCTCGCGCAGGTCCGCCAGTACCTTGTAGACGGTATCGACGTCGCGACTGGTCAGCGCGGACGTCGCCTCGTCGAGGATCAGCAGCTTGGGCGATTTGCCCAGCGCCTTGGCGATCTCGACCATCTGCCGGCGGCTGAGCGAGAGGTCGCGCACCAGGGCGCGCGGATCGACATCCTCGCAATGGATGCGCGCCAGCAATTGCTCGGCGCGCTGCCGCTGCGCCCGGCGGTCGATCAGGCCGAAGCGGCGGGGCGGATCGGCAATCGAGATGTTGTCGGCCACCGTCAGGTCCGGCATCAGGCTCAGTTCCTGGAAAACGCAGACGATGCCGTTGCGGACGGCCTCGGAGGGGACGACGAAATGCTCCTTGCGGCCCTCGACCATGAGATCGCCGACGGTCGGCGTCACCACCCCCGCCATGATCTTGATGAGGGTGGACTTGCCGGCGCCGTTCTCGCCCAGAACGGCGTGGATGGTGCCGCGGCGGCAGGCGAAGTCGACATTCTCGAGGGCCCGGACGCCGGCGTAGAACTTGGAGACGCCGGACAGCTGGACGAAGGGGGAATCGGTGCTCATGGGGCCGGTTTCGGGTCCAGAAGGGAGTGCCCGGCGGGCGGGGCAGGGTGCCGGCACGCGGCCGGCACCCCGTTGTGGTCGCGCCTTACTGCACGTTCTCTTCGGTCTGCGCCATGATGGCGGGACCCGAGATGTTCACGCCGCAGGGCGGGAACTCGTTCACGGTGAAGAAGTTGTCGGGCAGGTCGGTCCAGAAGTTCACGCCGTCCTGCAGGCCGGTGTAGTCGACCGCCGGCAGCGGCACCGAGATCAGCTGCGGCATGACGTTGCCCTCGAGCGCGGCGATCGCCGCCTTGATCGAGATGGCGACGAGGCCGGGCGACTGGCCGATCGAGAGGCCCTTGAGGCCGTCGCCGGAGTGCTTGGCAACGAGCTTGCGGAAGCCGTTCTCGGCTTCGCCGCCGATCGGCACCATCGGGTGGCCGGCATCGATCAGCGCCTGCACGGTGCCGGTCGAGCCGCCTTGGGTGATCACGGCGTCGAAGGTGCCATGCACGGCGAGGGCGTCGGCAGTCACCTTCTGGGCGGTGCCGTCGTCCCAGTTGCCCACCACCTGGACGATTTCCCAGGGACCCGGGGTCGCGTCGAAGATCTCGTGGATGCCGATCGAACGGTCGCGGTCCACCGAGTTGCCGGCCAGGCCGCGCACTTCGAGGATCTTGCCCGAGGTCTTGCCGGTCGCCTCGAGTTCCTTGAGCACGAAGCGGGCCCACTGGCGGCCCATCTCGAGCTGGTCCTCGTTGACCTGCATGACGGTGTCGGTATCGAGCACGTTGTCGAACGGCACCAGCACCACATTCTCGCGGTCGGCGAGACGGATGACGCGGTCGAAGCCTTCCGGTGCCACGGCGATGGTGACGATGGCGTCGAAGCCCTGGTTGATGAAGTCCTCGATGGCGCCCAGCTGGGCCGGGGCGTCGGTGCCGGTCGAGACCACCTTGAACTCGGCGATCTTGTCCTTGATCGCCGGGTCCTCGACGAAGGCCTTGGCGGTCTTGATCATCTGGATGCGCCAGGTGTTGCCGACGAAGCCGTTGACGACGGCGATGCGGTACGGGCCGTCCTGCTTTTCCCACTGGAAGTACTTGGTGTCGGCACTCCAGGGCGCAAAGCAGGCCGGCTCGGCGCCGGGGCCGGCGACGACCGCCGGACCGGCATAGGTGAAGCTGGTGCTGGCCAGCAGGCCGGCCAGCGCGAGGGTGGCGATGGTACGCAGTTTCATTGGGTCTCCTCCCAGAGAACGTTCTGTTGACTACGGCATGGTGGCGGCCCGACGGCCCGTCTCGGAAGGGTCGGATCGCCGATGGTCAGGACCCCTTCGGGGCCATCCGGCACGCCACCCGCGGGCGGCGTGCCAAATCTCAGTCCTCCTCCTTGAACAGCGCGAGTCCGGCTTCGAGGTGCTGGCTCATGCGGTACTGGAAGGCAATGCGGTTGCGTCCCTCGAGGGCGTCGACGATGCCGGCGTGCTCGTCGTAGTTGACGTCGCCTGACTTGATGCGGTTGACGCCGTTTTCCATGATCTTGAGCATGACGGGCTTCATGATCCGGTAGATCTCGAGGATCTGCTGGTTGCCCACGATGCTGACCAGCTTGAGGTGGAAGTTGAAATCCTGCAGGGCGCGGCCATGCAGGCCCTCGGCCTCGCGCATGCTGTCGTTGATGGCGCGCAGTTCGGCGATGTCGCCGTCGCCGGTGCGGGTGAACAGCTGGTCGGCGGCGCCGACCTCGATCAGCTGACGGAAGCCCTGGGTCTCGAGGAAGGTCTGCCGGCTGAGTTCGAGCGTGTTGAACGAGTACAGATCGAAGACCGCGTCCATGCGGCGATCGATGATCACCGCACCCACCTTGGGCCGCACGTCGACGACGCCATAGGCCTTGAGGATGCGCATGGCCTCGCGGACCGTGGTGCGGCTCGAGGAGAACATCTCGCCCAGTTCGCGCTCCGACGGCAGGGGGTCGCCGACCCCCAGGTTGCGCTGGTCGATGAGCGTCTTGATCTGCTCCACCAGTCCCTCGACCGCGGAGTCGCTCAGATGCACGGCGCCACGCCTGCGCGGCGTCCTGCCGCCTTCGACAAGCCGAACGATATTGCCCCTGGCCGTCATGACCGGATGCAACCTCCCAGAAATGTAGATAGTCCCCTCTTGTCCGACATTTGTAGGACCAGAACAGCCTAGTTTCGAAGAATTAGGCTGTCAATAGCGAGAGTTAGGCAGCCGCTTGGCGATCTGCATGCAAACTGGTATGACAAATAGGCGGCTGAGATCGATTACATGGGCGCGCCACGCGTCGGGATCTGCGCCAAAAACTCAGCGTATTCTAACATGTTACGGCCGGTTTCTTGCAGTGGTTGGGGTCGGCGCCCGCGCCCTGCCTCCGAGGCGGGACCCGCAGCGATCGCTTCAGGGACCGGCCCCGGAACAGTCCCCGTGCCGCCACAATGTGGTAAGGTGAAGCCCGGTCGGCGAGTCACCCCGAAATGGACGAACGATCGGTGCCGGGAAACACAAAATCTTTATAAATCAATTGCTTAAGTCGAAACGACGGCGTTCAGGTCCGGTTATTTCTGGTTCATCTTCGTTCAGACGGCGTTCAGATGCCGTTCATCTTCGTTCAGCATCGTGACGATCCCGTGTCCAAAGCGACGGGCGCCGACCTTGCGGCCGGCGCCGGCTGAGACACTGGATTCCGACGTAGCTAGGCCGACCAGGCGCGGGTCATCTGCTGCTGCTCGCCCAGGCCCTCGATGCCCAGCCGCATGGTCTGGCCCGGCTTCAGCCAGACCGGTTCCGGCTTGATGCCCATGCCGACGCCCGGCGGGGTGCCGGTGGTGATCACGTCACCCGGCTGCAGGCTCATGAACTGGCTGAGATAGGCCACGATGTGGGCCACGCCGAAGATCATCGTCTTGGTCGAGCCGTTCTGGTAGCGGTGCCCGTCGACCTCGAGCCACATCTTGAGGTTCTGCGGGTCGGCGACCTCGTCCCTGGTCACCAGCCATGGGCCGATCGGCCCGAAGGTGTCCGCCGACTTGCCTTTCGTCCACTGGCCGCCGCGCTCGGTCTGAAAGTGCCGCTCGCTCAGGTCGTTGACTACGCAGTAGCCGGCGACATGGTCGAGGGCGTCCTTCTCCTCGATATACTTGGCTTCCTTGCCGATGATCACGCCCAGCTCGACTTCCCAGTCCGGCTTCAGGGTGTTCTTGGGCAGGATGACGTCGTCGTAGGGACCGATGATGGCGCTGGTCGCCTTCATGAACAGGATCGGCTCCTTGGGGATGGCGGCCCCGGTCTCGGCGGCATGGTCGGCGTAGTTGAGGCCGATGCACATGAACTTGCCGACCTGGCCGACGCAGGGGCCGATGCGCGAAGCCTTGTCGAGCACCGGCAGCTTGGCCGGGTCGACGGCGCGGATCCGCGCGAGACCTTCATCCGACAGGGCCGCCCCGGCAAGGTCGGGAACCACCGAACTCAGGTCGCGGTAGGTCCCGTCGGTGTGCAGGATGGCAGGCTTCTCGGCGCCCTTGGCGCCCACTCGCAGCAACTTCATGAATGTCTCCTCGGCATTGACGAAACGCTTAGCCGCCGCGGCACCCCCAAGTCGAGACCAAGTTGCCGTCCAAGCGTTCGGTGTGGCGGATTATTCGGTCTCCATGACAAGTCAGCCGAACGGGAAGGCAGCGTAATCCGGGTCGGCGCGGAGCAGGTCGCCGTCGGCAAACAGCTCGGCGTGGTCGGCGGCGAAGGCAATCAGTTCAGCCATCACCGAATCGATGTGGGCGCGCATGGCCGCCGCTGCTCGCCCCGTGTCACCGGCCATGATGCCCTCGAGGATCTTCTGGTGCTCGGCGAGAGTGACGCTCAGCCGGCGCGGCGTCAGGATCAGCCGGCGGGCCCGGTCGAGATTGGCGCGAGTGTTCTCGATCACCGCCTTGACCTTGGTGAAGCGCATGTCGCCGAAGATGATGTCGTGAAATTCGATGTCCCGTTCATGAAACCCGAACTGGTCATCGATCTCGACCGCGGCACGCTGGTAGCTCATGTTGCGCTGCAGCGTCTCGATGAGTTCGTCGGAGTGGCTGCCGGTGACCACGCGCACCGCCTCGGCCTCGAGGGCCTTGCGGATCAGCATGTATTCCAGCACGTCGGCGATGCGCACCAGCGAGACGGTCGAGCCGCGCTGCGGCAGGATATCGACCAGGCCTTCGGCCTGCAACCGAGCCAAGGCTTCGGAAACGGGGAAGCGCGAGACGCCGAGGCGCTCGCAGATGGCGCTCTTGTCGATGACCTCGCCGGGCTTGAGTTGCAGCGTCACGATGGCCTGGCGCAGGGCATCGGTAACGAACACGGTGACGTTGCCGCGTGTGGGGGTCGCCGGAGCGGCCAGAAATTGGTAGGGACTTGCTTCCATCCTCATGCTAACATGTTAGTTGGGCCGATGAGCAGTTTCAACCGGTCCCAGCTTGCGGCGCCGATCAGTCCGTCGCAAGCCGGATCGGCAGCCCTTGCCGGTCTCCACATGCGCAGCGCTGCCAAACCCGAAGGTTGTCCATGACAGATGTGATGTCCCGCTCCGCCGCCGCGACCCTGCTGCTCAACGCACAGGACAATGTCGCGGTGGCGCTCGTCAATCTCGATGCCGGTACGGCCACCGCGCAGGACGTCGCGACGCTCCGCCGGGTCCCGAAAGGGCACAAGTTCGCGGTTCGCCCGATTGCGGCCGGCGGACCGGTGATCAAGTTCGGGCAGATCATCGGCTTTGCGAGAGAAGCCATCGCGCCGGGCGAATGGGTGCATGAGCACAACTGCTCGATCGGCGAGGCGCACGGTGCATTCGCGCGCGACTATGCGTTCTGCGAGGGGGTGGTTCCGGTCGAGTTCGTCGAGAAGTCGCGACAGGCGACGTTCGAAGGCTACAGGCGCTCGAACGGCGCGGTGGGAACGCGAAACTACGTCGGCGTCCTCACCTCGGTGAACTGCTCGACGACGGTCGCGGGCTTCATTGCGCAGGAAATCGAGCGGTCCGGCATCCTCGACGACTATCCCAATATCGATGGCATCGTGGCCCTCAAGCAGGCCAATGGCTGCGTCGTCGACTATCGCGGTGTGATCTTCGACACGCTCAAGAAGACCACATGGGGTTATGCCACCAATCCGAACATGGGCGGGGTGGTCATGGTCGGCCTGGGCTGCGAGGGCTTCCAGATTCCGCGGCTCAAGGAGGCCTATGGGGTCACCGAGAACGAGACCTTCCGGACGATGACCATCCAGGAGACCGGCGGCACCAAGAAGACCGTCGAGAAGGGGGTGGCCGCTGTGCGCGAGATGCTCCCCGTGGTCAACAACATCCGGCGCACCACCCAGCCGGCGTCGGAGATCATGCTGGCGCTGCAGTGCGGCGGTTCGGACGGCTATTCAGGCATCACGGCAAACCCGGCGCTGGGCGTCGCCGCCGACATCCTGGTGCGGCATGGCGGCACGGCGATCCTGTCCGAGACGCCGGAGATCTACGGGGCAGAGCATCTGCTCACCCGTCGCGCCCGCAGCCGCGAGGTCGGCGAGAAGCTGGTCGACATCATCCACTGGTGGGAGGACTACTCTGCCCGCAACAACATGGAGATGAACAACAATCCCTCCCCCGGCAACAAGCTCGGCGGGCTGACGACGATCCTCGAGAAGTCGCTGGGCGCGGCCGCCAAGGGCGGAACCACGCCGCTCAACGCGGTCTATCACTATGCCGACCCGGTGACCGAGAAAGGCTTCGTGTTCATGGACACCCCGGGCTACGACCCGGTATCCGCGACAGGGCAGGTGGCCGGCGGCGCCAATGTGCTGGCCTTCACCACCGGGCGCGGCTCCGCCTATGGTTGCAAGCCGACTCCGTCGATCAAGATCGCCACCAATTCCGACATCTATCGGCGGATGATCGACGACATGGACATCAATGGGGGCGAGGTGGTGGAAGGATCGTCGCTCGAGGCCAAGGGCCAGGAGATCTTCGAGGAGGTGCTGGCCGTCGCTTCGGGAAAGAAGACCAAGTCCGAGCTGCTCGGTTATGGCGACAACGAGTTCGTGCCCTGGCAGATCGGGGCGACCATGTGATGCCCAGGGTGGTCCGGGCCATCGCCAGCGGTACGGTTCAGGGCGTTGGCTTCCGCGCCTTCACCGTGCGCGAGGCAAAGCGGCTCGGGCTCGACGGGTGGGTACGAAACCGGCGGGACGGCACCGTCGAGGCGGTATTCCGCGGCGAGGCGGCAGCCATCGACCGGATGCTGCTGGCTCTCGGCGTCGGACCGCCCGGTGCAAGGGTGGTCAATGTCCGCTCGATGGTGCACGGCGACGCGGTCGCACCGGGGTTCTCGACGCTGCCGACGGAGTGATTCGGCGGAACACGGTGTCGGCATCCCCACCGGCATTCCGCTTCCTGAAGTCGCGACAATCGCTTCGATTGTCACAATCGGTCGCACAACCGTCATGATGTCGGCATCGGCGCATGGTTAACCGGGGGTTGCGGCCAGCCGGCCGTCATCGCGATGAGGCCCACCATGCCCGAGTTGCAGTCCATGATACCGCCGGCGGCCGCCGGCATGCGTTCGACCACCGGCCAGTCGCTGGCCGTGCACTATGATGTCCGCTGCAATACCTTGACCTTCGCGGAGTGCGACTGGTTCGCAGCGCCACTGCGCTCGGGCGGGGTCCCGGGGCGCAGCGCCGTCCGTCAGCGGCTCGACGCGGCAGCGAAGCGGACGAGGCTACGCCGCTGAGCCGTCACGGCCGGCCCGCTCCGTTGGCGGCAACGTAGATCGAGTGCAGGCTTTGTGTGGCGCAGATGAACAACCGGTTGCGCCGCGGGCCGCCGAACTCGACATTGGCCACGGTGTCCGGCGTCAGGATCTTGCCCAAGAGGACGCCTGAGGGGCTGAAGCAGTGCACCCCGTCACCGGCAGAGGTCCACAGGTTGCCTGCGGTATCGAGGCGGAAGCCGTCCGGCAGCCCCGTATCCGTCTCGCAGAAGACCCGGCCGTTGCCGACCGTATTGTCGTCGCGCACGTCGAAGACGCGGATGTGCCTTGGCAGGTCGGCGCCGTGGCTGAAGGCGCTGTCGGCGACGTAGAGCAGCTTCTCGTCGGGCGAGAAGGCGATGCCGTTGGGGCGCACGAAGTCGTCGACCACCACCCGGAGATCTCCGGTCGCCGGGTCGAGGCAGAAGACGTAGCAGCCGTCCTGCTCGAACGCGCCCTTGTATCCCTCGTAGTCTGAGAGGATGCCGTAGCCGGGGTCGGTAAACCAGATGGTGCCGTCGGACTTCACCACAACGTCGTTGGGCGCATTCAGCTTGCCGCCGCGATAGCGGTCGGCCAGCACGGTGATGGAGCCGTCCAGTTCCGTCCGCACCACGTTGCGGGCGCCGTGCGAGCAGGAGACCAGGCGGCCCTCGCGGTCGCGGGTGTTGCCGTTGATGTAGGTGGAGTTGTGGCGATAGACCGACACCCCGCCATCGGGTGTCCAGCGCAGCATGCGGTTGTTGGGAATGTCCGACCAGACCAATTGGTTGGCATCGCCGAACCAGCACGGGCCCTCGGCCCAACGGCAGTCGGAATACAGCGTCTCCAGCTTGGCGCTGCCCTGGACCAGGAACGTGAATTCCTTCTCGTGATGCTCGTAGATGCCGGACATGGTGTCTCCTCCCCCGCGACTTGTGTCGACTTGAATGCGCCGCATCCAACAGCAAGAATTACAGGGCGGCAAGCCACTTGCGCCGCCGCATTCGGCATCGTACGCCCAGCCCGCCGGAGGGAACGACCATGACCATCGCCACCGCCCTTGTCGGGCGCCTCAAGGACGCCTCCCTACTCAAGGCAGCGGCCTATGTCGATGGCTCCTGGCGGGGTCAGGCGGCCGATGGGAGGCGATTCGAGGTCACCAATCCAGCCAACGGGGCGATCATCGCCGAGTTGCCGGACTGCGGCGTGGCCGAGGCGAGACAGGCCATTGCCGCCGCCGCGGTGGCCCAGGAAAGCTGGCAAAAGCGAACCGGCAAGGACCGGGCCGGGATCCTGCGTCGGCTGCATGAGTTGCTGGTCGCCAATGCCGACGACCTCGCGGCCATCATGACGGCCGAACAGGGCAAGCCTGTCGCCGAAGCGCGCGGCGAGGTGCTCTACGGCGCTTCCTACGTCGAGTGGTTCGGCGAAGAGGCCAAACGCGTTTATGGCGACACCATTCCGGGCCACCAGGCCGACAAGCGCATCCTGGTGATCAAGCAGCCAGTCGGGGTGGTCGCAACGATCACGCCGTGGAACTTCCCCAATGCCATGCTGGCCCGCAAGATGGCACCGGCGCTGGCGGCAGGCTGCGCTGTGGTATCGAAGCCTGCGGCCGAGACGCCGCTGTCGGCCATTGCGCTGGCGGTGCTGGGCGAGCGGGCCGGGCTGCCGGCCGGGCTGTTCAACCTGCTGCCCTCGACGCAGTCCTCCGCCATCGGCAAGGAGTTCTGCGCCAACGAGACGGTGCGCAAGATCAGCTTCACCGGTTCGACCGAGGTTGGTCGAATCCTCATGCGGCAGGGCGCCGATCAGATCAAGCGCTTGAGTCTCGAACTGGGCGGCAATGCCCCCTTCATTGTCTTCGATGACGCCGACCTCGACGCCGCGGTCGAAGGCGCGATGGTTTCGAAGTACCGCAACAACGGCCAGACGTGCGTCTGTGCCAACCGCATCTACGTGCAGTCCGGCGTCTACGATGCCTTTGCCGAGAAGCTCGTCGCGGCCGTCGGCAAGCTCAAGGTTGGGGATGGCTTCGCCACTGGTGTCACCACCGGTCCCCTGATCGACGGCAGGGCGATCCAGAAGGTCGAGAAGCACCTGTTCGACGCGCTCGACAAGGGCGGCAAGGTCGTCGTCGGCGGCAAGCCGCTCGGTGGCCTGTTCTTCGAGCCCACCGTCGTGGTCAATGCCAGCGCCGACATGCTGCTGGCCCGCGAGGAGACCTTCGGACCGCTGGCGCCTCTGTTCCGCTTCGATACTGTGGAGGATGTCATCCGCTTGGCCAACGCTACCGAGTTCGGCCTTGCCTCATACTTCTATGCCCGAGATCTGAGCCGGGTGTTCAGGGTGGCGGAGGCGCTCGACTACGGCATGGTGGGCATCAATACCGGCCTGATCTCGACCGAGGTGGCGCCGTTTGGAGGCGTGAAGCAGTCCGGTCACGGACGCGAGGGATCCAAGTACGGCATCGAGGATTACCTCGACATCAAGTACCTTTGCCTCAGCGTCTGAGTTCGATCAGTCCGGCACGGGTCGGACGGAAGCCGCAGCCGTGATAGAACGCTTCGAGGTGCGGTTCGTAGTCGACGTGCAACCAGTCTGCGCCGCGCTCGCGAGCGGCATCGGTGACGCGGCGGACCAGTTCCCGCCCGATGCCCCGGCGCTGGTAGGTCACGTCCACCGTCGGATCGAGCAGGAAGGCGTGCTTGCCGCCGTCCCAGGCAACGTTCACGAAGCCTACGAGCAGGCCGTCGTCATAGGCGCTGGCGTGAACGAGGCTGCGTGGCAACACCTCGTGCAGGCCGCCGGGCCATGGCCGGCCCCACGCATCTCCCCATATCCGTGCCAGCTCCGCATCGGTAGGGAACGGGTCCAGTCGGTAGACGATCTCAGGACCTGCCATGCGGCCCGTCTCCGGCGAGGCTCTCGATGATCGGGCAGTCGGGGCGGTGATCGCCATCGCAGGCGTCGGCGAGGCGGGCGAGAGTGATGCGCATCTCCATGAGCAGCGCTATGCGGCGGTCGAGGTCGGCAATGTGGCTGAGCGTGAGCGACTTGACGTCGGAGCTGGTGCGCTGCGTGTCGCCCCACAGACGCAAGAGGTCGCGGATTTCGTCGATCGAGAAGCCAAGGTCGCGGGCCCGGCGGATGAAGCCAAGCCGGTGCACGTCATGGTGCCCATAGTCGCGGTAATTGCTCTCGCGCCGATCGGCCCCAGGGATAAGGCCGATCGCCTCATAGTGCCGGATCATCTTGGCCGATACGCCGGTCAGCCGTGCGGCTTCGCCGATCTGCACCGTGCTCTCCTTCTGTTTTGTGCTTGACCTTACCATCATGGGAAGGTGCAGAACAGTCTGAAGTCGGATAGGAGCCGTGCCAACAGGAGTTCGCCATGGATCATTCACAGCACCAGAGCCAGACCATTGCCGGCGCCGTCACCCGCGACCCGGTCTGCGGGATGACCGTCGACATGGCGAAGACACCACACCGCATCACCTATGAAGGTCGGGAAATCGGCTTCTGTTGCGCCGGGTGCCGGGGCAAGTTCGAAGCCGAGCCTGTGAAGTATCTGACTGCCACCGATCCGGTCTGCGGCATGCGGATCGACCGCACGACGGCGCGGCACATGCTCAAGCACGAGGGGACGCGCTACTATTTCTGCTGCGACGGCTGCCAGAAGAGCTTCGAGGCCGAGCCGCAGAAGTACCTGAACCAGACGCCGTTCGAACTGCCGCTGCCGGGAGCCAAGGCCGCATCGGTGGCAATCGATGATCACCCGCACGCCCATCGAAGCCACGCGGTGGCCGGCCCAGGATCCACTGCCGCAACTGTGGCCGCAGACAAGTGGACCTGTCCGATGCACCCCGAGATTGTCAGGGACGGGCCCGGCGACTGCCCGCTCTGCGGGATGGCGCTCGAGCCGATGGTGGCCTCGCTCGACGACGGGCCCAATCCCGAACTGGTCGACTTCACCAGGCGCTTCTGGGTTAGCTTGGCGCTGGCGGTGCCCGTCCTCGTTCTCGCCATGGCGCCGATGGTCGGGCTATCGCTGCGGGCGTCAATCGGCGAAACGCAGTCGCGTTGGCTCGAGTTCTTGCTGGCTTCTCCGGTGGTGCTGTGGGCCGCCTGGCCGTTCTTTCGACGCTTCTGGTCCTCTCTGGTCAACCGCTCGCCCAACATGTGGACGCTGATCGGGCTGGGGGTCGGCGCCGCCTACCTGTTCTCGGTGGCTGCTCTGCTGTTCCCCGGCAGCTTTCCAATGGCCATGACCCATATGGGCGGCCTGCCGCCTGTCTACTTCGAGGCGGCCGCGGTCATCGTGGCGCTTGTGTTCCTCGGCCAAGTACTCGAACTCAGGGCCCGCGAGGAGACCGGGCGCGCCATCCGGGCATTGCTGGATCTGGCGCCCAAGACGGCACGGCGGGTCTGGCAGGGCCGCGACTATGACGTGCCGCTTGCCGAGGTCCGTCAGGGGGACTGGCTGCGGGTCAGGCCGGGCGAGGCGGTCCCGGTTGATGGCGTGGTGCTCGAAGGGCAGTCTTTTGTCGATGAGTCGATGCTCACCGGTGAGCCGGTGCCCGTTGACAAGAGCAAGGGTGCCGACGTCACCGGCGGCACCCTCAACGGCACCGGCAGCTTCGTCATGAAGGCAATGCGGGTCGGCGCCGAGACCCGACTCAACCAGATCGTCGACATGGTCGGCAAGGCACAGCGCAGCCGTGCCCCGATCCAGGGACTTGCCGATCGCGTCGCCAACTGGTTTGTGCCGCTCGTGGTGGCAGTCGCGGTTGCGGCCTTCGTCGCCTGGTACGCGTTCGGGCCGTCGCCGCCGTTCTCCTACGCCATGATCGCCGCCATGAGTGTGCTGATCATCGCCTGCCCCTGTGCGTTGGGACTTGCCACCCCGATGTCGGTGATGGTCGCCACCGGTCGCGGTGCGCGGGCCGGCGTCCTCGTCAGGGACGCGCAGGCGCTCGAATTGCTGTCGCGGGCCACGACGCTGGTCGTCGACAAGACGGGCACTCTCACGGAGGGGCGGCCGACGCTGGGGCAGGTTATCCCGATCCAGGGCACTGACGAAGGGTTCGTGCTGGCGGTTGCGGCGGCGCTGGAACGCCTGTCCGAGCATCCGATCGGGACCGCGATCGTGAGGGGCGCCGAGCAACGGGGCGCCAGGGCTTATGAAGTCACGGGCTTTGCTTCCCTCACCGGACGCGGCATCAGCGGCCGGATCGAGGGCAAGACGGCGCTCGCCGGCAATGTCGCCTTTCTCAGGCAGGCCGGTGTCGCCATCGAGGACAAGCTCGAAGCACTCGTCGCCGAGCAAGCGCGCAGCGGGCGCACGGCCATTCTGGTCGCCTTTGATGGCGTTCCTGTCGGGGTCGTCACCGTCGCCGATCCGGTCAAGGCTGGGGCCCGCGAGGCTGTGACGGCGCTCCAGGCGGATGGACTTGAGGTGATCATGGCGACGGGTGATGCCGCCGGTACCGCCCAGAGCGTGGCGAAGGAGGTCGGGCTCGCGGGCGTACATGCCGGGCTGTCGCCCGAGGACAAGCACAAACTGATCGCGGATCTGCGGAAGGCCGGCAAGGTCGTGGTCTTCGCCGGTGACGGCGTCAACGACGCACCGGCCCTTGCCGTCGCCGATGTCGGCATCGCCATGGGTACCGGCGCCGATGTTGCCATCGAGTCGGCCGGGATCACGCTGCTGAGGGGTGATCTGTCGGGCATTCTCAAGGCACGTCGTCTGTCGAGGGCGGCACTCGGCAATATCACGCAGAACCTTGCCTTTGCCTTCGGCTACAACGCCCTCGGGGTGCCGGTCGCCGCTGGCGTGCTCTACCCCATTACCGGCTGGCTGCTGTCACCGATGATCGCGGCGGCGGCCATGGCGCTGAGTTCGGTGAGCGTGGTGGTCAATGCGCTCAGGCTTGGTCGGCACAAACTGTAGATGGCCGGGTTTGCCTGGCAGCCTAGTAGCCCTGCCGCCGCTGCAGATCGTTCGAGTAGATATTGTGCGCGCCGACGTTGCGCACGTCTCGCTCACCCATCAGGGCCATGGTGGTGTCCATCTCCTTGTGGATGATGGTGAGCGCGCGCGAGACCCCGGCCTCGCCGCCCGCACCGAGGCCGAAGGCCATGGCGCGCCCGACAAATGTGCCCTTGGCCCCGAGGGCCATTGCCTTCAGCACGTCCTGGCCGGAACGGATACCGGAATCCATCAGCACTTCGGTCTTGTTCCCGACCGCGTCGACGATCTCGGGCAGCACACGGATCGAGGATGGCGCACCATCGAGTTGGCGTCCGCCGTGGTTGGAGACGATGATCGCGTCGGCGCCGTTGTCGACGGCCAGCTGAGCATCCTCGGGGTCAAGGACGCCCTTGACCACGACGGGGCCGCCAAACCGGTCCTTGATCCAACCGATATCCTTCCAGTTGAGCGTCAGGTCGAACTGCGTCGCTGTCCACTTGGACAGTGAAGCAAGATCGACCGCGTCACTGACATGGCCGTGTATATTGCCGAAGGTCTGGCTCTTCGCGCCCAGCATACCAAGCGCCCAGGCCGGCTTTGTTGCCAGCTCGAACAAGAACTGCGGCGTGATCGGCGGCGGGGCGCGCAGCCCGTTGCGGACGTCCTTGTGACGCTGGCCGAGGATCTGGAGGTCCATGGTCAGGACCAGTGCGGAGCACTTGGCAGACTTCGCGCGATCGATCAGTCGGTTGATGAAGTCACGGTCCCGCATCACGTAGAGCTGGAACCAGAAGGGCTTCGTCGTCCCCTCGGCGACCTGTTCGATGGAGTTGATGCTCATGGTGGAGAGCGTGAACGGGATCCCGAAGGCTTCCGCCGCTCGGGCGGCCTTGATCTCGCCGTTCGGGCTCTGCAGCCCGGTCGATCCCACCGGGGCGATGGCGACGGGCATGGCGACGGGCTGGCCAAGCATGGTGGTCGCGAGGTTGCGGTTTTCGAGATTGACCGCGACGCGCTGCCGGAGCTTGATTTTGGCAAAGTCCGAGCTGTTCTCGCGATAGGTGCCTTCGGTGTAGGAGCCGGAGTCGGCATAATCGAAGAACATTTTCGGCACGCGACGACGCGCGAGCTTCATCAGGTCCTCGATGGTCAGGCACTTGTCGAGATTGGGCATCTTGCGCCTCGGGGGGTTGCTGGGCGCTTTCTAGTCAACTGACATGTCAGCGGTCAATGCGGCGAAGGTCGCTCGCGTCACGTGCCGCGTTGGTAGTTCGGGTCGGGTCGCCGGGTGAGCTGCTGGTAGATCTTGGTGGCAACCGTCTGCATGCGGGGTTGTGGCAAGGCTCCGACCACGGTGCAGGTGATCCTGTCGTCAGACCAATAGAACGCGTCGAGATTCGCGAGGGTCATGAAGCGGGTGGCGGGTGGCTCACCGGCAGAGGCAGCGGTGATGTAAACCGTCACGCGTTCCGCCGCGGAATTCTCGTACATCAGCAGGGCCGCGGGACCGGCCTCGGACTGCTCGTAACCTGGCAACAGGCGGCCGCCGACCAGGCTGAACCCCTCTGCGGAAAGGTCCGGGGGCGTGACCGGACGATCGATGCGGTTGGACAGCCAGGTGACCAGGTGGTCGCGATCGGTTGCGGCGACCTCGACTGCGTGACGGTTCTCCTTGACGTAGAGTGCGTGAGCGGAGACGGCGTCGGCGATGAGCAGATCGCGCTCCGGCGGGGACATCAGGTCGCGCCCAGCCCAGCCGAGCGCGCCTCCGATGACCAGAACGAACATCGCGGCCGCGGCCAGTTGTGGCCAGCGCAGGCCGAGACGGAGTTGGGCGGCAATCCGTCGCGGACGCAGGCGTTCAGGAATCGTCTGGCCCTCGAGAGGCACGAACAGGGCCTTGAGGGCCTCGTTCTGGCGCTGCCAATGGGCGACTTCCGCTGCCTTGTCGGGATGTCGGACAAGGAAGGCCTCGACCTCCGCCGCCCGTTCAGGCGGCAGCAGGCCGTCGACGAATGCGTGCAGATCGGTATCGGTGAGGGGAGCGCTCATTTGACCGATCTCAATCTGGGTTCGTCGCCGCCGCCGGTCAAGCTGCGCAACGCGCTGCGCGCGCGACTTAGCCGGGACATCACCGTCCCCGTGGGGATCGAGAGAACGTGGGCGACCTCCTCGTAGCTCTTGCCTTCCAGCACCACGAGCAGCAGCACTTCGCGCTGTTCGGGCTGCAGGCGATCGATGGCGCGCGACATCTCGGCCAATGCGATGCGACCCGGCTGGGCCGGCGCTACGGAGGGCTCCGTCGTCAGGTCATCTAGGGTCAGCTGCTCGCCACGACGCCTTTCGCTTCTGGTCATGTTGCGCCAAAGGTTGACGAGAATGCGAAACAACCATGCCTCTACGGGGCCGTTCGGCACGAACAGCCCCCGCCGACTGATGGCACGCTCGAGGCAATCCTGCACCAGGTCGTCGGCGCGGTCGGCGTTGCGCGTCAGCGCCCGCGCGTAACGCCGCAGCGCTGGCACGCTTGCTTCGATCTGGTCAAGAAAGTCCACTGGCCGTGTCCTCTGGTCCGCCCCGACGCGACGCGCGTCGGGGCAGCCCGGGCTGGGGCTTATTCGTAGGCAGTGTGCCAGACCTCGCCCACCATGTCGCCGGTGGTGTCGCCCGGCTTCTCGTCCTTCACCCAGTAGTAGAGCGGCCAGCCCTTGTAGGCCCAGATCTTGGTGCCGTCGGTGCGCTCGACAATGGTGAAGTCGCCTTCGGCTACGGCGCCCTCGTCGACAAAGGCCGGCGGCCAGTTCTCTGCGCACTTGTCGTAGCAGTTGGAGACGCCCGGAGCGTCCTTGTCAAAGGTGTAGAGCGTCATGCCATTGGCGCCGGTGAGCACTTCCTTGCCACCGATCTCCATGGTCATGATTGCGCCACCGACATAGCTGTCGGCAATGGCGGCACCCGAGAACAGGCTAAGGGCGGCGGCGGCCGCGAGTACAGCGGATTTCATGATGTCCCTCCTTTCGGACAGTCGGCCATCATCGGATCGGCCGTACTGAGATCAACACCGCGTGTCCGCGTTTATTCCGCTGCCTGCGACTTTTTCTCAGCAGGTGCACCGGTTCGTCGATGTCGGTGGACACCGCGCCCAACTCCTGATCACCTGCAGGAGGTCATCCGCATGGGGCCCAGGCCAAGGGCTAGGCGGGTTTGCTGCCGACGGGTGGCCGCGATTTCGGGCTAGGTCCCGTATGGCGTTGTTATCTTCCGGGAGGAATGCATGAAGAGACGCGACTTTTTCAAATCCGCGACGGCAGTGACCGCGGGAGCCGCGGCGACGAGCCTTGCGGCTCCGGCCATCGCCCAGGGCAACATCACCTGGCGCATGGTGACCACGTGGCCCAAGAACTTCCCTGGGCTCGGCGTCGGCGCGCAACGGCTGGCCGACCGCATCACGACTGCCTCCGGTGGTCGCCTGACGGTGCAGGTGTTCGCGGCCGGCGAAATGGTGCCGCCGCTGCAGTCGCTCGATGCGGTCATCGATGGTTCGGCCGAAATGAGCCACGGCGCGGCATACTACTGGCAGAACAAGAGCCAGGGGCTGAGCTTCTTCACCGGTGTGCCCTACGGCATGACCTCGCGCGAACTGACGGCCTGGGTGAGGTTCCTCGGCGGTCAGGAGGTCTGGGACGAGATCTACGACCAGTTTGGTGTGCAGGGCTTCCTTTCCGGTGACACGGGCACACAGGCGGGTGGCTGGTTCAAGAACGAACTGACCGGGGTCGCCGATGTGCAGGGGCTCCGCTTCCGCACGCCCGGTTTGGGTGGCCAGACATGGGCCAAGCTCGGTGCGGCGGTGACCAACATGGCCGCTGGCGAGATCTTCGCGGCGCTGCAGTCCGGTACGCTGGACGCCGCCGAGTTCGTCGGTCCCTACAACGACCTGGCACTTGGGTTCTACCAGATCGCCAAGAACTACTACTTCCCGAGCTTCGTCGAGCCGGGCCTTGCCACCGAACTGGTGGTCAACAAGGCCAAGTACCAGGCGCTGCCGGCCGATCTGCAGGAAGTCGTCCGGTCCTGTGCCCAGGCGGCCTATGACGACGTGGCTTCGGAGATGTATGCCAACGACCCTCGCGCGCTCGCGACGCTGGTCAGCGAGCACGGCGTCCAGGTGCGTCGCTTCCCCGACGAGATTCTCGAGGCCGGCGCGAAGGCCGCCTCCGAGGTGATCGCAGACATCCGTTCCAACGGGGATGCGCTGACCAAGAAGGTGGCGGAGAGCTACGTCTCCGCTTTCAACCTCCTGCGCACGCGTACCGAGGGTACCGACATGCCCTTCCTCGCCGCGCGCGAGAAGTACTTCAAGTTCAGCTGATCGGTCGGCCACAGGCACTCCAGAGGCCCGGCGCATCTGCCGGGCCTCCTTCTTTGCCACAAAGCGTGTCGGCGAAAGGCCGCTGTAGGGGCCCATCTGGTCGCCGCTCAACTGCTATCTCGGTTGTTCGCGTGTCGGCCGGCTCAGTGATACAGCAGCCCCGGCAGCCAGGTGGCCAACTCCGGCCAGCTGAACAGCACGAATATCGCGAGTACCTGCAGCAGTACGAATGGGATGACGCCGCGGTAGATCATGCTCGTCGTCACCTGCGGCGGAGCGACACCCCTGAGATAGAAAAGCGAAAAGCCGAAGGGCGGTGTGAGAAAGCTCGTCTGCAGGTTGACGCCGACCGCCACCCCCAGCCAGATCGGGTCGACGCCAAGCTTGAGCAGGATCGGCGCAGTGATCGGGATCACGATGAAGATGATCTCGAAGGTGTCGAGGATGAACCCGAGCACGAACATAATCAGCATCACGAGGATGGTGGCGCCGATGGCGCCACCGGGCATGCTGGTGAGGAACTCGTGGACGAGATTGTCGCCACCCATCAGACGGAAGACGATCGAGAACACCGCTGCCCCGAACAGGATAATGAACACCATCGAACTGATCGTCGCGGTGGCGATCACCGTTTCCTTGAGGATGCGCAGGCTGAACTGGCGCTTCGCCATGGCAAGCAGCATGGCCCCGACCGAGCCGACGGAGGCCGCCTCGGTCGGTGTGGCGATGCCGGCGAGAATTGAGCCCAGCACGGCAACAATGAGCGCCAGGGCCGGCACTAGGGCCGACAGAATTTCAGATAGCAGATGTCGCTTCTCGCTTTCGGGGACGGGCGTTGCCGGACAGGATTTTGGGTCGGTGATCGCCTTGAAGATCATCCAGCCGATATAGAATGCTACCAGCACCAGCCCGGGGATGAAGGCTCCCGCGAACAGGGCACCGACCGAGACGGGCTCGGGGGCGAAGTTGCCTTTCTCCATCTGCACCTGGGCGTTGATGCCGCTCAGCATGTCGCCCATGAAGATCAGCACAGTAGAGGGCGGAATGATCTGGCCAAGCGTGCCGGATGCGCAGATGACGCCGGAAGCAAGCTTCGGATCGTAGCCGGCCCGCAACATGGCCGGCAAAGAGATGAGCCCCATGGTGACCACGGTGGCGCCGACGACCCCCGTCGAGGCGGCCAGCAGCGCGCCGACGAGGATCACCGAAATACCGAGGCCGCCTCTGAGGTTGCCAAACAGCTTGCCCATCGTGGTCAACAGCTTCTCGGCGATGCCGGTGCGCTCGAGCATTACCCCCATGAAGATGAAGAGCGGCACCGCCACCAGCACTTCGTTGGTCATGGTGCCGATGTAGCGATTGGCGAGCGAACCGAAGTTCGATGGGTCGAAGACTCCGAGATACATCCCGATGGTGCCGAACAGCAGCGCGGTGCCGGCAAGCGAGAAGGCGACCGGGAACCCGAGAAGCAGCACTCCGATGATGCCGACGAACATCGCGCCCGCGAGAATTTCTCCGAGCAATTGCTGCGTCATGGGGCGTGCTCGGGATAGCGCAGGCGCTGGGGCAGCAGATGCTGCTTGCCCGCGAGCACCAGGATCGAACGCAGGGCCCAGGCTATGCCCTGCAGGCCAACAAGGAGGCAGAAGAGCAGAATGAAGCTCTTCAGAATGAAGAGACCCGGCATGCCACCGACATTGGCGGAACCCTCATAGAGGCGCCAGGACCGTGCAACGAATGGGGTGCCGTAGATCGCCACAACGGACACGAAGGGGATCAGGAAAAGCACCACGCCCACCAGATCGGCGACGGCCTTTCGCGTGACCGACCACGGCCGATAGAAGATGTCGACCCGCACATGGGCATCCTGGAGCATCGCGAAACCGGCGACGCCGGTGAACATCGCGCCCGAGAGCCAGACATAGAGGTCCTGCATCCACAGCTGTGTGGTATGGAACAGGTATCGCTGAACGACCACGGTGAAGCAGACCAGCACCACGGCCAGCGACAGCCATGCAAGTATCAGCCCCACCCAGCGGTTGATGCCGCTCACGAGGCGGACGTAGCCAACAAGGAGCCCCACGCCGCCCCTCCCTTCGCATTGCCGATGCCCGACGCGCCCTAAGGCGGTTCCGGACCCGCGCAAGGCAGCACGGGTTGCCGCTTGCGTCAACTATGCGCGGGCCGCGGTTCCTGCCGTGCGGCATTTCGGCCGGCTCAGCCCTCCAGCCAGGCAACCTGTTCGGGGGTCAACTTCATGCCGAAGGCCTCGCAGGAGTCATCGAGTTCGGCGAGGGTTCGGGGTCCGATCAGTGGGATCGAGGGAAAGGGCTGCGCCAGCACGTAGGCTAGCGCTACATGGATGGGGCTCTTGCCCAGTTGTCGGGCCAGATCGATCGCGCGGTCGCGACGGCCGAAGTTCTTGTCCGAATACCAGGTGTTGACCAGTTCGGCGTTGTCGGTCTTGTTGCGTCCGGCACGGTCGGTGAAGAAGCCCCGCGCTTGGCTCGACCAAGAGAAGTTGGGGAACTGGTTGGTGGTCAGCCAGGCTTTGTAGTCGGCGTCGGAGGCGGCGATGCAGCCGGCCCAGATCGCATTGATCATCTCGGCAAGGGCGAAGTTGTTGCTGAGTGCACCCGGCGCCTGCTTGCCGGTTCGTCTCGCATACGCGATTGCCTCGTCCATGCGGGGGCGACTCCAGTTCGACCCGCCGAAGATGCCACGGATGCGGCCTTTCCTGACTTCGGCATCCATGGCGTCGACGAACTCCCCGACGGGCACGTCCGGGTTGTCGCGATGCATGAAGTAGATATCGACGTAGTCGGTTCTGAGCCGGTCGAGCGACTGGGTGAGTTGCTTGCCGATGACATCGGGATAGCAGAGCGGGGAGTGGGCGCCCTTGCCGATCAGCACCGTCTCTTCGCGCGTTCCGCGGCTGGTGTGCCAGTCGCCGAACAGCTTCTCGGTGTAGCCGCCACCGTAGATGAAGGCGGTGTCGAAGACATTGCCGCCCTTCTCGAAAAAGGCATCGAGCATGATGGCGCCCGAGGCGAAGGTTCTGAAGTCCTCGAACCCCATGGCCGCCACCGACGCCGGCTTGCCGATGCCTGCGAGAGCCCGCCGCGGGATGACGGTGCCGCCGCGGGCCAGGGGGCGCCCGGTCAGGGTGTGTATCCGATGGGTCGGCTTTTCCACAGAGAACTCGATCCCGGCGTCGGCGCGCCACTTGTCGAGCACCCTTGCATTGCCAAGGCTGTCGGCCCAGCTCATGCCAGGCGCATCGAATTCCCGTCGCCCGGCGAGGATCGCTTCTGCGGCAGCGTCCGCCTCGAACGAATAGAGATGCCGTTGCTGTCCGGTGGTCACGGTCTGGCGGGTGCCGTCGTTGAGGATGACGTCGATCCGCCCGTCGCCCCCGGATCGGTCGCCATTGGCGAACCAGAAGTTCGGCACTTCGATGCGGCCAAGCGTACCGAGGATGCGCAGGATATTGTCCTGACTGAGCAGGATCGAGCAGCTGACTTCGGCGAGAATGCCGTTGTCGAACTGGAGTACGGCAGCGGCCCAGTTGTCCGTGCCCTCGGCGTTGAGACTGGCCATGCCGGAGATCTTTACCGGGTCGAGGAATGGCTTGCCGCTCGCGGCACCGGCAACGAAGCGCGACATCGAGACCGGATAGCCGCCGACATCGAGTATGCCGCCGCCGGCCAGTTCCGACGCGAAGAGCCGGTGTTCCGGGATGAAGCGCGGCATCTGGAAGCCGAAACTCGACTTGATCGCCCGTATCTCGCCGATGATGCCGGCGCCGATCAGTTCGCGCAGCTTCTGCGTGGCCGGGTGCAGTCGGTACATGAATGCTTCGCCGGCAAACGTCCCGGCCTTGCGATGCGCGTGGAAGACCGCGTCGGCCTCGAAGGCGGAAAGCGCGAAGGGCTTCTCCACCAGGACGTGTTTGCCCGCCTCGGCAGCCTTGATCGCCCATTCGGCATGTCCGGGATGCGGAGTGGCGATGTAGATCGCATCAACGTGGGGATCGCGCAGGATCGCCTCATACCCGCTCAGTATTCGCGCCTCCGGGAAGTCCGTGGCCAGGCCTGCCTTGGCCGGATCGCGCGTGGCAATGGCCTCGAGCTTGCCGAGACGCGAATCGAGGACACCGCGGCGGAAGTCCTTGGCGATGGCCCCCGGGCCGATGATCCCCCAGCGCAGCGATGCGGATGCCGTCATGTCCGTTCTCCCTCATGCACCGGCCGACCCCAGCGCCGGCGCAATATGTCAGCATTCGCGGCCTGTGCAACTGCGGGTTCGCCGACTTTTCGTCTGGAGTTTGAAGCTCGCGGTGCCCTGCCGCTTGAAGCCTGCGCAGCGGCCATTGTAACGATGCGGCGTACGTGACGGGGAGGTGTTTCATGTTCGTGGTTGGTGGCGAGAGCCTCATAGACTTGATCTCCGATCCGGTCGGTGCCGATGGGGTCATCCGGCTGGTGGCCCACCCCGGAGGCTCGCCCTACAACTGCGCGATCGCGCTCGCCAAGCTCGGCAATGCGACAGGCTTCCTCTGTCCGATCAGCGCCGACGGACTGGGGACATACCTGCTGGGACCATTGGCCGAGGCCGGCGTACAGACGTTGCTCGCCGAGCGTGTCGCCGCCTACACCACGCTTGCCGTCGTCACCTTCGATGCCCGAAAGAGCGCTCAGTACGGCTTCTATCGAAGTGCCGACCGGGCCTTCACTCTGGATGGCCTTCTGGCAGCACTCCCCGAGCGGCCGGAGGTGTTTCAGATCGGTGGTTTCTGCCCGATCGAGGCGCGGGATGCGCAAGTGTGGCTGGACGTCGCACGCGAGGCGGAGCGGCGTGGCGCGACGCTGACGATGGATCCCAATGTGCGTCCCTCGCTGGTAACCGACTTCGCGGCGTACAAGTCACGCCTCGACGCGTTTCTCGACATCGTTCACCTCGTGAAGGTCTCGATCGAAGATCTGATGGCTCTCGACAAGGGCAGGGCTGTCAAGGAACTTCCGGCAATCGAACAGGAGGCCATTGTTGAACGGTACGTGGCAGATTTCCTTGGTCGGCCGAACTGCGAGTTGGTCATCGTCACATATGGGGAACAGGGGAGCCGCGCGTTCAGTCGAACGGGGCGTGCCAGTCGGCCGGTCTATCCGGCCGTGCCGTTCGGTGACACGGTGGGGGCCGGAGACAGCCTGATGGCGGGCGTGCTCACCATCCTCTCGGAGACCGGAGACCTCGTTCCCGGTCGGCTCGGGCAGCTCGACGCGGGTCGGCTCGACGCGGTGCTGCGGTTCGGAGCAGTTGTCGCCGGCCTCAACTGTCGAGAGGTGGGATGCAAGCCACCGTCCCGGTCCGAGGTCGACGCGGCGCTGGCGGAGTAGGTCGATCGCTCACGGGCTCTTCAGTTGCCCGTCGCGCCGCGGTCTGCTGGTAGTAGATCCGGCAGCGGGAGATGCACTATGCGGGTCTGGCTTTGGCTGGTGGCGGCGGCGGTAGTTTCGGCGGCAGGTGCGGGGATCTACTTCCTCAGGCCGGTCAATGGGCCTACTCGTGACCTGACCCTGTCGGGCGATGCCGATCGCGGCGCGTACCTGATCCGCCTCGGCGATTGCATCAGCTGCCACACCGACACCAAGAATGGGGGTGCCGAGTTGGCGGGCGGTGCTGCCCTCACCACGCCGTTCGGCACGTTCTATGCGCCAAATATCACGTCCCACCCTGAGGCGGGAATCGGCAAGTGGACTCTTGCGGAGTTCTCCCGGGCGATGAGCGATGGGGAGGGACCGGATGGGCACCTCTATCCGGCTTTTCCCTATGAGAACTACACGCTGATGAGCGATCAAGAGATCGTCGACCTGTTCTCTGCGCTCCAGGCAACTCCGCCGGACCCCACTCCGTCCCGGCCGCATGAGGTCGGGTTTCCCTTCAGTCTCCGACCGATTCTGGCGGGCTGGAAGAACTTGTTCTTCCGACCGGGGCGATATGTCGCCGACGCCAGCCGGTCGGACGCCTGGAATCGCGGCAAGTATCTCGTGTTCGGCGCCGGACACTGCGTCATGTGCCACTCGCCGCGCAACGCGCTAGGTGGCATCGAACCGGGTCGTGAACTCACGGGAAACCCGGCGGGGGGGACGGGAGGGCGGGCGCCCGCCTTGACGGCCGCGGCGCTGGCGGCCGAGGGCTACGACGAAACGTCGCTCGCCAGTGCCCTGAACGACGGTTTCACACCTGGGTTCGACGTTCTCGGAGCGGCGATGGGGGAAGTCATCGCCGATGGCACGTCGCACTGGAGCGCAGCAGATCGCGCTGCCGTCGCGGCCTATCTGCTCGACAAGGGCTGAGACCTACGCTTCTTCCCGGACGGCCAGGGCTTCGGCGAGGGTCATCTCGGTGTGATGGGCCCAGGTCGGGTCAGTCTGCGGGAAATCGGTGCGGAAGTGGCCGCCGCGGCTTTCCGTTCGCCGGAGGGCGCCGGCAGCGACCAGCGTAGCCGACGTCGTCATGTTAAGAAATTGCCGCGTAACTCCCTGGGCCCCCATTTCAAGCTCTCGTATGGTCCGGAGCGCCACCCTCAGGTCGCCTGCATTCCGCTCCACGCCGACGAGGTCCGTCATCACCTGCCGCAGGTCCTGAACTGGCTTCAGATTGCGCAGTTGTTCCTCCACGGCCTCGCCTTGGGTTTGATCCCAGGAAATGCCCTCGAACGGCTTCTGTGGATCGCGCACTGGTTCGAGCCCGGAGATGTCGGCCGCGATACGCGCAGCAAAGACGATTGCCTCGAGAAGTGAGTTCGACGCCAGGCGGTTGGCGCCATGCAGGCCCGTGCATGAGGACTCACCGCAGGCCCACATCCCCGCGAGGGACGATCGCCCCGTCTCGTCCACCTTGACCCCGCCCATGTGGAAATGCGCCGCAGGAGTCACCGGAATCGCCTCGCGGACCGGATCGATGCCGGCGGCGGCGCAGTATGTCGCCACCGTTGGGAACTCCGTCACGATCCGCGCCCCGATCGCCTCACGCGTATCGAGAAACACCCGGCGACCAGACCTGATCTGGCGAAAGGCCGCGCGTGCCACCACGTCGCGCGGGGCCATTTCGGCATCTGCATGTACATGCAGCATGAAGCGCTCGCCCAGATCGTTGATCAGGATGGCACCTTCGCCGCGCAAGGCCTCCGTGGCGAGTGGAGCAGGGTCTGATCCCGTGGCTATGGCAGTGGGATGGAACTGCACGAACTCGGGATCGCCGATCACGGCTCCAGCCCGTGCGGCCATTCCCATCGCGTGGCCGCGCACGCCTGGAGGGTTGGTCGTCACTGCGTAGAGGCCGCCCAGCCCGCCGGCGGCCAGCACGGTGGCCCGGGCACGCACGAGGATGGGCTCGCCGTAGCGATCGCCGAGCTTACGCGCGTAGACACCGACGATCCGACCGTCTGCGCGAGCTAAATCAATGACCGTCAGCCCCTCGACAACTCGAATCGAGGGGGTTTGGCGCGCTCTGCCAATCATCGCCTGCATGATGGCGTAACCGGCGCGGTCGCCTGCGACACGGACGACGCGGCTGCGTGAGTGGGCCGCCTCGCGACTCAGCACGTACCCTCCCTGGTCGTCACGGTCAAACGGCGTTCCCCAGCGGGCAAGGTCCTCGATGCGTGCCGCAGCCTCGGCGGTCACCGACTCGGCTGTCGACTCGTCGACCAAGCCTGCTCCGGCGATCGCCGTGTCCACGGCATGCGCGTGGGCACTGTCGCCCGGACCGACGGCGGCCGCCACGCCCCCCTGGGCCCAAGCCGACGATGCCCCGAAGCCAAGTGGTTTGGGGGATAGAACAGTCACCGGGCGCGGCGCCAGCTTGAGAGCGCAGAACAAGCCAGCAAGCCCAGCACCGACGATTAGCGCGCCGTCGGCGTTGAGCACATTGTCATGGAACGGCATGCGTAAAGGCGGGATCTCGCGAGGGTCAGTCCTCTACTTCGACGGTTGCTTCGGCGGCGCGCTTCTTCAGCGATTCGATGCAGTTCCTTGCGCTGGCCTTGGACCTGTACGTCTCAGACCGTACCATCGGCTCGCCGTTGGCCGCGACGAAGCGGACAAAGGTCTGACCATCCTTGGAGGCGGCGATCTCGAAGCGATACCCTTTGCCGGATTCCTCCTTCGTCAGGTCGACTACTGCCGCACCCGGCGCGTTCTTCTTCAAAGAAGCAATGCAGTTCTCGGCGCTGGCTTTGCTCGCGTAGTTCTCCGACCAGAGCATCGTCTCGGCGTTGTAGACGAACTTGGCCACGAACTGCCCGCCCTTGGCCTTGGCGATCTTGAACTTGTGCGGCACGCTTCCACTCCCTGCTTGCGTGGCGGAACTGACTTGCTCCGATCGTCACAGACTAGACTCGTCAGCGGCGATCGCAAGCAAATCCGGGCATTGCGAACTGCTCAGTTGCCGCATCTGGCCGGGGAGTAGCTCGGTCGAGTCATGGCATGCGTAGACTGACGTAGGGACTTACGCTAGCGTTGCCGTCCGTAGGGGGCAGCGCCAAATGGCGAGACTCGCGTTGGCTGTGGGGGAAGGAACGCCGCGTGGGACAAGGCGTGTCAGTTTCCGCGTGACCACCCGGGCGGCCCAACTCGCTCACAGGGCCTTCCTAGATTCCATCCTTGTCTATCGACGAGTCCCCGAGGCAGTACTGTTTGTCGGCAGGGGCCAGGTGACCGGTCTCACGGCGTGGTCTCCCGGCTTTGATGAGGTGCATCTCGAAGAATACCTGGACTTCGTAGTGCCGTTCCCGAGCCGTCTGGACAACGAGGTACGTGACCCGGGCGTGCGTCGCAGCCTCTCCCTTGACGAACCACGCTACGACCACATCGTGCAGCGGGCGACAGCGGGTACGGTCGATGATGCCCAGGTTCTGGCAGAGACGCAGGCCGCGTTTGCACACCATAGGCAGGTGGGTCTGGATGCCTATCTCAAGATCCACGACCGCGTGCTGCAGCGGTGGCATTACTGCTGTGCGTTTACCGGGCAGCAGTTCAGGCCAAGCGAAATCCGACCGCACCCGGATCTGGCGGTCGTTCCGATTCGTCCTCGCGAGTTCGGGGGCTCGCTTCACGTGCGGAACTACCTGCCGATGACTGCAGCCGCCGAGACGGCATGGACGCACGGCCACCTGACCCTCGGCTCGGAGTTCGGTTTCATTGCCGCGGAAAGGCGGATCGATCCGGAACTGCGCGAGCGCCTGCTGCCCATCGGCCGGCTGAGCCTGCCGTCCGATCCATCGCTCTGGCCGGACAGCGACGCCATCGCGTACCACCGGGCGCATGTCTTCGACCACGACGAGCTGAGCTAGTCGCGCTTCCTTGAGTAGTCGATCATGCGCTGCACGGCGGCGCGTGCCGGGGAGATCAGTTCTTCGGGTACTGTCACCGGCTCGCTCATTGTGTGAAGCGACCACAAGACATTCTCGAGATTGATGCGCTTCATGTGCGGGCAGATGTTGCAGCCGCGCAGGAACTCCACGCCAGTGGCTTCGGCCGCGACATTGTCGGACATCGAGCACTCGGTGACCATGACCACGCGCGGCGGGCGGTTCGACTTGACGTAGTCGATCATCGCCGCAGTCGAACCAGAGAAGTCAACCGCCTGAATCACCTCCGGCGGGCACTCCGGATGTGCGATGATCTTGGCCGCAGGATAGGCGTGGCGGAGTTCCGCGATGTCCTGGGCGGTGAAGGTCTCGTGCACTTCGCATGAACCGGCCCAGGTAATGACCCTCTTTCTGGTCTTCTTGGCGGTGTTGCGAGCCAGGAACTGGTCCGGCAGCATGATCACCGCGTCGCCGGGTACCGCGTCAACGATGTCGGCAGCGTTCGAGGAGGTGCAGCAGACATCCGACACTGCCTTCACGGCAGCGGAAGTATTGACGTAGGTCACCACCGGAATGCCGGGATACTGTGCCTTCATCGCGATCACGTCCTCCGGAGTGATGGAGGCGGCGAGCGAGCAACCCGCGCGGCTGTCGGGGATCAGCACTGTCTTGTTGGGATTCAGCAACTTGGACGTCTCGGCCATGAAGTGCACGCCGCATTGCACGATGACCGACTGCCTGACCTTTGACGCCTCGATGGCAAGCTGAAGACTGTCGCCGACGATATCGGCAACGCCGTGGTAGATCTGTGGCGCCTGGTAATTGTGTGCAAGGATGACGGCATCCTTCTCCTTTTTCAGGCGATTGATCTGCAAGATCAGTGGAGCGTAGAAGGGCCACTCGATCTCCGGAATGCGGTCCTTGACCTTGGCATAGACACGCGCCGTCACTCGCTCGACGGCCTTGGTGAACTTGAGGTCGAAGTCTTCCGCGAGGATGGCCCGGGCCTCCTCAAGCGGTGTCACGGCATTGATCAGTTGCACCGCTCGCTCCCTCCGGCAGCGGCAGACTTAAGGTCGAACGGCCGGCATTTCAATCCGGCTCTGTCGGAGATTCGGCTTGATCGGGTGCGGATGAACGCCTAACCCTCTGGCCAGCCATCGACAGGAGGTCCCCCATGCCGCAAGACGCCGCTGCCCTTCGCGAAACCCTGTCGATCGCGCCCGTGATTCCGGTCATCGTTCATGACGACGTGGCGACGGCCCGGGATCTTGCAGAAGCTCTTGTTGCCGGCGGGTTGCGGGTGCTGGAGGTGACGCTGCGCACGCCGCATGCCCTGCAGGTGATTGAGGAAATGGCCAAGGTCTCCGGCGCCATTGTTGGTTCGGGGACCGTTCGCTCGCCGCTCCAGATGGGGCACTCGGTCGAGGCGGGCTGCCAGTTCATGGTGTCACCCGGTGCATCGCCACGCCTGTTGCAGGCGGCCGAAGACGTGGCGATCCCCCTGCTTCCCGGAATCGGCACGCCGACAGAAGCCATGACCGCCTCCGAACATGGCTATTCGTTCCTGAAGTTCTTTCCGGCCGAGGCCCTGGGCGGCGTGAAGGTGCTCAAGGCCTATGCCAGCCCGTTGGCTGACATCACCTTTTGTCCCACCGGTGGCATCGACATGCACAAGGCCAGGGATTACCTCGCGCTCTCAAATGTCATCTGCGTAGGCGGGTCCTGGGTCATGCCGGCAGATGCAGTGGCCGGACGGGACTGGAGACGGATCGAAACCCTCGCACGCGAGGCGGCGGCACTGCGGGGCTGACGCGGACGCGGGTTGGCGCGCTGGGCAAGGAGCAAACAATGGCTGCGGCGCCGGGACGTCAGGTGACCGTCGGCCTTTCCCACCTGCGCATCGCGCTCAGTGACAGCTTCTATGTCGGGCCGGGCCGCGCCGACCTGATGGAACTGATTGATCGGACGGGATCCATATCCGAGGCGGCCCGGCGCATGGACATGTCGTACAAGCGTGCCTGGGGGCTGGTGCAGGCGCTGAATGAGGGGTTCGGCGCAGCGTTGATCGAGACATCGCGAGGGGGCAAGGAGCAGGGGGCCACCTTGACCGCTGCGGGTCGGGAGGTGCTTGAGCGCTACCGTGGCATGCAGGAGGCGACGCGGCGGGCAATCTCCCGTGACGTCGACGCCCTGACCGCGCTGAAAGCAGATATGTCCAAGAGAACTTAACGCTTGAGGTCGGCATCCAATTCTGCGACACCATCGATATTTCCTGGCAGGCATATCGAGTATCGACCATGTTCAAGGTTCACGTGTTCGGCTCTGCGGTCTTGCTTGCGGTGTCATGCGGTCCGGCACTGGCCGGCGACGTGAGCGTCGCTGTAGCGGCCAACTTCACAAAGCCCGCAGAGAAACTCGGGGCGGCGTTTGCTGCCGGGACCGGCGACTCGGTGACGCTCAGCTTCGGCGCCACCGGTCAACTCTACACCCAGATATCCCAGGGTGCGCCATTCGAGGTCTTTCTGGCGGCCGACGCCAAGCGTCCGGCGCAAGCCGTGGCCGAGGGGCTGGGAGTCGAGGGGACGGCGTTCACCTATGCCGTCGGCAAGTTGGTCTTGTACTCTCCGACGCTGGACGTAACCGGCGGTGAGGACGTGCTCTCCGACCGTGCCTACCACCACTTGGCGATCGCCGACCCCAAGACGGCCCCCTACGGAGCGGCCGCCGTCGAGGTGCTGGCGAAGCTGGGGTTGAGCGATGCCGTTGCTGCTAGACTGGTAACCGGGGAAAGTGTCGCGCAGACCCTGCAGTTCGTCGACAGCGGAAACGCCGAACTCGGCTTAGTCGCGCTGAGTCAGGTGGCCGAAAAGCCCGGTTCACAGGTGTGGCTTGTGCCGCAGGAGTTCTATGCTCCGATCCTGCAGGACGCCGTGCTGACCAAGGTCGGCGAGGCTAATCCGGCCGCAAGGGCCTTTCTCGATTTCCTGCGCAGCGACGAAGCAAGGGCGATCATCGAGAAGTACGGCTATGAGGTCCGGGCCGACCGCCAGGAGCATGTCGGTGCTGACGGCCAATGAGATCGTCCAGCCGGTCGGCCTGACGCTGACGCTGGCGCTCGTCGTCACAGCGCTGCTGCTCGTCATCGGGACTCCGATCGCCTGGTGGCTCAGTCGATCACGCTCGGCGTGGAAGGCCCCGGTCGCCGCGATCGTGTCGCTGCCGTTGGTGCTGCCGCCGACGGTGCTTGGGTTCTACCTGCTACTGGCGTTCGGGCCGAGCGGGCCGGGCGGCGCGCTTGCGGCATTGTGGGGGGCAAGGACCCTGGCCTTCTCATTCGAAGGGCTGATCCTGGCGTCCGTACTCTATTCGCTACCGTTCATGACGCAGCCGCTGCGCACTGCCTTCGACGCGATCGGGGAAGAAACCCTCGAGGCCGCCGCGACGCTGGGCGCAAACCGAGGCAGCACATTTCGGCGCGTCGTCATCCCGGCAGCCCGGGCCGGATACCTGACTGGAATCGTATTGACCTTTGCCCACACGGTCGGGGAGTTCGGCGTAGTGCTGATGATCGGGGGCAACATTCCCGGAGAGACCAAGCTGGTCTCGATGGCGATCTACGACTTCGTTGAGCGGCTGGAGTGGGACAAGGCCCATCTCCTGGCCGGAGGGATGGTGGTATTTGCCTTCGTGGTCATCACGTCCGTCATGCTGCTCGATCGCCGGATCGGACGAGTAGCTGGCTAGGGTAGGCGCAGGAGTTCGACAAAACGCTTGAGGGCTTTGCCAAGTCCCTTGCGTTTTCGGGGCCGAAGATCGGCAAATAGTGCTTCTTCGAGCTGATCCCAGTTGGCCGCGAGCAGCTCGCGGATGCGTTCCCCACGTTCCGTCAGCGCGATACCCTCAACCAGGTCCGGACCTATCGCGCGGCGGGCCACGATATCGCGTTCCGCCAGTCGATCGAGCCGCGGCGCGAGGGAGACCGGATCGATCCCCAGTGTTTCGGCCAGTGCTGCTTCGGTGGACCCCAGACTCGCGTGAAGCACGAAGATCACGGCGTCGTCGCCGGCCTCGAGCCCGCGATCGAGCAGCGGCACCAAGAGCGCGCGATGCGCCAACTGGCCCGCCTCGATCAGGCGATATAGCGTTGAGCGCGCTTTCGGTTTGGCCATAGGCGGATGGACGTTCTCGAGGATGGGCGAGTTCGGCATGCATCCTATCCTATCGTCAATCGGCCAAGGGCCAAGTCCCGCCATTGTCTGCTCCCGTCGAATGACCTATGCCCTAGAGGTGCGCCGGTGGCCGGCAGAGTCCCCGGCGGGCCCAACCATACCGGCGACGGATCGAAGATGAGCCAGGATCTCGCCCGAATCCGGGCTTTCGTGCAGGTGTTTGACGCAGGCGGGTTTTCGGCCGCGGCGCGGATGCACGGACGATCCAAGGCGCTGTTGTCCAAGTATGTCGGAGACCTCGAGGACTACCTGGGGGTGCGGCTGATGAATCGCACCACGCGCAAGCTGAGCCTCACCGAGGCGGGCGAGGCGTACTATCGCGAGGCGGGACAGCTGCTTGCGCAACTCGACGAACTCGATGCGACCATTTCCGACCAGTCGGCCGAGCCCCGCGGTCTTGTCCGGGTGTCGGCGCCCCGAAACTTTGGCGAGACCACGCTGGCGCCGGCAATCTTCGACTTCGTGTCCCGAAATCCCATGGTCTCGATCGACCTGAGGCTGGAGGATCGCTTCGTCGACCTGGTCGAAGAGGGCATCGACGTGGCGCTGCGGATCACGACCCTGTCGGATTCGTCCCTGATCGCGCGCCGGATATCGGAGATGAAGCACGTCATCTGTGCCTCGCCGACGCTGATCGCACGCGTCGGCAGGCCAGTTGCCGGCGAACAGCTGAGGGGGCTGCCATGCGTGCTCGACACCAACATGCCCTCACACAATTCTTGGCGGTTCATCGAGGCCGGCTCTCCTCTTTCCATCCAGGTGGCCGGCCCGGTCCGGGTCAACTCGCCGGTCGCGGCCATGCAGGCGGCGCTCGCCGGCCTTGGCTTCGCCGTATTGCCGACCTACCTCGCCGATCCGCTGGTGGCGGAGGGGCGGCTCGTGAAGGTACTCGAGGATCGCATGCCGGATGGGCCGAGCCTGACCGCGGTCTACCCGCACCGCCGACACCTTGCCGGCAAGGTGCGCGCCCTCATCGACCATCTCGTCGACTGGTTCGCCAGCAACCCGGTGCTGTAGTGGACCGATGACTCCTCTTGTTCCGCGTCTGCTGGTGGCCACAGGCCTGGTGCTCGCCATCGCCCAGCCCGTGTTTGCCCATCCGCACATCTTCATCGATGCCAGAGCCACGCTCGTGTTCAATGACCAGGGCGAACTGGCCCGGATCGTCAACGAGTGGACGTTCGACGAGGCGTTTTCCGTCTGGCAGATTCAGGGACTAGACACGAACGGCGACGGGATCACGTCGAGCGAGGAGATGCAGGAACTCGCCGACGAGAATCTCGTGGGCCTCGGCGACTACGGGTTCTATACCTCGCTGGGCACCGGAGAGACGTCCCTGGCCCTGGCGGCGGCGGGCGACGCGCGGTTCGTCTTCGAGAACCATCGATCGACGCTCAGTTTTGCCGTTGACTTGCAGCAGCCGTATCGCATCGAGGCGCCGCTCGAAATCGCCATCGCCGACCCGGAATACTACGTTGCGATAACCTTGCCCGATGCGGCCAGCGTAACCCTCGAAAATGCTCCCCGTGGCTGCGTCATGCACCTCGAGCCGCCCCGCGAGATTCCCGAAGACCTGCAGGCGCGGCTGTTCGAGCTGCCGCCGGATGTCACCCGGCTCCCTGCCGATCTGGAGGCTGCGGTGCGCGGCTCGCAGGGCGCGATCGTCATCGACTGCGACGGCATTGCGCCGCGCTCTGCGCAGACTGCCGCCGAGGCCGCCGGACAGCTGGCCGAGGCGCGTCCGTCGCTGCCGTTCGGCGGGCCGCCGCCCGAGCCGGGGTTCACCCTGCCGAGAACAGGGCCGCTTGGCTGGGTCGCACAGATGCAGAGCGATTTCTACCAGGCGCTGACGGAGGCGCTCGGACGGTTGCGGTCCGACTGGACGGCGTTCTGGGTGCTGGGGGGGCTGAGCTTTCTCTATGGCGTGTTCCATGCCGCCGGCCCCGGGCACGGCAAGGTCGTGATCGGGTCCTACATGCTTGCCAATGAACGACAGGTGCTTCGCGGCGTCCTGCTCAGCTTCGCGGCGGCCCTGGTCCAGTCGGCAGTAGCGGTGGTCTTCGTCGGGGTTGCGGCGGCGCTGCTGGGGCTTTCGAGCCTCGCCATGGGCACGGCGGTGAACTGGATCGAACGGGTATCGTACGCTCTGGTTGCGCTGCTCGGGCTGTGGCTGCTGGCCCGCCGACTGCTGGGCCTCGGACATCGTCACGATGAGCATCCGGTGTTGCGCGATGCGCACGGCCGTACCGCCGCGGACCCGCATTTTGGCCACGACCATGGCCCGGTGGGTCATCATGATGACGACGATCACGACCAGGGTGAGCCGCATCACCACCACCATCACATCGTGATGGCGGAGCAGACCGGGGGGGACTGGCGCGAACAGCTGGGGGTGGTGCTCGGGGTGGGCATGCGCCCTTGTTCCGGCGCATTGGTGGTCCTCGTCTTTGCGCTCAGCCAGGGGGTTCTTGCTGCCGGCATCGTGGCGGTGTTCCTGATGGGGCTCGGTACGGCGATCACCGTGGCGGTACTGACGATCATCGCGGTGTCTGCCAAGGACCTGGCGGCAAGGCTGGCGGGCCCGGAGAGCCGGCTCGCCGGCCGACTGCTCTGGGCCGCCGAACTGCTGGGGGCGCTGATCGTTTTCCTGTTTGGTGCCGTATTGCTGCTGGCCTCGTTCTAGCGACGGCCCGCGACACCCGCAGCACTTGTGTTGCCCGGCTTGCCGACTATGGTGCGCGCCCTAGAACGCTTCCAAACTGCAGGCTGACATGGCGACCGTGCTCCCACCGGGCCACCCCCCGATCCCGACGTCCAAAGTCGGAGTGCTGCTGCTCAACCTGGGGACCCCGGATGCGACCGACTACTGGTCGATGCGGCGCTACCTGTCGGAGTTCCTCTCCGACCGCCGGGTCATCGAGATACCGCGCCTGATCTGGCAACCGATCCTGCAGGGAATCATCCTCTCGACGCGCCCGCAAAAGAGCGGCGCGAACTACCGGCGGATCTGGGACAACGAAGCGGGGGACAGCCCGCTGCGCGTGATTGCCCGGCGACAGGCGCAAAAGCTGCAGGAACGGTTGGGGACGGCCGTGGTCGTGGAAGTCGGCATGCGCTACGGCAACCCGTCCACCAGGGACGCCATCGGCAAGCTCAAGGCGCAGGGCTGCCAGAGGATCCTGCTGGCGCCTCTCTATCCGCAATACTCGGCCACGACCACTGGGACGGCCAACGACAAGGCATTCGACGCGCTGAAATCGCTGCGGTGGCAGCCGGCGATACGGACCTTGCCTCCCTATTTCGAGGACCCAGCTTACGTCGAAGCACTGGCGCAGAGCATCGCCGACGGTGTCGCCGCTCTCGACTTCACCCCGGACGTGGTGCTCACCTCCTATCACGGGATGCCGGTCGACTACCTCCACAAGGGAGACCCCTATCACTGCCAATGCCTCAAGACGACGCGGCTCGTGCGGGAGTACCTGGGCTGGCCCGAGGACAAGCTGAAGGTCACGTTCCAGAGCCGGTTCGGCCCGGCGCAGTGGCTGCAACCCTACACCGACGAGACGCTGGAAGCGCTGCCGGCGGAAGGCAAGAAGCGAGTCGCCGTGGTGGCTCCGGCCTTCTCTGTCGATTGCATCGAGACGCTCGAGGAGATTGCCATCACGGGCCGCGAGCAGTTCGAGCACGCCGGCGGCGAGCGCTATGCCTACATTGCCTGCCTGAACGACAGCGACCGGGGCATGGCCATGCTGGAGGCGGTGGTCCGGCGCGAGCTCTCCGGCTGGATCTGAGCCGCTTCTCGCGCCGGGCGACGATGGTCTCGCTCGACTTGCCCGTGAGCAACTCTCCCCGGCGCTGCCCGCATGGGCCGGATCACCGAGGAATGTGTCGGTGCTTCACCGACAGCCGGGCCGGGCGGCCGGAACGATTTCTCCCCGGGATGCCACCAAGGATCTGACCACACCCGACGTCCATTGTTGCGTGCAGCCTATCCTGCACATACATCTTGATGACACTGCGAGTCTTCGCGTGTGGCGGGCAGGGGGAACAGATGGACTTCTTCAGTCTCGACGGTTTGAGTTTGGCGCTGCTTGCCATCGGCGTACTTGCCGTGATGGTGCTCTTTGCAGGCGCCAAGACTGTCCCGCAGGGGTACAATTACACGGTGGAGCGATTTGGGCGGTACACGCGCACGCTCAAGCCGGGACTGAACCTGATTGTCCCCTTTGTCGACGGCATCGGCAAAAAGATCAACATGATGGAGCAGGTGCTCGACGTGCCCCACCAGGAGGTGATCACGCGTGACAACGCGACGGTCACCGCAAACGGCGTGACCTTCTACCAGATCCTCGACGCTGCGGCCGCGGCCTACGAGGTGGCACAACTCGAGGTGGCAATCCTCAATCTCACGATGACCAACATCCGCTCGGTGATGGGCTCGATGGACCTCGACGAACTGCTCAGCCATCGCGACGAGATCAACACCCGCGTGCTGCGTGTCGTCGACACGGCCGTCAGCCCCTGGGGCCTCAAGATCACTCGTATCGAGATCAAGGATATCGACCCGCCGAAGGACCTGGTCGAGTCGATGGGACGGCAGATGAAGGCCGAGCGCGAGAAACGTGCGCTGATCCTCGAGGCGGAAGGCAAGAGGCAGGCCGCAATCCTGCAGGCGGAAGGCCAGAAGCAGAGTCAGGTCCTCGAGGCCGAGGGGCGGCGCGAGGCCGCCTTCCGTGACGCCGAGGCCCGCGAGCGCGCCGCCGAAGCCGAGGCCAAGGCGACCGAAGTGGTGTCGAACGCCATTGCCGCGGGCAGTGTGCAGTCGATCAACTACTTCGTCGCCAACAACTACATCAAGGCGCTCGAAGGGCTCGCCAAGTCGCCCAACCAGAAGGTCCTGATGCTGCCGGTCGATGCGGCGAGCGTCATCGGCGCCATCGGGGGCATCGCCGAAATTGCGCGGGAGACATTCGGCGGCGACAAGCCCTCGACGCCGCGCAGCAGCGGGGGACGTCCGCCCTCGACCACCTGAAGGACGCTTTTGCCGCGTGAAGAGTCGCGCCTATCCGGGAGCCAGAAATGCAGGTGCTCGAGTTCATCGCAAGCAACGGGGCGTGGTCCTGGGTCGTGGCCGGCCTGATCCTGCTGGCACTGGAACTGGTCGTGCCGGGCGGGGTGCTGATCTGGCTGGGCGCCGCGGCCCTCGTCACCGGCCTTGCGGTCCTGATGATGCCGATCTACTGGCCGTTGCAGTTCGTGATCTTCGGCGTGCTGGCACTGGCCGCGATCTGGGCCTGGCTCAGGCTGCGCGGACAGGGAAAGCCCTCGGATCGACCGTTCCTGAATGACCGGGCCCAGCGCTTCGTCGGCCAGATCGCGGTCCTGAACGAGCCCATCGAGGGCGGCAGCGGCCGCCTGGCGCTCGACGACACCACCTGGCGGATCACCGGTCCGGACCTGGCCGCGGGCGCCCGTGTCCGCATCGTCGAAGCGAACGGGGCGGTGCTGCGGGTCGAGGCGGCCTGAGGGTCAGGGCTTCAGGTCGACCGGCACCGGCGGCTTCTCGAAGAGCAAGGTGATCGAAACGCGCTGATTGGCATCGAGGTACGGATCGTTCGGAAAGAACGGGTCCGTGTCGGCCCGGCCGACGACCGACTTGATGCGATCCGGCGCGACGCCGAATTCCTCGAGGATCTGCCGGGTGATGTTGGCGCGGTCGAAGCTCAGTTCCCACGGCCCGTAGCGCGGGTTGTCATACTTGCCTCCGGAAGCGACATTGCCGGTTATCTGGATGACATTGGGCATCTTGTTGAGCATGGGGGCCATGGCCGCGATGGCCTTGCGGGTGATCTCGTAGGGGTATTTCGAGCCCTCCGGGAACATGGCCCGGCCCTCGCGGTCCGAGAGCATGATGTTCAGGCCTTCCTCGGTCTGCTGCATGACGAGGCTGTCGGTGATCGCCGTTATGTCGGGATTGTCCTGCCAGGCCTGCTTCAGGCTGGCCGACGCCAGGGCATACTGGACCGCCTTTTCGATGTCGGTCCGCTCCTTCGCATAGGTGTTGGCTTCCTGGCCCTGCGACGGGTTCTCGGAGTGATCCTCGGTGGCGAACTCGGTCTGCGAGCGGGCCTCCTCGAGGGTGCTGGACTTGAGGTATTCGCGCTCGGGGTTGCCGTCGCGCTCGATCATGCCGGTCATGCTGGAGTAGGGTTCGATGCCGAAGGCGTTCTGCACCGATCCGGCGGCCATGTTGAGCTTCTCCTGATCCTGGATGGAGAAACTCAGCAGCATGACGAAGAACGCCATCAACAGGCTCATCAGGTCGGCGAACGAGATGACCCAACTGCCGCCGTGTGCTCCGCCGCGCATCTGTCCCTTCCTTGCCGCCATCACGCGGCCTCGAGCATTTTCTCGCGACTGTGCAGCGGCAGATAGCTCGCCAGCTCGTCGCGAATGGTGGCCGGGTTGCGGCCTTCCCGGATCATCACCAGCGCCTCGATGATGAGGGTGCGATGCGTGCCCTCCTCGGCAGCCCGGTTGGCGAGCTTGTCCGAGATCGGCAGCGCAAAGACATTCGAGATGGCAGCGCCGTAGAACGTGGCGAGCAGGGCGATGGCCATGCCCGGGCCGATCTTCTTGGGATCATCCATGTGCCCGAACATGGACACGAGGCCGATCAGGGTACCGACCATGCCCATGCCGGGTGCCGTGTCGCCGAGCGCCTTGAAGATCTTGTGGCTTTCCTCGACCCGCTCGTGATCGAGATCGCGTTCGCGTTCGAGCGAGGCGCGCAGGGCCTCGGCGGAGAAGCCGTCGGCGATCATGCGCACGCCGCGCTGGAAGAACTTGTCCTCGATCTCGACCTGTTCGAGCGCGATCGGTCCCTGACGGCGCATGGTCTCGGCGATCTCGGCAATCTGGTCGATCAGCCGGGTGGTGGGCACGTGCTTGTAGAAGATCGAACTCTTCAGCCCAAGACCGATGGCGGACACGAAGCTTCCCATGGTGTAGCGCACGAGGATCGCCATCGATGCCCCGCCGACCACCACCACGGCAGGCAGCAGCTGCATGAAGCTCAAGGGGTTGGAGCCCTCGAGCACGATGGCGAGGACCAGCACGACGAAGCCGCCGATGATGCCGATGACGGTTGCGATATCCATGAAATATGAGCCCCGACGCTGATGGACCAAAAAGCCCGCCTGCATCCTGACCAAGATTGGATAACGGCCGCTTAAGCCTCAGCCTTAACAGGAGGTTAGGGCGCGCGGGCAAAGCTTCCTTAACCATAACGTGCAAGGATTTGGTGACCATCGGATGCCGAGTGCGACAGTGACACAGCGTATCGGATACCTCGGAGCGGCCGGGCTCCTCGTTGCGCTGGCTGTTCCCGCTGCGGCCGCGGAGTTCAATCCGCTCGGCGACGGGTCGGGGGCCAACAACATCGACCTGTTGCGCGATGCAACGACGGGCTGCGAGAACTGCGCGCCGGATCCCCCGCGGGAATGGGGTGTGCCGCCCGTCGAGATCGACTGGCGCCTGGCGCTGCGGGGAGCGGTGATCGAGGGGAGCTCCGGCGCCCGCTTCGAGGCGATCGCGCTTCCCAGCTTCAGCCTGACCCACCAGCATCTGAGGGGAAGCTTCAGCGTCGGGGCCGACGCCGAGTTCGACTACCGCCTCGACGGCAACGTCCGCGTCGGCAGCCTCGGCGTCACGGGCAGCACGGAGTATCGGATCGACGCGCTGACCATGGCGACGCTCAAGGGAGGCTTCGAACTCAGCCAGGGTGATCCGGATGGGCCCGGGATGCCGGTCAACGTCAAGGTTGCGCCGCTGGTGACGAACGGGACCGGCGCGGCAACGCTGGCGCGGGATTTCGGTCCCTGGCTGGTGGATCTGCGTGGCGATGTCGCGCGCACCACCAATGGCGACACGGTGTACGACGATGACACGACCAGCTCCAACGCCTTTCAGAACCTGACTTCGGCAGGCGGCGGCGGGCGGCTCGGGCTGCGCCTGGGGCCGATCCTGACCGGCTTCGTCGATGGCGAGGCCGACTACGAATTCTATGACGAGGCTTCGCCGAGCCTGCTCGTCCGACTCGACAACCTGACCCTGTCCGGGCGCGGCGGCCTTTCGGCGCGCTTCGGCGAGGTGCTGAGGCTCGAGGGATCTCTCGGTCTTGGTTACCGCGCCTTCGCCGATGCGGGCCTATCCGATCTTGCCACGGTGCTCTACGACGCCTCGGCGGTGTATCGGCCCGACGAGACGGTGGCGCTCAGCGCGACGTTCTCGACCGCCCTGTCGAGCCCGGGAACCACCTCGGGGGCCCGCGCCAAGGTGACGTACGCGGCCGGCGCCGAGGCGAGCTATCGGGTCAACCCTTGGCTCAGCCTGCGGGGCTCGGCCAACTGGAGCGAGGCCCACTACTGGGGCATCGCGACCGACGAGTACAAATGGGGACTTGGCGTCGGTGCCGACTACCAGCTGGGCGAGCATGCCGCCCTGACCGGAGACTACGCGTTCAGCAGGTCGACGACCACGCCCGCTCCGGCGGAAGACCAGCACCGACTCACCCTGGGCGTCAGCTTCAGTCGTTGAGCACCGCATCGCGGATGGCACGCCGGAACGGCCCGGCGAGGTCGGGGCGATCGAGCGCGAAGATGACGTTCGCGGCGAGGAAGCCGAGCTTGGAGCCGCAGTCGAACACCTTGCCGTGATACTTGACGCCGGTGAAGTTCTGCTGGCGGATCAGGATCTGCATGGCGTCGGTGAGCTGGATCTCGCCGCCGGCGCCGCGGGTCTGTTCACTGAGCAGGGCGAAGATTTCCGGCTGCAGGATGTAGCGGCCGGAGATGAAGAGGTTCGAGGGCGCATCCTCGCGCCTGGGCTTTTCGACCATGCCGGTGATGCGGAAGCCAGAATCCGGTCCCTCGCCACGGGCGACGATGCCGTAGCTCGAGACGTCCTTGGGATCGACCTCCTCGACGCCGATGATGTTGCCGCCGGTTTCCTCGTAGGCCTGCATCATCTGCTTGAGCACGCCCGGGCGGGCGCGAAACACCATGTCGGGGAGCAGCAGGGCGAAGGGCTGGTTGCCGACCAGTTCGCGTGCGCACCAGACGGCGTGGCCGAGGCCCAGCGGCTCCTGCTGGCGGGTGAAGCTGGACTGTCCGGCCGAGGGCAGGTCCTTCTGCAATTCGGCCAGGGCCTCGGTCCGGCCCCGCGCCTCGAGCGTCTGTTCCAGCTCGAACTGGCGATCGAAGTGGTCCTCGATGACGCCCTTGTTGCGGCCGGTGACGAAGACGAAGTGCTCGATGCCGGCCTCGCGCGCCTCATCGACGGCATACTGGATCAGCGGCCGATCTACGACGGTCAGCATTTCCTTGGGCATCGCCTTGGTGGCGGGCAGGAACCGGGTACCGAGACCGGCGACCGGAAACACGGCGGTACGAACACGACTGGGCACGGCGGGCTCCGGTGTGGGCAATCGTAAGGCGTTCTTAGCACCTCGGTTCTAGCCTCCCGCAGATTAATTTCCCGTTGTGCGAGGGGATGATGGCGGTACTGGTGACCGGCGGCGCGGGCTATATCGGCAGCCATATGGTGCTCCGGCTGTGCGATGCCGGCGAGCAGGTGGTCGTGCTCGACAACCTCACGACCGGCTTCGACTGGGCGGTCGATCAGCGGGCCGTGCTGGTCGAGGGCAATGCCGGCGACATCGGGCTGGTGACGCGGCTCGCCGCGCAGCACGGCATCGATGCGATCATCCATTTCGCCGGCTCGATCGTCGTGCCGGAGTCGGTGGTCGATCCGCTCAAGTACTACGCCAACAACACGGCGACATCGCGCAACCTGATCGAGGCGGCGGTGACGGCGGGCGTCAGGTACTTCATCTTCTCCTCGACCGCGGCGGTGTACGGCAATGCCGGGCTGGCTCCGGTCGGGGAGGACAATCCGCTGGCACCGGAATCGCCCTACGGCCGGTCCAAGCTGATGACGGAGATGATGCTGGCCGACGTCGCGGCGGCGCATCCGCTGCGCTACGGCGTCCTGCGCTACTTCAACGTCGCTGGCGCCGACCCGCTCAAGCGCAGCGGACAGTCCTCGCCGACAGCCACGCACCTGATCAAGGTGGCGGCGCAGGCAGCCCTGGGACAGCGAGCGGGCGTCGGCATCTTCGGGGTGGATTTCCCGACACCGGACGGCACCGGGGTTCGCGACTACATCCACGTCACCGACCTGGTCGAGGCGCATCGCCTGCTGCTCGACTACCTGAGGGCCGGCGGACGGTCGCAGACGATGAACTGCGGGTATGGACACGGCTATTCGGTGCGCGAGGTGATCGGCATGGTCCGCGCGGTCTCGGGCGTCGACTTCCGGGTGACCGAGGAGCCGCGTCGCCCCGGCGACCCGGCCTCGATCGTGGCGCGGGCCGACCGGGTGCGGGAGGTGCTGGGCTGGGTTCCGGCACACGAGGATTTGAGCGAGATCGTCGGGGCGGCGCTGACCTGGGAACGCTATCTGGCCACGCGAAACCGCTAGGGTCCCGGCGATTCGAGGGGAAGTGATCATGGTCCGGTGGGTTTTCCTCCTGGCGCTCCTGGCTGCCACGCCTGCCTTCGCCGCCCCGATCGAATCGTTCTCCGACTTCCTGCGCAGCTTCGAGCCCAGAGCGCTCGCCGCCGGCGTATCGCGGGCCACCTATCGCGAGGCCACCGCGGGGCTGACGCCGGACCCCAACGTGCCCGACCTCATCGAGAGCCAGCCCGAGTTCACCACCCCGGTCTGGGACTATCTCGACAAACGGGTGACGGAGGGGCGGATCGCCCGGGGCAAGGCGGCGATCGAGCGCAACCGGGACCTGTTCGCGGCCATCGGCAAGCGGACGGGTGTCGATCCCCATATCCTCGGCGCGATCTGGGGCATCGAGACCGATTATGGGGCGGTGCTGGGAAACGACAGGCTGATCCGGCCCGTCATCCGTTCGCTGGCGACGCTGGTGCACCAGCGGCGCGGCCGCCTCGCCGAGGACGAAGCCGACTTCATCGCCGCGCTGCTCCTCATCGAGAAGAACGGACTGACGCCCGGCGAGCTGAGGGGCTCATGGGCCGGCGCCATCGGCCACCTGCAGGTGAACCCGTCGAACGTGCTTGCTCATGGCCTGGACGGCGACGGGGACGGTCGGATCGACCTGCATCGCTCGCTGGCCGACGCGCTCGCCACCAGTGCGAAGTTCCTTCTCGACCTGGGCTACCGGACCGGCCTCGACTGGGGCTTCGAGGTCGAGGTGCCGGGAGGCTTCGACTACCTGCTCGCGACCCGCGAGCAGCTGCGGCCGATCAGCTTCTTCGCGGAGCGCGGGATACGCCGGGTCAGGGGGCGGCCCTTTGCCGATCCGGCCACGCCGGTCTTCCTCTATGCGCCGGCCGGCCGCGACGGGCCGAAGTTCCTGATGACCGCCAACTACCTCGTGCTGAAGGGCTACAATTTCTCGGACAGCTACGCCCTCAGCGTCGCCCACCTGACCGACCGGCTGAAGGGGGGCGGGGCGTTCGTTGCCGACTGGCCCCGCCAGACCAAGTTCCCGAACCTCGCGCAGCGCAAGGCGATCCAGCAGGCCCTCGGCCGCCTGGGGCTCTACGAAGGGCCGATCGACGGCCGCATCGGGCCGATCAGCGCGGCCGCCTATGCCCGGTTCCAGGCGGCGCAGGGCGATGTCGCGGACGGCTTCATCACGCTGCACAGCTACGAGGACCTGCTCGAGGCGACGCGGTAGATTTATCGCGAGCGGCCTTCAATTCACCGCCGTTGATCCGCTAAATGGCGCCATGCAGCGCAAGCAGAACCGGTTCGTACTGTTCGTCATCGGCCTGGTCGTGGCAGCCCTGGTGCTGACCGACCTGCTGCCCAGCTTCGCCCAGGCGCGCCAGTATGCCGAGGCGGCGCCGGTGACCCTGTCCCGACACGACGGCGCGGCGATCCTCGTGGCACAGGCGGAGGCGCCGGCGCAGCCCAAGAAGCGCAAGACCCTGATGGATCTGCTGTTCGGCAACGATCAGGAGGAAGCGCCGGTGGTGCAGAAGCCGGTGGTCAAGAAGCCGAAGGCGGAACTGCCGCCCGCCAAGCCCAAGGTCGAGAAGGCGGCGGGAGCGACCCGGCTGGCGGTGTTCGGCGACTCCATGGCCACCGATCTCGCCAAGGCGCTCGATCGCTTCTATGCCGAAGACCCCAACCTCGCCATCCTCGACCAGGCGGTCGGCGACTCGGGCATCGTGCGGGTCGACTACTTCGACTGGCCCAAGACGATCGCCGACAAGATCGCCGAGAACAGCTTCGACATCGCGGTCGTCATCGTGGGCATCAACGATCGCCAGAAGATGAGCCTCAACGGACAGAGCTACGCCTCGCTGTCGCCCGAGTGGCTGACCGAGTACTCCGCCCGGGTGACCGGGATCGTGCAGCAGCTGCGCGCCGCCAACAAGCCGACCATCTGGGTCGGCCTGCCGCCGATGGAGGCGCCGAAATTCGGCCAGACGATGATCCAGATCAACGAGATCGACCGGCTGGCCGCCTTCGGCGGCGGGGCCGAGTTCCTCGACATCTACGAGAAGTTCGCGACCGAAGAGGGCAAGTACACCGCGCGCGGCCCCGACCTCAACGGCACGACGGTGCGGATGCGCAAGGATGACGGCATCCACTTCTCCGCGGCGGGCGCCGACAAGCTGGCCTTCTATCTCAGCCAGTCGCTGAGGAACTACTATCGCGGGGGCGGCACGGTGGGGCTCGCCGTGGCCGACCCGCTGCTCGGCACCGAGGCGCAGATGATGGTGCGGCCGCCCTACCAGGGCCTGGGCCAGATGAAGCTGCTCGAGGTGGCGGGCGCGGTGATCTCGCTGACCCACCTGACGCGGCGGGCGGCCGACCTGGTGACGCGGGACACGGCCCAGGTCGATCCGACCGGCTTCGACCTGACGCTCCTGATCGAGGCGCCGGTCGGTCGCGCCGATGCGTTCGGCGTCGGCAGGGTCGTGGGGGTCGAGGTCGAAAACCCGACCGGCCGGTAGCGGGGTCCGCCCGGGGGTGGGCGGCCGGGAGGGGCGGAAAAAATCCCGCCGCCTTGATGAACGCGCAAGTCGTTGAACGACAACGGATCGGGCGTGCGTCCGCCGCATTTCGGTCACGTTGCTGAACGGACTTGTCCCCGGCCCGAGGGGACTGACGGGGCGGTGTCGGCGCCCCGTCGCAGATCAGCGCGGCAGGTCGGTCTTGCCCATCAGCCACTCGTCGATGGCGCGCGCGCACTGGCGGCCCTCGCGAATGGCCCAGACCACGAGCGACTGGCCGCGGCGCATGTCGCCGCAGGAGAAGACCTTCTCCCTGCTGGTCTTGTAGCGCACCGTATCGGCCGACACGTTGCCGCGCCTGTCGAGCTCGACGCCCGCGTCCTTGACCATGCCGTCCTGCACCGGGCCGACGAAGCCCATGGCGAGCAGCACGAGGTCGGCCCGGAGCTGGAACTCGGTGCCCGGAATCGGCTGGAACTTCTCGTCGGCGCGGGCACAGTTGAGGGCGGTGACCTTGCCGTCCTTGCCCTCGAAGGCGATCGTCGCGACGGCGAAGTCGCGCGTCACGCCTTCCTCGTGCGAGGACGAGGTTCGCAGCTTCAGCGGCCAGTTCGGCCAGACCAGCGCCTTGTTCTCCTTTTCGGGCGGCATGGGCATGATCTCGATCTGGGTGACCGAGGCGGCGCCGTGCCGGTTGGAGGTGCCGATGCAGTCCGACCCGGTATCGCCACCGCCGATGACCACCACATGCTTGCCGGTGGCGAGGATCGGACGGGCGTTGAACGGCTCGTCGGAGACACGGCGGTTCTGCTGCGGCAGGAACTCCATGGCAAAGTGGATGCCGTCAAGCTCGCGGCCCGGGATCGGCAGATCGCGCGGCTTCTCGGCGCCGCCGGCGAGCGCCACCGCATCGTACTGCGCGACGAGGTCGGCGATCGACACGTCATAGCCGACATGGACGCCGGCATGGACGGTGACGCCCTCGGCCTGCATCTGGGCGACGCGGCGATCGATGTGGCGCTTCTCCATCTTGAAGTCGGGGATGCCGTAGCGCATCAGCCCGCCGACCTTGAGGTTCTTCTCATAGAGGTGGACGTCGTGGCCGGCCCGCGCCAGCTGCTGGGCGCAGGCCATGCCGGCGGGTCCCGAACCGATCACGGCGACCCGCCTGCCGGTCTTGACGGGGTTGACCTGGGGGGTGATCCAGCCCTCCTCCCAGCCCTTGTCGACGATGGCGCACTCGATCGACTTGATGTTGACCGGGGTGTCCGGGATGTTGAGCGTGCAGCTGGCCTCGCAGGGGGCGGGGCAGATGCGGCCGGTGAACTCCGGGAAATTGTTGGTGGAGTGGAGGTTCTTGAGCGCCTTCAGCCACTCGCCCTTGTAGACGAGGTCGTTCCAGTCCGGGATCTGGTTATTCACCGGGCAGCCGTTGTGGCAGTAGGGAACGCCGCAATCCATGCAGCGCGCCGCCTGGTCGCGGGTGCCCTTGTCGCCCAGCGGAATGACGAACTCGTTGTAGTTCTTCAGGCGCTCCTCGACCGGAAGATAGTCCCGGTCGACGCGCTCGAGCTCGAGGAAGCCAGTGATCTTGCCCATTGTCCTTACTCCGCCGCCACCTGTTGCGCCGCCTCGCGGGCCTTTTCCATCTTCTGGAGGGCCTTGCGATACTCGACCGGCATCACCTTGCGGAACTTGGGCAGGTACTCGTCCCAGTTGGCGAGGATGTGGTTGGCCCGGCTCGACCCGGTGAAGGTCCTGTGCCTGAGGATGAGCTGGTAGAGCCGTTCGGCGTCGCGCCGCTGCAGGTCGTGCATGATGTCGACCACGCCCAGGGTCTCGAGGTCGCCATGCTGGCCGAAGTCACGGCCGGCGAGCTTTTCCTCCTCGAGGATGGGCTCGAGCTCGACCATGGCCATGTTGCAGCGGCTTTCGAAGCTCTCGTCCTCGTCGAGCACGTAGGCGATGCCGCCCGACATGCCGGCGGCGAAGTTGCGTCCGGTCCTGCCGAGCACGACCACGACGCCACCGGTCATGTACTCGCAGCCGTGGTCGCCGGTTCCCTCGATCACCGCGATGGCGCCGGAGTTGCGCACGGCGAAGCGCTCGCCGGCGACGCCGCGGAAATAGCACTCCCCGGTGATGGCGCCGTAGAGGGCGGTGTTGCCGATGATGATCGACTCCTCGGCCACGTAGCCGCGGTCCTCGGGCGGGCGCACCACCAGGCGCGCGCCGCTGAGGCCCTTGCCGACATAGTCGTTGGCCTCGCCGACGAGGTCGATCGAGATGCCGCGGGCAGCCCAGGCGCCGAACGCCTGGCCGGCGGTACCGGTGAGCGACACGGCGATGGTGTCCTCGGGCAGTCCGGCATGGCCGTAGCGCCGGGCGACGGCGCCGCCGAGCATGGCCCCGGCGGAGCGATCGACGCTGGTGATCGTCTCGACGATCCTGACCGGCGTGCCCTGCTCGAGGGCCGGCCGGGCCGCGGCGATCAGCCGGCGGTCGAGCACCGCGTCGATCGGATGGTTCTGCACCTCGGTATGCGCGATGGCCACGCCCTCGGCCGCGAACGGCTTGTGGAACAGCCTCGAGAAATCGAGCCCCTTGGCCTTCCAATGCGTGACGGCCTCGGTCTTGTCGAGCATCTGCATCTGCCCCACCATCTCATCGAAGCGGCGATAGCCGAGCTCGGCCATCAGTTCGCGCACTTCCTCGGCGACGAAGAACAGGTAGTTGATGACGTGCTCGGGCTTGCCGGTGAAGCGGGCGCGCAACACCGGATCCTGCGTGGCGACGCCGACCGGACAGGTGTTGAGATGGCACTTGCGCATCATCACGCAGCCCGCCGCGATCAGCGGCGCCGTGGCCAGGCCGAACTCGTCGGCCCCGAGCAGGGCACCGATCACCACGTCGCGTCCGGTGCGGATGCCGCCATCGACCTGCACGGCGATACGGCCGCGCAGCTTGTTGCGCACCAGCGTCTGGTGGGTTTCGGCGAGGCCGATTTCCCACGGCGAGCCGGCATGCTTGAGCGAGGTCAGCGGGCTGGCGCCGGTGCCGCCCTCGTAGCCCGAGATGGTGACGTGGTCGGCGCGCGCCTTGGCGACACCGGCTGCAACCGTGCCGACGCCGACTTCCGAGACGAGCTTGACCGAGACCTGGCCCTCGGGATTGACGTTCTTCAGATCGAAGATCAGCTGCGCCAGATCCTCGATCGAATAGATGTCATGGTGCGGCGGGGGCGAGATGAGGCCGACGCCGGGGGTGGAATGGCGCACCTTGGCGATGGTCTCGTTGACCTTGTCGCCCGGCAACTGTCCACCCTCGCCGGGCTTGGCTCCCTGCGCCATCTTGATCTGCATCATGTCGGAATTGACCAGGTATTCGGTGGTCACCCCGAAGCGGCCCGAGGCCACCTGCTTGATGGCCGAGCGCTTGGAGTCGCCGTTGGGCATCGGCCTGAACCGGTCCGGCTCCTCGCCGCCCTCGCCGGTGTTCGACTTGCCGCCGATCCGGTTCATGGCGATGGCGAGCGTGGTATGGGCCTCGAGCGAGATCGAGCCATAGGACATGGCCCCGGTCGAGAAGCGCTTGACGATCTCGACGGCCGGCTCGACGTCGGCGAGCGGCACCGGACCGCGCCCGTCCTCCTCGGCCTTCTTCAGGCGGAACAGCGAGCGGATGGTGACATAGCGGTCCTCGACCTCGTTCACGAGGCGGGCGAACTCGCGATACTTGTCGCGGGCGTTGCCGCGCGCGGCGTGCTGCAGGCTGGAAACCGTCTCGGAACGCCACACATGCGCCTCGCCGCGCTGGCGGAAGGCGTAGTCGCCGCCGACATCGAGCGCATCCTCGAGAACCGGCGAGCTGCCGAATGCGTCGCGGTGGCGCTGCACGGTCTCCTCGGCGATCTCGTTGAGGCCGACGCCCTCGATGGTGGTCGCGGTGCCGGTGAAGTAGGTGGCCACGAAGTCGGAACTCAGCCCCACCGCGTCGAAGATCTGCGCGCCGCAATAGGACTGGTAGGTCGAGATGCCCATCTTGGCCGTGACCTTGAGGATGCCCTTACCGATGGCCTTGATGTAGCGGTAGATGATCTCCTCTTCGTCGACCTCGGCCGGAAGATCCTTCTTCATGGCGAGCAGGGTTTCGAAGGCGAGATAGGGATTGATCGCCTCGGCGCCATAGCCGGCGAGCGCGCAGAAGTGGTGGATCTCCCGCGCCTCGCCGGTCTCGACGACGAGACCCACGGAGGTCCTCAGCCCCTTGCGGATCAGGTGATGATGGACGCCGGCGGTGGCCAGCAGGGCGGGAATGGCCACCCGCTCGCGGCTCATCGCCCGGTCCGAGAGGATGATGATGTTGTCGCCCGAATGCACCGCCATCTCGGCATCGGAGAACAGCTGCTCGAGGGCGCGCGCCATGCCCTCGGCGCCTTCCGACACCGGATAGGTGATGTCCAGCGACTTGGAGCGGAACGGATTGTCCTCCATGCCGCCGATGGCGCGGATCTTCTCGAGATCGGCATTGGTGAGGATCGGCTGGCGCACTTCGAGGCGCTGCCGCCTGCCGCCGCCGCCGAGGTCGAGCACGTTCGGCCGCGGCCCGATGAACGAGACGAGGCTCATCACCAGCTCCTCGCGGATCGAGTCGATCGGTGGGTTGGTGACCTGGGCGAAGTTCTGCTTGAAATAAGTATAGAGCAGCCGCGACTTGTTGGAGAGCGCCGAGATCGGCGTGTCCGTCCCCATCGAGCCGACGGCTTCCTGTCCGGTCACCGCCATGGGCGGCAGGATGAGCTTCAGATCCTCCTGCGTGTAGCCGAAGGCCTGTTGCCGATCGAGCAGCGGGATGTCGGACGTCTTGGGCTCGAAGGCCACCTCCGGCAAGTCCTCGAGCACGATCTGGGTGCGCGCCAGCCACTGCCGGTAGGGCAGCGCGGTGGACAGCTGATGCTTGATCTCCTCGTCCGAGACGATGCGGCCCTGCTTGAGATCGATGAGCAGCATCTTGCCCGGCTGCAGGCGCCACTTGGACTTGATCCGGCTTGCCGGAATCGGCAGCACGCCGGCCTCGGAGGCCATGATGACCTCGTCGTCCTCGGTGACGAAGTAGCGGGCCGGCCTGAGGCCGTTCCGGTCCAGCGTCGCGCCGATATAGACGCCGTCCGAGAAGCACATGGCGGCGGGGCCGTCCCAAGGCTCCATGAGTGCCGCGTGGTACTCGTAGAAGGCCCGGCGGTCCTCATCCATCAGCGGGTTGCCGGCCCAGGCCTCGGGGATCAGCATCATGGCGGCATGCGGCAGCGAGTAGCCGCCGCGCATGAGGAATTCGAGCGCGTTGTCGAAACAGGCGGTGTCGGACTGACCGGGATAGGAGATCGGCCACAGCTTCTGGATGTCGGCGCCGAACAGCGGCGACTGCACGGAGGCCTGGCGGGCCGCCATCCAGTTGACATTGCCGCGAACGGTGTTGATCTCTCCGTTGTGGCAGACGAACCGGTAGGGGTGCGCCAGCCGCCACGAGGGGAACGTGTTGGTCGAGAAGCGCTGGTGCACGAGCGCCAAGGCGGACTCGAAATCCGGCTCATGCAGATCGCGATAGTAGGCGCCGAGCTGGAACGACAGGAACATGCCCTTGTAGACCAGCGTGCGGCAGCTCATCGAGACGATGTAGAAATCGTTCGGCTTGCCCTCGAAGGCGGAATAGATCTTGGCCGACATCACCTTGCGGATGATGTACAGCTTGCGCTCGAAGGCCTCCTCGTCGGCGATCCCGGCGCCCCGGCCGATGATCACCTGGCGGTGGTACGGCTCGGTGGCGACGATGTCGGGCGCCTTGGACAGCGAGGAATTGTCTGAGGGGACGTCGCGCCAGCCGATCACCGTCTGGCCCTCGTCCTCGATCACCTTGTTGACCACGCGCTCCATCTTGAGACGCAGGTCGGCATCGCGCGGCATGAAGATGAAGCCGACCGCATACTCGCCCCGGGCCGGCAGCTGCCAGCCCCGCGCGGCCGCCTGCCGCGCAAAGAAGCGATGCGGGATCTGCACCATGATGCCGGCGCCGTCGCCCATCAGCGGATCGGCGCCGACGGCGCCGCGATGCTCGAGGTTCTCGAGGATCTTGAGGCCGTTCTGCACGGTCCTCTGGCTGGGAATGTTCTTGAGGTTGACGATGAAGCCGACGCCGCAGGCGTCGTGCTCGCGCAGCGGATCGAACAGCCCACCGGCAGCCGGGCGCAGGACGCCCGCCGGCAGGTCTTTGCGCATGGCGGCGTCCGTGACGGGATGTGACATCTTTCCGTTCCGTGCTTCAGCCATGTGCAGTTCCTCGCGTTGGCAGTCTGTTCAAGCCCCGGGACATCCGGGTATGCGGTTCCTTTCGACGCGCCTTCGGGCCCCGATCGTACTTGCAGTGTACGGCTCGAAACCGACGGCGCAATCATCTCGTGGGGAGCGGCTCTGCATCCAAATGGCCGCTCGTTCGGGCTCGATAAGGCCCCACCCCTCCGTTTCCGCTCTCGTCAAGCGGGCCAGCCGGATGGGCGTGTGAAACGCATCCGGGGAGACCGGCCGCTCACGTGAAATTGGACAGATGCACTGTCCTATCTCGATTACATTTGCACAATTCCAAACTGGCGGCAAGCGCTCAGCGGCACTTTTTTGTCCGACAGCCTGTAGGAAATCCGGTCTGCTATAGGAAAACTGTAGGAAAGACGGCCCTTCCGCCTCTAGGCGCCGCGGGAAACCGGGCCATCGAACGGCGCATGGACTATAGGAAACCGGGCCCGCGACAAACAAGAAGGCGCCGGTCCGATGGACCGGCGCCCCGTTCCGGCTAGCGGAACTGCCCTTTGGGGGTCAGGGCAGGAGGACGGCGTCGATGACGTGGATCACGCCATTATCGGCACCGACATCGGCGGAAACCACCTTGGCCGCGTTCGACAGCGCCACGGTCACGCCATTGGCGTCCTTGGTCACCTTGAGCTTGACGTCGGGGTTGAGGGTGGCGACCTCGGTGGTGCCCTCGGCGATGTCGCCGGCCATCACCTTGGCGGCGACGACGTGGGCGGTCAGGATGGCGACCAGCTTGTCCTTGTTCTCGGGCTTGAGCAGGTCCTCGACGGTACCGGCCGGGAGCGCCGCAAAGGCCTCGTCGGTCGGGGCGAAGACGGTGATGTTGGCGGTGGTGGCCAGCGCATCGGCAAGGCCGGCGGCCTGGGCGGCGGCGAGCAGGGTGCCGAACGAGCCGGCGGAGCTGGCGGTCTCGACGACATTGGCGGCGGTCGCCGGCATCACGGCGATGGGGGCAACGGCCAGCAGGGACGCGACGGCAATGGCCTTGAGGAACTTCATGGTACGATCTCCGGTTTGAAACTCTGCGCTTTGGCAGATCGTTGCTGCCAAGCTGACCGGGATTACGCGGCGTACCGCGCGGCGGACTTGGCGTGGCGGTTGAACATTTTGTGCATGATCCGCGGGCCGCATGACTGCGTTCGGGTTCGATTCGGGGGTGGCGGGGGCAGGGCGAATGCCGCCGGTCTGCGGCCGGGCTCGCCCCGGCGGGGACGGGCAGGGCGCTGCCGCCGGCGGCCGTGCCGGTGCCGGCCTCGAGGGCCCGGGCCCGGCCTCAGGCGCGGTCGACCGGGGCGGTCAGTGGCGTTCCTTGGTAGTGTGGAAGCGGATCTTCGGCCAGTCGCGCTCGGCACGGCCGAGCCACCATACCGACTGCGCCAGGTAGACCGGATCGCCGTACTTGTCCTCGGCCATCTCCAGCTTGTTGGTGGAGATGAAGCGCTCGAGTTCCTTGCGGTCGTCCGAGCTGATCCAGCGGGCGAGCTCGAAGTTGATCTGCTCGAAGCTGATCGGCACGTGGTACTCGCTGTCGATGCGGGCCTGCAGCACTTCGAGCTGCAGCTGGCCGACGACGCCGACGATATAGTCCGCCCCCACCATGCGGCGGAAGATCTGCGCCACGCCCTCCTCGGCCAGATCGGACAGCGCCTTGGCGAGCTGCTTGGCCTTCATCGGGTCCGAGAGCCGGACGCGGCGGATGATCTCGGGCGCGAAGTTCGGGATGCCGGTGACCTTGACCTGCGCGCCCTCGGTCAGCGTGTCGCCGACACTGAGCGCCCCGTGGTTGGGAATTCCGACGATGTCGCCGGCGACCGCCTGCTCGGCCAGCTCGCGGTCGTGGCCGAAGAAGAACATCGGGTTGGAGACCGCCATGTCCTTACCGGTCCGCACGTTCCTGAGGCGCATGCCGCGCTTGAAGGTGCCCGAGCTCAACCGGACGAAGGCGATGCGATCGCGGTGGTTCTGGTCCATGTTGGCCTGGACCTTGAAGACGAAGCCGGTGACCCTGGGCTCGTCCGGATTGATCGGTGCCGGTTCGGCCGGCTGCGGCCGCGGTTCGGGTGCCCAGGTGCCGAGCGCCGCAAGCAGTTCGGGCACCGCGACGCTCTTCAGCGCCGAGCCGAAGATCACCGGGGTCAGGTGCCCGGCGCGATAGGTCGCCAGGTCGAACGCCGGGTAGCCGGCGAGCGCCAGGTCGAGATTCTCGAGGCTGGCCCTGATCACCGGATCGGCGTTGAGCCTTTCGTCGCCGAACAGCGCCTCGATCGCATCGAAGGACCGCAGTTCGACGCCCGTGGGCGACAGCACGCGCTTTTGCACCAGATCGACGATACCCTTGAAGTCGACGCCGCCGCCCAGCGGCCAGACCACCGGGGTGACATCGAGCGCCAGCGTATCGGCGATCTCGTCGAGGATCACCAGCGGGTCCTTGCCTTCGCGATCGACCTTGTTGGCGAAGGTGATGATCGGGATGTCGCGGAGCCGGCAGACCTCGAACAGCTTCAGCGTCTGCGCCTCGATGCCCTTGGCGACGTCGATCACCATGACGGCCGCGTCGACGGCGGTGAGCGTGCGATAGGTGTCCTCGGAAAAGTCCGAGTGGCCGGGGGTATCGAGCAGGTTGAATGTCAGCCCCAGGTGCTCGAAGGTCATCACCGAGGAGGTGATCGAGATGCCGCGCTGGCGCTCGATCTCCATCCAGTCCGATCTGGTGGCGCGCTGGTTGGCGCGATGGCGCACCGCGCCGGCCTGCTGGATCGCCCCCGAGGCGGCGAGCAGCTTCTCGGTCAGCGTGGTCTTGCCGGCATCCGGGTGCGAGATGATCGCGAAGGTGCGGCGCGACTGGTAGGGCAGCAATCGGTTGGCGGTCTCAGCCGGGGTCAGCGCGTTCATCGGCTCGCTCGAAACGGGAAGGCCGCTACATAGTGCGTCGCGCCCCACAATGCAAAAGGAACGGCAGCCCAGCGGGCTGCCGTTCCGACTCGGCAAAAGGGAACGGCAGCCCAGATGGCTGCCGCTCCGACTTCCCGGCGTTCAGCGGGCGCTCAGAACTTGAAGTTGAGGCCGGCGCTGATGGTGTGGGTGGTGAGCCCGACATCGCTGTCCGGCGTCAGGCCATAAGTGGCGCTGCCATAGTCCGAATAGCGGTACTGCAGGTCGATTGACAGGTTGTCCGTCGCCGCCACCTCGACACCGGCGCCGCCGGTCCAGCCGAAGTGCATCTGGGTGCTCTCATCGCCGCTGTCGTCGATGGTCGCGCCGGCAATGGCCAGGCCGCCCGTCAGGTAGGGCATGAAGGCCCCGGCATCGAAACCGGCGCGGCCGCGCAGCGAGCCCATCCAGTTGATGTCGATATCCACGTCGCTGCCGCCATCGTAGCCATTGATGCCGGACCAGGCGATATCGCCGACGGCGCCGAGGATGAGCCCGCTGCCGACCGTGAAGTTGGCGCCCAGGTTCGCGCCGATCAGCCAGCCGGAGGCGTCGAGTTCGTCGCTCGGCAGGCCCAGATTGCTCGTCTCGTCCGTCGCGGTGCCCCAGCCATAGCCGACGAAGCCGCCGATATAGGCGCCATCCCAGCCGCCGCCGCCCATGTCGACGAAGCCGGGCATCGAGGGCTCCTGGATCAGCAGGTCGGCCGCCTGGACGGGCAGCAGCAGGGCAAGGGTTGCGGCACTCGCCAGCAGAGTAAGAGAGATGCGCTTCATGAGGGCCTCCGAAGATACGCGTTACGATAGAGTTCGTGCCCGCATGAATCCGCCCGCAATTGCAAACAATTCCTTTACCCGGCGGTTACCTTTCGTTGGTGGTTAACCAGAGATTGACGGGCCGGCCGCTGCAGGGGGCCCCGGGGAAAGCAAAGAAGGGCCGCCCCGCAAGGCGACCCCTCCCGATTTCGCAGATTTCGAAGCGATCGCCTTGCGGCGGAGCCTTCGATCAGGCCGAAGCCTGCCCCGAACTGACGGAGACTCCAAGACCCTTCGAAACCGACGATTTCTGCTGAGACATTGGATCACCTCCTTCCGGCTGTTGACGATGGGGAGAGCGTGCGCCCATTCGGGCCGCCTGGCAAGAGCCAAACGCCGGCCATGAAGAAGCCCGTCCGGCACGGGCCGGACGGGCCGATCGATGTCGGGTGCCGAGGACCTCAGAACTGCCAGTTGACGCCGACCGTCAGGGCGTGCTGCGTCAGCCCGAAGATCGGGTTGTTGGGCGCGATGCCGCGGTCGTATTCCTGCTCGCCGAAATCGCTGTAGCGATACTGCAGGTCGATGACGACATCCTCGGTGGCGGCGAAGGCCAGGCCGGCGCCGGCCGTCCAGCCCATGTGCGTGGCGTCCGCCGTACCGTCGAAGGCGCCGTTCGACAGGGTGTGCGTGGCATTGGCGACGGCGAAACCGGCGGTCAGATAGGGCATGAAGGCGCCGCCGTCGAAGCCGAGCACGCCGCGCAGGGAGCCCTGCCAGTTGATGACGTTCTCGGAATCGGCGATGCCGACGCCGAACGTGTCCATGCCGGAGACCCCGGACCACGCGATATCGCCCGCGAACCCGGCGACGAGGTTGCTGCCCACCGCGAAATTGGCACCCGCGGTGACGCCCGCCAGCCAGCCGGCGATATCCACATCGCAGCCATTGGGCGCGCAGTCCGGATGGACGGCGAGGTTGGCATGATCGGCAACGCCCCAGCCATAGCCGCCGAAGACGCCGACATAGGGGCCTTCCCAATCGCTGCCGACATCCACGATGCCCGGCAATACCGGCGTCTCGACGTAGAGGTCGGCGGCGCCGGCGGAGGTGGACAGGCCGGCGAGTACGACGCCGGCGAGAGCGAGCAAAATCTGTTTCATGATCGAGCCTCCTGAAATCGACAACAATATAGACCGAATTGTGCCTGCTTTTCGAGTCCGTAGTCACAGATGGCGAGGACAATTCGAAACGTACGATGCGACTGTTGCCGAGTCGCATCGTACGTTGTCGTACACGCAGATCAATAAAGAACGACGCGTCAACGAGTTGTACTGCCAATACGGCATCGGCGAGAAAATGGCGACGGTCGCGGGGATTGCCGCGCCGGCGCCGAGAGCGGCGCCGGAACTACGCAGTGAGACTTATGCTGCGCCGGTCGAGCCGCTGCCCCCGGCAGCGAGCAGGCGCGCCGCGGCGGCGGCCAGGGGCGCGAGACCGGTCGCCTCGTGCGCCCGCGCCGCCAGGCGATCGCGCATCGGCCTGGGCCAGAAATCGGTGACGTGCCGGACGATTCCGGCGATCGCCTCGGCCTCGGGATAGACGGCGAAGTTGGCCGCGATGTTGTTGGCCATGCGGAAGAGGTCGGCATCCTCGTTCATCGCGGACCTCCGGCGCCGAATACCACGACCCCATCTCCCGATTGCGCGCACACCGAAAGCCCCGCGCGGGCCGCCACGCTCAGCGCGAGGCCGGTCGGCGCGGAAACCGAGGCCAGCAGCGGCAGGCCGAGGATCGCCGCCTTCTGGACCATCTCCACGCTCATCCGGCTCGACAGTACGGCGAAGCCGGTCGCGGGGTCGATGCCGGCCCCGAGCAGGGCGCCGCCGAGCTTGTCGAGGGCGTTGTGCCGTCCGACGTCCTCGCGGACCAGCACCGGGGTGCCGTCGGCGCGAAAGAAGGCCGCGGCATGCGTCGAGCGGTCGCGCGCGTTGCGCTGCTGCAATGCCGGCAGGGCCCGAAGGGCCGACAGGACGGTGGCCGGGTCGGGGCTGCGCGGGGCGACGCGCGGCAGGCGCGGCAGCGCTGCCTCCAGCGTTTCCGCGCCGCACAGGCCGCAGCCGGACCGGCCGGCGAGGCTGCGGCGGCGGCCCGAAGCGGCGGCCTCGGCCCCGGGCGGCACGATGCAGTTGATCGCAAGGCCGCTCTCGACCGGGACGACGCGCAATTCCTCGAGATCGGCCGGGGCGGCGATCACCCGCTCGGTCAGAAGAAAGCCGAGGGCGAAGTCCTCGAGATCGGCGGGCGTCGCCATCATCACGGCGAAGGCGCGGCCGTTGAGGAGGAAAGCGATCGCGGCCTCCTCGGCGAGATGCCAGGCGACCGGCCGGACCGAACCGTCGGCGCCGGTACGCAGGCCGGGCGCCACCGGCAGCGATGGGTTCGCGGTATCGTCGAGCCGGACGACGCGCATCTATTCGGCCGGCTCGGTGGCGGCCATCGCCAGCGGCTCGCCGTCGGCCGGCAGGTTGGAGGCGGTGACTTCCACCGCCGTGACCTTGTACTCGGGACAGTCGGTGGCCCAGTCGGAGTTCTCGGTGGTGACGATGTTGGCGCCCGAGAGCGGGTAGTGGAAGGTGGTGTAGACCACCCCCTGCGGCATGCGATCGGTGATCCTGGCACGCAGGGTGGTGGCGCCCACCCGGCTGGCGACGGTGACGAAGCCGCCGTCCCGGATGCCGCGCTCCTCGGCGTCGAAGGGATGGATCTCCAGCCGGTCCTCGGCATGCCACACCGTATTGGCGGTGCGCCGCGTCTGCGCCCCGACATTGTACTGGCTGAGAATGCGCCCGGTGGTGAGCAGCAGCGGGTAGCGGCGGGTGGCCCGTTCCGTCGTCGCCACGAACTCGGTGAGCATGAACCGGCCCTTGCCGCGCACGAAGCCACCGACATGCATGGTCGGTGTCCCCGTCGAGACCGCATCGGGCACGGGCCACTGCATTGAGCCCTCGGCGTCGAGCCGGGCGTGGCTGACCCCACGGAAGGTCGGGGTGAGCATGGCGATCTCGTCCATGATCTGGGCGGAAGAGCCGTACTGCATCGGATAGCCCATGGCGGTGGCCAGCCGGCACACGGCCTCCCACTCGCTCAGCCCGGTCTTTTCCCGGTAGGCCGGCCGCACCCGGTTGATGCGCCGCTCGGCATTGGTGAAGGTGCCGTCCTTCTCGAGGAACGAGGTGCCGGGCAGGAAGACGTGCGCGAAGGCCGCCGTCTCGTTGAGGAAGAGGTCCTGGACGATCACGCAGTCCATGGCGGCGAGGGCCGCCTTGACGTGGCGGGTGTTGGGATCGGACTGGGCGATGTCCTCGCCCTGCACGAACAGGCCCCGGTAGCGGCCCGCGATGGCGGCGTCGAGCATGTTGGGGATCCGTAGCCCCGGCTCGGCATCGAGCGTCACGCCCCAGGCGGCCTCGAAGGTGCCGCGCACCGCGCCATCGGAGACGTGCCGGTAGCCGGGCAGCTCGTGCGGGAACGACCCCATGTCGCACGAGCCCTGCACGTTGTTCTGGCCGCGCAACGGGTTGACCCCCACGCCCTCGCGCCCGACATTGCCGGTCGCCATGGCGAGGTTGGCCATCGCCATCACCATGGTCGAGCCCTGCGAGTGCTCGGTGACGCCGAGACCGTAGTAGATGGCGCCGTTTTCGGCCGTGGCGTAGAGGCGGGCGGCGCCGCGGATGCGGTCCGCATCGACCCCGACGGTGTCGGCGAGCGCCTCGGGGGCGTGCTCGGGCCGCGCGATGAAGGCGCGCCAGCGGGCGAACTCAGCCGGGTCGCACCGTTCGGCGACATAGGCCTCGTCGACCAGCCCCTCGGTGACCACGACATGGGCCATGGCGTTCATCAGGGCCACGTTGGTGCCGGGCCTCAGCGGCAGGTGGTAGGCCGCCTCGACATGGGGGGAGCGGACCAGATCGATGCGGCGGGGATCGGCGACGATCAGCTTCGCCCCGGCCCGCAGCCGGCGCTTCATGCGGGCCGCGAAGACCGGGTGCCCGTCGGTCGGGTTGGCGCCGATGACGAGGATCACGTCGGCCTTCTCCACCGACCGGAAGTCCTGCGTTCCGGCCGAGGTGCCGAAGGTCTGCTTGAGGCCGTAGCCGGTGGGCGAATGGCAGACGCGGGCGCAGGTATCGACATTGTTGTTGCCGAAGGCGGCCCGCACCATCTTCTGGACGACATAGACCTCCTCGTTGGTGCAGCGCGAGGAACTGATGCCGCCGATGGCGCCCCGGCCATGCCGGTCCTGGATGGCGCGGAGCCGCGCGGCGGCGAAGGCGATCGCCTCGTCCCAGCCGACGACGCGCCACGGATCGGTAATGCGCTCGCGCACCATCGGGGTGGTGACGCGATCCTCGTGGGCGGCATAGCCGAAGGCAAAGCGGCCCTTGACGCAGGAGTGGCCGGCATTGGCGCCGCCGGACTTCGAGGGGATCATGCGGATCAGCTCGTCGCCCTTGAGTTCGGCGGTGAACGAGCAGCCGACGCCGCAATAGGCGCAGGTGGTCTCGACCTGCCGCGTCGGCACCCCGTGCGCGACCACGGACTTTTCCTCGAGCGTCGCCGTCGGGCAGGCGGCCACGCAGGCGCCGCAGGAGACGCATTCGGAGGAGAAGAAATCCTCGCTCGGCAGGCCCGCCGACACCTTCGAGGCGAAGCCGTGCCCGGCGATGGTGAGGGCCAGCGTGCCCTGCACCTCGTCGCAGGCGCGCACGCAGCGCGAGCAGACGATGCACTTGGCCGGGTCGAACTGGAAATAGGGGTTGGAGAGGTCGACGGGGTCGCGCCGCGCCGCATCGAAGTGGTTGTCGCCCGCGGCGTAGCGGACCTCGCGCAGCCCGACCTCGCCGGCGGTATCCTGCAGCTCGCAATCGCCATTGGCCGAGCAGGTGAGGCAATCGAGCGGATGATCGGAGATGTAGAGCTCCATCACGCCGCGGCGCAGCTTTTCGAGGCGCGGCGTCTGCGTGCTGACCTGCATGCCGGCCCGCACCGGCGTGGTGCACGAGGCCGGGGTGCCCCTGACGCCCTCGATCTCGACGAGGCACATCCGGCACGAGCCGAAGGGTTCGAGCATGTCGGTGGCGCAGAGTTTGGGGATCGGGTGCGCGATCATCGCCGCCGCGCGCATCACCGAGGTGCCGGCCGGCACGGTGACGGCGACCCCGTCGATGGTGAGGCTCACCGCTTCGGCGGCGGCGCGCGCCGGGGTGCCGTAGTCGATCTCGCTCAGCATGGCCATCACACCATCTCCTCTGGCCGGCGGTGGGTGAAGTCGTCGGCGAACAGCCGGATGGCGGAGCGTACCGGCATCGGGGTCAGCCCGCCCATGGCGCACAGCGAGGCATCGGTCATCACCTCGCACAGATCCTCGACCAGAGCCAGGTTGGCGGCGACGTCGCGGCCGGCGATGATCTCGTCCAGCGTCTCGACGCCCCGCACGGAACCGATCCGGCAGGGGGTGCACTTGCCGCAGCTCTCGTGGGCGCAGAACTGGAAGGCGAACCTGGCCATCTCGGCCATGTCGACGCTGTCGTCGAAGACCACGATGCCGCCGTGACCGAGCATGGCGCCGGCCGCGGCGAGCGCCTCGTAGTCCATCGGCAGGTGCAGCATGGCCGCATCGACATAGGCTCCGAGCGGGCCGCCGAGCTGCGCGGCGCGGAACGGCCGGCCGGTCGCCGTGCCGCCCCCGAAGCCCTCGATCAGCCGCTCGATGCTGGCCCCGAAGGGCAGTTCGACCAGCCCTCCGCGCCGGACGTTGCCGGCCAGCTGGAAGGCCTGCGTGCCGCGCGATCGCCCGCTGCCATGGGCGGCGTAGGCGGCCCCGCCATGCGCGACGATCCAGGGAACGGTGCCGAGCGAGAGCACGTTGTGCACCAGGGTCGGTCGCCCGAACAGCCCGGCGACCGCCGGGATCGGCGGCTTGGCCCGCACCATGCCGCGCCGGCCTTCGAGGCTCTCGAGCATCGCCGACTCCTCGCCGCAGATGTAAGCGCCGGCGCCCCGCCGGATCTCGACGGTGAAGCGCCGGCCGGTGCCGCCGACATCGGGGCCGAGCCAGCCGGCCGCCGCGAAGCGCCGGACGGCCTCCGTCATCGTCTCGATCGCTGCCGGGTATTCCGAGCGGATGTAGACCAGCCCCGTCTCGGCGCCCACGGCGAGGCCGGCGATGAGCATGCCCTCGAGCAGGGCGAACGGGTCGCCTTCCATCAGCATGCGGTCCGCGAAGGTGCCGCTGTCGCCCTCGTCGGCGTTGCAGCAGACGAATTTCTCGCCGGCCGGCTGCGCGGCGACGGTGCGCCACTTGATGTGGGCCGGAAAGGCGGCCCCGCCGCGACCGCGCAGGCCCGACGCCTCGATCTCGGCGATGACGGCGGCGCCGTCGAGCGTCAGCGCCCGCCGCAGCGCCAGAAGGCCGCCGAGCCGCGCGTAGGCGGCGAGATCTAGCGGATCCTCGAGGCCGACGCGGGCGAAGGTCAGGCGGGTCTGCTCGCTGAGCCAGGCGATCGCCTCGGTCGGTCCCTGGCAGAGCGGGTGGGCGGCGCCGGAGAGGACGTCCGCGTCGAACAGCGAGGGGACGTCCGCCGCCCGCACCGGGCCATAGGCGATGCGTCCCCGGGCGGTCTCAACCTCGACCAGCGGCTCGAGCCAGAACAGCCCGCGCGAGCCGGTGCGGACGATGTCGATGTCGGCCCCGCGCCGCGCGCCTTCCGCGGCGATGGCGGCGGCCACCCGATCGGCACCGACCGAGACCGCAGCGGTGTCGCGCGGCACGAAGACACGGACGGTCATGCGGCGCCCCTTCCGACGAGCGTCAGGGCCATGGCGAGGTCGGCGCGGCCGTGCACCGCGCCTCCCGCTTCGATGGCGGGTCCGAGGGCGCAGTTGCCGAGGCAATAGACCGGCACCACGCGCACCCCCTGTGCCTCGAGATCCGATGCCAATGCGGCCGCGCCGCGCGACCGGCAGGCCTCGGCAAGGCACACACGGATCGAGACGCCGGCGGGCGCGGGTGCCAGATCGGGGTAGAAGCTCTGCACGCCGTGGACTTCGGCGCGGCTGAGATTGAGGGCGCCGGCCACGGCCCGCATGTCGGCCTCGGTGATCTCGCCCCGCCGGGCGCGAATCTCGTGCAGCACCTCGAGCAGGGCCGAAGGCCGGTTGCCGTAAAGGGCGCAGGCGGCCAGCGCCAGGCCTTCCTCCGTCACCACCATCGCCGCCGCCATGAAACGCCCCCCGGTGCCCGTCCCGCGCCGAACGGCGCGGCATGCCCTGTGCATGCGCGCCCCGGCCCGCGTGCGCCGCCGAAGCTACTGCAAATGTGGCTTCCTGAGGAAGCTGTTGCGATCGGCGGATTTCACCCTGAGCCAGCTCTCGCGTCCGTCGCGCACGATGCGGATCGGCAGTTCGGCTCCGGCCGGCCCGCTCTCCCACAGCTTGCGGTAGAAGTCGGCGAGCCCGTCCACCCCGGTATCGCGCACATCGGAGATGATGTCGCCGCGCCGCAGCCCGGCCCGCGCGGCCGGCCCGCCCTCGGCGACGCTCATCACCACGACGTCGCCGTCGCTTTCCGCCGAGAAGACGCCGAGCCAGGGACGGGGCGGCCGATTGGCCTCGCCCCGGGTCATCAGGTCGTCGAGGATCGGCGGCAGCAGATCGATCGGCACCATCATGTTGATGTCGGCGGTGTCGCCGTTGCGCAGCATCTGCAGCCGGAGCGAGCCCACTCCCAGCAGCCGGCCGTCGGCACCGACCAGCGCCGAGCCGCCCCAGGAGGGATGCGCCGGGCTGGTGAAGATCGCCTCATCGAGCGGGTATTCCCAGTAGCCGGCGAATTCCTGCCGGGCGACGATGGCCGCGCCGACCGCCCGACCCGTGCCGTCGATCACGGTGACCGCGTCACCGACGCGGGCGCCGCGCGAATCGCCGAACGCGAGCGCGGGCAGGTCGAGCGGGCCGAGCGCCTGCACGAGCCCGAAACCGGTCTGCTGGTCATAGGCCAGCGCATGGGCGGCGACCACCTTGCCATCGTGCGCGGTGAGCCAGACCTCCTCGGCCTCGGTGATCAGGTAGCCGATGGTCAGCACCAGCCCCCGGCCGATCACCATGCCGCTGCCCTCGCGCAGCGTGCCGAGCCCGCTTGCGGTGAAGGCATCGTCGGGAATGTGGGCGCGCACCGCGACGATGCTGCGCCTGATCTGTTCGGTATCCATCCGCCCGTCCGTTCCGATCGGCCGCAACGGCCTGTTGCCGTCAGCGAAACAGCTAAGCAGCGGCGCCGACAATCGCAAGGCCGGCGATCCACCGATCGACCCCGGCGGCGTCAAAGCTGCGCGATCCCGGGTCGGCGGGCGCCGGTCCCGTCATGCGGTGTCGCCGAACCCGATGCAAAGCGCTTTCCGTCGCGGGCGTCCGGCCGTATCGTGGCGCGACCTTCGGGACGTGCCGCGCGCAGATCGGCGGACCGACGCGGGGGTCGAGGGGGAGCACGAGATGAAGATCACCGCAGTCACGCCCATCCTGGTCAAGGAATGGCGGACGATGCTGTTCGTAAAGATCGAGACCGATGCCGGCATCACCGGCATCGGCGAAGCCGGACTGACGTCCCGCGAGAAAGCCGTCGCCGGCATGGTCGATGCGCTGGGCGCGCTGGTGGTCGGCGAGGACCCGTTCCGCTCCGAGCACCTGTGGCAGCTGATGTGGCGCGGCGGCTTCCATCCCTCCGGCCAGGCCCTCTCCTCGGCCATCGCGGCCATCGACATCGCCCTGTGGGACATCAAGGGCAAGGCGCTGGGTGTCCCGGTCTACCAGCTGCTCGGTGGCCGGGTTCGCGACAAGGTGGACTGCTACTGCCATATCGGTGGCGCCACGCCCGCGGCCCTGCTGGAAGCCGCCCGCCAGCGGCGCGCGGAAGGCTGGAACTGCCTGCGGTGGTCCAGCCACTCGCGACAGGATGGCCTCTACGAGCCGATCAAGGCGATTTCGGAGACGGTGGAGGGGTACCGCCTGCTGCGCAGCGAGCTGGGACCGGAGGTCGAGCTCTGTTTCGACGCCCACACCAGGATGAGCGTGCCGGACGCGGTCCGCCTGTGCCGCCAGCTGGAACCGTACCGGCCGATGTTCGTCGAAGACCCGCTGCGGGTCGAAAACCCGGAATCGTATCGCCGGCTGCGCGACCAGACGGCGGTTCCGATCGCCGCCGGCGAGCAGCTCGGGACCAAGTGGCAGTTCCGCTCGCTGATCGAGGAGGAACTGATCGACTACGCCCGCGTCGACATGTGCATCGCCGGCGGCTTCACCGAGGCCCACAAGATCGCCGGGTGGTGCGAGACCCACTTCATCGATCTGGCGGTGCACAACCCGATCGGACCGGTTTCGACGGCTGCCTGCCTGCACCTGAACCTCGCGACGCCCAACGTGCTGGTCCAGGAGCTGCCCCGCCGCCCGGGCGAGAGCCTCGCCGACGTGATCGTCGGCGCGCATCGCTGGGAGGACGGCTGGCTCATCGCCTCGGACGCACCGGGGCTCGGTCTCGAGGTCGATTGGGAGGGTCTCGAGCGTTACCCGTTCGTGCATGAGAACCTGCCGATCTACCATCGCGAGGATGGCTCGTTCACCAACTGGTAGCGCCGGAACCCGGTGGCCAGTCGACGCCGACCCAGAGGAGCTGCGCGTGACGCGACACAGCCTGAAAGAGATGACCCGGAGGCGCGACATCAAACTCGGCCACCTCGTCATGGAGTTCGCCACGCCCGGAATCGGGCATATCCTGAAGGCGGCCGGGTGCGACTTCGCCTTCCTCGATCTCGAGCATTCCGGGTTCGGCTACGAAACGGCCAAGAGCGCCCTGCGCTATTTCGAGGCGGCGGCCGTCCCGGCGCTGGTTCGCGTTCCCGCCAAGGACTACCAGTTCATCGCGCGGGCCTGCGACATCGGAGCCGAAGGCATCATGGTGCCGATGGTCGGCACCGCGGCGGAAGCGCAGGCCATCGTCCGGGCGATGAAATACGTCCCGGCGGGCGCCCGGGGCGTGGCATTGGGCATCGCCCACGACAACTTCGCTTCCCTCCCCGCCGAGTCGGCAATGGCCGAGGCCAATGCCCGCACCACGCTCTTCTGCCTGATCGAGACGGCGGAGGGCGTCGCCAATGCCGACGAGATCGCGGCGGTCGACGGCGTCGACTGCCTGTGGATCGGCCACTTCGATCTCTCTTCGTCGCTGGGGATCCCCGGCCAGTTCGGCCATCCACGCTTTCTCGATGCCGTCGGAACGATCGTCGCGGCGGCCAAGCGACACGACAAATCGCTGGGCCGCCTGGTGCCGAGCGTCGAGGAGGGCGCGAGACTGTTCGGCGAGGGCTTCGACTTCTGCTGCTACTCGGGCGACGTCTGGGTGCTGCGCGATGCCCTCGGCAACGCGGTCAGCCGGTTGCGCGAGGCCTGCAAGCCATGAGCCGTCCGTTCCGCGTGGCGCTGTCCGGCGATTTTCGGAAGAGCGACGGCAGCCCCACCTTCACCGATTTCGATCTTGCGCCGCTCAGGTCGGCCCCGGGGGTCGAGATGGCCTTCCTCGAGGCCCGCAGCCCGCTGCAGGCCGAGCAGCTCGAGGACTTCGACGCCCTCATCCTTCTCGCCCATCGCTTCGACGCCGCGAGTGTTCCGAGGAGCGGGCGGCTCTCGGTGATCGCGCGCTTCGGCGTCGGCTACGACAGCGTCGACGTCGCCGCCTGCACCGCGGGCGACATCGCGCTGGTCATCACCCCGGACGGGGTGAGGCGCCCGGTCGCCGTCTCGATCCTGACCCTAATGCTGGCCCTGACCAGCAAGCTGATGGCCAAGGACAAGCTTGCCCGGCTCGGTGCGGCGGGCTTTGCGGCGCGCGGCGAGCACATGGGCGTCGGCCTGGTCGGCAAGACCCTGGGCTCGATCGGCGTCGGCAATATCGGGGCGGAGCTGTTTCGCCTGGCGCGCCCGTTCGGCATGCGTTTCGCCGCGCACGATCCGTTCGCCGACACGGCGATCGCCGCCGAACTGGGGATCGAACTGGTGTCGCTCGAGGAGCTGTTCGCGCGCTCCGACGTGCTCGCCGTGAACTGTCCGCTGACCCCGGCCACGCATCACCTCGTCAATGCGGAGCGCCTCGCGCTGATGAAGCCGTCGGCCTATTTCATCAACACGGCGCGGGGAGGCATCGTCGACCAGGAGGCGCTCACGCGGGTGCTCGGGGAAGGACGGATTGCGGGAGCCGGGCTCGATGTGCTCGAGGTCGAGCCCCCAAGTCCCGATGACCCGCTGCTGCGGCTCGACAACGTCATCCTGTCGCCGCATGCCCTGTGCTGGACGGACCAGTGCTTCGCCGGCAATGGCGCCGCCGATGTCCGGGCGGTCCTCGACGTCCAGCAGGGCAGGGTGCCATCCGGCATCGTCAACCGCGAGGTGATCAACCGTCCCGGCTTCGCCGGCAAGCTGCGCAGCTACGCCGCCCGGAGCTAGAGGCGCCGCCGCGGCGGTCGCGTGCGGCGGAAGGCAGCATCGATGCAGTGGCAGCCGGCACGTCGTGCCGGCCGGCGCATCGGGCCGACGGCCCGGAAGGACTGGTGGGTGCGACAGGGATCGAACCTGTGACCCCTACCGTGTGAAGGTAGTGCTCTCCCGCTGAGCTACGCACCCGACCGGATTGGCCGGCAATTTCAAGGGCCTGGCGGCCCCGGGCGAAGGATGGTGGGTGTAACAGGGATTGAACCTGTGACCCCTACCATGTCAAGGTAGTGCTCTCCCGCTGAGCTATACACCCATCGCTTCGCCGCACCTCCGGGCTCGCCCGGTCGATGCGAGCGCGGATAGACCATAAAACCCGATTGCCGGTCAAGGGGTCAACCCGCGGCGTCGCACAAGCGTCGCGATCACGCCGCGAGCAGCCGCTCGACCTCGAGCACCAGGTCCTTGAGATGGAAGGGCTTGGACAGCACGGATGCGTCCTTGGGGGCGTCCGAATCCGGATTGAGCGCGACGGCCGCGAACCCGGTGATGAACATCACCTTGAGGTCGGGGTCCAGCTCGGTGGCCCGGCGGGCCAGCTCGATGCCGTCCATCTCGGGCATCACGATGTCGCTCAGCAGCAGCGAGAACGGTTCCTCGCGCAGCCGCTCGTAGGCCGACTTGCCGTTGTCGAAGGAGACCACATCGTAGCCGGCGTTCTTGAGCGCCCGGGTGAGGAACTGCCGCATGTCGTTGTCGTCTTCTGCGAGCAAAATGCGCTTCATGGCATCCTTCTTCCACGGCTTCTTGCGGAGCACTCTACGAACTTCTGTTTAATGCATGCTTGCCGGCTTTTGAACCCGCTTCGGAGACGGCCGGCGCCGCCGCGGCGTTCTGGACAATTGCGGTGGCAGACGGCAGAGTGGCGGTACTAGGCGGTGCTTCGGCGCCGAGGGAGAGCGCTTTGCAGTCCGACTACTGGGACAGGCCGGCATTCGAGACCATTCGGCCACGTCGGCTGACGGCACCGCTGGTGTTCAACTCCGCCCATTCGGGCCGCGACTATCCGGAACGGTTCCTGAGGATGACGCGGCTGGACCACCTGTCGATCCGGCAATCCGAGGACGCCTTCGTCGACGAACTGGTGGCGCGCGCCCCGCACCTGGGCGCTCCGCTCCTGCGCGCGCATTTCCCGCGCGCCTATCTCGACGTCAACCGCGAGCCCTGGGAACTCGATCCGGCGATGTTCGTCGAGCCGCTGTCGGAGCGCTTCAATACCACGAGCCCGCGCGTCGCCGCCGGGCTGGGCACGCTGGCCCGGGTGGTGGCGGAGAACAAGCCGATCTATCGCGAGCGCCTGACGCTCGACGATGCGCGGATGCGGATCGAGGGCATCTACCAGCCCTACCACGCGACGCTGCAGAGGCTGCTGACCGAGGCCTATTCGAGCTTCGGCGTCGCGGTGCTGATCGATTGCCACTCGATGCCGCGCCTCACCCGCGCCGGAGACCGGATCGGCCCGGACGTGGTGCTCGGCGATCGCTACGGCACGACCTGCGCGCCGGTTCTCGCCGACCTGGCGGAGACGGTGTTCGCCGGCGCCGGCCTCAGGGTGGCGCGCAACCGACCCTATGCGGGGGGCTTTGCGACCCGCTCCTACGGCCGGCCGCAGCACGGCGTGCATGCCCTGCAGATCGAGGTCAGCCGGCACCTCTACATGAACGAGGTGACGCTCGAGAAGACCGACGGCTTCGTGGCGATCCGGCAGGTGCTGGAGCGGCTGATGGCGTCGCTGATCGGGCTCGATCCGTCGATGCTGTCGCCGGTCCGCGCGCGGGAGGAGAAGTACGCCGCCGAGTAGCGGCTCCCGGTGGCGGCCTGCCGGGGTCCCCAGAAAAAGGCGGGCCGCCGAAGCGGCCCAGTCAAGGGAGGAAACGATGGCGGCCAGGGATCGCGGCCAAGTCCAGTCCGTCACGTCGCGGCGTAGATCGCGAGCCACCCATCCATCATGGCTGAACTGATTTGCGTGCCTCAGCAAGATCGGGAGCAGTCTTCAACACGCACAGGCCGGCCGTTGTTGCAAAAATGACTCATTACTGTCATGCAAAAGCCGGCCAGGACGGCCGAACATTGCTGCTAGTACGCTGTAATAAATCAAGAAAGTGAAAGCAACCCGAAGATGAATGCTACAGCGCTGGCGGGACTCTCAGCCGACCTGGTGCGACGGACGCTGCTCGATGCCGCCGAGATCGCCGCCACCCGGACATTGCCGCATTTCCGGGCGGGTACCGCGGTGGACAACAAGGAGTCCTCCGGCTTCGACCCGGTGACCGCGGCCGACCGCGAGGCGGAACTCGCCATCCGCGACCTGATCGGGACGCGCTTCCCCGACCATGCCATCATCGGGGAGGAGTGGGACGACAAGTCGGGCAGCAGCGGCTTCGCCTGGATCATCGATCCGATCGACGGCACCCGCGCCTTCATCACCGGCGTGCCGGTCTGGGGGACCCTGGTCGGCCTGACGGTCGAGGGCGACGCCGTCGCCGGGCTGATGTCGCAGCCGTTCACCGGCGAGATCTACATGGCCCTGCCGGGCGAGGCCTACTACCATCGCGGCGAGGCGCATGCGCCGCTGCGGACATCGGGCGTCACCGAGCTGTCGCGGGCCAAGCTCACCGCCACCTCGCCCGACATCTTCGAGCGCTCCGCCACGGTCGGCAGCTGGGATCGGCTGCGCCAGAGGGTCCTCACCACGCGCTACGGCCTCGACTGCTACGGCTATGCGCTGCTGGCGGCCGGGCATATCGACCTGGTGGCCGAGGCGATGCTCAAGGACGTCGACATCTGCCCGCTGATCCCGCTGATCGAGAATGCCGGCGGCGTGGTCAGCACCTGGGACGGCGGTCCCGCCGAGCGCGGCGGCAACTGCGTCGCCGCGGCGACGCCGGAACTGCACGCGGCGGCGCTGGCGGTGCTGCGGGGATGACCGAGACGGCGGCGCCGCAGCGCTGCCCGGGCTGCGGGTCGGTGCTGGCCGCCCATGACGGCCCCGTCCACGCCTACATGCTGTCCTCGCCCGCCTGCTGGCAGGCGTTCGGCGCGGTGGTGGCGCGCGAGTATGCCGATCCCGGGCTATCGGAGATCCACCGGCTGACCGTCGACACCTGGGCGGTGCAGCATCCCGGCGACGGGTCGCGCCGGGCGATCCAGTCGGTCGGACTGCACCTGTGCCGGCTGAAACTCCAGCTCGAGCACGGCTTTTCCGGCCGGCGGGCGAACGAGGCGATGCTGCGGCTGGGGCGGCTGAAGGCCCGTTTGCCGGCTCTGCCGCCGCCGACATCGTACCGGATGACGGTGGCGGACATGGGCAGCGCCGTCGGGCCGGACGAACATGCGGCCTCGGTCCGGCGCTGGGCCCGGAGCACCTGGGAGGACTGGGCCGACCAGCACGCCTTCGTCGCCGACTACCTGGTGCGCAGCGGGCTCGGGCCGTTCAGCCCGACGGCTCGGTGATGAAGGCGTCGAAGGCCGCCAGCACCTGGCCCCGGATGGCGTCGCTCTCGACGAACAGTTCGTGGCGGGCACCGGGGATCATCAGGTGGCGCCCGGTCCGCATCCTGAGGCCCAGCGTCTCGATGGCGCCGGCCGAGACGATCTCGTCGCGGGCCGCGGCCAGCATCAGGGTGGGGATCTTCACGGCGCCGGGGAAGCTGTCGAGGCCGGCCCCGGCCATCGCCCGGAACGCCGCCGCCGCCCAGCGCACCGTGGGAGTGCCGACCATCAGGTCGGGACGAGCCTTGAGGATATCGACCGAACGCATGAACCGGCCAAGATCGGAGGTCAGCGGATTGCCCGGAAAGCTCTGCTCGGTCTGCGGCTTGTCCGAGCCGCGCCCGACCGGCAGGCGGCCGAGGCCGATGAGCGTCAGCACCTGCCCGAGGCGCGCCATCCCCGTCATGCCGAACGGCTGCCGGTCGAGGGCGACCATCGGTGCCGACAGGAACATGCGCTCGAACATCATGCGGTCGCGCGTCCCCGCATAGAGCGACACCAGCCCGCCCATCGAGTGGCCGACGAGATAGTAGGGCGCCGGGCAATCGGGCAGCAGGATCGAACCGTGGAAGGCCTTGAGGTCCACCCAGTAGTCGTCGAAGCGACGGACATAGCCCAGCGAGCCGTTGCCGATCAGCCTCTGGCTGCCGCCCTGACCGCGCCAGTCGAAGGTGGCGACGGCGAAGCCGCGGGACTGGAAATCGGCGATCGTCTCGAAATACTTCTCGATGAACTCGGTGCGACCGTGCACGAGACAGACGGTGCCGCGCGGCGCCCCCGGACCCTTGGGAAAGGTCGCATAGCGCAGCCGCACCCGGTCGGGCGTCTCGAAATAGCCGACGCGCGCGCCCGGCGGCACCGGGTTGGACGGGACCACCGCGAGGGAGGGGCCGCTGGGGTCGACGATGACGTTCATGCTGGGCCCGGTTCCCTGCCGTGTGGTTGCGCGCGCAATGTGGACAACGCCATAGCGGATTCCCTGTGGCGGCACGAGGCGTAGCGGCATCGACGGAAAAGCCAGCGCCTCGCGAGGAAGCGCTGGCTTTCCTGTGATGGCCGCCTTGCGGGGGGCGGGTGAAGGCGGCTCATTCGTGTGCCCTGCAGCAGACAGTCAGCACAGTCACGCTTGTAGGCCGGCCTGTCTGAACGCTCATTGAGGAGCGCATTCATCCTCGGTTCATCCGGCCGGGGCAGCGGCGCGGCGTGGCATCGTCGCCACACCCGGCGCGCGCCCTCCGAAAGTGATCGGGGGGCGATTGACTCTGCTGAGGCTTGCGGCCAGTTTCGCCCGATATTGCCGGGGGCAAATAGTGAAGAATACAGTCATAGCCGCAGCCGCGGCGGTTCTGGTTGCCGCGACGTCGCTGGGAACCCCGGCGATGGCCCAGGGCGTGGGGCCGAATGCCGGCCTGTCCGAGTACGATCGCAACGTGTTCTTCTTCGGCGGGCGCTTCCACAGCACGAGCTTCTACGATTCGGCCTTTGTCTGGGCGCTGCCCTATGACGACGCCTACTTCCTGGGCGCGGGCTACCAGGAGTACTTCTTCCACAACGACTGGAACGTCAACATCGGCTCGGAAGTGGGCCTCGGCCTGCGCTACGACATGCATGGTCCGGCGTCCGTCGAAGCCTGGGGCGGCCTGGTGTTCCGCCACGACGGCGTGGTGATGTTCGATACCTTCCGCGTCTCGCCGGCGCTCACGGTGGGTTTCTCCGCCGCGACGGGCACGGTGGCGTCGGAGACCGACCGGGCCAATTCGATCGGCTTCACCGGGCACCTGCTGGTCTATCTCGGGCCCGAAATCGCCATCACTCCGGTGGACAATCCCAATGTCGAGGGCTTCTTCCGCGTGCAGCACCGCTCGGGCGGGTTCGGCCTGATCGTCAATGGCCTCAACGGCTCCAACGCCGTCAACCTCGGCGTCCGCTTCAAATTCTAGCCGGCCGTCGCCGGCCTCTTGAACTCGCACATCTCCTGCCTAAATCAATGCTGTCCGCCGGGTCTGGCCCGGGGACCGGGACACCCGGGAATGCAGGCTTGCCCGCTTGGGGAGCCAGCGTGGGACACCCGTTCAGCACGTTGCTCAAAGGAGAATGTGAAATGGCTGCGTATGACTTTTCCCCCTTCTATCGCTCGACCGTCGGCTTCGACCGCGTCTTCAACCGGCTCGATTCGCTGATCGGCCAGGAGGCCAAGAGCTACCCGCCCTACAATATCGAGAAGGTCGGGCAGGACGCCTATCGCATCTCGATCGCCGTCGCCGGCTTTGCCGAGGGCGACATCGTGATCGAGAGCAAGGAGAACAACCTCGTCGTGCGCGGTGCCAAGGCGCCCGAGACGGAGGACAAGAGCCGCGAGTTCCTGCACCGGGGCATTGCCGAGCGCGCCTTCGAGCTGCGCTTCCAGCTGGCGGACTATGTCGAGGTGGCCGGCGCCAATCTCGAGAACGGCCTGCTGCATATCGAACTGAAGCGCGAGCTGCCCGAATCGAAGAAGGCCCGCCAGATTCCGATCAACGGCGCCTCGCCCAAGACGATCGAGGACAAGACCGTCAACTGATCTGCCTTCCGTCACGAACGACCTGGTGCGCCAGGCGATCTGTCGGATCAGGTGAACGGAACGGGCGCGGTCCCCAGGCGGGGCCGCGCCCTTTTGTCGTTGCCGGCCTGTCGGCCGACCGTCGAGTGGGGGATGAACCGGCCGCCGGACGGGGTGCACCCCGGCCTTTCGCCGGGGCGACTGGGAGATGGGGAGAGGGGCCCCGGAGCCGATCAGCCGGCGAAGGGGGCCAGCCAGGCCTTGAGCGAGCGGGCGTCCATGGCGCCGGCACGCTGCGCCAGCACCTTGCCGTGCTTGAACACGATCAGGTTCGGGATGCCGCGGATGTTGTAGCGGGCCGCCACCTGCGGCTCGGCCTCCGTGTCGAGCTTGAGGAAGCGCAGCTTCGGCTCGAGGTCGCGGGCGGCGGCCGCGAAAGACGGCGCCATGGCGTGGCACGGGCCGCACCAGTCGGCCCAGAAGTCGACGACCACCGGCACGTCGGACCGGGTGATCTGCTTGTCGAAGACGGCTGCGTCGACCGAGGCCGGCTGCCCGGCGAACAGGTCCGCGTGGCACCTGCCGCACCGGGCCGCGGCCAGCGGCCGGCCGGCCGCGATGCGATTGGTGCCGCCACATTCGGGGCAGACGATATGCTTGTCGGTGTCGCTCATGATGGCTCCTTTGCCCTCAGATGGGGAGGGGGCCGGGCGACATCCAGATCAGAGCACCCTGGTGACGCGGAGAAAATTGTCGCGCTCGTCATTGGCCGCCTTGATGGCGGTTTCCGAACCCAGCACCACGACCTGGCCGTGCCGGGCGACCTGCTGCAGGGCTGACGCGAGGGCCTTGAAGTCCTGACTGGTGGCCGACAGGATTTCCTCGCGACGCCGCTGCCGGTCCGCCTCGGTGTCGCCGGTCAGTTCCCACAGCAGCGAGGTGAAGCCCTTGGCGTCGGGCAGCCGGTAGGTATCGACCGAGCCGATCACCCCGATCACCGAACGCACCAGGTCCTGCTCGCCGACGCCCTCCTCGAGGAACCGCGCGGCGCCGTCGTAGACCTCCAGCGTGTCGATGAGGTTGGGATCGCGGTAGGAGGTGAAGGCGAAGGTGCCGGCAAACGGATCGAGGCCCGACGAGCCGCCATAGGCGCCGCCCTGCACGCGCACCTTGTCCCACAGGTACGTGGTGTTGAGGTGCTTGATGGCGACCGCCGTGGCGCCGGTGGGCTCGAACCCGAGGGCCTTGAGGCTCGCCCCCTTGGCGACGTAGTTGACCTGGCCGGGGAAGGTGAGGCCCTCCGACACGGGGCCCGGGGCGAAGCCCCAGCTTTCCGTGGCGCCGGCGCCGACCGGCAGGCCGGCGAGGAAGGCGGCCAGTTGCGGCCGCAGGGCATCGGTCGTCGCCGCATCGGCGGTGACGTTGGCGATCAGCGAGGTCCGGCCGAGCAGCAGGGTCCGGATCTGCTCGAGCGCCGCCTCGACCGCCGGCCAGTCGGTCTCGACCTCGGTCACGAGGTCCTTGAGGAAGAAGTAGTGGCTCACCCCGCCCAGCTTCTCGTTGAGCCAGTCGGCCTCGCTGAAGCCGGCCTTGACGCGCATCGAGACGATGCCGTTGCCCATCCCGGCGAGGGAGCTCTCGAAGCCGGCCTTGCTTTCGAGCACCATCTGGCGGATGCGCTCGCGGTTGTCGAGCCGGGCATCGGTCAGCACGTCATGCATGATCGAGAGCATGTCGCCGGCATGCTCGAGGGTCGACTTGCCGCGCAGGAACAGCCGCGCCGCCGTGCCGTTGCCGTCGCGCCGGCTGGTCACCCAGCGGCTGGCGCCGACGCCGCCGGTGGTGCGGCCGATGCGCTGCGTCAGGGCGACGAAATCCTCGGTGCCGGTGCCGGTCTGGGTCAGCGCGCGGGTGAACAGCGGCAGGTAGGGCAGCAGCCGGCCGGGCAGCGCCTTGAGGTCGAAACCGAGGTCGAGATAGACGACACCATTGGTGGCCAGGTCGTGGGTATAGAGCGGCACGCCGGCGAGGTCCTCGCGCGCGATCGGGATCGGCCTGTTGCGGCGCGGCAGGTCGGCCAGCGTCAAGGCCGGGATCGCGGCGAGGGCCTCGGGGGGATCGCCGGCCTCCTGCAGTTCCTTGAGGCGCCGGGTCTGCTCGGCCACCGCGGCGATGCCGTCGGCATCGAGCCCGGCGCGCGCCGCATCGAGCCGATCCCGCTCCTCGGCGGCTTCGCGGGCCGCCTTGCCGGGATCGGCGGTGAGCAGCACGGTCGAGCGGTGCGGGTTGTCGAGGATGTGGGTCCTGATCAGCCCCTCGAACAGCTTCTCGCCCGCCGCCAGCCGGGCCTTGATGGCGGTGAGCGGCGCCTCGAAGCTCAGCGGCGCCAGGGGATCGCCGTCGTAGAGCCAGCTGCCGAGCGAGCGGAACATCAGCGCGATGCCGCGCGGAAACGAGCCGGTGTTGTTTTCGCGCAGGGCGAACTCGGCCGAGTTCATCGCCGCCTCGACGGTCCGGGGGTCGATCCCCTCGCGGCTCAGGCGGTCCAGCGTTTCGACGATCAGCGCTTCCACCGCGTCGCCCGCGTCGTCGGCAATGCCCTTGAGCCCGAAGGTGAAGTAGGGCTGGCGGATGCCGTCGGCGAAGCCGGAGCCGGTGAGGCCCTCGCCGAGCCCGGAATCGATCAGGGCCTTCCTGAGCGGCGCCGCCGGGGTGCCGACGAGGATCGACTCGAGCACGTTGAGCGCCAGCATGGTTTCGGGGTCGGTGACCTCGTCGAGCATCCAGTTGACCGAGACCATGGCCGTCTTCCGGCCGGCCTCGGCCTCGCTGGCGGCGTAGGTCTCGCGCAGCCGGCGCGGGGCGCTCCAGCGCGACTGCAGGGCGATGTCCGCCCTGGGATCGATGCGCTCGAACCGGCCGAAGTAGCCCTCGAGAATCTCGAGTCGCCGCGCCGGATCGTCGTCGCCGTAGAACACCACCCGGGCGTTGGAGGGGTGATAGAAGCGCGCGTGGAAATCCTTGAAATAGGCGTAGGTCAGATCGGGAATGGCCCTGGGGTCACCGCCGGAGTTCACCCCGTAGGTGGTGTCGGGATAGAGCGAGAGCTGGCTCACCTTGCCGAGCACGGCGGCCGCCGAGGAATAGGCGCCCTTCATCTCGTTGAACACGACGCCCTTGAACACCATCGGGCCCTGGGTCGAGTCGAGCTCGTAGTGCCACCCCTCCTGGCGGAACGTGTCCTCGGTGATCAGCGGGAACAGCACGGCGTCGAGGTAGACGTCGACGAGATTGTAGAAATCCTTGAGGTTCTGGCTGGCCACCGGATAGGCGGTCTTGTCCGAGAACGTCATGGCGTTGAGGAAGGTGTGGAGCGAGCCCTTGAGCAGTTCGACGAAGGGCTTCTTGACCGGGTACTTGCGGGAGCCGCACAGCACCGAATGCTCGAGGATGTGCGCGACGCCCGTCGAGTCCTCGGGCGGGGTCTTGAAGGTGATGCCGAACACCTTGTTCTCGTCGTCGTTGACGAGGCTCAGCACTTCCGCCCCGGTCTTTGTGTGCCGGTAGAGCCTGGCCAGCGAACCGATCTCCCCGATCTGCTGTTCGCGGACGAGTTCGAAGGCGGGGTGTTCGGACATGGAGATACTCGGCAGTGGGAGGGTGTGGGTAATCTAGGGAGCGGCGGGCGCGGATGGAAGGGGGCTGGCCGGATGGGGAGGGGCGCAACCCCTCACCCGTCCCGGCCTTCGGCCGATCCACACTCTCCCTCGAGGGGAGAGGGAAGAGGAAGGGTGGCACGATCGCCCCAACGCCCCTTTCCCCTTGAGGGAGAGCGTGCCGGAAGGGCGGGTGAGGGGACGTGTCAGATCCGCCCGCGAATACTGGGGCGCACCTTGTCCTCGTACCAGCCCTTCAGCTCCTCGATCAGCCCGGGCTCGATCGGATCGCGCTTGGTGGCCTCGACATTGTCCCTGAGCTGGGCCGGCTTCGTCACCCCGGCGATGACGGTCGAGACGGCCGGATGGTCGAGCAGCCAGCGCAGGGCGAACTGGCCGAGCGGATAGTTGGCCGGGATCATCTGCTTCAACTGGTCGGCGAGTTCGATGCCCTTGTCGAAGGGCAGGCCCGAGAAGGTCTCGCCGACGTTGAACATCTCGCCATTGGCGTTGAAGCTGCGATGGTCGGTGGCGGCGAAGCGGGTCTGCTTGTTCCACTTGCCGGTGAGCAGGCCGGAGGCGAGCGGCAGGCGGACGATGATGCCGACGTTCCGCTCCTCGGCCCGGGGCAGCACCGCCTCGGCATAATCCTGCCGGAACAGGTTGAAGATGATCTGCAGCGTGGTGCAGCCATCGGCCCGCATGGCCAGCAGCGCTTCCTCGACGTTCTCGACGCTGGCGCCCCAGTGCCGCATCAGGCCCTCGTCGCGCAGGTCGTCCATGATCGAGAACACCTCGCCGTCGCGCAGCACGTCGGTGGGGATGGTGTGCAGCTGGGCGAGGTCCAGCGTCTCGCCGCCCAGCCGCTTCAGCGACCCGGCGAGGCTGAGCTTGATGTTCTTTCGCGTGTAGCCGGTCTTTTCGGGGAAGATATCGCCGTTGCGCCCCAGCTTGGTGGCGACGATGACGCCCTTTCTGTCCCTGAAGCCGCCGATCCGGGTCTCCGACTGGCCGCCGCCATAGACATCGGCGGTGTCCCAGAAGTTGACGTCGAGCGAGCGGGCGGTGCGGAGGATCTCGGCGGCCGCCTCATCGCTGACCGGCCCGAAGCTCTCGCCGAGCTGCCAGGTGCCGAGACCGATCTCCGACACCTCGTAGCCGGTCTTGCCCAGTCTGCGCCTTTCCATGAAGTCCTCCAATGCGTCGCCCCGGCGACCAACTAGAACCGTCGTATCCGCCAGGCCGAATATTGCGGGTCCGTAAGGTTTTTTCCGAACGTTAACTTGCGTGGTCCGTGTCGTCTGCCCTACGCATTTCCGCGGGGGGTATTTGTAGGGAGACTCCAATGGATCGCCGCACGCTACTGCTTGGTTTCGGCGCCGCGACGCTGGGCAGCCTGACGGTTGCACCTGCCGAAGCAGCCACCTGGGTATTTCTCGGCAAGCGCCGTGTAAACGGCCTTGTCGATTTCGACCAGATCGATGTCGGTGCCTCGGCCGGCACGTTCGACAAGATTCGCCTGCACGTCACCGGCAACGACCTGATGATCTACGACCTCGACGTGCGCTACAGCAACGGCGCCAACGACGACGTCCCGGTGCGCGCACTGATCCCGCAGGGCGGTCGCACCCGGGATATCGACCTGCGCTATACCAACCGCTTCATCCGCCGGGTGCGGTTCACCTACGGCAAGTTCGCCAATGGTCGCGGAGAGACCTGGGTCGAGCTCTACGGCCGGCGCTGAGCGTCGGCTGCCCGCGGCGGCGATGCCGGAAAGTTGAACCGCCGCGGTGGTCCTGACGTTACAGTGACGTCATGGCGACGGAGTTCCTGGAGCGCGACCTGCGGATCGCGCCGATCAACGCGTTCATCGACCCGCCCGGTCCGCGCGACCGGGCGATCGTCACGCACGGGCATGCCGACCACGCGCGCGCCGGCCATGGCGCCGTGCTCGCCACCCCCGATACCATCGCGATCATGAAGGCGCGCTACGGCGAGGACTGCGCGGGGCGCTTCCAGGCCCTGCCGTTCGGCCGGCCGCTCGAGGTCGACGGGGTGACGATCACGTTCCTGCCCGCCGGCCACATCCTGGGATCGGCGCAGGTGCTGCTCGAGTACCGGGGCCGCCGCGTGACGGTCACCGGCGACTACAAGCGGCTGCCCGATCGCACGGCGCAGCCGTTCGAGCCGGCCCGGTGCGACCTGCTGGTCACCGAGGCGACGTTCGGCCTGCCGGTGTTCCAGCACCCCGACCCGGCCGACGAGATCGCGCGCCTGCTGCGCTCGGCAGCGGATCATCCGGAGCGGGCGCACGTGGTCGGCAGCTACGCGCTGGGAAAGGCGCAGCGGGTGATCGCGCTGATTCGCGACGCAGGGTACGACGCTCCGATCTATCTGCATGGCGCCATGATCCGGCTTTGCGCACTCTACGAGGCGAGGGGCATCCGGCTCGGGCCGCTCGTGCCCTCGCTGGAGGCCGGCAAGGCGGAGCTCGAGGGCCGGATCGTCATCGCGCCGCCCTCGGCACTCAAGGATCGCTGGAGCCGGCGGCTGCCGGACCCCGTGCTGGCGGTCGCCTCGGGCTGGATGAGCGTCAAGCAGCGGGCCCGCCAGGGCGGGGTGGAACTGCCGCTGGTGATCTCCGACCACGCCGACTGGAACGAACTCAACCGGACCATCGTCGATAGCGGGGCCGAAAAGGTCTGGGTGACGCACGGGCGCGAGGACGCGCTGGTCTACCAGTGCCGCAAGCTCGGGCTCGAGGCCGAGCCGCTCAGCATCGGTGCCTTCGAGGACGACGGCGATGCGGGAGAGGAGGCATGAGGCGCTTCGCTCAACTGCTGGAACTGCTCGCCCTGACCCCATCGCGCAACCGCAAGCTCGAGGCGCTCGGTGCGTATTTCCGCGAGACCCCGGATCCGGACCGGGGGATCGCGCTCGCCATCCTCACCGGCGCGCTGAGCTTTGCGAACGTCAAGCCGGCCGTGCTGAAGGAGGTGGTGCTGGCCGAAATCGACCCCCACCTGTTCGCGCTCAGCTACGACTATGTCGGCGACCTCGGTGAGACCATCGCTCTGATCTGGCCGCACCACGGCGGGAGCGAGCCGCTGCCGAGCCTGTCGGGGCTGGTCGCGCTGTTCAACGCCACCAGCCGGTCCGAGCTTCCGGCGCTGATCGGTTCGCTCCTGACCCGTGCCTCGATCAACGAACGCTGGGCGCTGGTCAAGTTCGCCACCGGCGCGCTGCGGATCGGATTGTCGGCGCGGCTGGCCAAGACGGCGCTCGCCGAGATGAGCGGCAAGCCGCTGCAGGAGATCGAGGAGGTGTGGAACGGACTGGAGGTTCCCTATGCGGGGCTGTTCGCCTGGCTCGACGGCAAGGCCGACCGGCCCGACATCGCGCACGAGGCCCGCTTCCATCCGCTCATGCTGAGCCACCCGATCGATGCCGAACGGGATCTCGAGCGGCTCGATCCGGCCGCGTTCGCCGCCGAGTGGAAATGGGACGGCATCCGCGTGCAGCTGATTGCGGCGAGGGGGCGGGCGTCGCTGTTCTCGCGCACCGGCGACGACATCGCGGCGGCGTTCCCGGACGTGGTCGAGGCGGTGTTCGGCGATGCGGTGCTGGACGGGGAACTGCTGGTGGGGGCGGACTTCCGGCCGCTGCCGTTCAACGACCTGCAGCAGCGGCTCAACCGCAAGACGGCGCTGGGGCGGCACCTGACGGCCTATCCCGCCTTCATCCGGGTCTACGACATGCTGTTCGACGGCACCGACGACATCCGGTCGCTGCCCTGGGCGGTGCGGCGAGAGCGGCTCGAAGCCTGGTTCGCCGCGCATCCGCAGACGCGGCTCGACCTGTCGCCGGTGCTGGACTTCGCGGACTGGAGCCAACTGGCCGAGCTGCGGCAGCGCGGGGCGGCCGAGCAGGGCCACGAAGGGGTGATGCTCAAGCTCAGGTCGGCGCCCTACCTGCCTGGACGGCCGAAGGGCATGTGGTTCAAGTGGAAGCGCGACCCGAACGTCGTCGACGCCGTGCTGATGTATGCGCAGCGCGGCCACGGCAAGCGCTCGTCATACTATTCCGACTATACGTTCGGGGTGTGGAAGGGGAACGAGATCGTGCCCATCGGCAAGGCGTATTTCGGCTTCACCGACGAGGAGCTGAAGCAGCTCGACCGCTGGGTGCGCAACCATACGGTGGCCAGCTTCGGGCCGGTGCGCGAGGTGGAGAAGGACCTGGTGTTCGAGGTGGCGTTCGATTCCGCGCAGCTCTCCAGCCGGCACAAGTCCGGCGTGGCGCTGCGCTTTCCACGCATCAACCGGATCCGGTGGGACAAGCTGGCGCGAGAGGCGGCGACGCTCGCCGACATGCAGGTGTTCGTCGGGCCGAGCTAGGCTTGCGCCGACACTCGCCCTTCGACAAGCTCAGGGTGAGGGCAGGAGTACCTGCCCGCCACCCGCAGGGGCCGGAAGATGTCGTCACAATCCATCCATCGCAAGATCGTCGAGCTCGAGGCGCAGATGGCCGCGGCCGCAGCGGCGGACGATTTCGAGCGCGCGGCGCGGCTCAGGGACCAGATCGCCGACCTCAAGGGACCCACGGTGCGAAAGCCCCCGCCCGGACAGATGGGGCTGGGCACCAACCTGCCGGTCGCCGAGCCGCCGAAGGGCTGGATGCCGCCCAGCAAGCCGGACCTGATGACCCATGTGAAGCGGCGAAGGCGGTGAAGGCCGATCCAGCGCAGGGCAAAGGTGAACAATCCACAGTACGGCAAGCGCATAGGCGACGCATGCGAACGGTATACGTGATCGCAATTCGACTCAGCCACCGGGCTTGAAGCCCTCGCCGTCGGCGACGATGCGGGCGGGCGGAACGGCGTTGCCGTCGGGGCCGATCCAGGCCACCAGCAGGGCCATCGGCAGGGCGTCCGACCGGATCGCGGCGACGACCCGATCGAGCGTCTGGCGCCGGGTCACCTTGATGCCGTCGTCAGTGACGACGATGTCGGAGGCGATTTCGGGGGGCAGGTCCGAGGCAAGGGTCGCGACGGCCGCCTCGAGCCCGTCGTCGAAGACCATGCGGATGGCGAGGATGTCGCCGCCGATCCAGGCCGTCCCGTAGAGCGCTCCCGGTTCGGCGCCATTGGCGGCGATCAGGTAGGTGCTGTCCGCGAGCGGCACGAAGCGGACGGTCATGCTGCGGTCGCCCGCCAGATAGGCATCGCCCTCGCGCCGGAAGTCCAGCGCCGCCTCGTCGGTCCGCACCCAGGCGTCTTCCTGCTGCCGGTAGGCGAAGATGGCGAAGGTGCCGGGCAGCGGCGTCGCCAGCGTCTCGCCGGCGACGAGGTCGGTGTCGGAGGAGAGGGTGCAGGCTGCCAGCAGCAGGCCGATCGACAGCGTGGCGAGCAGACCGATGAGGCGCAGCGGTCGCATCGCCTCGCTCAGCTCCCCTGGCCCAGTCGGTCACCGGCCAGCTTGCGGATTTCCCTCAGCTCGGTGATGGTCATCTGCAGATCCCCCAGTTGCTGCTCGAGCAGCGCCAGACGTTCGTCCACCTTGCCGATCAGCAGGCTGACCTGCGCGGTCTGCGATTGCGCGTCGTACAGGCTCAGGTAGTCGGATATGTCGCGCAGCGAGAAGCCTAACCGCTTTCCACGCAGGATCAGGATCAACCTTGCGCGATCTCGCCGGCGAAAGACCCGCGTACCGCCGACCCGTTCGGGGGTGAGCAGGCCCTTGGCCTCGTAGAAGCGGATGGCGCGCGTCGAGATGCCGAACTCGCGGGCGAGGTCGGCGATGGCGAACAGGTCGCGGTTTTCGGATTCAGGCCGGTTCATCGCTCTTGGTCGCGCGGCTACGGTACTCCTCGCGGAGTTCCTTCTTCGAGAGCTTGCCGATCAGGGTCTTGGGCAGCTGGTCCTTGAAGATGACTTCCTTGGGCAGCTCGATCTTGTTGAGCGTCTCCCCGAGGAACTTCTTCAACTCGTGATCGGTAACGGCGGCGCCGGCCTTCAGCTTGACGAATGCCACCGGCGCCTCGCCGCGATAGGTATCCGGCACGCCGATGACGTTGCACTCCTCGACCGCCGGATGGCGCAGCAGGGTTTCCTCGATGGTGCGCGGGTAGACGTTGAAGCCCGAGCAGATGATCAGGTCCTTGATGCGATCGACGAGGAACACATAGCCGTCCTCGTCCATCAGTCCGACGTCTCCGGTCCGCAGCCAGCCGTCGATGAAGACGTCGCGCGTGGCGTCCTCGTTGCCATAATAGCCGAGCATGACCTGCGGTCCCTTGACCTGCAGTTCGCCGCGCTGACCGAGCGGCACCACCTCGCCGCTGTCGATGTCGACGAAGCGGACGTCGGTCGCCGGCAGGGGCTGGCCGATGGACAGGGGCTTGGACGGCACGCGCAGCGCCGCGCAGCACACCACCGGCGAGGCCTCGGTGAGGCCGTAGCCCTCGGCCAATAGGGCCTTGCCCACCTTGCTCCAGGCGGTACGCACCTCGTCGGCCAGCGGGGCGCCGCCCGACACCACCACCTCCAGCGAAGTGAGGTGCGGCGCGGCGCGCTCCCCGGCCTTGGCGAGCGCCTGGATCAGCGTCGGCACCGCCGGCAGCACATTGGCCCCGGTGCGGGTCAGCAGGTCGAGCAGCGCCTTGAGCTCGAAGCGCGGCAGCATGATCACCTGGGTGCCGTTGCACAGCGGCACGTTCATGCACACCGTCATCGCGAAGATGTGGAAAAACGGCAGCACCGCGACGACGCGCGAGGGCGGATAGAACAGCCCGCAGCCCCAGGCATCGATCTGGCTCATGTTGGCGGCGATGTTGGCATGGCTCAGCATGGCGCCCTTGGGCACGCCGGTGGTGCCGCCGGTATATTGCTGCACCGCCACGTCGCGCGCGGCGTCGATGCTCACCGGGCCGGGAACGAGATTGCGGCGCAGCAGTTGCTCGAAGCGGACGACCTTGGCCGCCACGCGCGACTGCTGCGGCTTCGCCAGGTCGCTGGCCTTGACCAGCCGGAACAGCAGCTTCTTGACCGTCGGCAGGGCGTCGGGAAAGTGGCAGACGATCAGGTGGCGGACATGGCCGGCCTCGGTGAGCGCCTCGGCCTTCTCGAACAACTGCTTGAGGTCGAGGGTGACCAGCAGGTCGGCGCCGGCATTGCCGACGATGTGGCTGAGTTCGTGGACCGTGTAGAGCGGATTGCAGTTGACCACGGTGCCGCCGGCACGCAGCACCGCGTAATAGGCGACGACGTAGAACGGCGTGTTGGGCAGCATCAGGGCGACCCGCACCCCCTTCTTGACGCCGAACTGGGCCTGCAGCGCCCCAGCGAGGGCGTTGATCATGCTGCCGAGTTCGCGGAACCGCGTCTTCTTTCCCAGAAAGTCGAGGGCGTCGGCGTCGGGCGTTCTGGCGCAGGCGGCGAGGACCTGCTCGTGCACGGGCGTGAGGTTGATGGGGGCATCCCAGGAGATGCCGGGCGGATAGTGATCCACCCAGGGTCGCGGCGATGCGGTGCCTGCCTCTGCCACTCGGTTCCTCCTCGGACTTGTGCCGCCCGTTGCCGAAACTATGCCACCGACTGACGTTTGCGTCAAAGCGACGACGTGGCGGATCTGCGGAGTCCGCCGTCGGGAGCGGCGGCGATCGCGGCCGGGCGGACCAGAGGGGAACCGATTGGGTCGCCGGTTGACGTATACGTCAACCAGCACTATCCTTAGGCCTACTTGGGAGATGCCTTCCGGGAGGGCTGCCCAGTTGCAGCCGCGCCGGCTCCTGGCCGGTACCTGTCGGGGAGAATCGCATGGGCCTCATCATCCTCGTGATCAGCGTCGTCGCGGGCCTGGCGCTTGCCATGCGGCGGGCGCCGCTCTGGCAGTGGGCGGTTGCGGCACTGCTGGTCGGTGGGCTGAGCCGGGTATCCCTCGACGGCGGGTTGTGGCTGTTGGTCGACCTGCCCGGATGGATCGGTGCCCTGCTGCCGGCGGCCGTGCTGGCGGTGTTCATCCTCGCGCCGGTGCGCGAGGCGCTGGTCAGCGGCCCGGTCTACACGATGGTCAGGCGCATCCTGCCGCGGGTCAGCCGCACCGAGCAGGAAGCCCTCGACGCCGGCACCATCGGCTGGGATGCGGAGCTGTTCTCCGGCCAGCCGGACTGGGACAAGCTGCTCGGCGTGCGCAAGCCGACCCTGTCGGTCGAGGAACAGGCGTTCCTCGACGGGCCGGTCAACACCGTCTGCGCGATGATCGACGACTGGGACACCCGGCACAACCGGGCCGACCTGCCGCCCGAGGTGTGGGCCTATCTCAAGGAACAGGGGTTCCTGGGCATGCTGATCGGCCGCGAGCATGGCGGGCTCGGCTTCTCGGCACAGGCGCAGAGCCAGGTGGTGTCCAAGGTCGCCTCCCGCTCGATCGCGGCCGGCATCACGGTGATGGTGCCCAATTCGCTGGGGCCCGGCGAGCTGCTGGAGAAGTACGGCACGCCCGAACAGAAGCAGAAGTACCTGCACCGGCTGGCCAAGGGCCTGGAGGTGCCGTGCTTTGCGCTGACCGGGCCGCATGCCGGGTCGGACGCGGCCGGGATGCGCGATGTCGGGGTGGTCTGCCACGAGCTCTACGAGGGCAGGAAGACGCTCGGCGTCAAGCTGAGCTGGGACAAGCGCTACATCACCCTCGCCCCGGTCGCCACGCTGCTGGGGCTGGCCTTCCACCTGCGCGACCCGGATCACCTCATCGGCGAGGTCGACAATGTCGGGATCACGCTGGCGCTGGTGCCGGCCGGTTTCAAGGGCGTCAAGATCGGGCGGCGGCATTTCCCGGCCCGCTCGGCCTTCATGAACGGGCCGACGCAGGGACGCAACGTGTTCATCCCGATGGAATTCCTCATCGGCGGGGTGGAGTATGCCGGGCAGGGTTGGCGCATGCTCATGGAGTGCCTGTCCACCGGCCGGGCGATCTCGTTGCCCGCCATCGGCACGGTGTCGATCAAGCACGCGCTGCGCGTCTCCTCGGCCTATGCGCGGATCCGCCGCCAGTTCGCCATCCCGGTTGGACTGATGGAAGGCGTCGCCGAGCCGCTGTCCCGCCTGGTGCGATCGGCCTACACGTTCGAGGCGGCGCGCGCCCTGACGGCCTCGATGGTCGACGAAGGGCAGCGCCCCTCGGTGCTGTCCGCCCTGCTGAAATATCGCACCACGGAAGCGATGCGGGACCGGGTCAACGACGCGATGGACATCCATGGCGGACGCGCCGTGCAGGACGGGCCGACGAACTACCTGTTCGCCGCCTATGCGACGACCCCGGTGGCGATCACCGTCGAGGGGGCGAACATCCTGACCCGCACGCTGATCACCTTCGCCCAGGGCGCGCTGCGGGCGCATCCCTATCTGTATGCCGAGATCGCGGCGGCCCAGGCCAAGGACCGCAAGGCCGGCGTCGCGGCGTTCGACACGGCCTTCCGGGGCCACGTGAGCTTCATGCTGCGCAACATGGCGGGGAGCCTGCTGCATGCGCTGAGCGGCGGGCACTTCGCCGCGAGCCCGGTGCGGCACGAGATGGCCCGCTGGTATCGCCAGCTGAGCCGCTACGCGCAGAGCTTCGCGCTGGTCGGCGACTGGACCGTCGCCTTCCTCGGCGGCGACCTGAAGCGCAAGCAGCGGCTATCGGGTCGCATGGCCGACATCCTGTCCGACCTCTACCTGCTCTCGGCAGTGCTCAAGCGCTACGAGGACGACGGGCGGCCGGAGGCCGATCGCGCCGTGGTGGACGCCGTGGCGGAGGACCTGGTGTTCTCGATGCAGTCGAGCTTTGCGGCGGTGTTCGCCAACTTCCCCAACATGGTGCTGCGCAACCTGATGCGCCTCTTGGTGTTTCCGCTGGGCCGCCATGCCAGGCCGGCATCGGACCGGGCCACCTACCGGCTGGCGCGGTCGGTGATGGTGCCGGGGGAGTTCCGCGACCGGCTGACGAGGGGGGTGTTCGTCTCGATGGACCCCAAGGACGTGACGGGCGTCCTCGAGGACGCACTGATCAAGGTCACCGGGGCCGAGGAGATCGAGACGAAGTTCGTGCGTGCCATCAAGAAGGGCGTGCTAGAGAGGCGACTCGACCGGGACGCGATCACCGACGCGGTGGAGGCGGGCGTATTGACCGAGGCGGAGGCCGCCACCCTCAGGCTGGCGGACCAGGCCACGGACCGGGTGATCCGGGTCGACGACTTCGATCCGGACGAACTGGCCGCGCGCCAGCTCGGACGCCCGTCCCAGGTCGATACCGCGGCCGAGTGAGCCGCGGCAGCGCAACAAAAGGAGCCGGCAATGGCCCGAACGGAAATCCCCAGCAGCCGGCACTGGCAGTTCCGGATCGACGTCGAGGGCATCGGCTGGCTGACGGTCGACACCCCGAAATCGCCGGTCAACACGCTGAGCCGCGAGGCGATCGTCGATCTGTCGCGGTTCGTGGAGGCGTTCGAGGCGCTGGCGGCGAGCGGCGAACTCACCGGCGTGGTGCTGCTGTCGGGCAAGGAATCGGGCTTCATCGCGGGAGCGGATGTCAGCGAGTTCGACGAGATGGCCGACCCCGGCGTGCTGGTGGCGGCGCTCGAGCGGGCGCACGCGCTGTTCAACCGCATCGAGGGGCTCAAGGTGCCGATGGTCGCCGCGATCCACGGTTTCTGCCTCGGCGGCGGCCTCGAACTGGCGCTGGCGTGTCGATACCGCATCGCCGTCGACGCCGACTCGACGCGGATCGGCTTCCCCGAGGTCAATCTCGGCATCTTCCCCGGCTTTGGCGGAACCGGCCGGTCGATCCGGCAGGCGGGGCCGCTCGACGCCATGCAGATCATGCTCGCCGGCAAGCTGCTCAGGGCCTCGCAGGCGCGCCGGATGGGGCTGGTCGACAAGCTGGTCCGGCATCGCGACATGTTGCGCTGGGAGGCGCGCAAGGCAGTGCTGCAGCGGCGGCAGAGCCGGGTGGCGCACTGGTCGAAGCGGCTCCCGGCGCTCGGACCGCTGCGCAAGTTCACCGCCGACAGGATGCGGGCCGAAGTCGGCAAGAAGGCGCGCCAGGAGCACTATCCCGCCCCGCACGCGCTGATCGACCTGTACCAGGAGCACGGCGACGACTGGCGCGCGATGTGCAGGGGCGAGATCGCCGGATTCGCGCCGCTGATGGGCACCCCGACGGCGACCAACCTGCGGCGGGTGTTCTTTTTGTCCGAGAGCCTCAAGAAGCAGGGCGTGCGGGGCACCGAGAAACCGGTGTTCCGGCGCGTCCACGTGATCGGCGCCGGCGTGATGGGGGGCGACATCGCCGCCTGGTGCGCGCTGCGCGGCATGGGCGTGACGCTGCAGGACCTCGACCTCGAGCGCATCAATCCGGCGCTGGCGCGGGCCAAGTCGCTGTTCAAGAAGCGGCTCAAGACGCGCACCGAGATCGACAACGCGATCGCCCGGCTGGAGGCCGATCCCGAGGGCAGGGGGCTGGCGCGGGCCGACGTGGTGATCGAGGCGGTGGTCGAAAAGCTCGAGATCAAGCGGCAGATCTTTGCCGATGCCGAGATGCGGGCCCGGCCGGGCGCGATCCTTGCGACCAACACGTCCTCGATCGAGCTCGAGCGCATCGCCGAGCCGCTGCGCAACCCCAGCCGCCTGATCGGCCTGCACTTCTTCAATCCGGTGGCGCAGCTGCCGCTGGTCGAGGTGGTGCGGTCGAAATTCAACACCGACCTCGACATCTCGCGCGGCGCGAGCTTTGCCCTTGCGATCGGCAAGTCGCCGGTGGTGGTCAAGTCGGCGCCGGGTTTCCTCGTCAACCGCGTGCTGATGCCCTACATGCTGGGAGCCGTGCAGCGGGTCGAGGCGGGGGCCAGCAAGGAGCAGATCGACGCGGCGGCGGTGGCCTTCGGCATGCCGATGGGGCCGATCGAACTGATGGACACGGTGGGGCTCGACGTGGGCAAGTCGGTGGCGGCGGAACTGGGCAGCGCGGTCCCCGAGAACAGCCAGTTCGCCCGCCTGATCGCCGAGAACAAGCTCGGACGGAAGACCGGGCAGGGCTTCTACGCCTGGCAGGACGGCAAGGCCGTCAAGGCGGAGGCGCCGCCGCACCCGGACCTCGCCGGGCTCGGGCGCGAGCTGGTGCAGCCGATGGTCGAGGCGACGCGGGTCGCGGTCGAGGAGGGCGTGGTGGCGAGTGCCGACCTCGCCGATATCGGGGTGATCCTCGGCACCGGGTTCGCGCCGTTCCTGGGCGGCCCGATGCAGGCACGAGCGGACGGGAGAGCGTGATGGCCGAAACGCGCAGGGTCGCCATTGTCGGGTCCGCCCGCATCCCCTTCCAGCGGGCCCATACCGGCTATGCCGAAGCCGGCAACCTCGAGATGCTGGGCGCCGCCCTGGGCGGGCTGGCCGACAGGTTCGGCCTCAGGGGACAGCCGGTCGGCGAGGTGGTGGCGGGAGCGGTGCTCAACCACAGCCGCGACTTCAACCTGGCGCGCGAGGCCGCGCTCGATGCCGGACTTTCGCCCCGGACGCCCGGCAGTAACCTGCAGATCGCCTGCGGCACGAGCCTGCAGGCCGCCCTGATGCTCGGCGCCAAGATCGCGACGGGCGAGATCGACAGCGGCATCGCGGCAGGCAGCGACAGCGTCTCGGACAGTCCGGTGGTGCTGGGCGAGAAGCTGCAGCACCGCATGATCGACCTGAGCCGGGCGCGGACGCCGGGCGAGAGGCTCAGGGTCTTCAGGGGGTTCTCGCTGGGCGAACTGAAGCCGCTGGCGCCTTCGACTTCCGAGCCGCGCACCGGGCTGTCGATGGGGCAGCACTGCGAGCTGATGGCGCGCCAATGGGAGATCGCCCGCGAGGACCAGGACCGGCTGGCGCTGAAGAGCCACCAGAACGCCGCGCGGGCCTATGGCGAGGGCTTCCACGACGACCTGGTGGTGCCGTTCGCCGGGGTGCTGCGGGACAACAACGTGCGGTCCGATACCAGCCTCGAAAAGATGGCAACGATGAAGCCGGCCTTCGACAAGGCGTCGGGGAAGGGAACGCTGACGGCGGCCAACTCGACGCCGCTGACCGACGGGGCGGCCGCGGTGCTGCTCGCCAGCGAGGAGTGGGCGCGCGCGCGCGGACTGCCGGTGCTGGCCTACCTGCGCATGGGCCAGGTCGCGGCCAACGACTTCGCCGGGGGCGACGGTCTGCTGATGGCGCCGACCATCGCGGTCTCCGAGCTGCTGCGCCGCGCCAATCTCGCCTTCGCCGATATCGACCTGTTCGAGATCCACGAGGCCTTCGCGGCGCAGGTGCTGGCGACGCTGAAGGCGTGGAAGGACCCGGCCTACAGCCGGGACGTGCTCGGGCGCGACACCCCGCTGGGGGAGATCGACCCGGACCGGATCAACCTCAAGGGCTCGAGCCTCGCCTATGGGCATCCGTTCGCGGCCACCGGCGCGCGCATCCTGGGCCTGACTGCCAAGCTACTGGGGAGCCAGGACAAGCAGAGGGCGCTGATCTCGGTCTGCACCGCCGGCGGCATGGGAGTGGCGGCACTGGTCGAACGGGCCGCGTGAGCGGGCGCCAATCCCCCGATCCTTGACGCTTACGTCAAGCTTCCGCTTGTCACGCAAAACGCGTTGCCCTAGGGTCCGTACCCAATCCGGCTAAATCGACCAGTCGGGCAATAATCGGGCACGGCATACTCAAGTCCGGCCTCGTCAGGAAACGTCTTTCATGGAGATGGGACAACAATGAAAATAACACAGGTCCTCAAGGTGGCAGCTGCCGCCGGCGCGCTTGCCGCGCTTATGTCGAGCACGGCGCTGGCCGTGACGCTGAACCTTGGCAATGGCGGCGAGCCCGGCTCGCTCGACCCGCACAAGGTGGCCGGCGACTGGGAGAACCGGATCGTCGGCGAGTACCTCGAAGGCCTGATGGCCGAAGACATCAATGCCGACGCGATCCCCGGCCAGGCGGAATCGTGGACGATCTCGGACGACGGCACCGTCTACACCTTCAAGCTGCGCGCCGACGCGGTGTGGTCGGACGGCGTTGCGGTGACCGCGCAGAACTTCGTCGACGCCTTCCAGCGCCTGTTCGACCCCAAGACCGCCGCCGAGTACGCCTACCTGCAGTTCCCGATCAAGAACTCGTCCAAGATCGCGGCCGGCGAAATCACCGACTTCAGCGAACTGGGCGTCAAGGCCATCGACGACAAGACGCTCGAGATCACCCTCGAGGCGCCGACCCCGTTCTTCCTGCAGGCGCTGACGCACTACACCGCCTTCCCGATCCGCAAGGACGTCATCGAGAAGTTCGGCGACCAGTGGACGCAGCCGGGCAACATCGTCGGCAACGGTCCCTACAGCATCGTGGAATGGGTGCCGGGCTCGTACCTGCGCGGCGTCAAGTCCGAGACCTACTATGGCAAGGACGCCCTCAAGATCGACGAGATCCGCTGGGACAACACCGAGGACCTGACCGCGGCGCTCAACCGCTACCGCGCCGGCGAACTGGACATCCTGACCGACTTCCCGGCCGACCAGTACAAGTTCCTGCAGGACAACTATCCCGGGCAGGCGCATGTGGCGCCGTTCCTGGGCGTCTATTACTACGTGATGAACCAGACCAAGGCGCCGCTGGACAATGTCAACGTCCGCAAGGCGCTGTCGATCTCGGTGCTGCGCGACGTCATCGGTCCGGACGTGCTGGGCACCGGCGAACTGCCGGCCTATGGCTGGGTGCCGCCGGGAACCTCGAACTACGAGGGCGAGCAGTACATGCCGGAATGGGCTTCGGTCCCCTATGACCAGCGGGTCGAGGAGGCCAAGAAGCTGATGGCGGATGCCGGCTTCACGCCCGAGAGCCCGCTGAAGATGCAGCTGCGCTACAACACCAACGAGAACCACCAGCGCATCGCGGTGGCGATCTCGGACATGTGGAAGCAGATCGGCGTGGAGGTCGAGCTGTTCAACGCCGAGACCGCGGTCCACTACGACGCCCTGAACGCCGGCGACTTCCAGGTCGGCCGCGCCGGCTGGCTGCTGGACTATTCGGACGCCAGCAATACGCTCGACCTGCTGCGCACCGGCATCAAGCAGGCCGACGGCACGATGAACTGGGGCAACAACTACGGCCGCTACTCGAACGCCAAGTTCGACGAGTTGATGAACGCGGCCGCCAAGGAACTCGACCTCGGCAAGCGCGCCGGACTGCTGCACGAGGCCGAAAAGATCGCCATGGACGAGTTCGCGGTGATCCCGATCTACTGGTACGTGTCCAAGAACGTGGTGTCGCCGAAGATCTCGGGCTTCAACGACAACGCCAAGGACATCAACCGTGTCCGCTGGATGACGAAGTCGGAGTAAGCTCCGACCGCCGTGGCCGCGAAGCCCCCGGGCTTCGCGGCCGCATCCTGCTGCTGCCCGCCAGCAGCGCCGATCCCGCCCGGTTGGCGGGAAGGGTCCACGACAAATGCTCGGATATGCGCTGAGGCGAGTGCTTTCGGCCATCCCGATCGTGTTCATCACGATCGCGGTCTGCTTCTTCATCCTGCGGCTGGCCCCGGGCGGGCCGTTCGACGGCGAGCGGGCGCTGCCGCCCGACGTGCTGCGCAACCTGCGCGAGTACTACAATCTCGACAAGCCGCTGCCGCTGCAGTTCGTCGACTACATCCTGGGCGTGCTGCGCGGCGACTTCGGTCCCTCGATGGTGATGCGCGACTTCTCGGTGGCCCGGCTGATCGGCATCGGACTGCCCTTCACGCTGATGCTGGGCTTCACCGCCTTCGCCATCGGCACGGCGGCCGGCCTGATCGCCGGGGCGCTCGCCGCGTTCTACCAGAACAAGTGGCCCGACTACCTGCTGGTCTTCGTGGTGCTGATCCCGCTGGTGATCCCCAACTTCCTGATGGCGAACCTCGCGCAATTGCTGTTCGGCGTCTACCTGCGGTGGCTGCCGGTGGGCGGCTACCAGCCCGGCGCCATCCTCAACCTCGTCATGCCGGTGCTGATCCTGTCGATGCCGCATGGCGCGCGCGTCGCCCGCCTCACCCGCGGGTCGATGATCGAGGTGCTGGGCACCAACTATGTCCGCACGGCGCGCTCGAAGGGGCTCGGCACCCGGCTGATCCTCGCCCGCCACGCCATCAAGCCGGCGCTGATCCCGGTGGTCTCCTACCTCGGTCCCGGCCTGAGCTACCTGCTGACCGGCTCGCTGGTGGTGGAACAGGTGTTCGCACTGCCCGGGATCGGCAAGTACTTCATCACCGCGGCGCTGAACCGCGACTACGGCCTCGTGCTCGGAACGACGATCCTTTACGTCTTCATCATCCTTGCGCTCAACCTGCTCGTCGACGTCGTCTATGCCTGGCTCGACCCCAAGGTGAGGTATCGCTGATGGCCGGCATCACCGGAAAGGACGCGGTGCTGTCGGCCTACGCCGATGCCCTGGCGAACGCCCCCAAGGGCCGCTCGCTGACCCAGGACGCGTTGCGGCGCCTCGTCAACAACAAGGCGGCGCTGGTCTCGATCTTCATCCTCGTGGCGATCGTGCTGTTCGCCTTCCTCGGGCCCTACCTGCTGCCGTGGAGCTACGACAAGATCGACTGGTCCGGCATCCGCAAGCCGCCGGACTGGGCGAATGGGCACTTCTTCGGTACCGACCAGAACGGCCGCGACATGCTGGCCCGCACCCTGCAGGGCACGCAGATGTCGCTGATCGTGGCCGCCGTGGCGACCGCCGTCTCGGTGGTCATCGGCGTGGTCTACGGGGCGGTGGCCGGCTATTTCGGCGGCCGGGTCGATGCCCTGATGATGCGCTTCGTCGACATCATGTACGCCCTGCCCTACATCCTGTTCGTGATCATCCTCGTGGTGATCTTCGGTCGTTCGCCCGTCCTGCTGTTCGTCGGGATCGGCTTCCTCGAGTGGCTCACCATGGCCCGCATCGTGCGCGGCCAGACGCTGACCCTCAAGCAGCGCGAGTTCATCGAGGCGGCCAAGGCCGGCGGGGCCGGACCCTTCACCATCATCTTCCGGCACATCCTGCCCAACCTCACCGGGCCGGTGGTGATCTATGCGACGCTGACCATTCCCGAGATCATCATCACCGAGAGCTTCCTCAGCTACCTGGGCCTCGGGGTGCAGGAACCGCAGACCTCGCTGGGCACGCTGATCTCGTTCGGCGCGCCGGTCGCCGAGGCGCTGCCCTGGATGCTCTATACGCCGGCCTTCATCCTGGTGCTGATGCTGGTGTGCCTCTCCTATGTCGGCGACGGGCTGCGCGACGCCCTCGATCCGAAGGACCGCTAGCATGACCCATGTCCTCGTCGTCGACGATCTCGACGTCACCTTTGCGCTGCACAACTCGGAGGTGAAGGCCGTTTCGGACCTCAGCTTCCGCCTGGCGGCGGGGGAAACCATGGCAGTGGTGGGCGAGAGCGGCTCGGGCAAGAGCCAGGCCTTCCTCGCCATCATGGGGCTACTGGCGCGCAACGGCCGCGCCAGCGGTCGGGCCATGCTGGGCGAGGTCGACCTCATCGGCCTGCCCGGCGAGAGGCTCGACGCCTATCGTGGCAAGGACATCGCCATGATCTTCCAGGATCCGATGACCTCGCTCAACCCGAGCCTGAAGATCCGCACGCAGCTGGCCGAGGTGCTGGTGCGCCACCAGGGCTTCGCCCCGGACAAGGCTGCCCGGGCGGTCGTCGAGATGCTGGAACGGGTCGGCATTCCGGAACCGGCGAAGCGGGCCAATGCCTATCCGCACGAATTGTCGGGCGGCATGCGGCAGCGGGTGATGATCGCCATGGCCCTTTTGTGCCGGCCGAAGATCCTGATCGCCGACGAGCCGACGACGGCGCTCGACGTCACCGTGCAGGCGCAGATGCTGGACCTGTTCAAGACGCTGACCAGCGAGTTCGGCACCGCACTGGTGCTGATCACCCACGACCTCGGCGTGGTGGCCGGCGTCGCCGACCGCATGATGGTGATGTACGGGGGCCGCTGCGTCGAGACCGGAACCGTCGACGAGCTGTTCTACGATCCGCGGCATCCCTATACGCTGGGCCTGCTGCATTCCACGCCGCATGTCGCCAAGCGGGCGCAGCGGCTCGACCCGATCCAGGGCCTGCCGCCCAGCCTCGAACGGCTGCCGAGCGGGTGCGCCTTCCATCCGCGCTGCGCCTTCCGCTTCGAGACCTGCTTTGCCGAGCGCCCGCCATTGCTGCCGATGGACGAGGGCTCGCGCGCCAGGGCCTGCTGGCATCAGGGATCGCTCGCCTACGGGGAGGTCGCGTGATGCCCGACACCACCGACGAGCTGCTGAAGATCGAGAATCTCTCGAAGTCCTTCTCGGTCTCGGCCGGACTGTTCACGCGCCCGCTGCAGCTGAGGGCGCTGCAGGACATCAGCTTTTCCGTCAGGCGGGGCGAGACGCTCGGCATCGTGGGCGAGAGCGGGTGCGGGAAATCGACGCTCGGCCGCTGCATCCTGCAGCTGCTGTCGCCCGAGGAGGGGCGCGTGCTGTGGCTGGGCGAGGATATCGCGCGGCTGCCCGAGGAAGAGATGCGGCGCCGCCGTCGCGACCTGCAGATCATCTTCCAGGATCCCCTCGCATCGCTCAACCCGCGCATGACGGTGGGCGAGATCATCGCCGATCCGCTGCGGACCCTGATGCCGGAAATTGACGCCAAGGGCCGGCGCGAGCGGGTGATCCGGGCGATGGAGGCGGTGGGCCTGCTGCCCGAAATGATCAACCGCTATCCGCACGAGTTCTCGGGCGGACAGGCGCAGCGCATCGGGATTGCCCGGGCGCTGATCACCGAGCCCAAGCTGATCGTCTGCGACGAGCCGGTGTCGGCGCTCGACGTGTCGATCCAGGCGCAGATCCTCAACCTGCTGAGCGATCTCAAGGCGAAGTTCGGGCTGACGCTGGTGTTCATCTCGCACAATCTGAGCGTGGTGCGGCATGTCTCGGACCGCATTCTGGTGCTCTATCTCGGGCGCATCGTCGAACTGGCGAGCGGCGACGAGCTCTATGCCGATCCCCGGCATCCCTATACCCGGGCGCTGCTAACCGCGGTGCCGATCCCGGATCCGCACCGGGCGCGGCAGCGCACGATCGACGGCCTCGTGGGCGAGATCCCGTCGCCGATCAATCCGCCGTCGGGATGCACGTTTCGGACCCGCTGCCGCCATGCCGCGGCCATCTGTGCCGAGAGCCGCCCGCCGCTCGAGACGCTGGACAATGGCCGGCTGGTCGCCTGCCATCGCTGGAGCGAGATCGCCGCGACCGCGGAGCGGTGAGATCAGCGGCCCCGGCGCCGCTCCTCGCCCTTGTAGTCGGTCTGCCGGCGACGCCGGTCGGGCCCGGCATAGGCGTGCGAGGTGATGAACTGCCGCGGCGCCGCGAGGATCGAGACGAGGCGCGTCTCGACGTGCTGGGCGGCGAAGGGCTTGCGCAGGAACTCGCTGATGCCGGCGTCGCGGGCGGCGAGGATGCGCGCGGCCTCGGGCGCCGACGACATCATCACCACCGGCGTGTCGCGGTTGGGACCCTCGGCGGCCCGCAGGGCGCGGGTCAGGGCGATACCGTCCATCGGCTTCAGCGCCTCGTCGACGAGGATGGCCCCGTACTTGCGCTGCGCCAGCTGAACGAGGGCCGCCGACGAGGTGGCCGCCTCTTCGACGCCGTGCACCTTGAGGTGGCGCAGCATGGACACGATCAGCGTGGACATGTGCGGGGTCGGCTCGACGAGCAGCACATCCAGCTTGGAGAAGTCCGGCCTGGTTGCGGTTGTCATGGGGTCCCCGCGGGAAGCGACGGCCGATTGTGGGCGCGCAGCGATTGCCAGTCGGTTAACCCGCCGGGCGGCGACGCGCACGGGCCGCGAAATGCGGTTGGCGACGGGGGTGCCGGGCGTTGACAGGCCGGGCGTTTGCCCGTATGGACAAGGCGAATTCGAAGGCGCGCGGCGCCTTTTTTGTTTCGTTTCGAGGTCTTTGAATGAAGGTCACCAACTCGCTCAAGGCACTGATGGGCCGCCATCGCGCCAACAAGCTCGTGCGCCGCCGCGGCCGCGTCTACATCATCAACAAGGTCGACAAGCGCTACAAGGCCCGCCAGGGCTGATCCCTGCTTCGATCCTGCCAATGGCCCGCTTCGGCGGGCCTTTGTTTTTCCGGGACCCCGACGACCTCACCCTGGACCGCGGCGGGACCGGCCGGGGCGAGACGCCGACCCGGTCCGGTCGGCGCTGTCCCGGCCGCCGCCGAACCCGCCGGACGCCCTAGCGCGCCGCGAAGGCGGCGAGAATCCGCACCCAGGAGCGGATGCCCTTGTGGAAGCTCGAGAGGTTGTACTTCTCGTTGGGCGAGTGGATGCGGTCGTCGTCGCGGGCGAAACCGATCAGCAAGGTATCGAGGCCGAGCTGGCGCTTGAAGTCGCCGGCGACCGGAATGGAACCGCCCGAACCGATCAGCGCCGCCTCGCTGCCCCACTCCTCGGCCAGCGCGCCGGCCGCCCTGGCCAGGAACGGGCCATCGGCGGGTACCGAGACGGCCGGGCTGCCGCCGTGTTCCCGGAACGAGACGGTGGCGTCCGGCGGCAGGCGGTCCTCGACGTGCCGGCGGAACGCGGCGCGAATCTTCGCCGGGTCCATGCCTGAGACGAGGCGGAACGAGATCTTGGCGCTGGCCTTGGCGGGAATGACGGTCTTGAAGCCGTCGCCGGTATAGCCGCCGGTGATGCCGTTGATCTCGCAGCTGGGACGGGAACGGGTCTGCTCGAGTACCGAGCGCCCGGCTTCGCCCGCCGGTGTCGTCAGTCCGGCTCCCCTGAGGAAGGCCGCCTCATCGTAGGAAAGCCGCTTCCAGAGTGCGGCGATATCGGCCGGCAGTTCGGCAACATCGTCGTAGAAGCCGGCGATGGCGACGCTGCCATCGGGGTTGCGCAGCGAGGCGATGATGTCGGCCAGGACCTGGATCGGATTGCGCGCGGCATTGCCGTACATGCCCGAGTGCAGGTCGTGGCTGGCGCAGGTGATCTCGATTTCCTCGCCGACGAGGCCGCGCAGCATGGTGACGATGGCGGGCGTCGTGGCGTTCCACAGGTCGGTGTCGCAGACGAGCGCGATGTCGGCGACGCCCAGTTCCTCCCGCGCGGAGGCCAGGAAGCCGGGCAGGCTCTTGCCGCCGATCTCCTCCTCGCCCTCGAAGATCAGGCTGACCTTGAGCGGCAGGCTGCCGTGCACGGCCTTCCAGGCCCGGCAGGCCTCGACGAAGGTGAGCAGCTGTCCCTTGTCGTCGGAGGTGCCGCGGCCGACGATCTGGGTCTCGCCGCCGGGGCCCTCGACCAGGGTGGCGGCGAAGGGATCGGTGTTCCACAGATGCAGCGGATCGACCGGCTGCACGTCGTAGTGGGCGTAGAACAGCACATGCGGTCCGGCTCCGGCGAGGTCGTGCCCGATCACGACCGGGTGGCCGGGAGTGGCGCGGACCGAGGAGGCGAAGCCCAGGGCCCCGATCTCGGCGGCCAGCCAGTCGGCCGCCCGGTGCACCTCGCCGACAAAGGCCGGATCGGTGGAGATCGACTTGATCGCCACGAGCGTCTTCAGCCGCTCGACGCTCTCATCGAGATGGGCATCGACATGGGCGAGTGTGGTGTCGAGGGCGGTGGTCATGGGCAGGACCTTTCGAGTGGGTGCCTTTGGCTACCTCCCCCGGGCGGCGGAGGACGGGGAGGGGTGGTCGGCGGGCCGCCCTACGACGAGCCCGCGCCGTCCTGCCGGACGAAGGCGATGCGCAGCATGTTGGTGGCGCCGGGGGTGCCGAGCGGGATACCCGCCGTGATGGCGATGCGGTCGCCGGGGCGGGCGAGGCCCTCCTGGTAGGCGATGACGCAGGCCCGATCGACCATGTCCTCGAGGTTGACCGCGTCCGGCGTCTCGACGCATTGCACGCCCCAGACCACGGCGAGCCGGCGCGCCGTGCGCAGGTTGGGCGAGAGGGCGAGAACCGGCTTGGCAGGCCGCTCGCGCGCCGCGCGGATGGCGGTGGAACCCGAGGAGGTGTAGGTGACGATCGCCGCCAGATCGAGGGTTTCGGCAACCTGGCGGGTGGCGGCCGAGATGGCGTCGGCGGCGGTGGCCTCGGGCTCGGCAGCCTGCGCCCGGATGATGCCGCGGTAGTTGACGTCGGACTCCACCGCCATCGCCACCTTGTTCATCATGGTGACGGACTCGACCGGATACTGGCCCGAGGCGCTTTCGGCCGAGAGCATCACGGCATCGGCGCCCTCGAACACGGCGATCGAGACGTCCGACACTTCGGCGCGGGTGGGGACCGGCGAACTGATCATCGATTCCAGCATCTGGGTGGCGACCACCACCGGCTTGCCGTAGCGGCGGGCAATGCGGATCATCCGCTTCTGCAGGCCGGGGACCTGCTCGAGCGGCATTTCCACGCCGAGGTCGCCGCGCGCGATCATGAAGGCGTCGCACAGCTTGATGATCTCTTCGAGCCGCTCGACGGCCTGCGGCTTCTCGATCTTGGCCATGACGCCGGCCCGGCCCTGCACGATCTTCCGGACATCGATGATGTCCTCGGGGCGCTGCACGAAGCTGAGCGCGATCCAGTCGGCGCCGGCCTCGAGGCCCTTGAGCAGGTCGGCATGATCCTTCTCTGTGAGCGCGCCGACCGGCAGCAGGGTGTCGGGCAGGCTGACGCCCTTCTTGTCACTCAGCTTGCCGCCGTAGATCACCTCGGTCTCGACCGAGCCGCCGCCGACGCGCGTCGCCCTGAGCTGCAGCTTGCCGTCGTCGAGCAGCAGGCGGTCGCCGACCGACACCGACTCGATGATCTCGGGGTGCGGCAGCTTGACCCGCTCGCTGGTGCCCGGCTCGTCCGAGCCGTCGAGCACGAAGCGGGCGCCGGCCGCCAGGTGCACCGCGCCCTCGCCGAACTTGCCCACCCGCAGCTTGGGGCCCTGCAGGTCGACGAGAATGCCGATCGGATGGCGCAAGCGTTCCTCGACGCCGCGGATGCGCATCACCGTCTGCCGGAGCAGGTCGTGGCTGGCATGGCTCATGTTGATGCGGAAGACGTCGGCGCCCGCCCTGGCCAGTTTCTCGATGGTGGCCTCGTCGTTGGACGCGGGGCCCAGTGTGGCGACGATCTTCACGCGTCTCATGCGTCTCATTGGAGGGGTACACCTTCATCAGTGGGAGTGTCGTCGGTCTGGCCCGCGTCGTCGCCTTCGCCCGGCAGATCGCCTTCCAGCGGCAGGGTCCCGTCGGACCCTTCCGCTTCGCCGCCGACCACCTCTCCCTCGGTCAGCTGCAGCGTCCAGTTGCTCTTGTTGTGCGTATCGACTTCAAAAAAGCCGGTTCGTTCGTAGCCGCGCGCCAGGCAATCCTCAACCCCGAAGATGGTGAAGCTCTCGTCGCGCGTGCACATGTAGACGTTGCCGTCCCAGGCGCCGCCGCCGACGTCGTCGGCGGCATAGAGGTAGTAGTAGCGCCGGGTCTCGAGGTCCCCCCGGTAGACGGTCACGCAGACGCCGGGCTCCGCCACCCACCATCCCTCCGACTGCCAGCCCTTGTCAGCCCGGTAGCCGAAGGCGACCGAGACGCGGTTGGAGGTCTCGTTGCAGACCCGGAAGTCACCCGCACCGCTATCCTCGGCAGCGATCTCGGCGGGGGCCTCGGGGGTGGCGGGGGACACGTCCTGCGCCTGGGCGGTTCCCGACGAAATCTCCGCCCGTGGCACAAGGAACCAGACGGCAAGCGCCACGAACGCCGCGGCGAGCAAACCAGCGATGGCCATAAGATAGCGCAATGGATCGACCCGGATGCCACGTGCAATCGTTTGCAGCGGTGGTGTTGTGCAAAGCACCCCGCCCCGTGTCAATCGCTAACGCTGCGTTTTGTCGGAAATGCGGGACGCAAGGCTTCAGCGATGTGAATTGGGCGGTTCCGGGCTTGAACCGGGGTGACCAAACGGGTTGAAGAGGGCAGTTTCGAACGAGGACGAAGATGGCTACCGTTTCCCCCGACAGCGTCGCGCAGGACCAGATCAAGGCCTTCATCGAGCGCATCGAGCGGCTCGAGGAGGAAAAGGCCGCCATCGCGGGCGACATCAAGGAGGTCTATGCCGAGGCCAAGGGCAACGGCTTCGACACCAAGGTGCTGCGCAAGATCGTGTCGATCCGCAAGCAGGACCACAACGAACGCCTGGAACAGGAAGCGCTGCTGGAGCTCTACATGACGGCGCTCGGCATGGCGACCGCGCCGCGCGAGGACGAACAGGACTGACCGGCGCCGCGCGCCGACCTCGCCGCGACGCCGAACGCCCGGCCGGCCCGGGCGGGGGCCGGCGGCTCAGCGGATGGTGTAGCCGCCGTCGACCATGAGGACCTCGCCGGTGACATAGGCCGAGGCGGGCGAGCACAGGTACAGCGCCGCCGCGGCCACGTCCTCGACGGTGCCGCCGCGTCCCATCGGCGTCATCCGCCGCCAGGTCGGGCCCCACTCCTCGCCCTCGAGATGGGGCAGGGTCATCTCGGTCTCGATGTATCCGGGGGCGATGGCGTTGACCCGGATATTGTCCTGCACGTAGTCGCTGGCGAGGCTGCGCGTCAGCATGTGCACGGCGCCCTTGGAGGTGTTGTAGGCGACCTGGCGCTGCGGGATGTTGGAGACGACGCCCGAGATCGAGCCGATATTGAGGATGATGCCGCCGCCCTGGCGGCGCATGGCGGCGATGGCGGCGCGCGAGGCGCGGTAGACCGCATCGAGGTTGATGTCCATGATGCGGCGATAGTCCTCGTCGGGGAAGCTCACGGTATCGCCGTGACCGGCAACGCCGGCATTGTTGACGAGGATGTCGATCCGGCCGAAGCGCTGCAGCACGTCGTCGACGAGACGCTGTGGGGATGGCGGATCCTGCAGGTCGGCCTGGATGTAGTCGACGGCATGGCCCGCCGCCCGCAGCCGCTCGATCACTTCGGGCCTGGGGACCTTCGACGACAGCACCACGCGGGCGCCGGCTTCGGCCAGCGCCTCGGCGATGCCCAGCCCGATGCCCCGGGTGCTGCCGGTGACCAGCGCTACCTTGCCGTCGATCCGAAACCGCTCCAGAATCATGCGTGTTGCTCCCTGTGACTGTCGACTGGCCGGGTCTGGCCCGGGTCGCGCCGATCGCGCCCGAGCACGAAGTCGGCGCAACGATCGCCGAGCATCATGGCCGGCGCGTTGGTGTTGCCCGCATTGATGTCGGGCACGGCCGACATGTCGGCGACACGCAGGTTGTCGATGCCGCGCACGCGCATGCGGGCGTCGAGTACCGCCATCGGGTCGCCGTCGGCCCCCATCCGGGCCGTACTCGCGGGGTGGTAGTTGGTCTTGACGAAGCGGCGGCAGTGCTCGGCCATCGCCTCGTCGCCGAGGTCGGGGCCGGCCGGCGCGATGATCCTGGCGATCCGCCGGCCCAGCGGCCCGGTCTGCAGCGCTTCGCGGAAGAAGCGCTGCCCGGCGACCATGATCCTCATGTCCTCGGGATGCTTGAGCAGGTTCGGCGAGACCAGCGGCATGGCGTCCGGATCGGCGGAGCGCAGTTCGACCGTGCCGCGCGATCTGGGCTTCACCAGCACGGTGGTGATGGTGACGCCGTAGTCGTCGTCGAAGACCTTCAGCAGGTCGCGGTCGAGATAGACGATCGGCACGCAGAAGGCCTGGATGGAGGGGACGCCGTCGCGGTCGAGCGGGTTGATGAAGGCGCCGGCCTCGAATCCGGTCGACAGGATCGGGCCGTTGCCGAACAGCTTGAAGTTGAGGCCGTTCCGCAGCATGCGCCAGCCGACGCCCTGCCGGTAGTAGCCATAGGGGCCGTTGGCCAGCGAGATCACTGGCACCTCGGGGTGGTCGATGAGGTTCTGTCCGACGCCGGCGAGATCGGCGTTGATGCCGATGCCGTGCGATCGCAGCTGTGCCGCGGGGCCGATGCCTGACAGCATGAGGAGCTTGGGGGTCACGAGGGCGCCGGCCGCGACGACGATGTCGCCGCGCGCGAAGGCGGTCCGCTCGGCGCCCGAGGCATCGCGGTAGCTGACGCTCACCGCCCTGCCGTTCTCGACACCGATGCGCGCGACGCGCGAGCGCAGCCTCACCGTCAGCCGCGGATCGGCCTTCAGCGGCTCGATGAAGGCATAGGCGGCACTCGAGCGCTTCCCGCGGCGGTTGGTGAACTGGTAAAAGCCGACGCCGCGCTGGGTGGGGCCGTTGAAATCATTGGTCAGCGGCTCGCCCATCTCCTGCACGGTCTGCACGAACCAGCGCGAGACGTCGTCGATATGGCCCGGGTCGGAAACGAGCAGCGGGCCGTCGGTGCCGTGCAACTCGTTCGACAGCCGGTTGTTGCCCTCGAGGCGGCGGAAGTGCGCGAGGACGGCAGGCCAGTTCCAGCGGGCCCCGTCGTTGTTGCCGCGCAGGATATCGTCCCACGCATCGTAGTCGGAGGGGCGGCCGCGCATGTAGACCTGCGCGTTCACCGACGAGCCGCCGCCCAGCACATTGCCCTGCGGGATATCGTGCACGCGCCCGTGCAGGTGCTCCTGCGGCGTCGTGTGGTGATAGGTCATGTACCTCGAGCCGTTGATCAGCTTGAAGATGCCGGGGGGCATGTCGAGCAGCGGATGATGGTGCGAATAGCCCGCCTCGAGCAGCAGCACGCGGCGATTGCCGTCGCCGACCAGCCGCGCCGCCGCGACGCAGCCGGATGCGCCGCCACCGACGACGATGTGGTCATATTCCTCGCGCGCCACCGCCCCCTCCCCGGATCGATGCACGACCATAGTAGTAGCGCAGCGGCGGCGGCTGCACAGCCGGAATCGGCGCCGGCGCAAGCCGGCCGTTGCGCGGCCCGGGCCCGGCCGGTTATGGTCCGGCCGCACCCAGACCTGTCCCCAGGGGCCGTCGAGAATGACCACCAGGCGGCCGCTGATCCTGTTCTGGACCGGGTATTTCGGCCGCTCGCCGCTGGACCTGGTGCCAGCCCATATCGTCGATCATTTCACCACCGACCCGGGCCGCATCGGGGAGGCCGATGCCGTGGTCTTCCACCTGCCCGACTGGCGCCGGTCGCTGCCGGAGGACACCCCCAAGTTCGCCGGACAGAAATGGGTGGTCTGGTCGATGGAGAGCAGCGTCAACTACCGCCGGCTCGCCGAGCCGGGGTTCCTGCGGCACTTCGAGCTGCGGATGACCTACGAGCAGGGGGCGGACGTCTGGATGCCCTATCTGCCGCCGGCCGAGCGGTGGCAGGCGGCGCGGTCGATGCCGTTGCCGGCGCACCGCGAGGCGGTGCCGGTGGCGATGCTGCAGTCGGCGATGACCGATGCGTGCGGTCGCAACGCGTTCGCGGCCGAACTGATGCAGCAGATCGGCGTCGATTCCTTCGGCCGGCTGCTGAACAACCGGCAGCTTCCGGTTCCCGACCGCGGGCCCGAGACCAAGCTCGAGATCATCCGCGGCTATCCCTTCTGCCTCGGCCTCGAGAACTCGATCGCGCCCGACTATGTCACCGAGAAGCTGTTCGAGCCGCTGCTGGCCGGCACGGTGCCGGTCTACCGCGGTGCCCCGAACGTGAGGGAATTCGCGCCGGAGCACTCCTATGTCGATGCCGAGGCGCATGGGGGACCGGCCGGCCTTGCCGCCTACCTGCGCCGGCTGCTGGCCGATCCGGAGCAATACGCGGCATACTTTGCCTGGCGGCAGAAGCCCCTGCCGGCCTGGCTCGAAGCCAAGCTCGCGAGAACGCAGGCGGACCCGTTCGTCCGCCTGCTCGAGCGCGTCGCCGCAGAGCCGGTCGCGTCGATCGGGACGACGGCCAGCAGGCCATTCGGCTGGACCAATGGCCTGAGGACACGGATCAGGCGGGCGATCCGCCGGGTCCGCCGGGCGATCCGCGACTGATCGGCCGACGCGGTTTCGCTTGCCAGCCCGGCACCGGTGAGGGTACCGGAGACGGCGCGCAGCGACGCTGTTCCCGGGGGCACCATGACGACACCATACGTGATCGAGGAACTGATTTCGGCCAAGGCGATCGCCGCGCGGGTCGAGTCGCTGGCGCGGGAGATTTCGGGCTTCTACAAGGGCACCGACAAGCTGGTGGTGGTCGGCCTGCTGCGCGGCTCGTTCGTCTTCATCGCGGACCTGGTGCGGGAGCTCGACCTGCCGGTCGAGGTCGACTTCCTCGAGGTGTCTTCCTACGGCAATTCCACCGAATCGAGCCGCGAGGTGCGCATCCTCAAGGACCTCAGGGGCGAGATCGAGGGCCGCGACGTGCTGCTGGTCGAGGACATCGTCGACACCGGCCATACGCTCAGGCACGTGCTCGAGATCCTCGGGACGCGGCACCCGGGCCGGATCGAGGTGTGCGCCCTGCTCGACAAGCCATCGCGGCGCGAGGTCGACGTGAAGGCCCGCTGGATCGGCTTCGAGATCCCCGACAAGTTCGTGGTCGGCTACGGCATCGACTATGCGCAGCGCAACCGCAACCTGCCGCATATCGGGGCGGTGCGCTTCCTCGAGGAAACCGGCTGAGTCCTACTCCGCCGCGCTGCGCCGGGCGCTGGCGTCGGGCGCATCGGGGTCGCCGGCCGCGGTTTCGGTGCCCAGATCCGGAAAGGCCGCGATGCGGCGGCCCTTGTGGTCGGTTCTCAGCACGATGAGGCCGCGCTCCTCGAAATAGGCGAGCACGCGGCGCGCGCGGCCGGTGGAATGGGTGCCGTAGGCCCGGGCCAGCATGGCGTCGGAGGGGCAGGGGTCGCGGGCGAGGCTCGCCTGGGCGACGACCAGAAACACCCCCTGCACATCCTCGGCCAGCGACCCGGAGAGATGCAGGGCCTGCTGCCAGGCATCCGAATCGGCGACGTCCGGGCCGACCCCGGCACGCGCCACCGCGAGCCTGCGCCGGAAGGCGGGCAGCGCCAGCGCCTCGCCACGCACCCTGCGGATGCGGCAGCGCACGAGGAAATCCTGGTACAGCACGGCCACCGAACGGAATGCCGAGTCGGGGTCCTCCAGCATCTCGCGCAGCACCGAGTCCATGCTCGCGTCGCGATCGTCGGCGTCGGCGTCGGGGGCGCCGGGCGGGACGACCCGCGGGGCAGGCCGGGAGGCCTCGGCGAGGAGTTCGGCGGTCGGCACCGGCGAGGGGCGCGACGGGGGACGCGGCGGTCGCTGCCCGGCGGGCTCGCGGGCGAAGATCAGCTCGGCCGGGTCGGCGGCCGCCACCGGAAGCGGCAGCAGCCTGGGACTGGTCGAGCGGGCCGAGGTCTCGACGGAGCCGATCCGGACCGGCAGCGGCCGGCGGGACAGCGCCGGTCCGAGGGCGACGAAGTGCCCGCGGGCGAGGTCGCGGAACATCTCGGACTGCCGCCGGTCCATGCCCAGGAGGTCGGCGGCGCGCGCCATGTCGATATCGAGAAAGGTGCGGCCCATCAGGAAGTTGCTGGCCTCGGCGGCGACGTTCTTGGCGAGCTTGGCCAGCCGCTGCGTGGCAATGACGCCGGCGAGGCCGCGCTTCCGGCCGCGGCACATCAGGTTGGTCATTGCGCCGAGGGAGAGCTTGCGCGCTTCGTCGGAGACCTCGCCGGCGACGGCGGGGGCGAAGAGCTGCGCCTCGTCGACGACGACGAGCACCGGGTACCAGTAGTCCCGGTCCGCATCGAACATGCCGCCGAGGAAGGCGGCGGCGGCCCGCATCTGCTGCTCGACGTCGAGGCCCTCGAGATCGAGCACCACCGAGACCCGGTGCTGGCGGACGCGGCCGGCGATGCGGGTCAGCTCGGCCTCGGGTCGATCCGCCTCGACCACCAGGTGGCCGAACCGATCGGCGAGGGTGACGAAATCGCCCTCCGGGTCGACGATGCACTGCTGGACATGGGGGGCACTCTGTTCGAGCAGGCGGCGGAGCAGGTGGGACTTGCCCGAACCGGAATTGCCCTGCACCAGCAGGCGGGTGGCCAGGAGTTCCTCGAGATCGAGCAGGGCCGCGCTGCCGCCCTGCGCCTCGCCCATGTCTATGCCGAGCTGCATGCGCAGGGTCGTAGCTGATTCTCGCGCGCGGGGTGGAGACATCCTCACCGGGCGGCATCGGGGGTGCGGGCGCCCACTCCGGCGGCTTCGCCTCCGGCAGAAACCCCTCATCCGCCCTTCGGGCACCTTCACGCGCAAGGGGAGAAGGCGCTCCCGACCGCCTCAAACGCGCGAATGCGATGGCCTCCCCCGTGAACGGTGGGGGCGGATGTCGGGGGCTCAGGCCTTGGTGGACTTGGCTGCCGGCGCGGCGGCGATGCCGAGGGTGGTCAGCACGGTCGCCACGATGCCGGCGCGGTCGAGGCCGGCGGCGGCGTACATGTCGTTGACGCCGGCCTGCTCGGTGAACACGTCGGGGATCATCAGCGGCCGGAACTTCAGCTTGCCGTCGAGCAGGCCATTGGTGGCGAGGAAGGTCGCCACATGGCTGCCGAAGCCGCCGATGCCGTTCTCCTCGACGGTCACCAGCAGCTCGTGCTCGCGGGCGAGCCGCGTGATCAGGGCATGATCGAGCGGCTTCATGAAGCGGGCATCGGCGATGGTGGGGGCGAGGCCGTAGGCGGCAAGGCGTTCCGCCGCGGCCAGCACCTCGCCGAGGCGGGTGCCGAAGCTCAGCAGCGCGACGGTCTTGCCCTCGCGCAGCACGCGGCCGCGGCCGATCTCGAGCGGGGTGCCGCGTTCGGGCAGCTCGACGCCGAGGCCGTCGCCGCGCGGGTAGCGGAAGGCGATCGGCCCCTCGTCGTAGGCGGCGGCGGTCGCCACCATATGCCGCAGTTCGGCCTCGTCGCCGGCGGCCATGATCACCATGCCGGGAATGGCGCCGAGATAGGCCGCGTCATAGTTGCCGGCGTGGGTCGGGCCATCGGCGCCGACATAGCCGGCCCGGTCGATGGCGAAGCGCACCGGGAGACCCTGCACGGCGACATCGTGCACGACCTGATCGTAGGCACGCTGCAGGAAGGTGGAGTAGATGGCGACGAAGGGCTTCAGCCCCTCGGTGGCCATGCCGGCGGCGAAGGTGACGGCGTGCTGCTCGGCGATGCCGACATCGAAGAGCCGGGACGGGAACAGCTCGGCGAACTTGTCGAGACCGGTGCCGTTGGGCATGGCGGCCGTGACGGCAACGATGCTCTCGTCGCGGCGCGCCTCCTCGATCAGGCTCTGGGCAAAGACGGCGGTGTAGGACGGAGCGTTGGACGGCGGCTTGGCCTGCGCGCCGGTAACGACATTGAACTTGTTGACGCCGTGATACTTGTCGGCGGAACTCTCGGCCGGCGCGTAGCCCTTACCCTTCTTGGTGACGACGTGGATCAGGATGGGACCGGACTGCATGTCGCGGACGTTGTGCAGCACGTCGAGCAGGTCGTTGAGATTGTGGCCGTCGATCGGGCCGACATAGAAGAAGCCCAGTTCCTCGAACAGCGTTCCGCCGGTGAAGAAGGAGCGGGCGAACTCCTCGGTCTTGCGGGCCGTCTCGTGGATGAGGCGCGGCAGCTTGCCGGTGATCGACTTGGCGGTGTCGCGAAAGCCGCGATAGGCCGGTCCAGAGACCAGCTTGGCAAGGTAGGAGCGCATGGCGCCGGTGGGCGGCGCGATCGACATGTCATTGTCGTTGAGGATGACGATCAGCCGCGCATCCATGGCGCCGGCGTTGTTCATCGCCTCGTAGGCCATGCCGGCGGACATGGCGCCGTCGCCGATGACGGCGATGACGTTGCGCCTCTCGCCCCGCAGCTCGGACGCCACCGCCATGCCGAGGCCGGCGGAGATGGAGGTGGAGGAGTGACCGGCCCCGAACGGATCGAACTCGCTTTCCGCGCGGCGGGTGAAGCCGGACAGTCCGTCCTTCTGGCGGAGGGTGCGGATGCGGCTGCGGCGGCCGGTCAAGACCTTGTGCGGATAGGCCTGGTGGCCGACGTCCCAGATCAGCCGGTCGCGCGGGGTGTCGAACACGGCATGCAGCGCGACGGTGAGCTCGACGACACCGAGGCCGGCGCCCAGATGTCCGCCGGTCACGGAGACGGCGTCGATGACTTCGGACCGCAGTTCGTCGGCCAGCTGACGCAGTTGCTCGCGGGAGAGGGTCCTGAGTTTGTCCACAGACTCGAGCTGGTCGAGGAGAGGCGTGTCCGGCGTGGTCACGAGGCACCGTTCCTTTGCCCGTCGGGCCAGAGAATACCGCAGCGAGACTTAGAGCCTCGCCGGAGGCTTTGCAACGCCGGCCGCCGGGCTCGGGTCAACAGTTGAACGCGAAGGGCGGCCGAGGCGCTCAGGTCCCCGCCACAAGCTGCGGCGCCCCGGTCACGAAGCGATCATAGGCGGGGATGGCCGCGGTGCCCGGGATGAAATCGACCCGGCCGGTGAGGGGGCCAAGCTCGGTGGCCTTCTCGAGGTAGCCCTCGGCCTCGGTCAGCTCGGCCCAGAAGGCCGTGGTCATGAAGACCGGCTGCACCAGCGTCTCGTTGACGTGGTCGATCTCGGGGGCGACGAAGTCGATTTCGGGACGCAGCGCGATGCTCGGATCGGGCTGCCGGCGCAGGGCGAGTTCGGCGAGCGCGGCGGTCATCGGGGCCGGGGCGGCGGTATCGCCGAGCAGGTCGAAGGTGGTCTCGAAGATGCTGCCGCGGCCGGCGAAGCCGCCATCCCCCAGCGAGGCCGTTTCGATGCTGTCCGGCTCCTCCGGCCGGACGGCCTCGATGCCGCCCTCGCGCTCGATGATCATCTTGAGCGCCAGTTCCGCGCCCGGATCGGGATTGGTCGGCACGTAGGCGGAGACCAGCGCATCGAGCTGGGGCGTCATCAGGATGCGCGGCTTGGGCAGTTCGTCCTCGATGGCGGTCAGCGCGGCAACGGCGGTCACCTGGCCGTCGGTCAGCATCGGCGAGCGGGTGGCGAGCTTGATGCGGGCGGACTTGGTCGCCGGGACCGGTGCCCCGGCGGCCTGCCAGGCCGAGTAGTCGCCACCACCGGTGGCCGGTTCGACGGCCGCGACCTGGCCGGACTGATCGTGCGGGCGGTAGAGCGGAATCGGCGCGGTCACCTCGAAAGTCGAAACGACGCGCTGGGCCGGCTCATCGAGCGATGCCATCAGCACGGTGCCGTCGCCGCCGAGGTTGCGCGGACGGACCGCCGGGATCGGTGCGACATCACCGGTGGTGTCGGCCACCATGATGCCCGGGTTGGTATCGAACGTCACCTTGCCGTTGCAGGGAACGGCATGGCACTTGGTCCACTGCGCCTGGGCGTAGGCGCGGCCCTCCTGCGATAGGGGCTTGCCGTCGGTCGGCAGGTGCAGGGTCTTGCCGTCGGGGAAGACCTTCTTCAACTGGGCGCGGGTCATGCGCGGCCAGGCCCGCACGTTGCCGGTGTCCATGTGCACGAACGGGCTGCCCGAGGTGGGATAGTAGCCGACGCCGCCGACCTGGTACTTCATGGCCGTGGCGCGCAGCACCGACAGGTTGATGCCGGGAATGAAGACGTCCATCGCCTTGCCGCGCATGTGCTGCGAGTTCTCGGCGACGCCGGACGACTTGGCGCGCAGCATCTTGTTGGTCTTGGGCGAGCGATAGGACGAGACGATGTTGTAGGGCTGGGTGGCGCCGACCTCCTGGTAGACCATCCAGAGCAGATCGAAGAGAGCCGGATCCATCTTGGTCGGCTCTTTGGTCCGCCAGTCGGCGAGGAAGACGTTCAGCTGACGCAGCACGGCCTGATCGAACTGGCCGTTGCGCTTGTAGGTGAATCGCCCGGTCTCGCCGGTATGGGTGTGATGCAGGTAGAGGGTGCGATCGCCCTGGGCAGCGACGGCGGGGGTCACCGCGGGAGGCACGAGAGCGGTCACGGCCAGCACTGCGACAAGCAGCAGCCGCGACAGCTTCCCGATGAAACCCAGAACTTTCCCCGACACGCCCCGAACAGCCCGTTGCAACCAGAATACGACAGGAGACTAGCGCAGTACCGATGAGAGATCGTTAACGCTAACGCCTGGTAGCCAACCCTCGGGCCGACAACCCCGAGGTTCTGGATAGGCAGGAATTCCGGCCGAACCAAGGCCGATTTCCTACGCATTAGTAAACGCAGGACAAAACGGCACCCGACAAATCGGCCGTCGCCCTGAGGCAGCGGGCCCATACTAGTCGCATCGATGCGGCGGCGCTACTCGTTGAGAAGCTCGATCAACCGCTTGTTGGCGCCGTAGACGTCGCCATAGGAGCGAATGGTGCCGTCCTCGTCGACGCGCAGCGTGAAGTACGAGATGTGGACCGGGATCTTGCTGGACAGGTTGAGCCAGCGCTCCTTGTCCCCGACCATGTTCTCGATCGAGGCGAGCGTGATCTCGGGCTCGAGCTGGACCAGGGCCTCGGCGAAGGCCATCGGGTTCTCGACGCGCACGCAGCCGTGGCTGTAGGCGCGGAAGGAGCGCGCGAACAGCGACTTGGACGGGGTGTCGTGCAGGTACACGTCGTGCTGGTTGGGGAACAGGAACTTGATCCGCCCCAGGGCGTTGCCACCGCCGGGCCGCTGCCGGATGTGATAGTTGTTGATGTTGGTCTGGGTCCAGTCGATGGCCGAGGCGTTGACCACCTTGCCGCCGGCCAGCATTTCCATGTTCTGGCTGGCCAGATAGCCCGGATTGGCGATCAGGTGCGGCTTGATCTCGTTGACGGCGATCGAGGGCGGCACGTTCCAGTACGGGTTGACGACGATGTGCTCGATCTCGTCGTTGAACACCGGGGTCTGGTTCTGCGGCCGGCCGACGACGACGCGGGTGGTGTGCACCACCTTGTCGTCCTGCTTGATCCACAGGCGGAACTCCGGGATGTTCACCTCGACCTCGAAGCGGCCGAAATCATCGGGCTCCCAGCGCCAGCGCTCCATGTTGGCGATGATGTCTTCCTTGGTGGTCGCCGATCCACCGTTGAGCGCGGCGACGGTGGCGGGGCCGATGACGCCGTCGGCATTCAGCCCGAGGCTTTCCTGGAAGGTCTTGACCGCGGCGACCAGCGCCTCGTCGTAGCTGATGTCGACCGTGGCCGTGGCGCCGGCGGTTTCCGGGATATCGGGTTCCGGCACCTCGAGGCGCTGGCGCAGCAGCGTGACGCGCTCGTCCTTCATGCCCGGCTTGAGCAGCGGCCCATCCGGGATGGTGACGGCGGCGTCGACGACTTCGGCGCCATAGAACTTGGCGAGGGCCGCCCGCAGGCGGACGAACTCGGGCTGCTTGGGCGACAGGTCGAGCAGGATCTGGTCGGGCTGGCTGCTCTCGGCGAGCCTGACCAGCATCTCGGCTTCGTTGATCCGCTTGGGCGCGATGGTCCACGTCTTGTTGACCGCGGTGGGGGCGACGCGCCCGCCATAGGCGTCCTGAGCGTAGCGGATGGCGGCGGCCGAAAAGGCCGTCTCAAGGGCGGCGAGCCTGGCGGGGTCGGTGCCGGCCGCGGCCACGTCGAGGTCGGCGGTGAGATAGTCGGAGGGGCGGAAGCCCTCCTTCTCGGCGGCCTCGAAGACATCGATGATGCGCTCGGCGCTGGCCGAGAACGCGATCTTGCCGTCGGCGGTCTTCTGCAGCCAGAGCGGCTCGAAGTGCCGGGAACCATAGAAGAAGTAGAGCTTCTGCGTCTGGGTGTAGGCGCGCGTGCCCTTTTCGGCCGAGCTGTAGGCGCTCGACAGCCCTGCCTTGATGATGCGGGCGAGCTCGGTCTTGGGCGGGGCGATGACCACTCGGGTCGCCTCGATGCCGGCAACCGTCACCACTTCCTGGGCAAGCGACGCGAGCGGCGCGCCCAACGCAATGGTTCCAGCCAACAACAGGGCCTTCAGCTTGGCCATCAGATGCTCCGTGCCCAATGCGGGCTGTCGATGCCGGCGTCGTGACGCGGGAGGAGTCGACGCCCGTCGCAGATTACCATTTTTGCTTAGCCTCAAAAGCTTAACCGAGACAATTCCTCGCGATTTTGTGAGGCAAGACTGTGGACTTGCTGCAACGCGGCACGCCGTGATTCAGGCCGCGTCGCTGGCCAGTCCCTCATCCAGCCCATACTCCCGCAGCTTGCGGTACAGCGTCGACCGGCCGATGCCGAGCGCCCGGGCGACCCGCGACATGCGGTAGCCGTAGCGCGCCAGCGCAAACACGATCAGCTCACGTTCCACGTCCGCGAGCGCGGCAACCTCGCCGGTGCCGGCGACGAAGCGATCGGTCGCGGCGGCAACCTTCATCGCATCGCGCCCCTGCATCCTGGCGTCGTCAATGTGAACCGGGGCTGAAGGGGCGCGCAGGGTCGCGACCTGGCGCAGCGCCTCGGCCCGCCCGGTCCCCTGCACGACGACCTGGGGAAAATCCGCCGGCTCGAGCCAGGCCGTGCCGGCCAGCGCGACGGCGCGGTAGACGGCATTTTCGAGCTGCCGGACGTTGCCGGGCCAATCGAAGCCGCGCAGCAGGCCGAGCGCCGCCTCCGACAGGCCGGCGACCCGCTTGCCCAGTTCGGCGGCGTGGCGCGCGGCAAACTGCGCGGCCAGGGCCGGCACGTCCTCGGGGCGGTCGCGCAGCGGGGGCAGGTAGATCGGCAGCACGTTGAGGCGGTAGTAGAGGTCCTCGCGGAAATCGCCCGACCGGGCGAGGTTGAGCAGCCGCCGACTGGTGGTCGCGATCAGCCGCACGTTGACCCGCAGCGGGCGGTCGGAGCCGGCCGGCCGGACCTCGCCGCGTTCGAGCAGCGTCAGCAGCCTCGCCTGGGTTGGCTTGGGCAGATCGCCGACCTCGTCGAGCAGCAGAGTGCCGCCCTGCGCCTCGAACACCTTGCCCGAGGGGGCGTCATCGCCACCGGCCGGCAGGCGACCGAACAGCACGTTGTCGATTTCGTCGGGATCGATCGTGGCGCAGTTGGCCGTGACGAAGGCCCGGCCGGAGCGCTCGCCGGTGCCGTGGATGACGCGGGCCAGCAGGTCCTTGCCGGTACCCGCTTCACCCTCGAGGAGGATCGGGTGGCCGGTGCGGGCCGCCCTGGCGCAAAGCGCCTGGACGCGCTCCATGGCGGGGGAGCGGGTGACAATGTCGCCGAGGCCCATGCTGTGGCTGAGGCGCCCGCGGTCGGTCCGCAGCAGCGACTCGAGTTCGCCCAGCCTGACGGCATTGTGCAGCGAGACGGTCATTCGCTCCGGCGACACCGGCTTGACGAAGAAGTCGACCGCCCCCTGGCGCATGGCGGTGACGACGGTCTCGAGCGAGGCCTGCGCCGTCTGCACGATCACCGGGGTGGCGAATCCGCCGCGCCGCATCTGCTCGAGCACCGCCATGCCGTCGAGATCGGGCATGACGAGGTCAAGAACCATGGCGCCGATGCGCGGATCGGCCTTCAGCAGGTCCAGCGCCTCGCGGCCGGATGCGGCAGTGACCGGCCGGAACCCGGCGCGCGTGGCGACCTCCGATGTCAGACGCAACTGCACTGCATCGTCGTCAACTATCAGAACGCGAAACATGGGCCCCCGTGAGTGTGGTCGTTGCACGACTGCCCGCAGCAGACGAATCGCGCTGTGCCGTTTTGACCCAGCATCGGGAGGGGGGGTTAAGGGGCGATTAAGGCTGGCATTTCTGCCGCCACGGGCGCGGCTGCTTCACATCCTTGCCGGCGCTGGCTAAGGTCGCGCCGCAACCGCAGACCGAGGTGAGAAGTTGACCAACCGCCATTTGCCACACGCGCCCGAGGCCGCCGCCCAGAAGGGGCACAACGAGCTGGGGACGCTGCCGGTGTGGAACCTCGGCGACCTCTATGCCGGCAATGACGCCCCGGAACTGAAGGCCGACCTCAAGCGGGCGCAGGACGAGGCCAGGGCGTTCGAGGCGGACTACAAGGGCAAGCTCGCGGCACTGACCGAGGCGGGCAAGCTGGTCGAGGCAATCGTCCGCTACGAGGCGCTCAGCGACGTCACCGGCAAGCTGGGGTCCTATGCGTTCCTGCAATACGTGCGGAACACCCAGGAGCCTGACCGGGTCAAGTTCCTCGGCGATCTCAGCCAGGCGCTGACCGACCTGTCGACCGGGCTGATCTTCTTTTCGCTCGAGCTCAACCGGATCGAGGAGGCGGCGCTCGATGCGGCGATGGCGCGCGACGCGACGCTCGCCCGCTACCGGCCGTGGTTCACCGAACTGCGCAAAGCCAAGCCCTACCAGCTCGACGACCGGACCGAGCAGCTGTTCCACGAGAAATCGGTGACCGGCGCCTCGGCCTGGAACCGGCTGTTCGACGAAACCATGGCGAGCCTCAAGTTCGAGGCGCTCGGCGAGCAGATGAACCTCGAGAGCATCCTGAACCTGCTGTCCGACCGGGACGAAAGCAAGCGCGAGGCGGCGTTCAACGGGATTTCGCGGACGCTGCACGGCAACGAGCGGCTGTTCACGCACATCACCAACGTGCTGGCCAAGGACAAGGAAATTGCCGACCGCTGGCACGGCTTCAAGGACATCGCCGACAGCCGACACCTCGAGAACTCGGTGGAGCGCGAGGTGGTGGATGCCCTGCAGAGCGCGGTGCGGGCGGCCTATCCACGCCTGAGCCACAAGTACTACGCGATGAAGGCCAGGTGGTTCGGCAAGCCGCAGCTCAATGCCTGGGACCGCAACGCGCCGCTGCCGACGGCCGACGAGCGGATCTACGACTGGCGGAGTGCCACCGATACCGTACTCGAGGCCTATGGCCGGTTCTCGCCCAAGCTGGTCGAGATCGCGCAGCCGTTCTTCGAGAAGGGCTGGATCGACGCGCCGACCAAGCAGGGCAAGTCGCCGGGCGCCTTCGCGCATCCGACGGTCCCCTCCTCGCACCCCTATCTGATGCTCAACTACCTCGGCAAAGCCCGCGACGTGATGACGCTGGCGCACGAACTCGGCCACGGCGTGCACCAGGTGCTGGCCGGCGGGCAGGGCGCGCTGATGGCGCCGACGCCGCTGACGCTGGCCGAAACGGCCTCGGTGTTCGGCGAGATGCTGACCTTCCGTTCAATGCTGGACAAGACCACCGACAAGCGGCAGCGCTTCGCCATGCTGTCGAGCAAGGTGGAGGACATGCTCAACACGGTGGTGCGACAGATTGCCTTCTACAGCTTCGAGCGCGAGGTTCACACGCGGCGGCGCCAGGGCGAGCTGACGACCGCCGAACTCAATGAAATCTGGCTCAGCGTGGCGGCCGAGAGCCTCGGGCCGGCGATCCGGCTGAACGAGGGCTACGACATCTTCTGGGCCTATATCCCGCACTTCATCCACTCGCCGTTTTACGTGTACGCCTATGCCTTCGGCGACTGTCTTGTGAACTCCCTCTATGCACAGTATGAGAAGTCGTCCGAGGGCTTCGCAGAGCGTTATCTGGAGCTGCTCAGGGCAGGGGGCAGCAAGCATCATTCCGAACTCCTGAAGCCGTTCGGGCTGGATGCGCGCGATCCCCAATTCTGGTCGCTGGGGCTCTCGATGATCGAGCGGCTGATCGGCGAACTGGAATCGACTTCGCCGAACTGAAACCGCCTAGAGGACCCGATGGCCAAGAAACCCGCCGCCCCCGCCGCCGATGTTCCGGCGATGGACTATGCCCAGCACAACGCCACCTATAGCGGGTTCCTCACCCTGGTGAAGGCCGGCATCGTGTCGATGGCCTTCCTGGTGCTGGCACTGTTCTGCTTCATCGAGGCCGGCCAGCCGGTGCTGGGTGCCGTGCTGCTGGTGCTGATGATCGTCGTGCCGGTGGCGCAGTCGATGATGGGCAAGCGCCGTCCCGCCTAGGAACAGCGCAGGCACGCCGCGCGGCGTCTCCGGCGCCCCGGGCGAACGATCTGGAGACGTCGATGAAGATAGCAGTGCTGCGAGAGCGCGCCGACGGGGAAACCCGCGTCGCCGCGACGCCGGAGACCGTCACCAAGCTGATCGGGCTGGGTGCGACGGTGGCCATCGAGGCCGGGGCCGGCGATGCCGCGCGCTTTCCCGATGCCGACTACGTGGCCGCCGGCGCCAGCGTCGGGCCGGCCGCCGCGACGGTCAAGGATGCCGAGATCGTCCTCGCGGTGCGGCGCCCGTCGGTGGGCACCCTGCTCGGGATCACGCCCGGTGCGCTGGTGGTGGGGATCATGGATCCCTATGGCAGCGAGGGCGAGATCGGCGGCTATGCCAAGGTCGGGCTGACGGCGGTCGCCATGGAATTCATGCCGCGCATCACCCGTGCGCAGGTGATGGACGTGCTGTCGAGCCAGGCGAACCTCGCCGGCTACCAGGCGGTGATCGACGCGGCGGTGGCCTTCGACCGTGCCATGCCGATGATGATGACCGCGGCCGGGACGGTGCGCCCCGCCAAGGTGTTCGTGATGGGCGCCGGCGTTGCCGGCCTGCAGGCGATCGCGACGGCCAAGCGGCTCGGCGCGGTGGTGACCGCCACCGACGTGCGGGCCGCGGCGGGTGAACAGGTCGAATCGCTCGGCGCCAAGTTCATCATGACAGAAGCGCTGAAGGATGCCTCCGGTTCGGGCGGCTATGCACGCGAGCTGACCCAGGACGAGCAGGCGGCGCAAGCGGCGCTGGTCGCCGGCCACATTGCCAAGCAGGACATCGTCATCACCACGGCGCTGATCCCCGGTCGGCCGGCGCCCAAGCTGGTGAGCCGGGCGATGGTCGAATCGATGGCGCCGGGATCGGTGATCGTCGACCTAGCGGCGGAGCGCGGCGGCAATGTCGAACTGACCCAGCCCGGCAAAGTCGCGACGACGGCCAATGGCGTGACGATCATCGGCCACCTCAACGTGCCGGGGCGCCTTGCCACCTCGGCCAGCCCGCTCTACGCGCGCAACCTCGTGTCCTTCCTCGAGACGCTGATCGACAAGAAGGAAAAGAAGCTCGCCATCAACTGGGATGACGAGCTGGTCAAGGCGACGGTGCTGACCCGCGGCGGCGCGGTGGTGCATCCCAATATCAAGGTGCCGGGGGCGACGCCGCTCGAGGCGCCGGTCGCGGCCGATCCCGTCAAGACCGGGGCCGCCGAGAAGTCGGCATCGGGCGAGGCCCCGGCCGCCGCCGCCGATGCCGTCACCCCCGCCGAACCCGCCAAGACCGGCGCGGCCGACAAGAAGGATTCCAACTGATGGGCGCGATCGATCCCTTCATCTTCCAGCTGGCGATCTTCGTGCTCGCCATCTTCGTGGGCTATTTCGTGATCTGGTCGGTGACGCCGGCGCTGCACACGCCGCTGATGAGCGTCACCAATGCGATCTCCTCGGTGATCGTGGTGGGTGCGCTGCTCGCGGTCGGGGTCAACCAGGTGGGCGAGCCCAACTGGACCGCCAAGATCTTCGGGTTCCTGGCGCTGATCCTTGCCAGCGTCAACATCTTCGGCGGCTTCCTCGTCACGCAGCGCATGCTGGCGATGTACAAGAAGAAGAGCTGATGCTGTCTCCAGCCGAAGCCGCCGCCATGTTGCCGCCGATCTTCCAGATCCTCACGGGTCTGAGCTTTGCGGCCATTCTGGCCATCCGCTTCCTCGCAGGGTCCATGCTGCGTCCGCTCTGGGGCAGGCTCCTCGCCTTCTCGGTCCTGCTGGTGGCGCTCGGCAACCTGCTGATGTCGCTGGCGACCGCCAAGAGCACGCTGTCCGGCGGCGCGGAATTCTTCACCCTTGCCGGGATCAGCTTTCTTGCAGCCGCGCTTCTGGTCGTCGCGGGGCTCATCATCGCAGCGCGCAGCAATGCCGGGGTTAGGTCATGATCGACGCCAATATCGCCGCCATCCTCTACCTCGTTGCGGGTGTGCTGTTCATCCTCGCGTTGCGCGGGCTGTCGAGCCCGGCCTCGGCGCGGCAGGGCAACAACTTCGGCATGATCGGCATGGCGATCGCCGTGCTGACGACGCTGGCGGTGGCCGGCCCCAGCGACCTGCTCAGCTGGGCGCTGATCCTGGGCGGCCTCGCCATCGGCGGCGGCATCGGCGCGGTGATGGCGCGCCAGGTGAAGATGACCGACATGCCGCAACTGGTGGCGGCCTTCCATTCGCTGGTGGGCCTTGCCGCGGTGTTCGTGGCGGCGGCTGCGCTCTATGCGCCCGAGAGCTTCGGCATCGGCGAGGCCGGGCACATCCACGCCCAGAGCCTGATCGAGATGAGCATCGGCGTCGCCATCGGCGCCTTCACCTTCACCGGCTCGGTGATCGCCTTCCTCAAGCTCAACGGCAACATGAGCGGTAAGCCGATCATCCTGCCCAACCGGCACATGATCCATGCCGCCCTCGGCGCGCTGCTGGTGGTGCTGATCATCGCCTTCTTCCTCACCGCCAATCCGTGGCTGTTCTGGCTGATCACCATCCTGTCGCTGGTGCTGGGCGTCCTGATGATCATCCCGATCGGCGGCGCCGACATGCCGGTGGTGGTGTCGATGCTCAACTCCTACTCGGGGTGGGCGGCGGCGGGCATCGGCTTCACGCTGGGCAACACGGCGCTGATCATCACCGGGGCGCTGGTCGGTTCGTCGGGCGCCATCCTCAGCTACATCATGTGCAAGGCGATGAACCGCAGCTTCATCTCGGTGATCCTGGGCGGCTTCGGCGGCGACAGTGCTGCCGCGGGCTCCGGCGAGGAGGAGACGCGGCCGGTCAAGCAGGGCGCCGCGGACGATGCCGGCTACCTGATGAAGAATGCCTCCAAGGTGATCATCGTGCCGGGCTACGGCATGGCCGTGGCGCAGGCCCAGCATGCCCTGCGCGAAATGGCGGACCTGCTCAAGGCGGCCGGTGTCGAGGTGAAATACGCCATCCACCCGGTGGCCGGACGCATGCCGGGGCACATGAACGTGCTGCTCGCCGAGGCCAACGTGCCCTATGACGAGGTGTTCGAACTCGAGGACATCAACTCCGAGTTCAAGGGCGCCGACGTGGCCTTCGTCATCGGCGCCAACGACGTGACCAATCCGGCCGCCAAGACCGACAAGACCTCGCCGATCTACGGCATGCCGGTGCTCAATGTCGAGGACGCGGGCACGGTGCTGTTCATCAAGCGCGGCATGGCGGCGGGCTATGCCGGGGTGCAGAACGAACTGTTCTTCCGCGACAACACCATGATGCTGTTCGGCGACGCCAAGAAGGTGACAGAGGACATCGTCAAGGCGCTGGGGCACTGACCCTTCGGGACGGGTTCACGGAGGCCGCCTCGGGGCGGCCTCTTTGTTCTGGCTTTCCACGCCGCCGCAGCCGATCCGTTCGCGGCGGGTACCGGGAGGCTTGACCTCAACTTCAGTTGAGGTCGTATCCATCTGCCAACGCCAACCGGACCGGCAGTCATGGACCTCACCTTCAACCTTCTACTCGTCGTGCATCTGGCTGCCTTCGGGCTCGGCATCTCCACCACGTTCGTCGCCCCCATGATCGGCCGGCGCATGGCCAAGGCGCCGCCCGAGGCACGGCCGACACTGCTCGGCGTCCTCGGGCGCCTCACGCTCAACGCCCGCGTCGCCATGGGCCTGCTGCTTGTGACCGGCATCGCCATGGTCTATGTGCGCCATGGCGGCGATTTCGGCGGTCTCGGGCCGTGGTTCCTGGTGAAGCTGGGCCTCGTCGCCTTCATCCTCGTGATGATGATCCTCGGCATCGTGCTGAAGCCCGGCACGCTCAACCCACAGTTCGTGGGCTGGCTTACCCGCCTCTCGATGGCCGGCACCATCGTGGCCGCCGTGATGGCCTTCAACTGACGGTCTGCGGGGCGGCCTTTGCGTCGGCCGCCCGCATCACTACATTGCGACCGAGGCGAGGAGATGGCCCGGGATGCAGAGTCTTTGGCGCGAGCTGGTCGAGCTGTGGCGCGTGCTCGTCCTCGGCGTCTTCATCCTGGGCCTGCTGCTCTCACCCAATGTCGCCGGCGCCCTGAAAATGGCGGGGCTCGCGGCGCAGGGCGCCTATGCCGAAATCCAGCTGCAGCAGATTCCGCGCGAGCGCTACGCCACGGAAATCGCCGCCGCGCTCGACGCCGGGGATGCCGTCCTCGCCCGATCGCTGGCGGCGCTCGCCGCCTCACGCAACGTCGACATGCCGACCGAGCTGACCGATCGCATCGCCAGCCTGCCGGCCGTCGATGTCGGCGCGACGCTGAGCGCCGGGTGGGACTGCGTGGTCAACGGCGACTTCGACAGCGAGGCCGGCTTCGCCTGCGTCGTTGCCACCGACATGACCGGCATCGGTGATATTCGCGACCTCGTGGGGGAGGGTGGCAAGTTCATCGCCGGGCAGCCGCTCGACTATTTCACCCTCGGCATCGCGACGGTCGGTCTGGGCCTCAGCGTCGCGACCTACTCGAGCCTGGGCAGTGCGCTGCCGGTGCGGGTTGGGGCCAGCTTCGTCAAGGCCATGCACCGCGTCGGCAGGCTGCCGCCCCGCCTCACGCGTGAGATCGTGCGGGCGCTCGAGCGCGGCATCAACACGCCGGCGCTCGAGGAGGCGATCGGGCTCGCCACCTCGATGCGTCTCGGTGAACTGGGGCGGCCGCTTTCACGCATCTTCAACCCGCGCAGCGTGACGCTCGCTTCCAACCTCGCCGACGATTTCGGCACCATTGCCAAGGCCGGCGGCGTGCGCGCCATGAAACTCAGCGTCGAAGCCGCCGACAGCGCCGGCGACGTCCGCCGCCTCGCGCGGGTCGCCGACACCTATGGCGATCGCTTCGTCGGTGTGATGAAGCTCGCCGGCCGCGGCGCCCTTCGTCTCGGGCATTTGCTCTTCACCATCGCGGGCTGGCTGGTCGGCGCGCTGCTGTGGGTGTGGAGTGTGCTCGCCTTCACCCTCAATGCCATCACCGGCGCCTACCGCTTCTTCCGCCGCCGCAATCCCCGAGACGCCGGCCGCGTGCGACAAGAAGCGTCCAGAAGCCCGTCGGGCGCCGGTCATTCCGAAGGTGGCTGGGGCGGTTCATCGGCGTTCATCGGCGTGGCGGAAGCGCGATGGCTCGCGAATCGAACGTGACCGCGATCACCCATGCTGGCGGTTACTCCAATGTGCCTGCTTGAGATGGTGCGGTTCTGTCGCCACTTGGGCGGCAGCAGCCGAAAGGAACCACCATGCCCCGCACCATCAAGATCGCCGTGTTCACCGACACCGTGTGCCCCTGGTGCCTCGTTGGTTCCGAACGACTCGATCAGGCCATTGCCGCGCTGCCGAAGGATGTCGTGGTGGAGGTCGAGAACCACCCCTTCTACCTCAACCCCAACACGCCCGATGACGGCATCGTCGTCGCCGACATGCTGCGCGAGAAATATGGCCGTGACCCCAAGGAGATGTGGGCGCGTGTCGAAGGCGAGGCCCGGGCCTCCGGCATCGCCCTAGACCTCAGCCTGCAGCCGCGATCCTATCCGACGCGGAAGGGGCATACGCTGGTGCGGCTGGCGCGGGCCAAGGGTACGCAGCATGCGCTCGCCAACGCGATCGCCTGGGCCTATTTCATGGAACACCGGCTGATCAACGACGACGAGGTGCTGGCCGACATCGCGGTGCGCCACGGCTATGCCCGCGAGGAGGCGCTGCAGGCGATGCGCGATCCCGACGAACTGGGCACGACGCACGATCTTGCCGTCGCGGCCGCCCGGCAGGGCATCCAGGGGGTGCCGTTCTTCATCTTCGACAACCGCTTCGCCGTCTCGGGCTGTCAGCCGCAGGCGGTCTTTGCGCGGGCGTTCGAAGTGGCGCTCGATCCCGCGCAGGTAGCGCGCGCCTGAGCTTGCAAAGGCGCGATTGCCGCTGTCTGATGCCGGGGGCAGGAGGACGGGCAATGAAGTGGGTCAGGCGGGTTGCGGTGGCGGTGCTGGTCGTCGCCGTACTGGGTTACGGGGCGGTGCTCGCCTATTTCTACCTCAACCAGCGCAACATCCAGTACACCCGAGAGGGCGCCATCACCGACCTGGCAGCGACGCCGCTGAGCGGCGCCGAGGCGGTCAGCATCCCCACCGAGGGCGGCGCGCAACTGGCCGGGTGGTACCAGGCCCCGAGTGCGGGCAAGCCGCTGATCCTCTACTTCCGGGGCAATACCGGCAGCTTCACCCGCGAGCACGAACGCTACGAACGCTTCGTGGCGGACGGCTACGGCTTCCTGGCCTTCGACTATCGCGGCTTTCCCGGCTCGCCGGGGGACCTGACCGAGGAGCACCTGCTCGCCGACGCGCTCGCGGCCTTCGACTTTGCCGCGAGCAAGGGCTTTCCGATCGTGCTGTGGGGCCGGTCGCTGGGTTCGGGGGCCTCGACCTGGGTGGCCCGGCAGCGCGAGGCCGAGGCCCTGTTCCTCGAGACGCCGTACCTGTCCTTCGTCAAGATCGGGACCGACAAGTACCCGTTCCTGCCCATCGGGCTGCTGCTCGACGACCAGTATCCGCAGGAGCAGTGGATCGGGGAGGTGACCGAACCGGTCTATGTCGCGCACGGCACGGCGGACGAAACCATCGCGGTCTATCATGGGGAGGCGCTGTACCAGCTGGCGCCGAACAAGGACGAGATCTGGATCGAGCCGGGCGGCACGCATGGCGACCTGTGGGAACGCGGCGAGTGGGAGCGGGCCAGGGCGTTCTACGAGCGCCACGCGGCGGCGACAGGCCGCTGAAAAGCAGAACGCCGGCCCCTCGCGGGACCGGCGTTCGAACGGCGCGCGATGCGGCGCTTACTCGAGGGTGAGGCCCGAGAAGGCCACCGAGTAGTTGAGGCCGGTCTGACCCTGGATCGACCACGGCTGCAGGGCAAAGCCCTTCTTGGAGCCGCCGATCAGCCAGTTGCCGCCGAGGCCGACGCCCAGCGTCGCTTCGGCCGAGCCGCCGACATAGGTGCCGGCGAGCGAGCCCGGGCCATACTTGGTCGAGGAGGCGGAGAACACCAGCCAGACGATCTCGGTCTGGCCGGTCACGCCGATGTCGATGCCGAACTTCTTGATGTTGCCGCTATAGTGCTCGGTCTTGTGGCCGGAGCGCTTGAAGGTGCACTCCATGTCCTTGGACGAGCCGATGATGAAGCCGATGCCACCCTCGACGGAGCAGGAGAGCACGCCGACCTTGACCTGGGCGTCGGCCTGGGCGGCGCCGGTGGTGGCGAGCACGAGTGCGGCGGCGGCCGCGGCGATGGTTTTCTTCATGTCTGATTTCCCTCAGTGATGACGCGTTTGTACTGACCCAATCGGCCGGGAGTGTATCCGTTGCCGCCAACGGCACAAGGCCTCGTCGTGTTCGCAAGAACAGCACGATTCCGGCCAGATTCGGGCAACATCACAGCAAAACGCCGCCCTTTGGGGGCGGCGGCGCCGAATTCAGTCTCCCGGCCTTACGGCCGCGCCGGGCGGGCCACCGCGGCGGGGGCGGGCAGGCCGCCTTCGCGCTGGGCACGCTTGCGCGCCAGCTTGCGGGCGCGGCGAACCGCCTCCGCCTTCTGGCGGGCCTTCTTCTCGGACGGCTTCTCGTAGTAGTTGCGAAGCTTCATCTCGCGGAAGACGCCTTCCCGCTGGAGCTTCTTCTTCAGCGCGCGCAGCGCCTGATCCACATTGTTATCGCGAACAACTACTTGCAAGCGCAACCGCCCTTCGTAATCCGTCAGAGGTGTTTGATGGAAGCGCCAGAGCCAGCAGCCAGAGCCAATGGCAGAAGCGCCGACCGGCCGGGCCGGTCACCGTGGTGCGGCTATATAAGCGATACGCCCCGGCTTGTCCACACCGGGTTGTGCCGGAAAAGGCTCACCTAGCGCGCTTTTTCAGCACGAGCCGGTTGATGTGGCCCATCTTCCTGCCCTTGCGCGACTCGGCCTTGCCGTAGGCATGCGGCCGGGTGGCGACCCCGAGGCCGAGCGGGATGGTGGCGATCTCGTCGCCGATCAGGTTCTCCATCACCACGTCGGCGAGCCGCGTGGGGTCGCCGAGCGGCCATCCGGCGATGGCACGGATGTGCTGCTCGAACTGATCGGTGACGCAGACCGCCTCGGTCCAGTGGCCGGAATTGTGGACGCGGGGGGCGATCTCGTTGACGAGCAGGCGACCGCCGGCAAGCACGAAGAACTCGACGCCGAGGACGCCGACATAACCGAGCGCCTCGGCAATGCCGGCCGCAATCCGCGCGGCCTGCGCCGCGGTCCTGCGGCTCACCGTGGCCGGCACGGTGCTGGTCTTCAGGATATGGTCGCGGTGGACGTTCTCGGCGGCCTCGAACGTCGCGATCTCGCCGTCGAGGCCGCGCGCCGCGACGACGGAAATCTCCCGTTCGAACGGGACGAACTGCTCGAGGACAAGGGGGCGCGGGGAAAGGACCTCCCAGGCATGGGCGGCCTCCTCGAGGTTGCGCACGATGCGCTGTCCCTTGCCGTCATACCCGAGGCGGGTGGTCTTGAGCACCGCCGGCGTGCCCAGTTCGGCGATCGCCGCCTCCAGCCGATCGAGATCGGTGATGGCGGCGAACGGAGCGACCGGCACGCGGTTGACGCTGAGAAAGGCCTTCTCGGCCAGACGGTCCTGCGCCACCGCAAGGGCATTGGCGCCGGGGCGGAGCGGCTTAAGGCCGGCGAGAAAGGCTGCGGTGTGCGCCGGGACGTTCTCGAACTCGTAGGTGACGACATCGACCCGCGCGGCAAAGTCCGCGAGGGCCCGTTCGTCGTCATAGGCGGCGACGGTCCGGCCTGGCGTCACGTCGAAGGCGGGACTATGCGGATCCGGGCAGAAGACATGGGTCCTGAATCCCAGGCGCGCGGCGGCAAGGGCGAGCATGCGGCCGAGCTGGCCGCCGCCGAGGATGCCGATGGTACTGCCCATCGGCAGCGGGCGGGGCTCAGACATCGTCGCTCGGGAACTCGGCCACCGCGGCGGTCTGGCTGGCGCGGAACTCGGTCAGCGCGTCCTCGACGTCACTGTCGGACAGGGCGAGGATGGCGGCGGCGAGCAGCGCGGCGTTGATGGCACCGGCACGGCCGATGGCCAGCGTGCCGACCGGGATACCGGGCGGCATCTGGACGATGGAATAGAGGCTGTCCTGGCCGCCGAGAGCCTTGGTCTCGGCCGGGACGCCGAGGACGGGCAGGGTGGTGAAGGCCGCCACCATGCCGGGCAGATGCGCCGCACCGCCCGCGGAGGCGATGATGACCTTGAACCCCTCGGCGCGCGCCCCCCTGGCAAAGGCGACCATGCGATCGGGGGTGCGGTGGGCGGAGACGATGCGGGCCTCGTACTCGATCTTCAGCGCGTCCAGGGTCTCGGCGGCATGGCGCAGGTTGGGCCAGTCGGACTGGCTGCCCATGATGATGGCAACGGGTGGCGAGGTGGGCACGGCTGTGGTCCCCCGGAGGGCCTCTGGGCGACCACCCTTAGGTCGCGAAGGCGTGATGCGCAAGCCGCACCGCGTCAGGCCGCGGTCGGGGGGCCGTCGAGCGTCACGGCGAAGTGGCGCAGGGCGGAACCATCGGCAAGCTCGATGCTGCCCTCCGGCAGGCCGAGCAGGCGGTCGACGACCGTGCCCAGATAGCGCAGCCTGCGCATCAGCAGGCGGCCCAGGCGTTCGAACTCGATGCGGTCGCGGGTGCGATAGAGGGCGGTGACCAGATCGCGGTTGGAGGTCATCAGGTGCAGGATGATCTCAGCGGCGCCTTCCGGATCCGGGGTGTCGAAGGTGCGCTCGGCGACGCCCTCGGCGATGATGCGGGTGAGGACGGGGCGGACCACGTCGGCGACGGCGCGCTGGGTACGGGCCTGCAGCTGCAGGTTCTCGGCGCGGAACAGCGGTTCGAACGCCGCCCGCATTTCCGCCGCCGTCTCGAGCTTGTGGCGCCGCATGCCGGCGAGGAAGCTGGTGAGGCGGGCAAAGGCATCGAGCGTCGGATCCTCGAGCACGTCCTGCGCGGCCCGTGCCGTATGCTCGGCGAAGCGGCCGGCCAGCGCCTCGAGCAGGGCCTCCTTGGATTCGAAATGGTGGTAGAAGGCGCCCTTCGAGACCCCGACCTCGGCAATGATCCGGTTGACCGAGGTGGCGTCGTATCCGAGGGCGGCAAACAGGCGCTGCGCGGCGTCGAGCAGCGCGTCGCGCGTCGTCACCCGCAGCCTGACGATTCGCGGAAATGGCACGTCGTTCCCTCCACGTTCCACCGACCGACGGTCGGTTTGAACCCTTGGCGCCGGGATGTCAAATCCGGGAGACTGCGTTCAGGCGATGATGTCGGGCAGCAGGATGTTCTCGAGCTGGACGATGCGGTCCTTCAGCGCCAGCTTCCGCTTCTTCATGCGCTGGATCAGCATGCGGTCGTGATACTCGGACTCCGACAGGGTGTGGATGGCGGCATCGAGGTCGGCGTGCTCCTGCCGCTTGGCGGCCAGCTCCAGCCCCAGGGCGGCCTCCTGTTCCTTGGTGAGCGGCAGCATCTCGGTCTACGCGTTGTCCCCAGGTGGCGCCGCGCGCCGGTGACCAAGGGTTAACCGATCATGGCAAGAATTCCATCGCTTTCTCTGCGGCCGGCCGGGTGTGGCATGCTTGCAAGTCGACAACGCGTGAATTTTTTGTGACGATTGAGTCGCTCGAAACGCTGGAGAGGAGTTGCAATGACGACCGAAGGCCATATCGAGGCGCTGGAGCGGCGCCATCGCGATCTGGATCGCAAGATCGAAGACGAGCTCAGCCATCCCAGCCACGACGACCTCTACATCGCTGCGCTGAAGCGCAAGAAACTGGAGATCAAGGACGAACTGACCAAGCTGCAGTTGAGCGACGCCTGACCTCCCGGCGTCCTGTTGCGCGAGTGCAAGGCCACGGCAGACCGCCGCGGCCTTTTTCGTCTCAGGCGTCGGGCCGGAAGTCGTTGATCTCGAACCAGTAGCCGTTAGGATCCTGGAGGAAGACGGCGCGCATGCCGTCGGGGCGCACGTTCACCGCGCCCGGCGTGCCGGCCATGTCGGAGTAAGCGACGCCGAGAGCCTCGAAGTGCCGCAGCGTGGCGTCGAGATCGGGTGAACTGAGGGCGAAATGCGTCCGCTTCTCCACATGGGTGTGCGAGATGTCGCCGGCCTGGACGTGAAAGCGCTGGCCGCTGCCGATCTCGAACCAGCGGATGGCGGTGCCGCCCATCGGGTTGACGATGGCGCGGATGCCGAGCACGCGGGTGAGGAAGTCCGCGGTTTCGTCGAGATCGCGAACGAGCAGTGCGATGTGATCGAGGCGATAGTCGGTCATCGGTGGGTCCTCAGGCAGCGGGGCCGGCGAAAAAGACCCCCAGTACGCCATCGTAGATCAGCTTGAGGGCGAGCAGGAAGACCAGCCAGTAGGTCAGCTGGTAGAAGCGCTTCACCGAGATGCGGCGGACCAGCCAGACGCCGACCAGCACGCCGACCACGGCCAGTGGCGCGAGGATGGCGGCATGGGTGAGGTTCGAGACGTTGAGCTGCCCGAGGAAGAAATAGGGGACGAGCTTGGCGGTGTTGACGATGGCGAAGAAGAACGCCGTCGTGCCCGAGTAGACCACCGGCGACAGCCGCTGCGGCAGCACGTAGATCTGGAAGGGCGGGCCGCCGGTGTGACTGATGAAGCTGGTGAAGCCGGCAAAGCCGCCCCAGAAGGTGCCCCAGCCGCGGGATGGCGGCAGTCCCTCGAGCTTCCTGCGGAGGGGCAGCAGCGCATCGAGGATGAAGACCAGGGTGATGATGCCGACAAAGAGCAGCACCATGGCATCGGACACCACGGTCCACAGGGCCCAGCCGATCAGCGTGCCGACCATGGCGCCGGGCAGCATGATCCGCAGGATGCGCCAGTCCGCATCCTTGCGGTAGGTCCAGATGGCGATGGCATCCATGACCAGCAGCAGCGGCAGCATCATGCCAGCGGCGTCGCGCGCCGGCATGACCAGCGACAGCATGGGCACCGCGACGAGGCCGAGGCTGCCCACGAGGCCCGACTTGCTCAAGGCGACGATGAAGACCGCGAGGACCGCGACGATCCAGAAGTAGAGTTCGGGCATGAAAGGGATGGACCGGCGGAAAGGGAGGCCTAGTCGGATGCCGACTTGGGTGGCTTGTCAATATCGCCGGCGGGCTCATCCCCCGCCGACGGCGTCGTGCCGAGGCGGTCGGCCTTCATGACGGCGTCGAGCATTTCGGTCGAACGGCGGACGAAGCCGATATAGGCAGCCTGGTCGTGGCGGACGGCAAAGCTGTCGAACAGCATCTTCTCGTCGTGCTGCTTGAAGGCGTCGGCAACGCGGGCGGCATACTCCTCGGTCTCGCCCAGCGCAACAAGGGCGCGTTCGCCCAGCCGGATCGCCGAGCGGAAGGTCTCGCGTTCGAACACCTCGACGCCGAGCGCCATCAGGTCGTGGGCATGGCTGCGGTCGACGGCGCGCGCGGCGATGATGATGTGGGGGAAGTGGCGCCTGACGAGGCCGGCGATCTCGAGAATGCGTTCGCCGCCGGCCACGGCGATGACGATCATCCTGGCCTCGGCAACGCCGGCGGCGCGCAGGATGTCGAGTCGCGCCCCGTCGCCGTAGAAGACCTTGACGCCGAAGCGCCGCACCAGCTCGATCTGCGCCGCGTCGTCGTCGATCAGGGTCATCTGGTAGCCCTGCGCCCGCAGCAGGCGGGTGACGATCTGGCCGAAGCGGCCATAGCCGAGCACGACCACCTTGCCGCGCGAGTCGATACCATGGAGCGCGGGGCCGCCGTCGTGCCCGCCGGTGTGCAGGCGGGGCGCCCAGAGCCGATCGAACAGGAAGATCAGCAATGGCGTCGTCGCCATCGACAGGGCGACGACAACGGTCAGCAGCTCCACCTCGGGGCCGGAGAGGTTGCCGGCGGTGCGGGCGAACTGCAGCACCACGAAGGCGAACTCGCCGGCCTGGCTGAGCAGGACGGCGAGCAGGAGGCGTTCGGCCACATGCATGCGGAAGAACGTCGCCAGCACGAACAGCACGGCCATCTTGATGCCGATCAGCGCCAGCAGCAGGGCAAGCACCAGCAGCGGGTTCTGCAGCACCACGCCGAAGGCGATCGACATGCCGACCGAGATGAAGAACAGCCCCAGCAACAGACCCTTGAACGGCTCGATGTTGCTCTCGAGTTCGTGGCGGTACTCGCTGTCGGCCAGCAGCACGCCGCCGAGGAAGGCGCCGAGAGCCGGCGACAGGCCGAACGATTCGGTGACGAGGGCCGCGCCGATGACGAGGGCGAGGGCGAAGGCGGTGAAGGCCTCGGGGACCTTGGTCATCGCCACCCAGCGCAACAGCGGCCGGATGATGTAGCGGCTGCCGACGAGCGCCGCGACGAAGGCGCCGACCAGCACCAGGGCCAGCCACCAGTCGACCGGGTTCTCCACCGCCTCGAGCACATCCTCGCCCAGCACGCCGACCGGGGTGATGGCCATCGCAGCGAGGATGGGTATCGAGGCGAGGATGGGGATCACCGCCACGTCCTGCACCAGCAGGATGGCGAGCGAGGCCCGCCCGGTGTCGGTCTTGGTGATCGAGCGCTGCGCAACCGACTGCATGGCAATGGCGGTCGAACTCATCGCCAGCGCCAGGCCGACGACGATCGCGGCGGGCCAGGCAAAGCCGATCAGCCAGAACACCCCGGCGATGGCGGCACTGGTCGCCACCATCTGCGTCAGGCCCAGGCCGAGCACCTTGTGCCGCATCCGCCACAATTCGCCGCCATCGACCTCGAGGCCGATCAGGAACAGCATCATGACGATGCCGAACTCGGAGACATTGCGGACGACGTCGCTGTCGGACACCAGCGACAGGCCGTAGGGTCCGATCAGCACGCCGGCGGCAAGGTAGCCCAGGATGGTGCCGAGTCCGGCCCACTTGGCGAGCGGCACCAGCAGCACCGTGGCCGCCAGCAACACAAAGACCGCGAGCAGGGTGTTGCCTTCCATGACGTCCTGCCCGCGTGCGAGGCGGCGCTGCTAGTCGTTGTCGGACTCGATCTTGAGCGACTTCAGTTTGGCGAACACGGAGTCGGCGTCAAGCTCCTCCTCGCGTTCCGGTCGGTGGTGGCCGTGGCCGCCGTGATCGTCCTCGGAGGCGGCCATGCCAGCGCGGCCGCCGGCGCTGGCCAGCGCTTCCTCGGCGGTGAGCAGCATGGTGCCCTGATCGGCCTCGTCGGGCGAAGCGGCGCCCTTGCTGGCGCGCTTGACCTCGAGGTCGAGGTCGATCTGGCTGCACAGCCCGAGCGTCACCGGGTCCATCGCGGTGATGTTGGCATTGTTCCAGTGCGTGCCCTCACGCACGGCGTCGATGGTCGACTTGGTGGTGCCGACCAGCCGCATCAGCTGCGCGTCCTTCATCTCGGGATGATTGCGGAGCAGCCACTTGATGGCGTTGGGCCGCTCGTTGCGGCGCGAAATCGGGGTATAGCGCGGGCCCTTGCGCTTGGGCGCGGCGACGCGGACCTTGGGCTCGCTCATCTTCATGCGATAGTGCGGATCGGCCTCGGCCTTCTCGATCTCCTCGCGGGTGAGCTGGCCGTTCTGCACCGGGTTGACGCCCATGATGCCGCTCGCCACGTCGCCATCGGCGACGCCCTGCACCTCGAGCGGGTGCAGGCTGCAGAACGCGGCGATCTGCTCGAAGCTGAGCGCCGTGTTGTCGACCAGCCAGACGGCGGTCGCCTTTGGCATCAGAAGGGGCGTGGCCATGGTGAATATCTCCTTGAGGCGCGGCCCGGCCTCCCGGTCCGCCCCGCCTCGTCGTTCCGAATGAGGGGGAATAGACGACTATATACGCGCCCGCTCAGGCCGATTCAATCGGATTGTCGCGATCCCCGGCGAGACCGGCTCCCCAGTCGGTCAGCAGCACGATCTTGCCGTAGTGCGACGGTGCCTCGAATGCGGCATGCGCGGACGCCGCCGCGGCGAGGCGGAAGGCGCGCAGGCGGGGCGGCACGATGCGGCCGTCCGCGAGGCCCGGCCAGACCCGGGTGAGCAGATCGCGCGCAATCGCCGCCTTGGTCTCGGAACTCTGCGGCCTGAGGGTCGAGCCCGAGAGGGTCAGTTGCCTGGCCAGCAGCCGGCCGGCATTTATGGTGGCCTGCGCCCCGGCGAGGGTCGAGACGAGGACGATGTGGCCCGACCGTGCCGCGGCGGCGAGGTTGCGCTCGAGCACGTCGCCGCCGACGATGTCGACGATGCGGTCGGCTCCCCGTCCGTCGGTGAGGTCGAGGGTCCGGGCGACGAAATCCTCCGTGTCGCGCCGGATCGCGGCGATGGCACCAAGGCCGAGTGCGTAGGCGGCCTTGGCGGCGTCAGAGACGACCGCGATCGGCCGGGCATCCAGGTGCCGCGCGATCTGGATGGCCGCCCCGCCGATGCCTCCCGCCGCGCCATGAACCAGCACGGTCATCCCGGCGGACAGCCCGGCGCGCATCACGAGGGTCTGCTCGACGGTGAAGAAGGTCTCGGGCAGGGCAGCGCCGGCGCGCATCGACCAGCCGGGGGGCAGGGGGAGGACCTGCCCGGCGGGAACGGCGACGTACTCGGCATAGCCGCCGCCATTGGCCAGAGCCACCACGGTGTCGCCCTCGGTCCAGCCGGCGACGCCAGCGCCGAGCGCGGCGATCGCGCCGCTCACCTCGAGACCCGGCAGCGGCGAGGCGCCGGGGGGCGGGGGGTAGGTGCCGCGGCGCTGGGCGATGTCCGGCGCGTTGAGCCCGGCGGCGGCCACGCGGACAAGGACGTCTCCCGGGCCGGGAACGGGCACCGGCGCCGAGACGAGGTGCAGCGCGTCCGGCCCGCCCGGAGCGGCGATGGCGATGGCTTGCATCCGAGCGGGTCGCGACATGGCGACAGCTAATGGGGGAATACCGGCCGCGCCGCAAGTGGGGAGCCAGGGTTGCATCGACGGGCACAAGGACTAGATTCGCCTCCACCGAAACAAGGGGATGGCCATGTTCGACGAAGATGAGGTCAAAAGGCCCAAGAGCCATGAAGTCGGGATGCCGATCGACACCATGTCGGTGGCCGAACTGGAGGAGCGCATCGGCCTGCTGCGTGGCGAGATTGTCCGGCTCGAGCAGGCGATAGCGGCGCGTCAGAAGACGCGAGCGGCAGCGGACTCGGTGTTCAAGTTCTAGCTCGGCCGATCGGGAACCGATCGGGGGCCGCCCGTCGCATCGCCGGCCGGAGGCACAGAAGCAGCTGGTGCCAGCAGCGACAGGGTTAAGAAATCGAGTCTCGTTAACGCCGCGTTAACCGGCTTGTGGCATTTCTAGGGATATCCAGTTCTCTGGATTTGGCAGAGCGGTTTTCCCTCTGTTTGACGCCTCCCTGTTAACTTTCGAGAGCCGTTTCGACGGCTCTTTTTCTTTTGTGCGCCCCGGCGGCCCGGGTGTTAAGTCTCCTGCAACGCACCGGGGCGCAATGCTGGTGCGTTACGGGCGGTGGCCCGCTCCCCGGGGGCCGAGCACAAGGTGGACGACAACAGGGAAATCAGGCACCCGATCGCCATCGGGCCGCGCATCGTGGCCTCGGGCGGATTCGACCTGCTGTATCGCGAGGGCATGGGGCTGATCGAGGAAGTGGCCGCCTATCTCGACGGCGAAGGCCGGGCGGAGAGCCGCGGACTACCGCGCGAAACCTCGTTCCTCTACGCCACCGAGAGCATGCGGCTCACCACCCGGCTGATGCAGCTCGCCTCGTGGCTGCTGCTGCAGCGGGCGGTGAACGAGGGCGAACTGACGGCGGAGAATGCCCGGATCGAGAAGGAGAAGGTGCGGTTCTCCGCTACCCCTTCGGAACGCGGCGGGCCGGGGTTCGACATGCTGCCGGAGCGGCTGCGCGACTACATCGCGCGGGGCGACCGAGTCTTCGAGCGGGTGCTGCAGTTCGACAAGCTCGAGCGTGGCGCGGTCATCGAGCCGGCCAGGGGCGCAGAGGGCAGCGTCACCGACCAGCTGGCGCGGCTGAAGGCGGCCTTCGGTCGACTGAAGGAATAGCCCCGCAAACAAAGAGCCCGGCGCGAGGCCGGGCCGATGCCGTCGGAGCCGATCGTGCCGATCAGAAGCCGAGGCCCTTGAACTTGTCCTTGAAGCGGGTGACGCGGCCGCCGCGGTCCATCAGGTTGCCCTGCACGCCGGTCCAGGCGGGATGGGTCTTGGGGTCGATGTCGAGCTGCAGCGTGTCGCCCGCCTTGCCGTAGGTCGAACGGGTCTGGTAGGTCGTGCCGTCGGTCATCGCCACGGTGATCATGTGGTAGTCCGGGTGGATATCGCTCTTCATCGCTGCCTCAAATCAAACGGGCGCCGCGGGCGCCCGGACCAGGTGGTGCTTCAGTGGCCGGCTTCATAGAGAAAATCCCTGCCCTTCGCAAGGGGACGCGCCTGCGGCGTCGAGGGAGCCATTTCGGATTGCGGGGCCGGTCGGACCTGCCTATACCGATGGCACCTTGAGTACGGCCTCGAAAACGACGACCAGAACCCGAACCGACGCCCCGGGCGCCGGTGCCACGAGGCATAACCTGCGGCCGATCCGGCGGCTGATTCCGTTCGTGCTGCGCTATCCCTGGCGCCTGACCTTCACGGCGCTGCTGCTGCTCACCGCGGCCCTCTCCTCGCTCGGGATCCCCGCGATCGCCGGCCGCATCATCGATGTCGGCTTCCTGTCGCGGAACCTCGACGCGGTCACGCAGTATGGCGGGCTGGCCATCCTCGTCGCGGCCGTGATGGCGGTCGCGAGTGGCGGGCGCTTCTACTTCATCTCGATTCTCGGCGAGCGGGTGCTGACCGACCTCAGGCGGGCGGTGTTCGACCACCTGCTGGCGCTCGACGCGAGCTTTTTCGACACGCATCGCGTCGGCGAACTGACCTCGCGGCTGAACGGCGACGTCGCGACCATCCGCGGCGCGATCGGGTCCAGCCTGTCGATCATGCTGCGTGGCGCGGTGACGCTGATCGGCGCGGTGACGCTGATGTTCCTCACCAGCCCGTTCCTGACCGTCACGGTGCTCATCGGCGGGCCGCTGCTGGTGGTTCCGGTCATCGTGTTCGCGCGGCGCCTGCGACGGATGTCGCGGCGGGCGCAGGACACCATCGCCGAGATGTCGGCCATGGCCACCGAGGCGCTGGGCTCGACCAAGACGATCAAGAGCTTCGTGCAGGAGCCCGAGCAGTCCCGCCTGTACGGCCAGCGCGCCGAGGATTCGTTCCGGGCCGAGATCACCCGCCTGGGCACCCGGGCCATCCTGCTGGGCGGCATGATGTTTGCCGGGACGGCCGGTCTCGTGGTGCTGATCTGGTGGGGCTCGAAAGCCGTCTTCGACGGCGTGGTGACGGCGGGAGAACTGACGCAGTTCATGATCTACGCGCTGATGGCGAGCAACGCGCTGACCAACCTGTCCGAGATCATGGGAACGCTGCAGACGGTGGCCGGGGCGACCGAACGGCTCATCGAGATCCTCGATACCGAGCCGTCGATCCGCGCGCCGGCCCAGCCTGTGGCGCTGCCCGCGCCGCCGCTCGGCACGGTGGACTTCGAGCATGTGCGCTTCGCCTACCGGACCCGCGACGACGAGACGGTCGTCGACGATGTCAGCTTCTCGGTGAGAACGGGGGAGACGGTGGCACTGGTCGGGGCCTCCGGCGCCGGCAAGTCCACCCTGTTCTCGCTGGTGCAGCGCTTCTACGACGTGACCTCGGGGCGCATTCTCGTCGATGGCGTGGATGTCCGCGCGGTCGATCCGGCACAGCTCAGGATGCGGTTCGCCTCCGTCGAGCAGGAACCGACGATCTTTGCCGGCACCATTGCGGAGAACATCCGGTTCGGCCGCCTCAATGCGACGCCCGAGCAGATCGAGGCCGCCGCCCGCGCGGCACTGGTGCATGACTATGTGGTCGAACTGCCCAATGGCTACAGCTCGATCGTCGGCGAACGCGGGGTGATGCTCTCGGGCGGACAGAAGCAGCGGCTGGCGATCGCCAGGGCCCTGCTGAAGGACGCGCCGATCCTGCTGCTCGACGAAGCGACCTCGGCGCTCGACGCCGAAAGCGAGCGGCTGGTGAAGGTGGCCCTCGAGCGGCTGATGGAGGGCCGCACGACGCTGGTGATCGCGCATCGGCTGGCGACGATCCGCGATGCCGACCGCATCCTCGTGCTCGACAGGGGACGGCTGATCGACGAGGGCACGCACGAGCAGCTGGTGCGCAAGGGCGGCAAGTATGCCGAGCTGGCGCGCCTGCAGTTCCGCAACGAGCCGGTACCGGCCGTGGCGGAGTAGGAGGGCCGCCGGGGGACGGGCGGACCAGGGCGCGTCAGCCCTTCACCGCCCCCTGCAACAGCGCCGCCACGAACTGCCTCTGGAAGAGCAGGAACAACACGATCGTCGGGGCGAGGATCAGCAGCGAGCCGGCGCAGAGCAGCGGGATGTTGGTGCCCCACTGGCCCTGGAACGCGCCCAGCGCGCCGGCCATGGTGCGCTCGAGCGGCGTCTCGACCAGCACCAGCGGCAGCAGGAACGAGTTCCATGTCCAGAGGAACTGCAGGATCGCCAGCGACAGGATGGCGGGCCGGGCCAGCGGCACCTGGATGTGCCAGAACTGCTGCCAGACGCTGGCGCCGTCGATCTCGGCCGCCTCGCTCATTTCGGCGGGAACGTTCACGAAGTGCGCGCGCATCCAGTAGATGGAGAACGGCATGAACAGGCCGATGAGCGGCAGGATGATGGCGAACTTGGTGTTGAGCAGCCCGAGCCACTGAATCTCGTAGTAGAGCGGGATGATCACCACTTCGAGCGGCAGCGTCAGCCCGATCACGAACAGCAGATAGACGAACTGGCTGCCGCGCGGCGCCAGCTTGGCGAGGCCGAAGCCGGCCATGGTGCCGATCAGGATCGATACCGGCACGACGCAGGCGACGATGGTGATGCTGGAGAGCAGCAGCCGGTCGAGCCTGGCGGCCTCGAAGGCCGCGGCGAAATTGCCCCATTGCGGGTCGGCGGGCCATTGCAGGCCCGGCGGATAGGTGCCCGACGGGGCGAGCGCCGCCGAGAACATGGTGATGAACGGCAGGAGCGTCACGAACATCAAGACGACGAGGAGGCCCCGCGCTGCGAAGGTCCCCAGGGAAGCGGGCGGCCGCCCGATGGTGGTGCTCACCGGCGGCGCTCCCGCATGATCCACTGGATGGGCAGGATGCAGACGATGACGAGGATCATCAGGACGACCGCGAGTGCGGAGGCGAGCCCGACCTGCCGGTGCGCGAAGGCGAGCCGATAGATCTCGAGCCCCGGCACGTTGGTGGCGCCCCCCGGGCCGCCGCCGGTGGCGACATAGACGATGTCGAAGCTGGCGAGGGCGGCGATGACGGTCACGGTGATGCAGACGCCGATCTCCTGGCGCAACCCGGGCAGGGTCACGTGGACGAATTCGTCCCAGCCGGAGGCGCCGTCGAGCCTGGCCGCCTCATAGAGGGTAGGGTCGATCTTGGCGATGCCGGTCACCAGCAGCATGGTGCACAGACCGAGCAGGACCCAGGCCCCGATGATGCCGACGGCGGGAAGGGCGAAGTCGAAATCGCCGAGCCAACCGCGGGTCCACGCGCCCAGGCCGATGGCCTGCAGCAGCTGGTTGACGACGCCGTTCGAGGCCAGCATCCAGCTCCAGGCGATGCCGGCGGCGACCAGCGGGATGACCTGGGGGATGAACAGCACCGTGCGGGCGGTGGTCCCGAACGGGCCGCCCAGGTGCTTGCGGATGATCTGCGCCACCCCCAGCCCGATGCCGACCGGCAGCAGGCTGAAATAGAGGACCAGCTGGAAGGCATTGCCGATGGTGGCCAGCAGGTCCGGCTCGGTCAGCACGGTGAGATAGTTGGAGAGGCCGCGGAACTGCGCCACCCCGATGCCGTTCCATCGCAGCAGCGAGTAGTAGGCCGTCATGCCGATGGGGATGAGCACGAAGGCGCTGTAGAACAGCAGTGCCGGCGCGATGAACAGCCACGCGAGGAGAACCCCGCGCCCCCGGAGGCTGGGCCGGGAGCGCTGCCGCTCGGTCGAATGCGTGGACGAATGGGCCATCGAGTCTCGCGGGGGATCCATTCGGGGCGGCTGCCGCTGCATCGCAGCGGCGCGCCGCCCCGGGGCCTGATCAGTCGCGTCCCGGAACGGCAAGGGCGATCCGTGACGGGCGCGGCTCAGCGCGCCAGCTGCTTTTCATACTCCGCCTGCACTTCCTTGAGAACGCTGGCCGCGTCCGTCCGGCCACCGACGAGAAGCTGCAGCTGCGGGGTCCAGCCCTCGGCGAAGATGGCGCCGGTGGCATTGGCGATGAAGTCCATCGCGCCGTTGTCGCCGGCCAGCACATTGCCGGCCGCCAGGGTCGCTTCGGTGACCGAGCCGGGCGCGACCGGCGGGATCGGCAGGTCCGGCGGACCGCCGGGGTTGGAACCGCCGACATCGACATTGATGCGCCGTGCATCCGGGTTGGTCGCCACCCAGTTGAGGAAGAAGGCGGCGCAATCCGGGTTCTTGGCCTTGGCACCGATGCCGTAGGTGAGCGGCGCCGACATGGCAGCGTGCTTGCCGCCGGCCGTCGCCGGGGGCATCAGGAAGAAGCCGGCATTGCCGGCCATCTGCTTGTCGAGATTGCCGGATTCCCAGTCGCCGTTGAACAGGAACAGGCCGGTGCCGCCGATGAAGCGACCCATGTTGGCGCCATAGTCGAGCGAATTGGCGTCGGCGGGGAAATAGCCGGCCTTGATCCACTTCTCGAGGTGCTCGGCGGCCTGCAGATTGGCGGGCGTATCGATGGTGGCGCCGGGCTTCTGGAAGATCCAGTCGTTGATCGGGGTCGGGTCGCCATAGGCCCCCATCAGGTTCTGCAGCGGGAAGGCGAGGCCGGCGTTGGGCGCGTTCCATTCCTGGATCGGCTGGATGCCGGCGGCCTTGGCCTTCTCGAGCAGGGCGTCGAGTTCGGCGAGCGTCCTGGGCGGCTCGACCATGCCGACCTGCGCGGCGAGTGTCTTGTTGTAGAACACCCCGGTCAGGCTGTAGTTCAGCCCCATCGCGAACAGCGAGCCTTCGCCGCGCGGGCGTCCGGACTCATGGATACGCAGCTGCACCAGCTGCGAGGGCGGGAACTTGTCCCAGCCGAAATCGGTGAAATAGCCGTCGAGATTCTTCAGCAGCCCGTCGACCACCAGATCGCTGATGCTGGGCAGGCGGATGAGATCGGGCGCATTGTCGCCGGCGAGAACGCGCGGGCTGTTCTCCATCAGGTTGGCGAACTGGTCTTCCTTGATGTCGAAGGTGACGTTCGGGAACTGCCGGGTAAACTCCTCGGCCAGCCGCGTGGGCAGCGGGAAGCCGGTCTCGAAGTAGGAATTGAGCACCACCGGGTCGGTGCCGCAGCTGGGGGCCGCGAGCGTCGTGCCGGCGGTTGCTGCGGCCGCGACGGCGACGGCGATACGAAGTGCAAGGCGAGAGTATGCTCTCACGACTACCTCCTCCATGGATCAGGGCAGCAGTGGATGTTTCCGTCTGCTAAATGGATTTAGCACACGGAGCGCGCCGGCTGTCAATACGCCGCGCCGCCCGTCGCGCGTTTAGCCGAGCGCGCCGCGAAGCGCCTCGATGATCGCCGTCGCCCGCCTGTCCTCGGGGCCCATCATCCAGTTGGTGACGAAGCCGAAGCCGAGCCCGGCGTCCGGGTCGGCAAAGCCGACCTGACCGCCCGCCCCGTCATGGCCGAAGCTGCGGGGCGAAAGGTAGCGCCGCGCCTCGGAATCGAGCTGGAACCCCATGCCCCAGCGGGCATAGGGCGGCTCGGCCGGAAAGAACGGCGGGCCTTCGCTCTGGGTGCGGGTGGCGATGTCGATCACCCCGGGCCCGACGAGGCGCACCCCGTTGGTCGGCGTCACCGTCGCCGACCAGATGGAGGCGAGCGCGGCGGCCGTGGCGATCCCCCCGGCTCCCGGCACCTCGGCGGCCTGCAGGCGCGGATCGTTGAAGCCGCCGTCCGGCGTTGCCAGCGCCGCGGGAAGGGCGCCGCCCATGGTCATGGCGCGGAAGGGCCAGTTCGGGGCGGGCTTCAACGCCTCGTCGTGCCAGAGTTCGGTGATGCTGTCGGCAACCTGCAGATGCGCCGGGCGGCCCTGCGCCGCCGCAGGCAACCCGATCCAGGCGTCGACGCCGAGCGGGCGGGCAATCGCCTGCTCGAAGTAGCCGCCGACCGTCAGCCCGGTCGCGCGGCGGATGAGTTCGCCCGCCAGCCAGCCATGGGTGATGGCGTGATAGGCGTAGGCGGTGCCGGGGCCCCAGAGCGGCTGCTGACCGGCGAGGATGCCCACCATCCGGTCCCAGTCGAGGACATCCTCGAAGCGCAGGTCGTCGCGCGGTGCGGAGAGGCCGGCCCGATGCGAGAACAGTTCGGCGACGGTCGTGGCCTGCTTGCCGCTGGCTCCGAACTGCGGCCAGTAGCGCGTCACGGGGGCGTCGTAGGCGAGGCGTCCGTCCTCGACGAGGCGCGCGGCGAGGATGGAGACGAGCCCCTTGGTGCACGAGAAGACCACCGAGGGGGTGTCGTGCTGCCAGGGGCGGCCGTCGCGCTCGTCGGCGACGCCGCCCCACAGATCGACCACCGGGCGGCCGCCGAGGCGGACATGGAGCGCGGCCCCCATGGTCGGGCGCCCGTCAAAGGCCGCGGCGAAGGCGGCGCGTACCGGCTCGAAGCCTGACTCGACGGCGCCGGAGACGGTCGCGCTCATGCGCGCTGGTCCAGCACCAGATAGCCGTCGGTATCGACGGCGAGGGGCACGGGATCGCAGATGCCGCCGCTGAAGGGCCGCCCGGCATCGGCATTGTGGAAGGCGAGCAGCACGGGGCGTCCGGCGCGATCGAAGGCCACCCGGCCGGCGTAGAGCTGTTCGCCGACGAGCAGACGCGCCTGTCTCGGATCGACCGGGCCGGGGAAATCGCCGACCGGCAGGCTCCAGATGCCACCCGGCTGCCCGGCGCGATGGCCGGCGAGCTTGGCCGCGTCGCAGCAGAAGAGCAGATGCCGCTGCCCGGCAACCTCGAGCAGCTGGAACACCTCGAGATGGGCGAAGCCGCTGCCCGGAGCGCTCAGCGGGGGACGCACCTGCCAGCTTGCGAGGTCGGTCGAGACGGCGTGGCCGACGACGCCGCGATCGGGCTCTGTGCCCCGGCGGTCGCGGGCGGTGACAAGCATGTGCCACAGGTCGTCCTTCGCGGAGCGGAACACCCAGGGGTCGCGCCAGGCTTCCTCCGGCCAGGACGAGGTGCCCAGCACCTCGTAGTGCGCGGGGTCGGCGACGACGACGGGCCCCGGTTGCTTGCTCCAGGAGAAGAGATCGGTCGAGGTGGCGAGGCCAATGGTCTCGACATTGGCGTTGCTGTGCTCGGAGAGGAAGCGGGAGCCGGTATAGAACATCCGCCACAGCCCGTCGTCGCCGCGCACGACGCTGCCGGTCCAGGTCGCGGTCGCATCGAAGCTGCCCGGAGCGCCGGCATCGAAGATGCGCCCGTGACAGGTCCAGTCGACCAAATCCGGCGAGGTGGCGTGCCCGATGCGGGCATTGCGGTGCCGCAGGTGCGGATCGCCCAGCGACCTGGGGGCATGCAGAAAGTAGAGGTGGTAGGTGGCGCCGTCATCGGCGAGCCAGAAGTCCCACACCCAGTCGTCGTCCAGCCGAAAAGCCATCGTCACCTCTGCTAAATGGTTTTAGCAGATGCCCCGGACGTGGTAGGTTGTCAAGCGATGGGCCCGCCGCTAGTGCATATCATGCCAGCGGTGAGTTCGGGTTGGGAAGGTAAAAGGATGGCAGGGTGGCCAAGAAGCGTGTGACGCTGGCGGATGTCGCCCGACTGGCGGGACTGTCCTCCACCGCGGCCTCGATGATTCTCACCGGGCGTCCGGACACGCGACTGTCGGCCGAGGCGCATGCCCGGGTGCATGCGGCGGCGGCGAGCCTGGGCTACCGGCCCAATGTCGCGGCGCGGGCGCTGCGGACCGACAAGTCGCGTTCGATCGCGTTCATCTCTGACTATGTGGCGACGACGCGCTTCGCCAGCGGCCTGATCCGGGGCGCGCTGGGCGCCGCGGACCAGGCAGGCCATGTCATGCTGGTGCTCGAAACCGGCGGCGAGCCGGCGCGCGAGGTGCAGGCGGTGCAGGCGGCGCTCGACCGGCAGGTCGACGGCATCATCTTCGCGGCGATGCGGGCCCGCGAGGTGTTCGTGCCGGATCTGGCCATCCCGGCGCCGGTGGTGATGCTCAATGGCACCAGCGCCCGCTTTCCGACCTCGGTGCTGCCCGACGAGTATGCCGGGGGGCGGCGCGCGGTCGAGCTGCTGGTCGAGGCCGGGGTCGCGGGGCACATCGTGCTGCTCGGCCACAATGCGGAGGAGGAGCGCGGCCTCTTCCGCTCGGAGCCGATCGCCCGGCGGCTCCTGGGCGTCCGCGATGCCATGGCCGAGCACGGGCTGCACTTCGAGGCCGAACTGAGCTGCTGGAACTGGGAACCGGGACACGGCTACGACCTCGTGCGCAAGCTGCTGCAGGAGAGGCGGCCGCGATCAATCCTCTGCCTCAACGACCGGCTGGCCTTCGGCGCCTATCAGGCCATCGGCGAGGCGAGACTGGCGATCCCCGCCGACATCGGGCTCGTCTCGTTCGACAATGACGAGCTCGCCTCCTACCTTCGGCCGGGCCTGACAACCATCGGGCTGCCGCACGAGCAGATGGGGCAGGAGGCGGTTCGACTGCTGCTCGAGTCCAACCGGCCTGAGACCGAAACGCTGGTGCCGATGCCGCTGCTGCGGCGGGGGTCGCTGCCGGCCGCCTGACGGCCGAGCGGTTCATGCAGCGGGATCAGCCGTCGGTCAGCTTGAACTCGATGCGGCGGTTGCGGGCGTAGGCTTCCTCGGTGTCGCCGGCATCGATCGGGCGGCTGTCGCCGAAGCCGGCCGCGACCAGGTGCTGGGCGGGAATGCCCTGCTCGACGAAGTACTTGGTGACGGCGATGGCACGGGCGGCCGAGAGTTCCCAGTTGGAGGGGAACTGCGCGGTGTTGATCGGCCGCTTGTCGGTATGGCCGTCGATGCGCAGCACCCAGTTCACATCGGCGGGAATCTGGGCCTGCAGTTCGGTGATGGCGGCCGCGAGCTTGGCGAGTTCGGTTGCGCCTGCCGCCGAGATGTCGGCCTCTCCGGCGCCGAACAGCACTTCGGACTGGAATACGAAGCGGTCGCCGACCACCCGGACATCGGCCCGGCCCTCGAGCACCTGGCGCAGCTTGCCGAAGAAGTCGGAGCGGTAGCGGCTCAGGTCCTGGACGCGCTGGGCCAGGGCGAGGTTGAGGCGGCGGCCGAGGTCGGCGATCTGGGTGCGGTTGTCGACCTCTTTGACTTCGGATGCCTGCAGCGCCTCCTCGAGCGCGGCGATCTGGGTGCGCAGCGCCGCCAGCTGCTGGTTGAGCAACGCGACCTGCGCTGCAGCATCGCGCGACAAATCCTGCTGCGCCTGCAGCTCGGAATTGAGCTGGGCGATCTCGGCATCCTTGCTGTCGCCGCCGATGCCGATTCCGGCGACCTGGGCGGCCAGCTGATCGCGTTCCGAGGTGGCGGCTCCGAGCGTGGCCTGCAGCGTGGCGATGGTCGTGGTCAGGTCGTCCGAGTTGGCCTTCTCGAGCTGCAGCAGTTCGGTCAGCTCGGCGATCTGGGCGTTGAGACGGCTCATCGCGTCGTCCTTGCCGCTGATCTCCTGGCCGAGGAAGAACTGGCTCAGCATGAACAGCGACAGCAGGAAGATGATGACGAGCAGGAGGCTCGACAGCGCATCGACGAAGCCCGGCCAGTAGTTGGTGACCTGGGAACGGCGGGAGCGGGTCGAGGTGGCCATGGGCGATCCTTTCCGGGAGCGGTCAGTTCGCCCGCTTGTCGGCCTCGCGCTTCTCGGTCTCGGCCTCGCGCATCATGGCCTCCATCAGCAGCTGCAGCTTCCGGTTGGTCTCACCCTGCTGGATGATATGGCCGCGCAGATCCTCCTGCTCGGCCTTGATGTGCTTGACGAGGCCATCGATGCCGCGGGCGAGTTCGGCCATGGCGCGGATGGCGTTCTGCGAGGAGCTTGAGTTCTGCAGGGTCGAGCCGAACTGGGCGAGCATGGCCGACATCTCGTCGGAGGAGACGCCGAGGCCGGTCGCCTGCATCTGGGTGACCGGGTGGTCGAGTTCGGTCATCGAGGTCATCCAGTCCTCGAGATCGGTGTAGAAGGCATTCTGCGCCTGGCTGGCCTGAAGATCGAGGAAGCCGAGGATCAGCGAGCCGGAGAGGCCGAGCAGCGAGGCGGAGAAGGCGGTGCCCATGCCGCTCAGCGGAGCGGCAAGACCCTCCTTGAGGTTGGTGAACAGGCTCGCGGTGTCGCCCGCGGTGGCATCGAGGGCCTGGATAGTCGAGGCCACGTGCGTCACGGTCTCGAGCAGGCCGTAGAAGGTGCCGAGCAGGCCGAGGAAGACCAGCAGGCCGGTGAGGTAACGCGAGGTATCCTTGGCCTCATCGAGTCGGTTGCCGACCGAATCGAGGATGGAGCGCATGGAGGACGGGGTGATCACCGCCTCGCCCAGGCGATCGCGCAGCAGGTTGGCGACCGGCGCGAGCAGGCGCGGCTGTGTGGCCGGGATGCGTCCCTCCTGCAGCGAGTTCACCCAGTTGATCTCCGGGAACAGCCGGATCACCTGCATGAAGCTGAGCACGATGCCAATGGCGAGCGTGAGCAGGATCAGGCTGTTGATGAAGGGGTTGGCCCAGAAGAAGATCAGCAGCTGGTTGAACAGGATGGCGGCAACGAAGGCCACCAGCACCAGGAAGATGATGACCTTGACCAGATAGAGGCCGGGGGTGGCGAGGCGGTACGGGTCGTAAGTCTGCGACATGTCGCTGCCCTATCTCGGTCTGGATTCGGCGTGACAGTATTGCGCTTTTCTCGCCACGCGCAACGCCCGGCGGGCTCCGACGCCGGTTAACCCAATGAAATCCCGGTAATGCGGGGTGATCGCGAAGGGGCCCGACGGTCAGGCGACGGCCTTGACGATCTTGAGCAATTGCCCCTGGATCGTCTCGTTGCCGGCGATCACCTGGCCATTCCACACGGAGCCGCTGGTGCCGGCATAATCGGTCATCGTGCCGCCCGCCTCGCGCAGCAGCAGCAGGCCGGGGGCGACGTCCCAGGGCTTCAGGCCGGCCTCCCAGTAGCCGTCGAAGCGACCGGCGGCGAGCCAGGCGAGGTCGGTCGAGGCCGAACCGGTGCGGCGGATGCCGGCGACGGCCGGCGTGACCTGGGCGAGCTGCTTCAGTTGCAGGACGTCTAGGGCGCGGCCCTGCGAGTTGATGCCGGTGACCACGACGGCGTCGGCCAGGTGCTTGCGGCCGGCGACCCTGAGGCGCTTGCGGTCGTTGAGCCAGGCCCCGCCGCCCTTTTCGGCGGTGAAGAGTTCGTCCATCACGGGATTGTAGATCACCGAAGCGACGATCTCGCCGGCACGCTCGAGGGCGATGGCGCAGGCGAACATCGGGATGCCGTGGAGAAAGTTGGTGGTGCCGTCGAGCGGATCGCAGATCCAGCGGTGCTGGCCATCCGAGCCTGCCACCTCGCCGCCTTCCTCGCCGAGGAAGGCGTAGGTCGGGCGGGCCTTCTTCAGCTCCTCAAAGCAGATCTCCTCGGCACGCCGATCGGCGTTCGAGACGAAGTCGGCGGGACCCTTGAGCGAGACCTGGAGGTTCTCGACCTCGCCGAAATCCTTGGCGAGGTTGCGGCCCGCCTTGGTGGCGGCCTGGACCATGACGTTGAGAAGCGCAGAGCGCATACCGAAGAACTCCGCGCAGGAGAGCAGGGGGAAAGGGAAGGGCCGCCTTGTGCCCGAGATCGCCGCTCAGTTCAAGGGCGTTGCCGGATCGGGCGTCTGCCCGGCGGCATTGTCGGCCACCTCGGTGGGCGGCGACGACGGCCAGAAGCGGGCGCGTTCCTCGGCCGCCGCGAGACGGTCGGCGGACAGTGAGGACAGCAGCCGGTCGAGCTGCGGATCGGACAGACCCTGACGGCGGGCGAGCGCGCGCCACATGGCGGCGGTCTCGAGGTCGGGCGCCACGCCTTCGCCGACGGCGAGCAGCTTGGCATAGCGGTTCTGCGCCACGGGGCTGCCGGACAAGGCCGCGCGCTGGTACCAGGCGGCGGCCGCGCCGCGGTCCTGCGGCACGCCGCGTCCCAGATAGAGCAGGGTGGCATAGTCGACCTGGGCGGCAACCAGCCCGGCCTCGGCGGCGAGCCGGAACTGCTCGGCGGCGCCGGCCGGATCGGGAGCGACGCCGGCGCCTTCCATCAGCATGCCGGCATAGTCGTAGCGGGCCTCGGCGACACCGGCCTCGGCGGCCTCGTGGAGGAGCGTGGCAGCCCTGGTCAGGCTGGGCTCGGCGTAGATGCCCTCGACGTGGAGCAGGCCGAGATTGTACTTGGCCAGCACGTTGCCGGCGTCGGCCGCCTGGCGGAACAGGACTGCGGCCTGCCTGCGGTCCCTGGGCACGCCGCGACCCTCGTTGTAGAGGAGGGCCAGCTCGAAGGTGGCGAGGGGGTCGCCGGCCTCGCTCGCCAGACGGTACCAGCCGGCGGCCTTCACGAAATCCTCGGTGATGCCGAGGCCATTGGCGTAGATTTCCGCAATCAGGGTCTGGGCGAAGCGATCGCCCTGTTCAGCCCGCGGCAACGCAAGGTCGAGCGCGGTGAGATAGTAGCCGCGCTGGTAGGCGCCGTAGGCCGCGTCGATCCTGGGCCCGAAGATCTGGTCGCTGATCGCCTCGGCCTGCGTACCGCCCGGCTGCAGCAGTTCGCTCGGCACCGGGCCGATGGGCAGTTCCACCAAGCCCAGATTGTCGAAGCGCTGGTTCTCGGGGCGCAGGTCCTCGATGTCCTGAGGCTGCTGGGCCTGTCCGGCAGTGACCAGGAGCAGCGCCGGCAGCAGCAGCGCCGGCCACAGGCGGTTCACGGCTTCGCTCCGCTCACGGGAAGGGGCAGGCCGATGAACTCGCAGCCGGCGGCATCGTACCGCTCGAGGTCGGCGCCGGGATCGCTCAGCACGCTCGGAACTTCCATGGTCTCCGCCCACCAGCGCCCCATGTCGCGCTGCGCCTGATCAATGGCGCCGAAAAGCGGCCCAAATAGGATGTAGTCGACGCCCGCCTCGCCCTTGAGCATGGCGTCGTCGCGGGTGTCGAGCGCGGCGGCGCCGACGATCAGGTCGGGCTTGAGCGCCGCGATTGCCTCGCGCACGGCGGCAAGGTTCCCGGCGACGTGCAGGCCGTCTGCCCCCAGCATCCGGACCAGCCCCGGCTCGCCCTCGATCAGGACGGCGATACCGGCCGCCTGCGCCGGCGGCACCACCGCCTTGACGAGGGTCTTGTAGGCGTTCTCGGCCAGGTCGCGGCGCGGCAGGAGCAGCGCGGCGATGTCGATGCGGGCGACGACATCGCGGATGGCGGCGAGGATCGGTTCGGGCGCGGCGCCCGGCGGAGCGATGAGGAAGAGTTCGGCGGTCATGCGGCTGTTATAGCGATGGTGCCGACGATGTGGAGGCGGATTCTGGCGGCAGGGTGACCGACCCCCGCCAGCCGGCAACGCGGGGAAAAAAGAGGCGCGGCCAAGGCCGCGCCCAGTCGTCGGGAAGACGTCAGGACAGTCGTCAGGCGGCGAGGTCGAGCTCTGGCCGCCACTCACCGAGGGCGGCGAGAGAATTCATGCGGGCGCGATGCGCGAAGGCGCGCTGGGCGGCAGCGACATTCTCGTCCTTGCCGTCCCAGGTGACGAGCGCCGAGGTCTGCAGCGCGCGGCCATAGGAAAAGGTCAGCGCCCAGGGCAGCGGGCTAAGCCGATTCATGGCCGACAGGTGCGCGGTCGCCTCCTCGTCCGACTGGCCGCCGGACAGGAAGGCGATGCCGGGGACCGCCGCCGGCACGTAGGCGCGCAGCGTGTCGACGGTGCGCCGGGCGACTTCCTCGACCCCGACGCGATCGCGGGAGCGCATGCCCGGCAGAACCATGTTGGGCTTGAGCAGCATGCCGGAAAGATCGACGCCGGCGAGGCGCAACTCCTTGAACACTGCCTCGAGCGTTTCGGCGGTCACTTCCTCGCAGCGCTGGATGGAGTGGTCGCCGGGCTCGCCATCGGCCAGCACCTCGGGCTCGACGACCGGGACGATGCCGGCCTCCTGGCAATACATGGCGTAGCGCGCGAGAACGTGGGCATTGGCGCGGATGCCGTTGCGGGACGGCGCGTAGCTGGTGATGGCGATCACTCCGCGCCACTTGGCGAAGCCGGCACCGAGGCCGGCATAGTGCTTGAGGCGCTGGCGCAGGCCGTCGAGGCCCTCGGTGATCTTCTCGTCGCGGCTGCCGGGCATCGGGAAGGCGCCCCGATCGACCTTGATGCCAGGGATGACGTCGGTCTCGGCGAGCAGCTCGCGGAACGGCGTGCCGTCGCGGGCGTTCTGCTCGAGCGTTTCTTCGGTGAGGATGACGCCCGAGATGTACTTGCTCATCGCCTCCCGGGAGCGGAACAGCATCTCGCGGTAGTCGCGGCGCGATTCGAGGGTCACGGGCAGGCCGATCAGCGCGAAGCGCTTGGCGATGGTGCCCTCGGATTCGTCGGCGGCGAGGATGCCCTGGCCGCGGGTCACGAGCTTGCGGGCGATGGCGTTGAGCGAGGCCATGGGCGGCGGAATCTCCGGTTGCGCAGCGTGCGGAGCATGCCGCAGCCGGGCCCACGGTTCGATTAGACATTCAGGTATCAGACGAAGGGGGGAGCCCGGGGAGTTCAGGCTTCCCGGTCCTCGACACGCAGGCCATCGACGCGAAGGACCTCACGGGTGTTGCGGGTGACGAGGGTCAGGTCGCGCGCCAGGGCCCGACTGGCGACGAGGAGATCGTAGCCGCCGATCAATGCCCTCGCGCTCCGGTCTCGCCCGCAGTTCACCGGCGATGCGGGCTTCGTCCCCGTCCAGATCGATGACCGGCAGTCCGACGTCGGCCGAGGTCCTCAGGTTCTTCGCGAGCCGCCGGCTCTTGTGGGCGCCATACTGACGTGCAGACACGAATGCGTCGGTGCAACCTCACCCCTTGAGCGCCTCGACCCCGGGCAGGGACTTGCCTTCCATCCATTCGAGGAAGGCGCCGCCGGCGGTCGAGACGTAGGTGAATTTCTCCTTGACCCCGGCATGGGCCAGGGCTGCGACCGTGTCGCCACCGCCGGCGACCGAGACGACCTTGCCGGCCTTGGTACGCGCCGCGACGTACTTCGCCACCTCGACGGTGCCCTGATCGAACGGGGTCATCTCGAAGGCACCGAGCGGGCCGTTCCACACCACGGTGCGCGCCTCGTCGATGGCGCCCTTGATGCGCTCGATGGAGCCGGGCCCGACATCGAGGATCATGCCGTCGGGATCGATGGCATCGGCACCGTAGAAGCGGTGCGGGGCGTTGGCCTCGAAGCGCCAGGCAACCGTCGCGTCGATCGGCAGGATGATGGCGCAGTGCGCTGCATCGGCCTTGTCGCGGATGGTGTTGGCCGTCTCGGCAAGGTCCTTCTCGGCGAGCGACTTGCCCACCCCGAGGCCGCCGGCGTGCAGGAAGGTATTGGCCATGGCGCCGCCGATCACCAGAGCATCGACCTTGCCGATCAGGTTGCCGAGCAATTCGAGCTTGGTCGAGACCTTGGCGCCGCCGACGATGGCGATGACCGGGCGCTCGGGATTGCCGAGGCCTTTCTCGAGCGCGACCAGTTCTTCCTGCATGGCGAGACCGGCCGCGGCGGGCAGCAGGTGGGCCACTGCTTCTGTCGAGGCATGGGCGCGATGCGCGGCCGAGAAAGCGTCGTTGACGTAGAGATCGCCGAGCGAGGCCATGCGGCGCGCCAGCTCGGGATCGTTCTTTTCCTCGCCGGGGTGGAAGCGCGTGTTCTCCAGCACCAGCACGGAGCCGGCCGGCGCTTCGTCGATGGCCTGCCGGGCGCGGGCGACGTCGACCCAGTCGGTGGCGATGAAGCCGACCGGATGACCGAGTGCCTCGACCACGGCGGGCACCACCTGCTCGAGCGAGAATTCAGGGTCGACCTTGCCCTTGGGGCGACCGAAATGGGAGAGGATGACTGCCTTGCCGTCGACCTTGACGATCTCGCGCAGGGTCGGGATCAGCCGCTCGATGCGGGTGGCATCGGTGACCTTGCCGTCGGCGACCGGGACATTGAGGTCGGCCCGCACGAGGACGCGCTTGCCGGTGAGGTCGAGGTCGTCGAGCGTCTTGAACTTGGCCATCTGGGATCCGCCTGATCGAGTGTAGCGTGACGGTGCTATAGCAAGGATAGCGGAGTGGGCAACAGTACGCGTTGTCTCACGGGGGCGACGGGCCGGGCGGCGGCGCCGGCCACGGCGAACAGGGCCGCGCCGAGCAGCAGATTGCGCTTGGCGAAGCCGAGACTGGTGTCGTGTGCGAAGTGGGCAATAGCCTCGCCAAGGCCGGTGTCGCGGCTCGATATGCCGGCGCAGGACGTGGTCGACGCGGAGCAGAGGGGCGGCTCAGGGCTCGGAGAGGTCTTTCCACAGCGCGCACCGGGGCACCCCGGACGGGCCCGCGATCACCGACGATAGCGGGGAGCGACACGACGGATCGGCGAAGGACCGGAAAAGAAAGAACCCCGGCACGGGCCGGGGCTCCCGACAGGCAATGTTGCAGCGACGACGCGTCAGAGCAGCCGGGCGAAAGCCGCCGTCACGTCGCACATGCGGTTCGAAAAGCCCCATTCGTTGTCGTACCAGCCGAGGATGTTGACGAAATTGCCGTCCATCACCTTGGTCTGGTCGAGCAGAATGGTGGCCGAGTGTGGATCATGGTTGAGGTCGGAGGACACCAGCGGATGGCGGGTATAGGCCATCACCCCCTTGAGCGCGCCGTCCGAGGCGGCGACCAGGGCGTTGTTGACCTCCTCGACCGTGGTCGCACGCCGGGCGACGAACTTCAGGTCGACGAGCGACACGTTCGGGGTCGGCACGCGGATCGAGATGCCGTCGAGCTTGCCCTTGAGTTCGGGCAGCACCAGCCCGATCGCCTTGGCGGCACCGGTCGAGGTCGGGATCTGGCTGAGGGCCGCCGCGCGGGCGCGGTAGAGGTCCTTGTGCATGGTGTCGAGCGTCGGCTGGTCGCCGGTATAGGAGTGGATGGTCGTCATCATGCCCTTTTCGATGCCGACCAGGTCGTGAACGACCTTGGCCATCGGGGCGAGGCAGTTGGTGGTGCAGGAGCCGTTCGAAATGACCACATGGTCGCGCGAAAGACCGGCCTGATTGATGCCGTAGACCACGGTGTAGTCGGCGCCGTCGCCGGGGGCGGAGATGATGACTTTCCTCGCGCCGGCGGCAATGTGCGCCGAGGCCTTTTCCTTTGACGTGAAGATGCCGGTGCACTCGAGCACGATATCGACGCCGAGGGCCTTGTGCGGCAGCTCCGCCGGGTTCTTGACCGCGGTGACCTTGAAGGTCTGGTTGCCCGCGGTGACGACGTCGCCGGCGACGGTGACGTCGTGCGGGAAGCGGCCGTGCACGCTGTCGTAGCGCAGCAGGTGGGCGTTGGTCTCGACCGGGCCGAGATCGTTGACGGCAACGACCTCGATGTCGTTTCGGCCGCCCTCGACAATGGCGCGGAGAATATTGCGGCCGATGCGGCCGAAGCCATTGATTGCGACGCGTACAGCCATGATGGCTCCTTGAAACTCAGGGGGGAGGAGTAGGCGCGGTCTCTTACAACTGCGCCATGACGGCTTCAACTATCGCTTTGGGCGTAATGCCGAAGTGCTCGTACAGCGCCTCGGCGGGCGCGCTCGCGCCGAACGAGTGCATGCCGACGAAGCGACCCTTGTCGCCGAGCAGCTTGAGCCAGCTCATCTCGATGCCGGCCTCGACCGCGACCTTCGCCTTCGGCTTGCCGATGACCTGGGCCCGGTAGGCGTCGGGCTGGGCCGCGAACAGCTCGAGCGAAGGGACCGAGACGACCTTGGCAGAGATGCCCTTCTCCTTGAGCAGCGGCAGGGCGGCAACGGCGATGGCCACCTCCGAGCCGGTGGCAAAGATCACCGCGTCGGCACCCTCGTCGCCGGCGATCACATAGGCGCCCCTGGCGGACGGATTGCCGGCGACCGGTTCGGTGCGCAGCGCCGGCAGGTTCTGGCGGGACAGCGCGAGGATCGAGGGCTTGTCGGCCTCGATGGCGAGTTGCCAGCACTCGAGGGTCTCGACCGCGTCGGCGGGACGGAAGACGAGAAGGCCCGGAATGGCGCGCAGGGTCGACAGGTGCTCGACCGGCTGGTGCGTCGGGCCGTCTTCGCCGAGCCCGATGGAATCGTGGGTCATCACGTAGATGACCTTCTGCCCCATGATGGCGGAAAGCCGGATCGAGGGCCGGGCGTAGTCGGTGAACACGAGGAAGGTGCCGCCGTAGGGGATGAACCCCTTGTGCAGCGCGATGCCGTTCATGGCCGCCGCCATCTCGTGCTCCCGGATGCCGTAGCGCATGTAGCGGCCGGTCCGGTCGGCGGCGGTGAAGGGCAGCGTCTCGGCCGTGTTGGTGAGGTTGGAGCCGGTCAGATCGGCGGAGCCGCCGATGGTCTCCGGCAGCACCTTGTTGATGACTTCGAGCGCCATCTGGCTGGCCTTGCGCGAGGCGACCTTGGGCTTGTCGGCAACGAGCTTGGACTTGAAGGCCTCGATGGTCGCGGCCCAATTGGCCGGCAGGTCACCCTTGAGGCGGCGCTCGAACTCGGCCCGCCGGTCGGCAGGCGCGGCGGCGAGGCGCCCGGCCCAGGCGCCGCGGGCATTGGCCGAACGGGTGCCGGCGGCGCGCCAGGCATTGAGGATTTCGGCAGGAATCTCGAAGGCGGGGTAGGTGATCCCCAGCTTCTCCTTGGCCCCCTTCAGTTCCTCGGCGCCGAGCGGAGAACCGTGCACGGCATGGCTGCCGGCCTTCTTGGGCGCGCCATAGCCGATGGTGGTCTTGGCGGCCACCAGCGTCGGCCGGTCGGACGCCTTGGCGGCGAGCAGCGCCTTTTCTATGGCGTGCTGGTCGTGTCCGTCGATCTCGATGGTGTGCCAGCCGCAGGCCTTGAAGCGGGCGATCTGGTCGGTCGAGTCGGCGTTCGAAACGGCCCCGTCGATGGTGATGTTGTTGTTGTCCCAGATCACGCAGAGCTTGTGGAGCCTGAGGTGCCCGGCGAGCGAGATGGCCTCCTGGCTGATGCCCTCCATCAGGCAGCCGTCGCCGGCCAGTACCCAGGTCATGTGGTCGACGAGGTCCGCACCGAATTCGGCGGCCAGCTTGGCCTCGGCGATGGCGAAGCCGACGGAGTTGGCGATACCCTGGCCGAGCGGTCCGGTGGTGGTCTCGATGCCGGCGGCGAAATGGTACTCGGGGTGTCCGGCGGTACGCGCGCCGAGCTGTCGGAACTGCTTGACCTGATCGATGGTCATGTCCTCGTAGCCGAGCAGGTAGAGCACCGAATAGAGCAGCATCGAGCCGTGGCCGGCCGACAGGATGAAGCGGTCGCGATCCGGCCACCAGGGATCGGCCGGATCGAACTTCATCACCTTGGTGAACAGCACCGTGGCGATATCGGCGCAGCCCATGGGCAGACCAGGATGGCCCGAGTTGGCCTTTTCCACCGCATCCATCGACAGGGAGCGGATGGCATTGGCCAAGTCGTTGGCCTGGGCGGAATTGGTCATGGTGGCGCTCTCGCTCGGGTGTGGGATGGCCCGCAAAGCCGGGCGCCCCGAACCCTCCTGCCGAGGCGGGATGACGCTTAACAGGTTCGATTGACCTGTCAATGTCACCCTAAGTCGCTGGCAGATTGTCGCGCCCGGCCGGCTTTGCGCTATAGTCGAGGCGGGAATCGCCGGTGTTTCGGGGAGTGCGCGCGTGTCCGAGCCGACTGTCGAAGAGGGATACGAAGCCGCCGCTGCGCGGCTCGACCGTGCCTTTGCGCGGCTCGAGGCCAGCGTCAGGAGCCTCAACGGCCGGATGCGGGCGCATGCCCGGATCGAAGCGGAGACCAACAAGCTGATCAACGAGCGGGCCCGGCTCGCGGCCGAACTCGACAAGGCCAGCGCGCGGGCCAAGCGTCTCGACGACAGCGCCGGCGAGGTGGCGCGACGGCTGGTGGTGGCGATGGAGTCGGTGCGCGAAGTGCTGGCGGGAGACGAGGCCTGACATGCCCGAGGTGACCGTCGACATCAATGGACGCAAGTATCGCATGGCGTGCGAGGAGGGTCAGGAGACCCACCTGATGCACCTCGCCGACCGGTTCAACCGGCATATCGACAGCTTCAAGGGCACGTTCGGCGAAATCGGCGACAACCGGCTGACGGTGATGGCGGGCATCGCCGTGCTCGACGAACTGGCCGAGGCCGAGCGGCGGATCGACCTGCTCAAGCAGGACGTGGCGACGCTCACTGCGGCAGGCCATGCCCTGACGCAGGAGGCTGAGGACCTCGAGCGCAGGCTGGCCAAGCGCCTCAACGAGGCGGCCCGCAAGGTCGAGGCCATCGCCACGGCGATCGACGAGACGGGCGCTGCGACGGGCGGCTGACCACACCGAATATCCCGCAAGTTGTTCGTGAACCCACGACTTGGCCGGGCGATCGAACTACTTACCCTGCCAAGTGTATCGGCAGGCTGTCTGCGGGATGCTTCCGCACCTGCAGAAACGCAGCTGTAGTTCAGCAATCGTTCAGACTAGGGGGCGCAGCCTCGCCCTCGGGTTTGGATGGAGGGCTCCAGCATGCGTGGATGGCAGGCAATTGCCGCGTTCTCGATCGCGGCACTCGGCCTGGCGGCGGGTTCGTCGTCGGCGGCCGACAAGGTTTTCGATAATCCGATGGTGTTCGACGTCCCGATCGACTGGTGCACCAGCGCCGGCGGCAAGTGCGGCAGCGCGGCGGCGGACCTGTTCTGCGAGTCGCAGGGGTTCAAGGAGTCGCTGAAGTTCAAGAAGCAGGCGACCAGCGAGATGACGATCTACTTCGCGAGCGGCAAGGCCTGCACCAACGGCAAATGCGAGGCGCTGACCCAGGTGACGTGCAGCGGCGGCACGGGTGGCGGCCTGCAGGTCGAGGCCAGTAGCGAGAGCGATCTTGGCGAGGTGGAGGGCGAGGAGGAAGAGGTACCCGTCGCGCCCGGGCCGAATGCCTTCCCGCAGGTGGTGCAGAGCTTCGACCTCAAGGGCCAGATCAAGAACGATCCGAGCGTCGTCGCCAATCCGGCGGACCCGAACAACCCGGTCGCCGTGTTCGGACGCGGCATGGACGATGCGCTCTGGTTCACCGTCGGCGACGGCGTGAGCGGCTGGAAGGGATGGAAGAAGATCGGCGGGCTGATCAAGCTTGCGCCGGGCTGTGCCAGTCACAACGCCTCGTTCAGCGGCCCGAAGGTCCCCCTCATCTCGTGCTTCGTGGTCGGCGCCGACGACGCGATCTGGTACACCGAGGGTACGGCCGGCGGCTTCGGCAACTTCAACCAGTTGGGCGGGCAGACGAAATCGTCGCCCTCGGCGGTCGGTGCGGTGGACGAGACCGGACAGCGGGCGCTCTACGTGTTCGTGCGCGGCCTCGACAACCGGCTGTGGTACAACCAGTTCCGCCCCGAGGTGATCAGCGCCGTCGACCCGGTGGGCTGGCTGGGCTGGGTGCCGATCGGCTACGAGATGGCCGGCGCCCCGACCTGCGTGAGCATGGGCGGCAATCACATCGACTGCTACTTCCGCGGTGCCAAGGGCGAGATCGTCGAAGCCCCGGACGTGTTCGGCCGCGGTCCGCAGACCCCGCTCGGCGGACAGACCGAGAAGCGGCCGGGAGTCATGGTCTCCAGCGACTTCCAACAGGTCCGCATCCTCGTCAAGGGGATGGATGAGATGATGTGGGTGAAGTCGTGGAAGGCAGGATCGGGCTTCAAGGACTGGCGTCCGACCGAGCTGCCGATGTTCGGCCAACCCAGTTGCCGCGATCTTGGCGACGGACGCGCCAGCTGCCTGTCGGCCGATGCCGAGGGGCACGTGAAGGCCGACATCGTTCCGTTCGACATGGTCCGCTGACCGGCGGCCGTCCCCCGGGGGCCGGGTCCGTCGCGGGGGACGTTTCCAGACAGCGCGATCCGCGCGGAAGAGGGGAGAAAACCAATGCGTGCAGCAAGACTTCTGGGGGCGGCGGTCGCCGCGCTCGTCGGCCTAAGCAGCGTCGGCCAAGCCTACGACCAGCTGGGCGGCGTCGTCGAATCCGACCTGTCGATCACCGGCGGCGGCGGCGGAGATACCGACTACGCGGTGTTCGGCCGGGGCCAGGACAACGGCCTGTGGTGGCGGGCCAAGGTTGGTGAGAATTGGACCGACTGGGATCGGATCGGCGATGCGGGCATCATGAAATACGCGCCGGCCTGCGCCACCATGGATCGGCGCATCCACTGCGCCTTCGTGGGCATGGATAACGCGGTCTATCTCGTCTACCAGCCGATGACGGACGCGGTGAAGTGGGATGGCCCCTTCCTGATCGGAGGTCAGACCAAGTTCAGCCCGACGGTGAAGGTCGCCTATGCGAGCAGCGATACGCCGGTGTTCGAAGTGTATGTGCGCGGCACGGACGGGCGGCTGTACCTCAACAGCGCCACCCAGGCGGGCTGGAGCGGCTGGGCGGCGCAGAGCAAGATCGGGGGAACTCCGGTCTGCGCCGGCAGCACGCGCGACGGGACCAACGCGTCGGACGACGAGACGCTGTGTGCCTGGCGCGACGGCGAAGACCGGCTGTTTGCCTCGGTGAAGGCGAACCAGCCGTTCAAGTGGCTGGATACCCAGGGGATGTCGACGGGCAAGCCGACCATCACCCAGCAATTGGGCAAGTGGCCCTACCGCATGCTGGTGAGGGGCCTCGACGGCATGCTGTGGTACAACAACTACAACGCCAGCGGCTGGCAGGGCTGGAAACCCGCCGGGACGCAGACGAACGGATCGCTCGCCTGCCTCGAACAGGGAGGCGATACCATCTGCGCCAGCCGCACGTCGTCGAAGGCCGTCGAGGTCATAATCTATCCCAACTCCAGCTTTGCCCAGTGAGGAACTCCACGATGTCGACACTGATCCGCCTTGCCGCCGCAACCATTGGCCTTGCCATCGTCTCCGGCACTGCGCTGGCGGCCACCACCTCGGCCACCTTCAACCCGCCGCTGATCCGTTCGGTCAGCCCCGATGCCTGCTTCACTCCCGGCGGCGACTGCGGAAAGGCGACCGCCGATGCCTTCTGCAAGGCGGCCGGGTTCCAGCAATCCCGCAAGCATGTGCCGTTGAGCGCCTGGAAGGGCGCGCTCCCCAGCGGGGTCACGCAGAAGACGATCTACCTGGGCAACGGCAAGACCTGCGGCCGCGACTGCCAGCCGCTGGTGCTGATCGCATGCTACAGTTCGACGCCGACCTTCTCGGCGACGTCGAGCTCGGACTTCGGGACCGTCACGGGGCCCTGATCCGGCCCGCCTCTGCCGATCGCGTCCCGCGAGGACGGTGAGGTGGATCGCTGCGGACAGCGTTGGCGGGGCCAGGGAACGCGAAAGCCCCGCTGCGCGCCCGCACGCAAAGAACCGCTTGGCCTCGGGGGGGCGGAGCCCCTATATTGGGGTGCTGCCCGGCGCGTGCTGGACCTATTCCCCGGGGCCGTACTGATCCTGAAGGGAGCTGTCCCCGCCCGGACCCGTGGGTTCGGGCACACGGCGCCCACCTACGTAAGTAGGCGCCCGGGATCTGCGTCCCACGGCCAGGGCGGCACCCTTTTCCCGCCGGAAGGCGCCGATGAGCGACGACAAGATCGATGAGGCCAAGGCGGGGCTGCGGACCCAGGCGCACAAGCGGCGCGCGCAGTTCCATCACTCGCTGCGGCAGGAGGCGTCGCGGGCGGCGATCCAGCACTTCCTGCGCGACGTGCCGTTGGGCAGGTCCGAAATCGTCGCCGGCTACTGGCCGATCCGCGATGAACTGGACATCAAGGACCTGATCGCCAAGCTGATGGACGCCGGCCAGCCGGTGTGCCTGCCGGTGGTGCTGGGCGACGAGCAGCCGCTCGAACTGAGACTGTGGCAGGAGGGCGCGCCCCTCTACGAGGCCGGGTTCGGCACGCTGGCGCCCGAGGACGGAGCGCCGCGGGTGGTGCCGGACGTCATCCTGATGCCGCTGCTCGGCTTCGACAGCCAGGGGACGCGGCTCGGCTACGGTGGCGGCTATTACGACCGTACGCTGGCCGGGCTCGCCACGCGGCCGCGGCTGATCGGGTTTGCGTTCGCCCGGCAGGAAGTCGAGCACATCCCGCGCGAGCCCCATGATGTGCCGCTGGACATGATCGTCACCGAACAGGGCGTGCGCCGGTTCGACGGGAAGGCCATCGAGACGTGAGACTGCTGTTTCTGGGGGATGTCGTCGGCAAATCGGGCCGCGACGGCGTGGCCGACCGGTTGCCCGGGCTGATCGAGCGACACGGCTTCGACTTCGTCGTCGTCAACGGCGAGAATGCCAGCCACGGGCGGGGTCTGACCGAGGGGCATTTCGGCGAGATCCGCGAGGCCGGGGCAGACGTGGTGACGCTGGGCGATCATGCCTTCGACCAGCGCGACACGCTGAGCTACATCGCCCGCGAACCGACGCTGCTCAGGCCGATCAACCTGCCGCCGGGCACGCCGGGGCGGGGCGCCAACCTCTACGAGAGCCGGGCGGGGCAGCGGGTGCTGGTGATCAACGCGCAGGGACGAGTGTTCATGAATCCGATCGACGATCCGTTCCGGGCCGTCGAGGCGGCGATCGCCGCCTGTCCGCTGGGCGAGCAGGCGGACGCGGTGGTGGTGGACTTCCATACCGAGGCGACGTCCGAAATCCAGGCGATGGGGTTCTTCCTCGATGGCCGGGCGAGCCTCGTGGTCGGCACCCACACGCACATTCCGACCGCCGACCACCGCATTCTCAGGCAGGGCACGGCGCTGATGGCGGATGCCGGCATGTGCGGGGATTTCGACTCGATCATCGGCGTCGATGTCGAGGAGCCGCTGAATCGCTTCCTCACGGGGATCTCGAACGGACGGTTCACCCCGGCCGAGGGCGAGGCGACACTGTGCGGCGTGGCCATCGAGACCGAGGCGCGGACCGGGCTCGTGACGCGGATGTTCCCGGTGCGGGTGGGCGGGACGCTGAGCCAGGCGGTGCCGGAGTTCTAGCCGGGGCCCGTGGCGCCGCACTGCGCGCAACAGCTTTATTTTCGCCGCGCTCGCCCCTATAACCCGCCTCCACAATCCCGAACGCCAGCAACAGGGGTGACCGCATGGCCGGCCATTCGCATGCCAAGAACATCATGCACCGCAAGGGCAAGTCCGACGCGGCGCGCTCCAAGGTCTTTTCCAAGCTTGCCCGCGAAATCACCGTGGCGGCGAAGCTCGGCATGCCCGACCCGGCCTTCAACGCCCGGCTGCGGCTGGCGGTGCAGAACGCCCGCGCCCAGTCCATGCCCAAGGACAACATCGATCGCGCCATCAAGAAGGCGGCCGGCAATGACGGCGAGAACTACGAGGAAATCCGCTACGAGGGCTATGGTCCGGGCGGGGTGGCGGTGATCGTCGAGGCGCTGACCGACAACCGCAACCGCACCGCATCGAACGTGCGGTCGACCTTCTCGAAGAACGGCGGGGCGCTGGGCGAAACCAATTCGGTGGGCTTCATGTTCGACCGCGTCGGCGAAATCGCATACCCGGCCTCGGCGGGCGACGCCGACAAGGTGATGGAAGCGGCGATCGAGGCAGGCGCCGACGACGTCGAAAGCGACGAGGACGGCCACTGGATCTACACCTCGTTCGAGAGCATGGCGGACGTGTCGGCGGCACTCGAGAAGGCGCTGGGCGAACCGGAATCGGCGAAGTTCATCTTCAGGCCGCAGAACTACGTGCCGGTCGATGCCGAGAAGGGCGAGACGCTGATGAAGCTGATCGCCATCCTGGAAGACGACGACGACGTGCAGAACGTCTACACCAATGTCGAGATGAGCGACGAGGACGCAGCGCGTCTCGCCTCCTGAGCCTTGCCGCCCTCGCCGCGGCCCCTAAGCGGCCAGCGAGGCGACGGGATCAACGTCCGGAAGCGGCGCGACCAGCACGCGGTTCCGTCCGTTCTGCTTGGCCAGGTAGAGTTGCTGGTCGGCGCGGCGGAACAGCTCGTTGTACGGCACCGGCTTGTCGTAGACGGCGCCCCCGATGCTCACCGAGATGGGGTGCGGGGTGCCCGAGGGCGCGAAGGCAATGGCGCGGACGCTGTTGCGGATGCGCTCGGCGACCGCTTCGGCGGTGATCGGTGTACTGCCGGGGAGCAGCACGCCGAATTCCTCGCCACCCAGCCTGCCGACGCGATCGGCCTTCCGGAGCACGCCGCGGATGGCGCCGGCGATCAGCCGCAGCGCCTCGTCGCCCGCATCGTGCCCATGGCTGTCGTTGATGGCCTTGAAGTTGTCGGCATCGATGACGAGGAGCGCCCCGCGCTCGTGGCGGGGCTGCGACCCGGAGCCGAGACGGGCCTCGACCTCGGCGGTGAATGCCGCCCGGTTGAGCAGTCCGGTGAGGGCGTCGAGCGACGCGTATTCGGTCAGGCGGTGATGGGCGATGGCCAGCTCGCGCAGCTTGCTCGTCAGAAAGAACAGCAGCGGCGCGGCGAGCCCGGTGGGCAGCAGGATATCGACAAGGATGGCCCGCATCCGGGCCGCTTCGCTGAGGTTCGGGAAGTTGAAGGAGTCGACGATAAGCGCCGCGGCAATGCAGGCCGCGGTTCCGAGGATCGTCCAGAGATAGACGCGGCCCATGCCGCGCGGGGAGAAATCCACCGCCTGCTCCTTGCCGGTCGGACAAGGATAGGCGGCAAGAGTTGCGATCCGGTCTCGCCGTTGCTTCGGGTTTTACCGATCAGCGACCGCCGCCGGACTCGAGGCGGGGGCCGGTTCGCCGAACAGGTGCTGGTTGCGTCCGTTGCGCTTGGCCTCATAGAGCCGGCGATCAGCGGTGCGGAACAGTTCCGCGAAGGTCAGGCGCCCGTGCGTCGCGGCGCCGCCGATGCTGACCGACAGACGCTGCGAGAAGCCATCGCCCTGCACGCTCAGGGCATTGATGTGTTCGCGGATGCGCCCGGCGGCGTGCTCGGCGGCGGCCTCGTCGACATCGCGCAGGAAGACGCCGAACTCCTCGCCGCCCAGCCGTCCGACGAGATCGGCGTCGCGGACGTTGGCCTTGATTCCGTCCGCGATCAGGCGGAGTACCTCATCGCCGCGATGATGGCCGAAGCGATCGTTGATGGTCTTGAAGTGGTCGGCATCGACGACGAGCAGGGCGTTGGCGCCGGGGGTCTTGCCCTGCAGCACGGCGTCGACCTCGTTGGTGAAGACGCGCCGGTTGAGGCAGTCGGTCAGCCAGTCGGTCGACGCAAGCGCCTCGAGGCGGCGGTTGGCTTCGCTCAGCTGCTGCGAGCGCAACTGCAGGTAGAACAGCATCGGGCCGCCGAGCACCAGGGGGAGGACGAGCGAGGCGATCGCTCCGGCCATGTCGAGGCCCTCCGACAGCACGAGCATCACCGCCTGAGCGAGAGCCAGAGAGCCGAGCGACGATATCGCCATGACGGCCAGGGTGCGCCGCCAGACCCGGCCCCAGGCCGCAGGCGACAAGCGGGAGTGTTCCATTGTGCGTCCTCAACAGAAGCCGGACCATGACGCCAAAACCGTTGCATCGCCCTTAACCCCAGGGCGCCGGAGCATTTTTTCGAGAAGTGAAGTGTTTCCGTTTCGTTCACAAACCGCTTGGTAGGTTGGGCGGTGTGTCCTATTGCTCGGAAATGGCCGGAATGGTGCGAATCATCGGGATCGACCCGGGGCTGCGGCGGTGCGGCTGGGGGGTGCTGGACAGCACCGGGAACCGGCTGAGCTTCGTCGCCTGCGGCACCATCACGCCGCCGGTCGACCTCAGCCTTGCCGAGCGGCTCGTGCATCTGCACCGCGACCTCGACGATCTCCTAGACCGCTTCCGTCCCGACGAAGCGGCGGTCGAGGAGACCTTCGTTTCGGCCGGGGCGCGATCGGCGCTGCAACTGGGGCAGGCGCGCGGCGTGGTGCTGATGACGCCGGCGGCACGCGGTCTCCCGGTGGGCGAGTACGCGGCCAACCTGATCAAGAAGTCGGTGGTGGGGACGGGGCACGCCGAGAAGGGGCAGATCCAGATGATGATCAAGATCCTGTTGCCGGCGGCGGACTTCAAGGGGGCCGACGCGGCGGACGCGCTGGCCATCGCGGTCTGTCACGCCCATCATCGGGGACTGCGCCAACTGCGGGCGACGGCATGATCGGCAAGCTCAAGGGCGTCGTCGACGGCTATGGCGACGACTTCGTGCACGTCGACGTCAACGGCGTGGTCTACGAGGCATTCTGCTCGGCCAAGACGCTGGCGGCGCTGCCGCAGGTGGGGCACGCGGCGGTGCTGCATACCGAAATGATCGTGCGCGAGGACATGATCCGGCTCTACGGCTTCGTCAGCGAGGCCGAGAAGGCCTGGTTCACCACGCTGATGACGGTGCAGGGCGTGGGTGCGCGGGTGGCGCTTTCGGTGCTCTCGGTGCTGACGGCGGGGGAACTGTCAAGCGCCATCGCTCTGCAGGACAAGGCAATGATCGGCCGGGCCAACGGGGTGGGACCCAAGCTTGCGGTGCGCATCGTCACCGAACTCAAGGGCAAGGCGCCGGTGGGCGGCACGATCGATGCGGGGACGCTCGGACTGCAGGCGGCCCTGGGCGAGGGCGTCGCGGCAGGGAATGTCGCCGATGCGGTCTCCGCCCTGATCAACCTCGGCTACTCGAGTGCGCAGGCCTCGGCGGCGGTGGCGCGGGTGGTGGGCAGGGAAGGCGACGGGGTGGCGACGGACAAGCTGATCCGGCTGGGGCTCAGGGAGCTGAGCAGTTGAGCGTCGACAATCAACGGCGGCTTGATATCGCCACGGCGTATTTCCTTGCCGGCGAAAGATGCTCCATCGAGATGAAGTTCGGCGCTTACGGGTTTCACTCGATTGGCTCACCCACGATCACTAACTACGCCTTCGCGGTTGAGCTGGCTCTGAAGATCATTCATTCCTTGTCGCGCAACGCTGAGGAGCGAGGGCACGATCTTAAGGTGCTGTTCGATGCGCTGCCCGAGGACGTCAGGAACAACCTCCCGCATCTTCAGGACTGGCGATACGCGTACGAGATGGAGTTCTTGGTCGGGGATGAAGAGCATCCTCGGCGCGGCTTCATCGAGTGTTATCGAGAGATCAGGCGACTGGGGCCTCACTTGGCCTCTGGGTATGAGAGCCAATGGGGTGCCTTCGAGCCCGAATGGGTCCGATCGTGGCCCGAAGGTCGACCTCGTTGGGAGTTGAGGCTCGCCCGCGCCTAGTCTAGAGCGGTACTCCGAGTGGCTGGGTAAGTGTCATGTCTTCCTTTCTTGAAAGTCTTGAAAAGCTGAACCTCCCCAAGGTGGCGGCGCTGACTATCCCGGCACCTGTGCTGGAAGTCGCTTCTCGACTTGGCCTGACGTTGAAGCTCACATCTGCGTCGGTTCCGGAGCAGTACGAAGTTCTGAGGGGCGGTGCGCCATCGGGGTACATTCGGGTGCAGCACGGCGGAATGGGGATAAGTTATCCCGACGCCGGCGATGAGGAACTCTACGACGGCTCTGTCGATGGCTTTGGCGGTTTCTCTGACCATGAGCGGGAAGCCGAGTTGCTTTTCGCGCTCGGTCTGATCGCCGCGCGGATGATGAGGGCATGACCGACCTCACCTCCCCTGCGGCGGGACGCGACGATCCGCTCGATGTGTCGCTCAGGCCCTCGGGGTTCTCCGAATTCATCGGGCAGGCCGAGGCGCGGGCGAACCTCGAAGTGTTCATCGCGGCGGCGCGACAGCGCAAGACGGCGCTCGACCACGTGCTGTTCGTCGGGCCGCCGGGGCTGGGCAAAACTACCCTGGCGCAGATCGTGGCACGGGAACTGGGGGTCGGATTCCGGGCGACGTCGGGGCCGGTGATCGCCAAGGCCGGGGACCTCGCGGCGCTCTTGACCAACCTCGAAGAGCGCGACGTGCTGTTCATCGACGAGATCCACCGGCTCAACCCGGCGGTGGAAGAAATCCTCTATCCGGCGATGGAAGACTACCAGCTCGACCTGATCATCGGTGAGGGACCGGCGGCCCGTTCGGTGCGGATCGACCTGGCGAAGTTCACGCTGGTCGGGGCGACGACACGGGCGGGGCTGCTGACGACGCCGCTGCGCGACCGCTTCGGCATCCCGATCCGGCTCAACTTCTACACCCCCGAGGAGCTGGTGAGGATCGTCGAGCGCGGGGCGCGGCTGATGGGGACGCCGATGGCATCGGACGGGGCGATGGAAGTGGCGCGCCGGTCGCGCGGCACGCCGCGCATCGCCGGACGGCTGTTGCGCCGGGTGGCGGACTTTGCGCTGTTCGAGGGGGCCACGACCATAGACCGCAAGCTCGCCGACAGGGCGCTGCTGCGGCTCGATGTCGATGCCCGAGGGCTCGACCAACTGGATCGCCGCTATCTGCGGACGATAGCCGAGTTCTATGGCGGCGGGCCGGTCGGCATCGAGACGATGGCGGCGGCGCTGAGCGAGCCCCGCGACGCGCTCGAAGAGATCGTCGAGCCCTACCTGATCCAGCAGGGCTTCATCCAGCGCACCCCGCGCGGGCGGCTGCTGACCGCGATAGCGTTCCAGCACCTGGGGCTGAGCGTGCCGCAGGGCCTTGTCGGGGCGCAGACGAGCCTGTTCGAGGAGCCCGAACAAGAGTGAGCGGCCACACGATCAGGGTCCGCGTCTACTACGAGGACACCGACTTCTCCGGCAATGTCTACCATGCGGCGTACCTGCACTTCTGCGAGCGGGGCAGGACCGAGTTCCTGCGCGATCTCGGCGTGCACCATTCCGAGCTGGTGCGGGACGGCATGGCCTTCGCGGTGCGGCGGATGAGCATCGACTTCCTTGCCGCCGCCCATATCGATGACGAGCTCGAGGTGGTGACCGAGGTCGCGTCGGCCACGGGCGCCCGCCTCAACCTGTTGCAGTCGGTCCGGCGCGACGGCGCGGAGCTCGCCCGGGCGGAGGTGCAGGTGGTGGCGATCCGCATCGGAGGCGGTGCGGCCCGCATGCCCAAGGCGCTGACGAGGCTGATCGGCAAAGCGTGATCGACAGCGGAATCGGTTTGTTAACGCTTCATTGACCATAACTAAGGCAGTGCTGCTTCGACCGTGCCAAAGGTCCGGGAAACCGGGCGTTTCTCTTAAATTTGACAAATTTGGCCCGCATCGACCGAGCATCAGATTCCGGTCGTCGGGGCCGGACTGAAAGGACCCATACATGGAAGCCATGGATGCCGTTGGCACGGTTGCTCCGCATGCCGACCTGTCGATCTGGGCGCTGTTCTGGCAGGCCGACCTGGTGGTCAAGAGCGTGATGATCGGGCTGCTGGCGGCGTCGGTCTGGTGCTGGGCGATCATCTTCGACAAGTCGATGCTGTTTTCTCGCGTGAAGCGCGAGATGAACCGGTTCGAGCGGGTGTTCTGGTCCGGCCAGTCGCTGGAGGAGCTCTACCAGCAGATGAGCGAGCGGCCCTCCCCCGGGCTGGGCGCGGTGTTCGTCGCGGCAATGAAGGAGTGGAAGCGCAGCCACGAGCAGAATGCGTCCTCGTTCATCGGCGTGCAGGGCCGGCTCGACAAGGTGCTGGATGTCGCCATCTCGCGCGAGAGCGAGGCCCTCGAGAAGCGCCTGGGTTTCTTGGCGACGGTCGGCTCGGCGTCGCCCTTCATCGGCCTTTTTGGCACGGTATGGGGCATCATGAACGCCTTCACCGCCATTTCCGCCGCCTCGAGCACGAACCTGTCGGTGGTCGCCGGGCCGATCGCCGAGGCGCTGTTCGCCACGGCGCTGGGCCTACTGGCAGCGATTCCGGCGGTGATCGCCTACAACAAGCTCTCGGGTGACGCCAACAAGATGATCGGCCGGCTCGAGGGCTTTGCCGACGAGTTCTCGACCATTCTCAGCCGGCAGCTCGAGGCGAGGGGGTCGCGCTGATGGCAATGGCGGTCGGCAGCGGCGGCGGGGGCGGACGCCGGCGCGGACGGCGCCGTGGTGGCGCCAAACCGATGAGCGAGATCAACGTCACCCCGATGGTGGACGTCATGCTGGTCCTGCTGATCATCTTCATGGTGGCGGCACCGCTGATGACCGTGGGCGTACCCATCGACCTGCCCAAGACGGCGGCCAAGCAGCTCAACACCGAACAGAAGCCGGTGATCATCTCGGTCAACGACCTCGGCGCGATCTTTCTGGGCGACGACCCCACGACCCTCGAGGCGCTCCCGGGCCAACTGTCGCAACTGGGCGTCGATGCAGCCAATGACCGCATCAACGTGCGCGGCGACGGCGCGGCGAGCTATGGCTCGGTGATGCAGGTGATGGGGGCGCTATCGGGCGCCGGTTACTCCAGGATCGGGCTCGTCACGGAACAGAAGCAGGACAACTGAGGCCATGCGCACCGGCCTCACGGTTTCAGCCATCGCCCATGCCGGACTGATCGCCCTGGCGATCGTCGGGCTCGGCCTGGGCAGGCCGATCGAGACGCCGCCGGTGGAATCGATCGCCGTCGAGCTGGTGCCGGTATCGGAGTTCTCCAACATCCGGCTCGGATCGCTCGAGAGCGAGATCGTCGATACCGATACGCCGTCGGCCGTGGATGCCGAAAAGCCCGCCGAACTGGCGCAGCCGACCGGCAACACGACGGAGGACCAGCCGACGCCGCAGGACACGCCGGACCCCAGCCCGGCGCCGACGCTCGAGACGGCACCGGCCCCGGACCTGCCCGAGCCTGAACCCGAGCCTGAACCCGAGCCCGAGCCGGAGGTGGCGCCGGTGCCGGTGAGCCGGCCGGAGCCCGACCCCGAACCGGAACCCGAGATCGAACCCGACGCAGAGCCGGTCGCGCCGGTGGCGCCGATCGTCACCCCCGAGGAGACGCCCGACCCCGCCGAGGCGGCGCCGCAGCCGCGGGTGCGGACGGCCGCGCTCGAGCAGAAGCGCGCCGAGTTCAAAAAACAGCAGGACGCTGCCAAGAAGAAGGCGGCAGAGGACAAGAAGAAGGCCGAGGACGAAAAGAAGAAGGCGGCCGAAAAGCAGAAGGCCGAGGAGCAAAAGCGGATCGAACAGGCCAAGGCCGACGAACCGCTCGACCTGACCGACGAACTCGCCAACATCATCAATACCGAGGACTCGCGCGGCGCGACCACCGGGGACGGTGGCGAGAAGACGCTCGGCCGGCAGGACGGTCGCTCTGCCACACTCAGCCAGTCCGAGATCGGCGCGCTGATCGCGCAGATCCGCGACTGCATCGCGCTCCCGGCCGGCGCCGAGGAGGCGGACGCGCGGGCCGAGTTCGAGTTCAGCATTGGGGCAGATGGCATGGTGGTGGGCCGTCCGCAGATGACATCGAGCCCGGCCAATGCCATCGAAACGACGTATGCGAGTGCCATTTCCCGCGCCCTGATCCGGTGCGGCCCTTTCACCATGGCGGCAGGCCAGGACGTGCGTGCCCAGTTTGCGGCCCGGGCCTTCTGATGGCCCGCGGCCAATAAACTCATCAACGGAGACGGTAGATGACCCTTCTCAGCCGGCGCAATGCGCTCAAACTCGGTCTGGCCGGCAGTGCCCTGGCCCTCGGCACTTCCGCCGCGCAGGCACTTGTCGAGATCGTCGTGACCGGCGGCAATTTCGTGCCACTGCCGATCGCCATCCCGGACTTCGCCTCGTCGGACCCGGCCTTCGGCGCCGAGATCGCCGAGATCGTCCGCGCGAATCTGAGACGGTCGGGGCTGTTCGTGCCGTTTGATCCCGCCTCGTTGCCGCAGCGGGTGGGGGATGTGCAGAACGAACCCGACTTCGCCACCTGGCGCGGGGCCAATGTCGATGCCCTGGTGATGGGATCGGTCGAACGCGGCGGCGAGGTGAGTGCGCAGGTGCGCGTGTGGGACACCCAGGCCGCGGCACAGGTGGTGGGCAAGGCGCTCAGGACCGACGCACAGAACTACCGGCGCATCGCCCACATCGTCTCGGATGCGATCTATGCCTCGCTGTCGGGCGGCAGCGGCTATTTCGACACGCGCGTGGTCTATGTCGCCGAAAGCGGGCCAAAGGCCAACCGCGTGAAGCGGCTGGCGATCATGGACCAGGACGGCTTCAACGTGCAGTACCTGACGTCCGGCAAGGCGCTGACCTTCGGACCCAAGATCTCGCCGCGCGGCGACAGCCTGGTGTTCACGTCCTACGAGGACGGCAATCCGCAGGTCTATGTCGCGGGCCTCGGCGGCTCGTCCAAGAAGCTGATCAACAACGCGCCGATGTCGTTCGCGCCGCAGTTCTCGCCGGATGGCGGCACGGTGGTGTTCTCGGTCTCGAACGGAGGATCGACCAACATCTACAGCGCCGGAGCCAATGGCGGCCGCCCGACGCAACTAACCAGCGGCGCGGCGATCGACACGTCTCCCAGCTTCGCGCCCGACGGATCGCGCATCTGCTTCGAGAGCGACCGCGGCGGCAGCCCGCAGATCTACATCATGGGCGCCGGCGGCGGCGGGGCGCAGCGAATCTCGTACGGGGAGGGCAGCTACTCGACTCCGGTATGGTCGCCCGACGGTACGGTGATCGCCTTCACCCGGCAGTCCGGCGGGCAGTTCCACATAGGGACGATGAAGCCGGACGGATCGGGGGAGCGGCTGCTCAGCTCGTCCAATTCGGTGCAGGAGGGCCCCACCTGGGCCCCGAACAGCCGCGTCATCATGTTCTCGCGCGATCCGGGCGGCGATGCCGGCCCGGGACTGTGGTCGGTGGACATCTGGGGCCGCAACGAGCTGAACATCAAGACGGAGTCGTTCGCGTCGGATCCGAGCTGGTCGCGGCTGAGGGCGTAGCACGCCCTACGCGACACCCGTTGCAGACGCGCAACATCACGAAAAAGCCCGGATTCCGGCCACATTGCCGACAGAATGGCGAAGAATTAACCACGTCCGAATACATCGCCTTAAGGTAACCGGCGATATAAGACCGGCCTCAAATCCTTCCGTTCAGGAGACCAACCGGATGCGTTCCGTAACGCCCCTCATGACCGCGCTGCGCGTTGCCGCAATGGTGGTGCTCGTCGTCGCCGTCGCCGCCTGCGCGCGCAACGGCACCGGTGTCGGCAACCTCGGCCCTGGCGGCGGGGCGCCGGGCAGCCAGCAGGAATTCCTTGTTTCGGTCGGCGACCGGGTGTTCTTCGAGACCGACTCGTCGAGCCTCACGCCGACCGCAATGGCGACGCTCGACAAGCAGGCCGCCTGGCTGCAGCGCTATGGCAACTACCGCATCATGATCGAAGGCCATGCCGACGAGCGTGGCACGCGCGAGTACAACGTGGCGCTCGGCGCCCGCCGCGCCGCGGTGGTGGTCAACTATCTCGTCAGCAAGGGTGTCGACCAGCGCCGCATCACGTCGAAGTCGTTCGGCAAGGAGCGTCCGGTGGCCATCTGCAACGATATCTCGTGCTGGTCACAAAACCGCCGTGCTGTGACGGTCGTACAATAGGCTCGAGCGGACCCCGGGGCGGAGGCCGCAGCTGCGGCAAGTCCAGCGTCATCCCCGGAACCGTTCGACTGGAGGCAGGGCGCCGGGTCACCAAGCGATTGGTCCCGGCGCTTTCTTTTTGTCGAAATCCTGCGCTAATGCCGAGTCGCGCGCGACAGGCGTGCAGGCGAATTCCATGCATGGAGCCCCGATGGTGATCGATTCCCGTTCCCCCGGTCCGGCGCTCAGGGCGGTGCTGGCTTCGACGACGCTGGTGGCGTTGTTGGGGCTGGCGCTGCCGGCGTCGGCCGATCCGTTCGCGCTGCCCGGGTTGCTGCCGCCCGCAGAAATCGGCGAAGGCCGCATTCTCGTGGCGCAGAACCAGCAATCGACGGCACAATTGCTGCTGCGGATTCAGGACCTCGAGGCGCAGTTGCGCACCCTGACCGGCCAGGTCGAAGGACTGCAGTTCCAGCTCACGCAGATGCAGACCCTGCTCGAGAAGCAGGCGGCCGACAACGAGTTCCGCTTCCAGCAGCTGGAAGGCGGTGCCGTGGGAAAACCGCAGGCGGCAGTGCCAACTGACGGCGCGATGCCGTCCGACGCACTGCCGCAGACCCCGGCCCCCGACGCCGTTCCAGGCGCCGACCAGCCCATGGATCTCAACATCGGCGAGAGCAGTGATCCGCTGCTCAAGGGCGGCACCGACCAGCTGGGCACGCTGGGCCTGGAGGACGAGCTCAGCCTCGGGCCGAGCCAGCCGCTCGATCTGTCGCTCAACGGCGGCGACATCTCCAACGGCGACGCCAATGCCCAGTACGATGCCGGCTACGATGCGATGACGCGCGGCGACTACGCCTTTGCCGAGGAGCAGTTCACCCAGTTCGTGGCGCTATATCCGGACGATGCCCGGGTGCCCGACGCCATCAACTGGCTGGGCGAGGCGCTGATCCAGCGTGGGGCCTATACCGAGGCGGCGCAGGTCCTGGCCGACGGCTACACCAGGCACAAGGACAGCAAGCGGGCGCCGGACATCATGCTGAAGCTCGGCGTGGCGCTGGTGGGCGCGGAGCAAGTCGATGTGGCCTGCCGCACCTTCTATACGCTCAAGCAGCGCTATCCGAACCTCGCGCCGGCCTTCCAGCAGCGGCTGGCCGAGGAGGTGCAGAAGGCAAAATGCCCGGTGACCTGACGGCCGATCCGGTCGCGCTGTTTGCGCCCGTCGCCGGGCGCAGCGGCGTCGGCCTCGCCGTCTCGGGCGGGCCCGACAGCCTGGCCCTGCTGCTACTGGCGGCGGCGTGGCGGCGGCACAGCGCCACGGCACCGCCGCTTCTTGTCTACTCGGTTGACCACGGCCTGCGTCCAGAGTCGGCCGACGAGGTGGGCTTCGTGCTCGAGACGGCGCGGCATCACGGGCTTCCGGCCCGCGGCCTGCGCTGGGAGGGTCCGAGGCCGACGAGCGGCATCCAGGCCGCCGCGCGCCTCGCGCGCTACCGGCTGATGCGGGACGCCTTGGCAGCGGACGGGGCGCAGGTGCTGATGACGGCCCATCACCTCGGCGACCAGGCGGAAACGGTGCTGATGCGGCTCGCGCATGGCAGCGGCATCGAGGGGCTGCGCGGCATGGACAGCGTCGCGGTGGTCGAGGGATGCGAGCTGTTCCGCCCGCTGCTCTGCGTCGCGCCCGAACGGCTCCGGCAGATCGTCGCGACGGCCGGACTGACGCCGGTGAGCGACCCGAGCAATCTCGATAACGACTATGAGCGCGTGCGCTGGCGCCGGATGCTGCCGCTCCTCGCGGCGCAGGGGCTCGACGCCGAGCGGCTGTCGCGATTTGCCCGCCGCATGGGCGAAACGGACGCCATGATCGAGCGGCAGGCGGAGGCGGCGCGCGCCGAGTTGGTGCACGACACGGGGGAACACACAAATCGCATCGGGCATGCCGCCTTTGCGCAGCTCGACCGTCCGGTGGCGGTGCGGCTGCTGGCGCGCGTGCTGGCAGAGGTCGGTGGGCATCGCAAGCCGCATGCGCTGGGGGCGGTCGAAGCGCTGCACGACAAGTTGAAGTCGCCGGCCGTGCTGAGACGAGCGAGCCTGCATGGGTGCCTCGTCGATAGCGACGGGGTGAAGATCACGGTGAACCGCGAGGGGGCCCGGCGTCGTAATGCTGCCGGCTCGGCCGTCGTGACACGGAATTAACCGAGGCAGCGCACACTCTCTCGACTCCGCGGCCATTCCGCCGCACCAGTGGCGACGTGCGCAACACTTGTAAGGCCCCGGACCGAGGCCTACATTCGGCCAATCTCACGGCCCTGCCGGGTCGGACTTCAGGACAGGTTTGATGAACGTCAATTTCCGCAACTTCGCCATCTGGCTGGTGATCCTGTTCATGCTGATGGGCCTGTTCCAGGTCTTCCAGACATCGACACGCTCGATTGCGGTCGCCGACAAGAGCTACAGCCAATTCGTAACGGACGTGGACGCGGGCAGCGTGCGGTCGGTGACGATCACCAACGACGTCATCTCCGGCGTCCTGAGCGACGGCAGCAAGTTCGAGACGGTGATTCCCCAGGGGGCGGACATTGTCAGCCGGCTCGAGAACAGGGGGGTACAGATCACCGCCCGCGCGCCGGAGTCGAGCCCGTTCTGGGGGGTTTTGCTCAGCTCCTGGCTGCCCTTCCTCGTCATCATCGGCGTATGGTTCTTCTTCATCCGGCAGATGCAGGGCGGCGGACGCGGCGGCGCCATGGGCTTTGGCAAGTCTCGCGCCAAGCTCCTGACCGAGGCGCAGGGCAAGATCACATTCGAGGACGTCGCCGGCGTCGACGAGGCCAAGCAGGACCTCGAGGAAATCGTCGAGTTCTTGCGCGACCCGGGCAAGTTCCAGCGGCTGGGCGGCAAGATTCCGCGCGGCGTTCTGCTGGTCGGCCCGCCCGGCACCGGCAAGACGCTGATCGCGCGTGCCGTTGCGGGCGAGGCGAATGTGCCGTTCTTCACCATCTCGGGTTCGGATTTCGTCGAGATGTTCGTGGGCGTCGGCGCCAGCCGCGTGCGCGACATGTTCGAGCAGGCCAAGAAGAACGCGCCGTGCATCATCTTCATCGACGAGATCGACGCGGTCGGCCGGCATCGCGGGGCGGGGCTGGGCGGTGGCAACGACGAGCGCGAGCAGACGCTGAACCAGCTTCTGGTCGAGATGGACGGCTTCGAGGCCAATGAAGGCATCATCCTGATCGCGGCGACCAACCGTCCCGATGTGCTGGATCCGGCCCTGCTGCGTCCCGGCCGCTTCGACCGGCAGGTGGTGGTGCCCAACCCGGACGTGTCGGGTCGCGAGAAGATCCTCAAGGTGCATGTGCGCAAGGTGCCGCTGGCGCCGGACGTGGACCTCAAGGTTCTGGCGCGCGGGACGCCCGGGTTCTCTGGCGCCGACCTGATGAACCTCGTCAACGAAGGGGCCCTGCTGGCGGCGCGCCGCAACAAGCGTTTCGTCACGATGAGCGAATTCGAGGACGCCAAGGACAAGCTGATGATGGGCGCCGAGCGCCGCACGCTCAGCCTGACCGAGGAAGACAAGAAGCTCACCGCCTATCACGAGGCCGGACACGCGCTGCTGGCCATCAAGATGGACGCCTCCGATCCGATCCACAAGGCGACGATCATCCCGCGCGGCCGCGCACTGGGCATGGTGATGCGACTGCCGGAACGCGACCAGGTATCGCTGACCCGGCGCAAGGCCTATGCCGACCTCGCGGTCGCCATGGGTGGCCGCGTCGCCGAGGAGGAGATCTTCGGGTACGACAAGGTGACTTCCGGTGCCTCGGCCGACATCAAGATGGCAACGGGCCTTGCCCGCGCCATGGCGACCGAATGGGGCATGTCCGACAAGCTCGGCCCGCTGCTGTACGGCGACAACCAGGACGAGGTCTTCCTCGGCCGCTCGATGGTGTCGCGCCAGGTGCACATGTCGAACGACACGCAGAAGATCGTCGACGAAGAAGTGAAGCGCTTCGTCGAGGAAGGTTACCAGACGGCGCAGAAGGTCATCCGCGAGAATATCGACGACCTGCACACCATCGCGCAGGCGCTGATCGAGTACGAAACGCTGACCGGCGACGAGATAAGGGGGCTGATGGACGGTAAGACGCCCTACCGGCCCATCGACAACGACATGCCGCCCAAGTCGACGGGCGTGCCGACCGCGGGCAAGACGGGCAAGAAGCGTCCGGACGCCGAACCGGGTGCCGCGCCCGAGCCACAGCCGGGCAACTGACCGATCCTCAGGGCCGCCTTCGGGGCGGCCCTTTTGCTCGCGGGCCTTGCCAACCGGGGTCGGGTCGCGCAAACGGAGGATGCCAGCCAAAGCGGAGCCCGGGCGTGAGCCAGCCCCAATCCCAGCACGAAGACCTCGACCTGTTCGCGAGTGTGTTCAGGGTGTTCGCCGATACGCCGTGGCTGCACTACGGGCTGTGGCTGCCCGACGAGACACCGACCGTACCGACCCTGCGGGCGGCCCAGGAGCGCTATGTCGACAAGCTCGTGGCCCGGCTGCCGACGGCGCCGGCCAGGGTTCTCGACATCGGCGGGGGGACCGGCGCCCTGGCGGGGCGGCTTGCCGACCTTGGCTACGTGGTGGAGATGCTGACGCCCAGCCAGGTCCAGGTCGACCTCGCGCGCGCGGCCCTGACGGGACGGGCCGAGGTCCATTGCAGCCGGCTCGAGGACTTCGACAGTCCCCACCGCTTCGAGGTCTGCCTGTTTTCTGAGAGCTTCCAGTATGTCAACATGGACCTGTCGCTGCCCAAGGTAGCGCGGATGCTCGCCGAGGGGGGCAGGGTGGTGATCGCCGACTGCTTCCGCAGCGAGGGGTACAAGGGCGGTCGGCAGGTCGGCGGCGGGCACGGCTTCGGCCGTTTCCTCGAGGCGGTCGAGCGACACGGGTTCCGGGTCCTCGAGACGGAAGACGTGACCGCGATGGCGGCGCCGACCATCACCCTCGACCGCAGGATCTACCGGGAAGTGGTGTCGCCCACGGTGTCGATCCTTGGCAACGCGCTGCAGCGGCGGCGGCCCTGGCTGCACTGGCTGGCCGGGCATGGCTACCGCCTGCTGGTCAGCCGCAAGGAGCGGCAGCGCATCGCCAGCCGACTGGCGGCGGACGGTCGCACGCCGGAGGACTTCGTCGCCAACAACACCTATCGCTTCGTCACCCTGGTGCGGGGCTGAGCGATACCGCGGAACGGGCGCCGCAAAGCCGCCGCGATTGCGCGGTTAACCAAACAGCACCAACTGTTTCGTAAGGTCGGACTGGTGGCGCCGCCAGGATGGCGCCGATCCGCTCAGGGGGCTCCAGATGGCGCGCAGGTACTTCGGCACGGACGGCATTCGCGGGCTCGCCAATGGCGAGAAGCTGACCCCCGAGCTGGCCATGCGCGTCGGCATGGCGGCCGGGCTGAAGTTCGTCAACGGCGACCACCGGAACCGGGTGGTGATCGGCAAGGACACCCGACGCTCCGGCTACATGATCGAGAGCGCTCTGACCGCAGGCTTCACCGCGGTGGGGATGGATGTCTACCTGCTCGGACCGATGCCGACTCCGGCGGTGGCGATGCTGACGCGGTCGCTGCGCGCTGACCTGGGGGTGATGATCTCGGCTTCGCACAATCCGTTCGAGGACAATGGCATCAAGCTGTTCCGCAACGACGGATACAAGCTCTCCGACGCCCTCGAGGACGATATCGAGAAGCTGATGGACTCGAGCCTGCTCGGCTCGCTGTCGACGGGTCGGGACATCGGCAGGGCCCATCGCGACGAGGCGGCGCAGACCCGCTACATCGAATATGCCAAGCGCACGCTGCCCAAGAACATCGATCTCTCGGGGCTGCGCGTGGTGCTCGATTGCGCCAATGGCGCAGCCTATAAAGTGGCCCCGACGGCGCTGTGGGAGCTCGGCGCCGAGGTGTTCACCATCGGCGACAGGCCGGATGGCTTCAACATCAACGACAAGGTGGGCTCGACCGCGCCCGAGGCGCTGATCACCAAGGTGAGGGAGCTGCGCGCCGATATCGGCGTCGCGCTCGACGGCGATGCCGACCGGGTGATCATCGTCGACGAGAAGGGCGAGATCGTCGACGGAGACCAGTTCATGGCGGTCATCGCCGAATCCTGGCACAGCCGCGGCGAACTCCGCGGCGGCGGGCTCGTCGCCACGGTGATGAGCAACCTGGGGCTCGAGCGCTACCTGGGCGGTATCGGGCTGAGCCTCGAGCGGACGCAGGTGGGCGACCGCTACGTGCTCGAACAGATGCGGGCGCGCGGCTTCAATGTCGGCGGCGAGCAGAGCGGACACATTATCCTCACCGACTTCACCACCACCGGGGACGGCCTGATTGCGGCGCTGCAGCTGCTGGCGGTCGCCAAGCTCGCCGACCGCCCGGTATCGTCGGTGTGCAAGCGGTTCGAAAAGGTGCCACAGCTGCTGCAGTCCGTTCGCTACAAGGACGGCAAGCCGCTCGAGCACAAGCTGGTGCAGCAGGTCATCAAGGAGAGCGAGGCCCGCCTCAACGGCAATGGCCGGCTGGTGATCCGCGCCTCCGGCACCGAGCCGGTGATTCGGGTGATGGCCGAGAGCGACGACGAGAGCCTCGTGGCTGCAGTGGTCAGCGAAATCTCGGCGACCATCCGGAAGGTCGCCTGAGCCGACCCGCCGGTCTCGCCGAGGCCGCGGCGACCCTCGCCGGCGCATCTTCCGGGCTCGCAAATAACGATTGCCTTTGCTCTGAAGTGGCGTTCGGTTCAACACTGCTGCCGCGTCGATCAGCAGTAGAACCTGATGAACCCGCTGCCTTCACTCGCCATTAGGGTTAAGTGTTAGGGTTAAGTCGTCCTTAAGAATACGCGTTCATAGTGGAGCCACTCGACTGGTGTCGTGGTGGCAACAAGGACCCTGTGAAATGCGTAAACTTCTTGCATCGGTGGCTGCGGCAGGAACCGTCGCCCTGCTGGCCGGCCCCGCCTTCGCGGCAGACATGCCGGAATATCCCCCGATCGACGTCCCCGAAGTCGACTACGACATCGGCGGCTCGTTCTACCTGCGCGGCAGTGCCGCGCTGAACTGGCATTGGGCGCCCGAAGTGGTGCACCCCTGGGATGCCGCGGATATCGACCCGATCGTCGAGTACGGCTACGGCTACAGCTGGGGCGCCGGCTTCGGCTATGAGACCGGCACCGGATTGCGGGTCGACGGTACGATCGATTCGGTCGAGACGACCGGGCTGATGATCACCAAGGATTCGGGCGATCCGGACGAGGACGGCGACTATACGCTGATGCTGCGTTCGACGGTCGCGCTCGCCAACGTCTACTACGATTTCGGTCTCGGCGGCGACGGCTTCGGCTACAGCGGCAGCGGCGCCTTCGGCTATGTCGGCGCCGGCGTGGGCGCGGCCTGGAACCATGCCGAGGTCAATTCCCCGCTCAACGCCGCGATCCCAGTTCCGACCGGCGACAATGTCAGCGCCGCCGCGGCCGTCATGGTCGGCGTGGGATACGACATGGGCGACTGGGTGGCCGACGTGGGCTATCGCGGCCTCTACATCGCCGAGATCAACAACTCGCCGACCGACGAGACCACCTCGTCCTACTACCAGATCCACAACAACTGGATCCACGAGCTGCGCGGCACGGTCCGCTACCGCTTCAACTGAACGGCCGACCCGACACCAGCAGACGGAGGAAGCGGCGCCCAGAAGGGCGCCGTTTCTGTCTGGTCGACCATCGAGCTTCGGTAACCTGCTGTAGAGGCTCGTTAACGAAGCGTTAAAGCAGGCGCGCCAGACTGAAGGCCCGACTCAGAGGGTAGACAAGATGAACAGACTGCTGGCCTACGCCGTTGCTGCGACGCTCTTTGCGGCCGCGCCCTTTTCCGCCTCCGGCGCCGTCCGCATGGCGGGCTCCGACACGACGCCCCTGTGCGGCCCCGATGCGCCGGAGGGCTACAAGCGCCCCGGCGGCTTCTGCGAGCAACTCGACGACTGGAAGTCGCTGATCCCGACGCAGGAGGGATGTACGGTGGTTCTCGTCGGCGACGCCGCGTTCGACAGAAACGGCCGTACGCTCGTCGCAGCACCGATATATGACCCCTGCTGCGTGATCCTCAGTTCGCTCGATCTGCCGCACCTGCCGCCGGAAGGCCTGCTGGTAGCGGTCTCCTGCCTGCCTCCGCCGTGATCGGCCTCAGTCGCCGAGCTGGAAGGCGGTGAAGCGCTCCAGCTCGGCTTCGATGAGCGGTCGGTGTGTTGCCGCATTGCCGCTGCCGACCCAGTGCCAGGCCTGGATCAGCACGCGGCCGGCGGCGCGGTCCGTCTTGAGGTCGAGCGCCGCCACGATGTCCTCGCCGACCAGCACCGGCAAGGTGAAATAGCCGAAGCGCCGCCTGGCCTTCGGCACATAGGCCTCGAACACGTGGTCGTAGTCGAACAGCGCGCTGGTGCGTCGACGCTGGATGATCAGCGGATCGAACGGCGAGAGGATGTGGACCAAAGGCGGCGACTCCATGGGGCGCCGCTCGAGGTCCTCGGGACGCACGTAGTGCGGCACGGGATCGTCGTCGACGCGCACCGGCACCAGCTTGCGGCTCCGCAGCCGCCGCTCGATCAGTGCGGCGATCCCGGCTGAGAAGCGCAACCGCGGGTACATGACCGAAGGCGCGCTGACGAGGCCCTGCGCGGTCAGCGCGCGATCGAGCAGGTAGGCGTCGACCTGGCGTTCGGTCGCCGGACGAGGGGCCCGCTGCCAGCCGAAGTGCCGGCGCGTCAGCTCATAGGTCTTCACCATCCCCGTCCGCTCGGAGATGGTGAGTTCGCCCGAGTAGAAGCCGTATTGGAGAACCCGCTTGCTGGGCTTGCGCGAGGCCCAGGGGTGGTCCTTCTCGATCAGTTCCTCGTCATCGATGTCCCGGATCGAGATCGGGCCCTCGCGGCGAATCTGGCGCAGCAGCTTCCTGAGGTCCGCCGGGTCGGCATCGGCATACCAGCGCATCGGGGCGCTGCGCTGCTGGCGCATGTCGGTGAGGTAGTAGGCAAGGTCGCGGACCGGCACGTAGGCAAGCGCGTGCGTCCAGTACTCGAAGACGGACTTGTCGACCGACTGCGCCGTCGCAAGGTCGCTGCGCCGGTACTGCGGAATGCGGCTGAACAGGATGTGATGATGGGCGCGCTCGATGACGTTGATGGTGTCGATCTGCACATAGCCCAGGTGCTCGACGGCGGCCCGGGTGGCGTCCGGCCCGGCGCCGAACGGCGCCCTTTCGTCCAGCCGCTGCGCGTGCAGCCAGATCTGTCGGGCCTCGGATCGGGTCAGGCTGTAGGTCTTCATGACGGCGTCATCCTACCGGGCCCATCTGTCAGCAAATGGCAGGGTTTGACGACTGGAGCATTTCACCACTCGCTGAAGCGCTGAAGTCGCTCAAGCCTTTGATTTGTCGCGCTTCCGAACCGGAAAACCGTTGCCACTTTGCCTGGACGCGCTCTATTTCTGCCACATCCCGCGCAGCTGCGCGCCGATATCGACGCGCGGCGCGGCGGGGGCGATACCGGTCAGGGCGGCCGGCTTCACCGCCGGCCAGTAGCTGTCCTCGAACAGTCCGAGCATGGCCTTGGTGATGAAGCGGCTCCGCTGGGCATAGACGTGCTTGTCTCCATACTGGGCCTGCTGGTGGACGTAGAAGCGCTGCGGGACGACGAGATGCAGATCATCCCTGGCGCGGGTCATGGCGACATAGAGCAGTCGCCGCTCCTCCTCCAGTTCGTGCGCCGAGCCGGTCCCCAGGTCCGAGGGGATGGCCCCGTCGACGACGTTGAGCACGTGAACGCTCTTCCATTCCTGGCCCTTGGCCGAGTGGATGGTGGAAAGGATGAGGTAGTCCTCGTCGAGCAGGGGTACACCGGCCTGGTCCGAGGTGGCGTCGGGCGGATCGAGCGTCAGTTCGGTGATGAAGCGTTCGCGGCTCGGGTAGCCCGCGGCAATCTGCTCGAGCTGGTGCAGGTCCTCCTTGCGGACCTCCGCGTCCTCGTAGACCTGCTCCATCAGCGGTTCGTACCACAGCCGGGCCCGCAGCAGTTCGGCTGGCCACTTGCCCCCGCCGCGGGCCAGGTGCCCGACCACCTCCAGCAGAGCCGGCCAGCCCTCCGAGCCTCGCGGCGGCGGCGGCATCCCCAGCAGCACCTCTAGCGGGGCGGGGCTTTCCGCCATCCGGTCGATCACCCTGCCAGCGGCACCCGGACCGATGCCCGGCAGGAGCTGCAGGACGCGGAACCCCGCCACGCGATCGCGCGGATTGTCGACGAAGCGGAGCAGCGCCAGCATGTCCTTGACATGGGCGGAGTCGAGGAACTTGAGACCGCCGTACTTGACGAAGGGAATGTTCCGCCGCGTCAGCTCGATCTCCAGTTCGGCCGAGTGACTCGACGTGCGAAACAGCACGGCCTGCTGCTTGAGCGCAGTGCCGCCCTCCCGGCAGGCGAGAATGGCCTCGACGACGTATCTGGCCTGGCCGGCCTCGTCCCGCACGGTGACGAGCCGGGGCCGATCGGTCGAGAGCCGGTCGGTCCACAGGTTCTTGGTGAAGCGCTCGGACGATTCCGAGATCACCGCATTGGCCGCCGCGAGGATCGGCTGGGTCGAGCGGTAGTTGCGGTCGAGCGTCACGACGCGGGCCGGCGGCGTGAAGGCGGCAGGAAAATCGAGGATGTTGCGGACCGTGGCGGCCCGGAAGGAATAGATCGACTGGGCATCGTCGCCGACTACGGTGAGCCCGTCGCCGCGTGGCTTGAGCGCCATCAGGATCGATGCCTGCAGCCGGTTGGTGTCCTGGTACTCGTCGACCAGCACGTGATCGAAACGCTCCCCCAACTCCACCGAGATCGCGGGCTCGCGCATCATCGCGGCCCAGTAGAGCAGCAGGTCGTCGTAGTCGAGGACCTGCTGGCGCTGCTTGTGCTCGACATAGGCACCGAACAGCGAGCGCAGTTCGTTGTTCCACATCGCGACCCAGGGAAAGGCCTGCTGCAGCACGGCCTCGAGGTCCTGCTGGGCGTTGACGACGCGTGAGTAGATGGCGAGACAGGTGCCCTTGGTCGGAAACCGCTTCCGAGCCTCCGAAAACCCCATCTCGTGGCGGATGATGTTGATCAGGTCGCCCGAATCCTCGCGATCGTGGATGGAGAATCCCGGCACGAGTCCGATCTGCTCGGCGTGCTCGCGCAGCAGGCGGGCTCCGATGCCGTGGAAGGTGCCGGCCCAGGTGAGCGCGTCGGTAACGATGCCGGCCCTGTCCTTGAGCACCTGCACCACCAGCCGCTCGACCCGGCGCTGCATCTCGGCGGCGGCGCGGCGTGAGAAGGTCATGAGCAGGATGCGCCGTGGATCGGCGCCGCCGACGATCAGGTGGGCGACGCGGTGCGCGAGCGTGCTGGTCTTGCCCGATCCCGCCCCGGCGATGACCAGCAGCGGACCTCCGGCATGCTCGGCGGCAAGGCGCTGCTCGGGATTGAGCTTGTCCAGATAGTGCGCGTCAGGCGGCAAGACGAATCGGTCCATACACGGGGCTCGCGACAGTGAGCATTATTCGCGTTTTGTTCGCAACCCGGAGCCATCAGCACTCCTTGAGCTTTGCTGCTAACCATATGAAATTAATGTGAAATCATTGGCGCGCCCTTGTCATCGGCGATGCCCCCAGCGCAGCATGCCGATGTCGTCCGCAGCGGAGATAGCCCATGACCCCTCAGACTGCCGCGCTCGCCGAGATCGAAGGCTATGGCCTGACCACCGCCAAGATCATCTACCGGGTGCCCGACCATCTGCACGTGCTGCAGGACTTCCTGTGGCAGCAATACGACGTGTTTCCGCAGTTCCCAACGCTGAGGAGGTTCCTCGCATTCTGGGAAGAGCAGATCGAGGGGCCGCTGCATTCGATCACCGTCGCCCATGCGCGGCTGATCCACCCGGTCGAACTCAGCGCGCTGGCGGGACGTCCGCGGAACTAGACGGGGGCACCGGCCCGGCGGCCGATGGCGCGCACAGCGACAGATAGCGTTGCCACGGTTGCGATGAACGGAACTGCCAGCCCGACGGGGGTGCGGCCCGGCCCTCGGGCAGGGCGCGCAACCGGTCGAGCAGGACAAGCGCATCCCGGCTCTTGGCGGAAATGCGGAAGCGGCGGTAGAGCTTGCCGACGGTGTCGGGGGCGCCGGCCAGCGCGACCATGGCCTCGATCGTCCGATCTTCGAAATGAAGAGCGCGCGCGGCGGCGTGCAGGCGTTGCCGCACACCGTCCTCCACGGGCAGCGCAGCAATGGTCGCCTCCGCGTCGACGAGCGGTTCGCTCAGCGGCGCGTAGCCCAGTTCCCCGGGGCAGTGGGCAAGGCAGACATCGGCATCGTCGGAGCGTCGGCCGGCGATGTAGTCGGCCGCGATCTCGCCCACCGGCTGCACGCCGTAGGCGGCGCACTCGGCGGCCCTGAGCGCACCGATCGAGGCGCCACCCAGCACCCGAACCCCCTGCGACAGCGCGAAGAGGATCTCCTTGTGCCAGACGGATGGCACGAAGCCGAAGACGCCGTCGACGAGACCGATGGCCGTGGCGCCCCGACGAACGGCTAGGTGAAGGTCGCCCTGGCGCGCCGGAGGACGCACGTCGATGCCAGTGCCGTCCCACTGGACGCCCGCGAGCGAGGGACCGACGAAAAGCACCTTCACAGCAGACCCAGCATCGCCGCGGCGGCGCGGCGGCCCGGCCGCCAGTTGCGATTGGTGAGGCGATCCTCGAGGCCCGGTACGAAGGCCTTGAGCACGATGATCCCGTACCGCTCGCCGCCCAGGTCGACGACGACCGGCGGATCAAGTCGCGCCTGGGCAAGCCCGGCGAGCACGGCTGCCAACTGGGTGGCGAGCGGCGCCGACGCGGGCAGACCGACAGGAGGCGGCCGATCGGCCGGCCTGGCGGTGGTGAGGATCGCCAGTGAGGCGGACAGGCGCTGTCCGTACTCGGCATCGATGATGTCGTCGCGGGCGCCGGCAATGTGGGCGATCCGCGTCTGCGCCGCCTCGATGATGGCGCGTCTGGCGGCGACGACGGCGACGGGATGGCAGGCCGCGCCGGTGGCTGCTTCGAAGTGCCGGTCCGCGCCATCGCCGGGGGCGATGACCGCGTAGAAGCAGGGCAGGCCGGTATTGCCGGTGAGGTCGAACAGGTGCAGCCGGCGGCCGGCGGTGGCGATGCGCGCGACAAGTCGCGCGATGTCCGCGTCACCCAATGCGGCAGGGTCGAGTGCGGTCGCCAGCGCCGCCGCGTCGGGCCTGAAGCCCCACAGACACACGGCATCCCGCTCGACCAGTTCGCACACCGCGTGCAGCAGCGCCGCGTCGCGGCCAGTCGCTGCCGCGATGCCGTTGCTGGACTGGGAGAGACCCTCCAGGTCCGCCGGCGGCACACCCAGCACCACCGCGTCATAGGGGACGAGGACGGCGCGTCCGGTGACCAGCTGCCTCGCCTCGACCCAGCGTATCGGCCGGTCGATCGGCCATCGAGCGTCGCGCGGCAGCAGATGATCCACCGGCATCGCCTCGAGGCCACGGGCCGCGACCTGCTCGCGGCTCAACCAAAGCGACGGCGTCTCCGGCGCTTCGGCGACGGCATACTCGGCGGCTTCCATGAGCGCCGAGAGCTGCGCGGAGGTGTCGTCAATCCCCTTGCCCTGATGGCTCGCGATGGTCAGCGAGTTTGGGCGGATGGCGGCGTAACAGGGAATGCCGATGCGATCGAGGCCGGTCTGTGCGGCGAGCCGCGTGATACCGAGCGCCGGCATGTGGCCAAGAAGGTCCCGCAGCAGCGCCGCGGGACCATCGGCCTCGATCCGCCCGGACGGCCGGGATCGAGGCGCGGATACTGATGACATCACCTGGTCTGGTAGTGCCAGATGGCGGCGCCATCGTCGCGCTGGCCGGCGGCCACGGCGATGTCGAGCCCCTGGAACAGCGTGCCGCCCTGGGCCAGCTGCGCCTGCAGGTCGGGAGTGAGGACCGTTGCCTGGTCGAGCGCGGTCACAGTCATCTGCTGGGTATCCACGACGAGCAACTGGGTGTCGTCCTTCTTGCCAATGATCACATAGCGCATTTGTCGGTCTCCTTCTGGATCGAGTTCACTTGAAGCCGGCCCGTCGCAAGGCCTCAACATAGAAGTCCACATCCGCCGGATCTCGCTGCGGTATGCGCGAGGCCCAGCGGGCGACACTGAAATCCGGCTGTTGCTCGAGGGCCCGTTGCCGGTATTTTCGCGCCAGATCGGCCTCCCCGGCCATGGCGGCCGCAGCCGCCATCAGGCGGAGGCCCGGATCCTGATTGCGCATCTGGTGCAGGGTGTTGAGAGCCGCTTCGAAGCGTCCTCGAAAGAAGTGAATGGCGCCCATGGTCCACAGGTACTCGTCGGGCGGGACCGGGTTCAGCCGGATGGCCTCCTCGATCTTCTGTTCGGCGGCGAGGAAGCTCGAATTGTGGACCAGGGTATCGGCGTAATCGGCGAGGAGATCGGCGTGATTGGGGGCGCGCTCGGCCGCCATCCCCATGTACTGCAGGCTGAGATCGAGTTCGCGATCGAACAGTGCGACGCGTCCGAGTTCCCGGTAGGCGGTGCCGTCAGTGGGATCGAGCGCGACGGCGCGCTCGGCGTGGAGCTTGGCCTTGTCGAGCAGGCCGTGATCCGAGCCGGAGCGCAACACCCATTCGACTACGTAGGTCCGTGCGAGGGCGCTCTCGATGCTGGCCTGACCCGGTTCGATGTCGCGCGCGAGACGCAGCGACTTCCGGCCGCGCCGCACCTTGGGCAGGTCGAAGGTCCTGAGGTTGTGCCGGCCGGCGAGATAGTGCGCGTAGGCGTCGGCGTTGCGCTCGGTGCGCTCACGCTGCAATTCGGCAGACTCGATACTGTCTGCAAGGGCCAGCGCGATGCCGTTGGTGAAGTCCCAATAGCGATCCGGCGCCGACCCGGGCGAGAAGGTGTACTTGCTGGCCCAGACGATCTCGCGCCCGGCGCTGCGCACCAGGCGAATCGCGAGGGACAGGCCATCGCCGGAGAAGTCGGGCGCCACGCGACTTTCCACCGCGTAGTCGATCTGGTGCGCACGCACCTCATCGAGGGCACTGAACGGATCGAGCTGCCAGGCCGTATGCGGCGCAATAACGCAGACCGAGCGCAGGCGCGACAGGCCGATAGTGACATCCTCGACCAGAGCCGGCGCGAGGTGGCGCGGCATGCCGGCCTGCTTGTGCTCCTGCAGCGGCGGCAGCAACACCACCCGCGGAGCGAACGCCAGACGGTCCGCCACCGGCGCGGGCTCAGCCCCGATCGACGCCTTCGGCTCGGCGACCTGGCGCTGGCCGCGCCGGTCCACCAGAGCGGCGATGTCGGCGGCGGGCTCGAGGCCGAGGCCGCGATTGAGGCGGTTGCGAAACGCCTCGAGGGCCGTCCGGGCAGCGGGCTCATCGTCGTCGGCAAGGTGCAGTTCGATCGTCGCCCGCGCCACGGCGTCGGAGTAGGGGAGGCGTTCGGCCAGTCGCTGCAGCGCGGCGTGCCCGCCGCGACCGCCGATGCGCAGGGCCGCGTCCGTCGCCTGCGCGACGAACTGGTCCTCGACGCGGCTGCGCTCCATGGCCAGCCATTGATCGAACCCTTCGCCGAACCCCTCGATGCCACTCAGCAACTCGCCTCGATAGAGGGAGACGAGGTGATCGAGTTCGGTAGCATCGGCAACAGCGCGCAATCGACCCAATTCGCGCAGATCGAGCGCAATACTGCGACTGAGTTCGATCTCGGTAGCATCGGCATCGAAAAGCTCGAAGCCGTAGTGTGCTTCCAACTCGCGCGTGTGGAGCAGCGTCTGGCGCAGGTTGGTCAGCGCCTGCTCGAGAGTACTGTCCTCCCAGATGCGCTCGGCAATCGTTGCTCGTCGCGTTCTTTCGCGAAACTCGAGGTACAACATCGCGGCCAGGGCGTAGGCCTTCTGGCGCAGTTTTACGACGTTGCCGTCCGCCAACCGCAAAATCGGCGTTCCGAGTAGCTGCAATGTGGTCGTTTCACGCATCGGTGTGATTCCGGACGCCCAATTGCTCGCCTGCAAAGGGCGGAAGTTTACTTGACGAAGTAAAGGGAGAAGCGTAGGCACATAACGGCTGCATAACGCGCGCAAGTAAGAATCATAACGGCAGCGTGCGTTGGAAATAGACGCAGCCTAGCACGGCGCGAAGTTCGTGTAGCAATAGGTGAAACCACGTAACGGTATGAATCGAGACAAATATGGAAGCAAGTGCACCGGGGTCGGCGGGCTCAATGGTTAACTCTAGCGAACGGTCTGGGGACAAGCTGGTCGAGCTCAGCGCCTCTGTAGTCAGTGCATATGTCAGTCACAACGCGCTCAGCGCCAGCGATCTCCCGAAACTGATCGCCCAGGTGCATGCGGCCTTTGCCGGGCTTGGCGCCGTCGCCGCGCCGGAAGCGGCCCCGGAGTTGCGCCCTGCGGTGTCGCCGAAGAAGTCGATCACGCCGGAATATCTGATCTGCCTCGAAGATGGCAAGAAGTTCAAGTCGCTGAAGCGGCACCTCAAGACAGAGTACGACATGTCGCCCGACGAGTACCGGGCCAAGTGGGGTCTGCCGGCCGACTATCCGATGGTGGCGCCGAGCTATTCGGAGGCCCGCTCACGCCTCGCCAAGAGTATCGGCCTCGGCCGCAAGCCCGCTGCCGCGCCTGCACCGGCCCGGGTCGGTCGCGGTCGCGCCAAGGCTACGGCCTGACCGCGTCTCCCGCCCGCGGGGTACCACCTCCTGCATGAACCGCAAGAAAGACCGGCATCGCTTGGCGATGCCGGGCGCTTGGTCGCAGGTTCTTGGAGGTTCGACTAGGAGACTGCTTTCCCCGCCGAGCGGGGAAAGCAGTCGACACAGGACCCGAATTTCCCATGCGGCATAAGCTTAGCAGGGGGCTCGTGACGCGGCCGTTATGCGGGCGTGAGAGCAGCGGGAATTTCGCACGACCGGCATGCGGCTTTGGCGCTTGTGAACGGCGTGGACCGGCGCCACTGTAGGGCTCCAATTCCCCGCTGACCGACGATGACGACGCCAAGCCCAGCTGTCCTCGACCTTTGGTATCCGATTGCGGCTTCCGAAGACGTGCCGCCAGGCCCGGCACTGACCGCGGTGCTGCTCGACACGCCGCTACAACTGCGCCGAGAGGGCGACGGCATCCGGGCGAGTGCCGGCCGTGGCGGCGTGAACCTCCCTGTGTGCGAGCGTTACGGGTTTGTGTGGACGAGCCTCGGCAAGCCTCCGTCGGAGGTCTTTGCCATCCCCGAGTACGACGAGCCCGATCGTTTCAACATCTGCGCCGGCTCGATCGGGGTGAATGTGTCGGCACCGCGGGCGATCGAGAATTTCCTCGACATGGGGCACTTCCCCTATGTGCACACCGATATCCTCGGGGCCGAACCGCACACCGAGGTCAAGGAGTATGACGTCGAGATCTCGAGCGATCGCGACGAGATCGTGGCAACGCGTTGCCGCTTCTTCCAGCCGCGGGCAGCACTGAGCGCGCGCGAGGGGCAGGAAGTCGAGTATGTCTATCGCGTTCCGCACCCCTATTGCGCGGTGCTCTACAAATCCTGTCCGGCCGCGCCCGGGCGCATGGACGTGATCGCCATCTTCTGCCAGCCGGTGGGTGAGGAGACGATCCGGGCGCACCTGATGCTGTCGATGCTCGACGAACTCAACACGCTCACCGGCATGCGTCGGTTCCAGCAGACGATCTTCGGCCAGGACCGGCCCATCCTCGAGAACCAGTTTCCCAAGCGGCTGCCGCTCGATCCGCGTGCCGAGACGCCGATCCGGGCCGACAAGTCGGCGATCGCCTATCGGCGATGGTTGAGCCAGAAGGGGATCAACTACGGCGTGATCGCTCAGGCCGGCTGAGATGGAGAACCTGAATCGCGCCTGGCATCCGATTGCTGCGAGTGACGACCTGCCCCTGCGGCATGTCTTTCACGGCCAGCTGCTTGGCCAGGAGATGGCGGTCTGGCGTGCGGATGACGGGCACGTCAACGTCTGGGAGAACCGGTGCCTGCATCGCGGCGTGCGGCTGTCGATCGGCATCAACGAGGGGGCCGAACTGAAGTGCCAGTACCACGGCTGGCGCTATGCGAACCGCACGGCAGGCTGCACCTACATCCCGGCGCATCCCGCCGATGCGCCGGCCCGGCGGATCGCCAATCGCACCTATCCGATGCGCGAGGCCCATGGCCTCGTGTGGTCGGCGCTCGAGCCGCCGGATGGCGACGGGCTGCCGGTGCCCGAGGGAGACTGGCTGCCGCTGCGGCCGCTTCCCCTGCAGGCGAGGCCGGACGCGGTACTGGCCGGCCTTGCGGCGCAGCGCGCCGCAGGCGCCGCATTTGCGCCGCTGCCGCCGCTCGGCATGGCGATGACGCTCGCCGGCGCGGATGGTCGGCGGGCGCTGTTCTACGTGCAGCCGGTCGATGCGGGGCGGGCGGTGATCCGCGGACTGGTGGAGCGGCCGGCCGGCGATGCCATCGGCGTCCTGCGCCGGTACAATGCCCTGCTGTCGACGCTGCGGGAGCACCTGGAAGCGGAGGCGCTCAAGGGCGGACGTCCGACCCCGCTCGAGCCAGTCTATCGGCCTGTGTCCATCGAGCTTGCGACGATGCCCGACCTTGCTCCCGGCCGGCAGGCGACGCTCGGGGTGAGGGTGGCGCGGAAATGGCCGGCCGGCGAGGGGGTGACCGGGCTGGAACTGGCGGCGCTCGACGGGCACCTGCCGACCTTTCATCCCGGCGCCCATATCGACCTGCACCTGCCCAATGGCCTGGTCCGGCAGTACTCGATCACCAACGGCCCGGGGGAAATGCTGGCCTATCGGATCGCCGTCAAACGCGAGCCGCACTCGCGCGGCGGATCGGCAGCGATCTGCGACGAGTTGCGGGTCGGTGACGTGCTGGCGGTCTCCGAGCCCCGCAACACCTTCCCGCTGCGGCGCGACGCGACCCACACGATCTTCATCGCAGGGGGGATCGGGGTCACGCCGTTGCTGGCGATGGCCAAGGCCCTGCAGCGGTCAAGGCTGGACTTCGGCTTTCATGCCTTCGCCCGCTCGGCGGCCCACCTGCCGCTGGCCCACGAGCTCGAGGCGCTGGGGGACAGCCTGGTGCGGCACCTCGGCCTCGACCCGGACGGGACGGCGGCCGAGATACGGGGCGTGCTGGGCGCCTATCGGTTCGGACGCCAGATCTATGTCTGCGGACCCGGGCCGATGCTGGAACTGACGCGGACCATGGCGGCAGAGCTCGGGTGGCCCGAAGAGACCGTGCACTTCGAGTATTTCAGCAATACGCGCCGGATCGACACGAGCACCAGCTTCACGGTGGAACTGGCGCGCTCGGCGCTGAGCCTCCCGGTGCCGGCGGGCAAGTCGATCCTCGAGGTGCTGCGCCAACACGGCGTTGCCGCGCCGTCTTCCTGCGAGCAGGGAGCCTGCGGGACCTGCCTCACGCGCGTACTGGCGGGGGAGCCCGAGCATCAGGACGTCTACCTCAACTCCGGCGAGCGGGCCGCCAACACGGTGATGATGACCTGCGTCTCGCGCGCCCGCTCGGCCCGCCTGGTGCTCGATATCTGATGATCACGCTCTACGACTACGAGCTGTCCGGCAACTGCTACAAGTTGCGATTGTTGCTTTCGATCCTCGGCCTTGCCCACGATCTCGTGCCGATCGACTTCTATCCGGGCCGCGAGCACAAGTCGGCAGCGTTCCTCAAGCTCAATCCGCGCGGGCAGTTGCCGGTGTTGATCGACGATGGCGAGGTGCTCACCGACAGCCAGTCGATCCTCGCCCACCTCGCTCGCAAGTACGACCCCTCGGGCCAATGGTACCCGATGGCCGATCCAGCGACGGTGAGCGAAATCGCGACCTGGCATGGCTTTGCCGAGCAACTGACGCAGACGGTCTCCGCCGCGCGCCTGACCATTGCCATGGGCTATCCGTTCGATCTCGAACAGGCGCAGGCGGGAGCGCACGCCTTGTTCCGGCGGCTGGACGAGCACCTGTGGTTTGCCGAGCGCGAAACGCAGGGATGGCTGTGCGCTGCCGGCCACCCGACCACTGCGGACATCGCCTGCTTTCCCTACATCGCACTCAGCGAGGAGGGCGGGGTGTCGCGTCAGGACTATCCGGCGATCCGCCGATGGCTCGACCGGGTCAAACGCATCAAGGGGTTCGTCCCGATGTCCGGTGTGTTCCCGGTCGGGCCGGCCGCCTGAGGTCAGCGCGCGATGATCTCGCGGATCTCGTCCTCGACGATGTCGAGGATATGGTTGATGGCGCGACAGGCGCGGTCGGGATCGCCGGAGATGACGGCATCGGCCAGTTCCCGGTGCGGCGGGAACGAGCGCAGGCCGAAGGCGTCGTTGCCGAAGGGGGATTCGCCCGAGCGCTCCAGGGCAAGATCCAGCTTGCGCAGGATATCGCCGAACATGGGGTTGCCGGAGGCATCATAGATGGCGCCGTGGAAGGCGTGATCGGCCTTGCGCCAGGGTCGACGTGCGTCGACCTCGCGCAGCAGCGTGGTGCAGAGCCGACCGATCTCGGCGCGCTGCTCGGGCGTGGCCTTGATGGTGGCACGACGGACGACCTCGTTCTCCAGTGCGCGCCGCACCTCGAGCAGGCGCAGCAGCGCCTCGCCCTCGAGCCGCACCATGGTGGGAGCAACACCCCGGGAGGTCTGCACGCGGGCCACCAGATAGGTGCCGTCGCCGCGCCGGCGACGAATGATCCCGAGACCCTCCCAGCGGTTGAGGGCCTCGCGGATAGTGGAACGGCCGACCCCCAGCGCGTTGGCGAGCGACACTTCGGGCGGCAGCCGGTCGCCGATCTTCAGGCCGGCGCGCTCGATCATGCCCGCCAGGGCGTCGAGCACCGCTACGCCGCGCGTCCGCGTCTCGAGTGGCTCCAGATAGTCCAGGGCTCCGTCCTGCTTCACCGCGCTCACTCCCCGTCGCGCCTGCCGGCAGGCCACACTCATCACAGTTCGTGCCGTTTGTCAGCCTCGACGACGAGCCTGTCCTTACAGCTTCAGCACATCGGCCAGTGCACCGACCAGCACATCCATCTGCGGCCTGGAATTGTAGCCCTGCACCGAGAGGCGGACGATGGTGTGATCCTGCCACCTGAAACACGGGATCTCGATATGGTAGCGATCCATCAGCACTTTCTGGAACTCCACCATATCGACGCCCGGGTCGGGGATCGGCATCGAGACCATCTGCGGAGCGCAGAATTCCGGACTGGAGAGCGCCGGCAGGCCGGTCAGCTCCCGCAGGCGCAGCGCGGTCTCCTGCGCAAGCACCCGGCAATCAGCTGCCACTCCGTCCCAGCCGTTATCGCGGCGGAAATCGAGGGCCGACGGCACTGTCAGCCAGGCCGCTGGGTCTCGCGTACCCTGCATTTCAAGTTCGTCGATGAACGGGGAATTGCCGAAGGCGCCCCTGGCGCCGGGCTGCTTGGAGTCGGCGGTCCAGCCGTGGCTGATCACCAGGGGGTTGATCATTCCCTGCAGTTCGGGCCGCACATAGAGGAAGGCCGAGCCCTTTGGCGTCATCAGCCACTTGTGGCAATTGCCGGCATAAAAGTCGACGGCCATGTCATCGAGGCGGAGGGGGATATGGCCGGGGGTATGGGCACCGTCGATGACGCTGAAGATGCCGCGCTCGCGTGCCAGGCGGATCGCCGGCTCGATCGGAAAGACCAGCGCCGTGGGGGAGGTGATGTGGCTGAGGAACAGCACCCGGGTGCGGTCGGTCATCCCGGCCAGGATGGCCTCGGTGAAAGCCGCTTCCGAAACGAGCGGCATGGGTACCTTGACGGTGACGATCCGCGCACCCGTGCGGCGGGCGACATAGGCCCAGGTCTTTTCGAGCGCGGAGTACTCGTGATCGGTGGTCAGGATTTCGTCGCCAGGCTGCAGATCGAGGGACTGGGCAACGATGTTGAGCCCCTCGGTGGCATTGACCAGCCCGACGATGTTGTCGGGCCCGGTGCCCAGGAAAGACGACAGCGCGACGCGCGGTGCCCGCATGCGCGCCGTCAGGTCGCGCCCGAGGAAGGCCACGGGCTGGCGCTCGAGCTCGAGCTGGAAATTCTGATAGGTTTCGAACACCGGGCGCGGACAGGCGCCGAACGAGCCATGGTTGAGAAAGACAACATCCTCGCGAAGTAGGAATTGCCGCGCCAGGTTGGAGGACAAGTCAGCGCCCTTTCAGAGTGGGATCGAGGGCATCGCGAAGGCCATCGCCGAACAGCGTGGTCGCAAGCACCGTGATGGCCAGGGCCGCCGTCGGGAAGACGGCCATGTGCCAGTAGAAGAACATGAAGTTCATGCCGGTATTGATCATCTGGCCCCAGGAGGGTGTCGGCGGCGGTACCCCGATGCCCAGAAAGCTCAGGGAGGCCTCGAGCATCATGGCGAGAGGGATGGCCAGCACGAAGCCGACGATGATCGGCGACACCGCATTGGGGATGAGGTGGCGGCGGATGACATAGCCGGGGGAGGCCCCGAGCGCCTGCGCGGCACGGATGAACTCCTTCTCGCGCAGGGCCTTCACCTGGGCGCGCACCAGAAGGCAGACATTCACCCAGCCGAAGAGGGCCGAGATGATGATGATGGTGACAAAACCACCGCCGGTCAGGGCGCCGAGCAGGAGTGCGGCGAGCAGCGACGGAACCACCGAGAAGAGTTCGATGATGCGCATGATCACCCAGTCGGTCCGACCGCCGAAGTATCCGGCGAGCGCACCGAGCGGGATGCCGATCAGGACACTGAACGTCGCCGCCGCGAAGCCGATGGTCAGCGACACGCGTGCGCCGTAGACGATGCGGGTGAAGAAGTCGCGGCCGAGGTCGTCGACGCCGAACCAGAACTCCGCCGATGGGAAGGCGAGCGACTGGGTGAGGAACGCCTGCGTCGCCGGGTCGGTCTTGGTGAAGAGTGGTGCCAGGATCGCGGCGAGGATGAGGACCAGCATGACCGTGCCGCCCGCCACGGCCGCCTTGTTGGCCAGGAAGCGCCGCCAGGCGAACCAGGCGGGGCTGCGGTGCGGCGTAGCGGGGGGGATGGCGAGATCGGGGACCGACTCGGTCGGGGTGCTCACTTCGGCTGCTCCCCGAAGCGGATGCGCGGGTTGAGCCACGCGTAGCAGATGTCGCTGATCAGGTAGGCAAAGCAGAACATCAGCGTCACCATCAGCACCAGCGCCATCTCCAGCGGGTAGTCACGGTTCTCGATGGAGGAGACGAAATAGGAGCCGAGGCCGGGAACGCGGAACATCGCCTCGACGAAGATCGAGCCGGTGGCGGTGCCGATGAACATGGGCAGGAACACCGCGACCATCGGAATGGCGGAGTTGCGCAGCACGTGCTGGAAGATGATGCGCCGCTCGCTGAGGCCCTTGGCGCGCAGCGCGGTGACAAAGGGACGGTTCAGCGTGTCGAGCATGGCCGAGCGCGTGTATCGCGCGTAGGTGGCAATCGGGATCGCGGCATAGGCGACGATGGGCAGGACCCAGCGTTCCGGCTTGCCCCAGCCCGAGGCGGGCAGCCAGTTCAGCCAGACGGCAAAGACGAGGATCAGCAGCATCGAGATGACGAAGACCGGGATGGTCAGCCCGAGAGTGGCGAGGGTGGAGGCGAAGTAGTCGATCCAGGTATTGCGCCTGAGGGCAGCGGCCATGCCGAGCAGGATGCCGAGCGGCGCGCCGATCAGCACACCCAGGCCGCCGAGCAGCAGGCTTGGCGGCCAGGCGTCGGCAAGCAGGCTGATCACCGTCTCGCCCGGCGCCTGGTAGGGGAATCCGAAATCGAAGACGAGCACGCCCTTCATGTAGTTGACGTACTGCACCCAGAGTGGCTGATCGAGGCCGAGCTTGGCCATCAGCGTGTCGCGGACGGCCTTGGAGACCGGCATGTCGTAGCCGTCGAAGGGACCGCCGGGGACGGCGTGCATCATCAGGAAGACGATGACGGAGACCACGAAGAAGGTGAAGGCGATGGAGAGCAGGCGCCGGAGGATGAACAGGACCATCGGGCTCTCCAGCTAGTTGGTGACGATCGCTTCGACCAGATGGCCAGGAGCGACTGTCACGAGTTGGGGGAGATCGCCGGGGGCGGCGGGTCCGGCGAGTTCGACTGCTGCCAAGCGCGGCATGGCTGCCTCGATCTCGGCGGCCTTCAGGAAGGTGCGCTGTCGCTTGTCGCGCGGGTTGACGGCCGGGATCGCGTCGAGGAGCGAGCGGGTGTACGGGTGCCGCGGCGAGGCGAACAGGGCGGCGGTCGGCGCCTGTTCGACGATGCGGCCGCGATACATCACCACCACGCTGTCGGTCAGCGAGCGCACGACGCTGAGATCGTGGCTGATGAACAGCATCGAGAGGCCCATCTCCTTCTGCAGTGCCTTGAGGAGCCCGATGATCTGGGCCTTGACCGTCACGTCGAGGGCCGAAGTCGGCTCGTCCGCGATCAGCACCGAGGGACCGAGGATCAGGGCACGGGCAATGGCGACGCGCTGCCGCTGGCCGCCGGACAACTCGTGCGGGTAGCGGCTGCCGAAACTGCGGTCGAGGCCGACTTTCTCCAGCCAGTCGAGCGCCAGTTCGTTGCGCTGGCGGGGAGTCATCAGGCCGTGGATGTGGAGCGGCTCGGTGATGATCTCGGTCAGCGTCATCACCGGATCGAGCGCCGAATAGCTGTCCTGGAAAACGACCTGCATGCGACGGCGGAAGGATTTCAGCGCGGCGCTGTCGAGGGTACTGATGTCGGCGCCGTCGACGAGGATCCGGCCCCCGCTTGGCTCGACCAGCCGCAAAGCCATCATGCCGGTGGTGCTCTTTCCCGAGCCGGACTCGCCGACCAGCCCGACGATGTTGTTGCGCGGCAGCGTGAGGTTGACGGCACGCACTGCGTGGTGGTCGACGTAACTCGCGAAGACGCGGCCCTGACGGCGCAGCTTGAACACCTTGGACAGGTCGCGCAGTTCGAGCGCAGGAGCGACAGCGGAGGGCTGAGCCTCCGGCGAACGCTCGGCGCCTGCCGTCAGGCTGGCCAGCAACTGCCGGGTGTAGCTGTGCGCGGGCGCATCGAAGATCTGCTGCACGGGGCCTTCCTCCATCACCCGGCCGCCGTACATGACGACGACCCGGTCGACGGTCTCGGCGATCACCCCGAGATCGTGGGTGATCATGATCAGGGCCATGCCGAACTCGGCCTGGAGTTGCTTGATGAGCTGCAGGATCTGCGCCTGGATGGTGACATCGAGCGCGGTGGTGGGCTCGTCGGCGATCAGCAGTTTCGGCCGGCACGAGAGCGCCATGGCGATCATCGCGCGTTGCAGCATGCCGCCCGACAGCTGGTGGGGGTAGTGGCCGAGCACGTCCCCGGCGTTGAGGATCTCGACGCGCCGCAACAGCTGTTCGGCCTCGGCGAGAGCTTCGGCCTTGCTGGTCCTGCGATGGGTGCGGATGGTTTCGACGATCTGGTGGCCAATAGTGAACACGGGATCGAACGCAGTCATCGGATCCTGGAAGATCATGGCCGCAGCCTTGCCGCGCAGCGCCGAGAGGGTTCGACCGTCAGCCTTCAGGACATCCGTGCCGTCCAGTTCGAGGCGCTCGGCGCTGACTCGCGCGGTCGGCGCGAGCAGGCGCATCAGCGCCATGCACGTCACCGACTTGCCGGAGCCGGACTCGCCGACGATGCCAAGGCTCTCGCCCTCCGCCACCGTCAGACTGACACTGCGCACGGCCTCGACCGTGCCGCCATGCTGGGCAAAGCCGACCTTCAGTCCCCTGATGTCCACAAGTGCCATTGACGTGCCCCGGCCGCTGATTGGGGCTCCCCGGCAGGACCGGGGAGCTCCTCATTGCGTTCTACTTCACCGAGATGTGCGAGTAGAGGAAGTTGCCGATACGATCGAGCGGGGTGAAGCCCTTCGAGTTGGGCGTGACGCCCGGGCCCGAAATGTCCTCGCTGACTGCAGCCATGATGATCGGGTGCACGAGCGGCACGATCATGCCCTGGTCGATCATCACCTGCTCGGCCTGCTCGTAGAGCTTGACGCGCTCGTCCCAGTTCGGATTTGCGTCCGCGTCCTTCACGAACTTGTCGTACTCGGCCACGTGGTAGCTGTGGCGACCACCATTGTAGAAGATGCCGTAGAAGTTCGAGGGGTCGAGGTAATCATACTCGTAGGGCGCGATGTAGATGTTGTTCTTGCGCGCCAGCATGCCTTCCATCCAGTCCTTGCCCGGCATGACCTTGATATTCATGGTCACGCCCAGGATGTCCTTGAACTGGGCCTGCAGGTACTGCGCCATCGGGGGCAGGATGGCGCCGTTATAGCCGCCTTCCTCGCGGAACCAGATCTCGATGGTGGGGAAGCCCTCGCCATTGGGATAGCCGGCCTTTGCCATCAGTTCCTTGGCCTTGGCAGGATCGAACACGGCCTGCTTGGCGACGTTCTCGCTGTATCCAGGATAGCCGGGCGCGAGGATCGAGTGCGCCGGGATGGCGATGTCCTTGAGCACGGTCTGGGTCAGCTCGTCGCGGTTGACGGCATAGTAGAAGGCGCGGCGCACGTCGGCGTTGTCGAACGGCGCGGCCTCGAGGTCGAAGGAGATGTACGAGGTAGCGAACACCGTGTTGGTGCGGATGGCGTCGGGGAAGCGCTGCTTCACCACCGGAATCTGACCGGCATTGAGATAGGTGAAGGCTGCGTCGCCGGCGAGGAAGGCGGGCATTCCGACCTCAGGGGCGCCCAGAGTGGGATCCATGGTCAGTTCGTCGACCTGTGCCGCCCAGGGGCCGGTATAGGTCTCGTTCTTGACGAGGGTCGCGGTGTTGTTCGACTTTTCCCACGACTTCAGCTTGAAGGGGCCCGAGGAAACGACGTTCTCAACCTGGGTCGACCAGTCGTCGCCGAACTTGTCGAACTGATGCTTGGGCACCGGATACCACAGCGAAACGACGCTCGGCATGTAGGGCTTGGGGCCGGTCGAGGTGATCTCGAGGGTGGTGTCGTCAACCGCCTTGAGGCCCAGAGTCTCGGGGCCGGCCTTGCCCTCGGTGACTTCCTTCCAGTTCTGGATGCCGCCGGCAAAGTCCCAGTACCAGGCGAAGTCGTAACCGCTCGTGGCGGCGTGCTGCAGGGCGAAGACATAGTCTTCCGCGGTCAGCGGCTCCCCGTCGCTCCAGACGAGCCCCTGACGGAGCTTGAAGGTCCAGGTGAGCCCGTCGGCCGACTGCGTCCAGCTTTCGGCCGCCAGCGGGGTGAGCTGGTACTCATTGTCGAAGCTGGTCAGCGGCACCTGCAGGAGCTCTGAGCCCGAGGCACGTGCATAAACCGTCTTCATGTAGTCCATGTAGGTGCCGGTGGTCGACCCACCCGGTACCGTCAGTTTTGTCTGCGCCAGCGCCGGAGCCGCGGTCAGGCCCGCGGCCAAAGCGATGGCGCCGACAAATTTCAGCATCGCGTTCATAGAGCTCCCTCCTTGTTAAAGAGCCGATTGAGGTCCCTGGGCGGGGCCGACGGCATGCATGATGGAATGCCCTCCGGTCCCGCCAAGACGTGCGGCATGTCGGGGGAGCTTATACCCCCGATCGCCTCGCAGGCAGCCCGCTCCCCTCGCGACATCTGCCATATGACATATGTCTGACAAAGTGTGTCCGGCTTGGCAAGCGGCGGCGCGGGGACAAGCTGCAGTTTTCTGTTCACCTGCCACTCCCGGCCAAGGTGCGCGCGGCGTCGGCGATGGCGCGGGCGTCGATCTCGAAATGGCGATAAAGGGCGCTGACCGAGCCGGTCTGGCCGAAGTGCTCGACGCCGAGGGTCATGGCGCGATGGCCGAAGACGCTGCCCAGCCAGCCCAGGGTCGCCGGGTGGCCGTCGATGGCGGTGACGAGGCCGGCGTGACGAGGGACCTCGGCGAGCAGCGACTCGACATGGCAGGTGGCCGATGCGTCACCGTGCCTCCGCGCGCGCTGCGCGGCGTGCCAGCCGGCATTGAGCCGGTCGGCACTGGTGATGGCCAGCACCGCGATGTCGCGGTGGTCGCCTCCGATACGGCCGGCGGCTTCGATCGCCTCGCTGGCCAGCACGCCCTGGTAGGCGATGACGATCTGGCAGCCCGGCTCCGGACGCCGCAGCCAGTAACCGCCGCGGATGACATCGGCGGCGAGCGCGGCCCCCATGGCGCGGGGCGGCTGCTCGAGGGTACGGGTGGACAGGCGCAGGTAGACCGAGCCGCCAGAGACATCGCGCGGCCAGTCGGCAAGGTCGGCGCGGGCCGAGCCGTCACGCTGCATGTAGTCGAAGGCCCAGTCCATGATGATCGACAGCTCGTCGGCATAGGCCGGTTCGAAGCTGGCAATCCCGTCCTGCGCCATGCCGATCAGCGGCGTCGCGATCGACTGGTGGGCGCCGCCCTCGCCGGCAAGCGAGACGCCCGAGGGGGTGGCGACGAGCAGGAAGCGGGCATCCTGGTAGCAGGCATAGTTGAGGGCATCGAGCCCGCGGGAGATGAACGGGTCGTAGAGCGTGCCGACCGGCAGCAGCCGCTCGCCGAACAGGGAGTGGCTCAGCCCGGCGGCGCCGAGCAGCAGGAAGAGGTTCATCTCGGCGATGCCCAGTTCGATGTGCTGGCCCTCCGGCGTGAACTGCCACTTCTGCGTGCTGGGGATGCGCTCGCTCTGAAACAAGTCGGCCTGTGCGTGCGGCGCGAACAGGTGCCTGCGGTTCACCCAGCTGCCCAGATTGGTCGATACGGTAACGTCGGGCGACGTCGTGACGATGCGCCGGGCCATGTCGCTGTCCGACCTGGCAATCTGGTCGAGGATGCGGCCGAAGGCGGCCTGGGTCGAAGTGGGCTGAGTGCCGACGAATTGCGGGCCGATGGTGGCCACCCGCGGCGATGCCAGCCGCCGGTCGGCCGTTTGCGCGAACGGCAGGTCAGCCAGAAAGCGCTCCATGGCGGCCGGGGCCTGCGAGAGGCCGGCGAAGCGTTCCCACTCCTCGCCCGGGCGTATGCCCATCGCCTCGCGGAGTCCTTCGATCTGCGCGGTGGTCATCTGGCCGGCATGGTTGTCCTTGTGCCCGGCAAGCGGGGTGCCCCATCCCTTGACCGTGTAGGCGATGAACACCGTCGGACGATCAGACGTGACGGCATCGAACTGCTCGAGGAGACTCTCGATGCAGTGTCCGCCCAGGTTGGCCATCAGCGTGGCGAGCTCGGCGTCGCTGCGCCGGTCGAGGAGTGCGGTCAGCGGACCCTGGTCGCCGATCTCGTCGTTCAGTCGTTCGCGCCAGGCGGTTCCGCCGCGGAACATCAGGGCCGAATATAGATCGTTCGGGCAGGCGTCGATCCAGGCCCTCAGCCGGTCGCCGCCGGGCTCGGCGAAGGCGCGCCGCTGCTGCGCACCATATTTCAGCGTCACCACGTCCCAGCCGAAGGCGGAAAAGATCGCCTCGAGGCGCTCGTAGAGCCCCTCGCGAACGACGCCGTCGAGGCTCTGCCGGTTGTAGTCGACCACCCACCAGGTGTTTCTCAGCCCATGCTTCCAGCCCTCGAGCAGGCACTCGTAGATATTGCCCTCATCGAGTTCGGCATCGCCGACCAGGCCGATCATGCGGCCTTCGCCCCAGTCCCGGCGCGCCCATGGCTTGAACCGGACATAGTCCTGAATCAGGGATGCGAACGCCGTGAAGGCGACCCCGAGGCCGACCGAGCCGGTGGAGATGTCGACATCGTCGGTATCCTTGGTCCGCGAAGGATAGGACTGGGCGCCGCCATAGCCGCGGAACGCCAGCAGCTTGTCGCGTGTTTGCCGGCCGAGCAGATACTGGATGGCGTGATAGACCGGGGCGGCATGCGGCTTCACCGCGACGCGGTCCTGCGGTCGCAACACGCCGAAATAGAGCGCGCTCAGGATGGCCGTCATCGAGGCCGAGGAGGCCTGGTGACCCCCGACCTTCACGCCGTCGGGGTTGGGGCGAATGTGGTTGGCGTGGTGGATCATCCAGTTCGAGAGCCAGAGCGCCTTGCGCGCCAGTGCCTCGATCATGGCGATCCGATCCGCCCCTGCTCGGCTGCCATGCATGGCTGGTCCTCCCCTGGCCCGGGATGCTGCGCTGGATTGCAGGGCGTTTCCTGTCTATCCTGAGCGTGAAATCGTTCATCTGCGCAACAATTGCGCCCTTGGGGGTTCGAAGGTGGTGAAATCTGCCAATATGCTGCTGAGCGGTGTCGACCGGAAGATCCTGCGGGCCCTGCAGGAGGACGGGCGCATGACCATCCAGGCCATCGCCGACCGGGTCGGCCTGTCCGCCTCGCCATGCCTGAGGCGCATCCGGCAGATGGAGGAGGCGGGGATCATCACCGCCTACAGCGCTACGGTCGACCAGAAGGCGGTCGGGCTGCCGGTCTCGGTGTTCATCTCGATCAAGCTCGAACGGCAGCGGGCAGCCGAACTCGATCGGTTCGGGGCAGCTGTGAAGAGCTGGCCCGAGGTGATGGAATGCTACCTGATGACCGGGCAGTTCGACTTCCTGCTACGGGTCGTCTGCGCGGACCTGGCGGCCTATGAGGCGTTCCTGAGAGACAAGCTGACCCAGCTCGAAGGAGTCGGCTCGATCGAGTCGAGCTTCTCGCTGGGGCAGGTGAAGTACTCGCGCGTGCTGCCGGTCTAGACGCCGGTCACGACAGCATCGCTACTGCTTCTCGGTCGTGACGGCCTTCAGCTTGTCGATGCCGAGGGCCTGCATGGCGAGCTTCTCGTAGAAGGGTTCGCTGCGACCGGACTTGATCTTGTGCAGGAAGTACTTCTCGAAGGCGACCTTGGCGGTGTGCACCCACTTGCCCTCCGACGACCAGCTGACATTGCGCGGCGGAATCTGCGGCTGCGCCACGAAGGCGATGCCGCTGTCGCCGAAATCGGCAAGGCAGACAGCATTCCAGGTCGGGATGGAGGCCGGCTGCCGCCCCGCGACAAGGGCGGCGATGTTGTGCGCCGTGGCGGTCACCATCGACTCGATCATGAAACCGGTCTTCGGTACGCCGACCGGTACCGGGGTTTTCCCCATCGGCGGAATGGCGACGCAGACGCCAACCGAGAACACATCCGGGAAGGTCGGATTCTGCTGGTACTTGTTGGCAAGGATAAATCCGCGCGGATTGGTCAGGCCCTCGATGCCGCGCACGGCCTCGACGCCGCGGAAGGCGGGCAGCATCATCGAATAGGCGAAGGGCAGTTCGTGGGCCCTGGCGACGCTGCCGTCCTCGGCAACCTCCGAGACGAACAGCTTGCCCGGCTCGAACCTGTCCACCCTGGCATTGGTGATCCACTTGATGTGCTTGTCGCGCATGGCGCTTTCGAGCAGACCCTTGGTGTCGCCAACGCCGTCGAGCCCGAGATGGCCGATATAGGGCTCGGAGGTGACGAAGGTCATCGGTACCTTGTCGCGTACCCTGGCGTCTCGCAGGGCCTTCTCGAGAATGAAGGCGAATTCGTAGGCGGGACCGAAGCAGGAGGCGCCCTGCACGGCGCCGATGATCACCGGGCCGGGATTGGCGACCAGCGCGTCGAAGGCCGGTTTGGCGTGCAGGGCGTGGTCCACATGGCAGACGGACTGCGTGTTGTGCTCGGGACCGAAGCCCTCGATCTCGTCGAAGGCCAGCTCCGGTCCGGTGGCGATCACCAGGTAGTCGTAGGATACCGAGGCGCCGTCGTTGAGTTCGATGCGGTGCTCGGCCGGATGCACCCGCCTTGCGCCCTGGGCGTGCAGCTTGATATTGCGCCTGGCGAACACCGGCTCGAGGTCGGTCGTCACGTCGGCGCGGCCACGCCAACCCACCGCAACCCACGGGTTGGAGGGCACGAAGGAATACTGGCTGCCCTTGTTGACCACCGAGACGCGGTGCTCCGCGCCGAGGATATCCCGCAACTCGTAGGCCATGATCGTGCCGCCCAGACCGGCACCGAGTACGACGACTTCAGCCATATCCTGCTCCCTCGCGGCGTCTCTGCCGCTTTCACGTATTCTCTTATATTAGCAAATTCGAAACTATCGAATTTTGACCTATGACAAATCGCCGCTGACTCCTCACTGCCCGCCTCCGATGCGCCGGATCGCGGGGATGACTCGCAGCAGGTCGATCGCCGCGAGCGCCGCGAGGGCCGCGCCGAGGGCGAGTGCGATCTGCCCGGGCGAGGGCAGGCCGAAGTAGAAGAGCTCGCGCAGCGCAGGGATGGCCAGTGCGGCCACCAACAGCGCCGTCACCGCGCCGCCGATGATCCAGAACCATTTGTGCGGCCACGTGCTGCCGCCGACGAGGGCGGCGCGCTGCGAGGAGTTCACGAAGACCAGCCCGACATCGCCGGCCACCAGGGTGATCAGCGTCATCGCCCGGGCGACATCGTCGTCGGTGCCGGCGGCCAGCATGCCCCAGTAGATCCCGAACACGGCGACCAGCAGGATGGCGCCCTGCAGCAGTCCGAAGAGGATCTGCGGCAAGCCCGCGACCGACTCCGTACGGCGGCGGGGCGGGCGACGCATCAGGTCACGCTCGGCCGGCGTGGTTTCAAAGGCGATGGCGCACATCGAATCCACCACCATCTCGAGGATCACCACGTGCAGCGGCCACAGGGCGACCGGCAGGCCGAACAGTACCGGCAGCAGCGCAAGGCCGGCGATCGGCACGTGGATGGCGGCGATATAGATCATCACCTTGCGCAGGTTGTCGAAGATGCGCCGGCCCATGCGCACGGCGTCGATGATGTGGCTGAAATCGTCATCGAGCAGCACGATGTCGGCGGCTTCGCGCGCCACCGCGGTCCCACGCTTGCCCATGGCGATGCCGATGTCGGCGGCCTTCAGCGCGGGGGCGTCGTTGACGCCGTCGCCGGTCATGGCAACGCTTTCATCGGCCGCCTGCAGCGCGGTGACGAGGGCGAGCTTCTGGTCGGGGCGGACACGCGCAAAGACATCCACATCGCGCGCGGCGCGCCCGAAGGCCTCGGGATCGAAGGCGGCGAGCTCGCCCCCGGTGACGACCCCGGCCTGCACTGCCAGACCAGCCTCGGTGGCAATGGCTCGCGCGGTCTCCGGGTAGTCGCCGGTGATCATCTTGATCCGGATGCCGGCCTCATGCGCTTCTGCGACCGCGCTCCGCACGGTGCTGCGCACCGGATCCTCGAAGGCGGCGAGGCCGAGGAAGCGAAAGGCGAACTCGTGCTGAGCGGCCGGCAGATCGCCGTCGGGGACCTCGGCCGCAGCAATGCCGAGGACGCGCAGACCGCGGCGGGCAAGTCCGTGCACGCGCTCGAGGACGGCCTCGGCCTCGGCCGGCTCGAGGCGGCAGAGCGCGGCGATGGCTTCCGGCGCGCCCTTGGAAGCGACCATCAGGCGGTGGTCGCCTTCGCTCCAGACCTGAGAGACGGCGAGCAGTTCCGGGGTGAGTCCGTATTCACGCTGCAGGGCGCGGCCATTGTCGCCGGTGAGGGTCGCGGCCGAGTCCGCGAGGTCGACGATGGCGAGGTCCATCGGATCGTGACTGCCGCGGCGAGAGGCCAGAAGCGCGGTCTCCAGCAGCTCCGCGAAGGGGCCCGTGACGGCAGTGTCGGGGCCGAGCTCGAGGCTCTGCCGTCCGGTATCGAGCAGCCGCAGCCGCATCCGGTTCTCCGTCAGAGTACCGGTCTTGTCGACGCACAGGCAGGTCGCCGAACCCAGGGCCTCAATCACCGCCGACCGGCGGACGAGGACGCGGACCTGAGCCAGCCGCCAGGCGCCGATGGCGAGCAGCACGGCGAGCGCCACCGGGAATTCCTCGGGCAGCATGGCCATGCCGAGGGCGATGCCGGAGAGAATGCCCTGCAGCCAGTTGTCAAGCACCAGCCCGTAATAGGCCACGAGCCCTGCGCAGACGACGATGGCGATGATGCCGAACAGCCGCACGAGGCGCGCCGTGTTCCGCTGCAGGTGGGTCGGCGCGTCGACCATGGCGGCGAGCGAGGCGCCAAGCCTGCCGGTCTCGGTTCTGGCGCCGGTGGCGGTGACGTGGATGGCGCCATGGCCCCGCACCACGAGGGTGCCGGCATAGGCCTGAGTGTCGGCGGCGAGTTTGTCTACCGGGACGCTTTCACCGGTGAGCAGCGATTCATCGATGCTCAGGCCCTCGGCCTCGACGACGTCACCGTCCGCCGGTACCCTCTCGCCTTCGGAGAGAATGGCGATGTCGCCGGGCACGACCATGCTGGCCGGGATGCGGCGTTCGATGCCGTCGCGCAGTACCGACGCGACCGGAGCCCCCAGCTCGCGCAGGGCCTTCAGAGCGTTTTCGCTTCGCTGCTCCTGCACGACCATCAACGAGATGGTGAACAGCGCAAAGACCAGCAGCATCACGCCCTCGGCGGCATCGCCGATGACGAAGTAGACCACTGCCGCGACGATCAGGAGAAGCAGGACCGGCTCGCTTGCCACCCCAAGCAGGCTGCGCCAGAAGCTCCGGGCGGCCGCCTCCGGAATTTCGTTCGGGCCGGCCTCGGCGAGGCGGCGGCGCGCCTCGTCTTCGCTCAGGCCCGCGGTGGTGGAGGGCGGCTTGACGATCATGCCCCTTGTTTAGGCGGGCCGACACGGCGCGCCTTGAGCGATGTCAAATCAGCCTGCCCCGTGCTAGGGGTTGATCGCGATGCGACGGACACGCCCGCCGTCGCCCGTCGGCCTTGCGATGGTGATGGTCAGCACCCCTCTGTCGAGGCTGGCCTCGATCCGGTCCGGATCGACGGCATATGGCAAGGCGAACCGGCGCTCGAAAGCGCCGAAACTGCGCTCGTTGACGTAGTGGTCGCCTGACTTTCGGCGGACGTCGGACCGCTTCTCTCCGTGGATTTCGACGGTCCGGTCGGTCGCACTGATCGAGATGTCGCGCACGTCGACACCCGGCAGCTCGAGGCGAATGGTCAGGCTCTCGTCGGCCTCGTGGACCTCGGCGCCGGGGGAGAACCCGAAGCTGCCGGAGCCGGACGACTCGGACGCCGCGCCCAGAACGTCGGACAGCCGGTCGATCTGCTGCCGCAGGGGGGCCAGCAGGGCATCGCCGTGCACCCCCGAAGGGCCAATGTCCCGAAGGTCCCGGAAGCCTGTCATGGCACCCCTCCTCATCCGTGCGTGGCCGCGACACGGTCGAGAGGCTAGCGAACGGCCCGCTTCGCCGGATTGACGCAGGTCAAATCAGCGGGCTGCCGGCAATGCCAGTCTCACCCCCGAAGTGGAGTCGGCGGAGGTGCCGATTGGCGGTGGCTGACCCGGGACCGAGCGACAGCGCGCAGTGCGAGCATTGCGCGGTGCGTAGTCGTGCCCTGTGCGCCGCCGCCACGGTCGAGGGCCTGCGGGACCTGCGTCGGTGGTCTCGGGTGCGTCAAGTGACGGTAGACGAGGTGATCCTGGCCGACCACGCCGAGGCGGAGTTCGTCGGTACGGTGGTGGCCGGCGCCCTGCGACAGGTCAAGACCATGCCCGACGGTCGCGAGCAGGTGGTCGGGCTGATCTTTCCCGGAGAGTTCTTCGGGCGTCCGTTCCGGGAGACGTCCGATTTCAGCTACGAGGCTGCTGTCGACAGCGAAATCTGCGTCACCGAGCGCCGGGCCTTCGAAGCGCTGCTGCGCCGGCATCCGGAGGTCGAGCACCAGCTGCTGTTGCACACGATGAACGAACTGGCCGCGGCCCGCGAGCGGTCGCTGCTGCTGGGATCGCTCGATACGCTCGAGCGCGTGGCCACGTACCTGCTGGTGATGGCGGCCCGCCGCGAGCAGATGCTGTCGCGGATCGGGCAGGACCCTCATTTCGAAGTCGCCGCTTCGCTGATCAGCCGCAAGGACCTTGCTAGCTACCTGGGGACGACGATCGAGACCATCAGCCGCCACGTGCATCACCTGTCGCGCAGCGGGATCATCCGGATCATCGACAGCGGCCACTTCGAGGTGCTCGATCATGGGCGGCTGCTCGCCGTTTCCGGGGTGACGCGGGACGATCTGAAGCTGTTCGAGGCGGCGGAGGTCGGCCCGCCGCTTGATGCCGGTCAAATCCGGCAGCAGCGGACAGATTAGCGTGGAACAAGACGCGAGAAGGAGGGTGGCAAGATGAGGCAGGCTGTTCTGGCGCTGGCGTGCAGCGGCATGCTGCTATTGCCGGCTGTCGCCCAGGAGGGGGCGCGGGAGGTGACTTTCGGGGCCGTCACCTATGCACTTTCCTGCGCGGTCTGCCATGGCGAGAGCGGCCACGGGGATGGCGAGATGGCCGACGAACTGGCCGTCCCGGCGGCGGACCTGACCGGTATTGCGCTGCGCAATGGCGGCGTCTTTCCCGCCGAGCGGGTAGCCGAGGTGATCCGCGGCGGCAGCGCCGTTACCACGCATGGCGGTCAGATGCCGGCCTGGGGGCTGGTGTTCCTGAAGGATCCCGCAGGCGCTTCGGACCAGCCGCCGGCGACGGCAAGCGCGGTCGAGCGGCGCATCGCCGAACTGGTGGCCTTTCTCGAGAGCATCCAGGCGGAGCCGTGAGCCGGGTTGCGCTTGATCGACCTCAAGGCGACGGGAGCATGCGCGGCTAGGCTCGGGGTCGCCCAGCAAGGAGCCATGTCGTGGATCTCAAGACCATTCTCGTTCACCTCGACGTCGAGGTCGCGTCGCCATCCCTGATCCACTGTGCCATCGATCTGGCGCAGCGTCACGGTGCAGGTCTGTTCGGCGTTGCCGGTGTGCAGCCCGCCGCGGCGCGGGTCGGCTTCGACGGCGCGGCGCTGGCCGCCGCCTGGTACGCCGAACAGCGCGAGCAGGCCGAGGCCGGCCTGAAGCGCGCCGAGGACCAGTTCTACGCCCTGGTGCCGAAGCAGATGAAGCACGGCTTCCGCAGCTTTCTCGACAGTCCCAATGCCGCCGTCGCGGCGATGGCGCACCGCGCCGACCTGATCCTCGTCGGCTCGCACCCGGCCGGGCGCGCGGATCACGAGCGTCACCTCGATATCGGCGAACTCGTGCTGGCGGCAGGTCGTCCGGTGCTGGTGGCGGGCAGCGGTGTCATGCAGGTCTGGGCCGACAAGATCATCATCGCCTGGAAGGACACTCGGGAGGCGCGGCGGGCCGTTGCGGATGCCCTGCCGCTGCTGAGGGCGGCCGGTGAAGTACTGATCGCTGTTGTCGATGACGGAGATCAGCACGCGGCGCGGCAGAGCACGGCTGAACTGGCAGGCTGGCTCGACACACACGGGATCAATCCGCGCAGCTCCGTGTTCGCACTGGAGCAGGGCGGGCCTGCCGCCACGATCGCCATGGCGGCGGAACGCATGGGGGCCGATCTCGTGGTCTCCGGGGGCTACGGCCACAGCCGGATGCGGGAGTGGCTGCTCGGCGGCATGACGCGCGGGCTCTTGGCCGAAACGACGCTCAACCGTCTGTTCTCAAACTAGCCGATGCACCTGCCCGGCAACCGGTGGCGGCGGAGGGAGCGCCCCGCGGGGACGGCGGCGGCCGTCAACCTGTCCGGCCTGACGCCCGAGGCGGCGGGCATTGCCGTGGGCCTAGTGCCGAACGGATTGAGTTCCGCCGAAGTCGAGCAGCGGCTGCGCCGCTACGGGCCCAATCAGTTGGCGGACCGACAGGCGCCGCTGCCGCTCGGCGTCCTCGCCAGCCAGTTCCGCTCGCCCTTCGTACTGATCCTGCTGGCGGCGGCGCTGCTGTCCTTCCTGGTCGGAGAGGGCGACCAGGCCCTGATCATCGTGGCTATCGTGCTCGCCAGCTCGCTGCTCGGTTTCTTCCAGGAGTACCGGGCCGCGCACACGGTCGCGGTGCTGCGCTCCCGCCTGAAGACGTTCGTGCGAGCTCACCGCGACGGCACGGCACGGGAGGTCGCGATCGCCGAGATCGTCCCCGGCGATGTGATCGACCTCAAGGCGGGCAGCATGATCGCGGCCGACGGGTGGTTGATCGATGCGCTGGCGCTGCATGTCGACGAGGCGCCGTTGACGGGGGAGTCGTTCCCCGCGGCCAAGTTGGCCTCGGTGCCGGGGCGTCCCATCGACGCGGCGCAGCTGGTGCACACGGGCACCTCGGTGCGCAGCGGCACCGGACGGATGGTCGTCGCGGTCACCGGTACGGCCACCCAGTACGCGCGGATCGCGGCATCGGCGCAGGGGCTCGAGGCGGAAACCAGCTTCGCCCGCGGCGTGCGCCGCTTCGGGCTGATGATGACGCAGGTGATGGTGGTCATCGTGTTGCTGGTCTTGCCGATCAACCTGCTGCTCGACCGGCCGCTGCTCGACTCCCTGCTGTTCTCGGCGGCCCTGGCGGTAGGCCTCACGCCAGAACTCCTGCCGGCGATCGTGACGGTGACGCTGGCGCGCGGAGCGGCGCGGCTGGCCAGGGCCGGAGTGCTCGTCAAGCGGCTGATAGCCATCGAGAATCTCGGTGCGATGGAGGTGCTGTGCACCGACAAGACCGGCACGTTGACCGAGGGTCGGCTGAAGCTGGAGCGGGTGGTGGACCTGGGTGGAGCCGAGGCGGACACGGCACGGTGGGCCTGGCTCAACGCGCAGTTCCAGAGCGGGCTCCCAAATCCGCTCGATGAGGCGATCCTGGCCGGGATCGCCCCGTCGACCGGCTTCCTCCGGCTCGGCGAGGTGCCATACGATTTCGAGCGCAAGCGCCTGTCCGTACTGGTGAGGGGGGAGGCAGGCACGCTGCTCATCTGCAAGGGAGCGGTCAGTGAGGTGCTGGCGCAGGCGAGCCACGTGCGCGACGGCCCGGCACGGCGCGCGCTGGACGCAGCCGGGCGGCAGGCCGAAGAGCAGCGACTGCGCGAGTGGAGCGGCCGCGGCCTGCGCGTCATCGCGGTGGCGACCCGCGAGATGGAGGGCGCGACCAGTGCCGGCGTAGCCGACGAAGCCGGCCTCACCCTTGCCGGGTACTTGCTGTTCGCCGATCCGGTCAAGGCGGGCGTCGGCGAGACCATCGCGGCCCTCAAGGAGCGGGGCGTGGCGCTCAAGATCATCACCGGGGACAACCGGTTCGTCGCCGCCGAGGTCGCCATGGCGGTCGGCCTCTCGCACCGGTCGATCCTCACCGGATCCGACCTCGATCGCCTCAACCACCGACGACTCGCGCAGCGGCTCGCGCATACCGAGGTCTTCGCCGAGGTGACTCCGGACCAGAAGGAGCGGCTGATCGAGGCGTTTCGCCGGGCCGGCAAAGTGGTCGGCTACCTGGGCGACGGGATCAACGATGCTCCGGCGCTGCGCGCTGCCGATCTCGGGATATCGGTCGATACCGCCGTGGATGCGGCACGCGAGGCTGCCGACGTGGTGCTGCTCGAGCGCGACCTGGGCGTGCTGCTGGCCGGCGTCATCAGCGGTCGAGCGAGCTTTGCCAACACGATGAAATACGTGGCGATCACCACCAGCGCCAACCTCGGCAACATGCTGAGCATGGCCATCGCCTCGATGCTGCTGCCGTTCCTGCCGCTGCTCGCCAAACAGGTGCTGCTCAACAACTTCCTTTCCGACCTGCCGCTGCTAATGGTGTCCACGGACAGGGTGGACGAAGACGTGCTGCAGCGGCCGGGTCGCTGGGATTTCCCGGCACTGCTGCGCTCGATGCTATCGTTCGGACTGGTCAGTTCGGTCTTCGACGGGCTGACCTTCGTGCTCCTGCTGACGCTGTTCGGCGACAACCCCGCCGCGGTGCAGACCGGCTGGTTCATCGAATCGCTGCTGACTGAACTGGCCATCATCTACGTGATGCGGACCCGGCGCCCGTTCTATGCCAGTGCCCCCGGACCCTGGCTCGCCACCACGTCCGCGGCGGTCGCGGTCGTTGCCATCGCGCTGCCCTACCTGCCGCTCGGTCCGGCCACCGGCTTCGTGGCGCTGCCACCCGCCGTCGTGCTGCTGCTGGTACTTGTCGTTCTACTCTATGCCGGCACGTCCGAACTGCTGAAGCGCTGGTCGGCGGGTCAGGCGAGGTCGAGAGCGATTTCGACAACGGGGCGGACATCGGCCTGAGGCACGCGCCGGAAGCCGAGTTCAGCAGCAAACTCGAGCATCGCGGCATTCTCGCGCAGGACGAGCCCGGTCAGGCGCTTGAGCCCATCGGCGCGGGCATAGGCGATCAGCCGCTCGATCAGGACCGTGCCGAGGCCGCGGCCATGCAGGTCGGAGCGCACCAGAATGCCGAACTCGGCGGTCTCGTGGTCGGGGTCGGAACTGTAGCGCGATATCCCGGCAAGGGCTCCGGTCGCCTGCTCGAGGGCGACGAAGGCGATGTCGCGGTCGTAGTCGAGCTGGCTGAGGCGCACCAGCAACTCGCTGGAAATGGTCCGCATGGGGGTAAGGAAGCGCAACCTCAGGTCTTCCGCCGTGACGCGGGCAAGAAACGCGGGGTAGAGCAGTGCGTCGGCGGGACGGATCGGCCGCAGCAGGTATGGGGAACCGCCGCAGGTCGCGGTGCTGTTCCACCCGGTGGGGTAGGGGCGGATGACCAGCCCCGGGTGTGGGGAAGACACGGCAATACGCGCCGGATCGATCTCGATCCGCGCGTCGAGTGCAATGGCACCGGCCTCGTCGGCCAGCAAGGGGTTGATGTCGGCGGCGACGACAGCGGGGAAATCGATCGCCAACTGGCTGAGACCGAGCAGAGCGGCAACGATCGCCGTCCGGTTCGCGGGCGGGCGGTCGCGGTAGCCGGAGAGGAGCCTTGCGATGCGCGTCGCGTCGATCATGTCGCCGGCCAGGACGTCATCGAGCGGCACGAGGCCGGTGGCGGTGTCGGCAAGGACCTCGACGGCGGTGCCCCCGGCTCCGAACAGCACAATCGGGCCGAAGTTCGGATCGGTGCTGAGGCCGACCAGCAATTCATGGGTCCCGGGGCGCCTGATCATGGGCTGCACGGCGAAGCCGTCGAGCCCGCCCTCGGGATGGGCGGCCGCGACGCGCCCGGCAATCTGCTCGGCGGCGGCACGCGCCGCCTGAGGCGTTGCGAGGCCGAGGACGACGCCGCCGATATCGGATTTGTGGGTGATGCTGCGCGACAAGAGCTTGACCACCACGGCGGCATTGGTCCGGAGCAGGGAGGCGGCTGCGCCTTCGACGGCGGCTGCGTCGGCCGCGACGATGATCTCGGGCACTGCAATACCGTAGGCGGCGAGAACCGCCTTGGCCTCGGGTTCGGTGAGGACGCGACGCCCCTCGGCGGCGGCGGCGGCGATGATCCGGGCCGCCGCGCCCCGGTCGACATGGACCTCGCCGGTTACGCCGGGGACCCGCTCGAGGCGATGGCGCAGGCCCGACCAGCGAGTCAGCAGCGAGACTGCCTCGGCCGCCGCGGACGGGGTGTCGGCCGTGGCGATGCCGGCGCGACGGAGCACGCCGCGCGCAGGTTCTGCCGCCTCCTTGCCGAGCCAGCAGGCGAGAAGCGGCTTGCCTTCGACCATGCCGCGCTGGGCCAGGGCGCCGACGGCTTCGGCCGCGGCATAGGGCGAGGCCAGGGCGGTGGGGCAGTTCATGGCGAGGATGACGTCCACGCCGGGATCGCGGGCGACGGCAGAGACTGCGGCCGTATAGCGCTCCGGAGGTGCATCGCCGATGATGTCGACCGGGTTGCCGTGCGACCAGGTCGGGGGCAGGGCGGCGTCGAGGGCGGCCCGAGTTTCGGCCGTCAACTCGGCGAGCTTTCCGCCTTCGTCGAGGAGGCCATCGACGGCGAGCACCCCGGCGCCGCCGCCATTGGTGACGATGGCGAGCCGACCCGACCCGAGCGGCGGGAAGCGCGAGGTAACCTCGGCGGCGTGGAAGAGGTCCTCGAGGTCGTTCACCCGGATCACGCCGGCCCGACGGAGGGCCGCATCGATGACATTGTCGGCTCCGGCCAGCGCGCCGGTATGGGTCATGGCCGCCCTGGCCGCCTCCTGGTGCCGGCCCGGCTTGACGGCGATTACCGGCTTCACGCGGGCGGCGGCGCGCGCCGCCGACATGAACTTGCGCGGTGCGGTGATCGATTCGAGGTAGATGAGGATCGCGTCGGTGTCCCGGTCGGCGGCCATCCAGTTGAGGCAGTCGCCGACATCGACGTCGGCCATGTCGCCGAGCGAGAGGATCTGCGAGAAGCCGACACCCTCCGTCGCGGCCCAGTCCACGATCGAGGAGACGATGGCACCCGACTGCGAGATCAGCCCGAGCCGCCCCGCCCGGGGCGCGAGGTGGGCGAAGCTGGCATTGAGCGCGACCAGCGGCGACAGCAGTCCGATGGTGTTGGGCCCGACAATGCGCATCAGCGAGGGCCGCGCGGCATCGAGCATCCTCTGGCGCAATCCGTCGGTGGCGCCGACGCCGGCCGTGATGACGACGGCACCGGCGCAGCCAAGCGCGGCGAGCTCGGCAACGAGCTCGGGAACGGTTTCGGGCGGGGTCATGATCACCGCAAGGTCGGGCGGTTCGGGCAGGTCGGCGATACGCCGGTAGCATCTGAGGCCGTTCAGCTCGCCATACTTGGGGTTGACCGGGTAGATCGCTCCGCGAAACCCTCCGGCAATGACATTGGCAAGGACCACGGCGCCGACCGATCCCTGCCGTGTCGAAGCGCCCACCAGCGCGACCGAGCGGGGGCGGAAGCTGGGCTCGAGATTGCGGACGGTCATGGGTGTTCTCCGAAGCGGGCGTCAAGGCCAGATGGCTTGTGGCGCTGCCGCGCCGACCCCACCTTGACACAGGTCAATGAGGCAAGCGTGACCGAAGCTTGCGCGAGATCAACCCCGGGGTCGGGCGACTGTGCTTGGATCGGCGCAGCAGGGAGGCGACGGATGAACAGTCTGGTGCTCTACTACTCCAACACAGGCAACACGCAGAAGGTCGCCCAGGTGCTGGCGGGCGAGCTTGGCGCGGACCTCGGCGAGATCACCTGCGACCAGTATCTCAGCCTCCCGGGGCGACTGCTGATGGCGCTCGACGTCTTCACCCGGCGAAGGCCGCGGATCGATCTGGTGATCAAGCCGGCCGTGCAGTACGACCTCGTGGTGATCGGCGGACCGGTGTGGGCGGCGCGACCGTCACTGCCGCTGGTGGCGGCGATCGAGCGCGGAGACTTCGGCGGCGCGGCGCTGGCGCATTTCGTCACCTGCAGCGGCACGTCACCCGACTGGCCGCCGGAGCGGGCCATCGCCGAGATGGAGAGCCTCTCGGACGCTGTACCGCTGGCGACCCACATCTTCCGCGAGGCGGGGATTGCTTCGGGGGCATTCCGGCAGGAGGCAGCGGGGTTCGCCGCGGAGCTTCGCGCGGCGATGTCTCCCGCGGCATGACGCGGCCCGTCGTCCGGCGCGTTGTCCCGCCAAGGCGTCGGTCGCAAAACCCGCGGATCGCGTGTATCAACGACAAGCGTCGGCCCGTCGCGGCCGGCCCGTATCGGTCAGGAGAAGAGCAATGCGTCCAGATCACAAGCTGCAGGAGGCTGTGCAGCAGCAGCTGGATTTCGAACCGAGCATCGATGCCAGTCACATCGGCGTGGTCGCCCGCGATGGCGTGGTGACACTGACCGGTCGAGTCGGCAGCCGTGCCGAGCGGGCCACTGCAGAGCGCGTTGCCTGTTCGGTCAAGGGGGTCAAGGCGGTGGTGGACGGGATCACGGTGGAGTTGCCCGGCGAACGCCGCACCTCCGACGAGCAGCTGGCGGAGCGGGCCTACGCCCGGCTTGCCTCCAATGTCTCGGTGCCGCTCGACCGAATCAAGCTCGCCGTGCGCGACGGTGTCGTAACCCTGCGCGGCGATGTCGACTGGCAGTACCAGCGCCAGGCTGCGCTGCAGGATCTGCATCACCTGCCGGGCCTGCGCGATGTGCAGGACGAGATCGCCATCAAGCCCCCGGTCGAGGCGGTGGCCGTCCACGACAAGATCCGCGACGCGCTGGCACGCATCACTCTGGTCGAGGCCGACAATGTGCGGGTCGATGTCAAGGGCAGCGTGGTCATGCTCAGCGGCCAGGTGGCCTCGTGGCACGAAAAGGGCATCGCCGAGAGCACCGCCTGGTCGGTCCCCGGCGTCTCACGGGTGGATAACCACATCGCGGTCGTGTAGACGGGCCGGGGTGTCGGCCCGAACGAGGGGCGGCTTCGGGCCGCCCCTCGGTACATGCGTGGCGGGGAACGCTCAGGCCTGCGGCAGGCTGGCCTCGGCCGCGGCGATCTGGCGCTTCACCTGCGCGAAGCTGTCGGGGGTCACCGAGATCGAGTGAATCCCGGCCTCGACCAGGAAGCGGGCGAACTCCGGATGGTCGGACGGCGCCTGTCCGCACAGCCCGATCTTGGCGCCGGCCTTGCGTGCCTCGCCGATGACGTTGGCGATCATCCACTTGACCGCGGCGTCCTGCTCGTCGAACAGCCCGGCCAGTTCGCCGGAGTCGCGGTCGACTCCGAGCGTCAGTTGGGTCAGGTCGTTGGAACCGATCGAGAAGCCGTCGAAGCGGCGGGCGAACTCGGCGGCGAGAATGACGTTCGAGGGGATCTCGCACATCACGTAGACCTGCAGGCCCGCCTCGCCGCGCGCGAGGCCGAACTCGGCCATGGTCTCGAGAACCTTGTCGGCTTCGCCGGTGGAGCGGCAGAATGGGATCATCACCACGACATTGGCAAAGCCCAGTTCCTCGCGCAGGCGCTTGATAGCCTTGCATTCGAGGGCGAAGCCGTCGCGGTAGCGCGGCGAGTAGTAGCGCGAGGCCCCACGGAAGCCGATCATCGGGTTCTCTTCGCTGGGCTCGAACTCGGCGCCGCCGACGAGGCCGGCATATTCGTTGGTCTTGAAGTCGCTCATCCGCACGATCACCGGCTTGGGGTAGACGGCGGCGGCGATGCGGGCGAGGCCGCGCGAGAGCTGATCGACGAAGTACTCGGACTTGTCGGCGTAGCCAGCAGTAAGGGCAGCGATCTCGGCTTTGGCTGCCTCGTCCTTGAGGCTGTCGAACTTCACGAGGGCCATCGGGTGGACACGAATGGCATTGGAGATGACGAACTCCATGCGGGCGAGGCCGACGCCGTCGGCCGGCAGCTGCCACCAGCGGAACGCGGCGCCCGGATTGGCGAGGTTGAGCATCACCTGGGTGCGCGTCTCGGGCAGGGCGGTCACATCGAGCGTTTCGGCATGATAGGTGGCCGTGCCCTCGTAGACGAACCCTTCGTCGCCCTCCGCGCAGGAGATCGATACCTCCTGGCCGGTGTGGAGCAGGTGGGTCGCCTCGCCCGTTCCGACCACGGCCGGAAGGCCCAACTCGCGGCTGACGATCGCCGCGTGCGAGGTCCGGCCACCATGGTCGGTGACGATGGCCGCGGCGCGCTTCATCACTGGCACCCAGTCGGGGTCGGTGGTCGATGTGACGAGCACCGAACCATCGATGAACTGGTCGATGTCCTTGACGCTCTCGATCAGGCAGACCTGCCCCGAGACCACGGCGTCGCCGATCGCGATGCCCTTGGTGAGGACCTTGCCCTTCTGGTCGATCTTGTAGCTCTTGAGGGCGCCGGCGGCACGCCGGGACTGCACGGTCTCGGGGCGGGCCTGGACGATGAACATCTCGCGGGTCTCACCGTCGCGGGCCCATTCCATGTCCATCGGGCAGCCGTAGTGCGTCTCAATCGTCGTCGCCCAGCGCGCCAGCGTCAGAATCTCGCCGTCGTCGAGGACGAAGGCGGCACGCTCGGCCTTCGACGTCGGCACGTTCCGGGTCGGCTGTTCGCCGGTGGCATAGATCATCTTGATCGCCTTCTCGCCGCGCGTCTTGGCGGTGATCGGGGTCAGGGCGGCATTGGCCAGGAGCGGCTTGAAAACCTGGTATTCGTCGGGGTCGACCGCCCCCTGCACGACGTTCTCACCCAGGCCCCAGGCGGCGTTGATCAGCACGACCTTGTCGAAGCCGGTCTCGGTATCGATCGAGAACATCACGCCGGAGCCCCCGAGATCCGACCGCACCATCTGCTGCACGCCGATCGAGAGGGCGACCTTCATCTGGTCGAAGCCCTTGGCCTTGCGATAGCTGATGGCCCGGTCGGTGAACAGCGAGGCATAGCAGCGGCGACAGGCATCCATCAGACCGGCCTCGCCGCGGATATTGAGGAAGGTCTCCTGCTGGCCGGCAAAGCTCGCGTCCGGCAAGTCCTCGGCGGTGGCGCTGGAGCGCACCGCGACGTCGACTTCCGCCTTGCCGGCCCGGCGCGACAGCTCGCGATAGGCCTCGGAAATCTGGCGTGCGATGTCGGCCGGAAAACGACCCTTGAGGATGAGGGCGCGGATCGCGGCGCCGGTCTCGGCGAGGGTCGCATGCCCTGCCTCCCAATCGCCGACCAGGGCACCGATGGCCGCGCGCAGGCCGTTGGAGTCGATGAAGGTCCAGTAGGCATCCGAGGTGGTGGCAAAGCCGGGCGGCACCTTGATGCCCTTTTCGCCCAGCGTCCTCACCATCTCACCCAGAGACGCGTTCTTGCCCCCCACCAGTGCGACATCGGTACGGCGAAGGTTCTCGAACCACTCGATCGTGGTGGCGGCTGTGACCATGATACGTTCTCCGGTGCAATGGCTCGAGCACAGCTCGAGGAGGTGCGGACTGACCCGCACGAGAGCCTGACGCCGATCGGCGGCGGCCTCTTTGATCAGGGTCAAATTGCATCGGAGGTGGCCGTCGCATGATACTCGTGCCAGCGGGGATCGCCCCTGGGAGGCTGAAGGACGAGAGATGAACGAGAATTCCAGGCAGGCCTTGGTGGGCGCGATCGGCGGCACCTACATCAGCCTCGCGCTCACCGACATCGATGAGTTGAGCGTGTCGAATTTCGCGCTGCTGAGTACCGGCGATTTCTCCAATCCGATGCAGGCGATCGAGCGGTACCTCAAGTCGGTTCCGCGCTGCCCCGACAAGGTGGGACTCGCTATTGCGGGTTCGGTGCACGACACCAAGGCACACATGCATCACCGGCCCTGGACGTTCACGCGCAACGACATCCGCGCCGTCACCGGCGCGGAGCACGTGGTGATGGTCAACGACACCGAGGCGATGGCGCTCGCGCTGCCCCGCCTCACCGAGTACGATCTGGTCGAGATCGTCGAGGGCGAGCGGGTGCTGCATGGCACCAAGGCGGTGATCGGCTCGGGCACCGGGCTCGGAATCGCCGGCCTGGTGTGGACCGGCGAGCACTGGCTGCCCGTTGCCGGCGAGGGGCGTTTCGTCTCGCTGCCGGCACTGAGGGCGGGGGACTTCGACGTGCGATCGGCGATCGACGGGGACGGTGTCGTCTCTCTCGAACAGCTGCTGTCGGGGCGCGGGTTGGTGGCCGTCAACCATGCATTGCGCCAGCATCGCGGACTGCCGGAGGCAAAGCTGACCGCGCCGCAGATCACCACCGCCGGCCTGTCGGGCGAGGACCCGGTAGCGCGCGAGGCGCTCGACCTGATGGGAGAGTGGTTCGGGCGGGTGGCGGGAGACGCGGCGCTGCTGTTCGGGGCGCGCGGCGGCATCTATCTGGCCGGAGGCCTCGCGGCCAATATCCTGCCGGTGCTGCAGACGCCGCGCTTCCGGGATGCCTTCGCGGGGGCGGGCGGTGGCCGTGGCGCCTATCTCGACAAGATCGGGGTACATGTCATCAAGATGGGGGCCGACGCCGGTATCAAGGGCGCCGCGGTGGCGCTGGGCCAGATTCTGCCATCGCGTCCGATAACGGGTCGGCACACGATGACCCGCTGAGCAGAGAAGCGGAGAATCGCAATGCGGCTGACCGAACGGGTCCGGGACATCCTAGGCTACTATGACGGCGAACAGCCGGGGGTAAAGGCAAGCCTCGCCCGGCTGCTCATGCAGGGGCGACTCGCAGGTTCGGGCCGGATGGTGATCCTGCCCGTCGATCAGGGCTTCGAGCACGGGCCGGCACGCAGCTTCGCGCCCAACCCGGCCGCCTACGACCCGCGCTACGTGTTCGAACTCGCCATCGAGGCCGGCCTTTCGGCGCTCGCCGCGCCGCTCGGGCTGCTGCGGGCGGGAGCGGATCGCTATGCGGGGGAAATCCCGCTGATCCTCAAGATCAACAATGCCAACAGCCTCGGAACGGTCAAGGACGAGGCGATCACGGCGACGGTCCGAGATGCCACGGAACTTGGCTGCAGCGCCATCGGCTTCACCATCTACCCGGGGTCGGACCGGCAGTACGACATGTTCGAGGAAATCCGCGCCGCTTCGGCGGAGGCGCGCGCCGCGGGCCTTGCCGTAGTGATCTGGGCCTATCCGCGCGGCGGCATCCTCGAGACCGAGGGCGAGACCGCCCTGGACGTGGTGGCCTATGGGGCTCACGTGGCTGCGCTGCTCGGCGCCCACATCATCAAGGTCAAGCCGCCGAGCGCACTGGTGTTCGATCCTGCGGCGCGTCCGGCCTACGAGAAGGCGGCGATCCCGCGCGAGCGGCTCGCCGACCGCATTGCGCACGTGGTGCAGTCGGCGTTCGACGGGCGACGCATCGTCGTGTTTTCCGGCGGCGCCGCCAAGGACGATGCAGCGGTGCTCGACGAGGTACGTGGCATCCGCGATGGCGGCGGTTACGGCTCGATCGTGGGTCGCAACGCCTTCCAGCGGAGCCGGCAGGACGCCCTGCACCTACTCGACGGCATCGTGTCGACCTATCTCGAGACCGCCTGACGTCATGGCTGCGATCCTCACGATCACCCTCAATCCGGCGCTCGACGTCACCACCACCACGGAGCGGCTGAAGCCGCAGCAGAAGCTCCGCTGCAATGCACCGCGATTCGATCCGGGCGGGGGAGGCATCAACGTCTCGCGCGCCATCGGCGAACTGGGCGGCGAGAGCCGGGCGCTGGTCGCGCTGGGCGGTGCCTCGGGGGCGCAACTGCGGGGTCTGCTCGAGGCCGAAGGCCTGAGCTTCGAAGCGTTTCCGGTGGAAGGGGAGACGCGCTTCTCGCTGACGGTGATGGAGGCGGCGACCGGACTGCACTATCGCTTCGTCCTTCCCGGGCCCGAGCAGCATGTCGAGTTCGAGGACCGGCTGCTGGCCAGGATCGGCGAACTGGTGGGACCAGACTGCCGTTATGTGGTCGGCAGCGGCAGCCTCTTGCCGGGGGTTGCCGAGAATTTCTACGGCAAGCTCGCCCGTCTCGTGGCCGGGCGCGGGGCGCGGCTGGTGCTCGATACGCATGGCGCGGCACTGCGTGCGGCCATCGAGAGCCGCCCCTATCTGATCCGAGTCAATCATCTCGAGGCGCAGGAACTGCTGGGTGGCCGCGCCGGAACCGCGGCACACCGGCTGGCACGGGACCTCGTCGACCGGCATTTCACCGAAGCGGCGATCGTCACCCTGGGGGATCGTGGCGCCATCGTCGCGACCGCAGGCAGCGAGACCGAGATCCTGCCCCCGCACGTGACCGTGCGCAGCACCGTCGGTGCCGGCGACAGCTTCGTGGGCGCACTGACTTTGGGGCTCGCACGCGGCTGGCCCCTCGTCACCGCGGCCCGCTATGGCGTTGCCGCGGCGGCAGCAGCCGTCACCACCGAGGCGACGCAACTATGCGAAGCGGATCGCGTCGCCGAGCTGTTTGCCGAGATCGGGGGCGTCATCCCCGCGACCTGAGCAATCAGGGCGGGCTGCAGGCCTGCGGCTAGATCGCCCACCCTGGCCTGCCCTGCCTGCTTCTCACGACGACCCCATTGACGCCGATCCTCGTGCGGCGTATCAGCCCGGCTCAGGACACCTTGCCCTAACGCAAGGCTTTCGACCTGGGAGGGTCGCCATGGCTGATATGCCCCTGAGCGCGCCGGCGCTGAAACCGGCCAATCCAAACTTTTCGTCGGGCCCCTGTGCCAAACGTCCTGGCTGGACGGTGAACGCGCTTGCCAACGCGCTCGTTGGCCGCTCGCATCGCGCCAAGCCGGCCAAGGCACGCATCGAGAAGGCCATCGCGCTGACACGCGAACTGCTCGAAGTGCCGGCCGACTACCTGATCGGCATCGTCCCGGCCTCCGATACCGGGGCGGTCGAGATGGCGATGTGGTCCATGCTCGGCGCCCGCGGTGTCGACATGCTGGCCTGGGAATCGTTCGGCGAAGGCTGGGTGACGGATGTCCAAAAGCAGCTGAAGCTCGACAATGTGCGGGTGCTGAAAGCGCCCTATGGCGAGTTGCCCGACCTGGCCGCCGTCAATTTCGACAACGACGTGGTGTTCACCTGGAACGGCACCACTTCGGGCGTGCGCGTCCCCAACGCCGACTGGATCCCGGCCGATCGCAAGGGCCTCACCATCTGCGACGCGACCTCGGCGGCGTTTGCGCAGGCTCTCGACTTCGCCAAGCTCGATGTGGTCACGTTCTCCTGGCAGAAGGCGCTCGGCGGGGAGGCCGCGCACGGCGTGCTGATCCTGTCGCCCCGCGCCGTCGAACGGCTCGAGAGCTACAAGCCGGCCTGGCCGCTGCCCAAGATCTTCCGCATGACCAAGGGCGGCAAGCTGATGGCGGACATCTTCGAGGGCGCCACTATCAACACCGTCTCGATGCTCTGTATCGAGGATGCGGTCGACTCGATGGAGTGGGGCAAGCAGATCGGCGGGCTCAGGGCCATGCAGGCCCGTGCCGACGCGAACTTCAAGGTGCTCAGCGACTGGGTGGCGACCTCCGCCTGGGCGGCATTCCTCGCCAAGAACCCTGCAGAGCGCAGCAACACCTCGGTTTGCCTCGTGATCAAGGACCCCGCGATCACCGCGCTCAGCGAGGAGGCGCAGGCGGCCTTTGCCAAGGCTATCGTGTCGCGGCTCGACAAGGCCGGCGTCGCCTACGACATCGGCGGCTATCGCGACGCGCCGACGGGCCTCAGGATCTGGACCGGCTCGACCGTCGAGACCTCCGACCTCGTGGCACTGGTTCCCTGGCTCGACCACGCCTTCGAGGTGGAAAAGGCCGCGCTGGCCAAGGCCGCTGCCTGACTTCCGCGACCGGTGAGCGGCGCGTGGCGACTGGCTTCAGCCCGCGCCAAGGCCGCCTGCCGGTTGCACCTCCCCACGCACCATTCACCATTTTCCGGAGGGCGCCATGCCCAAGGTTCTCGTATCGGACAAGCTTTCGAAGACCGCCGTCCAGATCTTCAAGGACAACAACATCGACGTCGACTACCTGCCCGATCTGGGCAAGGACAAGGACAAGCTGCTCGAGGTGATCGGCCAGTACGATGGCCTTGCCATTCGCTCGGCGACCAAGGTGACCGAGAAGATCATCTCGGCGGCGACCAACCTGAAGGTGATCGGCCGGGCCGGCATCGGGGTCGACAATGTCGATATCCCGGCCGCGACCAAGAAGGGCATCATCGTGATGAACACGCCCTTCGGCAACTCGATCACCACGGCGGAGCATGCCATCGCCATGATGATGGCGCTGGCCCGACAACTGCCGGAAGCCGACGCCTCGACCAAGGCGTCGAAATGGGAGAAGAACCGCTTCATGGGCGTCGAGGTCACCAACAAGGTGCTCGGCCTGATCGGAGCCGGCAATATCGGCTCGATCGTCGCGGACCGGGCGCAGGGTCTGAAGATGAAGGTGATCGCCTATGATCCCTTCCTCACGCCCGAGCGCGCCGTTGCGCTCGGCGTCGAAAAGGTCGAGCTCGACGAGTTGTTCGCCCGGGCCGACTTCATCACGCTCCACACTCCGCTCATCGAGGCGACGAAGAACATCATCTCGGCCGAGGCGATCGAGAAGATGAAGCCGGGGGTGCGGATCATCAACTGCGCGCGCGGCGGGCTGGTCGACGAGGCGGCGCTCTACGCAGCGCTGAAATCGGGCAAGGTCGCAGGTGCCGCCTTCGACGTGTTCGTCGAGGAGCCGGCGCAGAACAACCCGCTGTTCGAACTGGCCAATTTCATCGCCACGCCGCATCTGGGGGCTTCGACCACCGAGGCGCAGGAAAACGTGGCGCTGCAGGTCGCCGAACAGATTTCGGCCTATCTCAACACCGGCGAGATCGCCAACGCGCTGAACTTTCCCTCGATCACCGCCGAGGAAGCGCCGCGGCTCACGCCGTGGGTCAAGCTGTCGGAGGCGCTGGGCTCTTTCGCCGGGCAGTTGACCGAGGACCCGATCAAGGGGATTCGCATCGAGTTCGAGGGCGCAGTGGCCCAGCTCAACACCAAGCCGATGATCGCTGCGGCAATCAACGGGGTGCTGAAGCCATCGCTGGGCGACATCAACATGGTCTCGGCGCCGCAGATCGCCAAGGACCGCGGCATCACGGTCGAGACCACCAATCGCGACCAGCAGGGAGCCTATGAGGGCTATGTGCGACTGACGGTGATCACGGAGAAGCAGGAGCGGGGCGTCGCCGGCACGCTGTTCGCAAGCGGCAAGCCGCGGATCATCCAGGTCAAGGGCATCAACATGGAGGCCGAGCTGACGCCGGCGATGCTCTATGTGACCAACGAGGACAAGCCGGGCCATATCGGCCGGCTGGGCACGCTGCTGGGCAATCTCGGCATCAACATCGCCAACTTCAACCTCGGACGCGCCGAGGTGGGCGGCGACGCCATCGCGCTCCTGTCGATCGATGGCGTGGTCACTGCCGAGCAGCTGTCGCAGATCGCGTCGTTGCCCGGTGGGCGACAGGCAACGGCCCGGCGGTTCTGATGTCATCGGGCGCCCGCCGCGTGCGGGCGCCCCGCTCGGCCGAAGGGCTAGAACAGCGAGACGCTCTCGCCGCCCTGGATGCGGTCGACAATGACCTTGCACTGCGGTGCCAGCTTGCTGCGGTGCTTGGCGAGGCACTCCGTCATCGGGTCGCCATAGTTTACGCCATCGCAATAGGCCTTGGCGTCATCGCCGCACTTGCGGGCGATCTCCCCCACCGACACGGCCAGCGCCCCCGACGCCATCGCTGCCGACAACAGGGCAACCCACACGAGTCTGGTCATCTGCGTACTCCGTATTTTTCGCTTGGGACGAGTACGCTCCGCCGGTGGGTTTGGTTCAGCGGACGACGGACGCGAACCCTATGGTTGTCGAGCGGCCCATTTCGGGCCACCGACCGCAGCGACGCATGGACTCATGCGCGCCGCCGAGCGCTCCACTCGGCGAGAACGATGCCTGCGGCGATCAGCAGCGCGGCCGCGAGATGGAATCCCTGCAGCGCCTCGCCGAGAACCACGACCGAGCCCAGCGTTCCGAACAGCGGGATCAGATTGACGAAAAGGCTTGCCCGGTTCGAGCCGATCAGCTCGACACCCCGGACATAGAAGAGCTGCGAGATCAGCGAGGGGAAGAGGACCGTGTAGGCGACGACCAGCCAGGCGGTGGTGTCGAGGCGCGGCAGCTCGGCAAGGAAGGCGTCCGGACCGCTGCCGAGCGTCACCTGGTAGGCCACCGAGGCGAGGATCGCTCCGGCGATGGTGGCCGACAGGAAGCTCCGCCAGTCGGTCTGCGGCCGCCAGCGCAGCGCCACCGAGTAGATGGCGTAGGCAAAGCAGGCGCCGATCACCAGGACGTCGCCCAGGTTCAGATCGAGCTTCAGGATGCGGCCGAGATCGCCATGGGTGGCGATCACCGCCACGCCGACGATCGTGACCGCGACCCCGAGCAGTTGCAGCGGTCCCACGCGCTGGCGAAACAGCACGAAGTTGAACGCGAGCACGAAGATATTGATCGTCACCTGTTCGAGCGCGGTGTTGACCCCGGAGGTCAGGTGGGCGGCAAGGTAGACCAGCACGTTGAAGGTGGCGTAGCCGACGGCGCCGTAGAACAGGTAGAGCCACCATCTGTCCCGGATCGTCGGCCAGTCGCGGCGCAGCGGCACGAGGGCGAAGGGCAGGACGACGAGCAGCGCGCCGGTCCAGCGCAGGATCATCAGCGTGTGTGCATCGATGTGGCCGACCGCGAGCTTGCCGGCGATGACGTTGCCCCCCCAGAACAGGTTGGTCAGCACCAGAAGCAGGTAAGGGCGGTGCATCAGGGCGTCGAAGGCGCGGCCGATGCCGGACGCGGGAACATTTGTCATCTGGCCTGGACTGGTCTATTGGACGAACGCAACTGCCGTCGAATGGTTCGGGTCCGGGCGGGTCCCGCCGGCAGCTGCGCCGAACATAGACAAGGTTTCTCAGCCGCATGCCAGCGCCAAGTTGCGCTTGCGGCAGGTTGGCTTTCGAAAGGGCTTCTCGCGCAAATGGCAAACGTGATCGTCGTCGGCAGCCAGTGGGGTGACGAAGGCAAGGGCAAGATCGTCGACTGGCTGAGCGAGCGCGCCGACGTGGTGGTGCGCTACCAGGGCGGTCACAATGCCGGCCACACGCTGGTGATCGACGGGGTGAGCTACAAGCTGGCGCTGCTGCCTTCGGGGGTGGTGCGCGGCAAGCTCAGCGTCATCGGAAACGGCGTGGTGGTCGACCCGCACCATTTCGTCGCCGAGGTCGAGAAGCTGGCGGGGCAAGGCGTCCGGGTCACTCCCGATGTGCTCAAGATCGCCGACAATGCGCCGCTGATCCTCAGCCTGCATCGCGAGCTCGACGCAGTGCGCGAAAACGCTAATTCCGGCCTGAAGATCGGCACCACGAAGCGCGGTATCGGTCCCGCCTACGAGGACAAGGTCGGCCGCCGGGCCATCCGCGTGTGCGATCTCGCCGAGCCCGAGACGCTGATGCCCAAGATCGAACGGTTGCTGAGCCACCACAACGCGCTTAGGCGAGGCATGGGTTTGCCGGAGCTGTCGGCGGAGGCGCTCCATGCCGAACTGATGGAAGTGGCTGACCGGGTGCTGCCCTATGTCGATCGGGTCTGGGAACTGCTGGACGCCAAGCGCAAGTCGGGCGCCCGAATCCTGTTCGAAGGGGCGCAGGGGGCTCTGCTCGACAATGACCACGGCACCTATCCGTTCGTTACCTCCTCAAATACGGTGGCCGGCCAGGCCGCTGCAGGATCGGGCCTCGGGCCAACGGCGATCGGCTACACGCTGGGTATCACCAAGGCCTATACCACGCGGGTGGGGGAAGGGCCGTTCCCGTGCGAGCTGTTCGACGATATCGGCCGGCATCTGTCCACCGTGGGTCGCGAGGTCGGGGTGAATACCGGTCGGCCGCGGCGCTGCGGCTGGTTCGACTCGGTGCTGGTCCGCCAGACCGTCAAAACGTCGGGGATAAACGGCATCGCGCTGACGAAACTGGATGTGCTGGACGGCCTGAAAGAGATCAAAGTCTGTGTGGGCTACGAGCTCGACGGTCAAAAAATTGACTACTTGCCTGCCTCAATGGGAGCACAAGCTGCTGTTAGGCCCATCTACGAGACTCTCGAGGGATGGTCTGAGACTACGGCTGGGGCGAGAAGCTGGTCGGAACTCCCGGCACAGGCGGTGAAGTACGTCAGGTACATCGAGGAGCTGATCGGAGCGCCGGTGGCCATGTTGTCCACCAGTCCCGAGCGGCTGGATACCATACTGGTGCAGGACCCGTTCCAAGACTGAGTTTTTTTGCTAAAACTGGCCTCCAAATCACGGATATCGTGTAGCGAATGGCGGACTACAAAGAGCTGTTACGTAGGGCGGTAGAAGCTCTGCCCGAGAACAACGGCGCCGCGCGACGCGCGGTCTACGAGAAGGCGCGCGCCGCTCTCGTCGGGCAGTTGCGCGCCATCAACCCGCCCCTGGCCGCCCGCGACATAACCGCCCACCGACTGCAGCTCGAAGACTGCATCCGACAGGTCGAGCAGGAAGCCAGCGAGGCCGTGATCGCCGGACTGGGGAGCGGCAAGGAGGAAAGCCCGCCACCACCGCCGGTCTACTTCGAAGCGCCGGTGAAGAAACCGGCGCCCAGCATCGCCAAGACGGTGGTCAAGCCGGCTCCGGCGAGCGGTCGTGAGCCACCGAAGCCGCTGCCGCAGGGGGGCAGCATCGAAGAGATCATCGCGGCCGCCAATGCCGAACCGCCGCCCCCCCCGATCGAAACCAAGCGCAGCGCCGCGCGCGCCGAGGGCGGCAAGCCGATGGGCAAGCCGGTGCCGAAGCTGGTGGCCAATACGCGTCCGCAGATTTCCGCGCCAGTTCCGGAGCCCGAACCCGAGGACGAACTGCCGCCACCACCGCGCGCGGTGCCCGCACGACCGGCGCCATCCGGACGGCAGCCGTTCCCGTCAGGGCGCCCACTGCCCTCCATCGTGGCGCGAGCCGAGGCCGCCAAGAGTCGCACCAGCACCGCCGCTTTCGGAGCCCCGATCGGTGGGCCGGCCCGCGGGCCGGTGCTCGAGCCGAGGCGGGAAATCGCAGCGCCGCGTCACGAGTCGCCCGCCCGCCCGCAACTGACGTCGCGACCCGCGGCGCAGCTCGCGGTCTTCGACGATCCGCCGGTGGCGGCGGCGATGTCGGCCGTCCGCGAGGTTGAGCTCGATCCGCAACCCGTCGATCCGCAGGGCGCGATCGATCGTGCCATCGCAACGCTCGACCGCGAGGCCCGCGGCGAGCCGGTCGACAACGGACTGGACTATGATCCGGTCGAAAACGACGAGGACGAGGACGATACCCCGACGGCCAATGGGTTCCCGGCAGGGATCCTGAGGGCGGATGCTCCTGCCGTGGCGCCATCCCGGCGCGGACGCGGCGCCGGTCGGGAGCCCAAGGCCCCACGCGAGCCCAAATCAGCGCGCGAGCGCAATCCCGAGCGGGCGACGAAACCGGCCCGGGCCGGTTTTCCGCGTGCCGAGCGTGAGCGGCGCGGCATGGGAGCGGTGACGATCTTCCTGATCGTCTTCGCGGTCCTCCTGGCCGGCGCCGGCGGGGCGGGATTCTGGGCTTGGCGCGAAGGGTTCATCAACCTCGATCAGATGTTCGGTCGCAGCGCTGTCACCGAACAGGAGGCCGCCGCAGCGACGACGCCGGACAATGGCGTTGCCGAAGTCCCCGCAACCGGGCCGGGAAATACCGATACGCCCTCCGAAAGCAACACGCCGTCCGCTGAACTCAACCAGGACGAACGCCTTGGCGCGGAGCCGGCAGCGGTTGCCGATACCCCGGCATTGCCGCTGCTGGAACCGGCCCCGGCGGAAGAGCGACTGGGCACCGACAGCGAGCCGGCGGCCGAGGCGGCCGTCGCGGCGCTCGACCCGGCGAACCTTGCGGGCAGCCAGTCGCTGCTGCTCGAGGCCTCCGACAACGGGACCACCGGCGCGGTGCCGTTCTCGGGTACGGTAGAGTGGAGCAAGGGCATCGACGAAATGGGCGTTGCGACGCTGATCGGCAAGGCCAACATCCCGGCCCGCAACCTTGGCGTCGACGTGCTGATCCGCAAGAACTCCGACCCAAGCCTGCCGGCCAGCCACCTGATGGAGGTCAACTTCCGCGTCAGCGACAGCTTCGTGGGCGGTTCGATCGCCGGCCTGCCCGGGGTGTTGCTGAAGAATGAGGAACTGGTGCAGGGCACCCCGCTCGTCGGGGCCTCGGCACGGGTGGTCGGCAACTCCTTCTTGTTTGCCCTCAGCGCCTCGCCGGACGAGATCACCGCCAACAGCAACCTGCTGACATCGCGCAAGTGGATGGACCTTGCGCTGATCTACGCCACCGGTCGTCGCGCCATCATCACGCTCGAAAAGGACGAGGCGGCAGTCGCCATGTTCAACGAGGTGGTGGGATCCTGGGGTACGGCGGCGACGGCCAGCCAGTAGCCGACCGCCATCGGCAGGGGCTCAGTTGCGTGGCCCCGGCGAGGACGTGTCGGGCAGCGGACCGCTGAGCCGTCCGCCGTCCAGGGCATAGCGGCGGGCGGCCAGGGTTGCGATATCGTCGGCGTGGTGGCTGACGAGCACGGTGATCCAGCCATGCCGAACGGTGAGATCGCCCACCAGGCGCCGGATGGTGCCTCTCGTGTCGTCGTCCAGTGCCGAGAATGGCTCGTCGAGGAGCAGGATCGGACGGCCGCGAAGCAGGGTTCGAGCCAGGGCCACGCGCTGCTTTTCCCCTCCCGACAGAGTGGCCGCGCGCTGCCCCATGACGGTGGGCAGTCCCACTTCGGCGAGCGCGTCCGCCACCCGTGCGCGCCGGGCTGCTGCGGGCAGATGTCGTGGGAGACCGAGTTCGACATTCTGGGCCGCGGTCAGGTGGTCGAACAGGGTCTCAGTCTGGAACAGGATGGAGACCGGGCGCTGCTCCGGGGCGAGCGGCACCAGGTCGCGCCCGTCGAGGGTCAGGGTGCCTCCGGTCGGGACGAGGAAGCCGGCGACGAGGTCGAGCAGGGTCGACTTGCCAGATCCGCTCGGCCCGCTCACGGCGGTGACCTCGCCGCCGCAGGCCGCGAAGCTGAACTCGTAAGTGCGGCCTCCGGGCACCGCATGGGCATAGAGCAGGCGGTCAGCGACGAGCATCGGGCGCCTCGAACAGTCGGGGGATGGCCACAAAGGCGATGATGGTGACGAGCAGCATCACCGCCGCGATGGTCCCGGCGTCGTTGGTGCGGTAGGCCCCGAGCGCGCGGTACATGAAGAGTGGCAGGGTGGTGAAATCCTGCGTGCCGAGCAGGGCGATGACCCCCAGGTCGCCGAGCGAGAAGCAGAAGGCGAGGGCCATCACGATGCCGGCCTCGCGGCGGACCAGGGGCCATTCGATGTCGCGGAACTGCCGCCAGCCGTCGAGGTCGAGCGAACGGATGAGCTTGCCCCGTCCGAGCGCCACCGCATCGAGGGGTGGCCCGAGGGTGGCGAGGGCGAAGGGCAGCGACAACAGCGCATTGGCGAGGAGCACGACCGCCGGTGCGGCGGCTTCGCTCGGCACCCCGGTGAAGCGCACGATGAGGAAGGCGCCGAGCGAGAGCACGACCGCCGGCACGGCAAGGTAGGCAAAGGCGGGCGCGCCGATCACGTGGCGGAGGATGGACGCGCCGGCGGCGGCGCGGGCGGTGCCGATGACGAGTGCCAGCAGCAGCGTGAGCATCCCGGAGGCGGCGCCGAGCGCCAGGCTGGTGACGAGCGCCTGCCAGAATCCCGGACGAAGCAGCAGCGTCATCATGCCCGGACCTATGCCATCGAGCAGCACCGCGAGCAACGGCAGGCCGAAACCTGCCATGCCGAGCCCCAGTAGCATCCATTGCATCGCCCGGGCGGGGCCGCGATCGCGCCAGGAGGAGACGCGCGAGCGTCCGGTCACCGCCGAAACCGGGGCGGCGGCGCTGGCGAGCAGGATCACGGCGGTGCAGACGGCGATCTGGATCAAGGCCAGCTGCACGGCGCCGCGCAGGTCGAAATCGAGCCTCACGGCGGAGTAAATTGCCACTTCGAGGGTCTGGTTTGCAGGCCCGCCACCGAGCAGCAGCACAATGGGAAAGCTGGTGAAGGCGAGCAGGAAGATGATGGCGGCGAGGCCGGGAAGCGCTCCGCGGAGCATCGGCCAGTCGATGACGGCGAAGCGCTGCCAGGCGGACAGCCCCAGGCTCTGACCGGTCTTGAGGCGCAGCTCGGGCGTGGCGTCCAGCCGGGCCAGCAGAATGCGGGCGGCAAAGGCGCCGTCGAGGATGACGTGTGCCGCAACGATGCCGGCAAGGCCGAAGATCGGCACCTCGAGCGGCCGTCCGGCAAGGATCAGCGCCGCCTGATTGACCCAGCCGGCACGGCCCCAGACCGCGAGAAGCCCGAACGCGACGATCAGCCCCGGCGTGACGATGGCCGAAGCGAACAGGCCGATCACCAGGCTGCGACCGACGAATCGCAGGCGGTTGAGCGACCAGGCAAGTCCGATTCCGGCCGCAAGCGACAGCAGGGTACTGAGTACGGCCTGGATGACGGTCATGGCGAGCAGGTGCGTGACGTCGACGCGCGACGGCGCGGCCGCCGCATCGCCGGCAGCCGCGACGATGGCAGCCAGCACCGCCGCAACGAGGCCGGCGATGCCGAGTGCGATGGCCGTCCCGGCGAGCAGCCGGAGCGGCCGAACCGGCAGCACGCGGCTACTGAAGGGCAGCCAGCGCGGCATCGACCCAGGCCCGGCTGTTCGCGGCAATGGCCAGCTCGTCGACGACCAGCACCTTTGCCGGCGGCACGCCGAAGGCGGCGGGAAGGTCCTTGCCGATGTCGATGACCGGATACATCCAGTTCGTCGTGGGGATGATCCGCTGTGCCTCTGGCGAGGTCAGGTAGGCGAGGAAGGCCCGGCCCAGCTCGGGCTGATCGCTGCCTGCCACGAGGCCGGCGACCTCGACCTGGGCGACGAAGCCTTCGGAGAAAGGCGCGTAGGCGTAGTTGTCGTCCTGCTCGGCGAGCGCGTGGTAAGCCGGCGAGGTCGTGTAGCTCAACACCATATCGGCCTGTCCGTCGAGGAACAGACCGTAGGCCTCCGACCAGCCGCGGGTGACGGTCAGTACGTGGGGCTTCAGGCCGCGCCAGATTTCGGGCGCGCGATCGCCATAGGCGGCAGCGATCCAGAAGACGTTGCCGAGTCCCGGCGTCGACGAGCGCGGATCCTCGATCACGATCTTGAAGCTGTCAGGTCTCGCGATGAGGTCCTCAAACGACCGCGGCGGATTGATGGTGCGGCGCTTGTCGTAGACATAGGCGAAGTAGCCGTAGTCGAAGGGGGTGAACTCGGTGTCTTGCCAAGCGAGGACGAGCCCCTCGAGGGAGAGGCCGTGAGGGGTGAAGAGCCCGGTGGCCCGCGCCTCCCCCATGGTAGCCGTATCGAGGCCGACCACCAGGTCGGCCGGGCTCGATGACCCCTCGAGCTGCAGTTTGCGCAGCATGGAGATGGCGTCTTCCGAAGTGACGAAGCGAACGGTACAGCCGCAAGCCACTTCGAAGCCGGCCTTGAGTGCCGGGCCGGGCCCCCACTCGGCGGCAAAACTGTCATAGGTATAGATGTCGAGGACGGGACGGTCTTGGGCGAGGGCGGGCAAGGCGATGGCGCACAGCGATGCCGCCAACGCGAAGTACTTGAACGACATGGTCGTTTTCCTTCGGGTCTGCGGCCATGTGGATAGAAGGGGAACGTATATGGTTCGGGCGACCGGCGCCCTTGCCATCTCGAACTTCCTCCGCCAGCATGACCTGGTTCAGGTTCAATGGGTAACTCTCAGCCCCGGATTTTCCGGAGCACCCCAGCGAGACGATCGACAGATACCCAGAGTTCCACGCCCTTGCAAGCACGTAGTCCCCAGACCTCGGTGGTCGCGTTCGAGCAACTGCTCGTCATCGTCGGCGGCGGCAGTGTCGATGCCGAGTTGCTGCGCGAGCTCTATGCGTCGGGCGGCCACCTCGTCGGAGCCGACGGGGGAGCCGACCAGATCGTGGCGGCGGGGCTCAGGCCCGAACTGATCGTGGGCGACTTCGATTCGCTGAGGGAGCCGCATGGCTGGCTGGGCAAGACCCGGCTGATGCAGATTGCCGAGCAGGAAACAACCGACTTCGAGAAGGCCCTGTACTCGACCAAGGCGCCGCTGACCATTGCGGTTGGCATGACCGGGCGGCGCTTCGACCATACGCTTGCGGCGCTGGATGCGGTGACCCGTTACGCAAGGCGGCGCAAGATCGTGCTCGTCGACGAGGAGGACGTCGCGGTGGCCCTCACCGAGGCGTTCAGCTTCGAGGTCGCCGCCGGCGAACGGGTCTCGATCCACCCGCTGGCGCCCGTCACCTTCTGGCGTTCCGACGGGCTCAAGTACCCGCTGGACGCGGTCAAGCTCGCGCCGGGGGTGCGGACCGGCACCTCCAACGAGGCGCTGACCGGTCCGTTCCGGATCGTGCCGGAGGAGGGGATCCACGCCCCCTACCTGCTGATCCTCAGGCGCGAACACCTGATGGGACTGATCGCCGCGCTCGCGCCAAAGCGCTGAGCCGCGGGGTCAGGCCGCCGCTTCGCGCGATTTGGCGCTCGCCGCCTTCTGGACAGCTTCCTGCACCTTCTCGAAGGCTCGCACCTCGATCTGGCGGATGCGCTCGCGGCTCACGCTGTACTCCTGGGCGAGTTCCTCGAGGGTCGCCGGCTCGTCGCGCAGGCGGCGGGCCTGGAAGATCGCCTTCTCGCGCTCGTTGAGATCGCCCATGGCCTGATTCAGCAGCACCATGCGCTCGCTGAACTCCTCGGACTCGCCGAGGCTGGTCTCCTGGTCCGGGGTGTCGTCGACCAGCCAGTCCTGCCATTCCGAGGCGCCCTCGTCGGCGCGCATGGGCGCGTTGAGAGACGCATCGCCAGAAAGGCGCTGGTTCATCGACACGACCTCGTCCTCGCTGACATGCAGCGTGGTGGCGATCTGCTTGATCTGGTCGGGATGCAGGTTGCCGTCCTCGAGCGCGGCGATCTGCCCCTTGATCTTCCTGAGGTTGAAGAACAGCCGCTTCTGCGCGGCGGTCGTGCCGATCTTGACGAGGCTCCACGACCGCAGGACGTATTCCTGGATCGCGGCGCGAATCCACCACATGGCATAGGTGGCGAGGCGGAATCCCTTTTCGGGCTCGAAGCGCTTGACCGCGTGCATGAGGCCGACATTTCCCTCCGAGATCACTTCGGAGATCGGCAGGCCGTAGCCGCGATAGCCCATGGCAATCTTGGCGACGAGCCGCAGATGCGAGGTGATGAGCTTCTGCGCCGCGCCCGGATCGGCATGCTCCTTGTAGCGCTTGGCGAGCATGTATTCCTCGTCAGGCTCCAGCATCGGGAACTTGCGGATTTCCTGGAGGTAGCGACTGAGTCCGCCCTCAGCGGACAGTACTGGCAGGTTGGTCTGGGCCATATTGCACCCTCGTATTTCCCCCGAAAGCGGGCAGAATTGCCGCCGTGTCCAGTCCGGCACACGACAGACTGTCGGAACTATATAGTTCGAAAGCCGGCGAAGATAAGACCCGACCGTGGCGGACTGTGGCGGACCCGGCCGGCACTGGCTGCCTAGCGCGCGATCGCCAGATCGTAGGGCGCGAGCGCCGCCTCGAGGCGCTGGAGGTCGGCGGGCAGCTCCGCCTCGAAGGCCATCTCCTCGCCGGTCGCCGGGTGCTCGAAGCCGAGCTCGGCGGCGTGCAGCGCCTGGCGTCCCAGTGCTGCGACCGCCTGCCGCGGCCCATCGGGAAGGCGATTGACCTTGGTGGCGAAACCGGGAGCGTAGAGCTGGTCGGCGACCAGTGGGTGGCCGATATGGGCCATGTGGACACGAATCTGGTGGGTGCGGCCGGTCTCGAGTTCGCACCGGAGGCGGGTGACATCCCAGCCCTCGTCACCAAAGCGGGCCTCGACCGCGTAGTGGGTTATGGCCTCGCGACCGTCCTTGCGGACCGCCTGCTTCAGCCGGTTGGCGGCGTCGCGTCCGAGCGGTGCGTCGACAGTGCCGCGGGCCTGCTGCGTCCGCCCCCAGGCCCAGGCGAGGTAGGCGCGGTGCAGCGGCCCGGTGCGACCGTGGTCGGCGAACTGGGCGGCGAGGTGGTTGTGGGCCTGCTCCGTCTTGGCCGCGACCATCACTCCCGAAGTGTCCTTGTCGAGCCGGTGAACGATGCCAGGGCGCCTGACGCCACCAATGCCCTTGAGGCTGTCGCCGCAGTGGTGGAGGAGCGCATTGACCAGCGTGCCGTCCAGGCTGCCGGGAGCCGGATGAACGACCATGCCGACCGGCTTGTTGATGACGATCAGGTGGGCATCCTCGAACAGGATATCGAGCGGAATGTCCTGCGCAAGCGGATCGGCTTCGATCGGCTCGGGCGCCGTGAGCGTGATCGTCTGGCCGGCTTTCAGCCGGTAATTCGGCTCGGCGACGGTTGCACCATTGATCGCGGCGCTTCCCGCCAGTATCAGGTCCTTGATCCGGTTACGCGAGAAGACCGGCACCGCCCTGGCGAGCGCGGCATCCAGCCGTCCGCCCGCATCGGCGGGATCGACGACGAGCTGCCATTCCATTTCCTCGCCGGGAAAATCCTGCATGAGCGATCCTCAAGACAAAGCGGACCCCCCCGAACTGACGCCGGAAGCGCGGGCGGTGCTGGGCCGGGCGCGCAAGTCCTTCATGGTTTCGATCGGGTTGCTGGTCGTCGGCCTTATCGCCGTCGGCGGGGCGCTTGTCTACCGGGCATCTCAGTCGGACAGCAAAGCGAGCGCGGACTACGTGATCGCTGCCCTGAAGATCCCGGACGGCTCCGAAGTGGTTTCGGCGGTCGCTGCGGATGGTCGGCTGACGGTGACCTACCGGCTGGGACCGCTGACCAGCGTGCGCATCTTCGACGGCAAGTCGGGTGAGTTGATCCGAGAAATCCCGGTGGTCAGCGAGTAGGGCAACGGCGGCCAGTCCCCGGATGACTGGTCGATTGCGGATTGCCGACGCGGTGCGACTCCGTCAGTTGCCGTCCTGCAGTTCACGCAGGGCCTTGAGCCGATCGGACACGGCCTGGCCGCCGGCCGGCGTGCCGGCCCGGGCGTTGGGGCCGCGCACGGCGGGCGGCTCCTCGATCCCGGTCGGATCGGCGAAGCGTTGCACCCGCTCGAGCAGGCTCTCGTCGCTGTCCGGCGGGCCGTGGCCTTCGAGCGCATAGACGATGCGGCTGACGTCGGACGCGATGTCGTTGAGCCGCTCGCGCAGATGAGACTGTTCGATGCGGTCGCTGTCCCAGTCGGCCATGACGGTGGCCTCGACTCCGGAGACCTTGGCGCGCAATTCGGCCATCTGCTCTTCGAGGCCGAGCTTCTCGGCGAGCAGCATGTCATGACGCTGTTCGCCGTCGACGACGAGGCGGCTGGTCTCGGCGAGGATGGTGCTGACCCGGCTCTCGGCATCGGCGATGCGGGCCTCGGCGGCCACCAGTTCGCTCTGCGCCTCGGTGCGGCCGTCGTCCTGCCTGGCCAGTTGCTCGCGGATCTGGGCGACGCTGGCGACGGACTCGGCCTGGCGCCGGTTGGAGTCTTCGAGCTGGGCGATCAGCGAGCGGCTTTGCGTTTCGAGGAACTCGGCACGCTTGCGCTCCGTCTCGATGCGCTGCAGCAGTTCGTCGACATCCTCGTTGTAGTTGCCGGTCAGGGCCTTGCCGTCGAACGAGAAGGCGCGCGGGGCGTTGCCTCGGATGGCTTCCCTTGCCGCCTCGAGCTGACTCGACTTCTCGCCCAGCTCCCGGTCGCGCATGCGCAGCTTCTGCGCGAGATCTGCGCCTTCCTTTTCGAGTTCGAGGATGCGGCGGCGCGCCTCGGCCTCGCGCTCCTCGAGTTCCTTGACGATCTGCAGATGCGTGTCGCGCTCGCCCTTAATGCCGCCCAGCTCGGACTTCTTGCGGTTGATGTCGCGCAGCTGGTTGGCGAGGCGGCGGCGGAGGGCCTCGACGTTCATCTCGAGCCGACGGGTCGAGAGGGCGAATTCGGCGCGCAGCTGGTCCTTGTCGGCGCGGAACTCGGCCATGGTCATCGGGGTCGCCGCCTCGATGCGCTTCTTGGTGAGGCGGACGGCGCGGCGCCATACGGCCGGCAGGATGATCAGTGCAAGCAGCCCGGCGACCAGCACGCCCAGGGCGAAATACATAATGTTTTCAATGGCCATCACAGAACTCCGCGACCGGCAGATCCCGGTTCGGGTACGCGCGCCCACCAAGCATGGCAGCGCGGCGGCCCGGCCGCCATCTTTGCCCTTCGCTAACCTTAACGGAAGACGGGAGCGGGGTCACGACAGCAAGCCCGCCATGTTTCCGTCACGTTGCTGAACGGAGTTATCCCCGTCTATCCCCGGACTTGCGGTGCGCTCTGCCGCGCCGCAAACCGGACCGATCTGCCCCGGCGGGGACGCCATGCACCGCCTTTCGACCGCGCCATTCGAGCGTGGCTCTCATGGTCTTCTTCGCTCAAATCGGTCCACTGGACCGACTTGCCCCGGCGGGTACGCTCAGAAGGGATTCCAGGTGGGTTCCTGGGTGAACTTCAGGTAGCCGACGTTGAGCCCGAGCCGCGCGCCGACCCCCGAGCGGATGGGGACCATCACCACGTCGCCGAACTTGAGCACGGTCATGCCGAGCCCGCCCACCACATAGGCCGACCCGTCGACGCCGGGGTAGCGGCCGTAGACGTCGGAGACGCTGGGCAGGTTGTAGACCAGCATCATCACCTTGGAGCCGTCGCCGCCGAAATCGAGCCCGACCGTGGGACCCTGCCAGAACAGCGGGTGCTCGCCCTGGTTGCGGGTGTACATCGTTCCCTCGCCGTAGCGGGCCCCGGCGAAGATGGCCCCGCCCGCCTCCTCGCCGAGAATGTAGGCATTGGGCAGGCCGAACTGGCTGACGGCACGCTCCACCAGCGAGGCGAGGCCCTGCGCCACGGAGCCGAAGAAGGCGCCGCCGGTCTCGATCAGTTCCTCGCCCGAATAGGTGTCGGACACCGATCCGTTGGATTGGGCGTAGGTCATGGTCGAGGCGCCGACGAAGGCAGCCGCGGTGGTCAGGAAGAAGGCGGCGAGAATGATGTAGACGAGGCGGCTGACCATTGGGAACTCCCGGATGACGCTGACGGATCGTTTACGCGACGCTTACCCCCCATGCGTAGGGTGGGGCGCAGCTGACCCGGCTGAGACGGACTCTAGGCTGTCATGGCGGCAATGATGCGGCAAAAGCGTAAACAAATCTTAACCATAAGCCGACTGGCGCGGCTGTTGGCGGTGCTGTTCGCGCTGGCGGCGCCGCCGGTGGCCGCGGCCTCGCTGGTGACCACCATCGTCACCGACCGGCTGACCGGGGTCGCGATCGAAGGCTACGATCCGGTGAGCTACTTCACCGAGCCGGATCCGCAGCTGGGCAGCCCGGACTTCGAGTACCAGTGGGGCGGGGTGCCATGGTACTTCGCCTCGGCCGCCAACCGCGACATCTTCATGCGCAACCCCGAGATCTATGCGCCGCAGTTCGGGGGGCACTGCCTGACCAGCCTTGCCCGCGGCTACCTGAGCGACGGCAAGCCGCGCCTCTACATCATCTCGAAGATGAAGCTCTACCTGTTCTACTCGGTGTCGAACCGAGAGGCGTTCCTGCAGAGCGGCGACATCTCGCTCGACACGGCGGTGGCGAACTGGCCGGCGCTGGCCAAGGAACTGACCGGGGAGGAGGCGAGCACGGCGGAAGCCGTCGCAGCCGTCGTCGCTCCACCGGCCGAGACGGCGCACTGAACGGCGCCGGACCGATTCACGTTCCGCCATCGAGGTCCGTGCCCGGACGATGGCCGAACCACTTCGAGCGGATGCCCGTCCAGTCCCGCAGTGCCAAAGCGATCGCCTGGTGCATGTCGAGATAGGTGTAGGTGCCGAGCCGGCCACCGAACCAGACCCGTGCCTCGAGGGCGGCGCGGGTCCGATAGCGTGCCAGCAGCCGGCGGTCGGCCGGTCGGTCGATCGGGTAGAAGGGCTCGTCCCCCCGCCCGGCAAAGCGTGGAAACTCGCGGACGACCACCGTCCGATCCCCCGGGTAGGAGCGCTCGGGATGGAGGTGGCGGTACTCGGTGATGCGGGTGAAGTCGACGTCGAGATCGGCGTAATTGACGATCGCGGTGCCCTGGAAGTCGCCCGTCCCGACCACCTCGCTGGCAAAGCCGGTGGTGCGCCAGCCCAAGTCGCCCTCGGCATAGTCGAAGTAGCGGTCGATGGCGCCGGTGTAGACGACGGGCGTGGTCGCCGGCGCTGCGTGACGCAGCTCCAGCCAGTCGATGCCGAGCTTCAGTTCGATGCGGGGATCGGCGAGCATGCGCTCGAAGATGGCCGGATAGCCATCGATAGGCTGGCCCTGGAAGCGATCGGAGAAATAGCGCCCGTCGAAGGTGAAGCGGACCGGCAGGCGGGTGATGACGCTCGGCGGCAGGTCGCGCGGATCGGTCTGCCACTGCTTCAACGTGTAGCCGCGGATGAAGGCCTCGTAGAGCGGCCGGCCGATGAGCGAGAGGGCCTTTTCCTCGAGATTGGCGGGCTCGCGTCCCGCCGGCACCTCGCGCTGGCTTTCGATCAGGGTCCGCGCCTGGTCCGGGCTCATGTTCCGGCCGAAGAACTGGCAGATGGTCGAGAGGTTGACGGGCAGCGAGAAGGTCTGCCCGGCATGCAGGGCGCGGCCATGGAAGACGAAGTCGTTGAAGCGGGCAAAGCGGCCCAGATAGGCCCAGACCTCCTCGTTGGACGTGTGGAACAGGTGCGGCCCGTAGCGGTGCACCTCGATGCCGGTCGTCGGATCGGGCGCCGAGAAGGCGTTGCCGGCGACATGCGACCGGCGATCGACGACCAGCACGCGCACGCCATCGGCCGCCGCGCGCTCGGCAATGGTGGCGCCGTAGAAGCCGGCTCCCACCACGATCAGGTCGGCATGCTCGAGTGCGTGCATCTTGCCTGCGGGTTCCTGTTGCGCGCCGGGGGCACGCCGCGCCATAGGGTAGGGACGCACAAGCCCGTCGGAAAGCCCCATGGCGTTGACATCACGTCGTTTTGCCGTTCTCGTCCGCGCGGGCGAGAGTTCCCTGCATCGGGCCTGGCTCGGGGGTGAGTCCCGGACGTGGGACCTCATCGTCTCGTGGTTCGGCGCAACGCCCTACGTTGCGGGCGGCGACGAGATCGTGCTCGAGCAGCGCGGCATGAAGTACGACGTGATCGCCCGGCAACTGCGCGAACGCCCCGAGCTGGTCGAACGCTACGACTACCTGGTCCTCGCCGACGACGATGTCGAGATCAGCGTCGAGACGATCAACCGCCTGTTCGAGATCGCCGAGCAGGAAGGGCTCGAGGTGTGCCAGCCGGGGATGACGGCCAACAGCTATTTCTCCTTCATCCATCACCTGCAGTCGCCTTCGTTCCGCCTGCGCTACACGCCCTATGTGGAGGTGATGTTCCCCTGCCTGTCGCGCGCCGCGCTCAAGCGGGTGCTTCCCTATTTCGAGGATTCGCCGTCCGGCATGGGGCTCGACCTGGTCTGGGCCCGGCTGGAGGCCGACAACCGGTTCCGGGCGGCGGTGATCGACAGCCTTGCGATGCGGCACACCCGGCCGCTCGGCAGCGCGGTCGTCGGCAAAATGCGCGAGGCGGGACGCGACAGTCGCGCCAACCTGCACGCCATGCTGCGCCGGTTCGGGATCGCGGTGCCGCGGCGGACCTTCTTCTGCTACGCGGGGATCACCCGCTCGGGCCGCCGCGTCGGCGCGTTCGGGACGCGGTGGCGCATGGCCTGGGACAGCCTCCTGCGGTTGCAGCACTGGCCGATGCCGCGCCCACTGGGCAAGTGGTGGGTGCAGTATGTGCGCTGCCGCCACGTCATGCCGGTCGATCCCGTGGTCTCCGCCTATGACGGTCCGTTGCGCTTCGACTGAGCGCGGTCAGCCGGCCGGTTCGAGAGCGAAATCGGCTGCGAGGCGGGCAAGGCCGGCGGCGAGTGGCGTGGTGACGCGCCAGCCGAGGAGGCGCTCGGCCCGCGCCGGGTCGCCGACGAAGCTGTGGATATCGAAGCTGCGGGGCGGAGCGAGTTCGGCGCTGGCGCGGCCGCCGCCCAGGCGGATCGCGATTTCCGCCAACTCGCCCAGCGTCGTTCCCGCGCCGCTGACAAAGTGGATGGGGGGCAGCCCGCGCTCGCCCGCCCCGAGCGCGTGGATCAGGCGCAGCAACCCGGCGGCGATATCGTCGACATGGGTCAGGTCGAAGGTGTGGCGCGCGCCCTCGATGCTCAGCGTGCCGCCACGCATGCCGGCGGCAACGAAGGCCGGCACCACGCGGGTGGCATGATCGTCGACGCTGCCATAGACCGAGGAGAAGCGCACGACGGACGTGGTCAGGCCCTCCGCACGGGCCGCCTGGCACAGGGCCTCCGCGGCGACCTTGCTGCGGGCGTAGGTATTCATCGGCCGGAACGGCGCGTCCTCGGTGACTGGCTGCACGTCCTGCTGACCGTAGACCTCGCGGCTGCTGGCATAGATGACCCAGGGGCGGCGCGGGGCGGCGAGCGCGGCGGCAAGGATGCCGCGGGTGGCCTCGATGTTGACGGCATCGCAGCGCCGCGGATCGCGCTCGCCATCGACGACGCGCGACACGGCCGCCAGGTGCACGATGCCCTCGACATCGCCGACGAGCGCCTCGATGGCCTCGCTGTCGCAGATGTCGAGCCGGTGGTCGGGCGGGGCGGCGCGCAGATCGATGCCCCGGGTTGCGATACCGTGCCGGGCGAGCAGATGGCGCAGCGCCGTGCCGATCAACCCATGCGAACCGGTGACGAGAACTGACATCATGCGACCCCTGCGACTTCAGGCCATGCCCTAGCCGGTCCCGCCCGGCGTCGCAATGGCGACAGCGGGTCTCTAGGGCGGCGGCGCAGTTCCGGCTAGTGTTTCCAGCAGCGATTCGGAAGCGACGGAGACTGCTGCAATGGCCGACATCATCGAGCTCAAGGCGACGGACCTTGCGGCCATGCTGTGCTCGAGGGTTTGCCACGACCTGATCAATCCTGTGGGGGCGATCGGCAACGGGCTTGAAGTGCTGTCGGATCCCAGCCAGGCCGCGATGGCGGAAGGGGCGCAGGAACTGATCGCCAGCGCGGCCAAGCAGGCGCGCGCCAAGCTCGAGTTCGCGCGGCTCGCCTACGGGGCGTCCTCGACCGCCGGCACCGATTTCGACACGCGCGAGTGCGAGCGGGTGGCGCGGGTCTATTTCGAGATCGAGAAGGCGGACCTCGACTGGCAGGTGCCGCTGATCCTGCTCCCCAAGCACAAGGCCAAGCTGTTCATGAACATGCTGCTGATTGCGGCGATGGCGGTGCCACGCGGCGGGGTGGTGACGGCCCGGATCGACGGACCGGCCGGACAGGAGGTGTTCAGCTTCACCTCGAAATCCGATCCCGAGAAGCGGCAGAAGACGCTGATGCCCTCGGGGGCGGAAGGGCTGCTGTCGGGGGCGCCGGAAGGCGGGGTGGACGCGCGCGGCATCCAGCCGTTCTACACGGGCATCCTGGCGCGGATGACCGAGATGGAGCTGAAGATCGGCATCGAGAACGATGTCTTCGGCTTCACGGCAACGCCCAAGACAGTTGCCGCTGCTGCCTGAGCTTTGCCGGCTTCAAGTTTCGCTAACTATTCGTAGGGACTTTTGGCGGATAATTCGGGCCAGCGTCTAGCCTCGCTGTCAGCTGTGCCCCGCGGAGAGCGCGTCATGAAGTCCTGCCTTGTCGTCGACGATTCCAGTGTGGTGCGCAAGGTGGCGCGCCGCATCCTGGAAGACCTCGACTACATTGTCGACGAGGCCGAGGACGGACAGGAAGCCTTCGACAAATGCCGCCAGGAAATGCCGGACGCGATCCTGCTGGACTGGCAGATGCCGGTGATGAGCGGGCTCGAATTCCTCAAGCTGCTGCGCGCCTTCGTCGGCGGGCAGGCGCCGCGGGTGGTCTACATGGTCACCGAGAACGACATCGGCCAGATCGCGCTGGCCCTGAAGGCCGGCGCCTCGGACTACATGATGAAGCCGTTCGACCGCGACGTGCTCGAGGGCAAGTTCGTGGACGGGCCGGCCCAGCAGCTGGAACGCGCCGCGAGCTGAGCCGCCGGGCTCAGCCCTCCGGGAACAGCAGCGAGCGGTGCGTCGAGGCCCCGGTCATCGTGCCATCGCCCACCGCCAGCGCCACCGATCCGAACGGACGGGCCGCATCGCCGCAGGCGAAGACGCCGCGAACGCTGGTCTGCTTCATCGCATCGGTCTCGATGTGGGTGCCGGTGGGGGTAGCGGCCATGGCGCAGCCGAGAGCCTCGGCGATCGGGCTCGACGGTGCCGTGCGGGTGGCGGTGAACAGCCCGGCGACCGGCAGGATGCGCCCATCGGTGAGCTCGATGTCGGCATCGGGGCCGACCAGGCGTCGGATCGCGACCGGCTCGACGACCGTGCCACGCCGGGCGAGGTCGGCGCGTTCGGCGTCGGACGGCGGCGGGCCGCCATTGAGGAAATAGGTGGTGGGTCCCCAGTCGGGCAGCATCAGCGCATGATGGATGGACGTCGGCGAGGCGGCGAGGACGCCGATCGGCCCCGCGACCTCGTAGCCATGGCAGTAGGGGCAGTGGAACACGCTGCGGCCCCAGCGCTCGGCGAGTCCCTCGATCCGGGGCAGTTCGTCGCGAACGCCGACGGCGAGGATCAGCCGGCGGCCCTCGAGGGCGAGCTCGGTGCCGACTTCCACCCGGAAGCCGTCGATGGCGCCGAAGGCGGCAGTAACCTCGCCCCGATGCCAGGCGACGGTGGGATAGGCAAGGACCTGGTCGCGTGCCGTGGCGGCGATCACGGCGGGGTCGACGCCATCCTGGGTCAGAAAGCCGTGCGAATGGGTGGCAAAGCGATTGCGGCGCTGGCCGGCGTCGACGATCGCCACCCGGCGACGGGCGCGGGCCAGTTGCAGCGCGGCGGCAAGGCCGGCATAGGAGCCGCCGACGACAATGACATCATGCATGTGAAGGATCCCCGAGGTGGCGGTGACGGGTGGCCCGCCGGCTGAAATCCCCTGCGAGCGCGGCCAGCGTGACGGCCCCGAGCCGCTCGACCAGCAGGGCCTCGGCATCGGCGAAAGCGCTGCCGAGCGCATGATTGACGGCCTGCTCGACTAGGCAGCCCGGATGGGCCAGCGGGATGCCCATGGCGATGAGGCGGGGAGCGCCGAGGGCGTCGTAGATGTCGCGCAGCGTCACCGCGGCAAGGTCTCTGGCAAGCTCCCAGCCGCCGCCGTGACCGCGGGCGGAACGCACCAGTCCTGCTTCGCGCAGGCCGGCCATGGTGCGGCGCACGACGACGGGATTGGTGCTCATCATCCGCGCCAGCTCGGTGGAGGTGAGCGGCCCGTGATGTTCGGCCATGTGCAGCAGGGCGTGCAGCACGGCGGAGAGGCGATGATCGTGGCTCATGTAACTTACAATGTTACATTAAGGGAGGATGGTCAAGAGCGACGGACGACAAGGAGTGGCCGGCGCGGATTCCGGCCGCCGCGTCAGCGTGCGATGAGCGGGGCGAAGACGAGCAGGCTGCTCCATCCGGTGCCGGGGCCGGCAGGATGGGCGCCGCGGTTGACCCGAACGACGGCGTCGACCGGCTCGAAGATGCGTCCGAGGAGCGCGCCGAACTGCGCGACGAGGGGGCGGAACCCATCCTTTGTGCGGATGTTGGAGACCTCGACGACGATCCTGGCGTGCGGATCGAGGCTGGCGGCCAGCCGGGCGAAGATGGCGGCCATGTCCTCGAAATAGCTCGGTCCCCACGGGTCATCGGCGAGGTGCACGGTCGGATAGGGAGGGCTGCAGAGCAGCAGGTCGACCGGCGGCAGGTCGGAGATGTCGACCGCCTGCGCCGTGCCGGCGAGGATGAGGTGCGGCGGCGCAAGGATGCGTCGCAGGTAGGCGAGGCGCTCGGGATTCGGCTCGATGCCGATGGCGAGGCGCTGCAGCCGCGCGGCGGCGACCAGGGTGGTGCCGAGGCCGGCGAACGGATCGAGCACCCGGTCGCCGGGAGAAGACCAGCGCGCCACGGCCCGCTCGACCAGCTCGAGCGGCGAGCGGTCATCGGCGTAGCCGACGAAATCGATCGGATCGAGAGCGCCGTCGATGGTCCAGACGTCATCCATGCGGCGGGGCCTCGGGCGGGAGCCGGGCGGGCTTCGAGAAAGCAGAAAACCCCGCGCCGGCCGGCACGGGGTTGTCCCGTATGCGCTGGTACCCGGTGTCAGGCCTGCCGATCAGGCGACGCTCTCAACGAAGCTGTCGTTCTCGTCGGGCTCGCGCAGCACGTAGCCGCGGCCCCAGACCGTCTCGATGTAGTTCTTGCCGCCGGTGGCGACGGAGAGCTTCTTTCTCAGCTTGCAGATGAAGACGTCGATGATCTTGAGCTCGGGCTCGTCCATGCCGCCATAGAGATGGTTGAGGAACATCTCCTTGGTGAGGGTGGTGCCCTTGCGGAGCGAGAGCAGCTCAAGCATCTGGTATTCCTTGCCGGTCAGATGCACGCGGGCGGACTGCACTTCGACCGTCTTGGTGTCGAGATTGACGGTCAGGTCGCCGGTCTGGATGACCGACTGGGCATGGCCCTTGGACCGGCGGACAATGGCGTGGATGCGGGCGACCAGCTCGTCCTTGTGGAAGGGTTTGGTCATGTAGTCGTCGGCGCCGAAGCCGAGGCCGCGCACCTTGTCCTCGATGCCGGCAAGACCGGAGAGGATGAGGATGGGGGTCTGCACCTTGGCAACGCGCAGGGTGCGCAGCACCTCGTATCCCGACATGTCGGGCAGGTTCAGATCGAGCAGGATGATATCGTAGTCGTACAGCTTGCCGAGATCGACGCCCTCTTCACCGAGGTCGGTGGTGTACACGTTGAAACTTTCAGATTTGAGCATCAGCTCGATGCTCTGCGCCGTCGCGCTGTCGTCCTCGATCAAGAGTACACGCATGCCGTCGATCCCCTTAAACCGTCCCTAGCTGGAACCGGGTGAAGCGCTGTTCGCCTTCAGCCCTAACCGAACCCTACTGGATATGACTCAAAGCTAAGCGCAATTAGTTAACAAAGTTTAATTCTGATCCGCAAGATGCAAACCATTGCACCTTAGGAATATGTTAATTCGTTGAAAACATTGAAGAAAATGGCCAAAACGGACTTAATAAATTAGGTTAAGAAGCCGTTGTAATCGACTCTGTGGACTCAGAGATTTCAGGGGAGGGCGGGGTGGAAAAAGCGGGGCGGGCAGAGCCGTCCACGACGCACCTGACAAGCATGGTTAACGCTTTTTGCTTAACGTTCGGTTACGCTTCGTTCCAGTCGAATCGCGAGGTTGTGAGCGCGCCATGAATTCGCTGGTCTCCGCCATCGAGGCCATCGACGAAGTCGAGGTCTTCGGCCGCGTGCGCACCGTGCAGGGTCTCTTGATCGAGGTGGTGGGGCCGGTGCGCGAACTGCGCGTCGGCGGCCGCGTGGCGATCGAGAGCACGGCCGGCGGGCTGCTCGGGGCCGAGATCATCGGCTTTCGCGACGGGCATGCGCTGTGCCTGCCGTTCGGGGCGCTGACCGGGGTGCGGCTGGGCTGCCGGGCGGTATTCAGGAGCCATGCCGGCGCCGTGGCCCCCTCGGACAGCTGGCTGGGCCGGGTGATCAATGCCGACGGCGAGCCGATCGACGGCAAGGGGCCGCTGCCGCGCGGCGCGCTGTCCTATCCGCTGCGCCAGACGCCGCTGCCGGCGCACGAGCGGGCGCGGGTGGGCGATCCGCTCGACATGGGAGTGCGCACGCTCAATACCTTCACCACCATGTGCGAGGGCCAGCGCATGGGCATCTTCGCGGGCTCCGGCGTCGGCAAGTCGGTGCTGATGAGCATGCTGGCCCGCAACGCGCAGGTCGACGTGGCGGTGATCGGGCTGATCGGCGAACGCGGCCGCGAGGTGCAGGAATTCGTCACCGACTACCTGGGCGAGGTCGGTATCCAGCGCGCCGTGGTGGTGGTCGCCACCTCCGACGAGGCGGCGCTGATGCGGCGGCAGGCGGCCTACCTGACGCTGACGCTCAGCGAGTATTACCGCGACCAGGGCAAGCGGGTGCTGGTGATGATGGACAGCCTCACCCGCTTCGCCCAGGCGCAGCGCGAGATCGGCCTCGCCATCGGCGAACCGCCGACGGCCAAGGGCTACCCGCCGACGGTGTTCACCGAATTGCCCAGGCTGCTCGAACGGGCAGGCCCCGGGCTCGTCGGCTCGGGCTCCATTACCGGACTGTTTACCGTTTTGGTGGAAGGTGATGATCACAACGAACCCATTGCGGACGCCGTGCGCGGCATTCTCGACGGGCACATCGTGATGGAGCGTTCGATCGCGGAACGGGGTCGCTACCCGGCGGTGAACGTTCTGAGGTCTATCTCGCGCACCATGCCGGGATGCGTGCCGGTCAACACCCGGCCGCTGCTGATGCAGGCGCGCGAGCTCATGTCGACCTATGCCGACATGGAGGAACTGATCCGGCTGGGGGCTTACCGGAAGGGATCGGATCCGGGCGTGGACCGTGCCATAGCGATCAACCCGGCGCTGGAGCAGTTCCTGACCCAGCAGCGGGAGGAGCGCACCTCGATCGCCGACGGCTATACCATGCTGAAGGCGATCGTGGACAAGGCGATGGCCGGGCCATGACGAGAGTAACGAGTGACTTGAGGTGTAAGGAGTACAAGTCATGAAGTCGCGGAGCGAGAGCCTGATCCGGCTCAAGAAGTTCCAGGTGGACGAGAAGCGCCGGCAGGTCACGCAGATCGAGATGATGATCGCCGACTTCGAGCGCATGGCCGCCGAGCTCGATCAGCAGATCGAGATCGAGCAGCAGAAGACCGGCATCTCCGATGTCGCGCATTTCGCCTATTCGACCTTCGCCAAGGCGGCGATCGCGCGGCGGGACAACCTGCTGGCCTCGGCCGCCGACATGCGCGGCACGCTGGAGGGAGCGCAGGACGCGCTGGCCGAGGCGGTGGAGGACCTGAAGAAGGTCGAGCTGCTCGACCAGCGCGAGCACGGCCGCGAGATGGCCGCCGAAGCGCGGGCCGAACAGGCCGAGTTCGACGAGATCGGGCGACTGCGGCACCTCAGGCGCTAGAGGCGCGGGGGAGGGACTGGGAGGGGGCTCGCCGAGGCGGGCCCTTTTTGGTTTTGGAGTGGGGGGAAGGGTGGGGCGGACAGCGCCGCCATGGCCTTCGGCAGGTTGTGCCGGTGCAGCAGGTCGGGCCGGCGGTGCCGGCGGCAGTCCCCCTTCCTGATCGCGCCTGTTGCCAGAGGGAGTTCCCGTGGCTGATCCTGCCTCGATTGCCGCATGCCTTGACGTGATCGAAGCCATGGGCGGACGACCGTGCCATGCAGTGCCTTTCATCAGGTGCGCAGCTGTGGCAGGTTCAATCCACTGTTGCCGACGGTCTGGGGTCTTGGCCGATGCATGTCGGGCTGCCATTCACGAAGGGGACCGATGCCCCCAAAGACTATCAGCGCGCCGAGGTCTGGGCGGGCATCGACAGCTACATTCTGATCGGCGCACGGTTCGATGCGTCGGTCCTCAGGCGTCTGCTGCCGAGCGGGATCGAACCTGTCGATGGCAGCAGCGGCGGCATGATCATCTACGAGAGCACACGGAATGTTGGGGTGCCCTCGTTCTCGGCAGCAAAGACGTGGGTTGACATCAAGGGCCACGACACGCCTGAGGGCGTGGCCGGGCGCTTCATCCTGCAGGGGTACTATTCGCCCCCGATGGCGGCGCAACTCAACTCGCGGGCCGCCTCCTTCTCGATACTGGGTGGCTGGAGCCGGCAGAGGACGACGGGAAGCATTGTCGAAGGAGAGGGCGGTCCAGCGAGCAAGCGGCAAGCACGTGCCGCAATTCGCCGTGGAGGGCGGTCCGGCCAGCACTGCAGCTATTACCACTACTATGTCGGGATTGACGGGGCCGGATCAACCGAGGTTGTCCCGATCTCGGTATCCAACGAGATCGAAGCGGCCATCCCGCTCGACTTCCACCTGGACTTGCCGGTCGACGGGAAGAACATGGAGTTGTTGCCCACGGAATTGCTTTGGGCAGCGAACCCCACCAAAGCGGTCATCGCACCTGGTTCGACCATTCGAACGTCGACGTTCTGGGCCGAGCACGAACGGCGCGCCGCTGCCTTGAGAGGCCTCGAACGAATGCTCTGGGGAATTGGGAGGCCGGCCATGATCGTAGACAGCGACATGCACGTTCTGGCTGCCAACGCGCATCCCCTGCCGCGTTCCCTTTCCGTTGTGCGGGGACGAGCAAGTGTTGCCTTGGCCCATCAGGCTGCGTTCGAGCAGATGTTGCAGGCGGCGATCAGCGCACCGACAGTGGCGGCTTCACCCGAGCCATTGTTCCTTCCGCAGGACGATGATCCACGGCCCGTGATCGTGCAGGCGTTGCCGATTGGCCCGCTTTCGCCGGACAGCGTGGACATCGTCGTGCGCGGAAGTCGACTGGCACTGTTACTCGTGCAGAACCTTGCCGCCCGGGCCGATCCGCCTCTCCGCGCGCTCGAACGCCTGGGCCTCACTCCTGCCGAGGCGCGGCTTGCCGCCCGCGTCGCGTCCGGGATGTCGCCGGCTGTGGCGGCACGAGCACTGGGCATAGCAATGAGTACGGCACGCACGACGTTGTCGATCGTCTACAGCAAACTGGCCATCGGTCGACAGAGCGAGCTGGCGCTTCTGGTGGCTCGCCTCGAAGCCAGCGCGTGTTCACCTCCCGCACCTATCACCTGATAGGTGACGTTTCCGCCTGCCTTCCACAAAGTCCCGCATCGGCAAGGGCGCGTGGAGGCCAACGATGACAGTACGTTCGGGATTCAGGGTGGGTGCGGTGGCGGCGCATCTGGCCATTGGCCTGATGGCCGGAGGAGAAGCGGCAATGGCCGAGGACGCGATACTGGCGTACTGGAGCTACGGCACCGGCCAGAGCAAGGTAATGGTTCTGCACGACTGGATGGGGAATTCGCAGAACTACCAGCCACTGGTGCCCTATCTCGACGCTGAGAAGTATACCTATGTGTTTGCCGATCTCAGGGGCTATGGCAAATCGAGGCATCTGAGCGGCGCCTATACCGCGACCGAAGCCGCTGCGGACGTCACGGCGCTGGCGATGGACCTGGGATGGACTCGCTACAGCCTTGTGGGGCATTCGATGAGCGGCATGATTGCCCAACGCGTGGCCATCGACGATTGGGTATCGAGCCGGCACGCCCTGGACGCTGTAGTGCTGATCACGCCGGTTCCTGCCAGCGGCGTCCGCTTCGATGCCGAGACAACCGGGTTCGTGCGCGGTGTGATCCACAATGCCGACCTGACGGAGCAATACGCGGCGGCCGTAAGCGGTGGGCAGGCGACGATCGGCTTCGCGCGAGGTATGGCGAAGCGGCAGATCGAGGAGAATGCGGTCGCCGCCATGAGCGCCTACGCAAGCATGTGGATGGAAACGGACTTTTCTGCCGAAGCGCGGGCCGCAGAGGTTGGCACGCCAATGCTCGTCATTGGAGGTCGTCTGGACCTTCCTCCCTATCAGGAAGACTCGCTTCGGGCGACGATCGGGGCCTGGTACCCGAATATGGAGTTCGCCTTTGCTGCCGACGCCGGGCACTACGTGATGTTGCAGGAGCCGGTCTTCACCGTGGCGGCGATTGAGCGCTTCCTCGGGGCGGACCGGTAGGGAACCGTTCCGCTGATGCACTGGGCATCTCTAGCCCGGTGACGGTGCGTGCCACGTGCGCGCCGTCTCCCCCGTAAACAGGGGAGGATCGACGGCGGCGACCCTGGGCAGGCGTCACGCATCGGGTCGCCTCATCTGATGTTAAAAATCCTTGACTTTGCGTTCGATATAGCGCACTTAACGTAAGGAAAGAATAACATCGGAGGGCGCGAATGAGCATGCGCGAGAAGGTGGCGTGGATTTCCACGCTGACGGGGCTGAGCATTTTCGGGTACTACTTCTGGAGCGTCTGGGCGGATTTCGATGCGCGAGTGCTCGACGGCGACGCGCTGTTCTGGCGCTTCGTGTGGTGCTTCGGGATCGCCGTGGCGATCATGCTGCCGGCGTCGCTGCTGGCGGCGTGGATCGGCAGGCAGCCGTTCGATCCGCCGCTCGACGAGATGGAGCAGGGCATCGAGCGCCGTTCGCATCGCGCCGGGCTCGGCATCCTCGAGGCCAGCCTCATCGGCATCATCCTCTGCAGCGGCCTGATCGCCGACCTGGCGCGCGCCGACTATCCGGCCGATGCTGCCGGAGCCACCACCATCATGCTGGTCAACCTGCTGCTGCTGGCGCTGGCGGTTTCCGGAATCCTGCGCGAGATCCGGATCATCCTCGAGTACCGGCGCTACGCCTGATGCCCTCGCCGCCCCCCATCACCAACTCCATCCGCCGGCTGCGTTTCGACCACGACGAGATGACCCAGCAGGAGCTGGCCGACCGGATCGGCATGACCCGCCAGACCGTCGCGGCGATCGAGCAGAACAAGTACTCGCCCTCCCTCGAGGCCGCCTTCCGCATCGCGGAGGTGTTCGGCGTCGGCATCGGCGACGTCTTCCAGTGGAAGAAGCCCGGCAACTGACCGGTCGCACAAGGATTGTCGAAATGACTCGTTGGCTGACGAAGCCCGTCGTCGTGCCCGTCGCACTGTACCTGGGCACGCTGCTCACCATCGTGCTGGCCGTGGTGCAGGCGGTGCAGATCCCGCTCGGGGCGCTGCCCGAGGACAGCCTGCGTCTCGGCGCCGCTCCCACCTGGCACTTCATGCACGTGGTGGGTGGCGCGACCTTCGGTCTCCTCGGCCCGATCCAGTTCGGCCGCGTCCTGATGCGCAGGTACGGGCGACTGCACCGCGTGACGGGGCGGCTGTTCGTGGTGGCGGGGGCGATGCTGTCGCTGAGTGCGCTGGGACTGCTGTGGCACTTCCCGGACACCTATTCGGTGGCCGTCAACGGCGGGCGGCTGCTGTTCGGGATCGCGCTGGGCGTGGCCCTCGCCCTGGCGATGCTGGCCATCCGCAGGCGGGATTTCGCCCGCCACCGCAACTGGATGATCCGCGCCTATGCCATCGGCATGGGGGCCACGGCCGTGACCATGGTCTTCCTCCCCATCTACGCGATCACCGGAGAGCCGCCCACGGGCCTTGCCTCCGACGTCCTGTTCCTCGGCTGCTGGGCGGCCTGCGTGGCCGTCGCCGAGGGCCTGGTGCGCCGGATCTGAGCGCGGCGAGCGGCGGATGCGGCCTATCGCGCCGGCAGATGCAGGCGGATGCTGGCGCCGGTGCGGCGCCGGTCGCACGCATCGAGATGCCAGCCGTTGCCGGTCGCGATCTCGCTCACCACGGCGAGGCCGAGCCCGCTGCCGTCAGCGCGCTGACGATCGCGCTCCAGCCGCTGGTTGCGCTGCAACGCCTGCCGGAAGGCCGCCCCGCCGAGGCCGGGGCCGGTATCGTGAACCTCGATGCGGTGCCCCGTCCCCTCGCGGCGGAGCGACACCAGAATGCGCCCCTCGGGGGTGTACTTGATGGCGTTGGAGACGAGGTTGGCGAGGGCGCGCATCAGCGGATAGGCCGCCACCTGCGCATCGGGGGCGGCGATCACCAGCCGCAGGCCGAGGCCGCGAGCCTCCGCCTCGGCCGCGAACATGTCGACGACGCCGCGCAGTACGTCGTGAAGGCGCAGGCCGTCGGCCTCGGGTTCGGGGGCAGCCGGGCCGGCGGCGGGCAGTGGTCTGTCCGGGTCGTCGGCCAGTCGGTCGGCCACCAGCTTCTCCATGTAGCCAAGCGCCGTCTCGACCTGGTCGATGTCGGGCCGCGCGCCAGCTGGCGCCCCGAACATCTGGCGCAGCGAGAGGCGCAGCGCGTGCATGGGCTGGCGCAGGTCGTGGACAGTGTCCTTGACCGACTCCTCGCGCCGTCGCGCCGTCGACTTGAGCTGCTCGTAGCTCTCCTCGAGCAGGGCGAGGCGCTCGCCGAGCGCGAGGTTGCGCTGCGCCTGCGCCAGCGTCTGCTCGAGCGCGGCCTGCCGCTGCTGGTTGTAGCCGTCAAAGACGGCGAGGCCCATCATCAGGGCATCGAAGATCAGCGCGATGCGCACGGCATCGTAGGTGGTGATCAGGTTGATCTCGAGCCCCAGCGCAAAGCGGGCGGTGAACAGAACCGCCGGGATGAGGCTGGCGAGCCAGGCGAACAGGTAGAAGCGGACCTCGCGGAAGCGCGTCCGCGCCGCGACGATGCCGGCGGCGATGAAGACGAGCGCGCAGACCGAGATCATGATGACCAGCAACTGCTTGAGCAGTTGCGGCGCGGTGGCCCACAGGATCGCATCGAGGACGACGACCGAGCCGATGACGGCCAGCACGATGCGGTGCATGACCGGGTGATAGCGCCGGGTCTGCAGGAAGCTCATGGCAAACAGGCCGCCGCACACCATGACGCTCGAGCCGGCGACTACCGAGGCCATGGAATTGAACTGCGGCAGGTTCGGCCACAGATACTGGAACGCGACGCCGTCGGCATGCGCGATGTAGAGCAGCATCGAGAGCAGATAGGCGACATAGGCCGCAAAGACCACCTTGCGCAGCAGCAGCAGGGCGACGCCGGCCATGGCGGCCAGCACGCCGACCATGCCGTAGAAGGCGTAGTTCTTGGCCTCCTGCAGACGGGCCCGGGCGGCGAAGCTCTCCGCAGTCTCCACCGACATCGACATGCGCGAGGAGCCCTGGGAATAGTACTGGACGAGCAGGGTCGCCGACTGGCCGGGGGCCAGCTCGAACGGCGCCACCATCTCGGGATAGGCCAACGGTCGGGCGCTGAACGGGCTGTCGGTGGTCAACGCCAGGAGCGTCGAGAGCGTGCCGTCCGGATCGAGGCGGTAAACGGCCACCTGCTGGGTGAAGTTGGCGTGGATGTAGAAGCGCCAGGCACTGGCGTCCCGCGTCTGGTTGAGCAGCTCGAGGCGGAGCCAGACGCGGGCCGGGGTGTAGCCGAAATCGGGCACCGATCCCTGAAGCGGCGCCATCTCGACCGCCGCCGAGGGCAGGAAGTCTTTCGCCGAGAGCGTCCAGTCCGGATCCAGCACATAGTCGAAGTGCCGGCCGACCATTTCAATATCCGCGGGGCCTGTTAAGACTAGCGGACGCCGCTCGTCGGCGACGGCCGGTATCGCAAAAGACATCAGGATGACCGCAAGGACCAGAAGCAGCCATTCGCCGCGGCGGTGGGCGCGCGGTACCGGGAGTGGCAGGTGAACAAGAAAGTCCTTATCGCCGACGATCATCGGTTCGTGTCCTGGGGCCTCGCCAATGCACTTGCGGCCCTCTCGGACATTGAAATAACGGCGTCGGTCACGAACGGTATCGATGCTATCGTGGCTATCCGCAAGACCAATCCCGACTGCGCCATTCTCGACTACAATATGCCGGGGGCGAACGGACTGGAAGTGTTCCTCGAATCCCGGCGCTGGTCACCCCGGACGCGCTTCATCATCCTGACCGGGTCGACGACGCCGGAGACCGTCGACATGCTGGTCAAGGCCGAGATCGACGGCGTGGCGCTCAAGGACTCCTCCGAGACCGAGCTGGTCGACATGGTGCGGCGGGTCCTCGCCGGCGAGCGGGTGATCGGCGCCAGCGCGGCGCGCCTGATAGCGATGCCGACCGAAAACGTGCCTCTCACCGATCGCGAACTCGCCGTGCTGCAGGCCCTGGCGAGGGGGCACACCAACGCGAGCGCCGCCGAGAGCATGGGCGTCAGCGCCAAGACGATCGACAGCCATCGCACCAGCCTGATGCGGAAGTTCTCGGTGAGTTCGACCGCCAGCCTGCTGGTCGCCGCTGTGCGCGCCGGCCTGGTCGATCCGTTCAGCATCCGCTGAACTTCCGTCGCCCCGTCGGCCGGCCGCGAATCAGGCGATCGCCTGATTGGCGTATCGACCGTCATCCCCGAGCATTGGTGCGTCAGTTGGTCCGGGGGAGGACGAGTTGGACGCGGCGGCTTGGGGAACCTATTTCGTGGCACTGGCGGCGCTGACGGCGGCGCCCGGCCCGGTCATGGCGGTCATCATCGCGCGGTCGATCGCCCGGGACGGGCGCGGGGCGCTTGCCTTTGCCACCGGGCTCTGCCTCGGCGACGTGGTGGGCGTGTGCGCCGTTGCGCTGGGGATCGGCGTGTGGGCCGAGGCGAAGCCCGAACTGTTCGCAGTGATCAAGTATGTCGGGATTGCCTACCTGCTGTGGCTGGCGATCGGCATCTGGAACTCGCGACTGCAGTCGGGTAGCGCCGCCCGCCGGAACTGGATCGGATCGATCGGTGCCGGGGCGGCGCTCTGCCTGGGCAATCCGTCGACCTTCCTGATCTATGCGCTGCTGCTGCCGCACGTCGCCCCGAATGGCGTTGCGGGCGCGGAGCACCTGGGCTGGATTGTGCTGGTCACCTTCGCCGCGGTGGGGATCGTCTTTTTCGGCACGGTCCTCGTCGCCCGGCAGATGCACCGCCTGCTGACACTGCCGGCTTCCTCGGCGTTGCTCAGCCGCATGACCGCCGTGGTCATCGCGGTCACCTCGCTGTGGATGGCGGCCAGCTGAGGGCCGGCGCGGTGGCTCAGGAGCGTGGCGGCCGGTCGGTGGAGTGCCCCGGCCCGACGCGCAGAGCCATGGCAACCCACAAGGCGGGAACCGTCACCGCGCCGACCGTGACCCACCAGTCGGTGTCGAGATAGGGCCTGCCGAATACGGCGAGGCGCGCCAGTTGCAGCAGGATCAGTGCGGCCACGGCGACGGCGGGGACGAGCCATGCCTGCGGGCGACGGAGGAGCAGGAGGGCGGCGCAGTCCACCGCGCCCAGCACGGACATGCCGATGCCCTGGTACTGGCCGAAGCTCACCTGCAGGTGCAACTGCGACGGCATGAGGAAGCCGGCGAAACCGGCCCACCAGGCCCCGAAGAGGACCAGCAGGGCCGCCGTCACGTAGCCGCCGAGCCTGGCTGCCCGCCGCAGCCGAACGTGCCAACCTCCTACCACCGACATCGCCGCCTCTCCCAAATGGTGCCCGGACCACCCCCGGGTCCGGACGCAAGCGTAAGCGGGGGGCGGAGAGGTGACCTTGCGCAAGGTCAAGCTCGGCCGGTTCGGGACGGTCCGACCGCCGCTGCCGTCGCGCCGGCGCATCACTGCTCGGCGACGGTGGCCGCCACCGGGTCGATGACGGTGAAGCCGAGCTTGAGCTTCTGGTTCATCTCGATGGTGATCGGTGCGGCGTCGGCGCTGGGGGTCGAGACCCAGAGGCGCGCGAGAGGCAGGGGATAGCCCATATGACCGATGAACCAGGCCACCGTGGCATTGGCCGCATGGTCTTCGACCACCCAGTCACCGAGCTTCCGGTAGGCGCTGTGGACCGTCAGCGTCGCATCGGGCGCGATGAAGCGATCTTGCCCGGCAAGGAACATTACGGCGCACACCGAATGGCAGGTTCCGGTGACCATTGTGTCGAGTCCGTGCTCGAAGATGTGCCTGGCCATCGCCAGCCCGTCGTCGGCCGAGCCGCCGGCTGACCGCAGCAGGACCCCGGTGACCTCGGGGTTCTTGCGCAGGAGCTTCACGAACCTCGACCAGTCGCCCAGTTCGACGTCGTTCTGCACATAGACATAGCGTGCGACCCCGGACGGTGTCTCGACGTGCACGATCGACAGATCGGCGGCCGCAGCGGGCATCGGTACCGGCAGCCACAATCCGGACGCGACGAGCGCCAGGGCGCGGCACTGGGCAGATGTCGAGCCATGAGGAGAGGCGGCCACCATCAACCGCTCATGCCCTGCCCCGGACCAACGCATAAACAGTAAAAACATTGGCATGAGAAATTAAAATCACGACATCTGGACCCGATGTATATAGTTCATGGCCGAACTAATTAGTAATATCCGATCATGCGCAATAAGCTCTGGACGATGAGCGGAGTCAATTGCTATGTACGAGTAGAAAGACTCGAAAAATCTCCTCATAGTCGGTCATAGACTGTATTTGCGGAGAGCGGGATGGCCGCCGGAGGCAAGACGCGGCAGTTTCCCCGAGCACTTCTGACGACCGCCATGTCGGGCGGTCGGGACCGTTTGTCCGGAGCCGACCATGTTCGAATCCAGCCAGTACTCGTCCGTGACCGTCAGTGCCGACAGGCAAAGGGGTGGATACCGGCTGATCGTCAGCCGCGACGGCGAGAGCGTGGCGTCCGGCGGTCGCTACCGAACCCGTGAGGAGGCGCTGCGGGCCGGCAATGCGCTCCTGTCGGAGTGGGAGCGAACCGGTCGGAGGCCTCGCGGCTGACAATCGCCGAGGTCAGCCGCGGCGGCGGTCCGAAAGCAGCGCGCAAGAAGTGGCCGCGACACTCGTGACACCGATGATGGCGGCCATCGGAACCGGCGTGCCGTCCGCGAGAAGCCCGACCAGCGTCGAGCCCAGCATGCCGCCGCCGTACTGTGCGAAGCCAAGGAGCGCCGACGCGGCGCCGGTGCCACGCCCGACCAAGGAGAGGCCGCCGGCGATGGCATTGGCGCCCACCAGGCCGTTCGTCGCCACGAAGACGAACAGGCCCGCAGCGAAAGCGGGCAGCCCGCCCCAGCCGCTTGTCGTCTGGAGGATGAGGAACAGGCCGGTGACACTGCCGACGACCGTGCCGACCCGCAGCATGGTTGCCGCACCGAAGCGTCCGACCACGCGTCGGTTGACGGCGCTGGTGATCATGATGCCGACAATTCCGGCGGCGAAGATCAGCGCATAGGTCGCAGGCGAAAGGGCATAGTGGCCGATGAAGACGAAGGACGATCCGGTGACGTAGGCGAAGATGCCGGCGGCATTGAAGCCGAGGACACCGGCCTGAGTCATGAGACGGCCATTCGCGAGATGCGCCGCGTAGACGGCAATGGACTCACCGGCGGACGGTCTCGACCTCAGCGCCGGTGCGAGCGTGTCGGCGATGCAGAGGACCCCGAACGCCGTGCCTAGACCCACAGCCACCAGCACCCAGAAGATCATCTGCCAGGAGGAGACCAGGAGGAACGGCGGGAGCATGTTCCGGCTTGGCTTTGCGCCCGCCATCGGCCACCCTGGGATCGATTTTGAGGAGATGACGCGATGAGCGAGACGTTCCGGGTGGAGGCGCTGGCCTGGGGGCACGGGCCGCGCGAGTTCGAGGTGTTCCTGGAACCGACATGTCCCTATTCGGCGAAGGTGTTCGGCAAGCTCGAGGCGTTTCTCGCCGAAGCTGGCGAGGACCGGGTGACGGTGCGGATCCGGCTCCACTCGCAGCCCTGGCACATGTTCTCGCCGGTGATCGTGCGGGCGATCTACGCGGCGGCATCGCTGCCCGAGGGCAAGGCGGCGGCGTGGCGGGTGATGGCGGCAGTCTACGCCCATCGCGATGCATTCGAATTCGAGCGGCACGCGACAGGCCCCAACCGGGACGCGACGCCGAACGACCTCATCCGACGGATCGAAGGCCAGACCGGGCTGGCCCTGATGGCGGCGTTCGATGAACCGCTGCTCGACAAGTCCACCCGCTGGGACGCCCGCTACGCCCGGCAGAACGGCATCCACGTTTCGCCGAGCTTCATGATCGACCGGATCGTGCAGCCCGACTTGAGCAGCGGCGACGAGGTTTCGAGCTGGGTGAGGAAGCTGGGCTAGGGTCTCCGGCACCCCTCCACCTTCGGCGGTCCTCTCCCCCGCGGGCGGGGGAGGAGGGGCCGGGATCGCTGCGAAGCGGGTCCTGACTACATCGCGTCGGTGCGCAGCAATTGCGAGTCGCGCTCGGCCGCGAAGGTGTCGGCGTTGAAGGCCGGGGCCGCGTCGAGCTGCTCGCGCGTCACGTTGAGGAAGAGAAAGCGATTGGTATTGGCGTCGGTCGAGAATCGCAGGTTCGCTACCCCGACGGCGACCGGCTTGGTGCCGATGCCGAGGAAGCCACCGAAGTCGATGATCACGGCCTCGATTGTGGAGCCGTCGGCCGCCAGCATGACATCGCCGACGGCGCCCAGGTGCTCGTCGCCCGGGCCGTAGGCGTTGGTGCCGATCAGTTCCTCGGCGGAGAGCGGCGCGTCGGTCAGCATGGTGCGATCGATCGGCCCGGCGACCGGCGCATTGGCGGCGTCGGGCGCCGGGGCCTGGTTGCCCATGTCGGCCGGAGCGGTCATGGCATTGCCCGCGGGCGCCATCATGTCGTCGGCGCGGAAATCGGGGGCCGCCTCGAGCGCCTCGCGGGTGGTTGCGAGCACAAAGCGCTCGGAATTGTCGTCGGCCGTGGCCCACTCGAGTTCGGAGTAGTTCACGGCGACATTCTTCTCGCCGATGCCGAGAAAGCCGCCCACGCCGATGATCACGGCGGCGATGCTGCCGTTCTCGCCGATCACCAGATTGGCGACGTCGCCGATGTGCTCGGCGTCCGACGCGGCGGACGCATAGACCTGCCGGCCGATGATTTCGGTGGCGAGATTGTCGCGGTCGGCGACGGCGTAGCCGCCGGCGAGGATCGAGCCGGCGGCGGGATCGGCGGGCCGGGCCGCGGGGGCCTCGATCGGAGTGGTCTCGGCCGGTGCCGGGGCATCCTGGGCGATGGCGCCGGTGGCAAGGAGCGCGCCGAGCGCGGTGGTGGCAAGCAGGGTGCGGATCATCTACGGTTCCTCTCGTTCGTGTCCGACATGAACAAGGCCGTGTGGCACAACGCTTGGCGGTGGGGTGCTGCACGGCCCGGTGACCGGACAACGCCGGACGCGGGAGGTCGTTCCGACCGGCTGCGCCGGCCTTGACCCGGGCGGATGGTCGTGCCGTCATGCGGCATGTTCTTGTCGGTCTTCGACATCTTCAAGGTCAGCGTCGGCCCGTCGTCCTCGCACACCATGGGACCGATGCTGGCGGCGCGGCGGTTTGCCAAGCGGGTCGCGGCGCTGCCGGCGGCCGCTGGCGTGGCAGTCGAATGCCGGCTGTACGGCTCGCTCGCCTATACCGGGGAGGGGCACGGCACCCACCGCGCAGTGCTCTGCGGGCTGCTGGGCATGACGCCCGAGACCTATGACCGGGAGACGGCGAGCGCCGCGCTCGAGGCGCTCAATTCCCGCAAATGGACGCGCATGGGGCCGCATCGCATCCAACTCGATCCGGCCGTGGCGATCATCGCGGAAAAGGGCAAGCGGCTCGCCGGCCACCCCAACGGCATGCAGTTCAGGCTGCTGAAGGGCGAACCGGACCTGCTCAGCGAGGTCTACTACTCGGTCGGCGGCGGGTTCGTGCTGAGCGAGGCGGAACTCAGGGCCGACCAGGCGGGGCCGGCCGAGATCGACGTGCCGTTCCCGTTTTCGAGCGCCGCCGAAATGCTGAAGATGGGGCAGGAGACGGGGCTGACGATTGCCGAGATGAAGCGCCACAACGAGGCGGTGCTCAGGCCCGGCGCGGCGCTCGATGAGGGCGTGATGGCGATCTGGGGGGTGATGAACCGCTGCATCGACCGGGGGCTCGCGGGCGAGGGGATTTTACCGGGCGGACTCAACGTCAGGCGGCGGGCGCATGGCCTGCGGCAGAAGCTCGAGGCGATGGCCGGGGCCAATGCCGCGCCGCTGCACGCGGCGGTCGACTGGCTCTCGGCCTATGCCATGGCGGTGAACGAGGAGAACGCGGCGGGTGGGCAGGTGGTGACGGCGCCGACCAACGGCGCCGCGGGCGTGGTGCCGGCGGTGATCCGCTACTATCTCGATTTCGTCCCCGGCGCCGCGCGTGAGAAGGTCGCCGACATGCTGCTGACGGCATCGGCGATCGGCGGGCTGATCAAGTTCAACGCCTCGATCTCGGGGGCCGAAGTGGGCTGCCAGGGCGAGGTCGGCTCGGCCTCGGCGATGGCGGCGGCGGCGCTCTGTGCGGCGCTGGGCGGCAGCAACGAGCAGATCGAGAACGCCGCCGAGATCGCGCTCGAGCATCACCTGGGGATGACCTGCGATCCGATCCGCGGGCTGGTGCAGGTGCCCTGCATCGAGCGCAACGGCATGGGCGCGGTGAAAGCGGTGGCGGCGGCCTCGCTCGCGGCGCTGGGCGACGGCACCCACATCGTGCCGCTCGATGCGTGCATCGAGACGATGCGGCAGACCGGGCGGGACATGGACGAGCGGTACAAGGAAACGAGCCTTGGCGGGTTGAGCGTGGCGTTGCCGGAGTGTTGAGGGGGGCAGGGCAGTTCGCGCCGGTCGCCAGGTTATTGGGGTGTCACTGCAGCGCCCGTGGCGATACGCTTCCTTGCGCGCCATACTTGGAAACCACCCGCGTTGCATGACCAGTACTAGCCGAACCCTCGTCGCCGTCCTCTCTGCCGCAGTATTGGCGCCATTGAGCTTCTGCGTTGCGCTCCCGATGGCGATCAACGAAGTGAAGGCCTTGAAATGGGGGCTCGACTACGGCCGGACAACCCACCCGCCTGACACTGAACGCATCCTTCTGCGTCAAGGCATCGACAAGATCTCGAATGGAGACAACTGTGACTTCTTCGTATTCGAGGCGCGTTCCTATGCCCCTGGACGGGAAGCATCCATCAAAGCCCACTACGCACGACAGGACGATCCGTTCGACCTGAGTTCTGGTCCGTTACGCCCCGAGTTCTTCGTCGATCCAGCCCCGACCTCAGGGCTTGAGCCCTACGACGCCTTCTACCGGGAGGTAGCACGGCTCCGAGAGGGGCCATACTACATGCTCGAAGCATGGGCGGTCGTTGAGAGCGCGCCACCCTTGATAGACTGGCGGTGCCCATAGCCCAGCGGCGCCTGCCGTGCCAAACACTCGATGTCATCCCGGCGGAGGCCGGGATCCAGTGCTTTTCGCACATCCCGCGGATGGGGAAGAACCTCAGGATGGCCCGGGCCGTCGCCGGGGTGACCCGGTGGAGGTGGCGCAATGGTGCTCGCCACGGGGTGCCTCCGGCCCTGAACCTCCCGCCACCGGCCTCACGCCGGCGCGTTGATCGGGACCGGGCCGTCGGCGCCGGGCACGGTCCATTGCACGGCGCCGGCCGCGTGCACCAGGCGGGCGACGAAGCCGAGCTTTTCGATGACCTGAGGGGTGAGGACGAACGGGTAGGCGTCGTGCTGGCCGACGGCGCGGTTGAGGTTGTTGATGAGCGAACTCAGCGGCACCCAGTTGTCGATCAGGTCCTCGATGCGCAAGACGGCGTAGGGATCGAAATCGAGACGCGCGGTGAGCTCGCCGCGCTGGTCCACTCCGGGGTCGAGACGGACGCCGAAGGCGGCGGCCATCTCGGTGGTGTCGACGACGTGCAGGTAGTGGGCGAAGGTTTCGGCGAAGTCCTCCCAGGGGTGGGCGGTGGCATAGGCCGAGATGTGCGACTGCTGCCAGTCCTCGGGCGCCGGCCGGGCATAGTAAGCGGCAAGCGCGGCGCCGTAGTCGGGGGCTTCGTCGCCGAAGAGGCGCCGGAACTCATCGAGGTTCGAGGGGGTCGGGCCGACGAGGATGTCCCAGTAGTGGTGACCGATCTCGTGGCGGAAATGGCCGAGCAGGGTCCGGTAGGGCTCGTTGAGCCGGATGCGGCGGGACTCGCGCGCCGCGTCATCGGCCTCGGCCAGCGCGATGGTGATGACGCCGCTGTCGTGGCCGGTGAGTACGGGGGCGGGCGCTATCGCCTCGTTGGGGAAGCGGAAGCTGAGGCCGTGCGCAGCATCCTCGTTGCGGGTAGCGAGTGGCAGGTGGAGGCTGAGCAGCGAAAACATCAGGCGCTTCTTGGCGCGCTCGATCGCCTGCCAGTGGCCCAGGTCGACCGGGTCCTCGATGTTGGGGACCAGTTCGTTGTGGCGGCAGGCGCGGCAGAAGGGATCGGCGCCGGGGGCGTAGGGGACCAGCCAGTTGCAGGCGCCATGCGCGGCATTGGCGCAGAAGACGAACTGCCGATCGTCGAGGAACGGCGCGGTGAACACCTCCGGGCCACCGTCGAGCGAGACCAGCGCGTTGGCCTCGGGCTCGTAGCCGAGGGTGCGCCCGCAACGCTCGCAGCGGATGTTCTCGAAGTACAGCAGGTGAGCGCAATGGTCGCAGCGGAACAGCTTCATGTCGGGCCCTGGGTTGGCGCGGGTCGGGAATGCAGTGTGGGGCGCGGCGGTTCCCGGCGCCACCGGGTTTATTAAGCTTGGCTTGGCATTGTCGGAGCGCTTCGTCCCATTTTCCGGCGTCCCCCCATGGCCCCGACCAGTACCCGATTGTCCGAACTGCCGCGCCGGGCCGGCTGGCTGGCGCTGGCGCTGACCGGGGCACTGATGGCGGGCCTGCTGGCGGTGGCGCTGGGCCGGCCGCCGGTGGTGGCGGCGCTCCCCGAAGCGGTGTCGTCGGGCGATCTCGTCAGCTACCAGCGGATCATCGAGCGGATGCGCGGCGGCGAGGGTTACTACGAGGCGGCGCACGCAGTGCTGGTGGCGGATGGGTACGGGGTCACTTCAGTGTTCAACTGGCGGCTGCCGGGCTGGGCGACGATCCAGGCGAGTCTGCCGGACGGCTGGGTGCAGGGTGGGCTCGCGTCGCTGGCGGTCGGCGGGCTGCTGCTGGTGTTCCGGATGCACAGGGCCGATGGGCCGGCGGTCGCGGGGGTGGGAACCGTGGCGGTGGGGCTGAGCCTCGGGGGCATCGCGGTGCCCGAGGGCGTGCTGTTTTCCGAGGTCGTAGCGGGGACGTTGATCCTCGTGTCGGTGGCAGCCTATGGCAATGGCCTTCGCTGGGCGGGGCTGGTGGCTGGGCTGGCGGCGCTGTTCCTGCGCGAGCTGGCGGCGCCCCTTGCGGTGGTGGCGCTGCTGCTGGCGCTGAGGGAGCGGCGCTGGGGCGAGGTGGCGGGCTGGCTCGCCGGGCTGGCGCTGTTCGCGGCCTTTTTTGGCTGGCACTGGTGGATGGTGAGCCAGCAGCTCGGTCCCGACGATCCCGGCTACTCCGAAGGCTGGGTGCAGTTCGGCGGGCTGGCGTTCGTGCTGGCCACGGCGGGTTTCAACGGGCTTCTCAGCCTTGCGCCGGAGTGGCTGGCGGCGCTGCTGCTGCCGCTGGCGCTGCTCGGGCTCTGGGCCTGGCCGAAGGGCGGGCGGGCACTGTGGACGGTGCTGGCGTTCGTGGCACTGTTCCTCGTGGTGGGGAAGCCGTTCAACGCGTACTGGGGGGCGCTCTACACGCCGGTGCTGATGCTGGGGCTGGGTCGGGTATGGCCGGCGCTGGTCGCCGTGCTGACGGGAGCGAAGGAGACGAGGGCAAATTGAGCAAGCGCATGTCGAAGACACTGGCGGCGGAGATCGCCGAGCGAGCGCTGCGGATCGTCAACCCCGCCAACCGCCTGCCGGTGGTCAACGACGCGCTGCGCAAGCATGGTTTCGGCCCGGCGCCGGCGCCCGACGGTGGCCTGCCGGCCGAGAGGGTGGCGCTGGTGGCATGGCTGCTGGCGGCGTACGGGGCAACGTGATCCGCCTCACACGCTGCCGATGGTCTTCAGCCGCACCCTCGGATGCACCTCGTTCTGGCTCATCACCACCGTCTGCGGGCGGAAGCGCTCGATGATGGCACGGACGTGCGGGCGGATGCCCGGGCTGGTGATGAGCACCGGGATCTCGCCCATCTGGGCGGCGTTCTCGAAGGCCTGCTGTACCGAGATGATGAACTGCTGCAGGCGCGACGGAGCCATGGCGAGGTGGCGGTCATTGCCCTCGCCGATCATGGCCTCGGCGAAATCGCGCTCCCATTGCGGGGAGAGGGTAACGAGCGGCAGGTTGCCATCGGGGCCGAGATTGGCGGCGCAGAGCTGGCGCGAAAGGCGCGAGCGGACGTGCTCGGCGATGGCCTGCGCGGTGCGGCCGGGGCCGGCGATCTCGGCGATACCCTCGAGGATGGTGGGCAGGTCGCGGATCGAGATTCGCTCGGTCAGCAGCGTCTGCAGCACGCGCTGGATGCCGGAGACCGAGATCTGGGAGGGCACGATGTCCTCGACAAGCTTCTGTTGCTCCTTGGGCAGGCCCGACAGCAGCGACTGCACGTTGGCGTAGCTCAGGAGGTCGGCGACGTTGGCCTTCAGCACCTCGGTGAGGTGGGTCGAGATCACCGTCGAGGGATCGATGATCGAGTAGCCGCGCAGTTCGGCTTCGTCGCGCATGGCGGGCTCGATCCAGGTGGCGGGCAGCCCGAAGGTCGGCTCGGTGGTGTGGATGCCGGGCAGCTTGATCTCCTTGCCCATGGGATCCATCACCATCAGCTGATGGGCGTAGATCTGGCCGTGGCCGGCCTCGACCTCCTTGATCTTGACCTTGTAGTCGTTGGGCTCGAGCTGCATGTTGTCGAGGATGCGCACCGGCGGCATGATGAAGCCGAGTTCGGTGGCGAGCTGGCGGCGCAGCGCCTTGATCTGCTCGGTGAGCCGATCGGTGCCGGTGTCGTCTTCCTTGACCAGCGACAGCAGCCCGTAGCCCAGTTCGAGCTTCAGTTCGTCTATCCTGAGGCTGTCGGTGATCGGGGCCTCCTGAGGCGTTGCCGCGGCTGCCTGCTGCACGGCCTCGGCGACAGCCTTGTCCTCGATCACCTGCGCCTTTCTGCCGCCCGACTTGAAGGCGAGCCAGCCTACTCCCGCGGCGAGGCCAAGGAACGGGATGATCGGCATGCCGGGGAGCAGGGCCAGGGCGCCGACGACGGCGGCGGACATGCCGAGCGCCTTGGGGTAACCGGTGAACTGGCTGACCAGCGCCTTGTCGGCGGACCCGAGCACGCCGGCCTTGGAGACCAACAGGCCCGCCGCGGTCGACACGATCAGCGAGGGGATCTGGCTGACGAGACCGTCGCCGACGGTCAGCAGAGTATAGTTGTTGCCGGCCTCCTCGAAGCTCAGCCCCTCCTGCATCATGCCGATGATCATGCCGGCGATGATGTTGATGAAGGTGATGAGCAGACCCGCGATGGCGTCGCCGCGCACGAACTTGGAGGCACCGTCCATGTTGCCGAAAAAGGCGCTCTCGGCCTCGAGGGTCTCGCGGCGCTTCCTGGCGGTGGCTTCGTCGATGAGGCCGGCGGAGAGATCGGCATCGATGGCCATCTGCTTGCCGGGCATGGCATCGAGGTTGAAGCGGGCCGCGACTTCGGCGATGCGGCCCGAGCCCTTGGTGATGACGATGAAGTTGACGATGATCAGGATGGCGAAGACGACGACGCCAATGACGAAGTTGCCGCGCATGACGAAGTTGCCGAAGGCCTCGATGACGTGGCCGGCGGCGTCGGTGCCGTTGTGGCCATCGGCGAGGATCAGGCGGGTAGTGGCAAGGTTCAGCGCCAGCCGCATCATGGCGGCAATCAGCAGCACCGTCGGGAAGCTCGAGAACTCGAGCGGCGTCTGGATGAACAGCGCCGTCATGAGGATCAGGACGGAAAAGACGATCGACACCGCCAGCAGCACGTCGAGCAGCAGCGGCGGCATCGGCACGATGAGCACGACGATGATCGCCATGACGCCGATGGCGAGGCCGATATCGGTCGAGAGCAGCGACTTGCGCAGGCCGGCGATGGAGAAGACGGGCGGTTTCAGTCCGGCCGGACCGGGAGCGGAGAGATCAGCCACGGAAGGCACCGAATTGCGGGCGTTTCAGAGAGGCATGACTGGTGCGAGCGGCGTCACCCCACCCTTGATCCCTCCCCATCCAGGGGAGGGAGACGACTGAGAGATCTGCGCTGCGGTTGCGGTCGTCTCCCTCCCCCTTGTCGGGAGGGATCAAGGGTCGGGATGTCACGTGAGCGGTGCGCCCCATCATGCCGCCGAATGCCGTTGTTCGCCGGGGGCGGGAACGGCGACGCCCTCGTCGGCATACTGGTTGAGCTTGTTGCGCAGGGTGCGGATCGAGATGCCGAGGATGTTGGCCGCGTGCGTGCGGTTGCCGAGCACGTGGTCCAGCGTGTCGAGAATGAGGTCGCGTTCCACATCGGCGACGGTGCGGCCGACGAGGGAGCGGGACATCGTCTCGGCGGCCTGGGCCGCCTGAGCAGCGACCGAAGCGGTCCCGGCGATCTCGCCGAGGCCGGTCCCGTCCGGCATGGCGATCGCCTCGGGTCCGATGACCTCGCCCCCCGAGAGCAGGACGGCGCGGTGCAGGGTGTTTTCGAGCTCGCGGACATTGCCCGGCCACGGCGCCCGCAGCAGGGCGTCGCGCGCCTCGTCCGAGAGCACGCGGCGGCCCAGGCCGTTGGCCTTGGCATACTTTTCGACGAAGTGTTCGGACAGCGCGGCGATGTCGGCCGGCCTCTCGCGCAGCGCCGGGAGCCGCAGGTTGACGACGTTGAGACGGAACAGCAGGTCTTCCCGGAAGCTGCCGTCGCGTACGGCTTCGGCGAGATTGCGGTTCGAGGTGGCGATGATGCGGATGTCGACGGGTACCGGCTTGGTGCCGCCCACCCGATCGATGAGCCGCTCCTGGATGGCGCGGAGCAGCTTGGCCTGCAACCGCACGTCCATCTCGGAAATCTCATCGAGGAGGAGCGTCCCCCCCGAAGCTTCCTCGAACTTGCCGATGCGACGGGCGACGGCACCGGTGAAGGCACCCTTCTCGTGGCCGAACAGCTCGGACTCGAGCAGGGCTTCCGGGATGGCGGCGCAGTTGATCGAGATGAATGGCCGAGCCGCGCGCTTCGAGCGCGAATGCAGGTACTTGGCCATCACCTCCTTGCCGGTGCCGCTTTCGCCGGTGATCAGCACCGAGGCATCGGAGCCTGCGACCTGGTCGGCGAGCCGGACGACGCGGGCCATTGCCGGGTCGCGATAGAGGAAATCGGTCGACTCGCGGGCGACGGCAGCGATCACGGCGGCGATCAGCTCGGCGTCGGGGGGAAGCGGGATGTACTCCTTGGCGCCGGCGCGGATGGCGTTGACCGCCGCGGCGGCATTGCTCTCGGTGCCGCAGGCGACGACCGGGATGACGATCCGCTCGGCATCGAGCCCGGCGATCAGGCCGGCAATGTCCATCATCACGTCGACCAGCAGCAGGTCGGCGCCGCGTCCGGCGCGCAGCGCGGCCAGCGCGATCTCGACCGAGGGGGCATGCGCGACCTTGGCGCCACCATCCATGGCGAGCTTGGTGGCCTCGGTAAGCTGGCCCTCGAGGGGGCCGACAATCAGCAGGCGCATGGGGTTTCTCGCAGTTTTGCGGGGAGGGCGGCCGATGCAGCAATCGTCGCGCGCACGGACATCTCCTAGGCCGCCTTGATGATTTCGGTCATGGTGACGCCCAAGCGGTTCTCGACGAGGACGATTTCTCCGCGCGCCACCAGCCGGTCGTTGACGTAGATCTCGACGGCCTCGCCGACCTGTCGGTCGAGCTCGACGACCGTGCCGATGTCCATCTTGAGCAGGTTGGCGACCGGCACCTTGGCGCGACCGAGAACGACCGAGATGCGCACGGGAACATCGAAGACGGCCTCGAGATCGGCGGCGGAGCGCTCGCCGTGCGGGATCTGTCCGTCGCGCCCGGGGGCAGCCATCTCCTCGAGGGGAACGCCGCCGCTCATGCCGCCGCTGCTCATGGTTCATTCTCCGTGGGGCCAGCCGCGGGGATGCCCCGGGCAGCGAAGTATTCGGCGATGCGTTGGTCGACCTGGGCCTCGAGGTGCCGGACGTCGCGCGCCAGGCCGCCATCCGCCCATTCCAGGCGGGCATCGCCCGGGGCTATCTCGGGATCGCCGAGCACCACGAGACGCCCCGAGAAACCCGAGGCTGCAATGCGCTGCGTGGCAATGTCGCGCACGGCATCGGCCAGGTCGGGCCGGCAGCGGATGACCAGATGCGGCACCGCGTTGAGGCTGGCGAGGCAATCGACGATGAGCGCCTCGATCTCGGCCGCCGGCTCGCGGGCGATCAGCGTCGCGGCGAGCTTGCGGGCGATGGCGCGGGCAAGCGTGACCGACTCCGAGATCGCCTGCCGGCGCGCGTCGTCGATCGAGGCGGCCATCGCGGCCGTCTTGCCGGCAAGCTGCTCGGCCGCGGCCGTCAACTGCTTGGCAGCACGGGCCGTGGCGCTCTGCTCGCCGGCGGCAAACCCGGCGGTCTCGCCTTCCTTGCGGGCGGTGGCGAGCATCTGCGCGAGACCCGACTCGGTGACCACCGAGTTGCGCTCGTTGTGGCGGCCGAGATCCAGATCGAAGGTGAAGCGGGCGGGGGTGGCGCTCATCTACTGGATCATCGCCTCGTCGGCCTTGCCCTTGTTGATGACGATCTCGCCCTTGGCGGCGAGGTCCTTGGCGGTGGCGACGATCTTGCCCTGCGCCTCGTCCACGTCCTTGAGCCGCACCGGGCCCATCGCCTCCATATCGTCCTTGAGCATCTTGCCGGCGCGGGCCGACATGTTGGAGAAGAACACGTCCTTGACGGTGTCGTTGGCCCCCTTGAGGGCGAGACCGAGCTCCTTCTTGTCCATCTTCTGGATCAGGGTCTGGATGGCGCTCGACTCGAGCCGCGCCAGATCCTCGAAGGTGAACATCAGCGCCTTGATGCGCTCGGCCGCCTCGCGGTCGCGCTCCTCAAGCGTGGTGATGAAGCGCGCCTCGGTCTGCCGATCGAAGGAGTTGAAGATCTCGGCCATCTGCTCGTGGCTGTCGCGCCGCTTGGTGTGGCTGAGGGTGGACATGAACTCGGTCCGCAGCGTCGTCTCGATCTTGTCGAGGATCTCCTTCTGCACCGGCTCGAGGGTCAGCATGCGGTGCACGACTTCCATCGCCAGCTCCTCGGGCAGGGCGGAGAGCACCTTGCTGGCGTGGTCGGTGGCGAGCTTGGAGAGGACCACCGCAATGGTCTGCGGGTATTCGTTCTTGAGGTAGTTGGCGAGCACGTCCTCCTGGACGTTGGAGAGCTTCTCCCACATGTTGCGGCCGGCGGGACCGCGGATTTCCTCCATGATGGCGTCGACCCGCTCGGCCGGCAGAAAGCTGAGCAGCAGGCGCTGGGTGGTCTCGGAATTGCCGGCGATGCTGCCGTTTGACGAGATCGTGGTGACGAACTCGGCCAGCAGGGTATCGAGCATGTCCTGGGTGATCGGGCCCAGCCGCACCATGGCGCGGGAGAGCTGCCGGATCTCCATCTCGTCCAGTTCCTGCAGGATCGGCTTGCCGAAGTCGGGACCGAGGGCGAGCAGCAGCACGGCCGCCTTCTCGTCGCCGGCGAGGCTACGCGAATCGCCGCCGATGACCAGGTGGCGGCTGGCCATCTGCTGCTGTGCCGCATTGGGCTGGAGTGCGGTGGCGGCGGCCATTCAGGTCCTCACGTTGCGGTCGAGAGCCAGTCGCGCACGATCAGTGCGGCCTGCTTTGGGTTCTCGTCGACGAGATTGCCGACGGTCTTGAGCGTCTGTACCTGCGCTTCGCCGATCGACTTGGCGTTGCTCACCCAGGCCGGGACGCGCGACTCGGCGCCCGGCTCCTCGGGAAACTCGCCGCTGCCGGAGAGGTTGGGCAGTGTGGAGTTGACCTGGGCCGCGCCGAAATTGCCCGGACCGCCCATTCCCGGACCGCCGATTTCGGCGCTCTGCGGCAGGGTCAACGGCGCCGCCTCGGGTGTCAGTACGCGCTTGAGCAGCGGGCGCATGACGAAGAACACCAGCGCGAGAGCGATCAGCAGCGTCACGGCCATCTCCGCGGCGCTGATCAGGTCGTCGCGGGTGAAGTCGAACAGCCCCGGTGCGGACGTCCCCTCGGCCGATACTTCCGGCCGGTCGGCGAACTGCATGTTGACCACCTGCACCTGGTCGCCGCGGGTCTCGTCAAAGCCGACGGCGGAGCGGACCAGGGCGGTAATCTGGTCGAGGTCCGCCTGGTCCCTCGGCGCATAGGTGGAGTTGCCGCTCGCATCGGTGGTGTAGATGCCGTCGACCACCACGGCGATCGACAGCCGCCGGATGCCGCCGGCCTCGGTCATCTCGGTGGCTGTGGTCTTGGAGATCTCGTAGTTGGTGGTCTCCTCGGTGGTCGAACCCTGTTCGCTGGTGCCGCCGGCGCCATTGTCCTGGGCGGCGCCGGGCAGTTCGTTGGCAACCGTCACCTGGCCCGCTTCGCCCGGACCGGTGGCGCTGTTGGCGAGTTCGCGCGACTGGGTCGAGCGGACCACCTGGCCGTTGGGATCGAAGGTTTCGGAGGTGCGCGTGCTGCGGTTGAGATCGAGCTCGGCCGAGACCTGCACTCGGGCGCGTCCGGCGCCGACGATGTTGGCGAGTAGGTCCTCGACGCGGGTGCGCAGGCGGTTCTCGACATTGAGGGTGCGTTCCTCGGTCTCGCCGGCGATGACGTCGTCGGGGCCGTTGCCGGCGCCGGAGGCGAGCAGCCGCCCGGTATCGTCGACCACCGAGACGCGGGTCGGGGTCAGACCCTCGACGGCGGAGGCAACGAGGTGCTGGATGGCGCGGATCTCGCCCGCCGAGAGCTCGCCGCGCACCGACAGCACGATCGATGCGGTGGGGTCCTTCTGCTCGCGGCTGAACAGGGCGCGTTCGGGCAGCACGAGGTGCACACGGGCCGACTTGATGCGGGCCAGCGAGGAAATGGTGCGCGCCAGTTCGCCCTCGAGGGCGCGGACATTGTTGATGTTCTGGACGAAGCTGGTGGCGCCCAGGGTCGACTGCTGGTCGAAGATCTCGTAGCCGACCTGGCCGCGCGTCGGCAGGCCGTTTTCGGCCAGGGTCATGCGGATCTGGGTGATCTGGTCGCGCGGCACGAGGATCGATTCGCCCTCGCCGCGCAGCTCGAACGGCACGTTCTGGCTCTGCAGCTCGCGCACGATGGCGGCAGAATCCTCGAAGGACAGCCCGGTGTAGAGCGCCGCCATGGGCGGGGTGGAGGCCCGCATGATGATGAAGGCGAAGAACCCCAGCATCAGCACCGCGATGACCGCCATCGCGGCAACCCGCGCCAATCCGAGACGGTTGAAGACCTGCAGCAATGCGTTCACGCGGAAACCCGACCTGTCGCCTTGTGGCGCGCGAACCAGCGCACCGAGCCCGATAGGCAAAAATTACCGAGCGGATGGTAAACAAGTTGTTAACCGCCTCTCGCAGAATGCAAATAGCCGGCAGAGATTGCCGGTGACGGTTAAGGAGGGATGAACATGGACGACCTCACCATCCTCGGGCGGGTCACCTCGATCAACGTGCGAAAGGTGATGTGGACTGCCGATCTGATCGGCCTGACCTATGAGAACGAGACCTGGGGCCTGCCGCATCGCGACCCGCGCGAGGCGGAGTTCCTCAAGCTCAATCCCAACGCCCAGGTGCCGGTGATCCTCGAAGGCGGGTTCGTGCTGTGGGAAAGCGGGGCGATCATGCGTTACCTCGCCGAGCGGCATCGCAGCGGCCTGTTTCCCACCGAGCTACGCGAACGGGCGCTGGTCGACCAGTGGATGACCTGGCAGGCAACGGAACTGAACCCGCCCTGGATGTATGCGGTGCTGGCGCTGCTCAGACAAAACCCGGCCTATGCCGACCCGCAGCGGATCGCCGATTCCATCGCGCGCTGGACGATCGCGATGCGCATCCTCGAGGCACACCTGGCGCAGGCGGGGCGTTTCATCGCCAACGACCGGATGAGCCTTGCGGATATCGCCATTGCGCTGTCAACGCACCGGTGGGTGTCGACGCCGTTCGACAAGCCGGCACTGCCGGCCGTGACGGCGCACTACGAGGCGCTCAAGGAAACGGCCGAGGGCAGAAGGTACATGGGTGAGGCAACGCCGTAGGCGGCGCGGCGGGCCGCCGTACAGGATCTGACGCTCAGGTCGTTCCTCGTCCGGCCGTCGGTTGCACTCCGGCGTTCGCCGCTCAAATCGGTCCACCGGACCGATTTGACCCTACCGGGCCGCGGCTCACCCCTCCCGGTAGTGCTGGATCCAGGTGGTGCGCAGCCCGGCGAGGCCATGCTTGTCGATGGCGGCCTGCCAGTTGAGGAATTCATCGACCGAGAGGGTGTAGCGCTGACACGCTTCCTCCAGGCTCAGCAGCCCGCCACGCACGGCCGCGACGACCTCCGCCTTGCGGCGGATGACCCATCGACGAGTGTCCTTGGGGGGAAGGTCCGCGATCGTCAACGGACTGCCGTCCGGACCGATCACGTACTTTACGCGGGGACGCATCTGTACGGTCATTGTACTCACTTACTCAACCTGACCACGTTCCCGACCCTAGCCCAACGCACTTAAAATTCGGCTAAGGCATTCCTTAGAATGCGTTAAAAGCCGGGGCTTTCGGGGTGGGGCGACGTTAACGCGCAACACGTAGGCGGCGTTTTCGGAGCGCTCAAGACTTGCGAACAAGTCGAAGCAAATTCACAATCCGTCAACCATGACCGGGACGAGGGAGGTGGGCCGATGGCGAAGGACTATCCGGCACTCAGTGCGCACCAGCGCGACTTCATCGCGCGCCAGCACGTCTTCTTCACCGCGTCGGCTGCCGCCGGCAGCCACATCAACGTCTCGCCGCGCTCGACCGATCTGTTCCGGGTGCTGTCGGACAATGCGGCCTGCTATCTCGACCGCACCGGCAGCGGCAACGAGACGGCGGCGCACCTGAAGGCGGACGGACGACTGACGATCATGTTCTGCGCCGTCGAGGGGCCGCCGCTGATCCTCAGGCTCTACGGCCGCGGGCGAACGATCGCGCGGGGTGGCGCGGAGTACGAGGGGCTGCTGGCCGAGCACTACGGCAATGCCGAGCCGCTCGGGGCCCGACAGATCGTCCGCATCGACTTCGACCTGGTGAAGACCTCGTGCGGCTACGGCGTGCCACTGATGGCCTACGAGGGCGAGCGCGACACCATGGACCGCTGGGCCGAGGCCAAGGGGCCGGACGGCCTTGCCGCCTACCAGCGCGAGAAGAACCTGCTCAGCATGGATGGCCTGCCGACCGGACTGGGGGAGTAGAAGAAGGCATTCACCGACGCCCGTCGGCCCGCACGCGCGCAACGCGACGGTCGCCGCAGCTCAGCCTCCGGAAGGGGACGCTAGAGCGTGCCCTCCTCGCCCGTTCCGTCGGTGGCGGTCTTGCTGCGCACCGAAAGGACGCTCGACAGGTTGACGCGGGCCCCGCCGACGATCAGCACGGGCTCCGAGCCGGCAAAATCGATGCCGGTGACTTCGCCGGTCATCTCGGTGGCGACGCTGACGAGGTTGCCCTCGCTGTCGCGCGCCTCGATCTGCACCGAGTAGGTGCCATCGGGCTTCTGCTTGCCGTCGGTGCCGACGCCGTCCCAGTTGAAGACGCTCTCGCCCTTCTTGACCGTGCCGGTCTTGGTGAAGACCGTGTTGCCGTCGGCATCCTTGACGGTCGCGGTGATGCTTGCGTCCTTGTCGACGGCGAAGTGCCAGGTGGCGGCGCCGTCGCTCAGCTCGGTGCGGACGCCCGAGGCGGTGACCATCCTGCCGATGTAGCTCACCGCCTGCGAGTTGTTGGCGTTCTGTGTCGAGAGCATCATGGCTTCGAGGAAGTCGTTGGTCTTGAGCTGCTGCTCGACGCCGGAGAACTGTACCAGCTGCTGGGTGAACTGGTTGGTGTCGAGCGGATCGAGGGGGTTCTGGTTCCGCAACTGCGTGGTCAGCAGCTGCAGGAAGGTATCGAAGTTCTGCGCGATGGTGGCGCGGGTGCCGCTCAGCGCGCCGGTGGACGTTGTACCGACTCCGGAGACTGCCATGGTGGCCTCCTATACGAACAGGTTGACGCCGCCGGCCGATGCCGTGCCGCGGTAGAGGCCGGCCGGAACCGCGGCTTCGACGGTCTCGACGCCCGCGCCGGGGGCCGAACCGGTCGGGCCGGAAGAGCGGTCGCGACCCTCTCCGTTGCCGAAGTCGCGGGCGAAGGGGTTCTGGCGCAGGGAGAACTCGAGGTTGGTCTTGCTGGCATCGAGACCCGCCTGCTGCAGCGCCTGCTGCAGGGCCCGCTGGTCGCGCTGCATCAGGTCGAGCGTCTCGGAGCGTTCCACCACCATCCGGGCATTGACCGTGCCGGAGCCGTCGAGGTCCAGCCGGACATCGATGCGGCCCAGTTCGGGCGGATCGAGCCGGATCTGGAAGCGGCTGTTGCCGGCCTCGACGTGGCGAGCCAGTTCGAACGCCACCTGCGGCAGGTTAAGCTGCTGCACGGGGGCGTGATAGGCGGCGTGAATGGCCCTCGCGGTGGGGGCGGCAATCGCACCGGCCTGGCCGGGGACCGCCGCCGTCGCCGGATCGACGCCGGTGACGGCCGGAGCGGGCTGATCGGCGGGGCGCACCGTCAGGACGGCCTTCGCCTCGCTGGCCGGTCTGTCGTCGGGCCGCGCCTCGGGGGCCGGAGCCAGCCTGGGCGCGGCACCCGTATCGCTGTCGAGCTGCGCATCGGCGGCGCCGTCGGTCGAGGTCGCGAGGCCGACCGGATCGAGGATCGGAGCGGCGATCGGCGGCGTCTGCGGCAGGGCGGTGGTCACCGGCCTGGGCGACAGGGCCGCGATGAGCTGCAGGAGATCGCGATTGGTGGTCTCGCCCTCGCGGGGCACGCCGATGGCCGCGAGGACGGCATCGGGAATGTCACCGGAGGACAGGCGATCGCCGAGGCCCGCGAGGGCCTTTGCGAGCGCCGGGGCCTGCGCCTCGAGCCGCGCGGCGAGGTCGGTAAGTGCGGTTCCGAGCCGCGACAGCACCTCGGGCACCGGCCTCGCCTGCATGCCCGCGGGCGCAGGCGATTCCGCGGACTCGAGGGGTGCAGCCCCGACCTCGTCGGCGGCCGGGGTGGTACCGACCGGAGAGGGCGAAACGGCGTCCTGCCCGGGGAGGCCGCCGGCAGCGGGAGGCGATGGCTGCTGCGCCGTCGGAATGCCGAGCAGGGCGGCAACGGCATCAAGGGAGTCGGCGAGTTCGTCCTCGAGGGCCGGGTCGAGGGGCTGGCCGGCCGCGAGGGCGTCGCCGAGGGCGGTGAGGGCGGCCGCGAGGTCCTTGATCAGGGCATTGGCCGCTTCGCCATCGATCTCGCCAAGGCCGTCGGCCAGGGCAGACGGATCGGCCGGCAGGTCGGGCAGCGCGGTCGCAACCGCCGTCAGCGAGGCCAGGAGGGGATTGTCCGCCAGTTCCTTCGGCAGCCTGACGCCGGCGTCGCCCGCCGCATCGGCGAGCTGGTTGCCGAGCAGCGACAGCAGGCTGGCAAAGACGTCTGCGCCCGCGCCATCCGTGGCGCCCTGCTGTTCGGCGGTGACGCCGGTAGTAACCTGTGGCGATGTGGCGGGAGCAAACCCGACCGAAACCGATGTCGACACTTACGCCTCGTGACACAATAGTCCGATTGCTGCCTTGCAAGCACCGTGCCGGACGACCAACCCTTCTGGATCAGCGGGTTAGGCCACGGCTGGCGGGATCTGGCACGGCAGAATGCGCCGCACTGGGCAATTCCTGCCGAGGCGGAGGCGCGTGACAGGGTGGGAGAAAGCGCCTATAGGGGCGCCGTCGGTCGGACCTTGACCCCTTCCTGACGAGGCTTGAGATGAATTCGCTCGATGTGCCCAAGCGCCCCGAGGACACGCGCGTCGTCGTCGCGATGTCCGGTGGGGTCGACAGCTCCGTGGTGGCGGGGCTGCTCGCCCGCGAGGGCTATGATGTCGTGGGCATCACGTTGCAGCTCTACGACCATGGCGAGGCGACGCACCGCAAGGGTGCGTGCTGCGCGGGCCAGGACATTCACGACGCCCGCCGCGTCGCCGCGCGGCTGGGCATTCCGCACTATGTGCTCGACTACGAAGAGCGCTTCCGCAACGCGGTGATCGAGCCGTTCGCCAATGCCTATCGGCAGGGCGAGACGCCGGTGCCGTGCATCGCCTGCAACCAGAGCGTCAAGTTCGTCGACCTCATGGAGGTGGCACACGACCTGGGCGCCGACGTGCTGGCGACGGGCCATTATGTGCAGAGCCGGCTGGTCGCAGGCCGCCGTCGGCTGTTCCGCCCGGTCGATGCGTCGCGCGACCAGAGCTACTTCCTGTTTGCCACCACGCAGGCACAGCTGCATTTCCTGCGCTTTCCGCTGGGCGGGATGACCAAGCCGGCGGTGCGCGAACTGGCGCGGGAGTTCGGGCTGGAAGTCGCCGACAAGCACGACAGCCAGGACATTTGCTTCGTGCCGCAGGGCAGGTATGCCGAGGTGATCCGGAAGATGCATCCCGAGGCCCTCGAACAGGGCGAGATCGTGCATCTCGACGGACGGGTGCTCGGGCGGCACGACGGCATCGTCAACTTCACCGTCGGGCAGAGGAAGGGGCTGGGGGTGGCGGCCGGCGAGCCCCTCTACGTGGTCAAGCTCGAGCATCGTGCCGGACGGGTGGTCGTGGGTCCGCGCGAGGCGCTGATGACCAGAACGGTGCGGCTGAGGGACGTCAACTGGCTGGGCGATACCGACCTGGGCGCGCTCGCGGCCGGCAACGGCCTGCCGCTCGAGGTCAAGGTTCGTTCCACCCGGCCGCCGCAGTCGGGCGCGGTGCACATGGCGGATGGCGAGGTGTTCGTGACGCTGTTCGCCGGCGAGTATGGCATCTCGCCGGGCCAGGCCTGTGTGTTCTATGCCGACGACAGCGAGACCGGCGAGGTGCTGGGCGGCGGCTTCATCGCCGAGGCGGTACCTGCGGCCCTGGTGGCGTAGGATGGGTCGGCGGGAGGTCGCCGACGGCAGCGGGGGGAGGATTGCCGTGCCGAAGGGCGGGATCATGCTGCGGGTGGGCGTAGTCGCGGCGTCGCTGTGGGCGGGCTCGCCGTACTCGGGAGCGCAGGAGACGCTCGATCGCTGCGCCCTGATGGGCGAGATCGGCGAACTGATCATGCAGTTCCGCCAGAACGGGGCGGAGATGAGGGACCTCGTTCAGATCGAAAGGCTCTATCCTCCCAGCCTGCGGGGGATGGTCGAGGTGGCCAGCGAACTCGCCGTTCTCGAACCTCGCTACGAGGCCGGGGAGGAGCAGCAATCCGCGATCCTCCGGGCGCGGGAGGGCATGCTGAGGCTGTGCCGACGGGAGCAGTAAAGGCAGCTCGAGTCCTCGATCCGCGAGGAGGCGCGAGCCGGCGGCCGCGACCGGCCCCCAGCCGGACATGCTAGTTCGCCGATGTCGCTTTCGCGGCATCGCTCGCGTCCCGCAGCGCCTCGTAGTTGCCGAGCCCGCCCAAGAGCGCGGAAGCGATGTAGAGAGCAAGCAGCGCGCCCATGATCAGCAGCACGATGCGCGCCGGGTTGAGGCGCCACCAGGGATTGCGGGGCGGTTCGGGATCTTCGGACATGCGGCTTGGGTAGACCGGCGCGGCGGCGGCGGCAAGGGGGGTGCACCCGGCTCCACCCTGCACTCCACTGCCCAATCCACGCCGCACGACCTGCGAGGGGCAGCAGGACCCCCAGGCGCCTCCGCCCTACGAAAATATCTCTGCACTCGGCCCAAGGAGGGCATCGGGACTGGCGTCGTAGTCCTAAGATGCGACGCGAGAGTGTAATCGGGTGCCACGGTCCTTTGCCTTGATGCCGCAATTCTACGATTCCCCACCGCCGCGCCTCGCCGACGAGACGCTAATCGCGCGCGCCGTCGGCGGTGACCGGCGGGCCTTCTCGGACCTGGTGGCGCGGCACTACGACTTCATCTTCCGCACCGCCTGCAAGTGGTGCGGCAAGGCCTCCGATGCCGAGGACGTGGCGCAGGACGTCTGCGTCAAGCTCGCCTCGATCCTCAAGAGCTTCGACCGGCGCAGCGCCTTCACCAGCTGGCTCTATCGCGTGACGCTGAACGCGGTCCGCGACATGCAGCGGGCCCGCTCGCGGCGCGGCAGGAACGTCGATCGCTACGCCGAGGTGGCGCCGGACGAATACCTTCCCGACCAGGAGGACAGCCTGGCCGCGAAGGAACTCTGGGATGCGGTCCGCAGACTTCCCGACCAGCAACGGGACGCGGTGCTGCTGATCTACGCGGAGGGGATGAGCCACGCCGAGGCCGGCGTGATCATGGGGTGCAAGGAGGCCACCGTCTCCTGGCACGTCCACGAAGCCAAAAAGACCCTGAGGGGGCTCCTATGAGCAACCAGAACGACGACAAGCTCAACCTGCTCAGGCACATCGCGCCGCCGGCACCAGCCGCGGCCGCGCGGCAGCGGGCGCTGGAAGCGGCGCTGCACGCCTTCGATGCGGAGCAGGGCGCGGCCAGGAAAGCCGCCCAAGGAAGTCGGTTGGTGCAGCGTCTGAGGTCCATGTTCGCCACTGCGAAAGGGAACTGGACCATGGATACCCGCCTCACCTACGGCCTCGGCACCGCCGCCATCGCGCTGCTGCTGCTGCCGCTGGGCTACCAGCTCTATACCTCAACCGCGATCAGTCCGATCGGCGTGCCGCCCGTTCTGCGTGATGCCGACGCGCCGGTGCTGAAGCCCGATGCTGTCGCCGAAAAGAAGGAAGAGGCGACGGCGAACGGCCTCGCCGCCACTGAGACGCCGGGCGCGCAACTGAGCATCGCGGCGGCCGACGAGGCCGCGCCTGCCGCCCCGGCGACAAGCAACCGCGGCGTGGCGCAGCCCAAGCTCGGACTGACGGCCGGCGTGCAGTCGCAGGAGGGCATGATGGCGGAATATGCGCCGGAGGCCGAGGCGGTCGGTATGCCGGCGCCGGTCGACGCCATGGTGACGCCGACCGAACCCTCGGGCGACGAGTTCACCCGCTTTGCCGAGTCGCCGCTCAAGGTCGTCAAGAACGAACCGGTCTCGACCTTCTCGATCGATGTCGACACGGCGTCCTATTCCTATGTCCGCCGCGCGCTGACCGATGGCTGGGTGCCCGAGCCCGACGCCGTGCGGATCGAGGAACTGATCAACTATTTCAGCTACGCCTATCCGGCGCCGGTCGATGCCGCGACGCCGTTCAAGCCGACGGTCTCGGTGTACCCGACGCCGTGGAACGGCAAGACGCAGATCGTCCAGATCGGCATCAAGGGCTACGTGCCGCCGGTGACCGAGGACAAGCCGTCGAACCTCGTCTTCCTGCTCGATACGTCCGGGTCGATGGACGAGCCGGACAAGCTGCCGCTGCTGAAGCGCGCCTTCGCGCTGCTGGTCGACCAGCTCGGCGCCAACGACACGGTATCGATCGTCGTCTATGCCGGCTCGGCGGGCGTGGTGCTGGAACCGACCAGGGCGACGGAAAAGGCGAAGATCCTCGTGGCGCTCGAGAACCTGTCGGCCGGCGGCTCGACCGCCGGAGCGGAAGGGATCGAACTCGCCTATCGCCTCGCCGAGCAGAACAAGATCGCCGATGGCGTCAACCGGGTGATCCTTGCCACCGACGGCGACTTCAATGTCGGCATCGACGATCCGGAAGACCTCAAGACCTACATCAAGCGGAAGCGCGACAGCGGCGTGTTCCTCTCGGTGCTCGGGTTCGGGCAGGGGAACCTCGGCGACGACACGATGCAGGCGCTGGCGCAGAATGGCAACGGCAATGCCAGCTACATCGACAGCTTCAAGGAAGCCCAGAAGGTGCTGGTGCAGGACGCCGGCGGCACGCTCGAAACCATCGCCAAGGACGTCAAGATCCAGGTCGAGTTCAACCCGGCGGTGGTGAGCGAATACCGGCTGATCGGCTACGAGACCCGGGCGCTCAACCGCGAGGATTTCAACAACGACAAGGTCGATGCCGGCGAGATCGGGGCGGGCACCACGGTGACCGCGCTCTACGAGATCACCCCGGTGGGCTCGGGCGCCGAGCTCAACGACCCGCTGCGCTATGAAAGCGACGTCGCGACGCCGCCGGCGACGGCCACCGACGAAATCGGGTTCCTCAGGATCCGCTACAAGGCGCCGGACGGCGACAATTCGCAGCTGATCGAGCAGCCGATCGGCCGGGACCTCGCGGTCGCCGAGCTGGCGCAGGCCTCACAGGATGCCCGGTTTGCCGCAGCGGTCGCCGCCTTCGGGCAGAAGCTCAAGGGCTCCAACTACGGCGACATGAGGTGGGAGGCGATCCGCGATCTGGCGCAAGGCGCCCGCGGCAGCGACGAGAACGGCTATCGCGCCGAGTTCATGCAGCTGATCGACATGGCCCGGGTGCTGGTGGTGCCGACTGTCACCAGCGAGGTTCCCGACGGCGGCTGCGTGGCGGCCGACGGCATGACCGGGTGTCCCTCCGAATAGCGCCGCCAACCCCCCACGGCGCTCAGAGCGCGGTTCCGCTGCTGACGGAGCCGCGCTCGTCCTGTTCGAGCGACAGGGTGATCGAACGGATGAAGAAGTTGAACTTCCGGGCCGCGACCGAGTTGCGCGGTTCGGGCGGATCATCGATGAGCAGCGTCACATCGAGCGCTCCGTCATCGGCCAAAAGGGCGCGGGGTACGGCAAAGCCATAGCTCTGGTCCGCATGGCCGTCATTGTCGAGCATGCCGACGGGGGTGCCATTGGCCATGACCAGCAGGCGCCGCTGATGCCCCCGCCTTCCCTCGAAGGTGAACCGCAAGTCTTGCGTTCCGGGGGGGACTGCAAAGTGGAAGCGGGCCTCGGGCCCGAACATCCAGGTGCCCTCCGCGCCGGTATAGGCGACGCCGCAGACGGCCACCGCGTCGAACTCGGGCAAGGTGGCGAGGCCGGCCGAGATCGGACGACCGAGCTGGAAGGCGCCCGTCACCAGCTGCGGCAGGCAACTGCTGGACCTGTCGATGTAGAACGCCCGGTAGGTCTCCGAGACGTCGGCGCTTGCGGCAAAGCCGAGCAGGGCAAGCTCACCCAGGGCGAGCAGGGCCAGACCGGCGTGGGGGAGGAGGCTCGCCATGACTAGACCATCACCCGCGATCCGGTCAGCCAACCGTGAAAGAGGTAGGCGCCGAGCAGCAGCCCGACCGGATAGGCGAGCCAGTAAAGGCGACGCCGTTCGGCCAGGAGTTCGCAGGTAACCAGACCGAACGGGGCGAGGCCGGCAAAGAAGCGCAGGGCCGACTCCATGCCGGTTGCGGTCGACAGGGCGACGGCCGCAAGGCAGAACGCCGCCTCCGCCTGCCGGCGACGCCGGAACAGCACAACCACGAGTCCGAGCCCGACCAGCACGGCAAGGGCATGGATGCGTGGCGAGCTGTTGCCGACGACGGTCGCGAACCAGTTGGCAAACGGGTTGCCGAGTTCGCGGTACCAGGCGATCTGCACGTGGGCGAAGGCCAGCCCGTCGCCCATGACCAGGCGCAGGTGAACGGCAAACGCGATCAGGCCGAGCGGCACGAGGAGCAACGCCAGCAAGACGCGTGGCGCCAGCAGGCTGGACAACAGCCGATCGGCCTTGCCGCCGCGGCGGAAGTGGTCGGCGACGGCCTCGACGAGGATGGCGACCCCGAACAGTATGCCGGTGACCCGGGTCGCCGAGAGCAGGGCACCGATCGCGCCGGCAAACGGGAAGTTCGCACCGCGCAGTGCCCTGAGACCGAGCAATGTCAGCAGGATGTAGAGGCTCTCGGAGTAGGGCAGCCAGAAGAGCAGCGAGAACGGGCCGAGCAGCAGCGAGAAGGCGAACAGGTGATAGGCGCGCCGATCGGCGAACAGCGGCCGCGAAAGCACCGCCGCGAGGACGCCGAGGAACTGGGACAAGAGCATGCCCGACCAGGCAAAGGACAGACCGGTCGCGGCGCCGAAGAGGCGCACCATCTGCGGATAGAGCGGGAAGAACGCCCAGTCCGCCTCGCCCAGCCGGTTGGCCGGCAGGGCCGTCTCGTAGCCGCCAGCGGCCAGGCCGAACCACTTGCAGTCCCAGCGACAAAGGCTTTGCGCCAGGTCGCCATCCGTCGTCGCGAAGCCGAGGAAGATCAGGTAGCGCATGACGATACCGACCAGCGTCATGCCGCCGATGATGCCCCAGTGACGCCAGTCGATGCCGGGCGAGGCCGGCAGACGGGTGGCTTTGCTGTCGAGATGGACCGTCAGGGCAGGCTCGCGTGGACAGTGAGGCGGGGCAGGGCGATTCACCCGCCACCCATGCTAGACGGTTTGGACGCCCGGTTGAAACGGTCAAACCGGATGTCCCGGCCTGGATCGACTCTCGGCGCCGAGACGGGTCGCCACGCCCTGTCTGACAACCCCGCGGCGACGGGGGGCGGCAGGTCGAGCTAGAGCGGCTTCAGTCCCCGTTCGATTTCGTCGCGCCGCGGCTCGAGGAAGGGGGGAAGCGCCAGGCGCTCGCCCAGGCTCTCGAGGGGTTCGTCGGCGGTGAAGCCGGGGCCGTCGGTGGCGATCTCGAACAGGATGCCGTTGGGTTCGCGGAAGTAGAGCGAGGTGAAGTAGAAGCGCTCGACCTCTCCGGAGGTCCGCAGGCCAAAGCCGGCCGTGCGCCTCACCCACTCGTCGAACTGGGCCTTGTCGGGGGTGCGGAAGGCGACGTGATGCACGGCGCCGGCGCCCTGGCGGGCCTGCGGCAGGTCGGGAACGACCTCGACATGGAGTTCCGCCGCGGCACCACCCGGCCCCATCTCGAAGACGTGGATGGCGCCATGCCGTTCGCGCGCCGGATAGGCGCGCACTTCGCGCAGGTTCATGACCCGGGTCAGGACCGGTTCGGTACGGCGCAGGTCGGGGACGGACAAGGTGATCGGTCCGAGGCCGAGGATCTGGTGCTCGGCAGGAACGGGGCTTTTCTCCCAGGGATGTCCGGGGCCGGCCATCGGATCGGCGACGAGGCGGAAGCGCTGGCCCTCGAAGTCCTCGAAGTCGAGCGACAGGTGCCCGGCCCGCTCCTTGATATTGCCCGAGGCGACATCCTGCCCGGCCAGGTGCTCTTTCCACCAGGCGAGACTATCCGCCGATGCGACCCTGAGGCCGGTGCGGGACACCTCGTGATTGCCGCGGCGGGCCGGTGCGGCCGGCCAGTCGAAGAAGGTGAGGTCGGCGCCGGGGGAGGCCACGGCATCGCCGTAGAACAAGTGATAGGCGCTGACGTCGTCCTGGTTGACGGTTTTCTTGATCAGCCGCAGCCCCAGGATGCGGGTATAGAAATCGACATTGCGCCTGGCTGCGGCCGTGATGGCGGTGAGGTGGTGAATGCCACCGAGTTCGAGGGTCATGGGAAGCTCCGCAAGTTGCTGCAGCTCCCATCTAGGCATGATCGGCGGCAAAGGGCAGTCCGTCCGGGCAGACGGGTCGTCAATCTGGAGCGAACAATGGGGCGGGTAGGCGGAACAGGACCCTCGCTTCGGGCGAGAGTCGCGGGTCGCGCGGTCGGAGGCGAAATGCCGCCCTTGAAGCATAGCTCCCGGGGCACTGCTGGCTCAAATCAGTCCACCGGACTGATTTGTCGGTCCGCGGCCGTCCCTCCTCAGTCCTTGGCGCGTTCGACGTAGCTGCCGTCTTCGGTCATCACCACGACGCGGGTGCCCACGCCGATATGGGGCGGGACCATGGTCTTGACGCCGTTGTTGAGCGTGGCCGGCTTGAACGACGACGAGGCGGTCTGGCCCTTCACCACCGGCTCGGTCTCGACGATCTCGAGCGTGACGCGCTGCGGCAACTCGATGGCGAGAGCAGCGCCCTCGAAGGTCTTGATGAACACTTCCATGCCATCGACGAGATAGGCCGCCTGATCGCCGATGACGTCCTCGGACACAGCGATCTGCTCGTAGCTGGTGGGCTCCATGAAGTGGTAGCCCTCGCCATCGTGGTAGAGGAACTGGTAGGCGCGTTCATCGACGTCGGCCTTCTCGACCATTTCGACGGTGCGCCAGCGGGCAGTCACCTTCACGCCGTCGGAAATGCGGCGCATGTCGACCTGGGTAACGGAGTTGCCCTTGCCGGGGTGGATGTTCTCGGCAAACAGGATGGCGTAGAGCTTGCCGTCCTCGTGCTCCACGACATTGCCCTTGCGCAGCGAGGAGGCGATGACCTTGACCATTATTTCTTCCTTGTTCACTTGGCTGTGGCGGCCTAGAGGAGCGGCAGCAGCCTCCGAGCGGACGCACCCGATATCCGATGTGGGCCGCCCGATACCGCAATTTGACGCAAACCGCCAGTCCCGAGCAGCAGGAGAAGGCGTTCCTTGGCCAGAGGCCCTGCATCCGTTCCCGCTTCGCCATGGTGGACACCGTCGGTGCATGCCGACCGGCGGCCTCGGCTGTTGGCACGCAACCGGATCGAGGCGGCGGTGCGCGGCTACTTCGCCGATGCGGATTTCGTCCTCGTCGACCCGCCCGGACTGCAGAGAAGCCCGGGAAACGAGACGCACCTGCATGCGTTCTCGACGCTCGCCATCGGCAATGACGGGTCGGCGGAGACGCTCTACCTGCACACCTCGCCCGAATTCTCGATGAAGAAGCTGCTGGCGGCGGGAGAGCAGCGGATCGCCTCGATCGGGCACGTGTGGCGCAATCGCGAGCGCAGCGCCCTGCACCATCCCGAGTTCACCATGCTCGAATGGTATCGGGCCGATGCACCCTACGATGCGCTGATCGCCGACTGCATCGCGCTGGTGCGCCTCGCCGCACAGGTGGCAGGCGCGGCGGAACTGCGGTTCCGCGACAGGACCTGCGATCCGCTGGCCGAGCCCGAGCGGATCGGCGTTGCGGAGGCGTTCGAGCGCCATGCCGGCATCGCCATCGGCGAGACCATGGATGCCGAGGGCAATACGGATGCTGAAGCGCTCGCCGAGCAGATGCGTCGGCGCGGGCTCGACGTGCCACGGGATCATACGTGGTCGTATCTGTTCAGCCGCGTGCTGGTGGAGCGGGTGGAGCCCGCGCTCGGCAACGGTCGCCTGACCGTCCTCGACCGTTACCCGGCAGCGGAGGCGGCGCTCGCCCGCAGAGTGCCCGGTGACCGGCGCGTGGCGGAGCGCTTCGAACTCTACGGTTGCGGGGTGGAACTGGCGAACGGCTTCGGCGAGCTGACCGACCCGGTGGAACAGCGCCGCCGGTTCGGGCTCGAAATGGACGAGAAGCGGCGGCTCTACGGCGAGACCTACCCGCTCGACGAGGAGCTTCTGGCCGCCCTGCCCCTGATGCGGCCGACCAGCGGGGTGGCGATGGGCTTCGACCGGCTGGTGATGCTGTCGGTGGGGGCGCGACGCATCGAGGACGTGCTGTGGGTGCCGGTGGTCGGAGGCGCCTCGTGAAGGCGGACCGGACCCTGCGGACGACGGCGGACCTGGTTGCAGCGGGGCTGCTGGCCGAGGACCTGCGCACGGTGGTCGAGGCCGTGGCGGAGCGGTACGCCATCGCCGTGACGCCGACCGTTGCGGGCCTGATCGACCGCCGCGATCGCGGCGATCCGATCGCGCGGCAGTTCGTGCCGGATGCGGCGGAACTTGTCACCGCAGCCGAGGAGCGCGGCGATCCGATCGGGGATCTGGCGCATTCGCCTCTCGAGGGGGTCGTGCATCGCTATCCGGACCGGGTGCTGCTCAAGGCCGTGCATATCTGCCCGGTCTATTGCCGGTTCTGTTTCCGCCGCGAGATGGTGGGGCCCGACGGGCTGGGTACGCTGGCGCCGCAGGCACTCGAGCGGGCCGTGGCCTACATTGCCGGCCATCCCGAGATCTGGGAGGTGATCCTCACCGGGGGCGACCCGCTGGTGCTGTCGGCGCGGCGGCTCGAGGACATCCTGGCGCGGCTCGCGCCGATCCCGCACGTGAAGATCGTGCGCTTTCACACAAGGGTGCCGGTGGTCGAGCCCGAACGGATCGACGGGCGGCTGATCGGGGCGCTCAGGGCGAGCGGCAAGACCACCTATCTCGCCGTCCATGCCAACCATCCCCGCGAACTGACGGAGGCGGCGCGCGCGGCGGCGGCGCGTCTCGCCGATGCCGGCATCGCCCTGCTCGGCCAGACGGTGCTGCTGCGCGGCGTCAACGACGACGCCGCGGTGCTGGCGGAGCTGATGCGCGGCCTGGTCGAGGCGCGGATCAAGCCCTACTACCTGCATCACCCCGATCTCGCGCCGGGGACCGCGCATTTCCGGCTGTCGATCGCCGAAGGGCAGGCTTTGGTCGCGGCCCTGCGCGGGCGGGTCTCCGGCCTCTGCCAGCCGACCTATGTGCTCGACATTCCCGGCGGCCACGGCAAGGTGCCGATCTCGGCGGCGTCGGTGCGAATGGCGGCAGAGGGCTGCTACACGGTTTCGGACTGGCAGGGGAGAGAGCATCTCTACCCGCCTGCAAGCATGGGAGAATGACAGTGGTGAAGGCGGCATTCCTGGGGCTGGGGGTGATGGGCGCTCCGATGGCACGGCATCTCAAGGCCAAGGGCCACGAGGTGACGGTGTACAACCGCACGACCGCCAAGGCCGAGGCGTGGGTATTGGCGCATGGCGGCCGCGCGGCGGCGACGCCGCGGGCGGCCGCGGAGGGCCAGGACATCGTCTTTTGCTGCGTCGGGAACGACGCCGACCTCAGGTCGGTGACGCTGGGCGAGGCGGGCGCCTTCGCCGCGATGGGACGGGGAACCGTGTTCGTCGACCACACCACCGCCTCGGCCGAAGTGGCGCGCGAGCTCAGCGCGGCGGCCAGTGCGGCGGGCTTCGCGTTTCTCGATGCACCCGTCTCCGGCGGCCAGGCCGGGGCGGAGAACGGACAGCTGACGGTGATGGTCGGTGGGGAGGCCGCCGCCTTTGCCCGCGCCGAACCGGTGATCATGAGCTTTGCCAAGGCCTGCCGGCTCCTCGGGCCGGCCGGCTCGGGTCAGCTCGCCAAGATGATGAACCAGATCTGCATCGCCGGGGTGGTGCAGGGCCTTGCCGAGGCGCTCCATTTCGGCAAGCGGGCGGGCATGGACGTGGAGGCCGTGATCGAGGTGATCTCGAAGGGCGCCGCGCAATCGTGGCAGATGGAAAACCGCTACAAGACCATGAATGCCGGCAAGTTCGACTTCGGCTTCGCGGTCGAGTGGATGCGCAAGGATCTGGGCATCGCGCTCGACGAGGCGCGTGGAAATGGCGCACAGCTGCCCGTCACGGCCCTGGTCGACCAGTTCTACGCCGAGATCGTCGCGATGGGCGGACGGCGCTGGGATACCTCGAGCCTGATCGCCCGGCTCGAGCAGAAGTAGTCAGAGCCCGCTGATGCGGGGGCGCCAGCGCTGGATCATGGCGGCGGCCTCCGCTTCGGCGCCCTGCATGTTGGCGCTCTGGTAGACATCGACGAGGGTGCCGATGCGGGCCAGCTGATCCACGGCCTCGGCCATGATGGCATTGAGGATGAAGACACCGGCCAGCGTCGAGGTCGGCCCCATGCGAACGTCGCGCCCGGAAATCGCGAGGCCGGCATCGCCGTACACGCCGCCATTGTCGATGACGATGTCGGTGAGCTGGTAGAGCAACTTGCCGGAGCGGTGGCGCGAGGTGGTGCGGGTGGCGTGCTGCAGCGAGGTGAGCGCGATGGTGGTCGCACCGCGGGCCCGGGCCGCGAGGGCCATCTCGATCGGATAGGCGTTGCGGCCGGAATTGGAGGCGATGAAGACCACATCCCCCGGGCCGACCGGGTAATCCGACAGCACGATCTCGGCGCGGCCCTCCTGGCGCTCGAGATGCGTCGAGCGCTCGGCTCCAAGGTGCAGCATCAGTTCGGGATCGAGGATGGCCTGGGCGGCAGCGATGCCGCCGGCCCGGTAGAACACCTCCTCGGCCAGGACGTGCGAATGGCCGCTGCCCGCCACGTAGACGAGGTGATCGGACCCGATGGCCCGCGCCACGGCGTCGCGCGCCGCATCGAGGGCGGAGGCCTGACCGTCGAGCACGCGGTCGAGAAGTGCGACGATCTGGTCGCGATACTGACGCCGAAGTTCGTTCACGGTCTCAACCCTTGATTTCACCGACATATCTGTAGCGATCGCCGCGATACCAGCTGATCGCGTCTTCGACCACCGTTCCGTCCTCGCCATAGCCGAGCTGGCTGATCTCCAGCACCGCGGCCCCTTCGCGGATACCGAGTTCGGCGGCGATCTCGGCACTCGCCTCGGTCGCCTGCAGGCTCTGCAGGATGCGGCGGGGCCGGGCCTGGCGCGCGTCCATCCGCTCGTACAGCGAGCCGGAGCCGTCATAGTCGGCGCCGACCGCGGAGACTGGCACCACGGCGCGCTCGAGCGAGAGCGCCTCGCCGCCCGCCATGCGCAGGCGCACCAGCGTCATCACCTCGGTGCCGAGCGGCAGTCCGGTGCGGAAGGCCGCCTCGGCGGCAACCGGGGCAATGGTGCACTGCAGGATGCGGGAACTGGGAACGAGCCCGCGCAGGTGCATGTCCTCGGTGAAGCCGGACAGGTGCGACAGCGCCTTGGGGATGCGCCCGGCAACGACCGTGCCGGCGCCCGGGCGCGTCGCCAGCAGGCCCATCTGCACCAGGTCCTTGAGGCCCGTGCGCAGCGTCGAGCGGGAGACGTCGAGCCGCTCCGCCATTTCCCGCTCGGAGGGCAGCGACTCGCCCTGCGGAATGGCACCGGTCTCGATCACCGCCGCGAGGGCGTTGCGCAGACGCTCGCCCAGCGGGCCGTGCTGACGGTCCATCCGTTCCTTCAATGCGGTGTAGAAGTCCAAATCGCCTCCAGCCGGCACACGCGGGCTTTTGGTGCAACTGGTATGGCTTTGGCTTGCCATTGGCAAGGCGAAACAGCCCTACCTTTCGCCGATCAACTGATACTGGACAGCGAGAAATAAACCAATATCATACCAGTGCCATTACCAAGGGGTTCGAGGATGCAGATTTTGAAGGGTTCGCTCGCGCTGATCGCGGCGGCGCTGATGACCACGACGACGCTGGCGGCCACCGAAATTCGCATTACCCACGCCACCACCGGCGGCGCCGAGAAAGAGGTGCTCGACAAGATCATCGCCGATTTCGAAGCGGCCAACCCGGACATCAAGGTCGTCCAGATCCCGTTCGATGACGACGTCTACTCGAACACCGGACTGATCACGCAGCTGCAGAGCAACGACGTTCCGGACATCTACTTCCAGTGGGCCGGGTTTCCGGTGAAGCGCGACGCCGAGGCCGGCTACGCCATGGACCTGACCGCGGCGCTGGCCACCGACGGCTGGGGCGACAGCTTCGTGCCGTCGGTGTGGACGGCAGGCGCCGGAACCATGGTGGACGGCAAGATCTTCATGATCCCGACCTCGCTCGATGTGACCAACACCATCTGGTACAACCAGGCGATCTTCGAGGAATACGGCATCAAGCCGCCGGCGACCTGGGCCGAGTTCGTCGCGCTGACCAAGACGCTGACCGATGCCGGCGAGATTGCCATCATCCAGGGCAACAACGAGTTCTGGCCGTTCGGCAACTGGGCCTCGCACATCGCCGCCAAGGTGGTGCCGCCGGCCGAGTACACGGCGGCCTTCGAACGGACCGGCAAGTTCAGCACGCCCGGCTTCCTCGCGGCTTTCGAGCATATCGTCGAACTGCGCGAGGCCGGCGGGTTCAACCGCGATCTGCAGGGGCTCGGCGCCGACCCGGCGATGGCGACTTTTCTCGAGGGATCGGCGGCGATGCACCCGATCGGCTCGTGGCTGATCGGCACGGCCAAGGAGCTGGCGGATGCCGACTTCCGCTACGCCTCGTTCGACACGCCCGTCATCGACCCCGACCACCCGCTGGCGCACAGCGTGATCGGGACGGCGACCGGCTTCGTGGTCCACGCCAAGGCCAAGAACCCGGAAGCGGCGATCAAGTTCCTCAAGTTCTACACCCAGCCGGCCAACCAGATCCTCAGGGCCGAAGCTGGCACGCTGAGCCCGATCAAGGGCGTCAACGAGACCGCCGAACTCGATGCGCAGACCGACCAGATGGCCCGCATGCTGGCCGAAGCACCAGCCATGGTGCCGCCGCCCGACACCACCTATCCGGTGGCGCTGGCCGAGGCCTACTACCAGGCTGCCGCCTATGTGGCGGCCGGAGAGAAGTCGCCGGCCGATGCGTTGAGCTGGCTCGACGAGACCGTGGCGCTGATCGCAGAGTAGGCCGGCGACGATGGCCGAAGCGGGGGCCGGGCGGCCGATCGAGGACCGGACGGCTCCAGTCGCGAAGGGGGCGGTGAATCTTCTGTTCATCGCCCCAGCAATGGCGCTGTTCGGGCTGTTCGTGCTGTGGCCGGTGGGATCGGCTTTCTACCACGCTTTCACGCACTGGGACGGGTTCACCGCGCCGCGCTGGGCCGGCCTCGACAACTTCCAGCGCGCCTTCGCCGACGCCGTGCACCTGATGAGCTATGCGCACGTAGTCTTGTACATCCTCGGCACGCTGGTGTTCGAGGTGAGCTTCGGGCTGGCCGTGGCGGTGCTGCTGAACTCCGACCGGCGGGGCTTCGCCCTGATGCGGGGGTTCTTCTTCTCGCCGGTGGTGCTGTCGATGTCGGCGGCGGGCGTGCTCTGGGCGTTCGTGCTCGACTACCGCTCGGGACTGCTCAACTCGGTGCTGAAGGCGCTGGGGGCAGGCGAATTGGCGCAGCCCTGGCTGAGCCAGCCCGCGACGGCGCTGATCGCCATCATGATCGTCTCGGGCTGGAAGTATGCCGGATTCTACATGGTGATCTTCTTTGCCGCGCTACGCCGCATCCCGCGCAACATCTACGAGGCGGCGACGCTCGACGGCGCCGGGCCGTTCGTGCAGTTCTTCCAGATCACTCTGCCGCTGCTGCGCCAGAACGTCATGGTGGCGGTGCTCCTGGCGGTGACCGGCGGCTTCGCCGGGTTCGATCTGTTCTTCACGATGACCAACGGCAATCCGTTCGGGGCCACCGAGGTGCCGGCGACCTGGATCATGAAGCAGGCCTTCGACAAGAACCAGCTGAGCTACGGCATCTCGCTCACCGTGGTGCTGGCAGCGGTGGTGATGGCGATTTCGCTCGTCTACCTCAGGATCTCGGAGCGGCTCAGTGTCCACCGCTACTAGCCGCCGTTGGAGCCTGGTGGAGGGGCTGCGCTTCGGGGTCGGTGCCGTGCTGGTCGCGGCGATGTTCTACCCCACGGTGTGGATGGTGCTCTCGGCGTTCAAGTCGAATCGCGAGATCTTTCGCACCCCGTTCGCCCTGCCCGCCGTCTGGCGCTGGGAGAACTTCGTCGAGGCCTGGGAACTGGGGCGGCTCGGGACGCTCTATCTCAACTCGCTGCTGGTGACGGCGTGCGCCGTGGCGCTCTGCGTCGGCTTCGCCACGGCGGCAGCCTTCGCCTTTGCCCGCCTGGAATTCCCCTTCCGGCGGCTGAGCTATCGCGTGCTGCTGCTCGGCCTGCTGCTGCCGCCGCCGACGGTGGCGATCCCGCTGTTCACCCAACTGCGCGACATGGGCCTGCTCAACACGCCCTGGGCGCTCATCCTGCCGGGCGCGGCGTGGTCGCTGTCGCTGACCGTGTTCCTGATGCGCGCCTATTTCAACTCGGTGCGGCCGGACATGGAGGAGGCCGCACGCATCGACGGGGCGAACACCTGGCAGATCTTCTGGCGCGTCTCTGTACCGATGGTCTGGCCGGCGATGCTGACGATGATCGTGCTCAACACCATCAACATCTGGAACGAGCTGCTGTTCGCACTGCTGTTCATCGTGGACGAGGACAAGCGCACGCTGCCGGTCGGGCTGGTGCGGTTCTACGGCTACCACAGCACCGACTACGCGCTGGTTTTCGCGGCCCTCACCATCACCACGGTGCCGGTGCTTGTCCTCTACTTCATCCTGCAGCGTCATGTGATCGCCGGCCTCACGGCAACGGCGATGGACTAGGAGCGCCATGTTACTTTCCGGGGTCATCGAGGGCTTCTACGGTCGCGCCTGGAGCAGGGCGCAGCGTGTGGAGATGCTCGACTGGATCGGGGCCGCGGGGATGAACAGCTTCATCTACGGCCCCAAGGACGACATCAAGGTCCGGGCCCGCTGGCGGGAGACCTACGACGCCGACGAGGCCCGGGACCTCTCCGATCTGGTCGGGGCCGCCGCGCGGCGCGGGCTCAACCTCATGGTGGCGATCGCCCCGTGCCTCGATGTCACCTACTCCGATGCCGCCGAACTGGAGGCGCTGAAGCGCCGGCTCGACCAACTGGCTGGCCTCGGGGTGAGCCAGTTCGTGCTGCTGTTCGACGATATCCCCGCGACGCTTTCGGTGGCCGACCAGACGGCCTTTGCGAACTTTGCCGCGGCGCAGGCGCATCTCGCCAATGCCGCCTTCCTGCACGTGCGGACCCGGGTGCCGGGGGCGGTCATGGTATTCTGTCCCACCGAGTACTGCGCCGCCTTCACCGGCCACGACGTGCCGGGCTCGGCCTATCTCGATGCGCTGGGCCGGCTGCTCGATCCGGCGATCAAGGTGTTCTGGACCGGCCCGGACATCGTCTCGGAAACGATCAGTGCCGAAAGCCTGGCCGAGGTCGGCAGGGTGCTGCGGCGCAGGCCGGTGATCTGGGACAACTTCCACGCCAACGACTACGACATCCGCCGTGTCTATGCGGGGCCGCTGGGGGGACGGGGCGACGAGATTCTGCCGCTGATCGACGGCATCATTTCCAACCCCAACAACGAGTTCGAGGCCAACTTCGTCGCGGTGCACAGCACCGGTGCGCTGGTCCGGGGCGGCTATGACGAGGCCGCGGCATTCGAGGCGGCGCTTGCGGCCTGGCAGCCGCGGTTCCGCCTCGCCTCGAGCGGCGAGACGATGCCGCTCGCCGACCTGCGGCTCCTCGCCGAGCTGCACTACCAGCCATTCCGCTGCGGCCCGGCGATCGAAGCGCTCCTCCAGCGGATGCGCGAGATGCTCGCCAGCCATCAGCCGGACGTCGACGACCCCGACTGGCAGGCCGGCCACCGGGCGATCCGCGGGCTACGCGACCGCATCCGCGATCTGTTCCACCGCACCACCGAACTCGAGAACCGCGACCTGTTCTACGCCTTCAACCAGTATCTGTGGGAGGTGCGGGAGGAAGTGACGCACCTGTGTACCTATCTCGACTGGTTGGCGGAAAAGCCGGCGGCGGAGGCGGTGTTTCCCGACCGGCAACGGATCTACAATTTCTACCGGCGGGGGTTCTCGGTTGCGGTGCAGGAACTGCTCAGGCGCGACGAGAGCGGGCGGTTCCACCATGGCCATTGAGTTCGGCAACGGCTTTCGGATGCGCCCCGCCACCGGCGCGGACCATGCGGCATTCAACGTCGTCTGCCTCAGGACCGGGGATTCGGGCAAGGATGCGACGGCGCGCGAGGACGACCCGAACCTGCTCGGGCTCATCTACGCGACGCCCTACCAGGTGCTCGAACCCGATTTTGCGTTTGCCGTCGAGGGACCGGAGGGGGTGAGCGGCTACGTGCTGGGCACACCGGACAGCGCCGTGTTCTACCGACGCTACCTGCTCGAATGGATGGCGCCCCTCGCGGCCCGCGTGCGCGATCCGGGCAGTGACGAGAGCCACTGGCGCGGCAGCGACTGGGCGCGCCATGCCATCCACCATCCCGAGGTCGTCTATCCGCCGGCCCTGCAGGCCTACCCGGCACATGGCCATATCGATCTGCTCGAAGCAGCGCGCGGACGCGGCATCGGCCGGGCGGCGCTCGAGCACCTGATGGGTCGGCTGCGGGCCGCCGGGGCCCCGGGCATGCATCTGCAGGTCAGCCCGAAGAACCGCGATGCGCTGAAGTTCTACGAGAAGCTCGGATTCGGCGAGGTGCGGGGAAACGAACTGCCGCGTCACACGGTGTTCATGGCACGCTCGCTGTAGCCTTCGAGGGCCCGGGGCACGCCCGGACCTGCTCCGTCGGTCTTTCCCGGGTCAGGGCCGATCGGGGGCGAGGCGGAAGTCGTTGCCTTCGGGGAGCAACTGGCCGCCGTCCACGACGATGGTAGTGCCGGTGATGTAGGCGGCCTCGTCGGAGGCGAGGAACAGGAAGGCGTTGGCGACATCGCGGACACTGCCGAGCCGGCCGAGCGGGATGGCATCTTCCATCGACCTGATAAAGGCCGGAGAGCGGTGCAACTGGATCGCCTCGGTGAGGATGTTGCCGGGCTCGACGCCGTTGACGGTGATCCCGTAGCCCGAGAACTCGAGCGCGGCGGCCCGGATCAGGCCGTTGATGCCGGCCTTGGTGGCCGAGTAGTGGCCGTGGCCCGGGCTGGTGACATGCGGACCGGTGATCGAGGAGGTGAACAGGATGCGGCCGTAGCGCTGGGCCTTCATCGGCTTCAGCGCGGCGCGGGCGGCAATGAAGCTGCCGCGCAGGTTGACGCCCATCACCCGGTCCCAGTCTTCGGGGCTGGTGTCCTCGAGCAGTTGCCAGGGATAGATGCCGGCGTTCTGGACCAGGATATCGAGGCGGCCGTGGCTCTCGACGGCGAGGTCGACCGCCGCCTCGGCATCGGCCGGCATGGAGATGTCGGTGCGGATGAAGCGGGCGCCGAGTTCGGCGGCGGTCGCCGCGCCGGCCTCCGCCTCGGTGTCGGCGATGACGAGGCGGGCACCTTCCTCGGCGAAGCGCTGGGCAATGCCCTTGCCGATGCCGCGGGCGGCGCCGATGACGAGAGCGGACTTGCCGTCGAGGCGACCGGTCATGCGAGTTTCTGCCTGATCTGATGCTTGAGGGTATCGAGCAGCACCGCCGCCAGCACCAGGAGGCCGTGGATGACCTGGGTGAAGTTGGCGGGCAGTCCCATGAGGTTGATGGCGGTGTTGATCGAAGAGAGCAGCAGCACGCCGGCATAGACGCCGGGCAGGGCGCCGACGCCACCCTTGAGGCTGACTCCGCCGATCACCACCGCGGCAAAGGCGTTGAAGAGCAGCCCCGTCCCGAGATTGGCGGTGGCACCGGAGGTGCGGATGGCCAGCAGCCAGCCCGACAGCCCGGCGACGGCGCCGGCGAGGATGAAGGCGGTGACGAGGATGCGGTTGACCTTGATGCCCGCGCGGAAGGTGGCGTTCTCGTTGCCGCCGATCATCAGCAGGTGACGGCCGAACGGGGTTCGCGCCATGACGAAGGAGAAGGCCACGAAACACAGGATGGCGATCCAGGCGGTGAGTGGCAGCCCGAGCAGGCGCTGCACGCCGAACCAGCGGATGGCCGGCGCCAGATCCTGCGCCGAGCGCCCGCCGGAAACGGCCAGCACGAGGCCGCGGACCCAGATGTAGCTGGCGAGCGTCACGATGAAGGCGTTCATCTTCACCTTGACGATCAGGTAGCCGTTGATGGCGCCGACCAGGCCGCCGACCACGAGGCCGAGGAGCAGCGACACGGGCACCATCAGCCATTCGGGCTCGAGCCTGACGCCGAGACCGATGCCGGCCGAGCAGAACAGGATGCCCACGGCCATGGCGCTCACGGCGGCAACCGACTCGACGGACAGGTCCATGTGACCGGCAATGATCACCAGCGCCAGCCCGATCGACATGACGCCGAGCACGCTCGAGGCCTCGATGATGTTGGCGAAGATGCCGAGCTGGAAGTAGTTCGGGATGAACAGCGAGAACGCCGCGAGAACGAACAGCAGCATGAACCAGACGAGATTGTCGAGGACGAACTCGAGGGTGCGGCGGGTGGCGGGGGTCATGCTCGTGAATGGCTCGGTTGCGGGTGATGTCTCGGTCGACTTCGCTCCCCCGTGAAGGGGAGGGCGAGTCCGGCACTTGTGGCCGGCCCCTCCCCTGCCACGCAGGGAGGGGCCGGCGCCTAACCTACTCGATCGACTTCACCGTGTCGGTCGGGGGCTTGAGATTGCCCCAGAACTTCGGATCGTCGACGTTCGACTTGTCGATCGCGGCACCCGGTAGCTTGATGTTGGGGCCCCAGGCCTCGGCGGTGACGGTGCCGGTCAGCCCGATGATGTCGTACTGGCCCGGCACGATCTCGGCCTTGTTGACGATCTTGTCCATGAAGGCCGCGACGGCGGCCGCCTGGGCGTAGAGCGGCTGCTCGACTTCGACATTGAGCCAGCCCTTGCGGATCAGGTCGAGCCCGACGGGAGCGCCGTTCGAGCTCATCAGCATGATGTCGCCCGGCTGCTTGCCGGCGGATTCGAGCGCGGCGACCACCGCTACCGAGAGGTGGGCGGCGTGCGAGAAGATCAGATCGATGTCGGGATTGGCGACCAGCTGGTCGGCGGCGATGGTGCCGGCATTGCTGGCTTCCCACAGCATGGCCGGCACGGAGATGATCTTGACGTCCGGGAAGGCCGCCATCTTCTCCTCGAAGCCCTTCTGGATGTCGAGGGTGTAGGGATCGCCGGGGTCGCCGAGGATCTGCAGAACCTTGCCCTTGACCGAGCCGTACTTGCCGTTGAGCAGCTTTTCCGCCTCGGCGGCAGCGACATAGCCGATCTCGATGGTGCCGGCGACCGAGGTGAAGGCCGATGGCGTCGAGGTGATCTGGCGGTCGAACTCGACCACCGGGATGCCGGCGGCCATTGCTGCCTCGATCGAGGGCTTGAGGGCGTTGAAGTCGACCGCGGCGAGGATGATGGCGGCGGGCTTCAGCGCGATGACGTCGTTCATCTGGGATTGTTGCACGTCGGTCTTGTTGTCGGCGTTGAGCGTCTGCGTCTCATAGCCGACCTGCTTGAGGAACATCTCGAGGGCCGAGACCGAACCGGTCTGGAACTCGTCGAGCAGCGTCGGCACGAGGTAGTAGACCTTGCCCTTCGATTGGGCGAAGGCCGGCGTCAGCAGGGCCAGGGCCACTGCCAGGACGCCGAAGACGGACAGAAGTAGGCGCTTCATCGTTCGCTCCTTGTTTCCGGAATCCCTGTCTCGCCCCTCAGCCTGCCGGTCCGGCGCCGGCAAGGGTTTCCCCGGTGATCATCCTGACCACCGCGTCGGGACTGGTGTCGGTTGTGGCCACATCGCCCGCCACGACGCCCTGGCGGATCACCACGATCCGGTCGGCGACCTGGAAGGCCTGCTGCATAATGTGGGTGATGATGACGACGCCGATGCCCTGGCCTGCCACCTTGCGGATCATATCGAGGCCGCGACGGGTCTGCTCGACGCCGAGCGCGGCGAAGGGTTCGTCGAGCAGCACCAGCTTGCCGCCCCAGTGGACGAAGCGGTTCAGTTCGATCGCCTGGCGCTGGCCGCCGGAAAGGTGCTCGACCTTGGTCCTGAGCGAGGGGATGCGGGTGCCGGCATCGGCAAGGGCACGCGCAGTCACCGCTTCCATGGCCCGTTCGTCCAGCACGGGGATGCCGAGAACGCGGCGGGTCAACTCGCGGCCCATGAAGAAATTGGCGACGACATCGACATTGGTGGCGAGCGAGAGGTCTTGGTAGACCGTCTCGATGCCGGCGGCCTTGGCCTCGGAGGGGGACCTGGCGAGGAACTCGCGGCCTTCGAACAGCATCTTGCCCGAGGTCGGTTCGAGACCGCCGGCGATGATCTTGACGAGGGTGGACTTGCCGGCGCCGTTGTCGCCGAGAAGCGCCACCACCTCGCCCTTTCCGATCGAGAAGCTGATCCCTCGCAGCGCTTCGATGGCGCCGTATTTCTTGGTGATGGCATCGAGGACCAGCAGCGGTTCACGGGTCATGCGGCAAGCCCCTTGAGCAACGTGTCGGCCGGGTTGTCCGAACCCGAGGCAAGCATCTGGTAGAAGCGCGGCGACAGCACGCCGGTAACCGCGAGGGCCGCGGCGCCGCGCAGCACGGCCTGGTGCCCACCGCTGGAGACAACGACGCGCGGCGCCTTGCGGTCGCGACGGGCGGAGACCGAGTTCGGCAGGTCGGCGGCCATCGCGGCGAGATCGGCGAGGAGCGGCTCGGAGGCCAGCCCTCCCAGGATGATGGTCTCCGGGTCGAACAGGTTCTCGATGGTGACGAGGGCGGCACGGAACACCGGTGCGACGGACCGGACCCAGGCCGCCTCGTCGACCCCGGCAGGACGCCGGCTCAGCGCCTCGAGCGAGACGTAGCGCTCGAGGCAGCCGCGATTGCCACAGGGACAGGGTTCGCCGTCGGGCACCAGCGGGATGTGGCCGATCTCGCCGGCGTTGCCCCAGGCGCCGCGCAGGGGGGCACCATCGTGAACCATGGCGCCACCGAGGCCGACGCCGAAATAGAGGTAGTAGAAATCGGCAAACTCGGCGCCGCGACCGTAGAGCCGCTCGCCGAGGGCGGCGGCGCCCATGTCGGCTTCGAAAAAGGCGGGCAGACCGGCTGCCTCGGCAAGGCGCCTGCGCAAATCGACATCGCGCCAGCCGGCCATTGTGGTGGGGCCGACGAAGCTCATCGACTCGACGTCGAACGGGCCGGGGAGAGCCATGCCGATGCCGAGCATGCGGCCATCCGGACGGGCGGTACGCAATTCCGCGACCAGATCGGCGATGAGGGTGAAGGCGAGGTCGGGGGAGGGCTGGTGCGCGCCGCGACTGGCGCTCGCGACGATATCGCCGGCCAGGTTGATGAGCGCGGCATCGACGCCGAGCGGGGTCAGGTGCACGCCGATGGCGTGGCCGCCCTCAGGATTGATGCGCAGGGTCGCGGGGGGCAGGCCTCGGCCCTTGGGCTCCTCGCGCTCGGAGAGGACGAGGCAGAGGTCCTCGAGTTCGCGGATGATGGTCGAGACGGTCTGCACGGTGAGCCCGACCTGGCGGGCGATGCGGCCGCGGGTGGTGGGCCCCTCGAGGCGGATGGATTCGAGCACGATGCGCCGGTTGTACGGCCGTCCGAATTCCTGGTTCGTCCCCCGCAGACCCATGTCCCGCCTCCAAGACACAGGGAGCTTAGGACCGGATCAGTTATTCAGTCAAATGGAATTCTAAAATGCAGGCGAAGCGCCCGGCCGCCATCCGGCCCCGGGGTTTGCTCGAAATGGGCGGGACCGGCGCGGGTTTGGCCACGCGGGTAGTCCGCAGGTTTTGACGGCCGTCGCCGCGCCGGTCCTGTCCGGGGTGGAGCTGGATGGACGCGCGCCAAGAAGCATGCCCCCACCACGCCTCGCGACTGCACGGCTGCAGCGGAGCCTGGGCGGGACGACCGGGTGTCAGCCGCACCAACCCGCCGCCGGACGGCTCCGACGGCTCCCGCCTTTCGAGCGCAGCTCTCAAGGCCTTCTCGGGGAAATCGCTCCACCGGAGCGATTTCTTGTCCCTCGAAGTCCCCCGCCAACCGTTCCGTGCACGTCTGCGCCCAATGGGGAACGGGGGGAGAGTACTATGGGTTGGAGGGTGCGGGGATAAGTCGGGTGTCGCATTCCCATAGCGCAGCAATCTCGGATCGTTGCGCAAATGGCGGGGGGTGCAACCGGCGCCGGAGCGTGTGACCGCCCCCACCCTCGATCCCTCCCCACAAGGGGGAGGGAGACGACTTCGGGATCGGCGCGATGCGACCGAACCTGAGGCTCTGCGCCTCCCTCCCCCTTGTGGGGAGGGAATGAGGGTGGGGGTGACGCACGCTCCGAGCACGGGATGCATCTCGGGCCGGGCCCCGACCTTCGCCGGGGTGACACCGTGGGCGGGGAGGGACGGTGCCGCGTCCGCTGGCCTTCGGGCAGGGCCCTCAGGGCTGCCGGCGCGGCCGGGGGTCGTCGCGGTCATTCCCAGCCGCCGTCGACGATGAAGCTCTGGGCGGTGCAGTGGCGGCTGTCGTCGGCCGCGAGGAAGAGGGCCATGCGGGCGAGGTCGGCCGGTTCGAGCGGATCGGGGATGCACTGCTTGTCGGCGATCGCCCGTTCGCTAGTGTCGGTCCAGTAGAGGGCCTTCTGGCGTTCGGTGATGACCCAGCCTGGCACGAGGCAGTTGACGCGGATGCGGTCCTTGCCGAAATCGCGGGCCAGCGCACGAGTGAGGCCCTGGACGCCGGCCTTGGCGGTGACGTAGCCGGCCATGTTGCCGGCGGCCATCTGCACCACCACGGAACCGAAGTTGATGATCGAGCCGCCGCCGGCGCGGGTCATGCCGGTGCGAACCGCCTGCGCGGCGAAGAAATGCGGGCGCAGGTTGATGTTGAGCCGGTCGTCCCAGTAGGCGACGTCGACAGCGTCGACGGCATGCCGGTCGTCGCGGGCGGCATTGTTGATCAGAACATCGACGTGGCCGACATCGGCCTCGAAGGCAGCGACGGCGGCCTGGAGGGCGGGGACGTCGCGGACGTCGCAGTGGGCGTAGGTGATGTGACCGGGAGTGGCGGCGACGAGCGCCTCGGCCGCGGGGTCGTCGATGTCGATAAAGGCGACGCGCGACCCCTGGGCGGCGAAATGGGCAACGAGCGACGCTCCGATACCCGTGGCTCCACCGGTGATGAACACGGTCTTGTCGGCGAGGCTGGGATAGGTTGCGTAGGCGGACACGATTCGGCTCCGGCAGGATGGCAAGGAAATCCATTTAACGATATATGCGAAGTCGTTAACGGTCGAGGGGCAGATGGGCGGGAACGGCGAGCGCAGGGGCAGGGCGACGATCAAGGATGTCGCGAAGGCCGCCGAGGTGTCGCCGATGACCGTCTCGAACGTGCTCAACGGCCGGCTGCAGTTCGTCAGTCAGGCGACTAAGAAGCGGGTCGAGCGGGAGATCGAGCGTCTGGGCTACCGGCGGCAGGCCAATGCACGGAACCTCCGGGTCGCCGAGCAGCGCTCGATCGGCATGGTGATCGTCGACGAGTCGCCGGCCTTCCTCGCCGATTTCTTCACCTGCCAGGTGGTGGCGGGGCTCGCCAACGTGCTCAACGGCGCCGACTACACGCTGACCATCCAGGGCATGCCGGAGGCGGCGCTGGCGCAATCGATGATCATGCGCAATTTCGAGGTCGCAGGCTTCTGCGCGATGATTTCGGGCAATCCCGCGGAACGGTGGAACGCCATCCGGCAACTGAGCGAACTCGACCAGCCGGTGGTGGTGTTCCAGGAGCAGATCGCGGCGCCGGGCCCCGATATCTGCACCGTCCGGCAGGATGACCGGGGCGGCGGCCGGCTGGTGGCCGACCACCTGCTGGCCCGGCGGGTCGAGGATCTGCTGATGATCGTGCCGCGCCAGCACTGGCCGGCCATCGAGAACCGTGTCGCCGGCGTGCGCGACAGTCTCGGCGCGAGCGGCGGAACGGCGCGACTGACACTGCTCGAATCGGCCAGCGAATCGTTCGCCGACGTGCAGACCGCGATGGCCGGGCACCTTGCCGGACATCCGCCTCCCGGCGCGGTGATCGGTGCCAACGACCCGATCGCGACGGCGGCGATGCTGCTGCTGCTCGACCGTGGCGTGAGGGTGCCCGAGGATGTCCGCGTCATCGGCTTCAACGGCTTCGAGGCGCACCGCTATTCGCGGCCGCGCCTGACCACGGTGGTGTCGGCGGCCTATGCGTTGGGCGAGCGGGCCGGACACGCCATGCTGGCGCGGCTCAAGGACGGCGTCTTCGAGCGGCACGACCACGTGCTGCCGGTGCATTTCGACGCCGGCGAGACCACCTGACGGATTCCGCTTTGAGAGGGCGAAAAACCATCTTGCGTGCCCGTTACATTTAACGTTACATGTAGCCGCCGTGAGGGGAACACGCCATGCCCGACGATAGCCGCAAGGATGAACCGCGCCTGAAAGGCGGATCGACAGGTCCAGACGCCGCCGGCGCGGCGCGCGACGCAGGTCCTTTCCGCAGCGGCGAATGGTTCGCCCGCGAAGGCAAGTACGGCTTCATCCCGCGCAGCTGGATGAAGAGCCAGGGCTTCGGGCCCGAGCTGTTCGACGGCCGCCCGGTGATCGGCATCTGCAACACCTGGTCGGAGCTGACGAGCTGCAACCGGCACCTGAGGGACCTCGCCGAGCACGTCAAGCGCGGCGTGCTGATGGCGGGCGGCTTCCCGCTCGAGTTCCCGGTGATGAGCCTGGGCGAGCCGCTGATGCGGCCGACCACCATGATGTTCCGCAACCTCGTCGCCATGGATGTCGAGGAGACCATCCGCGCCAACCCGATCGACGGCGTAGTGCTGCTCGCCGGCTGCGACAAGACCACACCGGCGCTGCTGATGGGCGCGGCGAGCTGCGACATCCCGGCCATTCTGGTCTCGGGAGGGCCGATGCTGAACGGCAAGTTCCGCGGCCGCGCACTGGGGTCGGGAACGGATGTCTTCCGGCTCGACGAAGAATACCGGACCGGCCTGATGACCAGGGAAGAGCTGGGTGACGCGGAGGCGGCGATGAGCCGCTCGGCCGGCTCCTGCATGACCATGGGCACGGCCTCGACCATGGCCTCGCTGGGCGAGGCGATGGGCATCGCGCTGCCGATGAACGGCTCGATCCCCGCCGCCGACAGCCGGCGATCGGTGCTGGCCGAGCGCAGCGGGGCGCGCATCGTCGAACTGGTCAAGCAGGGGATCACCATCTCGCAGATCCTGACACGGGCCGCCTTCGAGAACGGCGTCAAGGCCAATGGCGCGATCGGCGGCTCGACCAACGCGGTGGTGCACCTGCTGGCGCTCGCCGGGCGGCTGGGCGTCGACTTCAGTCTCGAGGACTGGGACACGCTGGGACGCGACGTGCCGACGCTGGTCGATCTCAAGCCGTCGGGACGGTTCCTGATGGAGGAGTTCTTCGAGGCGGGCGGACTGCCGGTGGTGATGCGGCGGATCGCCGACAAGCTCAGGCTCGGGGCGCCGGCGGTCGAGGGCGGCACCATCGGCCAGCGCATCGCCAGTGCGGTCAGCTACGACGACGAAGTCATCCGGCCGCTCGACAAGCCGCTGACCGAGCAGGGCGGCATCATGGTGCTGAAGGGGAACCTCGCGCCCAACGGCGCGATCATCAAGCCGTCGGCCGCGACGCCCCGGCTGATGCAGCATCGCGGCAAGGCGGTGGTGTTCAAGGACGCCGACGACTTCCGGGCGCGGCTCGACGACCCCGATCTCGAGGTCGACGCCGACAGCATCCTGGTGCTGCAGAATGTGGGGCCGCGCGGCTATCCGGGCATGCCCGAGATCGGCAGCATGGCGCTACCCAAGAAGCTTCTCAAGCAGGGCGTCACCGACATGGTGCGCATCTCGGACGCGCGGATGAGCGGCACGGCCTACGGCACGGTGCTGCTGCACGTGGCCCCCGAGGCCGCGATCGGCGGTCCGCTGGCGCTGGTGCGAAGCGGCGACATGATCCGCATCGATGCCGCCAACCGCCGCCTCGACCTCGAAGTGAGCGAGGCGGAACTGGCGGCGCGCCGTGCCGCCTGGGTGCCGCCAGCACCGGCGCACGAGCGCGGTTACGGCAAGCTCTTCATCGACCACGTGACGCAGGCCGACAAGGGAGCCGATTTCGACTTCCTCGCCGGCAAGAGCGGCACCCCCCCATCAAAAGTGTCTTTCTAGTACGAGGCGACATGTCCGCTCATTCCCCCATCACATCGCGCCAGAACGCTCCGCTGCCCGAGAATCGTGACCAGCTGTTCACCGCCGTGCTGTCCGATGCGCTCGATGCCGTCGGGGTTACCAACCAGGCCTTCTCGCCGCGGACCCGGCCGCTCGACGAGACGCTGAGGATGTGCGGACGGGCCCGCACCGGCATTTACATGGAGACGGCCTCGGTCGAGCCGGGCGTGAATCCCTACGAGCTCGAGATCGCGCTGATCGACGACCTGAAGCCGGGCGACGTGGCGGTGCTGGCGACGGGCGGCTCGTCGCGCATCGCGCCCTGGGGCAGCCTGCTCTCGACGGCATCGACGGCACGCGGCGCCGCCGGCTGCGTCACCGACGGCTTCGTGCGGGACATCCTCGAGATCCGACGGCTGCAGCTGCCGGTGTTCCATGGCGGCATCGCGCCGCTCGACAGCAAGGGGCGCGGGCAGATCCAGGCGGTCGACATACCGGTGATCTGTGACGGGGTGCGCGTCTCGCCCGGCGACCTGGTGTTCGGCGATGCCGATGGCGTGGTGGTGATCCCGCAGGCGATCGAGGCCGAAGTGCTCAGGATCGCCTTCGACAAGGTCAATGGCGAGCATCACTCGATCCGCGAACTGCGCGAGGGCGGGTTCCTGCGCGACGTCTACGCCAAGTACGGGGTGCTCTGATGAGCGGGGGCGCGCCGCGCGCAAACCCCATCGCCGGTTTCTTCAAGATCGAGGGCACCGCGATCGCGCTGGTGCTGGCGCTGCTGATCCTGGTGTTCATGATCACCGCGCCGCGCGCCTTCATGGGCTTTCGCGTCTACATGAGCTTCATGGCGACGGTGCCGCCGCCGATGATCATCGCGCTCGGGCTGACGCTGGTGGTGGTGGCGGGGGAGATGGACCTTTCCTTCCCCTCGGTCGTCGCCATGGCCAGCTACGTGTTCTGCATCCTCTACCAGGACTACGACCAGACCTGGCTGGCGCTGGTCGCGGCGCTTGCGGTGGGCACGGCAATGGGCTGGGTCAACGGGCTGGTGATCACCAAGCTGGGCATCCCCTCGCTGATCGCGACGCTGGCCATGCTGTTCCTGTGGGGCGGACTGGTGACGGTGGTGTCGAACGGCGCCTCGCTCGCCATTCCCGACATCGAGGACGACCTGATCCACATGGTGTTCGCCGGCCGGCTCGGGGTGTTCCCGGTGCAGTTCGTGTGGGCCATCGTGGTGTCGGTCCTGATCTGGATGCTGCTCAACCGACACAAGTTCGGCGAGAGCCTTTTGTTCATCGGCGACAGCATGAAGGTCGCCAAGGTGGTGGGCATCGCCATCGACCGCGAGAAGATCAAGCTGTTCACGCTGATGGGGATGCTCTCGGCGCTGGCCGGGGTGTTCCTGACGCTCGAGACCACGACCTACTTCTCCAATGCCGGCATGGGGTACCTGCTGATCGTCGTCGCCGCGGTGTTCATCGGCGGCACCTCGATCTTCGGCGGCTCGGGAAAGGTCGCCGGCACGGTGTTCGGCTCGCTGATCGTCGCCATCATCGAGGCAGGCCTCGTCGCCAGCGGCGTCCAGGGCTTCTGGACCCGCTTCTTCATCGGGCTGGTCTTCATCATCTCGGTCACCATGAACGCAGTACTCGAGGACCCCGACAAGGTCCCGCTGCTCAGAGAACTCCGCTCGCGCGCGAGGAAATAGAAGGAAGGGAAAGGGGACTACATTATGCGCACACTACTGAAGGGGCTCGCCGGCCTCGCACTTTCGGCGATGCTGGCCGTACCCGGCGCCATGGCGCAGGACGCCGTCGATTCCGGCATGACGATCTACTTCCAGATGGGCGGCAACCCGGGCGACACGGCGACGCTGGCCCGTGAACTGGGCGCCCGCGACGCGGCCCGCGTGCTCAAGGTCAACCTGATCGAGCAGCACTCCGGCTGGGATCCGCAGAAGATGGTGGTTCAGGCCAACGAGGCCCTCGCCGCCCAGCCCGACGCCATCGTGGTGATGGGTCATGCCGGCACCGACGGCATGCGCTCGTTCCTCGACAAGGCCAAGGAAGACGGCATCATCGTCATCGTCAACAACAACGAGCTGCCGGGCACGGGGCTGAGCTATTTCGGCCTCGACAACTACGGCGCGGGCCGGAATCTGGCATCGCTCACCATCTCGAACGGCAACCTCAAGGCCGGCGACAAGGTGGTGGTCTATGGTGCGTTCACCGAAGGCGCCGCCGGCTACGACGTGGCCAAGGGCTCGACCGAGGTGCTGACCGAAGCCGGCATCGCCTTCGACAGCCTGCAGTGGTCGAACGAGGCGGTGCTCGACCCGGCGCTGTCGGTGCCGGTGCTGGTCGCCTATCTCGAGAGCAACCCCGACACCAAGGCGATCATCGTGCCGGGCCATGGCGGCATCACCGCCGTGCTCGACCGCGTGCTCAAGGATGCCGGCAAGGCGCCGGGCGAGGTGATCACCTCGGGCTTCGACATCTCGTCGGCGGCCATCCAGGGCGTCAAGGACGGCTACATCACGGTGGTGCTCGACCAGCAGCCGTACCTGCAGGGCTTCATGCCGGTGGTCGCGGCGGTGCTGCAGAAGAAGTACGGCCTCGCCGGGCTGCAGCTCAACACCGGCGGCGGTTACCTGACCAAGGACAACGTCGACGCCCTCGAGGCCCTGGTGAAGACCGGCATCCGGTGACGTGATCGGCAGTGGCGCCGCGATATCTCCCGCGGCGCCATTGCTGCTGCCTGCGCCGGCCGCGTGTTCCTTTGCGGGCCGCGTGTTAGGGTGCCAGGCCTCCCGCTTCGGGGCCCGGCACATGGGGTGAACGAGGGCCTTGCCTGACGGGCGACCCTCGCCCCGGCCTTCTCCCGCGAGGGGCGAGGGGGAGTCTTCGGCGGACCAGCACGGCCGCTGTCATGGAACGATCCGTAGAACACTGGAATTCAGATGACCGCAACTCCGATCGTCCGGCTCGAGAATGTCGGCAAGCAGTACGGCAAGGTCGTGAGCCTCAAGGGCGTGACGCTCGAGATCGGCGCGAACGAGATCGTCGGGCTGATCGGCGACAACGGCGCCGGCAAGTCGACCCTGATCAAGGTACTGACCGGGGTGGAGCAGCCGACCAGCGGCACCATCTACGTGCGCGGCCAGAAGATCGACGCCGCCTCCTACTCGGTCAAGGAAGCCCACAAGCTCAGGATCGAGACGGTCTACCAGGACTCCTCGCTGGGCGAGAAGCAGCCGCTATGGCGCAACTTCTTTGTCGGGCGGCCGATCACCAACCGCTTCGGGTTCATCGACGTGAAGGCGGAAAAGAAGATCGCCGAGCACATCATGCGCTCGACCATCGGCTTTCGCGGCGTCGGCATCGACGTCGACACGCCGGTGAGCCGGCTCTCGGGCGGCGAGCGGCAGGGCGTCGCCATCGGCCGTGCCATGCATTTCGACAGCGACCTGATCGTGCTCGACGAGCCGACGGTAGCGCTGGCGCTCAAGGAGGTGCAGAAGGTGCTGGACTTCATCCGCTCGATCAAGGCGGGCGGGCGCAGCTGCATCTATATCGAGCACAACATCCACCACGTGCACGAGGTGTGCGACCGGCTGGTGGTGCTGGACCGCGGCGAAGTGGCGCTCGACACGCCCGCCTCGGCGCTGAGCTACAACGAACTCACCGAATTCCTGATGTCGCTGCATCGGCAGCGTATCGCTCCCACCGCCCATTGACCCGGACCCTGCCGTCATGACCGCCCGCGCCTACTGCGACTGCCACGTCAACATCTGGAACGACGAGCACGTGCTGCCGCTCTACACCCAGCAGCTGAGCCGGGTGCGGGCCGGGGCGATGGCGCCCAAGGCCGATGCCGAGACGCTGCACGCCGAGATGGCCAATGTCGACAAGGCGATCATCTTCGCGCTGCGCTATGGTGACAGCGTCGGCATCGAGAGCGACGACGAGACCACGGCCAGGGCGGTGGCGAAGTATCCCGACAAGTTCGTCGGCTTTGCCTATGTCGATCCCCGGCGGACCGACTGCATGGACCTGCTGGTCCACGCCATCGAGGATCTGAAGCTCAAGGGCGTCAAGTTCGGGCCGATCTACAACGGCGTCGCACTGTCCGACCCGCGCCTGGTGCCGGTCTACGAGTATCTCCAGAAGCACAATATCCCGCTCACCATGCACATGGGCACCACGTTCGCGCGGCACGCGCCGGTGGACATGGGGCGGGCCATCCATGTCGAACCGATCGCGCTCAAGTACCCGGACCTGACCATGGTGCTCGCCCATATGGGGCACCCCTGGTACGACGACGCCATCGTCGTGGCGCGCAAGCAGCCCAACGTGTTCCTCGAGATCTCGGCGCTCTTCTATCGGCCCTGGCAGTACTACAACACACTGATCTCGGCGCAGGAGTACAAGATCACCGACAAGATCTATTTCGGCACGGATTTTCCGTTCGCGCGGGTGGACGAGTCGGTGGACGGGCTGCTGACGATCAACGACCAGCTCGAGGGCACGAGGCTGCCGCGGGTGAGCAGCGAGACGATGCAGCAGATCCTGTGGTCGAACCCGTTCAAGGACTGGTGGCGCGGCGACGATCCGCTCGCCGGCTGACAGGCCGGCGGGGACCGGGGAGGAGAGACGAAATGGAAATGGCTTCGCTCCCGCGGTTCCGCACCAGCCGCGACTACAGCCTCGTCGGCCCGGAGACGGCGAAGGCGATCGAGAGCGGGCTCGCCTCGGGCGAGTGGTACAAGACGCCGATCGAGCGCAAGCTGCTCAAATCGATGATGCAGCGCAGCGACGGGCCGGCGCTGCGCGATACGGCGATCTGGCTGGGGCTGCTGGTGGTGCTGGGAACGGCGGGGACGCTGCTCTCGAACAGTTGGTGGTCGGTGCCGGTGTTCGCGGTCTACGGTGTGCTCTACGCTTCGGCGGCGGATTCGCGCTGGCACGAATGCGGCCACCGCACGGCGTTCCGGACCGCCTGGCCGAACGACGTGGTGTATGTGCTGGCCTCGTTCATGCTGCTCAGGAGCCCGACGGCATGGCGCTGGAGCCATGCGCGGCACCATACCGACACCATCATCGTCGGGCGCGACCCGGAGATCGCCGGGATGCGGCCGCCGCAGCTGATCATCATGGCGCTCAACTTCTTCGGCCTGGTCAACGTGCCGCAATCGCTGCTGACGCAGGCGCGCTACGCGGCGGGGCGGCTCAACGACGAGGAAAAGAGCTACATCCCGGAAAGCGAGCGCAAGAAGGTCACGCGCGAGGCCTGGGCGATCCTCTCGATCCACGGCGGTGCCGTGGTGCTGGCGCTGGCGACGCAGAGCCTCGTGCCGGTGCTGCTGATCGGGCTGCCCAATGTCTATGGCATCTGGCTCTTGGCGCTGATGGGGCTGACGCAGCACCTGGGGCTGGCCGAGGACGTGCTCGACCACCGGCTGGACTCGCGCACGGTCTACATGAACCCGGTGCTGCGCTTCATCTACTGGAACATGAACTACCATGTGGAGCACCATATGTACCCCATGGTGCCCTACCACGCGCTGCCGGCGCTGCACGGGGCGATCAAGCATGACTGCCCAGCGCCGATGCCAAGCGTGTTCGCCGCCTGGGGCGAGATGCTGCCGGCGGTGTTCCGGCAGCTGAACGAGCCGGGCTATTTCATCCGGAAGGAACTGCCGCCCGGCGCCGGCCAGCCCTTGCAGCGGGGGCGTTGACGATGGCGAACTGGACCAGGGCCTGCGGCATCGAGGATATCGACCTCGAGGATGTCGGCCGCTTCGATCAGGACGGTCGGACCTATGCGATCTACCGGGCGCCGGACGGCAGGTTCTACGCCACCGACGGCATCTGCACGCACGAGCACGCGATCCTGAGCGACGGGCTGGTGATGGACCACATCATCGAGTGCCCCAAGCACATGGGCCGGTTCGACTACCGCAGCGGCGCCGCCAAGGGCGCCCCGGTGTGCGAGGCGCTCAGGACCTATCCGGTCAAGGTCGAGGGCGACGACGTGCTGATCGACCTCGGCTGATGGGGGCGGGCGCGGTCATCGTCGGAGCGGGAGAGGCCGGCGTCGGCGCGGCGTTCGCGCTCAGGGCCGCAGGGTACGCGGAACCGGTGACACTGATCGGCGGCGAGGCCGAACTGCCCTATGAGCGGCCGCCGCTGTCCAAGGACGTGCTGGGCGGCGGGGTGCTGAAGCCGATCCGGGCCGAGGCCGACTACACGGCGGCGGAGATCACGCTGCTGCGTGGCCGGACGGTGCGCCGGCTCCGGAGGGAGGCGCGCGAAGTCGAATTCGAGGATGGCGGCGGGCTCGGCTACGACCGGCTGCTGCTGGCGACGGGGGCGGCGCCGCGGCGGCTGGAGGTGCCGGGCGCCGACCAGGGGCCGGTGCACACCCTGCGCGACGCGCGGGATGCGCTCGCCCTCCGCGCGGCGATCGAACCGGGCATGCGTGTGGCGATCGTCGGCGGCGGGCTGATCGGGCTCGAGGTGGCGGCGGCGGCACGCAGCAGGGGCGCGGCGGTGACGGTGCTGGAGGCCGGGCCGCGGCTCCTCGGCCGGGGCGTGCCGGAGGAACTGGCCGGGCTGCTCGCCATGGCGCATCGCAGCAATGGCGTGCGGCTCTGCGTCAACCGGAACCTTGCGGCGATCGCCTGGCGGGACGGGGTGGCGGAGCTCGGATGCACCGACGGCAGCGGCACGCTGGCCGACTTGGTGGTGGCGGCGATCGGCGTGGCGCCGCGCACGGAACTGGCGGCGGCGGCCGGGCTCGCCATCGACAACGGCATCGCGGTGGACGCGGAATTGCGCACCAGCGATGCGGCGATCCTCGCGGCGGGCGACTGCTGTTCGTTCCCGCATCCGCTGTTCGGCGGGCGGCGGCTGCGTTTCGAGTGCTGGCAGAGTGCGCAGGAGCTGGGGCAGCTGGCGGCGCTCAACCTCACCGGGGCGCGGCAGGCGGTGGCGCTTGTACCATGGATGTGGAGCGACCAGTACGAGCTCGGCTTGCAGATCGTCGGCCTGCCGGCGGCGGGCGCGGCGACGGTGGCGCGGCATGACGGCGCCAGCCGGGTGCTGCTGTTCCACCTGGGTGCCGACGGCCGGCTGCTCGGGGCGAGCGGGCTCGGACCGGGCAGCGCCGTGGCCCGCGACATCAAGCTGGCGCAGCGGCTGATCGCGCGCCGGGCCACGCCGGACCCTGCCTATCTCGCCGACCCCGCCGCATCGCTCAAGGCGCTGCTGTCGCAATCGCCGGTTGCCGCCGGCTGAACCGTTTCGAACCCAAGGACAGACCGATGACTGCCCGTGCTTACTGCGATTGCCACGTCAACATCTTTAACGACGAGCATGTGCTGCCGCTCTACCTGACGCACCAGGCGCGGGTGCGGCCCGGCGCGATGGCGCCGAAGGCGGATGCGGACACCCTCTACATGGAGATGGAGAAGGTCGAGAAGGCGATCGTCTTCGCCCTGAGTTATGCCGATTCCGCCGGGATCGACAGCCCGGACTCGCTGACGGCGGAGGCGGTGGCCAGGTACCCCGACAAGTTCGTCGGCTTCACCTATGTCGACCCGCGGCGGCCCGACTGCATGGACCGGCTGGTGCATGCGGTGGAGGACCTCAAGCTCAAGGGCGCCAAGTTCGGGCCGATCTACAACGGCGTGGCACTTTCCGATCCGCGGCTGGTGCCGGTCTACGAGTACCTTCAGAAGCATAACCTGCCGCTCACCATGCACATGGGGACGACCTATGCGCGCAACGCGCCGATCGACATGGGGCGGGCGCTGCATGTCGAGCCGATCGCGCTCAAGTACCCGGACCTCAGCATGGTGCTCGCCCATATGGGGCACCCCTGGTACGACGACGCGATCGTCGTGGCGCGCAAGCAGCCCAACGTGTTCCTCGAGGTGTCGGCGCTGTTCTACCGGCCCTGGCAATACTACAACATGCTGATCTCGGCGCAGGAATACAAAGTCACCGACAAGATCTATTTCGGCTCAGACTTCCCGGCGGCGCGGGTGGAGGAGTCGGTGGACGGGCTGCTCGGCATCAACGACCAGCTCGAAGGCACGAAACTGCCGCGGGTGAGCGAGGAGACGATGCAGCGCATCCTGTGGTCGAACCCGTTCAAGGACTGGTGGCGCGGCGACAACCCGCTGGGGTGAGCGGGGGCACGGTCTTCCCGGCGGCCTATCGCCTTTGCACCTGTGCACCGGCGGGTGGGAGGTCTTCCTTCTCCCCTTGCGGGAGAAGGTGGCGCGCAGCGCCGGATGAGGGGTCTGCGATGTCGGCAAGAACCCCTCATCTGCCCTTCGGGCACCTTCTTCGCCTTCAATCGCTCCACTGGAGCGATTGATCGCTGCGCGACCGGCTCGAAGTCCCGCAAGGGGAGAAGGCGGTCCCAACCACCTTAATCGCTCATATGCGCTTTCGCGGGAATGACCCGGTGGGGGGCGAGAGCAGGTTACCGACTCCGGAAACCGCGTACGTTTTCTTCTGCAAAAATCATTTGCGCTTGCAAAAACCATGGGGCAGAGTGGGGTAACGAGAAGACGGGAGGAGTCTGTCCGTGATCACGGGTATTGCGTGGGACCATCGGCGCTGCTGGGGCCCGCTCGAGGCGAGCATTGCGCCCTATAAGGAGCAGCACGGCATCGACGTGCGCTGGGACCGGCGCAGCCTCTACAGCTTCGGCGAAGGCGACCTGGGGGACTTCGCGGCGCGCTACGACCTGGTGATCTACGACCATCCCTTCGTCGGCGACGCGGCGAGCAAGGGCTGGCTGCTCGATCTGGCGCCGTTCCTCAGCGATGCCGACAAGGCGGCGTTCGCCGCCGACGAGGTTGGCGCCTCGTGGCGATCCTACGCCTTCAGAGGCGGCATCTGGGCCCTGCCGATCGATACGGCGTCGCAGACTGCGGCACGGCGGCCGGACCTGATGGACAGGCACGGCTGGACCCCGCCGACGACGCTCGCCGAGGTCATCGACCTCGCCGGCAAGGCACGGGCCAAGGGCCTTTGGGTCGGCTGGCCCGCCGTGCCGACCGACCTGATGTGCACGCTGGTGTCGCTGTCGGCAAGCCTGGGACGCAATCCGGGGCATGACGCCGGACCGTTCCTCGCGCCTGCCGATGCCCCCGAGGTGATCGGCCTGCTCAAGGCGCTGGCCGAGGCGGTACACCCCAAGTCGAAGGAGTGGAACCCGATCCGCTGCCTCGATCACATGTCGACGGCCGACGACGTCATCTATGCGCCGTACCTGTTCAACTACGTCAACTACTCCACCCCCGGCACGGGCAAGCCGATCGCGTTCGGCGCGGTACCCCGCGTCAAGGCAGGATTGCCGGCGCGGACCATCCTGGGCGGAGCAGGCATCGGCATCAGCGCCAGCGCCAAGGACCCCGCGGCGGCCTTCGCCTATGCCATGTACCTGAGCAGCCCGGCCTACCAGGCCAGCCAGTACGTCCTCCATGGCGGGCAGCCGGGCAGCCGCACCGCCTGGACCTCGGCCGAGTGCAACCGGCTGACCGGGAAGTTCTTCCGGGACTGCCTGCCGGTGCTCGATGCCGCCTACCTGAGGCCGACGCACCCGGGATTCGTGCCGTTCTTTCACGATGCGACGCTGAAGCTCGCGGCGGTGGTCTACGAGGGCGCGCCGCTCGGTGCGTTCGTCGACTGGCTGAATGCCCGCTACGACGCGATCCGCGACCCGGAGGCGATGCCCTGATGGCGGCGATCGTCCCCAGCGACGAGGACGAGGCTCCCGCCGAGGCCGGCGGCAAGCGCAGCTATTCGGTGCCGGCGGCCGAGAAGGCGCTCGATGTCATCGAACTGATGGCGGGAGAACCCGATGGGCTGACGCTCACCGAGATCGCGGCGCGGCTCGGGCGCAGCGTGCACGAGCTCTACCGCGTCATCCAGACGCTCGAGGCGCGCGACTATCTCTACCGGCGCGAGAACTCCGATCGCTACCGGTTCTCGCTGAAGCTGTTCGAGCTGGCGCACCGGATGCCGTCGGTGCGGCAGCTGAGCGATTCTGCGCTGCCGGTGATGCAGGCGCTGGCGCCCAGGGTGCAGCAATCGTGCCACCTCGCGGTGCTGAGCGGACACGAGGCGCTGATCGTGCTGCAGGTCGATTCGCCACTGCCGATGCGCTACTCGGTGATGCTGGGCGCCAAGTTCGACTTCGCCGAGACCAGTTCCGGTGTCGTCGTCTACGCCCACTCGCCCCCGCATGTGCGCGAGCAGCTCGATGCCTGGCTCAAGGCCGACGGCCGCAGCGCAGCCGAACTGGGGCAGGTGGCGCGACGCGCCGAGGCGATCCTCGCCTCCGGGTTCGAGGTGCAGCAATCGCTGGCGGTGAGCGGGGTCACCAACGTCTCGGTGCCGGTGTTCGACTATCTGGGCCACGTGGTGGCCGCGCTCACCGTCCCGTTCGTACCGCAGCGCGCCGCGACCGTGGCGATCGAGACTGTCCGCGAGCTGACGCTCGAGGCCAGCCGGCAGATTTCAAGCAATCTGGGCGCCGGGGCACGTCGGCCGGACGCCGAAGCGGGCAAGCGCGGAGACCGCCGATGAGTGCCAAGCTGAAATCCAACCGACCAGCAGTCGAGAGTCTGGCTCAGCTGGCCGCGCGCGTGGCCTCGAACAGTCGCATTTCGGTTGGCGGGCATCACTTCGCGCGGCTGCCGATCGCGCTGCTGCGCGAAGTCGCGGCGCGCGGCACCAGGGGGCTGAACTACTTCGCCTGGGCTGGCGGGCTGCCGCTCGAGCTGCTGCTCGAGGCCGGGGCGATCGAGAGCATCGACATCTGCTTTTCGAGCCTCGATATCTTCGGACTGGCGCCCCGCTTCCGCGAAGCGGCAGAGACCCGCCGACTGCCGATCCGAGACTGGCCAGCACTGGCGATGATCCAGGGGCTCAGGGCCAGCCAGCAGAACCTGCCCTTCATGCCGGTGCAGCTGCCCGAGGGCTCGACGATGATCGAGCGCTGCCCGGCGGTGCGTTTCCATCGCGACGCCCGGACAGGCGACGTGATCGGGCTGGTGGACGCCCAGCAGATCGACACCGTGCTGTTGCACGCGGCACGGGCGGACCAGCACGGCAATGTCGAGATCATCGGGGCGAAGGCACTCGACCTTGCGATCGTGGGGGCCGCGCGGCAGGTGCTGGTGACGGTCGAGGAGATCGTGCCGGCGGGCCATCTGCAGCGGAACGGCCGGCAGACCATCATCACGCGCAACCTGGTGACTGCGATCGCCGAAGTCCCCGGCGGGGCCTATCCGACCTCGTGCCTGCCGTTCTACGTCACCGACTACCCCCAGATCCGGGAGGTGCTCGAACGGCGGCAGGGCGACCTGGTCGCGGCGCTGAAGCGGCCGCCTGGATCGCCTCCGGCGCAGCTCAGGGCAGCCGCCGAGATCCGGCCGGAACAGGTGGTGGCCGCCCCGTTCCGTTCGCCCGCGGCGTCCGGGCCGGCCAGCGTCGACGAGATCATGGCGATCCGCATCGCGGGGATGCTCGACAACGAGAGCTTCGCCAGCGCCGGTGCGGTATCGCCGCTGGCCAATGTCGCCTATCGGCTCGCCAAGGCGACGCATGCCCCGGAGGCGCTGATCGCGACGTTTTCCTGCGGGCATGTCGACATCGCGCCGGGGGTGATGACGCTGAGCCTGATCGAGGCGATGGATGCCGGCAGCGCGGTGGCGCATTGCGGCGGCGACGACACCTACTCGACCTACTACCAGGCAGGCCTGGTGACGCACGAGATCATCGGTGCCGCGCAGGTCGGGCCGCGCGGCGAGACCAACAACCTCGAACTGACCAAGCCGAGCGGCGGCAAGCTGCGACTGCCGGGGCAGGGCGGCATGTCGGACGTTGCCAACATGCACAGGAACTACGTCGTCTATGTCACCCGGCACAGCCCGAGCACGCTGGTCAAGGCGGTGGAGACGGTGAGTTCGGCGCGCGGCATCAGCTCGCGGGCGGAGCGGGAACGGGCGGGCTACCAGCCGGGCGACACCTGGCTGGTCACCAACCTGGCGCTGTTCCACTACGACGAGGCGGCGGGGCAACTGGTAGTGGTCGAGACCATGCCGGGGGTGGCCCGCGAAACGATCATCGCCGAGACCGGGTTCAGGGTGGTGTTTGCCAAGCACTGTCGCGAGGTGCACTCGCCCGACCCCCTGACGCTGCGCGTGCTGCGCGAGGAGGTCGACCCGCTCGGCCTGCGGCGGCTCGAGTTCGTCGGCGCAAGGGAGCGTGGCGCACTGCTCGACGAGATCCTCGCCCGCGACGCCGAGGGCACGCGCCGGATCGTCGAGGGGGTGCCATGAGCGACGGAGCGCTGTTCGCGACGATCAGGAGCGAACTGTTCACCGCGGTGGTCGGCGATGTGCTCGACGTGCTGGGCTACCAGCACCAGTTCCTGCCGCCGGCAATCATGCCGCTCGACAAGAGCATGCGGATCGTCGGCCGGGCCATGCCGGTGCTCGAGGCGGATGTGTTCAACGTCCGGGCGGGCACACCGGGGCCGCTGGCCGACAAGCCGTTCGGACTGCTGTTCGAGGCGCTCGATGACCTCGGGCCGGGAGAGGTCTACATCGCGACCGGGTCGTCGCTACGCTATGCGCTGTGGGGCGGCCTGATGTCGACGCGGGCGATCCACCTGAAGGCCGCCGGCGCGGTGCTCGACGGCTTCGTGCGCGACAGCAACGAGATCGAGGCGCTGGGGTTCAACGTGTTCTGCCGCGGCACCTATGCGCAGGACCAGGGGCCGCGCGGCAAGGTGATCGACTGGCGGACGCCGATCGAGATCGAGGGCGTGCGGATCGCGCCCGGCGACCTGCTGTTCGGCGACCGCGAGGGCGTGCTGGTAATCCCGCGCGCGGTGGAGGCCGAGGCGGTGGAGCGAGCGCTCGAGAAGGTCCGCACGGAGAACAGGGTCGCCGCCGCGATACGGGGCGGGATGAGCACGGTCGAGGCGTTCGCGACGTTCGGGGTGATGTAGACGCGGGGCAGGCGGGTGACGCCCGCTCCGGTCTTTACAGATACACCTTGCCCGGATCGGCCCAGCGCTGTTCGGGGAGGATGCCGTACCAGTCGGGGCGGGTGGGGTCGCGGTCGTAGGTGTAGCCGCCGACTTCGCGATAGTGCTCGGCATATTGGGCGAGCTTGTCGCGGTCGAGCTCGACGCCGAGGCCGGGGCCGGTGGGGACGGCGATCTCTCCATCGACGTAGCGCAGCGGGCCGCCCTTGATGATGTCGTCGGTCAAGTGGTGGTAGTGCGCGTCGGCGGCAAAACTCAGATTGGGGAGCGCGGCGCCCAGGTGCAGCATAGAGGCGAGCTGGATGCCCAGTTCGCCCGAGGAATGGACGGAGGCGCCGTACTGGAAGGTCTCGAGCACCTGACCGGCCTTGTGGGCCTGCCGCAGGCCGCCCCAGAAGGTGGTGTCGAGCAGCACGACGTCGATGGCGTCGAGCCGGATGTTGGTGGCGAGTTGCTCGAAATTGACCACCACGGTGTTGGTGGCGGTGGGGATGCGAATGAACTGGCGCAGCCGCCGCATCCCTTCGAGGCCCCAGGTGGGATCCTCGAAGTATTCGTTGTTGAGGCCCTCGACGGCGTGGCCGACGCGGATCGCCTGCTCGACCGACCAGGCGGCGTTCGGATCGAGCCGGAGGCCGGCACCGGGGAAGGCCGCGGCAAGGGCGCGCATCACCTCGATATCGTGATCGGGTGGGAAGACACCGCCCTTGAGCTTGTGGGTTCGGAAGCCGTGGCGGGCGACCAGGTCGCGGGCATGCGCGACGATCTCGTCGGGCGAGGTCTCGCCGCCGCGCCCGGTGGCTTCGTCGGGCAGACGGTAGAAGATGTAGCTGGCGAAGGGGACGCGCTCGCGCACCGCGCCGCCGAGCAGGTCGCAGGCGCGGATGCCGAGGCTCCTGCCGGCGGCATCCATGCAGGCCATCTCGATGGCGGCGTGCACCTGCATGCGGTTGTTGTAAAGGGACGCGGTGGGATTCATGATCTTCCAGCGCAGCTGCTCGAGCTGCAGTGGATCGTGCCCCTTGAGGTAGGGCAGCAGGCCGCGCACCGCGCCTTCGGCCGACTCGCCGCCGCCGCCCAGTTCGCCCAGCCCGACCACGCCATTATCGAGCACCACCTCGACGATGGTGCGGATGAAGCGGCCCCAATGCGCGCCAATGGCATGGCGCAGCGGCGCCTCGAGCGGCATGGCGACGGTGGTCGCGCGAAGGTCGACGATCTTCAAGGCAGGCTCCAGCAAGCGGGTCAGGGGGTGGACGGGGCGTCGCCTGCGGCGAGGCGGTCGAGCACGGGCAGCACGGCCCTGAGGTGCTGGGTCATGGCCGTCGCGGCAGCAGTCTCGTCGCGAGCGACAAGGGCCGCGAGGATGTCGGAATGCTCGCCGGTGATCTTGTCACCGCCGCGCGGCCAGTTGACCGAGACGTAGCGCAGCCGGTTGAGGTGGACCTTGAGATCCTCGAGCTCGTCGGCGACGGCCGAGAGCCCGGCAGCGGCGTAGATCATCCGGTGGAACTCCTCGTCGAGTTCGAACAGGCGCCGAGTGTCGCCGCGGGTGAAGGCGACGGTCTGGTCCTCGATCAGGTGCCGCAGGCCGTCGAGCTGGCGCGCGGTGACGGTGCGGCAGGCGCGGCGGACCACCTCGACCTCGACGGCCTCCCGAATCATCTGCGCGGCCCGGACCTTCTCGAGGCGGATCGGTGCGACCCGGGTCCCGGACTGGGGGTAGATGTCGACGAGGCCGAGATTGGCAAGGCGCAGCAGGGCCTCCCTTACCGGGGTGCGCGAGACCCCCAACTGCTGGGCAATCTCGGTCTCACGAATGGCCTCGAGCGGTTTCAGCACGCCCAGCACGATGTCGCCGCGCAACAGCTCGTAGACGTTCTGAGCGGTCGAACGCGGCTTCAGCGTCGGCGATGGCGAGTTCTCGAACATTCGTAGCAGCCGCGCCTCGAGCGCTGGACAAGTGACGTCCACTAATATATTAGTAGCCACAACCGGTCAATGGCCGGTGGACGGCGATGGGCTGCGGGAACGGGGCGGGATGCGCCGCCGACCGGGCAGAACCGGGCCGCATGAGACCCGAATGGGGAGGATCACAGTGACGAAATTTCTAGCCAGCCTGCTCGCAACCTCGGCCGCGCTCGCGGTCATGACCGCATCGGCGATCTCCGCCGAGACGCCCAAGAAGATCGGCTACGTGACGAACTACGCCACGCACGAGTGGTACCAGAACGTCATCAAGGGCATGCAGGACCGCGCCGGTCAGCTCGGCATCGAGTTCGAAGTGCGTGACGCCAATCTCGACGTCGCGCGCATGGTCTCGGCCGCCGAGGACTTCATGGCGCAGGGCGTCGACGTGCTGATCATCACGCCGGTGAACGAGGAAGGCGCCGTGCCGCTCGTCCGCCGCGCCAAGGAAGACGGCGTGCCGCTCGTCCTCGAGGGCAATCCGGTCACCGGCATGACCACCATGGTCGCCATCTGCGACTACGACACCGGCTACCATGCCGGCGTTGCGGCGGGCGAGTATGCCCGCGACAAGCTGGGCGGCGTCGCCAAGGTGATGAATGTCGGCCTGCCGCTGCTCTCGGCGACCGTGCTGCGCTCAAATGGCTTCATGGACGGCCTCAGGACCATCCTGCCTGACGCCACCCTGGTGCACGACCTCGACGGCGGCGGCAATCCTGACCGCTCGCTCGAGGTGTCGGCCGCCGCGCTCGCGCAGAACGGCGACATCAACATCATCTACGGCATCAACGACTCCTCGTCGCAGGGCGGCCTGCAGGCGTGGAAGGCGGCCGGCAAGTCGCAGGACGGGCTGCTCGTCGTCGGCACCGGCGGCGAGGGTCTCGGCTTCATCAACATGATGGCGACCGAGCCCAGCTACCAGATCGAGGCGGCAATGTTCCCCGAGAAGGTCGGCTTCACCTCGATCGATGCGGCGGTCAAGCTGTTCAACAACGAAGCCGTTCCGGCCCATATCGTGTCCCCCACCACCCCGATGGTCGGCACCGACAGCTGGAAGGCGTACTATTCGGTCGAGGGCACCACGCGCACGATCAACTGGGACACGGTCAATGCCGTGGTTCCGGCCGAAAAGTGCATGAAGACGGCCGCCGACCTCTGAGCTAGCCTCCCAAGGCTCGGCCGGGGTGCCTCTCCTGGGCATCCCGGCCTCTTTCGATCGACCGGGTACAAGATGAGCGAAACCACGCAGCCGGCAAAACCCGCGCCCGTCATCGGCAGGCTTGCCGAGAACAGCCAGGTCGTGCTGCTCGGCCTGCTGATCCTGCTCTGCATCGGCATCTCGCTGGGCTCGGCGCAGTTCTATTCCCCCGAGAACATCATTGCCATCCTCAGGCAATGCTCGCTGGTGCTGATCGTGGCCGCCGGCATGACCATGCTGCTGATCGCCGCCGAGGTCGATCTCTCGGTGGGGGCATCGCTGGCCTTCTCGGGCGTGGTGGCAATGGATGTCACCAACAAGACGGGCAGCGTCGCGCTCGGGGCGCTCGCGGGCATCCTGTTCGGCGGCGCGGTGGGTCTGTTCAACGGCCTCGTCGTCACCCGCCTCAAGGTCAATTCCCTGATCGCGACCATCGCGACCATGATGATCCTGCAGGGCAGCGTCTTCCTCTATTCGCGCGAAGCCGTGCAGAACAAGCACCAGCAGGTCGCCTTCACCGAGATCTCGACCGGCTATGTCGGGCCGGTGCCGATCCCGGTGATCATCGCCGCCGTGGTGTTCGTCGCCGCGTTCATCGTGCTGCGCACCACCACGATCGGCCGCTACATCTATGCGGTGGGCGCCAACCAGAAGGCGGCACGACTCTCCGGCATCCGGCCCGAGCGGCTGAAGCTGCTGGTCTTCGTGGTCACCGGCCTGCTCACCGGCCTTGCCGGTCTGATCCTCACCTCGCTGATGAACGCCGGCCAGCCGACCGCGGGTCGCGGTTTCGAACTGACGGTGATCGCCGCGGTGATACTGGGCGGCACCAGCCTGCTCGGCGGGCGCGGTACGCTCATCGGCACGCTGCTCGGCGTGCTGGTCCTCAAGGTGATCGACAACGGCATCATCATCCTGCGCTGGGACCAGAACCTGCAGATGGTCGTGCCGGGGGTGGTGATCATCGTCGCGACCTATCTCGACCTGATCCGGAGCCGCGCAAATGCCCGCTGACGCAGCTGCCGCCGCCATGGTGCGGCCCGCCGGCCCGGCCCTCGAGATGGCCGGGATCGGCAAGCGCTTCCCCGGCGTGCTGGCCCTCGAAAACGTCGACCTGACGCTCGAGCCGGGCAAGGTGCACGCCCTCATGGGCGAAAACGGCGCCGGCAAGTCGACGCTGATCAAGATTCTCGCAGGCGTCTACCAGAAGGACACCGGGACAGTGCGCATCGGCGGAGCGGAGGCGGACCTGCGCTCGCCGCGCGATGCCCTGCGCGCCGGCATCAAGGTGGTGTTCCAGGAGATCGCGCTGATCTCGGAATTCACCGTCGCCGAGAACATCTTCCTCGAGGAGTACCCGGTCAACGGGCTGGGGTCGATCCGCTGGTCGACCATCCGCAAGGAGGCGGCGGCGCTGTTCGCCAGACTCGGCTTCGACGTCGATCCGGCCGCCAAGGTCGGGGACCTCCCGGTCAGCCAGCAGCAGATGGTGGAAATCGCCCGCGCGCTGGCCCACGAAGCGCGCATCGTGGTGATGGACGAGCCGACCTCCTCGCTCACGCCCAACGAGGTGGCGCTGCTGTTCACCGTCATCCGCCGGCTGACCACGCTCGGCATCGCGGTGCTCTACGTGACGCACAAGCTCGACGAGGTGTTCGAGATCGCCGACACGGTGACGGTGCTGCGCGACGGGCGGCACATTTCGACCAGGCCGATCGGCGCCCACACCCATGACAGCCTGATTCAGGACATGATCGGTCGCAAGATCGACAACCTGTTCCCGCGCGAACGGGGCGGCGCGCGCGGCGACGTGGTGGTCAAGGTCGAGGGGTTGTCGACCGAAAAGCTCAAGGACGTGAGCTTCGAGGCGAGGGCCGGCGAGGTACTGGGCTTCTTCGGGCTAATGGGGGCGGGACGCACGGAACTGGCCAAGGCGATCGTCGGCTTCGACCCGATCCGCACCGGGCGCATCAGTATCGGCGGGAGACCGCTCGTGCCGCACGACACGCGGACCGGTGTCGGGCTCGGCATCGGGCTGCTGACCGAGGACCGCAAGACGGAAGGGCTGATGCTGGAACTGCCGGTGCTGCAGAACACCAGCCTTGCCGCACTCGAGGACTTTGCCCGGGCGGGCTTCGTCGACGAGGGGCGCGAGCGCGGCGCCGCGCAGCAGTTCATCGACCGGTTCCGGGTGAAGACCCCGTCCCTCAACCAGCAGATCAAGAACCTGTCGGGCGGCAACCAGCAGAAGGTGCTGCTGGCGCGTTGGCTGATGCGGGGGCTCAAGGTGATTGTCGTCGACGAGCCGACCCGCGGCATCGACGTCGGCGCCAAGTCGGAGATCTTCGCGCTGATCGACCGGCTGGCCGGCGAGGGGCTGGCGGTCATCATGATGACCTCGGAAATGCCGGAACTACTTGGGCTCAGCGACCGCATCGCAGTGATGGCCGCGGGACGGATCACGGCAGTGATGGACCGCGAAGGGGCAACGCAGGAGGCTATTCTCAATGCCGCAATCGCCTAGCCTGTCGGCCGCCGCCGGACCGAAGCGCCCCGCCGATCTGCTGCGGGCGCTGTTCCGGCGCAACGAGGCGGTGCTGCTCGTCTGCCTCGTTGCACTGATCGTGTTCTTCTCGTTCGCCTCGGGAACGTTCCTCACCACGCGCAACATCACCAACGTGCTTGGGCAGGCGTCGCTGGCGATGATCGCCGGCATCGGCATCGGGGTGGTGGTGCTGGCCGGCGAGATCGACGTCTCCATCGGCTCGCTGGTGGGGGCGGTAGGCCTGCCGCTGGTGGTGGTGATGAACCAGACCGGTTCGCTCGAACTGGGCATCGCCTCGGCGCTGCTCCTGGCGCTCGGCGTCGGCATCCTCAACGGCTACCTCGCGGCCTATCTGGGCATCAATTCGCTGATCGTGACGCTCGGGACGATGTTCGTCATCCGCGGCGGCATCTACCTCTACACCGGGCAGACGGCGATCTCGGACGACGTGCAGCTCGAGACCTTCTACCAGATGGGCAATGGCCGCCTGCTCGGTACCGTGCCCTACCCGGCGCTGGTGGCGCTGGTACTGCTGGTCGCCTTCGTCTACCTGATGCGTCATCGCCCGTTCGGCCGGCAGATCTACGCGGTGGGCGGCAACCCGGAAGTGGCCCGGCTCGCCGGCTACAACGTCAAGCGGCTGAAATTCGTCGCCTTCGTGATCTGCTCGCTGCTCGCCGGCATTTCCGGCATCCTGCTGTCGTCGCGACTGGGCTCGGCCGTGCACGTCGCGGGCCTCGGGTTCGAGTTCCAGGTGGTGGCCGCCGTGGTGCTGGGCGGGGTGAGCCTGGCGGGCGGGGTGGGGAGCCTCCTCGGCGTCGCCCTCGGCGTACTGATTCTCGCCTTTCTCTCCAACGGGCTTGGCATGCTCAATATCGCCACCGAGTGGCAGCTGGTGATCACCGGCCTCATCATCATCGCGGCAGTGGCCTTCGACGAGCTGAAGCGCCGCCGTCAGTAGGGAGGAAGACAATGGGACGACTCGAAGGCAAGGTCGCGGTGGTGACGGGCGGTGCCGACGGCATCGGACATGCGATCGGCAAGGCCATGGCACGCGAGGGCGCGACGGTGTTCCTCTCGGACATCGACGACGCCAAGGGCCGCGCCGCCGCCGAAGCGATCGTCAAGGCCGGCGGCAAGGCCGAATACGTGCATTGCGATGTCGGCTCCGATACCGAGATCAGGGCGCTGATCGAGGGGGCGGTGACAAGAGCCGGCCGGATCGACGTGCTGGTCAACAATGCCGCGATCGCCATCGGTGGGATGCCGGTCTACGAGATGACCGACGAGCAGTGGCACAAGCTGATCAACATCAACCTGACCAGCGTGTTCCGCGGCTGCAAACATGCGCTGAGGCACATGATCGCGCAGAAATCGGGCTCGATCATCAACATGGCCTCGGCCCAGGGGCATATCGGGCTCGACGGCTGGACGGCCTATGCCGGCGCCAAGGGGGCGGTGATGTCGATGAGCCGACAGATGGCGGTGGAATTCGGGCCGCACAACGTGCGCATCAACTCGATCTCGCCGGGCACGATCAACACGCCGATGAACGAGCAGGTGATTCGCGAACTGGGCGACCACGTGGCGCGGGCCTGGGTGAAGATGCATCCGATCGGGCGCATCGGGTTTCCCGAGGAGGTGGCGGAGGCCGCCGTGTACCTGGCGAGCGATGCGGCGGGCTTCACCACCGGCATCGACCTCAAGGTCGATGGCGGGCTGACAGCGGCGCCGCGTTTCGTGCCGGATCTCGTCTAGTTTCATAACCAGGTATCGATTGTCATGAACAAGGCCCTCGAAGGCGTCACCATCCTCGATTTCAGCCATCTGCTGCAGGGGCCGTTCGCGACGCAGCTGCTCGCCGACATGGGCGCCAATGTCATCAAGATCGAGCGGGCGGGCGGCGGCGACATGTTCCGCACCATGACCTTCTTCGCCAAGTGGGTGGGCGGATCGGAAAGCCCGAATTTCCTCGCCTGGAACCGCAACAAGCGCTCGATCGCCCTCAACCTGAAGAGCCGGCGGGTGCATGAGATCATCATGGAGATGGCGAAATCGGCCGACGTGGTGGTGCAGAACTTCCGGCCCGGCGTCCTTGCCAAGCTCGGCTACGGCTACGACGACTTCAAGGCGGTGAACCCGCGCATCATCTACTGCTCTGGTTCGGGCTACGGCGAAGCGGGGCCCTATGTCGACCGCCCGGGGCAGGACATGCTGATCCAGGGGCTCGCCGGACTGTCGGCCAATACCGGGCGCGGCGACGGTCCGCCGATCCCGGCAGGAGCCGGGCTCGCCGACCAGATCGGCGCCATGAACATGGTCTATGGCATCCTGTCGGCACTTTATTACCGCGAGAAGACCGGCAAGGGACAGAAGATCGAGGTCAACCTGCTCGCCGGACTGATCGCGCACCTGGGGCAGGAATTCGTCGGCGTACTCAACCTCGGCCAGGACTTCGTGCGGCCCAACTCGGGCATCGGGCATCCCGGGATGCAGGCCCCGTTCGGCGTCTACGAAACCCGCGACGGCGGCTACGTGTCGATTGCGATGAGCCCGTTCAAGACACTCTACGATACGCTCGGGGCGCCGCAACTCGCCGCCTACGACGATCTCCAGACGCTGTTCGACAAGCGCGACGAGGTCTGGGAGAAGGTGAACGAGCAGACGCGGCGGTTCGACAAGGACGAATTGCTGGACAAGCTGCTGGCGGCCGACATCTGGTGCGCCGGGGTCAACGACATCCGGCAGGCGTCCGAGGATCCGCAGGTCAGGTTCATGGGTATGATAACATCCTATGAACATCCGCGCGCCGGTACCGTGCGGGTGGCCGCGCCGGCCATCCGGATGAGCGAGACGCCACCCGCGATCGAGCGTCCCGCGCCGCTGGTCGGGCAGCATGGGCGCGAAATCCTCGCCGAGTTCGGGCTTTCGGCCGAGGAGATTGCGGCGCTCGAGGCTGCCGGCGACATGACGGTTGCCGAGGCCTGAACATGACTGCGTTCGAGACGCTGTCGGTGGAACGGCGCGGGCGGGTGGCGTTGCTCACCTTTCGCCGCGGCGACCAGCTCAATGCCATGAACAGCGTGATGCAGGGCGAGATCATCGCCGCGATGGAGTCGCTGTCGGCGGATGCAGGGATCGGAGCGATCGTGGTGACCGGCGAGGGTCGCGGCTTCATGGCCGGGGCCGACATCAAGGAGTATGCCGCCCAGACCGGGCCGGAGTTCGATGCGTTCCAGGAGCGCGGTGCCTGGATGTACCGCAGCGTGGAGGACAACCGCAAACCGGTGATCGCCGCGGTGAACGGCTTCGCGCTCGGCGGCGGGTTCGAGCTGGTGCTGTGCTGTGACCTCGTGGTGGCGGCGGCGGGCGCGAAGATGGGCCTGCCCGAGATCAAGATCGGGCTGGTGCCCGGCGGCGGCGGGACGCAGCGCAGCGTCGTCAAGCTCGGGCGAAACCGCGCCAACTACCTGCTGATGACCGGCGCCATCGTGCCTGCGGAGGAGTTCGTGGCGAGCGGACTGGTGAACGAGATCGTCCCGGCCGAGGCTCTGCTCGAGCGCGCGCTGGCCCTCGCCGAGGCGATCGCGGCGGAACCGGCGCCGGCGATCGAGGGGCTGAAGCAGCTGACCGCACTGGCGGCGGCGGGCGAAGCGGACAGGGGGCTGGCGGCGGAGCAGGCCCTGGTGACGGCGCTCTATCGCAGCGAGACGGGTCAGGAACGGGTGCAGGCCTTCGCGCGCAAGAGCGCCGAGCGGGCGGCCGGCAAGGCGAAGGGAGGCTCGGCATGAGCAATGGGGACGGATTTCGCGGGCTGGGCTGGGCACATGGCGCACTGACGGTGCAGCGGCATGCCGCGATGCTGGCGCCGGTGACGTTCCTGCTCGCCGACGGGTGCCAGGTCAGCCCGATGCAGGTCTCGCCCTGGGCCGGCGCGCCGGGTACCGAGCAGCTGCCGGGGATCCTGCAGCGCCTGAGGGGCGAATGGCCCTGCGTGCCCTTCGGCTACTCGGTCCCGGGCGACGGCGCCCCAGAGGCCTGGGCCAGGCTGATGGAGCCGGCGGCGGCGGACGAAGAGGTGCACGGGCACAGCTCGAATCACAGCTGGACCTGGGAGCCGAGCGATCCGGAGAGCCTCAGGCTCTCGATCGACTACCCCGGGGACAACCCGATCGAGCGGCTGGAGCGCACGGTGACGCCGGACCCCAAGGCGCCGGCGGTGGACATCATGCTGACGGTGAAGGCACGGCGCGATTGCCGGCTGCCGTTCGGCCTGCATCCGACGCTGCGGCTGCCGGCGGTGGCGGGCGGGGCAAGGATCGAGCCGAGCCGGTTTCGCGAGGGGCGCACCTACCCGGGCAGCGTCGAGCCGGGACGCGAGGTGTTCGCGCTCGACCAAGGCTTCTCGAACCTCGCCCGGGTACCGGCACGGACCGGTGGCACAACCGATGCCAGCCGCGTACCGCTTGCCGCGGACACCGAGGAACTGTTGCAGCTCAACGACATCGCCGGCGAGGTGGCGTTGGCCAACGAAGCCGAGGGTTACCGGGTGCGGCTCAGGTGGAACCCCGAGCACTTCCCGAGCCTCCTGCTGTGGTACTCGAACCGCGGCCGCCAGGCGGCGCCGTGGAGCGGGCGCCACGTGGCGCTCGGCATGGAACCGATCTGCTCGCCCTTCGGGCTCGGCCCGGCCACGGCGCTGGCCGACAATCCGATCGCCAGGGCGGGGACGCCGACAGCCCGCGCGTTCCGGGCCGGCGAGCTCTTCATAACGCGTTATCGCATCGAGGCGGAAAGCCTCTGAAACGGGGAGGCAGGGATGCCAGACGTGCTGAGCAAGGCGGCGGCAAGGGTGTTCTTCGACGGCATCTTCACGGAGCCGCGGGTGGCGCATCCGGAGGGCGTCGCGGTGCACGCCGACGGATCGATCTGGTGCGGCACGGAGTGGGGCGATCTGCTGCGGATCGAGGCGGATGGCAGCCGGTTGACCCGCATGGGTTCGACCGGCGGCTTCGCGCTCGGCATTGCCTTCGACAGCGCCGGCAACTGCTTCATCTGCGATCTCAAGCACGCCGCCGTGTTCCGCTACGATGCAAAGAGCGGTGCGGTCGCAAAGTTCGCCAGTTCCGGCATCCTGGTGCCCAATTTCCCGGTGGTCGACGAGAGGCGGGGCGTCCTTTACGTTTCCGATAGCCGCGGCAACAACAATGTCGGGCCCGGCGTCTTCCGCTACGACCTGCGGACCGGGGAGGGCGGGGTATGGAGCACCTCGCCTATGGACTTCGCCAACGGCATGGCGATGGCGCCCGACGGGCAGGGACTGTACGTGGTCGAGAGCGACCGCAGCCAGGTCAGCTACGTACCGATCAACGCCGACGGCTCGGCGGGTGCGGCGCGGGTGGCGGTGAGCGGCGTCAACAACGTGCCCGACGGCCTTGCCTTCGCGCCGGACGGGACACTATACATATCATGTTATGAACCAAGTCGGATCTACAGGGTCCGGCCCGGCGGCGCGCTCGAGACGCTGATCGAGGACCCCGCGGCGACGGTGATGGCGCATCCCACCAACATCGCCGTCAAGGGCAATACGCTGTACTCGGCCAACCTGGGACGCTGGCACATCACGGCGATCGATCTCGGGGAAGCCTAGGCTTCGGCGCGGACACTCGACCGGCGCCGCCGGATGGCGTCGGCCGTGGCGGCCTGTCACCCGAGCCGGTGCAGCCCCGCGGCGAAGCGGCGTGCGTTCTCGACATAGTGGGCGGCGGAGCGCTCGAGGCCGGCAATCTCGCTTTCCGTCAGGGGACGAACGACCTTGGCGGGCATCCCGACAACGAGGCTGCCATCGGGAATGTCCCTGCCCTCGGTGACCAGCGCGTTGGCGCCGACGAGGCAGTTTCGGCCGATGCGGGCGCCGTTGAGGATGGTGGCCCCCATGCCGACGAGCGAGTTCTCCCCGATCGTGCAGCCATGCAGGATGGCGCGGTGACCGATGGTGCAGCCCGCGCCGATCACCAGCGGAAAGCCCATGTCGGTGTGGAGCACGGAGAGCTCCTGGATGTTACTGCCGCGGCCGACGGTGATCGGCTCGTTGTCGCCGCGCAGCACGGCACCGAACCAGATGCCGACATCCTCCTCGAGGACGACGTCGCCGATCACGGTGGCGCTGTCGGCGACAAAGCAGAAGCCGGCGGGCAGGCGCGGCGGGCGCTCATCGAGGGCAAACACAGCCATGCGGTCACTCCTTGGGGACCGAGCGGAGCACCGCCGGACGCGGTCTGTCAATGCGGCCTGGCGGCGGAGCGGCCTCAGCCCGCCTTCGCCGCGAGATAGCCCCGCCAGCCGCCGAAGCTGGTGATTTCCTCGGCGTGGTCCAGGGCATGCGCCTCGCACAGGAAACCGGAGACGGCAGTGCCGTCATCGAGGGCGATCTTGCCGACGCCGAGCGGGGCCGGGATGCGCGCCACGAAGCGGCCGAATGCGTCGGCCGGCAACTGCCAGACCTCGACCTCGATGCCGGGGCCGGCAAAGCCGGGATCGCGAAGGAGGCCCGGCTTGGGCGGCGTGGTTCCGGGCAGCGCATAGAGCCGGTAGTCGGGCGCGGTACGGGCCCGACGAAGGAGGTTGCCGCCGGGAGCGGTCAGCTCGTGGTTGAGCGGCAGACCCGAGAGGTGGGCACCCACCACCACGATGGGCAGAAGTTCGACTTGAGGGTCGGCCATGGTTGGCTCCAGGGCAGGAATGGGCGCATCTGCCGCCCCGGACGTCTCCCGCCACGCCTGTGCAGGGCAATTCACATGCCAGCAGCCCAATGTGCAATGGCCTGAGCGGCTTGCCGCACAGTCTCGTCACGGTGGCATCGCCCGGTGCGGAAAATCCGGGCAGGCTGGCGACCGAACGGGCAGTGGCGGTGCCGCTAGCGGCCCATGAAGCGGCGGCGGGCGATCTGCTCGGTCAGCGTGAGCCAGCGTCGGGCCGGCTCGCCCTCCAGCGCCGCCATGATCGCCAGCGCCTCGGCCTGCAGGTCAGAGAGTCGCGCCAGCGGCAGCGTCTGGTGGGCGTCGACTTCCTCGGCGATGTCGACGAAGCGGCGAGCGCGGGCCTCGCCACCCAAACGCGGCGCGAGATCGCCGACGATGAACTGCTCCCAGGTCAGCGAGGGATCCCAGCAGAAGCGGGCGAAGGCGAGATAGCTCAGTTCCACCGTGCCGAAGTAGTCCGAGGGTTCGCCCCAGACCGTGAGGCCTTCCATGCCGAGTTCGGCGCCACGCGTCGCCATGTCGGCGAAAGTGCGGGCATTGAAGGCATAGCGCTCGGTGCGCTCGTCGCCGTTCCACTGACAGGCGAACTGGCAGCGCAGCACGTTGGGCTGCGTCGGCAGCCGCTCCACGTAGTCACGGCGCAGCTCGGTCCGCAGGCGCTGCCAGAAGCTCTTGTTGGCGGTGTGCTGGTAGATGCCGCCGCGCGGCAGGTTCTTCTGGGCTTCGAAGGCAACCGGATCGAGCAGGTTGTCCCACTGCATCTCGCAATAGACCCAGAGGTCCGGGCGCTTGGCCTTGGCGGCTCGGTAGAGGCGCGGGAAGTTGGTCGCCATGTCGGTGTGCGACCAGCTGTCGCCATGCGCGTCCTTGCGGCGGGCGGCCTCGGCATCGTTCCTGCGCCGCGCCACGCACTTCTCGCAGCCGCAGACGCCGTAGTCGCCGCTCTCGATGTTGATGCCGCCGATCTCGAAGGTCTCGGCGAGCCAGCTCACCGCTTCCTCCATCCAGTCCATGGTCTCGGGGGCGCTGGGGCAGGCGGTGACGGTGAAATCGGAGTGCGGGAAGTTGAGCGGGAAGGCGAGGTCGGCGAGCTGGAAGCCGATGTCCTTTTCCATTTTCGCGGCATGCTGGGGGTTGGCGTCGAGCCAGGTCTTGAGGTTGTAGCGGTGCTTGCCCTCCCAGTAGACGCCGCCATAGGCGCCGATGGCGATGCCGGGGCAGATGCGCACGCCGCGCTCGTTGGCATAGCGGCAGAGTTCCTGCGCCGCCTCGATGCCGCCGTGCGTGTCGCGCAGGAAGCCGTAGATGACGATCGCGGCGATGCGGTTCCTCGAGCAGAAATCGACGAGGCGGCGGTAGTCTGCGAGGAAGCCCGAGGGCGGCTTCTGGAACGGGTTGAAGACGCCGATCTCCTGCTGGCCGATCTGCGAGAGCTCCCAGTTGGTCGAGTGGTCCCAGGTCCAGAACGTGCGGTAAGCGAGACCAGGCTTGCCGGTCACCGGCACGGCAAAGGCGGCCGGGTCGAGCCGGTCGGCGCTGCGACCGATCAGCTCCTCGGCGCCGTAGATGACCCCGGAGAAGGGGCCGCCGGCGATCTCGATGGTGCTGCCGGCAGCGGCGATGCGGTACTCGCCCTCGGCGAGTGCCGGGTCGAGCCGGAGCGAAATGGCGATGTCGCCGATCTCTTCGGTCAGGCGCGCCCCGGGCAGGGACTCGCGAAGCCGGCGGGCGGCATGGTGATGGGCTTCGCCCCCGGAAATGGAAATGGTCTGCATGGTTCCCCTCGTCCCGTCGAGCCCGACGGTTCCCTTTGTCACGGCGCGGGGCACGTCTCCGCACCGGGCAGGCTCAGCGTGCGGCTACTGAAGCAGTGAAGCGCAAGGCCGGCAACCCGACCGAAGGTCGCGCCGGTCAGGGCGCGCGCAGGATCTCGATCCGGGTCGAGTCCTCGCCACGGCTGATGGCGATCCCGATGCGAAAGCTATGGGCGACCCGCTGGGCGCGATCGACGAAGAGCGCGGCGGTCCCGGCGGAGCAGAGCTCCTCGACCGTTTCGCGGAAGAGCGCGAGCCAGCGGGCGAAGTGAGTGTCGTCGAGATCGCGGATGGCGACATGTTTAGGCATGGGACGGCCGGCGTAGCGGCCGGTGCCGAGCAGCATCGAGGACCAGAAATCGGTGATGGTTGCGAGGTGCTCCGGCCAGTCCGGGCCGGCGATGACGCGGTTGAAGATCGGGCCGATCACCGGATCGAGCCGGGCCTTGCCGTAGAAGACATCGACGACGGCGCGGACTTTGGCCTCGTCGAGATCGGCGGGGATCAGGCGGCCGGTGGGATGGAGGCGGGTGCCGATGGGAGGCATGGGAATCCGGTAGAGGTTCCTTTCCGGGGTACCTTCTCCCCCTTGTGGGAGAAGGTGCGCGACGCGCCGGAGGGTTCCGTATGGCTTGCGACCTTCGTCGCCGCTCCGGTGCCGGAAACTTCGGTTTCCGGCACCCCTCATCCGTCGCGGTCTTCGGGCGATCTCCCTTCTCCCTCAGGGGGAGGAGGGAGACCCCTCGGCTCTGGTGGACGACACCCGCCGTCAGCCGGCCTTGGCGAGGGCCTGTTCCACATCGGCGATGATGTCGTCGATGTGCTCGATGCCGACCGAGATGCGGACCATGTCCTCGGAGACGCCGGCCTTCTTTAACTCCTCCGGGCCGAGCTGGCGATGCGTGGTCGAGGCGGGGTGGCAGGCAAGCGACTTGGCGTCGCCGATATTGACCAGGCGGAAGATCATCTGCAGCGCGTCGATGAACTGGCCGCCGGCGGCAGCGCCGCCCTTGATGCCGAAGCTGATGATGCCCGAAGCCTTGCCCTTGGCGATCTTCCTGGCGGTGGCGTTGTACTTGCTGTCGGGCAGGCCGGCATAGTTCACCCAGGTGACCTTGGGGTGCCGGGCGAGCCAGGCGGCGAGCTTCTCGGCGTTCTCGCAATGGCGCTCCATCCGCAGGCCCAGGGTCTCGAGGCCCATCAGGAAGAGGAAGGCATTGTGCGGGGAGAGGGCAGCGCCGGTGTTCCGGAGCGGCACCACGCGGGCGCGGCCGATGAAGGCGGCGGGCCCAAGCGCTTCGGTGTACACGACGCCATGGTAGGATGGGTCCGGTTCGTTGAGGAGCGGGAAACGCTCCTTGTTGGCCTTCCAGTCGAACTTGCCCGAATCGACGATGATGCCGCCGATCGAGTTGCCGTGACCGCCGATGTACTTGGTGAGAGCGTGCACGACGATGTCGGCGCCGAAATCGATGGGCCGGCAGAGGTAGGGAGTCGCAACGGTGTTGTCGACGATCAGCGGCACGCCGTGCCGGTGGGCGATCTGGGCGAGGCGCTCGATGTCGACGACATTGCCGGCCGGGTTGCCGATCGACTCGCAGAACACCGCCTTGGTGTTCTTGTCGATGAGCTTCTCGAGCCCGTCGAAATCGCCCTGGTCGGCGAGGCGGACCTCGATGCCCTGGCGCGGGAAGGTATGGACGAACAGGTTGTAGGTGCCGCCGTAGAGCTGGCTCACCGAGACGATGTTGTCGCCGGCCGAGGCGATGGTCTGGATGGCGTAGGTGATCGCCGCCATGCCCGAGGCGAGCGCGAGGCCGGCAATGCCGCCCTCCATCTCAGCAACGCGGGCCTCGAGCACCGCGGTCGTGGGGTTCATGATGCGGGTGTAGATGTTGCCGGGGACCGCGAGATTGAACAGGTCCGCGCCGTGCTGGGTGTTGTCGAAGGTGTAGGAGGTGGTCTGATAGATGGGGACCGCCGCCGCCTTGGTGGTTGCCTCCGGGGTGTAGCCGTGATGGAGCGCGATGGTTTCGAGCTTCATGTTGTTGTTCCTTTCAAGCAGCGCCGGACTCTCCCAGCCGGGCGAGCCGCAATGGCTAGCACGCCGGCACCTGTTCCGGATGGGGCAGAGGTAAACCCGCTTTTCGCCGCGGCGGCTAGTGTTGAAATGTCATTTCGGCGGGCCGACGGTCGAAGTCGCGGCGTCGGGAGACGAGCAGCGCAATCGCGACCAGCCACAGCAGCGTCGCACCGAGCGCGGCTGCGGCAAGGCCGCTCGGCCCCTCGGTGCCGGCCGTCGGGGCGAGGATGGCGCTGGCGGTGATGCTGAAATGGTAGAGCACCGCGACCAGCAGGCTGCCGCCGGTCTGCTGCCACAGCCAGGCCATGATCACCGAGTGGGCGGTGAGCACGTAGGGGCCGTTGACGAGGAAGGCGAGCCAGAACCAGTCGCCATAGCCCTTCAGCCCGACGAAATCGGCCGGCAGGTGCCAGACGCCCCAGATCAGCCCGATGACGAGGGCGGCGGGAGCAGCCCAAGCCGCGCCGCCAACCGCGGCAGCAACAGGCCGCGCCAGCCGATTTCTTCGCCCAGCGCCGCCATTAGCGGCCAGAGCAGCGCCATCATCAGCAGTGACGGGTCGGCCCATTTCAGTGGGCCGATGAAGGCGGCCTGGAGGATCGCGGACGCCAGCGCGACGGCCGGCACGAGTACGATTGCCACCCCGTAGAGCGTCGGCGCGAGTCGCCGGTTGCCGAGCGGCCTCAGCAGGGTAGCGAGGCCGCGGGCTCCACCCTGCCGGTAGCTCACGGCGAGCGCAGCGAGCGACGGGGCGAAACCGCCCAGCAAAGCGGTGACGATGAAGGCCGGACTGATGACCAGGCCGCCCGGCGGCATGGCGACGACCCAGTAGCCCCAGAGCAGCCATGCCCAGCCGAAGGTGAGCAGCAGGAAGGGCGGTACGACCGCCCGGAGCGTTCCCGATGCGGGCGTCATTCCGTTTCCCCGTCGTAGCGCAGCGAGGTGATCTCGATCTCGATATAGGTGAGGTCGCCGTCGGGTAGACGCCACACCGCGCTTCCCCTGACCGGCAGCTGCAGCCCGGCAAGCTCTCCGTAGGCGGCCATCGGGGTTTCCCAGGTCTCGATGCTGCGCGTCCCGGTATTGTAGCGAAGGGCACGGAAGTTCGTGAGACGGCCCAGCGAATCGACGAAGAAGGTCGCGGTGGCCTTGAGACCGCGATCGGACAGGGTCGCGAGGAACGAGTCGGGACCGTCGGCCTCGATGCGGACACTGGGACCGAGCAGCGCCGCCGGGAACCACACCATCTCGTTGAGAAAGCGCATGAGACCGGCTGCGCGCAGCGCGTCACCGCGCTCGTCGGCCACCGGGAACAGGGCGAGGAGCTTGATGAGGATCGATCCCTCGCCCTCGAGATAGGCATCGCGGCCGAGGGCGATGGGGAGGGCGGCCTTCGGCAGCCAGGTCCGCCAGACGAAGCCGGGCGGGCTGACGGAATAGACCTCCTCGGCATCGAGCTCCATCCAGTCGGCGTCGCTGCTCGCGCGGATGCGGCCCGTCTGGGTGAGCCGGACCGTGCGCGGGATCGACCGGCCGGCAACGCCGGCATGAGCGAAGTAGCGCCGGGCCGGCTCGGGCAGGCCGGCCAGCATGGCGGCGGTGACGGCCGGCCCCGGGGCGCTGTCGGCGGCAGCCAGCAGCCGGTCGATGTCGCCGGTGATCTCGGCCGACAGCCGCAGGTAGGCGCCGACGAGCAGTACCGCCCCCGCAATGATCAGGACGGCAAGAATGGTCAGGAGCAGCTTGAACATAGCGACGTCTCCGTTGCCGCGCACAATGCCGCGCCGATCACCGTCCGTGTTGATCTCCGTCAAGGCCTCCGCGTGGCCTGCGTCGATGATCCACGCGCACAGCCGCTTCGTAGTCCGAGAGCAGAAACATGATGTCGGGGGCAGGTATGGCGCGGATCGGAGCGGGGACGTTGCGGTCAAGGCGATCGAGGTTCTGGCCGATTGTGCTCGTGCTCGCGGTCCTGGCGGCTGCTGTCTGGGCCGGCTACGCCCGCCCGTGGGAAGTGCGGCCGAAACCGGTCGCGGTGGAAGTGTTGGCCAGCGCCCCGGCGAGCCGGGTGCTGGCGGTCAACGGTCGCGTCGTGCCGGGAAAGTCGATCGATGTCCGCCCCACGGTGGGCGGACAGCTGCTGTCGCTCGGCAAGGACGAGGGCGATCCGGTGGCGGCCGGGGACGTGCTGGCCACGATCGACGACGCCCAGCAGCAGGCGGCCGTGCAGCAGACCACCGCGGCGCTCGATGCGGCCGTGGCGCAGCGGGGTCAGGCCCAGCTCGATTTCGATCGGGCGCAGAGCCTGGGCGATACCATCTCGCGCAAAGCTGCCGAGGATGCGCGGCTGGCGCTCGAAACAGCGACGCGCGACGCGGAGCGGCTCGAGGCGGCGCGTGACCAGGCGCAGAGCCGGCTGCAGGAGTATGTCATCACCGCGCCTTTCACCGGAACAGTGCTGGCCCGCGGCGTCGATCCGGGGCAGGTGGTCGACAGCGCCAGTGTGATCTACCAGATCGCCGACCTCAGCCAACTGCAGGTCGAGGCGACGGTGGACGAACTCTATGCCGCCGAGATCCGGCGGGGGCTGAAGGCCCGGCTGCAGCCCACCGGCTTCAATCGCACCATCGAGTCCGAGGTGACGTTCGTTTCGCCGTCGGTCGACAGCGCCACGGGTGGACGCAAGCTGCGGATACCGGTGCCGGTCGCCGCCGATCTGTCGCTGCCGGTGGGACTGACGGTCACCACCAATATCGTGGTCGAGGAGCTGGACAGCGCCCTGACGGTTCCGCGATCGGCGATCGCCGACCAGCGCGGCCGGCCGTTCGTCCGTGTCATCGTCGCCGGCAAGGCGGAGCGGCGCGATGTCGAGTTCGTCGACTGGCCGGCGGGGCGGGTGATCGTCACCCGGGGCCTTGCGGCCGGCGACACGCTGATCCTCGATCCGGGCCAGGTTGTCGACGGCTCTCTGGTGGTCGCCCGGGCGCCCTGATGAGCTACGGTCTCAAGATCGCCTGGCGCTATCTCACCGCCAACCGGGCGCAGACGGTGCTGCTGGTGCTGGGCGTCGCGGTCGGCGTCTTCGTGTTCGTCTTCATGAGCGCGCTGATCGGCGGCCTTGCGGTGTTCCTGATCGATCGCACCGTGGGCAGCGTCGCCCATATCAGCATCGCCCCTGGTGAGCGCAATCCCTACGGGCTCTACGGCGACGCCCCTTCGGTGCTGCTGGCCACGCAGGCCTCCAACGAGCAGCGTCCGCAGATTCGCGGCGCGGCCGCCTTCGTGCCGATGCTGCGGGCCATGCCGACGGTGACGGTGGTGGCCGAAGAGGTGACCGGCAACGGCTTCCTGGTCAAGGGCGAGGCGCTGGAACCGGTCAATGTGACCGGCGTGGAACCCGACCAGACCTCGGCCATCGCCAATATCGAGCGGGGGCTCGTTGCGGGTAGCACCGAGCTCAACCTGTCGACGATCCTCGTGGGCAGGGGGCTGGCCGACGCGCTGGGCCTGGGGGTCGGACAGACGGTGCGCATCCGCTCGGATCGGGGCAACGAGGCGAACATGACGGTCGGCGGCATCTTCGCCCTCGGCATTTCCAGCCTCGACGATCGTGCCGCCTATGTGTCGATCCGGGCCGCCAAGGTGCTGTTCGATCTGCCCGAAGGCATCTCGCGCATCGAGATCAAGCTCAAGGACCTGCAACAGGCCCCGCAAGTGGCCAAGCAGATCGCGGCGGGAACCGGGCTCGATGCAACGCCGTGGACGGAGACCAACCAGCAACTGCTGGACGGGCTGTCGGCCCAGCGGCGTTCGGGCGACCTGATCAAGGGCTTTGCGCTCGTCACCATCGTGATCGGCGTCGCGAGCGCGTTGCTGCTCTCCACCTACCGGCGTCGCTCGGAGATCGGCATCATGCGCGCGATGGGCGCCTCACGCGGCTTCGTGGTGCTGGTGTTCGTCGCGCAGGGGGCGCTGATCGGGCTCCTCGGCGGACTGCTCGGCGCCGGTCTCGCCTATCTTGCACTGTCGCCGTTCCCGCTTCCCGAGCTGGCTCCGGCCGGGGGATTTCCGATCGACATCCGGCAAGGTGCGTACGACTCGGCCATCCTGCTGACCACGATTGGGGCGATTCTCGCCTCGATCTGGCCGGCGCGCAGTGCGGCAAGGGTCGACCCCGTGACGGTGATCGGCACATGAGCGCGCCACTGATCGACGTGCACCAGCTGGTCAAGCGCTTCGCGGAAGGCGAGGCGGCGGTCACCGTGCTGAAGGGGCTCGACCTGTCGATCGGGACGCACGAACTGGTGGCGCTGCTCGGCCCCTCCGGCTCGGGCAAGTCGACGCTGCTGACCATCCTCGGCACCCTGATGCAGCCGACCAGCGGCAGCTATCGCATGCTGGGGATGGAACTGGCCGGCGCCAACGACCGTGCCCTCACGGAATTCCGCAACAGCCACATCGGCTTCGTGTTCCAGTTCCATCACCTGCTGCCGGATTTCACGGCGCTCGAAAACGTGGTGTTTCCGGCGGCGGCCCGGCGCGGCCGCGAGGCGGCGGCGGACCGGCGGCGCGGGGCGGAACTGCTCGAACGGGTCGGGCTGGCCGAGCGCATCCACTTTCCGGCAACCAAGCTCTCGGGCGGCCAGAAGCAGCGCGTCGCCATCGCCCGGGCGTTGATGAACCAGCCCGACCTGGTGCTGGCGGACGAGCCGACGGGCAACCTCGACCGCGAGAGCGCGTCGTATGTCATGGACCTGATCACCGAGATCAATCGGGAGGAGGCGACGAGCTTCCTGATCTCGACCCATGACGAGCACATCGCGGCCCGCTGCAAGCGACAGATCCGCATGGTGGACGGTCTGGTCGAGTCCGGCTGACGCAGGGCCCGCTTCACCTCGACCCCGGATTGGTGGCAACTAGGCAGGGGGGCGAAGCGAGTCGGAGGTTCCGTGGTCTCGACGTTTCGGCCGATGCGGATCGAGGGGACCGGGACAGCTCTGCCGGCGACGGTGCGGCTCAGTTCGGATATCGATCGCCAGCTAGGCCGCCCGGACGGCTGGCTGTTTCGGCGCACGGGCGTGTTCAGCAGGCGCGTCGCGGACACCGAGGATCAGGTTGACCTTGCGGTCCGGGCGGCGGCCGCGGCGCTCGCCGATGCGGGACGTGGGGCAAGCGAGATCGACCTGGTGCTGTTCGCGGCCGCGGTCCCCTACCAGACCATTCCGGCAACGGCCCCACTGATTCAGAAGCGTCTCGGGGTCGGCGAAGGTGCCGCGGCGGCTTTCGATGTCAATTCGACCTGCCTCAGCTTCCTGTCGGCGGTTGATGTGCTGGCTTCGTTGCTCGGCAGCGGGCGCTACCGGCGCGGGCTGGTGGTGTCCGCCGAGATCGCCTCGCGGGCGCTGCCCTGGGAGACGGCGCCGGCAACCGCCGGATTGTTCGGGGACGGCGCCGCCGCGGCCGTGCTGTCGGCGGGCTCGGGCGACGCCGGGGTGGTAGCGGCGGCGATGGAGACCTACCCCTCGGGCTACGAGGCCTGCCGCCTGGGGGCAGGCGGCACGCGTTACGACTTCGCCCGCGATCCCGAGGTCTTTGCTCGCAATGCCATGTTCGAGATGGAGGGCGAGGCGCTGTTTCGCCTGACGCTGCGGACGTTTCCCGGGTTTCTCGACCGGCTGCTGGGGCTGGCCGGCTGGCGCCGCGCCGATGTCGAGCTCGTGGTGCCGCACCAGGCGAGCCCCGGGGCGCTGGCGCATCTCGCGCGCAAGTCGGGCTTCGGTGGCGACGTGGTCATCGATATCATGCGCGAGCACGGCAACCAGATCGCCGCCTCGCTGCCTTCGGCGCTGCATGCGGCGCGTCAGGCCGGCCGCATGCCTCCCGGAACGCGGGTGCTGATGCTGGGGACCAGTGCCGGAGTCTCGCTCGGCGGACTGGCGCTGGTGAGCTGATGCGTGTGGTGGTGAGCGGAGCGACCGGCTTCCTGGGCGGGCACCTCGCCCGCCGGCTGCTCGCCGACGGGCATGAGGTGATCGGCCTCGGGCGCGATGCAGCGGCGGGGCAGCGGCTCGTTGCCGACGGGGTACGGTTTCGGACCATCGAACTTTCGCTGTCCGACGCCCTGCCCGGCGAGGCCGCCGACGGCTTCGTCCACGCCGCGGCGCTCGCCTCGAACTGGGGGCGCCGCGAGGCGTTCCACGCGGCAAATGTCACCGGCACCGCGCATGCGATCGCGCTGGCCCGCAGGCTGGGGGTGCGTCGCTTCGTCCACATCTCCTCGCCCAGCGTTGGCTTCCGCTTTGCCGACCAACTGGGGGTGACCGAGGAGGCGCCGCTGCCGCGCCCGGTCAATGCCTATGCCCGCAGCAAGGCGCGGGCCGAGCAACTGGTGCTGGCGGCGGGAGACCTGTCGCCGGTGGTGCTGAGGCCGCGGGGGCTGTTCGGGCCGGGCGACCGGGCGCTGCTGCCGCGGCTGGTAAGGGCGGCGCGCAACGGACCGCTGCCGCTGCTGCGCGGGGGCGAAGCCGTGACGGACCTGACGCATGTGGAGGATGGCGTCGGCGCAAGCCTCGCCGCTCTCCTCGCGGGGCCGCAGGTGGCTGGCCGCCTCTACAATATTTCGGGCGGCGAACCGCTGCCCGTCCGCCGGATCGCGGAACTGGCGGCGGCGCGTGCCGGGGTATCGGTCCGCTGGCGCTCCGTGCCGGTTGGGCTGGCATTGCTGGCGGCGCGGACGCTGGAGGCGCGGGCGCTGCTGACACCCGGCCAGCCCGAGCCGGTGGTGACGGCCTATTCGGTCGGCGTCATGGCCTACAGCCAGACCCTCGACATCTCGCGGGCGGCACGGGAACTGGGATGGCGGCCGCGGATCGGCGTCGAGGCATGGATCGCTGCATGATGACCTGGCCGGAATTCCACAACAGCGCGGTGGTCCGGGCGCCGGAGCGGCTGGTGCTCCGGCGGGGCCGCTGGCAGCCCGTTGCCATCGGCGTGCGCTACGGACTGATGCGCGATCCGGCTGGCCGACCGGTTCTGATCGATACCGGCTACGGGCCGCGGGCGACCGAAGGGCCGGGACGCAGCGCCATGCTCAGGTTCTACGGCATGGTGCTGCGGCCGCAACTGGTGCGGGACGAGCTGCCGCTGGCTGTGCTCGCGCAGCATGGCCATGGTGCCGAGGAAGTGGCGCGGATCGTGCTCACGCATTTTCATCCCGATCACGTGGCGGCCCTGCGGGATTTTCCAGCGGCCCGGATTCTTGCGAGCAGCGTTGCCTGGCGGCGGATCGCGGCGATGCGTCGGCACGAGCAATGGCGGCACGCGGTGTTCGCCGAACTGCTGCCGGCCGACATGGCGGCCCGGTTCGATGCGCTCGAGGACCGGCCCGAGGTTGTCGCGCCACTGGGCCTGGGCACCGGTCGCGATGTGTTCGGCGACGGCAGCTGTGTCGCGATCGAACTGCCCGGCCACGCCCTCGGGCATTTCGGCCTCGTCTGGCCGAGGCGCGACCGGCCCCTCCTCTATGCAGTCGACACGCAGTGGCTGAGCGCGGCGGTGCTGGAGGGGCGACTGCCGGGCGGGGCAGCCCGCCTCGTCTATGCCGACGAAGGCCTCATGCGAGAGAGCGCGGCCAAGGTCCGCCGATTCGCCGAGGCCGGCGGCGAGGTGGTGTTCTGTCACGAGCGGGTCGGGCCGTGAGCGCGCTGGCCGACCACCTGGCCCCGTGGCGCTTCGTCGCCGCCTACCTGCGGACCAGGTGGCTCGCGCACCGGATGCGGACGCGGGACGATGTCACGGCCTGGCAGGCCCGCCGGCTCGCGCTCTGGCAGCGGCGGGTGCTGGCGCGGGTGCCCTTCTACCGCGAGCGGGCGAAAGGCCCGTTCGAGGCGCTGCCGCTGACCGACAAGGCGGTGGTGATGGCGGACTTCGCTGCATTCAACCGTGCCGGGGTGACGGCGGAGGCGGGCTGGGCAGCCTTCTCGGGCCCGGGACGGGTGGGGCGGTGGATCGTCGGCGCCAGCACCGGCACCAGCGGCAATCGCGGATTGTTCGTGATCTCGGAGGCGGAGCGCTGGGAGTGGCTCGGCGTGATCGTCGCCAAGGCGCTGGGCCGGATCCGGAAGGCACGGGTGGCGCTGATCCTGCCGCTCAATACCCGGCTCTACGAGGCGGCCGGGCGCAGCGGCATCATTGCGCTGCGCTTCTTCGATCTCCATCGCGGGCTCGGCACCATTGCCGGCGAGGTCGTCGATTTCGCCCCCGATACCGTGATCGCGCCGCCCAAGGTGCTGCGATACCTGGTCGAAGCGGGCGTCGCGATCCGCCCCAGGCGGGTCTTCTCGGGGGCCGAAGTGCTCGATCCGCTGGACCGGGAGGTGATCGAGCGCGGACTTGCCGTGACGGTGCGGGAAATCTACATGGCGACCGAGGGGCTGCTCGGCGTCGCCTGCGCGCACGGCACGCTGCACCTGTGCGAGGACGCGGTGAAGTTCGAGTTCGAGCCGGTGGCCGGCAGCGACCTGGTGGTGCCGATCATCACCGACTTCACCCGCTCGACGCAGGCCATGGCGCGCTACCGCATGAACGACCTGCTGCGGCTCTCCAGGGAACCCTGCGCCTGCGGTTCGCCGTTGCAGGCGGTCGCCGCGATCGAGGGGCGACGGGACGACATCCTGATCCTGTCGGGGACGGCCGGCAAGGTTGCGGTGACGCCGGATGTGCTGCGCAATGCCATCGTCGATGCGGATCGGCGCATCGGCGACTTCCGGCTGGTGCAGCGCCCAGACGGCGCGGTCGAGCTGACTCTGCTCGAGGCTGTGCCGGACGACGCGGCGCAGTCGGCGCAGTCGGCGCTCGCCCGCGTCATCGCAGGGCTGGGTGCGACGGTGGAGCTGCGGCTGGCTCGGGTAGCGGGCTTCGAGCTCACGGCGCGCAAGCTGCGGCGGGTGGAACGAAAGGTGCAGGACTGATGGCGACGGTGCTGATCACCGGGGCGCGCGCGCCGGTGGCGCTGCACCTGGCGCGGCTGTTCCATCATGCCGGGCACGCGGTGGTGCTGGCCGATTCTATGCGCCATCCGGTCGCCGCGGCAACGCGCATGAAGCAAGCCTACAGGCGCCTGCCGGCGCCGCGCCGCAACTTCGCCGCCTATGCCGAGGCGGTCGGCGGGGTGGTTGCCGCCGATGGCATCGATCTCGTGGTGCCGACCTGCGAGGAGGTGTTCTATCTCGCCGCGGCGCGGGATATCGCGGGCTTCGCGATCCCGTTGTTCGCGCCGGGTTTCGCCACCCTTGCGGCGGCGCATCACAAGGGCCGCTTTGCGGCGGATGCCGCCGATATCGCGGGGGGGCCGCCGGCGACCGAGACCGTCGCCTCGGCGGCCCAACTGCGGTCGCTCGGCTATCAGAGCGAGTGGGTCCTGAAACCTGCATGGTCGCGCTTCGCCTCGCGCGTGCTGGTACGGCCGACGCCGGAGGAGGCCGCGATGGTGGTGCCGCTGCCGACCGATCCATGGGTGGTGCAGCGCTACCTGCCGGGCGAAGAAATCTGCGGCTATGGCGTGGCATTGGGCGGCCTGCTGCTGGCGTTCTCCGCCTATCGGCCGCGCTACCGCGCCGGAACCGGCGCCGGCATTGCCTTCGAGCCGGTGGTGGACAGCGTCGCCCAGGGCTTTGCCGCCGAGTATGCCCGACGGACCGGCTGGACCGGCCAACTCTCGTTCGACTATCGCCGCGACGCAAAAGGGGAACTTCATGCGATCGAGTGCAATCCGCGGGCAGTGAGCGGGGTGCACTACTTCCGTCCCGAGGACGGCCTGGTGGCAGCGATCCTGGCCGGCCGCCCGGCCGCGCCGAAGGAAACGCGGACGCTCGCCGCGCCGCTCGCCATGCTGAGCTACGGCGCAGCCGAGGCGCTGCGCCGCCGCACCCTGCACCAGTGGTGGCGGGACGTCCGCGAGGCAGCCGACCTCTTCGCCTTCCCGGGCGACCGGGGGTTCCTGCTGCCGCAATTGCTGGCGCTTGCCGAGATTGCCGGCATTGCCCTCGGGTCGGGCAAGAGCCTGCAGCAGGCGGCGACCGACGACATCGAGTGGAACGGCGAGCCGCTCGGATAACCGGGGCCGACCTCAGAGTGATATGAAGTGACGGGCCGGTGCGTCGGCGACGCTTGGACGGCGGCCGGCGAGAATGGCGTCGATGTGCGGGCGCATGATGTCGAGCGGCGTGGACATCTGCCGGATGTCCGGGAACTGCTGCCGGCGGCGATGGGCCGCCGAGAGGATGCGCTGGTCCTGATCGACGGCGAGGCGGAAGAGGGGAAAGAACAGCGCCGCCTTGAGATAGCCCAGGCCGAGGCGGCTCGGTCCGGACAGCACGGCGATGCCGCGGACCGTGTCGGGCTCGGCCTGCCGCAGATGGAAGGTGGTGACAAGGTGGGGGCCGCGCGGGCCGCGGAACTCGAGCTCGACGATGCCCGGGGCGATGAAGCGGCCGATGCTGTCGGCCCGCTCGCCCTCGAGCAGGCGGCTGACCAGCCCCTCCTGTCGCGGCTCGCCGACATAGCGGGCCTCGACCCAGCCATCGCCGCCGGTCACCGTCACCTCGACCGTGTGGCGCCGGGGGCTGAGGCCGCGCAGCACGCCTTTGTGGGTGAAATGGGTGTGGGTGGCATCGAGGATGTTCTCGGCCACTTCGGCAAGGGTGGAGGTGACCCGGTTCTCGAGCGTGAGCGCGGTCGTGCCAGGACCCGAGAGGGCTCCCACATAAGGTGTCCCGGGATCCCTGGCGGTGGTCACGAAGAGCAGTCCGTCGCGTTCGAGCACCCGGTGCGAGGGCACGAAGGCCCGCGGCAGTTCGCCGATGAGGCCGGGCATGGCGCGGCAGCGGCCATCGCCGTCGAAGCGCCAGCCGTGATAGGGGCACTCGATCTCGCCGTCGACCACGCGACCGCCGGACAGCGGCGCCGAGCGGTGCGGGCACCGGTCGGTCAACGCCCGCACTCCGCCGGGCGTTCGGAAGACGACCAGAGGCAGGCCGTCGAGGGTCACCGAGAGCGGTCGTCGCCCGAGTGTGGAGGCGCGCCCGACCGCGATCCACCGCGAAGCCATGCGGTCGTTCACAGCGCGAATCTCCTGATCACCGGGATGCCGACGGATTCGAGAATGCCGCGGATGGCTGCAATGGCAAGCCGGCGCCGGAGCGGCAGGTGGGCCGCGTAGACGGCGGTATACTCGAGAGCTGGCACGGCACCGCGGTTGCGCTTGAAGCCGGCGGCGCCGGCGCTCATGTTGAACAGCTGGCGCCGCTCCCTCGCCCGACCGAGGCCGATCGCCATCAGCCGCCTGTAGAGCCCCAGGGGAGCAGGCAGGGACGTATCGTAGCCGACGATCGGCGCCGTCATCACGTCGCCCCGTTCGAAGAAGCCGATGACGCCGTCCAGTTCGCCGGTGGCGCTGCGCAGTCCGTGAAACGCGATCAGCCCGCTTTCGTGGGCCGCGGCGATGAAGCGCGCGGTGTAGGCGGGGTTCAGCGGCGTGTAGCGGTCGAGGTAGAGCCGGGCATAGAGGTCGGCGATGCGCACGTAGTCAGGAGGCTCGATGTCCTCCGGCGGGATGGCGCGGTAGTCGGCCGATGCGAGCAAGGCGCGGTCACGCCTCTCGTCGCGGTGCAGCGGCGGTGGAGCGGTGCGGCAATCGAGCAGGTAGACCTGTCGGGCCGGCAGCAGCTGGTAGCCTGCTGCCCGGAAGGTGGCGATCATGGCGGCGTCGCTCACGGCGTTGAGCGAACGCCAGACCACGGCGTGGTCGGGGGAGCGGGCGAGCAGGTCGGCGGTGACGCGCGACAGGTCCGCAGGGTCCAGGGCCGGCACCGGATTGGTGGCCAGCAGCCAGTTGTTCGGCTGCACCTGCCGGTCGAGGCCGCTTGCCGTCAGCAGCGGTCGCGCCATGCCGAGCAGCGCGTGGAGCGCGGCGCGGAGCGCCGGCCGGGTGGAGAAGTGGCGCAGTTCGGCCTGCGCATAGTCGAGATAGGCGACCGATGGGCAGCACAGATAGCAGGTGGGCGCCTGGCCATGGTTGCGGCTGAGCGGCAGCGGGCCGGCCGCGGATTCGATGAGCGTCAGCTCGGTTTCGAGGTTGGCAATCAGGCCGCCGTCGGCAAAACCCGCTGCGAGCGCCACGAGTGCCGCGGCGGGCGGGGGAGGCGTGCCGTCCCCCGTCGCCACGGGCTCAGTTCTCGCGCAGGTACCGGGCCGGCCGCATGGAGAGGGCCCGCCAGGTGGTTGCCGCACCGGTCGCGACAGTCAGCACGATGGCGCCGAGGATCACCGATCCGATCAGTTGGGGATCGACGGAAAAGCCCACTTCGAGCGCGTTGCGGGTGATCAGCCAGGCCCCGACCATGCCGACGCCGGTCGCGATGGCGGCGGCGAAGGCGCCGAGAAGGCTGTACTCGATGGCGAAGACCGCGACGACGTTGGGCCGGGTGGCACCCAGGACCTTGTAGACCACCGCATCGGCTTCGCGCTGCTTGCGCCCGGCGGCCATGGTGCCGGCCAGCACCAGGATGCCGTTCAACACGGCCAGTCCGCCGACGATGTTCACCGCTGTACCGAGCTGGGCGAGGATGTCGACGGCCTGGTTGAGGGCGTCGCCGATCGGGATCAGGTTGATCTCCGGGAACTCGCGGACGAGGATCCGCTCCAGCGTCTTCTCGTCACCCTCGCGCGCCTTGATGGTACCGAGGAAATCGGTGGCGAAATCCTCGACGGCACCGGGCGAGAAGGTCACCATGAAGTTGATGCCGTTCTGCCACTGGTATTCGCGGAAATTGGCGATGGTTGCGACGAACGGGTCGCCGAAGAGGTCGAAGGTGATGGTGTCGCCGACCTTGACGCCCAGTTCCTCCTTCATGGTGGTGCGCAGCGAGATGAGCGGCGGGCCGTCATAGTCGGCAGGCCACCAGGCTCCGTCGACGACGGTGGTACCGGCGGGCAGGTCGCGCAGCCAGGTGAGCGGGATATCGCCGCTCAAGAGGAACGCGGCCTCGCCCGGCGGGTTGCGGATGGCACCCGCGGCGACGCCGTTCACCTCGGTGACGGCGCCCCGCAGCATCGGGCTCGACTTGAAGTCGACCATCTCGGGGACGGTGCCGACCATGTCCGCGAGCGTTGCCACCTCGTCCTCGAACAGGTCGGTGGCCACGAAGGTGGGCGCATCGCGGCTGACGGCGCCGAGCAGCTGGCTGTGCAGGTTGGCATTGAGCAGCGCGATCACCAGCAGCATGGCGAGGCCGAGGCCGAGCGACATGATCACCACCGGTGCGGACGAACCGGGCCGGTGGATGTTGCGCAGCGCCTGACGCAGGGCCGGGATCGGCAATACGGGGGTGACGCGCAGGACCTGCTGCAGCAGCCAGCCGGCCCCACGCAGGAGCAGGAATGCGACCACGGCGCCGACGCCGTAATAGGTCACGAGCATCGGGTCGCGGGTGGTGAGCACGGCGAGCGCCACGATGCCGGCGATGGCGGCGAGCAGCGGCAGCAGGACCAGAGGCCGCAGCATCTGTCCCCACGGCGCGCTCGGCATGGTCGAGCCCAGCGAGCGGAACAGCGTCGTCGGCTTGACCTTCTGGGCCCGGACCAGCGGCAGGTACGAAAAGGCGAAGCCGGCGAGGATGCCGAAACCGGCGGCGGTGAGGAGCGGCACCGGCTCGAGGATCGGCGGCAGGTTGACGCCGAGCGCCTGGCCCAGGATCGGCAGCGCCACCAGCGAGGAGACCGCCCCGAGCATTACGCCGAGGAGGACGCCGATGCCGATGAGCACAGCGACCTGGGCGAGGAAATGCACCATTACCCGCGCGCCCGTGGCGCCCATGCTGCGCAGCGTGGCGATCGAGCGCTGCCGTTCGCCGATATAGGCGGTGACGCCGTTGGAGACGCCCACGCCGCCCACCAGCAGCGAGGAAAGTCCGATGATCAGCAGGAAGCGCGCGAACATGTCGTAGTGGCGGGCGAGATTGCCGGCGGCGTCGCGCGGCGAGCGCACCTTCCAGTTCTCGTCATTGCCGAACCGCTCGGTGATGGCCGCGGCCGCGTGCTCGTAGTCCATCGTGTCGAGGACGATCTTGTAGCGGTGCTGGGTCAGCAGGCCCGGCATGGGTGGCCGCAGGTCGCCCATCTTCGACAGCGCCTCTGTCGAGACCAGCGTGGTCAGCCCAAGGTGGAAGCCGCGCACCGCACCATCGGGGAGCGAGGCGAGGATGCCGCGGGCCTCGAGCGGGATGCCGCCGATCTCGAAGCGGTCGCCCAGTTCGATGCCGAGCCGGTCGAGCATGACGATGTCGACGATGGCCCCGTAGGCTCCGTCTCGTTCCGCCAGCAGCACGCCGGGCCTGGCGCCGGGGGCGAGATTGGAGGCGGAGACCTCGCCGAGCAGGGGGTAGTTGTCGGCGACCGCCAGCAGGTCGGCGAAGGCGGACTCCTCGCCGACCGCGGCGCGCGCGTTGGAGTCGACGACATGGGTCACGGTGCCGAGGCTATCGAGGAAGGCCAGTTCCTCGGGCGTTGCATCGCGGACGGGGCGCGCCGCCTCGCGGTCGCCGCCCATCAGCATGGTGGCGGCGCGCACGCCGGCGAGCTTGAGGCTGGCGCCCACCGAGCCGACCGCGGCGATGGCGCCGGTGCCGAGCGCGAGGCAGGCGATCAGGATGCCGAAGCGCCTGAGGTCGCCGCGCAGGTCGGTCAGGCCGATCCGGACCCAGCCCAGCAGACGGCTCACGCGCCGGCCTTCGCGTCGGAGGTCAGCCGGCCGTGGTTCATCACCAGCTTGCGATCCGCCCGCTCGGCGAGGGAGCGGTCATGGGTGATGAGCAGCACCGCCGTGGACTGGCGGCGGGCCATGTCGAACATCAGCTCGATGACGCGCGCGCCGGTATCCTGGTCGAGATTGCCGGTGGGCTCGTCGGCCAGCAGCAGGCGCGGGCTGTTGACCATGGCGCGCGCGAGGCCGACGCGCTGTTGCTCACCGCCCGAGAGTGCGCTGGGCAGGTGGTCGAGGCGGTCGGCGAGCCCGACCTCGGACAGGGCGGCGGCGGCGGCATCGCGGATCTGGCGGAAGCTCTGCCCGGTTTCGGCGATCTCGAGGGTCAGGCTGACGTTCTCGAGTGCGGTCAGAGACGGGATCAGGTGGAAGTTCTGGAACAGGATGCCGAGGTTCTTGCGCCGGAAGATGGCAAGCTGGTCTTCGTCGAGCCTCGAGATGTCCTGGCCGGCCACCACCACGGTGCCGCTGCTGGCGCGCTCGAGGCCGCCCAGCACCATGAGCAGCGAGGTCTTGCCGCTGCCCGAGGGCCCGACCGTCGCCACCACCTCGCCGGGGTTCACCGTCAGGTTGATGTCCTTGAGGATGTGGAGCGGCACCTTGCCCGAGGTCAGGTGCAGGTTGGTGTCCTTGGTCTCGATCACAGGCGGCATCGGCATTCCTGATTGCGGCAACTCGCCGAAACCGGCGGCCTCTGGCGAAGTCTGCGCGAGGCTCTCGCGCGTCATCTGTGCGAGCCTCATAGGGGCAAGCGCGGGGTTGGACAAGACAAGTTGTCGTTGGTGGTATACGTGCCGCCGGCCGCAGAGTTCCGGCCCGATGTTTGACACCGATCAAAGGACATCACGGAAGCGGTCTTTAGGGAGTGTGGCTGGAGGTCGCGATGGGACTGAGGCTGCCGGTGGAAAATGGCATGGGCATGGCCGCCGGACCGGGAGGGTCGGCATGAGCGATGCTGCCTTCCGGACGCTGCAGCTCACCAAGACCTACGGCGAGGGCGAGACGGCGGTGCAGGCGTTGCGGGGCACCGACCTGGTGCTGCCCAAGGGGGAGTTCACCACCATCCTGGGCCACTCGGGCTCCGGCAAGTCGACGCTGCTCAACATCCTCGGCGGTCTCGACCGCGCCAGTTCCGGACAGGCATGGTTCGAGGACCACGAGCTGACCGCGCTCGGGGAAGCCGGGCTGACCCGCTACCGCCGCGATCACGTCGGCTTCGTGTTCCAGTTCTACAATCTCGTGCCCAGCCTTACCGCGGTCGAGAACGTGGCCTTGGTGACCGAGATCGCCAGCCATCCGATGCGGCCCGAGGAGGCCCTGGCCCGGGTGGGCCTGTCGGCACGGGCACAGCATTTCCCCGCGCAGCTCTCCGGCGGTGAGCAGCAGCGTGTCGCGATCGCCCGCGCCATCGCCAAGCGGCCGCAGGTGCTGCTCTGCGACGAGCCAACCGGGGCGCTCGACAGCAAGACCGGCATCACGGTGCTCGAGGCCCTCAGCGAGGTGAACGCCGAGTTCGGCACGACGACGGTGGTCATCACTCACAATGCCGTGATCCAGAAGATCTCGAACCGTGTGCTGACCATGGCGGACGGCCGGATCGTCGGGGAAACCGTCAATGCCGAAAGGCTGCGCCCCTCGGAGGTGTCCTGGTGAGGGCGCTCGACATCAAGCTGGGGCGCGACCTGATGCGCCTGTGGGCGCAGGGGCTGGCCATCGCGCTCGTCGCCGCCGCCGGCGTGATGACCCTGTTGCTCGGAGTGGGGACCCTGCGCGCGCTCGGGGAAACGCAGCACGCCTACTACGAGCGCTATCGCTTCGCCGACGTATTCGCGTCCGCCACCCGCATTCCGATGCGGGTGATCGAGCAAATCGGGGCAATCGACGGCGTGGCGACCGTGGAGGGGCGGATCGAGCGCCAGGTCATCCTCGACATCGCGGGGATGGACGAGCCGGCCAACGGGCTGGTGCTGTCGATCCCCGATATCGGACGGGCGCAGCTCAACGACCTGCATCTGGTCGAAGGCCGCTTTCCCGAACTCGGCCACGACAACGAGGTGGTGATATCGCAGCCGTTCGCCGAAGCGCAGCGGCTGGGGCCGGGCGGCCGCCTGACGGCCATCATGAACGGTGCCGCGCAGCGGCTCACCGTGACCGGCATCGTGCTCTCGCCCGAGTACGTCTACTCGATCGGGCCGGGCGACATGATGCCGGACAACTTGCGCTTCGGCGTCATCTGGATGCCGCGCTCCGAACTGGCGGCGATCTACGGCATGCGCAGCGACGTCAATGCGCTCAGCCTAAGGCTGATGCGCGGGGCGGACGAGCAGCGTGTGATCGCGGCGATCGACGACCTGCTCAAGCCGCTCGGCGGCTCCGGCGCGTATGGTCGCAACCAGCAGGTTTCGCACCAGTTCCTCAGCTCCGAGCTGACCCAGCTGGAGGCGATGAGCTACGTGCTGCCGCCGATCTTCCTCGGCGTCGCAGCGTTCCTCGTCAACATGACGCTGGGGCGCCTCGTGCAGCTCGAGCGCGAACAGATCGGACTGTTCAAGGCGCTCGGCTACGGTTCGGCCAGCATCGCCTGGCACTACGTCAAGCTGTCGCTGCTGATCGTGGCGCTCGGGGTGGTGATCGGCTGGGGCGTCGGAGTCTGGCTCGGTCGACAGATGGCGGGGCTCTATGCCGAATTCTACAAGTTCCCGTTCCTGCTGTTCGACGAGCGACCGGACGTCTTCGCGATCTCGGCGCTGGCGGCGCTGGTCGCGGCGGGACTGGGCAGCGCGCAGGCTGTCGCCTCGACGGTGCGGTTGCCCCCGGCGGTGGCGATGGCCCCGCCGGTGCCGCCGGTCTACATGCGCTCGGTGCTCGATGCCATCGGCCTGATGCGCCTGTTACCGATGGCCCTGACCATGGCCCTGCGCAACATCATGCGCCGGCCGCTACGATCCGCGCTGACCACGCTGGGCATCGCGCTGGCCGGTGCGCTGCTGGTCGCAGGGCTGTTCGCCGAGGATTCGATCGACTTCATGATCGACGCCACTTTCTACAAGGCGGAGCGTCAGCAGGCGAGCCTGATCCTCGCCCGGCCGGTGGGCGGGAGCGGGCTCGAGTCGGTGCGCCGCCTGCCGGGCGTCATGGCGGCGGAGCCGTCGCGCAGCGTCGCGGTGGTGCTCAGGAACGGTCTGCATTCGAAGCGCTCGGCGCTGGTGGGAAAGCCCGCCATGACGGAACTGAGCCGCGTCGTCGATCTCGATCTGGTCCCGGTCGTGCTCCCCGATCGCGGCCTGATGCTGTCGCAGATGATGGCCCGGCTGCTCGGCGTCAGGGTCGGAGACGATGTCGAGATCGAGCTGATGGACGGAACCGGCCGCGTTCTCACCGAGACGGTGTCGCAGGTCGTGCAGCAGTTCGTAGGTCTCGGCGCCTACATGGAGCTGGGCGAGCTGAACCGTTTGCTGGGTGAGGCGCCGGTCGCCAACAGCGTGGCGCTGATGGTCGACGACAACGCCTGGCCGCAGCTCTTCGCCGCCGTCAAGGCGGTGCCGGCAGTGGCCGGCATGACGCTGGAACGTCGGACCGTCGAGCGATTTCGCGAGACCATCGGGGAGAATATCGGGCAGTCGCGCGCCATCTACTCGATCCTCGCCTGCCTGATCGTGTTCGGGGTGGTCTACAATGCCATGCGGATCCAGCTCAGCGAGCGGGCGCGGGAACTGGCGAGCCTCAGGGTGCTCGGCTTCACCCTCGCCGAGGTCTCGGTGATCCTCTTGGGTGAACTGGCGGTGCTGGTGGCGATCGCGATTCCGGCCGGCTGGCTGGGCGGCTACGGCCTCGCGGTCTCGGTCACCGAGGGCTTCCAGAGCGAGTTGTTCCGCATCCCGCTGATCATCGAGCGTTCGACCTACGCCACCGCCGGACTGATCGTGTTCGGCGCGGCGGCCTTTTCCGCCTACCTCGTCCAGCGCCGGGTCAGCCGGCTGGACATGATCGCAGTGCTGAAGACAAGGGATTGACCATGAAGTGGGGTCGCATCGCCGTCATCGGGATCGTCGCGGTTGCCGCAGTCGCGGGGTTGTGGTGGGCCTTCACGCCCAAGCCGCTGTCGGTCGAGACCGCGACCGTGGCTACCGGAGACCTCGTCATCACCGTCGAGGACGAGGGACTTGCGCGGATGCGCAATGTCGCGCAGCTGTCGATGCCGGTTGCCGGCGAATTGCTGCGCCTGCCCGTCAAGGTCGGGGACGAGGTCGCGGCCGGCGAGGTGGTCGCCGCGATCCTGCCAGTCGAGAGTGCCCTGCTCGATGCGGTATCCCGCGCCGAGGCCGAGGCGGCGGTTGCGGCGGCCGAGGATGCCGTCCTCGCCGCGGCGTCCGAACACGACGTGGCGACCTCGGAGCTGGGCTACTGGCGAGGGGAAGCGGCGCGCAAGGAGAGTCTGCTCGAAAAGGGCGTGACCACGGCGCAGGCCCTGCAGCAGGTGCAGCTCGAGCTGGCGCGGCGGGAGGCGCTGGAAGTGAGTTCGCGAGCGGCGCTGGCGATGCGGCAGCACCAGCTCGAGCAGGCCCAGGCCCGCCTCGCTTCGAATGGCAGGGCCAACCAGCAGGCCGCGCGGCGCGAGGTGTCGGCGCCGATGGCCGGACAGGTCCTCAGCATCGCCAACGAGAGCGGGCGCAGCCTGCCGGCCGGCACCCCGCTGATGGAGATCGGCGAACCCGGAGCGCTGGAAGTGGTCGTCGAGCTGCTCTCGGCCGATGCCGTGCGCATCGAGCAGGGGGCGCTCGCCGCGATCACCGGCTGGGGCGGCAACGGTGTGCTGGAGGCGAGGGTGGACCGGATCGAGCCGACGGGCTTCACCAAGGTCTCGGCGCTCGGCGTCGAGGAGCAGCGCGTCCCGGTGCATCTGCAACTGACCGGGCCGCCGTCGAGCCGGGAAGGGCTGGGTCATCTGTACCGGGTGTTCGTCCAGATCGAGGCGGAGCACCTGAGTGAAGTGACACTCGTGCCGGCCGCCGCGCTGTTCCGCGTTAACAATGCGTGGAGCGTCTTCGTGCTTGCGGGCGATCGGGCTGAGCTCAGGACCGTCGGCATCGGCGGCCGTACGGCGCAACTGGCCGAGGTGATGAACGGGATCGCCGCCGGCGAGGTGGTGATCCTGCATCCCAACGACCAGATCGCGGACGGCACGCTGGTGCAGCCGCGCTGATCGGTGCAATCCATTCCCACCAGTTCACCGCACGTTCATCGGCGCCGGTGTCTGGTGTGACGCCTGCCCGCAGCATGACCGGAGCCACCGTCGAAGTGCAGCCATCGTCGCCGCTTCTCGCCATGCTGCCCGAAGCAGCACGCCTTCATTCGGTGCGTACCGGAATCGCACTGGACGGCGTGCAGATCCGATCTGAAGTGGTACGGCGCGCCCGCGCCTTTGCCGCGCTCGGTCTGGGGCCCGGCGCACGCATCGTGGTCGGGGATGCCGATCCGCTCGACGCGGTGATCGCCATGCTTGCCGCATGGTCGGCGGGTCTCGTGGCCGTCGCCGTCAATCCTGCGCTTGCAGCGGACGAACAGGCCAATGTCGTCGCCGCCACCGGCGCGCGGCACTGGAGCGGAGCGTGCCGGGTGACCTTGCCGGATTCCGGTCCATCACCGGAGCCCTCTGGCGGGCCGCTCGGACTTGACGTCCCGGCCCTGATCCTCATGACCTCGGGTACGACGGGTCGCCCCAAGGGCATCGTCCATACGCAACGCAGCCTGATGACGCGCATCGCGCTCAACATCGCCGCGATCGGCCGGCCGGTGCTGGCACAGAGCCTCTGCATCCTGCCGGTCTTCTTCGGCCATGGCCTGATCGGCAACGTTCTGACGCCACTGCTCGCCGGCGGGACCGTGCACCTGCTGCCGGGCCCGGACATGGCGGAGTTGCGTGGACTGGGAGCGCTGATCGATCGCCACAGGATCGGCTTCATGAGCTCGGTGCCCTCGTTCTGGAAGCTGGCATTGCGGCTGGCCGACGCTCCGGCGCGCCCATTCCGGCGGGTTCAGGTCGGTTCTGCGCCGCTGTCGGTGGCGCTGTGGCGCGAGATCGCGGCCTGGGCGGGCACCGGCGAGGTGTACAACCTGTTCGGAATGACGGAAACGGCCAACTGGATCGGCGGCGGCCGGCTGGACGAGGCGGCTGGCCGCGACGGCTACGTGGGGCGGGCCTGGGGCGGCCAGCTCGCCGTGCTGCTGGAGGATGGAAGGGTGGCCGAAGAGGGCCGGGGCGAAGTCCTGGTGATCACGCCCTCGATCATGCAGGGCTACTGGCAGCGCCCCGATCTCGATGCCGAGGCGTTCCGCGACGGCTGGTTCCGCACCGGGGACATCGGTGAGTTGTCGGCCGGCGGCGAAGTGGTCCTCGTGGGACGGATCAAGACCGAGATCAACCGCGGCGGCATCAAGGTGCAGGCGGAGGAGGTCGACATGCTGCTCGAACGTCATCCCGACATCGCCGAGGCCTGCGCCTTCGGCATCCCAGACCCGGTGTCCGGGGAGGCAGTGGCGGCCGCCGTCGTGCTGCGCGTCGGGGCGCGCTTCGATCCCGAGGCGATCAAGGCGTGGTGCCGCGACCATGCGCGGCCCGATGCGGTCCCGACCCGGCTGATGCAGCTGGAGTCCATACCCCGCAACGACCGCGGCAAGATCGTTCGGGCGGAGGTACGGCGCGTCGCCGAGGCCCGCGCATGAAGATCGTCTTCAGGCCGGCAAACCGCCAACTGGCAAGACGACTCGAGACCGAGCACTTCATCCTCGAGCCGCTGGGCATCGTCTCCGCCATCCGCCTGATGCTGCCCTGGCGATCCGATCCCGAGATCCTGATGGGCGTCCTGCACGAACCGGTCGCGATATCGGCGTTCCACTGGATCAGGCGTGCGCCGATCCCCAACAATGTCGATCGCTTCGCCTATGCCATCGTACCGAAATCGATCGGCGTGCCGATCGGCATGCATGCCGTGCGCCTGCTTGCCGATCGCCGCGCCCGCAACACCGTTGCCATCGCCGATCGCGATTGGTGGGGCGCGGGGGTGGTGCTCGAGGTGAGAGCGCGGCTGATGACGCACTTCTTCACCCATTCCGACGTTGAGCGCTTCGTCGGTTCGTGCAATGCGAGGAACTCGGCTTCGGTGTTCAATTACCGGCGGCTCGGCTATGACCATGTGGGAACGCGGCTCGGCGCCCGGCGAAATCCGCTGACGGGGGCGCCTATCGACGTGCTGGACTTCGAGATGACCAAGGATCACTGGCTCGCTTCTTCGCTGTCGCAGGGACGTCGTGCACCCTGAAGCAAGGGCGTGTGCCATCGTCGCGGAGGCGCTCGGGCTGCAGTCTCCCGTCGACATCGGCGACGACATGGGCACCCTCGAGGCCTGGGACAGCCTCGCCCACATGCGCCTGATTCTGGGTATCGAGGGGGCCATCGGACGCAGCCTTTCCGCCGACGAGATCGCCTCGATCGCGTCGGTGCGCGACGTTGCGCAGCTCATCGGCTCCGCCGACGCCTAGCCCCGGGCGCTGCTCAGGCCGGCGCTCGGACACGTGCGGGTTGCCGTCGAGGCGGCGCCGCTAGGGCCCGGCTGTTGACAAGTCGGGCCGAGGGTTGCACGGGTTGCGCGCAGAACAGGTCTGGCCATGGTTACCCTCAAGGAAATCGCGGGTGTCGTCGGCGTTTCGACGGCTACGGTGTCGCGGGTGCTGAATTTCGACGCGACGCTGTCGATCACCTCCAAGAAGCGGCAGGCGATCATCGAGGCGGCGGAGGCGCTGAACTACTCGACGCCGCGGGCCCGCAACCGGGCCAACCAGCAGGGGCTGGGCAAGGTTGCGCTGGTACACTTCCTGCGTCCGGAGCAGGAACTGATCGATCCCTACTATGTCGGGTTGCGCCTCGGGATCGAGAGTCGCTGCCAGGCCCTGAAGATCGAAACGGTAAAAGTTTACCATACCGATTCGATGCCCGACGCCGGTCTGCTGCAAAGTGCCTCGGGGGTGATCGCCATCGGGTTCCACGGCGATGGGGAGATCGCCTGGCTCAAGCGCCATGCCCGTCACCTGGTGTTCGCCGACTACTTTCCGCCCAGCGATGAACTCGACTGCGTCGGCAGCGATCTGGTCGCCGCCACGCGCAAGCTCCTCGGTGCGCTCAAGGGGCTCGGCTATCGGCGCATCGGCTTCGTCGGCTGGACGGAGGAGGGGGCCGGGGATCCCCATGCCGAAGTCCGCTGCCGGACCTATATCGAGTGGTGCCGGGCCAACGCGATGCTCGATCCTTCGATCTGCGTGACCGACCGGGCCGTGGAGCGCAATACCGAGCAGACCGGCTACCGCCTGGCGCGACGGCTGCTGGAGCAGCCGGATCGACCCGACGCGATCGTCACCGGCAACGACAACATCGCTGTCGGCGCCTATCGGGCCATCCACGAACTCGGCCTGAAAATTCCCGAAGACATCGCCGTTGCGAGCTTCAACGACATTTCCGTCGCACAGTTCCTCAGCCCGCCCCTCTCCACCATCCATCTGCCGGCCGAGGCGATCGGCGAGGCGGCGGTGGAACTGCTGCTGGAGCAGGCGGCGGGCCGGGACCTTGCCAAGCGCATCAACCTGGCCTCGCGCCTGATCTGGCGTGGCAGCACGCGCGCCGGGGCGCCCGCAACCGCGTGAGTAACGAGGAAGTCTTGCCGTCGGGCAGCGACGCTTCGACCACGTGATAAATATTTACTGAAAATCTTGCGCGTTCCGGGGGCGCCGGCTACAACTTTCGACGGAGGCGGAACGACGCCTTGCCCTTGGGAGGATAGCTCATGAATCGCAACGCAACGCGATGGCTGGCAGTTGCCGGCATTTCCCTGCTTTCGGTCAGCGTGGCCATGGCCGGCAAAGTCACGGTCTGGTGCTGGGACCCGAATTTCAACGGCGCGACGATGAAGGAAGCCGGCGACCGCTTCAAAGCCGCGCATCCGGATTTCGAACTCGAGATCGTCGACTTCGCCAAGGCCGACCTGGAACAGAAGCTGCAGGCGCAGCTGGCATCGGGCACCACTGACGGCCTGCCCGACATCGTGCTGATCGAGGACTACGGCGCACAGAAGTACCTGCAGTCGTTCCCGGCCGCCTTCGAGCCGCTCAACGGCAAGATCGACTATGCCGGCTTTGCTCCCTACAAGGTGGAGCTCGCGACCGTGAACGGCCAGACCTACTCGCTGCCCTTCGACTCCGGCGTGACGGGCTATTTCTACCGCGCCGACCTGCTCAAGGAGGCCGGCTTCTCCGACGCGGACCTGCAGAACATCACCTGGGACAAGCTCATCGAGGTCGGCAAGGCCGTCAAGGAGAAGACCGGCAAGGAACTGCTCCCGATCGACCCCAATGACGCGGGCTGGCTGCGCATCATGATGCAGTCCGCCGGCACCTGGTACTTCAATGCCGACGGCAGCCCGAACATTGCCGGCAACGCCGTGCTCAAGGCCTCGCTCGAGACCTACCAGCGCATCCTCGCGGCCGGCATCACGGCCCCGGTTTCGGGGTGGACCGAGTATACCGGCAGCTTCACCTCGGGGGCGACCGCCTCGACCTTCACCGGCGTCTGGATGGTCGGCACCATCAAGGCGAACCCGGACCAGGCGGGCAAGTGGGGCATCGCTCCGCTTCCCAGGCTCGACGGTGTCGAAGGCGCCACCAATGCCTCGAACCTGGGCGGGTCGAGCTGGTATGTGCTGTCCTCGTCGGACAACAAGGACGAGACGATCAGCTTCCTCAACGAGATATGGGGCAAGGACGTCGACTTCTACCAGAAGATCCTGGTCAACCAGGGCGCGCTCGGCTCGCTGCTCGCGGCGCGGGATGGCGATGCCTACAAGGCCAGCGACGACTTCTTCGGTGGTCAGCCGGTGTGGCAGAACTTCACCACCTGGCTGGGCCAGATCCCGTCCGTCAACTACGGCATCTTCACCAACGAGGCCGACGCGGCCGTGGTGGCGCAGATTCCGGCGATCACCGGTGGCGGCAACATCGACGAGATCATTGCCAACATCGACGCCCAGGTGCGTCAGCTGACCCAGTAACGACCCAGGGGGGGCGGTCGAGCCGCCCCCCATTTCGTCCGGCGCCATGCGCCGGGCGCGGCGGGTGATTGAGGGCGGGGAAGCGCAATTGGCAAACGCCAGGCTCGGTCGCGGCGAGCAGATCAACGGCTGGCTGTTCGTCATGCCGGCACTGATCCTTCTCGGCCTGTTCATGGTCTATCCGATCCTGTGGTCGCTCTGGATGAGCCTGCAGGTCGGGCGCGGCATGAACTTCAGCTTTGGCGGCTTCGCCAACATCCTGCGCCTGGCGCAGGATCCGGTGTTCATCCGGGCGCTGAGCAACACGCTGCTGTTCCTCGCCATCCAGGTGCCGATCATGCTGATCCTGGCCCTGCTTCTGGCCAATGCGCTCAATGATTCCAAGCTGTGGGGGCGCGGCATCTTCCGCACTGCCATCTTCCTGCCGGCGGTCACCTCGCTGGTGGCCTATTCGGTGGTGTTCAAGTCCATGTTCGCCCAGGACGGCATCATCAACCAGATGCTGATGGGCATTCATGTCATCTCCGAGCCGATCCCCTGGCTGGCCGACCCGTTCTGGGCCAAGGTGGTGGTGATCTCGGCCATCACCTGGCGGTGGACCGGCTACAACATGATCTTCTATCTCGCCGCCATGCAGAACATCGACCGCTCGATCTACGAGGCGGCGCGGATCGACGGCGTACCGGCGTGGGCGCGGTTCTGGAAGATCACCGTGCCGATGCTCAAGCCGGTGATCCTGTTCACCTCGGTGATCTCCACCATCGGCACGCTGCAGCTGTTCGACGAGCCCAACCTGCTCACCGCGGGCGGGCCATCGGATTCGACGCTGACGCTGTCGCTCTACATCTACAACCTGAGCTTCAAGTTCATGCCCAGCTTCGGCTACGCCGCCACGGTCAGCTACGTGATCGTGGTGCTGGTGGGTCTGCTGAGCTTCGTGCAGTTCGTCCTCGCCCGGGATCGTCGCGGATGAGGTCCCCCTTTGCCTTGCTGGGCCGGCTCACCACCTACCTGCTGCTGACGCTGGCCGCCTTCATTTCCGTGTTCCCGTTCTTCTGGATGGTGGTGGGTGCCACCAACACATCGGCCGACATCATCAAGGGCAAGGCGACGCCGGGAGTGGTCCTGCTCGACAACATCGGCAAGTTCTTTGCCTCGGTGGACATGGTGCGGGTGCTGTTCAACTCGTTCCTGGTGGCCGGGGTCGGCACGGCGCTGACGCTGCTGATCTCCTCGCTGGCCGGCTATGGCTTCGAGATGTTCCGCTCCCGCACGCGCGAGCGGATCTTCGCCGCCATGCTGCTGATGCTCTCGATTCCGTTCGCCGCGCTCATGGTGCCGCTCTTCGTGATGATGGCCAATCTCAAGCTGATCAACACGTTCCAGGCGATCCTGCTGCCCGGCATCGCCTCGATCTTCATCATCTTCTACTTCCGCCAGGCCACCAAGGCCTTCCCCGCCGAACTGCGCGACGCGGCGCGGGTGGACGGGCTCAAGGAGTGGCAGATCTTCGTGCACATCTATCTGCCCGTCATGCGCTCGACCTATGCGGCCGCGACGATCATCATCTTCATGGCCAACTGGAACAACTACCTGTGGCCGCTGATCGTGCTGCAGACCAACGAGATGAAGACCCTCACCCTCGTGGTCGCCGGGCTGACCTCCGCCTATACCCCGGATTACGGGGTGGTCATGCTCGGGGCGATCTTCGCCACCCTGCCTACCCTCGTCATCTTCTTCCTGCTCCAGCGCCGCTTCGTCGAAGGCATGCTGGGCGCCGTCAAATAGGGACTTCGCATGCGTTCGGTCACGAGCTTCAACGATGGCTGGCTCTTCGAGGACGGCGTGCCCGTGTCGCTGCCGCACACCGCGGTCGAGCTGCCGTTCTCGTATTTCGACGAGCGGTGCTACCAGCGGGAATTCACCTACAGGAAGCGGTTCCAGACCGATCCAGCGTGGGCCGGGCGGGAAGTCTGCGTCGTGTTCGACGGCGCCATGGCCAATGCCCGGGTGAGTCTGAACGGCGAGTCGATCGCGACGCACCGGGACGGCTACACACCGTTCGAGGCACGGCTGACCGGACGGCTCAGGGATGGCGACAATGAACTCGTGGTCGTCATCGACGGCAGCGAAAACCCCGAGATTCCGCCATTCGGCGGGCGCATTGACTATCTGACCTATGCCGGGCTGTATCGCGATGCCTGGCTCAGGGTCACCGATCCGGTCTTCGTTCAGGGCATGAAGATCGAGACACCCGACGTGCTTGCAGCAAGAAAGACCGTGCTCGTCGAGGTTGAACTCGGCAATCCGCGGAACCTCGCTTTTGCCGGCAATGCCGTTGCGACGCTGCGCGATGCATCGGGCAATCAGCTAGCCAGCGCCACGGCTCCGTCCGCCACGCGCGTCGTCTTCCGCTTCGAGGCCCTCGAGGGCATCGCGCTGTGGGACATCGACGCCCCGACCCTCTATTCGGTCGAGGTCGGCGTCGGTGGCGACAGCCTCGTCGAGCGCTTCGGCTTCCGCTCCGTCGCCTTCGATACGGAGGGCTTCAAGCTCAACGGGCGGCTGCTCAAGCTCAGGGGGCTCAATCGGCACCAGTCCTTCCCCTACTCGGGCTATGCGCTGGGCCGGGCCGCGCAGGAACGCGACGCCGAGATCCTCAAGCACGACCTGCACGTCAACATCGTGCGCACCTCGCACTATCCACAGTCCCGCTGGTTCCTCGATCATTGCGACCGACTCGGCCTGTTGGTGTTCGAGGAGATCCCCGGCTGGCAACATATCGGGGGAGAGACCTGGAAGGCCGAGGCGGTCGAAAACGTCCGACGGATGATCACCCGGGACTGGAACCACCCCTCGATCGTCATTTGGGGCGTGCGCATCAACGAGAGCCAGGACGACCACGACTTCTACGCTCGGACCAACCGCGTCGCGCGTGAGCTGGACAGCACGCGCCCCACGGGAGGGGTGCGCTACATCACCGACAGCGAGCTGCTCGAAGACGTCTACACCATGAACGACTTCATCCTCGGCAACGAGGAGCTGGGCGGCAACCGCCCGCGCACGGCACTGAGACCGCAGGGCGAAGTGACCGGGCTCGACTATCCGGTGCCCTACATGATCACCGAGTTCGGCGGGCACATGTTCCCGACCAAGAGCTTCGACCAGGAGCAGAGGCAGGCCGAGCACGTGCGGCGCCATCTCGAAGTGCTCGACGCCGCCTACGGCGATCCACAGATTGCCGGTGCCATCGGGTGGTGCGCCTTCGACTACAACACCCACAAGGATTTCGGCTCGGGCGACCGCATCTGCCACCACGGTGTCATGGACATGTTCCGGGAGCCGAAGTTCGCGGCCTATGTCTACGCCAGCCAGTGCGCGCCCGCCGAGGAGGTGATCCTCGAGCCGGTGACGTTCTGGGCGCGCGGCGAACGCAACATCGGCGGCGTGCTGCCGCTGATCGTCCTCACCAATTGCGACGAGGTGGAACTGAGATACGGCGACTACCCGCCCAAGCGGGTCGGTCCCGACCGGGAGGCCTTTCCGCACCTGCCGCACGCACCGGTGGTGATCGACCGACGCCACTTCAGCAGCGAGGAACTGGGTCTGTGGGGCATGGAGTGGCTGGGGGTCGGCATAACCGGTTATATCGATGGCACGGCCGTAAAGACGGTGCAGTTCGTCGCCGATCCGGTCGCGACGACGCTGGAGGTGGTGGCCGATCGGACGACGATCGGGCGGACCGACACGGTGCGGGTGATGGTGCGGGCCCTCGACCAGGTGGGAAATCGGCTGCCGTTCCTGTCCGAGCCGGTGGCGATTGACGTCAGCGGAGCCGGGCGGCGGCTCGGTCCCGGCCTCGTACCGCTGCGGGCCGGCACCACGGGTTTCTGGATCGAGGCGACAGGGAGCGGGCCGATCGCGGTCACCGTGACGAGCCCGGTGCTGGGCAGCCGCAGCATCACGCTCGAGGCGGCATGAGGAGAATACGATGAGCAGCCTGCGACTGCGCGGCGTCACCAAGTCCTTCGGGTCCGTCAACGTCATCAAGGGCGTCGACCTCGATGTTGCCGACAAGGAGTTCGTGGTCTTCGTCGGTCCCTCGGGATGCGGCAAGTCGACCCTGCTGCGGATGATCGCCGGCCTCGAGTCGGTCAGTTCGGGCGAGCTTCACATCGGCGACCAGCTGATGAACGATGTCGACCCCTCGCGGCGCGGCATTGCCATGGTGTTCCAGTCCTACGCGCTCTATCCGCACATGACGGTGCGCGAGAACATGGGCTTTGCGCTCCGCTTCGCCAGAGTGCCCAAGCCGGAGATCGAGCGCCAGGTGCAGGAAGCGGCGCGCATCCTCGAACTGGGACCGCTGCTCGACCGCCTTCCGAAGGCGCTCTCCGGGGGACAGCGCCAGCGGGTCGCCATAGGCCGGGCGATCGTGCGACATCCGCAGGTGTTCCTGTTCGACGAACCGCTGAGCAACCTCGATGCCGAACTGCGCGTCCACATGCGGATCGAACTGGCGCGGCTGCACCAGGAACTGAAGACGACCATCATCTACGTGACCCACGACCAGGTCGAGGCCATGACGCTGGCGGACAAGATCGTGGTGCTGCGCGACGGCATCATCGAGCAGGTTGGCACTCCGTTGCAGCTCTACGATGACCCGGACAACCTGTTCGTCGCCGGCTTCATCGGCTCGCCGAAGATGAACTTCCTCAAGGGCGTGATGGAGGCGGGCGGGGTTCGCCTGCCGGACCACGCCGACGTGGTGGTGCCGACCCGGGTGAAGGCCGCTCCCGGCACGGCGGTCACTGTCGGGCTGCGGCCGGAGCACTTCGCAAAGGGCGGGTCGTCGTCGCTCCCGCTGCGCGTGGAGCTGGTCGAGCATCTGGGCGGCGAGACCTACGCCTATGCCCGGCACGGGCAGAGCGAACTGATGACCATCGCCACGAACAACTCCCGCAGCCTCGCGGCGGGAGATGGGTTCGAGGCGCGGTTCGATCCGGCCGCCCTGCTCGTCTTTTCGGCCGATGGCCAGCGGCTGCGCGCGGACCGCTAGCGGCCGGACACGCTGCCGCCTTCGAGCCCGTGCGAACGCTGGCGCCAAGGTTCCGATGGCGCGTGGGAAAGCAGCTTGGCAGTTGCGGGCTGTCCCGATATGTCGTTGCGCAGTCGTCGGGGAAGCCAGAACAATGCCATCGGGAAACGACCTTGCGACGCCAGCCGTGAAGAAGAAGGCCCTCATTACCGGCGTGACCGGTCAGGACGGTTCCTACCTGGCCGAGTTGCTGCTGGGAAAGGGCTACGAGGTACACGGCATCAAGCGGCGCTCCTCGCTGTTCAATACGGCCCGAATCGACCACCTCTACCAGGACCAGCACGAGAGCGACGTGCGGCTCTTCCTGCACCATGGCGACCTGACGGACAGCTCCAGCCTGATCCGCATCATCCAGCAGGTCCAGCCGGACGAGATCTACAACCTCGCGGCACAGAGCCACGTGGCGGTGAGCTTCGAGGAGCCCGAGTACACGGCGAACTCCGACGCGTTGGGGGCCCTGCGAATCCTCGAGGCCATTCGCATCCTGGGGCTCGGTGGCAAGACTCGGTTCTATCAGGCCTCGACGTCCGAACTGTATGGGCTCGTCCAGGAGGTCCCGCAGCGCGAGGCGACGCCCTTCTATCCGCGCTCGCCCTATGCCGTCGCCAAGCTCTATGCCTACTGGATCACCGTCAACTATCGTGAGGCCTACGGCATCTACGCGTGCAACGGGATTCTGTTCAACCACGAGAGCCCGCGGCGCGGCGAGACCTTCGTGACGCGCAAGATCACCCGGGCGCTGGCACGGATCAAGCTGGGGATGCAGGATTGCCTCTACCTCGGCAACCTCGACTCGCGTCGCGACTGGGGGCATGCGCGCGACTATGTCGAGATGCAGTGGCTGATGCTGCAGCAGGACAAGCCGGAGGACTTCGTCATCGCCACCGGCGTGCAGTACAGCGTGCGCGAGTTCCTTGTCGCGGCGGCGGCCGAGGTCGGCATCTCGATGCGCTGGGAAGGGGAGGGAGACAGCGAGAGGGGCTATGACGCCGAAGGGCGCTGCATCGTCCGCGTCGACCCGCGTTACTACCGTCCCACCGAGGTCGAGACCCTGCTCGGTGACCCGGGCAAGGCTCGCGAGAAGCTCGGCTGGCAGCCGCGTACCACATTCCATGAACTGGTTGCCGAGATGATGCGGGAAGATCTGAAGGCGGCGGAACGCGACGAACTGGTGTCCGAACACGGCTATTCGTCCTACGCCCAGAACGAGTGACGCGGATGGACAAGCACGCCAGGATCTTTGTTGCCGGCCATCGCGGCATGGTGGGTTCCGCGCTTGTCCGGCGCCTCGGTGCCGGCGGATACACCAACGTCGTCACCCGCACACGGGGCGAACTCGACCTCGCCGACCAGCGGGCCACCGAGGACTTCTTCGTCGCGGAGCGGCCCGACTATGTGTTCTTCGCCGCCGCCAGGGTCGGCGGCATCCAGGCCAACAACACCTATCGCGGCGAGTTTCTCTACCAGAACCTGGTCATGGAACTGAACGTCATCCATGCGGCCATGAAGGCCGGCGTCGAGCGTCTTCTGTTCCTCGGATCGAGCTGCATCTACCCGCGCGACAGCCAGCAGCCGATTTCCGAGGACGCGCTGCTGACCGGCCCGCTGGAGGCCACCAACGAGCCTTATGCGATCGCCAAGATCGCCGGCGTGAAGCTGTGCGAAGCCTACAACAGCCAGTATGGCACCAGGTATCTGTCGGCGATGCCGACCAACCTCTACGGGCCGAACGACAACTACGACCTCAACAGCAGCCACGTCCTGCCGGCCCTGCTGCGCAAGGCACACGAGGCCAAGGTCAAGGGCGCGGACGAACTGGTGATCTGGGGCTCGGGCCGACCGCTGCGCGAGTTCCTCTATGTCGACGACACCGCCGATGCTCTGGTGTTCCTGATGGAACAGGGGATCGGGTCCGGTCTCTACAATGTCGGTACGGGCGAAGACATCGCGATCCGGGACCTCGCCGAGGTGATCATGGAAATCGTCGGCTTCAGCGGCCGGATCGTCTATGACGCCAGCAAGCCGGACGGAACGCCGCGCAAGCTCCTCGACGTCAGTCGGCTGAAGGCGCTCGGCTGGTCGGCCTCCACCGCCCTGAGGGACGGCATCGCGCTGACCTATCGCGATTTCCTCGCGCATCACGCCGGCTGAGCACGCCGCCGGCGTCGGGGTGCGCGCGTTCGGCGCGCACCGGGGCGCCCGACGGTCGCCCCGGGCAGGGTGCCATGTCAGGGCTTGTCGAGGCCAGACTCGGCGGCTCCGAGCTTGGCGAGCGCGGCATTGACGAACTGGCGGTCGACAATGTCGTCGGCGGTGACGGCCTTCACGTCCTTGAAGTCGGGGTTGGAGTAGGTGAAGGCCACCGTCTTGCCCAGTTCAGCGGGGTTGAGGCAGCCATTGACGCACCAGCGGCCAGCGAGGAACCCGGCGGTATTGTCCAGCGTCGCCCTGGGCAGGTCGTCGCGCACGGCGGCCACCGCATCCACCCATTGCGCCGGATTTGCCTCGAAGTAGCGCGACGCTTCGACCAGCGCAGTGACGAAGCGCTGCAGCGCCTCGGACTTGCCGGCAATGGTGCTGTCGAGGGTCGCAACGAACTTCGACAGGCCCGGAGAGGCGGCGGAGAAATCCTCCGGCGAGACGAGCACGCTGATCCCGGGGGCATCGGCGATGGCGAGGTAGGTGCCGTATGAGACGGTGGTCGCGTCGACCTTGCCGGCCGCGAGCGCCTGGACGCGTGCCGCCGGCGCCCCGATCGGCACGTAGCTCGGGCCGTCTGCCGCGACCCCCTTGGAGGCCAGCACCACCTGGGTCAGGCTGTGGTCGAGGCTGCCGTTGTCGGCAATGGCATAGCTGCGACCGACCAGGTCGCCGACCGTCGCGATCTCCGACTTGGCGGCGATGAGGAACGGCGCCCCGAGCGTGCCCGAGACGATGCCGCGGATCGGCAGGTCGCTGTCGGCGCGCAAGCGGATCGCCGACTCGATGCTGATGTCGGCGATGTCGACGGCGCCGGAGTTCAGGGCCGCGACGGCCTGCGGCGTGCCTTCGAGCGCGACGATGGTCACCTTGACCCCGTGCTTTTCGTAGAGCCCCAGCCGCACGGCGAGCTTGAGCACCGAGTCCGTGGTCGGGTTGATGTCCGTGTCTGCCGTTGCGAGCTTCAGTTCCAGCATGTCGGCCGGCTGGTCCTGCGCAACGGCTCCACCGATCGACGTCGCGAGGATGAAGCCGAAGGCGAGCGCGGGAAGGATGGTCCTGTACATGTTGTTCTCTTTCTCTGGTGGGTCCCGGTGTCGGTAGTCCGTGGGCTAGTTGCGGGTGGCAAAGATCGGGATGGCCCCGAAGTCGTGCTTGAGGATCGCGGCAGCCTGTTCGTGCCCCATCCATCCCTCGATCAGCGTGGAGTAGATGCGGCGGAAATCGGTAGTGAACCTGAGATTGCCGTCATCGAGATCGGTGAGGCTGGGCATGGCGCCATAGTGACCGCCGCGGACCGGCCTGCCGATGACGAACGCCGGGCCGGCGGTGCCGTGATCGGTGCCCATGCTGGTGTTCTCGGCAACCCGGCGCCCGAACTCGCTGAAGGCCATCAGCACGACGTCGTCGCCGCGACCGATGCGCTCCATGTCGCGCATGAAGGCGGCGATGTGATCGGACGTGTAGGACCACAGGCGGGCGTGAACGTCGGCCTGGTAGACATGCGTATCGAAGGCGTTGTGGCGATAGGGGACGTAGTACACCTTGGTCGGGAAGTCGGCGGCGATCAGCGCCGCGACCTTCTCGAGCCCGAAGGGCACGAGCCCGTAGTCGATGGGCGAGCTGTAGTCGTTCCAGGCGTCGCGTACGAGCCGCTCCGAACTGCTGGCGCTCGCCGCGATGTCGCAGAGGAATGCCTCGGTCGGGTTGGCGCTGCCATTGCCGCGCTGGTCGATGGCGCCCGATGCGGCCTTCTGGCTGTCGAACATCAGGCGGGTGAACTTGGCCGGATCGTCGAAGACCAGCGGAACATGGTGCATGGAGCGCACGGCCAGCGACTGATGGTCGTCCACATTGACGAGCAGGTTGGTAACGTGGCCGAGCGGATCGATGGCATCGGCCATGCGTCCGAGCCAGCCATATGCCTCGCCGCTGTTGGGTGCGCCGGTCTGCCAGAAGGCCATCGAGGAGAAGTGCGAGAACGAGGGCTGGTCGTAGCCCACGCCGTGGACGATCGCCATCTCGCCGTCCTTGTAGAGCCGTTCGAAGCCGGCCATCGTCTTCTGGAAGCCGAAGCGGTCATCGATGCGGAGCAGCTTGTCCGGCCGAATGCCGAGCCGGGGACGTGCCCGGTAGTAGGCGTCGTCGGCGTGCGGGATGACGGTATTGAGCCCGTCATTGCCGCCGGACAGCTCGACGATGACGAGGATGCGGTCACTGGCGCCGGCGCGGTCGTCGGCGAGGTTCGACCAGACCGGCGAGGCGCTGATGCCGCCGGCTTCGCCCAGCACCATGCTGCCGAAGCCCGCCTGCGTCAGGGTGCGCCGTTCGCCGGCGGTCAACGAGGTCTTCTTCACCATCGGGTCGGTCTCCGGTCAGGCCAGCTGGTACTGGGGTGAGCTCATGATCAGGTGGGCGACGAGCCTGAGGCCGTGCTCCATGTAGGTCTCGGCCTCCGCAAGCCGGTCAGTGCCAAGTTCCTCGGCCAGCGTCGCGATCAGCCGCGCGCGGGCGGCCTCGGCGAGCGGAACGCGCAGCAGGCGATGCAGCAGTGCGTCGACGGCCTCGGTGGCGGTCGATGCTCCAGCCTGCCCGACCATCCAGGAAAGGCTGAAGCGCGCGGCAGCGCGGGGGGTCGGCTTCAGTCTCCGCAGCGCTTCCTGGTAGCCCATCAAGCTGGCGTAGCGGGTGTTGAAGGTCTCCCGGATGCCGTCGGCCGAGCTGAGCGCGGCACCCTCCTCGAGGGTGGCCGCCGTGATCTCCATCCCTTCGAGGATGTTCCGGTTGACGCGCCGGATCTCGGCCCCAGGATCGTTGTTGGGGTCGGCAAACTCGATGATGTTGGGAAACACAACCTCGCGGGCGAAGTTGGCCCGCTCGAACAGCAGCCCCGGCGTGATCCAGGATCGACCTTCGCCCCAGCCGGCGACAGTGGGTGGGTTGAGCAGCACCTGGCCGAGCGTGCGGCCGACCGTGTGCGGATCGGGAATGCCGGGCAGTTCCGTGAGCCCCAGCTTCCGGTAGGTCGAGACGATCAGTTCCGTCGGTGACTTGATGTGGGTGCCGACCGATGCCTCGCTGTAGAAATCCTCCGACAGAAAGAGCGCCCTGAGGAACGGTGCGATCGCGTATCCGCCCTCGCGCAGCAGTGCCCCCAGCCGCTGGGCAAGGTCCGGCGACACCTCCTCGCGCACGAAGAAGCGGTAGAGCTTGGTGGCGATGTAGATGCCGGTCTGGGGCTGTTCGAGGATGATGGCGAGGATGTCGTCGCCGTCGAACCGACCCTCGCGGCCGAGGAACCGCTTGACGCCGTCATCGTGCTTGTCCCGATCGAAGACAAAGGTCAGGTCGTCATTGCCCCAACCGGTGAAGGCGCGGGCCGCTTCGCGGATATCCTCCTCGCTGTAGTGGCCGACGCCCATGGTGAACAGTTCCATGACCTCGCGACCGAAGTTCTCGTTGGGCGCCCCTCGGACGTTCTGGGCGGCATCGAGATAGACCAGCATTGCCGGATCCTTGGAAACGGCAACGAGGAGTTCGGCAAAGCTGCCCGAGGCCCCGCGCCGCAGCGTCTCGAGTTGCAGGGCGATCTTGCGGTAGTCGCGCAGCTTCTCCTCGCCGGTCGCAAAGTGCCCATGCCAGAACAGGGTCAGCTTCTCCTCGAGCGGGCGCGGCGTCCGTACCATGCGGTCGAGCCACCAGAAGGCGAGGCGGCGCGTCTCGAGGGCGGTAGCACGAAGCCAGTAAAAGAAGCGGTCGGTGACCGGCTGCAGCGGTCGGTGGCCGCCCGGCTTGACGCGGACGCCCATGGCCGCACCGGTCCGTTCGGCGAGTTCCGTCGCGGCGGGCCGGCTGACCGGGAAATCGGTGAGGGATGGGTCCCACAGGCCGGATTCCTCGAACGCGGGCAAGCCGCCGTCATCGATGGTCGCGTAGTCGACGAGGCTGGCGACCGCGTCCTGCGGAGACATCGCGGCAAGGCGCGCCACATCGCCGGGCTGGCCGCCGAAACCGGCCCGCTCGAGCAGATGCGCGGCCTGCTGCTTCCCCCATGCCGACTGCCCGATGGGCGTCAGCGTCTCAGCTCTTGGCCGGCTCATGCATTGTTCCTCGTCATCGAGTTGCCCCGATCTTTCCCCGGCCCAGAAAGTGCTGCGGCCGTCGCCGCGCAACCAGTCGCGCAACGCCAATGCTGCTTATTGGGGAACGCGAAACGTCCGGGACGTACCCGGCTCATCAGTCGGGAAAGGCGCGGGCCAGTTCCTCGAGCTCGAGGCCGCTGCGACCCATCGCCTGGATGCGTTCCCACAGGTGCGCGCGCAGGGCGGCGAAAGCTGGGAGGGCGCGCGGGTCGGTCTGCCAGCGGGGCTCGGGCAGTTCGACCTCGACGATCTCATCGATCTGGCCGGGCCTCGGCCTGAGCAAGACGATGCGTTGCGACAGCAGCACCGCCTCGTCGATGTCATGGGTGACGAAGACGATCGCCATGCGCCGGCGCGACCACATCTGCAGGAGTTCGCCCCGCAGCACCTCGCGCGTCATGGCGTCGAGGGCGGCGAAGGGCTCGTCCATCAACAGGACCCTGGGTTCGACCGCCAGGGCCCGGGCGAGGCCGACACGCTGCTGCATCCCGCCCGACAACTGGTGCGGGTAGGCTTCGGCGAAGTCCCGCAGGCCCACTGCCGCGAGCAGGGCGCGGGAACGACGCTTCTGCTCGGCCCCCGGATGGCCGCGCAGGGCGAGCGCGAACTCGATGTTGCCGGCAATGGTCCGCCACGGCAGCAGGCGGGCCGACTGGAACACCATGGCGAGGTCGGGGCCGGGGCTGGGGCGTGCGCCCATGACGTCGACGCTGCCGCCGTCCGGCTCGATCAGCCCATTGATCAGGCGCAACAGCGTGGTCTTGCCGCAGCCGCTCGGCCCCACGAGGCTGACGAACTCGCCTTCCCGCACGTCGAAGCTGATGTCGTCGAGGGCGCGCACGGCGCCATTGGCGAAGGACTTGCTGACGTTCCGCAGGGAGATCAGCGGCCGGGGCGGGCTTTCCATCTCAACGTCCGTCGGCCAGTCGCCAGCGGGCGAAGCGTCGTTCGGCGAGGCGCAGCAGCACCGTGATCAGCGTGCCCAGCACCATCAGGACGATCACCACTGCGAAGTAGCGGTCCATCTGGAAGCGGTTGCCGGCGGTCACGAGCAGGCCTCCGAGTCCCGATTGCGCCATGGTCAGTTCGGCGATGACGGTGCCGACGGTGCAGATCGCCGCGCCGATCCTGAGCCCGCTCAGGATCGAGGGCAGGGCATCGGGCACCATGATGCTCCAGAACAGCCTTGCCCGCCCGGCGCCGAAGGCCTGGCCCATCTCGACCAGTTCGCGGTTGGCATTGGCGACGCCCGCCGCGGTGTTGATCAGGATGGGAAAAACCGCCGCGTTCCACACCACTACCACCTTGGCCTCGGTATACAGACCGAACCAGACGATGATCAGCGGGATGAAGGCGGCACCCGGGGTGGAGTTCATCGCGTTGACGAACGGATCGAAGATCCGTCCGAGGACGCGGAAGCCTCCGAGCAGGATGCCGATGGCGATGCCGCTTGCTGCCGACAACAGGAAGCCCAGCCCGACCACGGTGAGGGACTCCCCGAGCCCTTTCAGCATCGTGCCGTCCGCCCACATCTTGATGCTCTGGTCGAGCACGGCATCGGGTCGCGGCATGGTGAGCTTGCCGGCAACGGCGTTGAGCGCATACATGCCGGCGATCAGCAGCAGCACGATCAGGACCTGCGCGCCGACGACATAGCCGCTCTCGTGCCGCTGCCGCCGGGTTGCCGCGCGTCCGGCCGGAGCAGTGGCTCGCTGGTCTGCCTGATCGGCAGGCGCATGCGGCCTGACCATCTCCTCCGTCATGGAGGCTCCCATGCTGTTGTGCGGGCATGCCGGGGACGGACGCCCGGCAGCATCCGCCTGTCTAGGCGGTGAGGCCGGGAACGACAAATGCCGCGAATCCAATACCGAGCATCGGATTTCCCACTCCCGCGGCCGGTCGAGACCTCGGCGCCCCGGCAAACGGGCTCTCGCCGGTAGGAAGCTCAGCGCCCCCGGGCGGCCCAAACCGGAGCGGTGGCGCGCGTCGCACGCTGGCCGTCGCCGCTTCGGCGCTGAAACGTGCCGACCGCTTCGGCGAGGCGCTCGGCCTGGGTTTCGGTCTGCTCGATGGCGGCGTTCGTTTCCTCGGCGAGGGCGGCGTTGTGCTGGGTGATCTCGTCGAGCTGGTCGACGGCCTGCGCCACGGCGGCGACGTCCTCGGCCTGATGGGCGCTCGAGCGGGCGAGATCCTCCATCAGTTGCTGCGAATCGGCGGCGAGCCCGGCGACCGTCTCGAGCAGGGCCCCGGCACTGGTGACCAGCCGCACGCCGTTCGCAACGTCGCGGCCGGTGGTCTCGATCAGCCGCTTGACGTCCTGGGAGGCGGTGGCGGCCGACTGGGCGAGGCGTCGCACCTCGATCGCCACCACGGCGAAGCCCTTGCCGGCATCACCGGCGCGGGCCGCCTCGACCGAGGCATTGAGCGCCAGCAGGTTGGTCTGGAACGCGATGTCGTCGATCATGCTGATCACCTCGAACACCTTCTGCGAGGAGGCCTTGGCCTCGCCCATGGCGCCGTCCGCGGCGAGCATGACGGAACGGCCGTCCTGCGCGGTCTCGGCGACACGCGCAGCGATCTGGCCGGCCTTGACGACCCCCTGCGAATTCTGCGCGACGGCGTCCCTCAGCGCGATGATTCGGCCGGACGTGTCCTTGAGGCGTTCGGCCTGCACGCTGCTGCGCGCCGAAAGGTCGTTGGCGCCGGCGAGGATCTCGGAGGTGGCGGAGCGGATGGCGGACGATGCCGCCTGGATGCTGGAGATGGTCCGCGCGAGCTTCTCGACCGTGGCATTGAATGCCTCGACCACCCGGCCGAGTTCGCCCCCAAAACTGTCCTCGAGGCGGCAGTCGAGGTCTCCGTCGGCCAGCCGGCCGAGAGAGCGGGACAGCCCCTCGACGAGACGCTGTTGCTCGGTCGCGGCCCGGGTCTGTTCGACGAGGCTCGCCTCGCGCTGCGACTGGGCCTGCTGCTCGAGCTGCAGGGCGGCCTCGCGTGCCTCGCTCTGCGCCATGGCCGCCTGCCTGAGCCGCTGCACCGTCACCGTCTTGAGGTACTCGACGGCGGCAGCGATGGCGGCCAGTTCGTCGCGGCCGCCCAGGGCCCTCAGCGTGGCGCTGTCGTCTTCGGCGAGGCCGCGGATATCGGCTTCGAGTCGGCGGACGTTGCGCAGGATGCTCTGGGCGAACAGCCAGGTGACGCCGAACACCACGGCGACGAGCAGGGTGGCCGACAGCAGCGACTGTACCAGCGTGCCGACAAAGCGGTCGATGCGCTGCTGCAGCAGCGTCGTCAGCGTCTCGACGGCGCGTGCGCGCAGCGCATCGCTCGCGGCGATGAAGTCGCGCTGCGCCACGCCGACCGCTTCCTGGTTGCGGCTGCCGGGCGCCGCGAGGCCGGTAATGCCGACATTGAGCGCGGCGTAGAGGCGTTCGGCGGACGTGGCGAAGGCGGCGATCACACCGCCCATCCGGTCGGCGACGAGGCCGGTCTTGTTGCCGGATCGCGCCGAGTCGTAGGAACTGCCCAGCGCCTTGACGTTGGCGGCGAGACCGCCCAGTCCGGCGACCAGATCGATGCGTGTCTGATCCGGGACGAGCGCCGACCCCGCTGCTGCAAGGAACGCCTCGACCAGTTCCGCCGAACTGTCGAGCGCGAAGGGCAGCCGCCCGAGCAGGATGTCCATCACGTAATAGCTGTCGAGGTCGGGGTCGAGGATCAGGTTCGAGGTGTCGCCGACCTTGGCGATCATGGCGCGCAGGGCCTCGCGCACCCCCGGGCCGGCCGGCCCGGCATCGGCTGCCTCGCGCAGGGCGGCCATGGGCGTGCCCAGGTCGAGCCGGGGCGATGCGGCGGTCAGGGCCTCGAGGTCCGCAAGCCTGGCCGGGGACTCGCCTCGGGCCACGCGCGACAGGTCTTCGAGCAGGGGGGCCAATACCGCCACGCCGCCGAGTTCCTGGTCGGCAAAGCTGATCTCCTTGAGGCTCTGCGATACGAACAGGTTGCCCAGAAACAGAACTGATAGAAGCGACAGAAGCACGATGAGTGTCAGCCGGTGGCTGATGGACAGTTTGCGCATTTTGCGTCCCCTGGAAATGCAATCGATATCATTTCTGATCTTGATTAAGTTCTGGTTGAAGATAAATAGCTCAAGTCATTGGCATATCGCCTATTTCTTGTGCACTCGGGGTCGCTGCGTGCCGACTTGACGTTGGCGCCCGAGCGCCGGAATGTGGGATCCCGGCTGCCCGGCCCCAGGAGCTCGCTTCAGATGACGTCGCCTGCCGCACCCGTGCCGATCGCCTCGGCGCGTGTCCTCGAGCACTTGAAGAGTCGGTTCAGCTTCCAGATCTCGGTCGATACCGACAATGTGCCGCAGGGCCTGATCGTCGCCGAGGCCGGACTCGCAGCCGGGGTTACGCTGGTCGAGATGGGCACGCCGCTGCTCAAGACCGAGGGTGTCCGCAATGTCGTGCCGATCTTCCGGCAGCGCTTTCCGGATGCGCTGCTGCTCGCCGACATGAAGAGCATGGACGGCGCCTCCTACGAGGCGGCCGGCGTGTACCAGGGCGGCGGCAACGTCATCGACTTTCTCGCCCTTGCCGGCGTTGCGAGTGCCCGTGGCGTCTGCGCGGTGCGCGACGACTACCGGCGGCGGGCCCCCGAGGTGCCGCGCCTCGCCTTCGCCGATATCCTCGTGCCGCATCAGGGACCGGCCGGCCGGGCCGTCGAGGTGGCGCGACAGATGGTCGATGCCGGCGTCGACGGGGTGGGACTGCACCTGCAACTCGACGCGCGCCGCGCCGACCCCGCATTGATGGAGTCGCGCTACCTGGCCGACGTCGCGCTGGCGGTGTTCGAGGCGGTTGGCGCGGAGGTTTCGGTGCAGGTGGTGGGCGGCCTCAGTATCGCGCAGGCGCGCGGCCTTGCGGCGAGAGGCCTCAGGGCCTTCGTCATCAGCGGCAACATGGGACTGCCCGATGCCGTGGGGCGCTACGGCCTGCCGCCGGCGGAGATGACCGGGTTGATGGCAACCTTCATCCGCGAGGTCAGCGCCGCCTGAGGCTGGTCGGCCTTCGCCACTGCCGGCCGGGCAGGGCGTTCGCCGCTTGCCGGCTTCGCCGAGCTGACCCGGTTGCGGCCGGCCGCCTTGGCCCGATAGAGTTCATGATCGGCGGCGCTGAGCAAGTCGTCGAGGCCGGATCGCGCTTCCGATGTGCCGGCGACGCCGATGCTGACCGTTACGCCCTCGGGCACGGCGGGGATCGCGAGTGCGGCGATGTCCTGGAGCAGCTGCTCGGCGAGGGTGGTCGCCGCGCCGATCGCGGTGGCCGGCAGCAGGATGCAGAATTCCTCGCCGCCCCAGCGGCCAAGCACGCTGACGCGGCGACTGCAGCACTGCGCCACGGCGATCAGCGCGGCGTCGCCGGCGGCATGGCCGTGGCGGTCGTTGAGTTGCTTGAAGTGGTCGATATCGAGCATTAGCAATGCTGCGGGGTCGGCGTCTTCGGCGGCAAGGGCAAGCAAGGCCTCGGCGCTGTCGATGAAGTGCCGACGGTTGCCGATCCCGGTGAGCGGGTCTGTCCGCGCCAGCGAGGCGAGGGCCTGCTGGGCGTCCGCCAGGCGGTAGGCGAGCGACATCACCACCACCCCGACCAGCGGCGAGATCACCGCCGGTGTCAGGATGGCGAAGTAGAGCCATTCCTCCAGCAGGATGTGGGGCAGCGTCAAATGGATGCTGATGCCGGTGATCAGCACCGAAGAGATCACCGAAAAGCCGGCGATGACCAGCACGGCCCGCATCAGGCCGATGCGCAGCAGCCAGGCCGTCAGCGCCCGGCCCGCGTACCTGACAATATCTGCGCTGGCCTGTCCCACTTCCTCGTGCATGCGGCAATAGTCGCCCTTCCGGCTTTCGGCGCCGTTAGTCGGGAACGATAATTTAGTGCTAATCCGGCGGTCGGTTCGCAGCGCCCGGGCGCCCGTCCGTCGACCGCGGCCGTGACACGGCGTCGATCGATAAAACTGTAATCAATTGCCGAACGGTCCCGAAATCCGTGGGCGCTAGGGTCTTCGCATCGCAATGCCATGCAGCAGGCACCCACGATGCACTCGATCACTTCCGTCAGGCATGTCTACGCCATTATTCTCGTGGCCCTCCTTGTCGGCCTCGGGGCGCCGGGGGCCGCACTCGCCGGCTCGGGAAAGCACGCGCCGCTCGGCTACCAGCTGATGTGTCTGAAGACCCCGGCGGAGTGCAAGGGCGGCGGCAAGGCCCAGGTCGCCGCCACCACCGACCTGATGGCAACGCTGAAGCGCGTCAACAGCCACGTCAACCGTTCGATCAAACCGAAGGCGGATGACGGCGCCGATGTGTGGTCGGCCTCGGCCAGTGCCGGCGATTGTGAAGACTACGTGCTGGCCAAGCGGCGGGCGCTGATCAAGGCCGGGGTGCCGGCGAACGCGCTGCGCATCGCACACGTGAAGACGCGGCGCGGCGAGGGGCACGCCATCCTCGTGGTCAAGACCAGCGGCAGGGACCTCGTGCTCGACAACCTGACCCAGACCATCCGCCCCCTGAGCCAGACCGGCTATCGCATCGTGTCGATGCAGGGCGCCAATCCGCGGCAGTGGAGCTGAGCACTCAGGTCGGCAGGCCTTTGCCCGCGAGCATGCGGGCGCGCTCCAGCAGGTCGTCGTGCCGGGCGAATACGCCCTCGCCCGAAGTCATCGCCGCGGAGCCCTCGGTCAACAGCCGGATGGCCTCGACCTCGCCGAGGATATCCGCCACCTCCTCATGCATTGCCAGGCGCTCGGCCAGCCGGCGCTCGAGGCTGTCGAGGCGCACCAGCGTATCGTTGGCGTAGTCCGACTCCGGGCGATCGGGAGGAAACGCCGCACCACCCACCTCGATCAGGTAACGCAGCGAGACGATGTAGTAGCTGGCCTCTGCCAGCAGCAGCCGCTCGATTTCCTCGCGCTCGCCCTCCGAAGGACCGTTGATCCCCCAGGCGACGATGCGGTCTTCGAGCCGATCCGGAACCTCTTCGAGAGGTTCCACGTCGAAGGTCGCACGCACCAGCAGCAGGCTCAGCAGGTTGGACAGCGCCCCGAGGCGCTCGCCGGTTTCGTCGCTGACCGCCTGCCCGGTGGCGGGCAGGCCCGTTCCGAGATCGGCGGCCGCAACCGGCGCAGCAGCTGCAAAGGCCAGCAGTGCGGCCAGCAGGGGGAGTAGTCTGTTCCTCAACACGATCCTCGGCAGCCCGATCAGCGAACCGTGCAAGGCTAGCACGGCACCCGGTCGGCGCGACCTGTAACCTCTCGGTAAGGATAACTCTCCGCCCGGCGGTTCAACCCTCGGTGTAGTAGTCGTAGTAGCTGTAGCGGTAGGAGAGCTGGTCGCGGTTCTGCTGGTTGAGAACGGCGAGCACGACGGTGTCCTGCGGCATGACCTCGCGCAGCGCGTTGATGGCGCCCTTCGACTCCGATTGCGAGGTATCGGCCCAGCGTACCACGAAGACGACGCAATCGGCGTGCTGCACCAGATAGAGTCCATCCACCACGGGACCGAGCGGGGGAGTGTCGAGGATGACCACTTCGAACGACTCGCGCGCGCTCTGCACCAGGTCGGCAAAGGCCGTGCCGGTGACCAACTGGTCTGTTGCGATGCCGCTGCGTCGTGCTCCCACCACGACATGTGCACCGCTCGGCTGGTCGACGGTCAGGATGGAGGCGAGGGTCGCCCGGTTCTCGTCATTGGCCAGGTACTCGAGCAATCCCGCCGAGGTGTCCATGCCGAGGTGCCTGTGGATGCTGGGCTTGCGCAGATCGCAGTCGATCAGCAGGGTGGATTGGCCGGAGAGTGCATAGGCGCGGGCCAGCGACAGTGCCATCGTCGTCTTACCCTCGTTCGGCACTGCGGAGGTGACCATGATCACCGTGCCCCTGCCACGCTGGCGGCCGGAGCGCCGCAGTGCCGTGTCGATACCGATGCGGATGCGGCGGATCGCCTCGGCGAAGCCCGAGAGCGGCGCGGCCGTGACGGCGTCGGCAACGCCGAGTCCGTCGGCCCCGTTGCTGGCCTGGCTGCCTTTCTGGCGAGGAACCGCGACGACGGCCTGGGTCTTCAGCACGGCCTTGAGCTGGCCGTCGCTGGTAAAGCCGCCCACGAAGTTCTCCACAAGGAAGGCAAGGCTGATCCCGAGACCGAGCGCCACCACGGCGGCGACGCTCAGGATCAGGCGCGGATTGGGGAATGACGGGTCGGACGGCGCCAGCGCTTCCGAGACGATGCGGCTGTCCGGAATCTGCAACGTCGACTGGGTGTTGAGATCGTTGAGGCGCGCCAGCAGCGTCTGGTACTGGGTCCGGGCGATCTCGGCATTCTGCTGCAGCCCGTAGATATTGGTGAGGACGGAGGCCGGCAGGTCGCTCGACAGTACGCTCGACCGCAACTGCACCCTTAGGTCCGTTGCCTGCGCTTGCGAGGCACCCACCCGCTGCCTCAGCGTCGTCAGCTCGGCCGTCGCTGTATCGAGCATACGGGCCTCGAGAGCATCGAGTTCGGCGCCGAGGTCGATGGCGCGCTGCGAGCCGTCGGCAACACCTGCCAGTGTCGCCTCGAGTTCGCGCCGCTGCTGTTCGAGCTGGTTCAACGCGTCGGACTGCAGCTGCGAGGCGACGGTACCCCAGTCGCGCCGGTTGAGGCTGCCGCTGGCCAGGTCGGCCAGGGACGTGATCCGCGCGCGGTCGGCATTGATCCGCTGCAGCTGCTGCTGCAGGGCCGCCAGGTCGGTTCGGCCGGTGTCGCGCGTGATGGTGTCGATATTGCTTTCGATGAAACCGTCGAAAGCCTGCTCGGACGCCGCCACAGCGTCCTGCGCCTCGGCGATGCGGTCGTTGATGATGTCGCGCGACGACAGCGTCGAGCGGATCTTGGCCTCCAGCTGCTCGCGGATGTAGGCGTTGGCCACGGCATTGGCGAGCGTTGCAGCACGGGCCGGATCATAGGCCCGCGCCTGCACGGCAATCAGGTAGGTGAGCCCACGGCGCTGCGCGCTGACGGCGTCGCGAACCTTGCCCAGTACATCCTGCAGCGCGGCCTCGCCGGTGGGCAATTGCGGCTCGGCAATCCTCAGGAAAGCCAGCAGGCGATCGCGCAGGCCCAGGCTGACGCCGAATTCGGGGTCGGTGACCAGGTTCAGTTCGGCGATGACGCGCAGCAGCGTCGTCTCTGACTTGACCAGTTCTACCTCGCTCTCGACCCGGGCGCTGTCGGAACTCGAGCCCTGCATCTGGGCTTCGGGGTCGAGCAGGTCCTTGCGGCTGGGGTCGACGAGGATGAGGGTCGAGGCGGTATAGACCGGCTTCAGAGTCAGCATCACCGCGCCGGTCGCGGCGAGTACCAGCACGATGGTGACGATGATGAGACGCAGCCGCCGCCGGAGCAGGCCGAGCACGCCCCGCAGGTCGAACTCGTCGTCATCGAGCGCGGGGACCTGCAAGGCAGGCAGGTCCGCGCCAGCGGGGCTGCTGGCTGCGACTGGGCCGGGGTCGATCGGTTTGCGCACTGCAGCCTCGTCAGTTGGAGCGTGGCGGCAATGCCGCCGCAGCGGTTCGTGCCACGAGAAGGCGGGGTGGAAGTCCGGCTTCGAGGGCAACGGCACTCAGTTGGCCAGAATAGTATGCGCCGGTGTCGATGCCGATGCGGTGCGGCAGCACTACGGGGCTGGCGACCGGGGTGTGCCCATGCACGACGATGCGGTCGAACTCGGCGTAGTCCGCTTCGAACTTGTCGCGGAACAGGGACAGGTCGCGATCCTGCTGCTCGGCCAGCCCCACCCCGGGCCGCAGCCCGGCATGAACGAAGACGTAGGGCGGCGCGTCGATCAGGATCGGCAGTGAGGAAAGGAAGCGGCGATGCTCAAGCGGCACGTGACTGTCGAGCATCTGCTTGGCACCGCGATCCCCGAGTCGCGCCAGTTCGTCCGTCACGATTCCGTAGGACGCGAGCGTCTGCTCGCCCCCGAACTCCAGCCATCCGCTGTTGTGCCTGGGATCGTCGAGATAGCGCAGCATGGCCAATTCGTGGTTGCCGACCAGGCAGAAGCGGGTATAGCCCCGCGGGCGATCCATCAGGTGCTCGATCACGGCGGCCGAATCCGGCCCGCGATCGACGTAGTCTCCCAGCATGACGACCGTCGGCGGCTCGGCCCGCCCGGCAGCGTCCGCGACGATCTGGCTCTCGAGATCGAGCAGGAGTTCGAAACAGCCATGCACGTCCCCGATCGCGTAGATCGGCCCCGCAATCGTTGTCGAGAGTCGCGGCGAGCGCGGTGTCGGCGCCGGACCCTCGAGAAGCTGCCGGATGACGGACACGATGCTCACGAGTCGTCCGCCGCGCCGAGGGAGAGGAAGGCGACGAGGTAGTAGGCGTTGGCCTGGATCTCGAGGCTGAAGTCGACCGTCGAGTGCAGCGCCGCCACCACCAGCGTCGCGATACCGGCCAGGCCGGGGGCCCAATTGGCCGCGCTGCGCGCATAGGCGCGGGCCGAGCGCCAGCCCAGTGCCAGGAGCAGCAGCAGGGGCAGGGTGCCCCCCACGATTCCCAGTTCGGCCCACAGCGCGAGGTAAGTCGAGTGGGCGCGGTCCCAGACGAAGTCGCTCGACACCGGTGGCGCGTGAAAGATCGGATAGACCTCGGAGAAGGCCCCGCCGCCAATGCCGAGCCACGGTCTGGCCCCGATCATGCCGACGACCTGACTGTAAAGCGCTAGCCGCGTCTCGAAATCTCCCTCCGTGTCGAAGAGGCGCTCCAGCACCCCGGTGCCGTAGTAGGAGCCGAGCGCCGCCATGGCAACGAAGACGATGACGGCCAGCAGGCCCCAGCCGCGGGCACGCCAACTGAGCCGGATGCCACCGAGGACGAGCGCGACCAGGGCGCCCGCCACGCCGGCGGCAATGCCCATTCGCGAGTTGGTGGCCAGCAGCGCGACCGCCACAAGCATGGTCGCCGCGGCCAAAACGACAAGGTCGAGGCGGCTGGCGCCTCGGCGCTGCGGCGACAGGGACTGCGTGAACAGGGCGCATCCGGTGGCCAGGCCGAAAGCGAGGAAGGTGGCAAAGGAGTTGCGGTTGATGAATGGCCCTGTCGCGGAACCCGGGTAGGCCTGCTTGTCGATGCCGAACCAGGTGTCGCCGAGCTGGGTGAGCAGCAGCAGCCCGATCGCGCCGTAGGCGACGATCAAGGCGAACAACCACGTGACCGCCTTCGTGGCCCGGTCGCGGCGGTGGCCGACCTGCAGCAGCAGGAATCCGAACAGGCCATAGCCGCCCAGCTGCAGCAGCATCAGCCAGGTGGCGCCGGGCGCGAGACTGGTTGTCTCCACGGCCGGCAGCGTCGGGACCTGCGCAAGTCCGGGCGGCAGCAGCCGGCCGATGGGCAGCATCTGTACGACAAGCACCAGCGCCAGGGCCAGGGTTAGCGTCACCTCCAGCGCGACCCGGCGCGGCCTGAGGCGCAACTCCTCGCCGCGCAGCAACAGGGTCGCGAAGTACCAGAGCGCGACGGATCCGACCAGCAGTGCCGAGAGCGCCCACAGCGGCGGGCGATTGCTGCCGAGCGGCAACGGCACGTAGAGCGCGATGGCCAGCATCAGCCACATCAGAACGCCGTTGAGGGGTAGGTCCACCGGAACGGTCGGTTCGCGGCGCTTGCCGGCGGGCCGCTCTTCGCCCACGTTCAGCACGTTCGCCATCAAGAGCCCCGGGCCTCGAGCGCCGCGTCTGCCAGCGCCACGAAGCGCTGCTGGTCGGCCGCTGGCAGCCGGGCGAGGACCGTCGCGAGCCGGTCCCGGAACCCGGGGTCATCGAGGTAGCGCGCAACGATGGCGTCGGAATAGCGCGAGCTCGCGGCAAGGACTCCGAGATCGGCCTCCTGGGCGGCGATTGCGGCCGCGTCCAGGCGGTCGAGGTGGTCTTCGCCGAAGGCGGCGCGGGCCTGCGCCAGCCACGCCTCGCGCGGGGCGAGACGCTGCGACCGGGCGAAGGCGGCATTCATGGTCGCCGTGTCGCCGAGTCCGACCGCCGCCATCGCCTGCACGAGGTGCGCATAGGCATTGGTCGGCGCCGCCTCGGCGATCCGCGCAGAGAGCGCTGCGCATTGCTGCAATAGGCGCAGGCGTTCGGAGGTGGGCGCGGCCTGCGCGTAGAGCGAGCGCATCGCCACATAGCAGTCATCGAGTACGAAGCGCTGCGAGTCGAACGAGGGTCCCGGGCGCAGTTCCCCGCTGGTGATGGCATCGACCCGCACCGCCACCGGAAGACCCGAGACGAAATAGGGTCGCGCCTCAAGGTAGAGCGTCGTCGCCGCTGCCGCGACGAGCCCGATGGCAAACCCGAACTGAAGCAGGGTCGAAAAGCGGCGTCGCGGCGTCGCCTGTCCTGAACTCCTGCCCCTCGGCACCGTCAACTACCCCGCACCCTACCGTCTTTGCCGATCCTCAGCGGCAAACGACACCAAACCCTGCTGCGGAGAGGCCGGGATCAGGCGGGGCTCGCCGGAGCGCCCGCCGGGGGTTCCCCGAGCGCGGCGGTGCCTCCGGGCTCACAGGCGGCAACCGTATCGGCGATCTCGATCAGCCGGGCCACCTGCTCCGGATCGGACACACGGGCGCTGGCCATGCGGATGGCCTGGGCCACTTCGTCGTCCAGCGCATTGCAGGCCTCGTCGTCCTGAGCCAGCGGAACCAGGGCGACGACCAGATCCGTCACGTTCTGATCGACGACAACGGCATCGAGACCTGCCAGCGAGTCGAGGTAGGACTGGGTCGCGCCGATGCAGATGCCGCGCAGCGAGTCGTCGGCCTCGGCGCCGGCAACGAGCTCGCAGTTCTTCACCACGCCGGGGATGTCGCTGACCGATCCGGTCTGACCCAAGGCGGCGGTATCCTGCGCCATGGCCGCTGCAGGAATGGACAGGGCTGTCACTGCCAGCATCAAGATTCTGAGCATTCCGACACTCCTTGATCAGGCGCTTTTGTACCCGGCACTGTCGGCGAGGTCAACTAAGTCTCTGTTCAAATCATGTATTTGCCCGACACAGGATGCTGATGCTCGCGCGACAGCTGTTTACTGAGCGCGCGCTTTCTGCTTGAAAAGAGATCGCGGAGTCCTGCTGATGGCGGGGAAGGCGTTTGATTGCCTAATTCGTGGGCATTCGGATGCGTACACAGTAGAGTATCTGGCCATGTTCAGGACGAATTCGATCTGGGGGCGGCTGCAGATACCCGCCAACCTGTGGGTCGCCTTCGCTGTGGTGCTGGCGTTCAGCTTCTTCGTCAACCTGCTGATCCTCACCTCGCCGATCTATATGATGCAGGTCTACGACCGGGTGCTGATCAGCGGAAACGTCGACACGCTGCTGTTCATCAGCCTGATCGCCGGGGTCGCACTGATCGTGCTGGCCCTGCTGGACGGCGTGCGCGGTCACTTGCTGGTGCGGTTGGGGCGCTATCTCGACGGGGCGCTGCGCGATCCGGTCCTGGTCAACTCCATCGTCCAGTCCGAGGATGGGCGGCTGGGCACACGCCGGCCGCTCGACGACCTCGCGACACTGAGGAACTACTTGGGCAGCCCAGGTATTCTGCCCTTCATCGATGCGCCCTGGGTGCCGTTCTTCGTCGTCATCATCTTCATGCTGCATCCCTGGCTGGGCGTGCTGGCAGTGCTGTCGGCCCTGCTGCTCGTCGGGGTCACCCTGTTCAACGATCACTTCAGCAAGGCGCTGCTGCGCCGGGCGGCGGCGCAGCAGGCCATGGCCAACGAGTTCGCGCTGCAGGCCATGCAGAACTCCGAAGTGGTGCAGGCAATGGGCATGCGCGATGCCGTCGCCCGCCGATATCGCGGCTTCGTCGAGGCCCAGGGGCGAGCCAGTCAGGAGGCCGGCGACGTCTCTTCGTCGTCGCAGGCGGCCTCCAAGACGATCCGCATCGCCGTGCAGAGCGCCGCGCTCGGGCTGGGCGCCTATCTCGTGATCAAGGGGCAGCTCACTTCGGGCGGCATGATCGCCGCCTCGATCATCCTGGGCCGCGCGCTCGCGCCGGTGGAGCAGGGGATCGGATCGTGGAAGCAGTTCCTGGCGGCCCGCGACGCCTATCGCAGCCTCAGGGACTTCCTCGGCGCCATCCCGGCCAACGAGGAGCGCATGTCGCTGACCGATCTGAGGGGGCAGGTCAGCGTCGAAGAGGTGAGCTACCGTCTCGGGGAAGCAGACCGGCCGATCCTGCGCCGGGTGTCCTTCGAGCTGGCGCCGGGAACCGCCATGGCCCTTGTCGGTCCCTCGGCATCCGGCAAGAGCACGTTGTGCCGGCTGCTGGTCGGGGCGGCGGTGCCGACTGTGGGTCACGTGCGCATCGACGGCGCTGAGGTCACGACGCTCAGGCCCGAGGATGCGCGCAGCGCGGTCGGCTACCTGCCGCAGACGGTCGAGCTGTTCGCTGGCACAGTGAAGGACAACATCGCCCGGCTCGGCGAGGTGGACGACGCGGCGGTGGTGGCGGCGGCCCGCATGGCCGGATGCCACGAGCTCATTCTTCGCCTCCCGGATGGCTACGAGACCGAGATCGGGCCACACGGCACCTTCCTCAGCGGCGGCCAGCGCCAGCGGATCGGTCTGGCGCGCGCGCTGTTCGGCAATCCGCGCGTGCTCGTGCTGGACGAGCCCAACTCCAATCTCGACCAGGAGGGCGAGGCGGCGCTGAAGGAGGCGATCATCTCCGCCAAGCGCGGCGGAGCCACCATCATCGTCGTCAACCATCGTTCGACCCTGCTGCAGCCGATCGACAAGATCGGCGTGCTGCGGGACGGCGTGCTGGAGCGGTTCGGGGATCGCGACGACGTGCTGCGCGAGATGATGCAGCCGCAGCCGGCGGTCAAGCCTACGCTGGTGCAGGCCGGCGGTGGGGTGGTTCGATGAGCCTCGCGGGGGAAGCTGGACTTCCGGCGCCGGTCGGAGCCGCGCCCGCGGCATCGGCAGCGATACCCAAGGTGGGAGAACTGCTACGGGCACCGACTGCCTTCGGAGTCGTCGTGGTGGTGCTCTTCTTCGTGGTGCTGGGCGGCTGGGCTGCCCTGGCGCCGCTGTCGAGCGGGGCGATCGCCCCGGGTATGGTCAGTCCGGATTCCAACCGCAAGGTCATCCAGCACCTCGAGGGCGGCATCATCCGCACCGTGCATGTCCGCGAGGGCCAGACCGTCAGGGCCGGCGACAAGCTGATCACGCTCGAATCCACCCGGGCGGAGGCGACTTTTTCCGCGCGCGAGGAGCAGTGGCTTCGCCTTCTCGTCATCCGGGCCCGGCTCGAGGCGCAGGCTGCCGGGGCGAGCGCGATGCAGCTTCCGTCCGACCTTGCCGAGGTGACCGACCCGGGCTTCCTCGCGTTCGTCGAGACCCAGCGGCAGCTCTTCACCATCCGGCAGACGACGATCAGCCAGCAGGAGGCGATCTTCGAGCGGCAGATCGAGCAGCTGGGCAGCGAGATCGACAGCGTTGCCGCCGAGACCGCGGGGATGCGTCGGCAGGCCGAGCTGCTGTCGGCCGAGCTCGCCGACAAGCAGAGCCTGCTGGCCTCGCAGCTGGTGTCGCGTTCCGTGGTTCTCGACCTGCAACGCGAACAGGCGCGCCTCGAGAGTGCCATTGCCGCCAACGGGGCGCGCACCGCCCGGGCCAACCAGGCGATCGAGGAGACCCGCCTGTCGCTGCTGCAGGCCCGCGAGAAGTACCGTGACCAGGTGGCCGAAGAGAGTACGCGGACCAACAACGAGATCGCCCAGCTTGACGAGGACATGATCTCGACCGGCGACGTGCTGCGCCGGACCGAGATCGTCAGCCCGGTCGATGGCGTGGTGCTCAACTTCCGCAATCAGACGCCGGGTGGCGTGATCCGTCCCGGCGAGGCGATCATGGACGTGGTGCCGGTCGAGGAGGACATGATCATCATTGCCCGGCTGCCACCCAAGGATATCGACGTGGTCCATGTGGGCCTGCTGGCGCATGTCACGCTGGTGCCGTTTGCCAGCCGCAACAGCTTGCCGCTTAACGGCGAGGTGACGCAGGTGGCGGCCGACAGCACCCTGGATGAGGCCACCCGTCAGTACTACTACGAGGTTCGCGTACGCGTTGGCATCGAGGAACTGGCCCGGCACGATGGCTTCTACATGAGCCCGGGCATGCCCGCCGATGTCACGGTCGTCACCGGCGAGCGCACCATGCTGCAGTATCTGGTCGATCCCTTCATCCGTTCGATCCGCAGCGCCTTCATCACCGACTGACAGTCGGTCATAGTATAAATCATGGTATGAATGTTCTATATTGGTGATTGCCAGTCTATATTTTGTCTCGATTTCTGATGGCATGATATAGGCGCGATGCTTGCGGTGTCGAATTGCGTTTGGATTGATATGTAGATCAGTAATGGACTGTCATCAGTATCTGACATCGTTATCATCAATCAATGCGGCATCGGACGGCGCTGAATGCATGATGACAACGTTGTAATTAACGATCCGTTAAGGAATGTTGTTGCATTGCGCCGTCGCCTGCCCCTAAAGTGCGGCCGAGAAGGCTGGTGTTGCGGGGGGGAGGCCGAGGGCTGAACCCATCCGGCCGTGTGCTGAGGATTGGGGTAATCGCCATGGCTTTGACGAAGCAGCAGTTCATCGATATCTGGACCCAGCTGGACGCGCTCTACGGGGCGCTCGCGGGGATCGCTCCAACCGCGGCGTTCGGGCACTACGAGATCACCACGAGCTTTGCGACGTCCTCGGCCGCGGTGACCGCGCTGCAGGCAGCCGGCGGAATTTTCGCCGACTATGCCGAGGTGATCGTCGGGAACGTCGAGGCCGGAAAGGTGGCGCTGGCCGTCAACCTTGCCTTCGTCGCCCTCGGCAACGAATACGTCTCCTACCTCAATGGCACCAACGGCTATGTCGGCGAAGGCGAGCCGATGCTGGAGATCGCCAAGCCGCGGGGCGGTGCCCCGGCGCCGGGGCAGTCCTATCACGACAACCTGCTCGGCAATCTCGGCACCGGCGCACTTGGCGACCGTTTTCCCGGTCCTTATGCCGGCGCTCCCATCGACCTGGGAGGAGACATCGGCACGGTGACACCGTCGGTTGACCCGCGCAGCGCGGAGACCATCGCTTTTGCCGGCGGTCGCACCTATTTCGACGGGAATGCCGGGCATCAGGCGCAGCTGGCGGCGACAATTGCCTGGGATCTCGCGCACGGAGTCGATGCCGATGTGCTCGACGTGACGCGCGGCGGAGCGCTGGGGGGCAGCTATTACGTCGTCACGCCGGCGGGCATCGCCACGGCCTATGCCTCCCTGGGCGCCGCGGTCGCGGCGGCGGCGGAGAGCACCGACACCCTGGTCGGTCCGGGCTATGCCGGCATCGTTCACAAGGATGCCAACGGCGACAACAGCGTCGATGTGGGAGGCGCGGGCAGCGAAGTATTCGTCGCCACGGCCGGCAACGAGACGATCAACGGCGCTGGTGGCGAAGATACCTATACGCTCGTCGGTAATACCACGGGAGCCTATGTCGACCTCGCGGGGGGCATCGCCTTTGGCGGTACGCAGACCGGCTTCGACACGCTCATCGGCATCGAGAACGTCGAGGGTGGCGCGGGCGACGACACGCTGTTCGGCGACGGCAATGCCAACACGTTCTTTGCGTCGGCCGGCACCGATACCGTGGATGGCCGTGGCGGCGACGACTCCTTCGATGCCAGCTCGTCGGCCGGGGCCGTCACCGTAGACCTGGCGACCGGGACGGCGTCGGTGGACGGTGGCACGACGACACTGACCGCCATCGAGAACGCGGCCGGCGGCCAGGGTGCGGATGCGATCATCGGCACGGCCGGCAGCAACGTGCTGTCCGGCAACGGCGGCAACGACATCATCACCGGCAACGGCGGATCCGACACGATCGATGGCGGCCTCGGGGTCGACACCGTGGTGTTCTCGGGCGACATCGGCGACTACGACATCGCCTGGAACGGCGACGTGGCGACGGTGACGCAGGGCGCCGACACCACGACGGTCGTCAATGCCGGCCGCCTGCAGTTCGATGACGGCGACGTGCTGCTGGTCAGCAAGACCAGCGCCGAGTTCTCGACCATACAGTCGGCGGTAAACGCGGCCGGTAACGACGACACGATTCTGGTTGCGGCAGGCACCTATACCGAGCAGGTCGTGGTCAGCGGAAGCAGCGGCCTGAGCATCGTGGGAGCCGAAGACGGCGTGGTGCTGAAGGCCCCCGCCGATGTCGTGCAGAATAGCACATCGAGCAGTGGCCGCGCCCTGAACGCGGTGTTCACCGCCACCAATTCGACCGGCATCACGCTCGAAAACGTCACCGTGGACGGCGACGACCGCGCCGGGACGGTGGACGGGGCCAACGCCAACTTTGTCGGCATCGTCTATCGCAACGCCTCGGGCAGCGTGCTCGACGTCGATGTGACGCGCATCCGCGACACCCTGCCGGGCGGTACCACCGCCGACGGCTTCCCGATCGTTTCGGGCAACCAGCGCGGCGTCGGCGTCCAGGTCGACAACGATACGCAGCTCGCCTTCACCATGCAGGGCGGCTCGATCTCGAACTTCCAGAAGAACGCCACCGTCTTCAACAACGCCATCCTCGACGTCAGCTACGTCACCGTCACCGGTGGCGGGGCGCAGCCGATCATCGCGCAGAACGGCATCCAGGTGCTCAACTCGACCGGCACCATCGACCACAACACCATCACCGGCATTGGTTATGCCGGACCAGCGAATGCCTACTCCGGCGCGGTGCTGGCCTATGGCAATGACGACCTCGCAATCGCCGACAACACCATCACTGGCGCGCAGCAGCCCGCCTCGAAGGTCGTGGGCATCTTCGTGTTCGACAACGGTCCCGACAATTCGGGCGGTTCGATCACCGGCAACACCATTTCGCAGGTCGACGAAGGCATCGACGTCAGCGGCGGCATCCAGCCCAGCGGCATCCTCATCCAGAACAACACCGTCACCGGCATCGACCTGACGGACCAGTACGCCGCCGGAGTCTATCACGATCCGTCGTCGGGCCTTCTGACGGTGTTCGACGTCGACGGCACGGCCGGTGCTGATTTCCTCTATGGCGCGGCGGGCAACGACACGTTGTCCGGACTCGGCGGCGACGACTTGATCGAGGGCCGCGGCGGCAGCGACAGCCTCTCGGGCGGCACCGGCGAGGATACCTTCGAGTATAACTCCGGCGCGGATTTCGGCGCGATGGAAACCGTCGATGGCGGTGCCGACACCGACACCATCTCGTTCACTTCGACGACCGACGGCGACGAACTGGTGCTCAGCGGCAGCGTCAGCAACGTCGAGCGCATCGAACTGGGCGGCACAGCCGACCTCAAGCTCGATGCTTCTGCCGAAACCGAAGGCTTCGCCATCGTCGGCAATGCCGGCGACAACACCATTGTCGGTTCGGCCGGCAACGATGACGTCGACGGCGGCGCCGGCACGGACGCCTATGTCGTCGACGCGGCGTTCAGCCTGGCCAACATCGCCGTCGTGGGAGGCGAACTCCAGCTGACGAGCGGCGCGGGTGCCGACACGCTCGTCGACCTCGAACGTCTCGAGTTCACCGACACCTATGTCCTCGTGGTGGGCGCCGGTGGCTATGCGACGTTGGGCGAGGCAGTGGCCGCCGCCGACAACGGCGATACGATCCTGATCCTCGACGGCGTGACGCTCACCGAGCAGGTCACCATCAGTGGTTTCACCGACCTCACCATACTCGGCATGGGTGACGGCTCGCTGGTCGAGATGCCGGCAGTGCACGGGGTGAACGTTGTGGCCGCCGGCGGGCTGAACACCGAGGCCGTGATCGCCGTCGTTAACAGCTCCAACGTCGTCATCCGCGACATCAAGATCGACGCCAAGGGCTATGGCGCAGCTACCGGTGGCAACGAGTACTCGGCGATCTATGCCGCCGACTCGAGCATCACCGTCGACAGCGTCACCGTCACCGGTGTGCACAATCCGCTGGTCGAAGGACACGTACCCGGCAACCAGCAGGGCCGCGCGATCTATGTGCGCAACCTCGACGCCGAGGATTCGCACGCCGTCGTCATCACCAACAACACGGTGACCGACTACCAGAAGAACGGCATCGACGTGCGCGGCGCCGGTTCGGTCGCGACCATCTCGGGCAACACCATCGTCGGCGATGGATTGATCCCGGGCGACGATGCGATGGCCCAGAACGGCATCGTGCTCGGCTTCGGTGCGACTGGCACGGTCAGCGGCAACGTGATCAGCGAACTCGGCAACCTGCGGGCCGACGGCGACGGCCCCGCTGGCATCCTGATTTATCAGGGTGGCGCCGGTATCACCGTCGACGACAACGACGTGACGGGCGCCACTGACGGCCCGGAGAGCTATCCCGCGTCGGATACGACCGGCATCTACGTCTTCGCGACCGACAGTGCAGCTGTCACGAACAACGACCTGATTGGGGTTTCGGACGGCATTGCAGCATCGAACAATGCAGACGGGCTCAGCCACTCCGGGAACACCTTCACCGACGTCGCCGGCTTCAACCTCAATATCTCTGGCGCGCATAACGATCTGGCGCTCAATGTGACCGGTACGGGCGGTCCAGACAGGATCAGCGGCACGGCGCTTGCCGACGAGATCGACGGCGGCGCCGGCGATGATCTCATCATCGGCGACAAGGGCGCCGACACCATCACCGGCGGTGCTGGCTCCGACACAATCTATGGCGGCGGGACAGGCGGCGACGATCTGAATTCCACCGTCGACACGGCCCTTTACGATGCCGGCGCGACGATCTCGTGGAACGACGGGCTGGGCGCCTGGCAGGTCGACCGGGACGGCAACAGTGAAACCACCGACGACATCGACACACTCTATGGCATCGAGAAAGTTGAGATTGACGGCGATGCCTTCTGGCTCGTCGACGATAGCAGCAATGGTGGCCTGAGCACGATACGGTCGGCACTCGAGGTTGCCCAGTCCGGACAGACAATCCTCATCGCAGAGGGCGACTACGACCTGTCTGAGGGGGCGCCTGGTGGACAATCCACCTTCAGCGCCGCGGCGGACAACGTCACGGTCAGGGGCTCGGGCGAGGGCCTGACTACCATTACCGGTAATCCGCGCATCGCCAACAACTCCGCAGATTACGGCAGCACCGTGCCCAGTGGGCTCACGCTCAAGGACATGACCCTCGAGTATGACAACGCCAGCGGCTATGTCATGCAATGGGTGGACGTCGATGGCGGCAAGGACCTCACTCTCGAGAACGTGACCTTCACGGGCACGCATGTGGGCGGTTTCTCGGACATCCGGGGCGCCGACAACCTGACTCTCACCAACGTCACCTATGGCGTGACCACCCCAGGTGGTGGGAACGTGCGCTTCCTCTTCGGCGAGGGTGAAAACATCACCATCACCGGCGGCACCTACAACGGCGTCGGTGGTGGGACGGTCATCAACCTGTTCGACAGCAATGGCACGAGCATCAGTGGGGTCACCTTCTCCGGCGGCACCCTGTTCCTGCAGAACACCAATCCCAACGGCACGAGCCGCACCAGCATCGAGGACAATACCTTCGGAGGTGGCGGGCAAATCTACCTGAACCAGTCGTCACGCGTCGATGTCACGGATGGCAATGCCTTCACCGTGGAAGGCGCGGGCCAGGGAATCATCGTCTCGAACTACGCTTATGGTGGCGGCGCGCTGTCCGACATCGTCGTTGACGGCAACGTCTTCACGGCCGGCACCACCTCCACGGATCAGGCCTCTCCGATCAGCTACGTGGGTGATAGCCTCGGTCTGCCGGCCACCGACCCCGTCACCTTCACCGGCAACACGGTGGATGGCGGCTTCGAACTGGCGCGGAAGGTTCTGGGCGGTGCCCCGGGCGAGGACCTGACGGACTATGCCACGTCGGGCGCGGATCTGCTGTCTGGTGGCGGGCTGGACGACATCATCGATGGTGCCGACGGTGACGATATCGTCACCGGCGGTGATGGCAGCGACACGCTGGGCGGTGGCGCTGGTGACGATCTGATCACCGGCGGCGCGGGTAACGACACGATCGACGGCGGCGAGGGTTCGGAGGCGTCGGGCGACGTCGCTAACTATGCCGATGACCTGTCCGCCAATGCCTTCAGCTATGCGGACGGCGTATGGACGGTCACAACCGTCTCCGAGGGTGTCGACGAGCTGGTCGGTATCGAGAAGGTCGCCGATCTGTCGGGCTCGGGCGAGACCTTCCTGCTGGTCGGCGCCGGCGGCTACGCGACGCTTCAGGAAGCCGTGGATGCAGCCGGCACGGGCGACACGATCCTGCTCGGTGAGGGCAGCTTCGCCGGTGCATTGGTCGACAAGCCGGTCAGCATCATCGGCGCTGGCTCTGGCCTCACGACCCTCACCTCGGGCATCATCATCGATCTCGCAGCCGACGCAGCGGAGGAGACCCTGAGGATCGAGGGCCTGACCGTCGCCAATTCCCCCGGCACCGGCATCCAGGCGATCGACCAGCAGGTGCTGGGCACCCTCGAGATCGCCGATGTGGTGGTGGATAACGCCGCCAGCACGGGCATGATCGTCACCGGTCGCCAGCCGAGCGCCTCCTATGCGCAGGCCGGCGTCCAGAACGTGTTGATCACCGACTCCGCCTTCACCGGCAATGGCGGGCCGCTGAATTCGGCCGACCTGTTCTTCTACGAGTATGACGGCAACGCCACCCTCACCAATGTCACGGTCATCGGCGATGGTGGAGCCTCGTTCGGCATCCAGTTCGCCGGCTTCGATGGCGAGAGCTACGCCCAGACGGGCTTCCCGCTCTCGGGCAAGACATACGACGTGCTGACGCCGATGGGCGACGTGGTATTCACCAATGTCGACGTGTCGGGCAGCTACGGAAAGGTCGGGCTCTACATTCAGGGCTATACCGACACGAGCGGTCTGAGCTTCACGCCGGAGAGCGGCAACACGGTCGACGTGACCGCCGGCTGGGGCATTCCGGTGTTCGTCGATCCGATGGCCGACCAGTTGCCTACCGGAACGCCGGGCGACAGCGGCAATGCTGGCTCGCTCTACAACGACACCGCGCACAGCGGCGCGACCTACGACCTCTCGGGCCTGCATGTCGTTCAGTCCGGGCTGCAGGTGGTGGTCCTCGATGGTACCACCGACGACGACGCCATCGTCGGTTCGAATGCCGACGACGTGATCTCCGGCTTCAGCGGCGACGACGTGCTGTCGGGCGGCCTCGGCGACGACACGATCGATGGTGGCGCTGGTGAAGACACCCTGACCGGCGGCCAGGGCGACGACACCTATTTTGTAGACAATGCGAATGACGTGATCGTCGAAGCTGAGGGCGAGGGCAACGACACCGTCGTCGCCTCGTCGAGCTACACGCTCGCGGCCGGCGTCGAGGTGGAACACCTCACCGCCGCTGCGGGCACCGACCCGATCAACCTGACCGGCAACGCGTTCGGCCAGACCATCACGGGCAATGCCGGCGACAACATCCTCACCGGCGGCGAGGGCAACGACACGCTCATCGGCGACGAGGGCGACGACATCATCGACGGCGGTGCCGGTCGCGACCTGCTGATGGTGGACGCCGACTTCTCCGACTTCAGCTACAATGTCCTGACCGGTCGGCTGGAATACAATGGACCGGGCCCCGATCTCGGCGACGACCTGATCACCAATGTCGAGGTCGCCTACTTCACCGACGTGCACGTGCGCATCGTCGGCAATGGCGGTTTCGCCTCGCTGCAGGAGGCAATCGACGATATCGCCAGCTCCAGTGACGATGGCCCGCACGCGATCCTGGTTGCGCCGGGCAGCTACGTCGGCAATGCGGTGATCGCCGATCTGCCGCGGCTGCAGGGTCTGCAGATCCTCGGCGTCCAGGCGGGGATTCCCGACGACGGGCGGACTCCGTCCAGCGGCACGGGCGAATCCACCATCGAGGGTCAGTTGCTGATCCAGGCCGATGGCGTCACGGTCGACGGATTGCGCTTCACCGAGGGCGGTTCCTCGAGCTTCGGCACCTCGGCGATTGCCGTTGCCGGCGCGAACACCGCCATCAGCAACAGCCTGTTCTACCGTTCGGGTGATGTCGACGGCGACAGCTACCGCGGCATCGAGGTGACGACAGCCGCCGGCGGTACGGTGACGGTCACCGAGAATGCCTTCGCAGGCTGGGCCACCGGCACCTATATCAATCCTGGCGTCACGGCGCTGGTCACCGGCAATGACTTCTCCGACAACTTCGTAGGGCTGTCGATCGATGGCCCGGTGGCGGCGTCCGACATCTCGGACAACGACTTCACCGACAACGTCTTCGAGCAGATCGGCGTCGGCGCCGTCGGCGACATCGACGTCGGCGTGGTGGTCGGCGCCAACGTCTTCTCCGGCACAGCGCCGGAGGTGGGCATCTATCCGCTCGGCGGCGATGGCCAGGTGATCGGCGGCACGGCGCATGACGACGTGTTCAACGGCGACATCAACTCCGACGCCCAGACCTTCAGCGGCGGCGACGGCGACGACGTCATCACCGGCGGGGCCGGCAACGACACGCTCAGCGGTGATGGCGGCGATGACCTCATCACCGGCGGGGCGGGCAGCGACGTCATCGTTGGCGGGGCCGAGAACGACACGATCGTCTATGGAGCGTCCTCGGAGTTCGGCGCGACCGAATCCGTGGATGGCGGCGACGGGACCGACACGATCGAGTTCAACGGCTCCGGCACCGATCAACTGGTACTGCACGACGTGAGCGGGGTCGAAAACCTCGAACTCGGCGGCAGCGACGCTATCGGCGTCGATGCCTCCGCCGTGTCCGTGGCCCAAGGGCTTGCGATCACCGGCAACGACGGCGCGAACGCCATCACCGGCACGACTCATGCCGACACGATCATCGGCGGCGGCGGGGCAGACACCATCACCGGCAGCGGTGGGGGTGACACAGTCTACGGCGGCACGGCTCTCGCCGACGACGCCGACGCCACAGTCGATACGGCGAGCTACTCCTTCGGTACGCTGGCCTGGAACGGCTCGGCCTGGACGATCAACGGCGATACGCTCCATGGCATCGAGAAGGTGACCGTCGGCAGCCAGACCTACTACCTCGTCGACCAGGGCGCCAATGGCGGGTTCTCCACCATCCAGGGCGCGGTGACCGCCGCGGCCAGCGATGACATCGTGCTGGTGGCCAATGGCAGCTACACCGAGGATCTCACGGTCACCGACCGCGCCATCACCATCCAGGGCGTCAACCCCGGCACGGTGACACTCAACGGCCAGATCAGCGTCAGCGATGTGATGGAGGGCGACGATACACTGGCCTTCCGCGATTTCGCCATCAACGCGGCCGGCAAGTCCTACGGCATCACCGTCCGGTCTTCCGCGGCGGACGACGTCGGCGTCAATGACGGCAAGGTCGTGCTCGACGGCATGTCGATCGCCAATGCGCGGGAGATCGGGCTGTTCTACGCCCACCCGGCGAATGGCTCCACCCCGCTCAATCCGGACACGATCGGCAGCTTCGAGATCACCGACTCGGTGTTCGCCGACAACGGCCAGTACCACACGGGTGCGCGCGGGCAGGGGCATGTCAACCTGTTCGGCTTCAACGGCGATCTGACCGTCGCGGACTCCGCGTTCCACGGCCCGGCCGGCGACCTCGGGGATTCGGTGTTCGGCGGACCTACACCGACCGCGCCGGGCACCACCGTCAATCCGCACAAGGCGATCTCAATCTCCGGCCTGAGGACCGGGACACCCGGCGAGGGTGGCTATGTCCACAGCGGCGACCTTGTCATCGACAATGTCGAGATCGACGGCAACTACGCCTCCGACGTGGTGTCGTTCTATCACCACGAGAGCTTTGCGAGCGTCAGCATCACCGGCCTCGAGATTGATGCACGCGGACCCTGGGGTCTGGTGAACTTCGACAGCGTCGGCGGCGACATCGATCTGTCGAGCGGCATCAATGGCAGCAACTCCTTCCCGAATGGCGCCATCGCCACGCTGCAGGGCCTCGCCGATGCCAACGGGCTGCAGGGTACGGCCGGCAACGACCTGCTGCTAAGCCGCTCCGGCACCGATGACCTCACCGGCGGGGGCGGCAATGACAACCTGGTCGGCGGCGGCGGCAACGACACGGCCCACTACGAGAACACCACGCTGACCTCCAGCATGTTCGCGCAGGTCGCTGATGGCGACCTGAAGACCGCCGGCAACCAGGCCGGCTGGTCGATCACCACCGGTGGCGCGGACGGCACGGACATCATCCAGGGCATCGAGATCGTCGCTGGCGTCGATGGCGATGGTGCGGGCCCATCCTCCGGACGCGTGTTGTTGGTCGGCAATGGCGGGTTCGGGAGCATCCAGTCGGCCGTCGACGCGGCAATTGATGGCGACACGATCCTCGTCGCATCCGGCCTCTATGCCGAAAGCGTCACGGTGGACGTTGCCGTTACCCTTCTGGGCGCCAATGCCGGAGTACTCGGCAGCGGTGTGCGCGGTGCTGAGACCACCATCACCGGCGGCATCCGCTTCGTTGCTGGCTCGGAAGGGGCCCGGCTTGATGGCGTGTCCGTCACCGGTGCTGATTTCAAGGTGGCCATGTTCCTCGACCGCGACTATGGCGTCATCATTGCCGCCGACGACGTCACGATCGTCAACTCGGTCCTGACTGGGGTGGACGGCAACGACACCCGTCCGTTCGGCACGATGAACGGCGCGCAAGCGTTCGAGATCAGCGGCAACCTGGTCACAGGCTGGGATGAGGGCGCCTACCTGGTCGATGGCACCGCGGGCCTCGTCGAAGACAACGTCTTCGACGACAATGGCAACGGCGTACTCACGGAGTCGATGTCGGTGGAGATCACCGGCAATACGTTCAGCAATTCAGGCGGCGGTCACGTCGTGCCGTTGCCCTATGTGAATGTGAACATCGAGGACGTCGTCCACGACAACGTGTTTCTTGATCAGGCTCGACCGATTTCGGTCTACCTCAATGGCTCAACGAACTCGGTGAATGGCAGCGACGTCGCCGAGACGATCACGGCAGAATACGTGGCCGGACCGGTGGCCCTCGATGGTGGCGGGGGCGACGATGTCCTCATCGGCAGCGTCGGCGACGACACGCTGACTGGCGGCACGGGCGCCGATCTGCTGATCGGCGGCCTGGGTGCGGACACGGCATCGTATGCCGGTTCGATCGCGCCGGGCAGCTTGCAGGCCGTTGCCGATGCCGATCCGCTGACGGTCGGCGATCAGGCCGGCTGGCAGGTCACTTCGGGCACGGAGGGCACCGATACACTGGTGGGCATGGAGGTCGTCGATGGCCTCGGAGCGGGACGCATCGTGCTCGTCGGCAGCGGCGGCTTCGCAAGCCTGCAGGCCGCCATCGACGAAGCCGACGCCGGCGACACCATCCTGATCGCTGCGGGGGCGTATGCCGGTGACGCTACGATCGGTGCGGAAAAGACCGGGCTCACCATCCTGGGCGCCCAGGCCGGCAATGATGGCAAGCTGAGGCTGCCCTCCGTGGACATCGGCGAAAGCACCATCGACGGGCGGATCGTCGTCCTCGCGTCGGATGTCACGATCGACGGCCTCCGGCTGCTGGACGGCAGTCCCGGCGGCGCCTTCGAAAACTCCGGGATCCACGTGCAGGCCGAGGGTGTCACGGTCCGCAACTCGACCTTCTACAACACCACCGGCTTCGGCGGTGGTGCGCGCGGCATCGCCACCTCGGTTGGCATGGCAGCCGGCTTGACCGTCGAGGCGAGCGCGTTCGAGGGCTGGGCCACGGGCGTCTATGTCAACGGAGGCAGTGGTACCACTATTTCGGCCAGTGCTTTCAACGGCAACAATGTCGGCGTATCCGCCGATGCCTATCCCGGCTCCGCCGATTTGCTCGTCGAAGACAATACCTTCACCGGCAATGTCTACGAGGACATGGGCATTGGCGCGGCCGGCGGCAGCTGGGCAACAAGCTCGGTCACCGGCAACACCTTCAACGGGGTGGGTGTGGGCGTCTACGACGCGGCGCTCGGCACCGGCACCATTGCCGGCAACACCTTCAACGGCACCGCCGGCAACGATACCTTCAGCGATGACTACCTTGCTTCCGAGCGCGTCGGCGGCAACACCATCAATGGTGCCGGCGGCACGGACACCGCGGACTATTCGTTCACCGAGGACGGTGTCGTGGTCAATCTCGCAACTGGCAGTGCCAGCGGCGGAGAAATCGGCAGCGATACGCTGATCTCGATCGAGAACGTCACGACCGGGTCGGGCAACGACACGGTTACCGGCTCGTCCGCCGACAATGTGATCAGCACCGGCGGTGGCGACGACATTGTCAACTACGCAGTTGGCGGCGGCAACGACACCGTCGACCTGGGTGGCGGCACGGCCGACAAGCTGGTGGTGAATGGCGGCAGCGCCGGCGGCGCGGTCACCTACGTGGTCACTCCGGGCAGCCTGAATGTCGCGATCGGCGGTGCGGCCAGCGGCAACATCGTCGCGACGGGGGCGGAAAAGCTCGCGCTGACCCTCGGCAACCACGGCGACACCGTGAACCTCAGCGGCAACCTCGCGACCGCGGGGCTGCTCGCGGCGGCGGCGAACACCTCGGTCACCGGCGGCACCGGCAACGATGTCGTCAATGCCTCCGGCCTCGCCTCGGCGACGGGTCTCACCCTCAGCCTCGGCGGTGGTGACGACACCTACCGCATGGGGCGCGGCAATGACGCGATCGATGGCGGCACCGGCGCGCGCGATCTCATCGATCTCTCCCACATCGGCTCGATCACCGTGGTGGATTTGTCGACCGGCACCGCCTCGGGCGCCGATGTCGGCAGCGACACCGTCACCGGCTTCGAGGATATCAGGGGCGGCTCCGGCAAGGATTTCCTCACCGGCAATGCTTCCGACAACATCTTCTACGCCTCGGCCGGCGACGACGTCATCAATGGCGGCGCCGGCAACAACACCTACGATGCCTCGGTGTGGAGCGAGACCACCACCACCAACCTGGCGCTCGGCTTCTCCTCGAATGCGCAGGGCACCAGCCAGCTCACCAATATCCAGAACGTCTTCGGCGGCTCCGGCGATGATTTCATCACCGGCACCTCGGTGGCCAACATCCTCAGGGGCGGCGGCGGCAACGACACGATCTCGGGAGGCGACGGCGCCGACACGATCGATGGCGGGGCCAACACCGACATTCTCAACGGCGATGCCGGCAACGACATCCTCACCGGCGGGCTGGGCACCGACACGATCAATGGCGGGGCGGGCGATACCGATATCGCGGTGTTCGCCGGCACGCGCCAGCAATACACCATCGCGGTGAGCAAGGTCGCCGGCGTCTCGACCGTCACCGTCACCGGCCCCGACGGCACTGATACCCTGACGGGTGTGGAATACCTCCGCTTCGTCAACGGCCCGAGCGCGGTGACGGTGGAGGTCGACGAGGTCACGGACTTCAATATGAATACGAGTGCGGATATTCTCTACATCAACAACGCGAGCCAATGGACAAAGCTGAACGACGGCGCTTCTCCATCCGTGGTCAACAACGTCGGCAGCTTGGCGGATCGAGACGTGCTCGGCATCGGTGACTTCAATGGCGACGGTAAGGACGACGTTCTGCTCCGCGCACCCAGCACGAACTGGGTCACGTACCTCAGCGGCGCTGACAAGAACGCTACCATCAACGTCGGCGGGCTCGCGGGGTACGAGATACTCGCGATCGCCGACTTCAATGGGAACGGGCGTGATGATGTCCTGATCAAGAGTCCTACTGGTTGGGTCACGTACCTCGACGGTGCAGACAAGAACGCATCAAACGTGGTTGGCAGCGTAACAGGCTTCACAATCAAAGGCATAGGGGACTTTGACGGTGACGGGAGGGCCGACATTCTCGTTCAGAGCACCACAGGTTGGTACTCTTACTGGAACGGAGGCAACAAGGCCGAGACCACGGCTGTAGGCCTCCTGACGAACCAGGACCTTCTGGCGATTGCCGATTTCAATGGCGATGGGAAAGACGATCTTCTCATCAGAAGCAACACTGGCTGGGCAACTTTCGTACCCAGCGCTGACAAGAACCAGGTCTCAGGTGTTGTTGGTAGCATGACCGGCCTGACGCTGCTCGGTGTCGGCGACTTCGACGGCGACGGCAGAGACGACATGCTCATCCAGAAGGCAGATGGCTTTGTACAGTACTTTAGCGGAGCGAAGAAGACGTTCGATGGAATTGCCGGGTATGGCGGCACCGTGAACAGCGGCAGCTTTGTAGGAAAGGAGCTGCTGGCAATTGACGACTACACGGGAGACGGGAAGGACGATCTGCTTGTTCGAGATACCGCTTCCGGTGTTACCGTAATTGCCAGCTCGGCAGTTATTTCTGCCTCACTCACGGTCGGGAACCTTTCGGACCACAGCATTCTCAATGCGGACTTTGGACTGGGGATGGGCGATGACCTCCTCATTGCGTAGGTTGGTGTCGCTGAGGTTCCCTAGTTCGATGCAGTTTCTCGACACTGCCCCTAACTCGGCTCGGAACGCATTCCGAGCCAGACGGTTTTCCAACTTCATGGCAATCGTTCTGAAGGACCTGGAGAGAAAGGGCCGATGCAGAGTTATTGATCTAGGTGGTTCTTACGCATTCTGGCAAACGTATTGCCCAGTGATGCCCGACGGTCTGAGCGTGACAATTGTCAATCTGGATGACAGAACCGCACATCGGCGCGATGGGTTCACCTATGTTGAGGGTGACGCGTGTTGTCTCAACGAAATTGAAGACGGATACTTCGACATAGTCCATTCGAACTCAGTGATTGAGCATGTTGGACAGTGGTCGCGGGTGGTCGCTTTCGCAACCGAGGTGCGGCGACTGGCACCGAAGTATTTTGTCCAGACCCCGAATGTGTGGTTTCCCATTGAGGCCCATGCACGGTATCCGTTGTTCCAGTTCCTTCCGGAGCAACTCAGAGCTGAAATGCTCATGAGGGGGCAGCGCGGCTTCCTTCAGAAAGCGTCAAGCTATGCCGAAGCGATGTATCAAGTCCAAGGTATACGCCTTCTAAGCAGGCGGGAAATGCGGGGGCTATTCCCAGATGGTAACATCACGTCGGAGCGGTTTTTCTGCCTAACGAAGTCAATCATAGCGCAGCGAAATTAGTTGCGCCTTGCAGCGTCGTACAGTTGCACCAGATGTTCCAGGTTCACCTCCGGTGAATATCTAGTCCTGTGAGTGACGAGTGCACCACGACCCAGGGTCTCGACGAGATCACCGTCTCTCTCGAGTAGACTTAAGCAGTCGGCCAAAGCATCAGCATCGCCAACCGGAAAGTGAAATCCGTTGAAGCCATGATCCACGATATCTGCTAGCCCGCCACTCTCGGTGGCCACTACAGGTGTCCCACACGCGAAACTCTCTATCGCAACGCGTCCGAATGGTTCTGGCCACGTGCCGGGAACCACGCAGCAAACCGCCTCCTCCATCAGTTTCGTGACTTGGTCCCTGGACTGCCATCCGAGCCACTCCACACCGTCTCCATCAGGGCCCCGCAAGTCGCCCTCGCCAACGATCTTGAGTGGATACGTGCGTGGCCTTCTTGAGTAAGCATCGACAAGCATGCGTATCCCCTTCTCGGCCGTTAGTCTGCCCACGAACAGGAAGTGCCGGCGACTGCGAGACTTCGGCAGTGGGTGGTGATCGACGAAATTAGGTTTCACGAATATCCGCTCTGCCGGAATCCCACCTTCGATGAGCTTGCTGCGTGTGAAGTTGGAGACAGCTGAGTACATTGACACCCGTCCGGACCATGTTCCAGCCAGCTGATGGGTCGCGAGCATTGTCGCAACCGATGATGACGCCACGCGACTGCTTCGGTAGCACCCGTGGACCACCGCGCCAATCTTAACCTTCCGACTGACGCAAAGCGTGCAGACATGACCGTCTCGAAATAGATTCGCAGAAGGGCACACCAAACGATAGTTCCTCACTGCCTGAACTACGGGCACTCGACAAGAAGCGGCCGCGAAGTAGACTGAAGGTGATATCTGCGGGAAGAAATTCTGCACGTGCAATATGTCATAGGCGTGAGTGCGAAGCTCAGCCCCGACCCGCCTGAACCATTCGACGCTCCAGACGCTCTTGACTCCTGCCGAAAGAGTAGAAAGTGGCGAGCCAAACAGGCCTTCATTATGTGCCTCTAGGAGCGTTACGCTATGGCCCACAGACCGCAGGAGCGCCACCTCCAAGCGCGTGGACTCATCCTCGCCTCCTGGATTGCTATAGTGGTTGTGTATCATCAATATTCGCATGTCTACACACCTTCACGATGATCTAGGACAGCCACAGAAATCAACAGACTGAAGAAGACTGGATGATTTCCAACCAACAAAGATGACTCTGTTAAATTATGAAGCAAACAGAAGACAACCACTGAGAAAACAGCTGCGTATGTCCCGTTGGTGTGAATTGGTGCGCGAGTAGCGTCCATAAGCGGCGAAAAAAAGAACGCGACCAGCGAGAGCACCAAACCAAATACGCCCAAAGTCAGCATCACGTCCAGATAGCCGTTGTGGGCCTGTCCAGTCCGCGTCGCCCATCCTTCTGCCATCCGAAGAATCAAAGAGTTGTCACCGAGTCGCCAGAATGAGCCGTATCCACTTCCCGTCAGCCAGTTGGTTGAAATGTAGCCGCTTATCGCCTGCCAAAGTCCTACACGCCCCGTGAGGAGCGATCCATCGTCGAGGATACCTTCGATAATTGGGGAGAATGTCAGCGCCGCAGAAAATAGCAACACAAAGAAAAGAAATACGAATAGCACTCGTCCCGTATATGTCATCCGAGCACGCAGATGTGCTGACATAAGCGTGATAACCATAGCCAATGGAGTTAGTATTATGGATGTCTTCGATCCGGAGCCAAGTAGTGCTATCAACGGAAGTCCAGAGATGACGGCATGTCGTGGCGTCCACGTAAGAATACGTCTATGAAGGTTTGAAAAGAAGAACATCAGAAAGGTGATCGCTGCAACTGCTCCTAGGTAGTTCTTGTGGAGATGCAGTCCTCGCCACGAGCCGTATAGCGAGGGGTGGGAATTGGTTGGTCCATGGATCGCTTCGGCGAAGAGCGCCACTGACAGAAGGTCTACCGCTGACACGGTGAATGCCGCAGCCATAAAGACGCGGACCGCCCGGTCTGTGCCAAAGGCGCGCACCATTACTAGAGTGCTAACAGCGACGAGAGTGAATTGTATAAATCTGGGTATGGCGACGCCAGGAGATGATGACCAAGTAAGAGAAATCATGCAATACAGAAGAAGTAATACGATCGTCAGCCCTAGTGACGTGGATAGCATCCGCCGCGAGGAATTGACACCGGCCAGGATACAGGTGAGTGTTGTTGCGGAATATAGCAGCGCCTCGAAGGCGGAGCCGGAACTTGTGACTGTAGTGCCGGTCACAAGGCGCCCGGAGAATGGTGACAGTCCGGCTAGTTGAGCAACTGAGAGGACGAAGAAGGACAATGTTGCGGCATTTCTGAGAAACGCGTTCTGGCGCGCACGAGTGATCTTGCTCATGTTCCGATCGTGACGGTTCACGTCGCAGCACGCCTCAGAATCAAGACCGACGCAATCTGAAATAGTAGCGCGGCGAGTACAGAGAGTAGTACCGCAAGAGGCAGCCCCGCCGATCCCAGAAGTGGCGGGAGAGCGTATGTCAACGTCACTGATAGCATGGACGCGACAGCGGAGCTCCAGAAAATGTGATGCGCATGCTCAGTGACTTGTAGATATGTGGTGAACGGAACTCTTACGAGAACGAGTATGTTTATTAGTAGATATAGGCAAAGCAGCATGCTCCCTTCCGTAGCGCGAATAGAGTAAAAGAAGGCTAGAAGGTGATCCGAGAGAATCGCAACAAAGACAGTAACGAGCATAGCGGGGATGGTGGCCGCGCCCATTAGTAGCAATTGACGGTGCCACATGGTGTGTCTGTCACCATTGCGAAGGTGCGTCGCGGCGACGTATGGTGCGATCTGCTGAAGGGCGAGGAACGGAAGATTTGACGTATAGGCAAGACTCTGGGCGGCGCGAAGCAGCCCCAGAGTACTGTCGCCGAGTATAGATGCGCCTATGATAGGTACAAAGTTGGCCTGAACGGCATCAAGTACAGTACTGGGCATCAGCCAGCGTATGAGCTTTATATGTCGCCACGATGCGGAGGTCCAAAGGCGTCTAGCGTAGGAGAATGAGTGATAAGTCTGTAGGCCGATCACGGTACCGACGACTGAGCCGGACCCCAAGGCAAGCAACGCGGTCTCGATCGTGACTGGGAAGGATGTTACAGTGACTAGTGCAATCAGAAGCCCAAGTTGTATGGCGTATCGAGAAGCGTCAACAAGAAAAGCGTGGAGAGAGCGGCGGTAGATAAGGTGATACCGTTTCAGGTAGTCGGAGAGTACAGAGAAGAATGTTACGAATGTAACTGAGAGAGGCAGCAGGGAGATATCTGAGAAGCCGGTCGAGAAGATGGCGTAGACGAGGAGGCTGGATAGGGCCGCAAAGACAAGTGCATTTGCTGTAAGGAAGCCACGATAGGCGGGGCCAGAAGGGTGATGTAGCCGGGGCGCGATGATGGACATCGGTGTGAGGATCGCTCCAGACAGCAGTCCTCGCACGATCATCGTAACCAGGTAGCAGACTGTAAAGCGCCCAAAGTCGTCAAGGCTTAGCGCGCGGACCAGCAAGATCGTCGATACAAAGTTGGTGCCGCTCATCACCATCTGCCCGACGAATGCCCATATGGCTTCTGCACCCGAGACGCGAAGAGCCATAACTCGCTTGAAATACAGGGGGAGGAGGCGCCTCATTTGCGCAGTTCGCGGCTCTGTACCATCAGCCACACGAACCTCGGTGACGTTGCCACGTACCGCTTCCACAACCGCCGGGGTTCTGCCACCAGCCGGTAGAGCCATTCGAGGCCGCTGCGGTGCACCCAGGAAGGCGAGGGGGGCACGAGGCCGGCATTGGTGTCGAATGCAGCGCCGACGCCGATCAGCATGGCGTCGATCTCGGCCGTGTGCTCGGCCATCCAGTTCTCCTGCTTGGGGCAGCCGAGGCCCACGAAGCAGATGCGGGCGCCGCTCCGTGACAACCCGACCAGCATGTCGCGGCGCTCGTCGGGCGTGAGAGGGCGGAACGGCGGCGAGTAGGCAAAGCCGATCCTCAGCTTGGGGAACTGTGCGCCGAGGCGCTCGCGCAACTGGCCCAGCACGGCATCGTCGCGCCCGCCGATCAGCGCGATGGTGATCCCGTCGGCCTCGGCTCTGCGGCAGAGTTGCAGCATCAACTCGGCGCCGCGCAGCACCGGGCTGAACGGCAGGCCATGCCGCAGCGATACCGCTCGGCGCAGCACCGTGCTGTCGGTGATCACCATGGTCGCGGCGTTGACCCTCACAGCAAAGGCCGGATCGTCATGTACGCGCACGCATTGGTGCACATCGGTAACGCAGCAGTAGCCACGCGTTCCACTATGCACAAATGCCATGAAGCGCCCTAGCGTCTCCTCAATTGAGGAGACGTCCAGTCCCAGGCCGAACATGTCGATCCGCTCCGGCCACATATCAGGTGTTCTTCCGGACCTGGCGCTCGATCCATTCATAGGTGCGCTCGAGACCGGCGGTCAGCGTCTGCGACGGGCGCCAGCCGAGCCTCTCCGCGATGAGGCGGTTGTCCGAATTGCGACCGCGCACGCCGGTGGGACCGGGGACGTGGCGCTTGTCGATCCGCTTGCCGGCGATCTCGGCGACGATGTCCACGAGGCCGTTGATCGTCACCATTTCCTCCGAGCCGATATTGACCGGCCCCTCGAAATCCGAGCGCATCAGCCGGGTGGTGCCTTCGAGGCATTCATCCACATAGAGGAACGAGCGCGTCTGCCTGCCGTCCCCCCAGATCTCGATGGTGTCGCCGGAACCGGCCATCGCCACCTTGCGGCAGATGGCGGCCGGCACCTTCTCCTTGCCGCCCGTCCAGGTGCCTTCCGGCCCGAAGATGTTGTGGTAGCGCGCCACCCGGTTCCGCATGCCGTAATTGCGATTGTAGGAGAGAAACAGCCGCTCCGAGAACAGCTTCTCCCAGCCGTACTCGCTGTCCGGCGCCGCCGGGTAGGCCGAGGCTTCGGCGCAGTTGGGGTTATCCGGGTCTTCCTGGTTGTAGGCGGGGTAGATGCACGCCGAGGATGAGTAGAAGACGTTGCGGATGTTCCGCCGGTGGCAGTGGTCGGCGATGTTGAGGTTGATCATCGCCGAATTGTGCATGATCGCGGCGTCGTGCTCGCCGGTGAAGATATAGCCGGCGCCGCCCATGTCGGCCGCCAGCTGAAACACCTCGTCGAAGCGCCGGTCGATGGCGAGGTCGCAGACCTCGGCGCGCCGGAGGTCGCCGACGA